>NZ_JBXAIT010000005.1:0-623672 GCF_058796495.1 Variovorax sp. GW823-FHT04B03
CGTCAACTTTCGAAGACTTTCTTCACCACCCACAACCAACGCTCCTGGGAGCACCGGCCGCTTCAAACACCAGAGGTATTCAGCAGCGAAGCCCACGAGTATATGACAGATTTCGGCTCGTGCAAGCCAAGCTGAAAGAAACTTGAAGAAGACCTTTGCCGCCGCGCTCGCCGCCCGCTTCAAGCCTCTTCCCTGGTTGCCGACGTCTCTCCCAGGGGACTCCAGCCCCTTCTATATAGAGCGTCACAAAGAAGCCTTCTTCCCCGGCCGCCAGGCGCCGTCACCCGCCCCTCCGATAATCCGTGCCACATGGCACTCATCACACTCCTCGACGCGCAGCTCGCGTTCGGTCACGTCCCGCTGCTGGATCATGCGGACTTCTCTCTTCTCGAATCGGAACGCATCGGCCTGATCGGCCGCAACGGCGCCGGCAAGTCGTCGATGCTCAAGATACTGGGCGGGCTGGAAAAGCCCGACGACGGCACGCTGCAGCTGCAGCAGAACCTGCGCGTGGCCTACGTGGCGCAGGAACCCGCGCTGGACATGGATGCGGACGTCTTCACCGCCGCCAGCCAGGGCCTGGGCGAAGTCATCGCCATCCGTGACCTGTATCTCTCCGGCGCGGACGGGCTCGACCTGGACGCCCTGCAGTCCAAGATCGAAGCCTACGACGCCTGGAACTGGGAGCAGCGTGTCGAAGAGACGCTGCACCGCCTCCACCTCGACCGCAACGCGCGCGTCGGCTCGCTCTCGGGCGGCACGCGCAAGCGGGTCGCGCTGGCCCAGGCCCTGGTGGCCGCGCCGGACGTCCTTCTACTAGATGAACCCACCAACCACCTGGACCTCGACTCCATCGAGTGGCTGGAACAGCTGCTGATCGACTTCAAGGGCAGCGTCGTCACCATCACCCACGACCGCAGCTTCCTGAACCGCGTCGCCACCCGCATCGTGGAGCTCGACCGGGGCAAGCTGGGTTCCTACCCGGGCAACTTCGAGCAGTACCTCGTTCAGAAGGAAGAGCAGCTCGCCCAGGAAGCGATCATCAGCGCCAAGGCCGACAAGCTGCTGGCGCAGGAAGAGATCTGGATCCGCAAGGGCGTCGAAGCGCGCCGCACGCGCAGCCAGAGCCGCATCACGCGGCTGCAGGAACTGCGCGCCAGCCGCGCCGCGCGCCGCGAGGTGCAGGGCAGCGTCAACATGGACGTGGCCTCGGGCCAGTCCAGCGGCAAGATCGTGGCCGAACTCACCGACGCCACCAAGTCCTTCGGCGAGAAGACCGTGATCCGCGGTTTCAGCGGCACCATCCTGCGCGGCGACAAGATCGGCCTGCTGGGCCCGAACGGCGCCGGCAAGACGACGCTGCTCAAGCTGATCCTGGGCGAGCTCGAGCCCGACAGCGGCAAGATCCGTCGCGGCACCAACCAGCAGGTGGCGTACTTCGACCAGATGCGCGACAAGCTCGACCTCGACGCCACGCTGGAAGACTTCATCAGCCCCGGCAGCGAGTGGATCGAAATCGGCAGCCAGAAGAAGCACGTCAAGAGCTACCTGTCGGACTTCCTGTTCTCGCCCGCGCGCGCCAACTCCCCCGTGCGCTCGCTCAGCGGCGGCGAACGCAACCGCCTGCTGCTGGCGCGCCTGTTCGCGCGCCCGGCCAACGTGCTGGTGCTCGACGAGCCGACCAACGACCTGGACATCGACACGCTCGAGCTGCTCGAAGGCCTGCTGCAGGACTACGACGGCACCGTGTTCCTCGTGAGCCACGACCGCACCTTCCTCGACAACGTGGTGACCAGCACGATCGCCTTCGAGGGCGATGGCCGCTGGCGCGAGTACGAGGGCAGCGTGGAAGACTGGCTCATCCAGTCCAAGCGCGCGCGCGAAATCGCCGAGCAGCGCCTCGCGTCGGCACCACCGCCGCCTCCAGCCGCCGCACCAGCCCCGGCGCCCGCGGCTACAACCGCCGCAGCCCCCACCGGTGGTCCCCGCAAGAAGCTCTCTTACAAGGAGCAGCGCGAACTCGAAGCCCTGCCCGCGCAGATCGAAGCCCTCGAAGCCGAGCAGAAGCGCATCAGCGAAATGCTCGAACTCGACGGCGGCGCCATCTATGCAAGCGACGCCTCGCGCGCGGTCGAGCTGAGCGAGCGCCACGCCAAGATCGACGACGAACTGCTCGCCGCGCTGGAGCGCCAGGAAGAACTCGGCGCCGGGCGCTGAGCGACGTCTTCCTTCACCGGTTTTGGCCGCCCGTCCCACCCACGACGGACGCCAACTCGGCTATACATGCGGCACCGCCTTCCCCGGCCCCCGGAAAGATCCCGCCGCATGCCTTCTTCTTCCTTCCACGCGTTGGTCCGCCGCAGCGTCACGCTGCTGGCCCTCCTGGTGCTCGGCGCCTGCGCGCAGCTGCCGAAGGAGGTGGACCGCCCCGTCTCGACCGCGCTCGCCTCGCCCGACGGCACGGCGCTGGCCACGCTGCTGCGGGAGCGCCGCAACGCCGACAAGGCGCGCTTCGACTCCGGTTTCCTGCTGTTGGGCGGCCCCCAGGCCGCCTACGGCAGCCGGCTGGCGCTGATCGAGAACGCACAGAAGACGCTGGACCTGCAGTACTACGCCATCCACGCCGACGCCAGCACCGGCCGGCTGGTGCGCGGGCTGCAGGCGGCGGCCGAGCGCGGCGTGCGGGTGCGCATCCTGCTGGACGACTTCCACACCATCGGCCGCGACGCGCTGGTGCTCGGCCTGGCCTTCATCCCGAACATCGAGATGCGGCTGTTCAACCCGCTGGCGGGTTCGCGCGGCACCGGCTTCAACCGCATGCTCAACGCCATCGGTGACGTCTCGCGCATCCAGCAGCGCATGCACAACAAGCTGTTCCTGGCCGACAACGTGATGGGCGTGACGGGCGGGCGCAACCTGGGCGACGCCTACTTCGGCAATGCCATCACCGGCAACTTCGTCGACGTCGACGTGCTGGCGGCCGGCCCGATCGTGCAGGACCTCTCGCGCAGCTTCGACAGCTACTGGAACAACGAACGCGCCTACCCCGTGCAGTCGCTGGTCTCGCGCGAGGAATTCCAGCGCATCCGCGACCGCGCGCGCCGCATCGACCAGGAACTCAGCGACGAAGCGGCCGAAGCGCGCAACCAGCCCAAGCCCCCGGACGGCGAGCCGCGCCCCGGCGCCGGTCCCACGCCCGAGCAACGGGCCCGTGCCTGGGACGAGAAGCCGCTGGACCTGCGCAGCGCCGCCTTCGTCTGGGCCCCGGCGCTGATGCTGGCCGACGCGCCCGGCAAGATCCCGGCCGACAGCGGCCCCGGCGCGGTGCGCAACCCCGACCTCGTGGTGAGCCGGCCCGAGCTGCCCTCGCGCAGCGCCACCGCGCTGGCCGACCTGGCCTCCAGCGGCGACACCGTGGTCGAGGGCCTGCTGCACCTGATCGGCCAGGCGCGCACCGACCTGCTGATCATCTCGCCCTACTTCGTGCCCGGCCCCGACATGCAGCAGGCCTTTGCTGCGGCACGCGCGCGGGGCGTGCGCATCCGGGTGCTGACGAATTCACTGGCCTCGAACGACGCGCCCATCGCCCACGTCGGCTATGCGCGCCACCGCAAGGCGCTGCTCGCCGCCGGCGTGGAGCTCTACGAGCTGCGCAGCGAGCAGGCCGACTTCGGCAACGTGTTCGGCTCCTCGGGCGGCAGCGGCGTGAGTGGTGAATCGCGCGCGATGCTGCACTCCAAGGTGCTGGTGATGGACGGCCGGCTGCTGGTGGTCGGTTCGATGAACCTCGACCTGCGCTCGCAGCTGCAGAACACCGAGATCGCGCTGCTGATCCGCAGCGGCGAACTCTCGCGCATGGCGGCCGAGCAGATCGAGCGCGGCATGCGCGAGCGCGCCTGGCATGTCGAACTCGCGCAGGGCACGCTGGTGTGGCACGCGCCCGAGGGCAGCGGCCTGCAGGACACGGACACCGAGCCCGACGCGAGCGCCACGCTGCGCTTCCTGCTGCGGCTGTTCGGGCCGCTGGCGCCGGACCAGTTGCTCTGACGGTCCGGCCAGACCCCGCCGGGGTCAGTGCTTGTGCTGGTGCGCACCGCCTGCCGCGGGCGCAGCAGCAGCGGCGCCTTCGGGCGCACCGACCGGCAGCTTCAGCTCCAGCGTCGTCTTCGCGCCCTTGGCGTCCTCGAACTTCAGGGTCATGGGCACGGTCGCGCCCTTGGTCATGGCGCCCTTCAGGTCCATCAGCATCACGTGGTAGCCGCCGGGCTTGAGCTCGACGGTCTTGCCGGCCGGCAGCTCGAGGCCGCCCGCGAGTTCGCGCATGCGCATGGTGTCGCCTTCCATCTTCATCTCGTGCACCTCGGCCACGCCGGCGGCGGGCGTCGAGATGCCGACCAGCTTCGTGCCCGTGGGCGCGGTGAGCTTCATGAAGGCGCCGGTGCCGCTCTGGCCCGGCACCGACTGGCGCACCCAGGCGTCACGCACGTCGACCGTGGCCACGCCCTGCGCCACCACGTCGAGCTTGGCCGCGGGCTTCTTCAGGCCGGCCGTGGTGCTGCCCGCGGCGGGCACTTCGGCCCAGTCGACGCTGCCGACGTCGCAGTCCTGGCGCACCTTGAACCACAGCGGGCCCGGCGTGGCGGGCACCTTGCCGCGCAGCACGAACTCGCCGCGCTCACTGCCGGGCAGCGCGTTCTGCGGCGTCTCTGCCGTCCAGCGCACTTCGCCTTCGGCGCTGCCGGCCTTGGGCGCGTCGAGCTTCCAGCCCTTGCGCGCCTGCGCGTCGGTGAGCACGAAGCCCTTGGGCAGGCGCACCGCGAGGCCGGTGGTGGCCTTGGCGCCTTCGCAGGCGTGGCCGACGCGGAAGGCGGCGTTGTACTCGCTGCCGACGGTCGCGCCGCCCGGGGGCAGGCTCACGTGGGCACCGGCGGCGCCGGCACCGGCCAGCAGGGCGCAGGCGGCGAGGATGTGGAACGTAGGGGTCGAAAGCTTCGTCATGGCGGGTGTCCTTGGAGAGGAAAAAGTGAGGGTCAGAGGTCGAACTTGAGTTCGGCCACGAAGGTGCGTTGCGGGTACGGGTGGAAGGCCCAGTAGGTGCGGTTGTTCAGGTTGTCGATGCCGACGGCGGCGCTCCACTGGCGGTCGATCCGGTAGCGGATGCGCGCATCGACCACGAAGAACTTCGAGAAGCCCATGAAGGCCATGCCGTTCGGGTCGCTGTTGTCGAGGGTGCCGTACTGCCGCCCGCTGTAGCGCGCGCCGACGGTGTAGCTCCACTTGGCATCGGGCCGGTAGGTGGCGAGCAGCGAGGCGCGCACCTTGGGCACGCGCGGTTGGTCGCGCCCCACGCTGGCCGGGAAGCCGCGGTTGGCGGTGATCTTCGAATCGGTCAGCGTGAGGCTGCCGCCCAGGTCCAGTCCCTGGATGCCCGCGTCGACCGTGTTGATGGCCACCTCCAGCCCGCGCGTGCGGATGGCGTCGACGTTCTGCACGGTGCTCACGAGGTTGGTGAGTGCCTGGGTGTACAGCGCGTCCTTCGTGTGCTCGAAGAACAGAGTCGTGCGCAGCACGCCGTCGACGCCCCAGCGCTTGAGGTCGCGCTCGGCGCTCAGCTCGGCGGTCCACGAACGCTCGGGGCGCAGCTCGGGGTTGGTGTTGACGATGCGGTTGCCCTCGATCGAGCCCTGGTAGAGCTCGCTCACGGTGGGCATGCGCACGGCGCGGCCGACCGAGGCCTTGAAGTGCCAGTCGGGCGTGGCCTGCCAGGCGAGCGCGGCCTTGGGCGAGACGAAGCTGTTCTTGCGCGGCGCGAAGTCGAGCAGCCGCGCCGCGTTGCCGAGCTGGCCGCCGTAGGCCTCCCAGCGCTCGTGGCGCAGGCCCAGCGTGGTCTTCCAATCTTTCGCGAAGCGCCAGGTGTCCTGCACGTAGAGCGAGCGCAGTCGCGTGTTGCCGTTGAAGGCGGAGAACGGCGACACGGCCGGCCCGCTGATCCAGTCGCGCGTGTTGCCGATGGCGCTGCGCAGCCGTGCAGTGTCCTGCTGGACGCCGAAGTCGACCACGTGCGCGCCCACGCCTTCGGCCGAGCCGGTAGGCCGCCAGGTGCCCGCGGCCTTGAAGGTGTGCCAGCCGGTGCCGCCCATGTCGGTGGTGCGGCCCGGGCCGCCGTAGAAGGCGCCAGGCAGCGCCGTGGTCGGCGTGCGCGAGGTGTCCTTCGCGTAGTCGAACAGGCTCGCCGCCACCTCCCAGTCGAACACGCCGCCGGTGTGGCTCTTCACCGAGAGGCCGTGCATGTAGTGCGTGAGCGCCGTCTCGGTCGGCGCGAAGGCCGCCGCCGGTGCGTCGAGGTTGTAGGTGCGTCCGCCGAGGTTCACGCGCCCGCCGTACACCGGCTGGCCGAGCGCATCGCGCAGGTAGGTGTCGGTGCTGCCGTGCGTGGTGTTGTGCCAGGCGCCCAGCGTGTAGGTGGCGCGCACCGTGGGCGAGAAGTCGTAGGCCAGCTTGAGCTTGGCCTGCTCCTGGGTCGTGTCGTAGGCGGTGATGCCGCCCAGCAGCCACCACGGCTGGTTCGACGGGTTCAGCCCGAGCACCGCGCCGGTGACGGGCGTGCCCGCGCTGCCCACCGTGCCGGCGCTCACGAGCCGGTTGGCGAACGACAGCGACTGCCCCTTGCTGTGGGTGCGCGAGGCGCCGAGCCACCACGACCAGTCGCCGCTGCGGCTGCCCAGCGACAGGTCGAGCTGCTGGCCGCCCGGCGACGAATGGCTGTTGTACAGGTCGAAGTTCGAAGTGAAGCCGCTGAGCTTGACGTGCGCCTCGAGCTGCGTGGGCATGCGCGTCACGTAGTCGACCACGGCGCCCACCGAGTTGCCCGGGTAGGCGGCCGAGAACGGCCCGTAGAGCACGTCGACACGCTCGATCTCGTCGGGCGACACCATGCCCCAGCGCGGCGCGAAGGTGGCGCCGTTGCCCAGCGGGTTCGACAGCATGATGCCGTCGGCGTAGACCATCGCACGCGCGCTGTTGCCCGTGCCCGAGGCGCGCGTGGCCAGCACCGCGTGGTTGAAGTCGCCGATGTAGCGCTTGCGCACCAGCAGGCTCGGCAGGTACTTGAGCGCGTCTTCGGCGTCGGTCGCGTTGACCGTCTCGGCGATCTGCTCGGCGGTCACGCCTTCGATGGTGGTGGGGATCTGCGTCGGCAGCGAGGTCGGCCGGCCGCCGCTGATGGTGACGGTGCCGAGCGTGCGGCCCGGGGCAGCGGCAGCGCCGGCCTCCGGCGGATCAACGTCCGGCGGCGTTTGCTGCTGCGCCCACACCGGCGCGCTGAAGGGAAATGCCATGGCGATCGCCAGGGCGCGGGAGTGCTGCTTCATGGGGAACCGGCTCCACGAACTTCAAGCCAAAGGGACCGCCTGCGCGCACCCGGGGTACACCGACAGACAGCGCTGTTGCTGATCGCTCAGGCGGAACGCGGAGGCCCACGGGCCGGAAGCGGCGCGGCCGTGGCCGCGGCATGGCGCGCGGCGGGAATGGGTTGAAGCACGCGCCCCAGCGGCAGGGGCGCATCGAACGCGGCCGCCAGCGACGGCGGGGGCGGCGCGCCGGTCAGCACGCACAGCGGGCAGTCCATGTGCGTGGTGCCCATGTCCTGCACGCCGTCTTCGGTGTGCACCACCACCTTGATGGTGCCGGCGCCGGAACACACCAGTTCCATCGCCTGTGGATGCACCACCGGCGACGCCACCGCCACGCCCATCGACAGCACGAACCACAGCAGCACCCACCGGCCGAGGCGGCCGATCAGGCGGGGGTGGGGGCGCAACGTGTGCATGGCGGTCGCGATTATCGGCGCACTTTGCTGTTGGTGGCCTTGGGGGCGGCACGGGGTGCGGCCTTGCCTTTGGGCGCGGCAGCGGCCTTGGACGCCGGCTTGGCCCCGCCCTTCGCGGCGGCCTTCTGGCCCGTGCCCTTGGCCACCTTCTGTCCCTTGACGTTCTTGCCACCGCGCACCGTCCTGCGGGCCGGCGGCTCGGGCGCGGCGAGCGCCGGCATCGGCAGCGCCTGCTGCGCCTGCGCCTCGGTGAGCACCGGCGTCACGCGAAAGCCGCGCGCCGCCATCAGCGTGGGCAGGCCCTGCGCGCCGACCATGTGCAGCGCGCCGACCGCGGCGAACGCGCTGCGCCCGCCCGCGTGCAGGCGCTCGATGCCGTCGGCCAGCCCGGGGTTGCGGTCATCGAGCAGGCGCTTCATGAGGCGCTGCTCGGCCGGCGTGTTCAGGCACTCGCACCACTCGGCGTAGCGTGCCAGCCGGACCGCGTCGCTGCGCGCCCAGACATCGGCCAGCGTCTTGAGCTGGCCGCGCAGCCGGCCCGATTCGAGTTCGTCGAGCATGGCGTCGATCTGCTCGGCCTCTTCGGCTTCGGAACCGCCGGTGAGCCAGCGCAGCTGGTCGGCCGCGTTCTCGAGCGCGACGATCGGCTTGTTGCTGTTGCGGGCCGAGACGGCCAGCGTCTCGTCGACGCCGAACTCCGCATACAGCCCGTCGGCGCGCGCCGCCAGCGCGGTCAGCGCCGTCACCTGCAGGATGGGCGGCAGCCGGGCGGTCGACCCCGGCGACACGCAGGCCTCGGCGTTCTGGCGCTCGAGCCGGCGGGCGCGTTCGCCGCTGAGCACGCGCGCCACCGCGGCCGGGTCGGCCGGCTGGCTCAGGGCGCGCACCGTGGCGTCGTCGCGCGAGTCGAGCTCCAGCGCGAGCGTGTCGCTCTGCGCCAGCGCCTTCTGCACGGTCGGGCCGGGACGCACCCATTCGCCGCGCCCCAGGTGCAGGGTGCCGTAGAGCCACGAGGTGCGGCCGTCGCGCTCGATGCGCCACAGCAGGCCGCGGTCGATGCCGTTGCGCAGGCCGATGCCGGGCTTCTCCAGGCTGGCGATGGCCGAGGGCGGGCAGGCAGCGGCATGTGCGGCCACCGCGATGAAACAACCACCGACAGCCGCGAAGGCCTGGCGGGTCAGACGTGCAAGAAGGCGCTGGGGCGCCGGCCGGTCGGTGCCGCGCGACAGCAGGCGCAGCGGTGCGACGAGGGCTCGGAGTATCCGCAAGGCGAGCTCCATGATTGAAAGAAAGTCCGGCATTCTCACAGCACCGCTGCCCATAATCCAAAACCATGCAAAGCATCTTTCACCTTGCCTTCCACGTGCGCGACCTGGACGGCGCCCGCCGCTTCTACGGCGACGTGCTGGGCTGCGCCGAAGGCCGCAGCACCGACACCTGGGTCGACTTCGACTTCTTCGGCCACCAGATCTCGCTGCATCGGGGCGAACCCTTCGCCACCACCCGCACCGGCCGCGTCGGCGATGCGATGGTGCCCATGCCGCACTTCGGCATCGTGCTCGCGCTGCCTGACTGGCAGGCACTGGCCGGGCGCCTCGAAGCCGCCGGCACCGAGTTCGTGCTGAAGCCGCAGGTGCGCTTCGAAGGCCAGCCGGGCGAGCAGTGGACGATGTTCTTCTGCGATCCCTTCGGCAACCCGATCGAGGTCAAGGGTTTCCGTTCGCTCGACACGCTCTACGACAAGTGACCCTGCGCCCGCCCGTTCCCGCTCTTCGGGCGCCTCGGGCGGCCGCGTCCCTCCTCGGCCCGGCCGCGATCGCATTGGCCGCGCTGCTGGGTACCCCGACGGTCCATGCGCAGCAGGAGTGCGAGCTCAACGGCCAGCGCGTGAGCCCCGCCGACGGCAACAGCACCGCCGGCAAGACCGGCCTGATGCGCTGCAAGGACCGCGGCACCGGCGAGCTGCAGCGCGAGCAGCAGGTGCAGAACGGCGTCTTCATGGGCCTGGTGCGCTTCTATGAAAAGGGCAAGCTCGCGCGCGAGCACACCATCAACGCCAAGGGCAACATGCACGGCCGCGCGCGCGAGTTCGCGCCCGGCGGCCAGGTGCTGCGCGACGCCACGTACGACGACGGCCAGGAGCGCGGCCTGGTGCGCAGCTTCTACCCGGGCGGCCAGCTGCGGCGCGCCACCTTCTACCCCGACCGCGGCACCGAGCGCGCCATGGTCGAGTTCACCGAGCGCGGCCAGATGTCGATGCTGCGCTGCGCCGAGGCGCCGGTGCTGGCGCCGGTGGCCGACGATGCCAAGCTGTGCGGCTTCACGGGCGGGCCGTCGAACGTCGACCTGTTCGACGCGCGCGGCACCCTGCGCTCGCGGCTGTCGTACCAGGCGGGCAAGCGCGTGCGCACGCAGGAGTTCTACGACAACGGCAAGCCGTCGGTGGTCGACGAGACCACCGGCAACCGGCGCGTGGAGCGCAGTTTTTCGTCCGAGGGCGTGAAGCGGCGCGAAACCGTGTGGCTGCTGGTCGGGCGCTCGTCGATCCGCCAGCGCGAGCAGGAGTTTTCCGACCGCGGCTCGCTGGTGCGCGACCAGCGCTGGAACGCCGCGGGCGAGCCCCTGAGCGACGACAGCTACCACCTCAACGGCCAGCCGCGCAGCAAGGCCGTCTACAGCGGCGCCGGCAGCGAGCGCACGGTCGACGTGACCGAGTTCTACGACAGCGGCCAGCGCGCCGCGCAGGGCCGCTACCTCGCGCCGGGGCGCGGCCGGCAGGTGCCCGTGGGCACGCACCAGCGCTTCAATGAAAAGGGTGAGCTGCTGGCCGAGTCGAGCTTCGACGACAAGGGCCGCGTGACGCGCGAACGCAGCTGGGACGAGAACGGCGAGCTGCAGCGCGACGACGAAGTCTTCGAAGACGGCTCGCGAAAAGCGTTCGCCCGCTAGGACGAACGCCCCTGGGCGGCATCAGTCCAGCTTGATGCCGGCCTGCTTGATGATCGGGCCCCAGCGCTTCGACTCGGCGCGCGACAACGCCGCGAACTGCGCCGGCGTGCCGGGCATCGCTTCCATGCCGAAGTCGTCGAAGCGCTTTTGCACGGCCGGCGTGCTGAAGGCCTTGTTCAGGTCGCTGTTGAGCTTGTTCACCACGGCAGCCGGCAGGCCGGCCGGGCCCAGGATGCCCTGGAACGCGAACACCTCGGTGTTGGGCACGCCCACTTCGGCCAGCGTCGGCACGTCGGGCAGGCGCTTGCTGCGCGCGCCCGAGCCGATGGCCAGCACGCGCACCTTGTTGCCCTGCATGATCGGCAGGCCCGAGGCCAGGTCCAGGAACATGCACGGCACCTGGCCGCCCATCACGTCGGCCATGGCCGGCGCCGCGCCGCGGTACGGGATGTGGGTGATGAAGGTGCCGGTGCGCGCCTTGAACATTTCCATCGCCAGGTGGTGCGGCGAGCCGTTGCCGGGCGAGGCGTAGTTGACCTTGCCGGGGTTGGCCTTCACGTAGGCCAGGAACTCCTTGAAGGTCTTGGCCGGGAAGTCCGGGTGCACGACCAGCGCGAGCGGGAACTTGCCGATGGCGCCGATGTAGGTGAAGTCTTTCTCGGGGTTGAACGGCAGCTTGCTGAACAGGTGCTCGTTGAAGGCCAGCACGGCGTTGTCGGCCGACAGCACCGTGTAGCCGTCGGGCTTGCTCTTGGCGACCAGGTCGGCGCCGATGTTGGTCGACGCGCCGGGGCGGTTGTCGACCACGATCTGCTGGCCCAGCGTCTGGCGCATGGCCTCGGCCAGCACGCGCGCGATCACGTCGGTGCCGCCGCCCGCGGGGTACGGCACGACCCACTTGATGAGCTGCGCGGGGTAGTCCTGTGCGTGGGCGAAGGGGGCTGCGGCCACGGCGGCGCCGGAGGCGAGCGTGGCGAGAAGGGTGCGGCGATCCATGAGATCAATCTCCTGTTTTTTGTTCGGAAGCGGACAGCGATGGTACGGGCAGCGCGCGCAACGCGTCGGCCAGCGCGGCGCGGCAGCGCGCCTCGTCGCCGACCTGCTCGAACAGCAGCAGCGCGAGCCGCGCGAGGAACAGCGATTCGCGCTCGGCGCCGGCCTCGGTGATGGCGCGCGCGCACTCGGCGTACAGGCGGTCGCGGGCGTCGGGGTGGAGCGAGGGGGCGGTGGTCGTCATGCGGGAATGTCCAGTGAAGTGGCGACGGCCGCGCGCGCCAGCGCGGCGGGCAGCGCACCGGCCGGCAGGCGATGCCAGCGCGCGGCCACGTGGCCGTCGGGGCGCAGCAGGTAGACGGCGCCATCGCCGGCGCCGAGCGCGGCGAAGACGGCGGGGGACGCCTGCGCATCGGCGCCTTCGGTGCCCAGGCTGGTGATGGTGCGCACCGCGAAAGGCAAGGCGCCTTGCTGCGCCAGCGCGATATCTGCAGCGGGCAACAGCACCACGTCCGGCCGCAGCACCAGCAGCGTGAACACGGGTCCGATCCAGTCGGTGAGGTGGCCAGACGCGAGCGGCTGCTCGGGCATCGCCTCACCTGGCAGCGGGCCGGCGGGCAGCGCATCGCCCGTGCTCGACAGCGCCGAACCGTCGTAGCGCACGGCCTGCGTCTGGCGCGGGTTGATGAGCTGCGCGATGCCACGGTGCGCCTCGGACAGCGACAGCGCCGCCTCGCGCAGCAGGTCGAAACCGCGCGAGGGCGGCGACATGAACTCGGTGCTGCGCATCGCGCTCTCGGCGTTGATGTGGAAGGCCGCGATGCGCTCCTGCGAGTACGAATCCAGCAGCGCCGGGTCCGACAGGCCCTGGGCCACGAAGGCCAGCTTCCAGGCCAGGTTGTCGGCGTCGTCGAAACCCGAGTTGAGCCCGCGCACGCCGAAGATCGGCATCGCATGCGCAGCGTTGCCCGCAAACACGACGCGGCCGTGGCGGTAGCTGTCCAGCGTCATCGCGCCGGCGCGGTACACCGAGGTCCACACCGTCTTCCACGGCAGGTGGCCTTCGCCGATGGCATCGAGGTGGCGCTGCACGAACTCGGCCACGGCCGCGGGCTGCAGCGCGTCTTCGGTGCTCTGGCCGGCGCGCAGCTGGTAGTCGATGCGCCAGATGTCGTCGGGCTGGCGGTGCATCAGCACGGTCGAGCCGGGGTTCCACGGCGGGTCGAACCAGGCGCGGCGCTCGGTCGGGTGGCCGCTGTGCAGCTCGATGTCGATGATCACGTAGCGGCCTTCGTAGCCCGTGCCTTCCAGCGCCAGCCCGAGCGACTTGCGCACGAAGCTCTGGCCGCCGTCGCAGGCCGCGAGCCACTGGCCGCGCAGGCGGTAGGCGCCCTCGGCGTTGCGCACGTCGAGCGTCACGCCGCCGCCGTCCTCGTCCTGCGCGAGCGCGGTGAGCTCGGTGCCCCAGCGGATGTCGACGAGCCCCGGCGTCGCCGCGTTGCGGCGCTCGATTTCGTCCAGCAGGTACTGCTCGATGTAGTACTGCTCCAGGTTGATCATCGGTGGCAGCTTCTGCTGCACGGCCTGCGGCATCTCGAAGCGGAACACCTCGGCCGTCTTGTAGAAGCTGCGCCCCACGCTCCACGGCAGCCCCTTGCCCATGAACGCTGGCAGCGCACCCAGGCGCTCGACGATCTCCAGGCTGCGGCGCGAGATGCAGGCCGCCCGGCTGCCCACGCAGACCGTGTCGTCGGCTTCGAGCACCACGCAGCGCACGCCGTGGTTGGCGAGCCCCAGCGCCAGCGCCATGCCCACCGGGCCGCCGCCCGCGATCACGACGGGGTGGCGGCCGGGCTCCATGCCGTCGGCGCCGAGCGTCGGCAGGCGGGGCGCGAAGCGCGTGTAGTGGAAGGCGCCGACCGAGGGCGGCAGCGCGGTCGCGCAGGCTGGCGGCGGCACGGGGCCGGTGGCGGCGTCGGCGGTACGGGTGGTGGTCATGGAACGGGATTGTCCCGATGCACCGCCCGCGCCAATGTCATAACTTCGTAGGAGGTATTTACCCTAGTCCTCCTTCGAAACCCCATGAAACGCTGGCGCCTCCACCCTGCCGCCGACGCCCAGCTGTCAGCCGCCGTCGTCGGCGACGTGCTGGCGGGCATCGGTACGCCGCACCTGGCGGCCAGCTGCCTGGCGGCGATGCACCGCGTGATGCCCGTCACTTTCTGCACCGTGTTCGGCGTCGACGCCACCGGCCGCATCGAGACCGTCTCGGCCGCCAGCAGCTACGGCCATACGGCCGAGCGCACCGCCGAGCGCTACGTGGCGCAGCGCTTCGACCGGCTCGACCCCCACATGGCCTGGCTGGCCGCGCGCAAGCTGCCGAAGCGCGCCCAGCTGTGGATGGGCCACCAGCACGGCGACGAGGTGGCCGACCCCGCCTACCGCGCCGCCTGCTACGGCGACGTGGGCATCCGCGAGCGCAGCTCGGTGCTGTTGCTGCGCCCGAGCGGCCAGCGCGTGGCCGTGAGCTTCTACCGCAGCCTGGCGCAGCCCGAGTTCGGCGAGACCGACTTCGGCGTCATCGCCGCCCACGCCACGCTGCTGGCCGACGCCGCCAGCGCCCACAGCCGCAGCGCGGCGGCCGTGCACGAGGCGGCCGCGCCCACCCTCGCCTCGCGGCTGTTGACGCTGAGCCTGCGAGAGCGCGAGGTGATCGGCCACCTGATGGCGGGCCGCACGGCGAAGGAAACGGCGCGCGTGCTGGGCGTGGAGCTCAGCACGGTGCGCACGCATCAGTACCGGGCGTTCCGGCGGTTGGGGATTCGGACGCAGAAGGAGCTGCTGCGGGGCGCGATGCCCGCGGCCGTCACGGCATCGTGACGATCTGCCGGATGGCCTCGCCGCGCTGCAGGCGGTCGAAGCCCTCGTTGATCTCCTCGAGCTTCAGGCGCCCGGTGAGCAGCCGGTCCACGGGCAGCTTGCCCTGGCGGTACAGCGCGATGAAGCGCCCCAGGTCGCGCCGCGGCACGCAGCTGCCGAGGTAGCTGCCCTTGAGCGTGCGCTCCTCGGCCACGAGGTGCCAGACCGGCGTGTTCAGCGTCTGGATGGCGGCGGGCAGGCCCACGGTCACGGTGGTGCCGCCGCGGCGCGTGACCTTGTAGGCGAACTCCAGCGCCTTGGCCGAACCCACCATCTCGAGCGCATGGTCGACGCCGCCCTCGGTCATGTCGCGCAGCCGCTTGGCCGCGTCGGGGTCGCTGGCGTTCACGCTGTCGGTGGCGCCCAGCGCCAGGGCGAAATCGAGCTTGTCCTGCGCCAGGTCGACCGCGATCACGCGCGCGGCGCCCGCCGCCAGCGCGCCCATGAGCGCGGCCAGCCCCACGCCGCCGAGCCCCACCACGGCCACGGTCTGGCCCGGCCGCACCTGCGAGGTGTTGACCACGGCGCCGACGCCGGTCACCACCGCGCAGCCGAACATGGCGGCGATCTCCAGCGGCAGCTCGCGGTCGATCTTGTGCAGCGAGCGGCGCGACACCGTCGCGTACTCGGCAAAGGCCGACACGCCCACGAAGTGGTCCATCGGCTCGCCGCGATACGACAACCGCCGCGCGCCGCCCAGCAGCGTGCCCGCCACGTTGGCCGCGCCGCCCGGCTCGCACAGCGCGGGCCGGCCCTCGGCGCAGGGCGCGCAATGGCCGCAGCTCGGCACGAACACCAGGATCACGTGGTCGCCCGGCGCCAGGTCGGTCACGCCCTCGCCCAGCGCCTCGACCACGCCGGCCGCTTCGTGACCCAGCACGATCGGCGTGCGGCGCGGCCGGTCGCCGTTGAGGATCGACAGGTCCGAGTGGCACAGCCCCGCGGCCGCGATGCGCACCAGCACCTCGCCGGGGCCCGGCGGCGCCAGCTCGACCTCCTCGATCTCGAGCGGTCGGCTCTGGGCATAGGGCGCGGGGGCGCCGAGGCGCTGCAGGACGGCGGCACGGACTTTCATGAGGACTCCTTCGGTTCGTTCGTCAGGCAATCAGGCGATCAGGACTTCGCTGCGGCAACCAGCGGGCACTTGCTCTTCGACAAGGGCTGGAAGGCCTTGTCGCCGGGGATCGTGGACAGCACCGTGTAGTAGTCCCACGGGTACTTCGACTCGGCGGGCTTCTTCACGCTCACCAGGTACATGTCGTGCACCATGCGGCCGTCGGCGCGGATCGTGCCGCCCTGCGCGAAGAAGTCGTTCACCGGCATCGCCTTCATCTTCGCGGCCACGGTGGCGCCGTCGTCGGTGCCCGCGGCCTGCACCGCCTTCAGGTAGTGCGTGACCGCCGAGTAGGCGCCGGCCTGGATCATCGAGGGCATCTTCTTCATGCGCTCGAAATAGCGCCGCGCCCAGGCCCGCGACTCGGGCGTACGGTCCCAGTAGAAGCCGGTGGCGAAGGTCATGCCCTGCGCCTGCGCCAGGCCCAGCGCATGCACGTCGTTGATGAACATCAGCATCGGCACCACGCGCTGCTTCGGCGACACGCCGAACTGCCGCGCCGCCTTGACGGCATTGACCGTGTCGCTGGTGGCGTTGGCCAGCGCGATGGTGTCGGCCCCCGAGGCCTGCGCCTGCAGCACGTACGACGAGAAGTCGCTGGCGTTGAGCGGGTGGAACACGCTGCCGATCACCTTGCCCTGCAGCTCGCCGACGAACTCGGTCATGTTGGCGGCCATGGCCTTGCCGAAGGCGTAGTCCACGCCGATCAGGTACCAGGTCTTGCCGCCCTGGCGGCTCACGCCCTGCGCGGCGCCGTTGGCCAGCGCATAGGTGTCGTAGGTGTAGTGGACCGAGGTCGGCGCGCAGGCTTCGTTGGTGAGCGCCACCGAGGCACCGCCGGTGTTGATCGACAGCTTCTGCCGCTCGCGCGCCAGGTTGACCACCGACAGCGCGACGGCCGAGTTGTTCATGTCGAAGATGGCGTCGACGCCGTCGCGGTCGTACCAGGTGCGTGCCAGCGAGGCGCCGATGTCGGCCTTGTTCTGGTGGTCGCCCGAGACCAGTTCGATGGGCCGCCCGAGCACCTTGCCGCCAAAGTCCTCGATGGCCATGCGCGCGGCCTCGACCGAGCCGCGCCCCGCGGTGTCGGCGTACAGGCCCGACATGTCCGACAGCACGCCCACGCGCACCTTGTCGTCGCTGAGCTTCTGGGCGGCGGCCTGCCCGGCCAGCGCCATGCCCATCCCCACCCATGCGCACAACGCGCGCCCCGCCAGCTTCGGCATGCCCATGGACCTGTCTCCTTGCAGTGAACGGATCGCTGCATCCTAGGCAGCGCCCGCCGCGCAGGGTTGGGCTTTGCGGAACGGGGGCTTCCGGCCAGCCGAACGGGGAGAAACCCCGACAGGGCCTGCGTCAGCCTTCGGCGGGTTCCGGCGCGGTGCCGGCGTCGGTCCCGGCCTGCGGCTTGGTGAGCGACACCGGCGCCTCCACCGGCCGCCCCGCCGTCGACACGATCTCCTGGTCGATCGCGCCGAACAGGGAGCGCCCGTCCAGTCCCTTCATCTCGATGCGGATCGTGTCGCCGAACTTCATGAAGTCGGTGGCGGGCGCGCCGTCCTGGATGGTCTCGATGCAGCGCTTCTCGGCGATGCACGAGTAGCCCTTGGGCCATTCCATGCGGCCGTTCTTCTCGACGCCCTTGTTGCTCACGGTGCCGCTGCCCACGATGCTGCCGGCGCGCACGTTGCGGGTCTTGGCGATGTGGGCGATGAGCTGGCCGAAGTGGAAGGTCATCTCGGGGCCTGCGTCGCACAGGCCGACCTTGCGGCCGTTCCAGCTGCTTTGCAGCGCCAGGTGCACGCGCCCGTCCTGCCAGGCCTCGCCGAGCTCGTCCAGCGTGACGGCCACGGGGCTGAAGGCGGTGGCGGGCTTGCTCTGAAAGAAGCCGAAGCCCTTGGCCAGCTCGGCCGGGATGAGGTTGCGCAGACTCACGTCGTTGGCCAGCATCACGAGGCGGATGCCGTCCAGCGCCTGCTCGGGCGTGGAGCCCATCTTCACGTCGCCGGTGACGACGGCGATCTCGGCCTCGAAGTCGATGCCCATGGCCTCGCTGGGCACGATCACGTCGTCGACCGGGCCCAGGAAGTCGTCGCTGCCGCCCTGGTACATGAGGGGGTCGGTGTAGAAGCTCTCGGGCACCTCGGCGTTGCGCGCCTGGCGCACCAGCTCGACGTGGTTCAGGTAGGCCGAGCCGTCGGCCCACTGGTAGGCGCGCGGCAGCGGCGCCATGCACTGGGCGGGGTCGAAGGGAAAGGCGTGGCGCGCGCGGCCGTGGTTGAGGGCGTCGTACAGGTCCTGCAACTGCGGGCTCATGAAGCCCCAGTCGTCCAGCACCTGCTGCAGCCGGCTCGCAATGCCGGTGGCGTAGTGGGCGAGCGTGAGGTCGCGCGAGACGACGACCAACTGGCCGTCGCGCGAGCCGTCCTTCAGGGTGGCGAGTTTCATGGTGCGGGCGTGAGCAAGAAAAAGGGCGCGGCGCCGCGCCCACTAAACTGGTTGAACGGGCGGCAGTGTACCGAGTGGACTTCGTGAACCTCGGCACCGCAGCCCACTCCACACACCCATGTCGACGCACGTCGCGCCCCCACCGCTGTCCCTGGGCCTGCCCGGGCGCCCGTCCTGGCGCGCGCTCGCGGGGCTGACGCTGGCGGTGGCGCTGGCGCACCTGCTGCTGCTCGGGCTGGCGCCGATGGCCATCGGGCCGGAACCCTCGCCGCTGGCCAGCAAGTTCATCACGCGCACGATCGTGATCGCGCCGCCTGCGGCGCAAGCGCCCGCGGCACCGGCCGCCGCGCCGGTCGCGGCCAAGCCACCGCCACCGGCCAAGCCCCGGCGTCCGCGCGAGGCGTCGGTGCCCCGCCCCAAGCCGGCCCCGGCGCCCGTGCCGAACGCGCCGGCACAGACGCCTCCCCCCGAAACGCCCGACCAGACCGCGCAGGCCGCTACAGATTCAGGAGCAACCGCCCCCGAGACGCCAGCCAGCGCCCCGGCCGCCGCCACCGGCACCACGGCCGGTGGCACGCAGGGCGGCACGACCACGGCCGGCAGCGGCGCCTCGGGCACCATCGCTGGCACCCAGGCACTGCGGATTCCGGGCTCGGTCACGCTCGATTTCGAGGCCACGGGCCAGAAAGGCGCCTCGCCGCAGCGCGGCGTGTTCGGCGAGCTGGTCTGGCTGCAGGACGGCAGCCGCTACGACGGGCGCCTCACGCTCAAGGCGGTGTTCTTCACCCTGCTGAACTGGCACAGCACCGGCAAGATCGGCCCCTCGGGCCTGGCACCCGAGCGCTATTCGGAAAGCCGCAAGGCCGAGGTGGCCTCGCATTTCGCGCGCGACCAGGGGCAGATCATCTTCAGCAACAACGCCCCCTCCGTGCCCCTGCAGCCCGGCGCGCAGGACCGCATGAGCGTGATGATGCAGCTGGGCGGCCTGCTGGCGGCCAGCCCGGGGCGCTACCCGGCCGGCACCCGGATTTCGGTGCAGACGGTGGGCGTGCGCGACGGCGATGTCTGGGTCTTCGAGGTCGGCGACGAGGAGCAGCTGAGCCTGCCGGCCGGCGAATTCACCACGCGCAAGCTCACCCGCACGCCGCGCAAGGATTTCGACCGGAAACTGGAGCTCTGGCTGGCGCCGCGCTACGGCTACCTGCCCGTGCGCATCCGCCAGACCGAGGCAAACGGCGACTTTGCTGACGCCCAATTGCGCAAACCCCTACCCGAAGCGCCCGCCAATTGAGGCAAAAAGACTCACATATCAACGGCGCGACGACAACTGTTCTTGAAACTGGCGCGTTGATTGCTATCTAACCCCCATGAACGCCATCGACATCCTCACAGGGCCCGCCATGAACATGCTTTACGACTCCGAGTCCTTCGTCGTCGTGCACGTGCAGCCGAACGACGGCGACGAGCCCAGCACGACGCCCAACGGCCCCGTGCTGGAACGCCACGGCTTCGAGATCGTGGACAAGCGATCGGGCAAAGAGGTCTACCTCGACGGCTCCTGGGCCGAACTGTTCCAGCAGCAGATCGCCGCCTGGCAGCTCAACACGCCCACGCAGGAAGAGGTCGAGGACACGCTCGAGGGCTACGCCGAGCTGGCGCATACGCCGGTGCTGGTGCACTGAGCGGCCTGCCTCGCCCGAACGAAAAAAAGCGCCCCGCGGGGCGCTTTTTCTTTGCCTAGGCGCCCCGGCGCTCGGTCCAGCGGTACATCGGCCCCACGATCAGTAGCACCGCCACCAGCCGGCACACCTGGAAGGCCGTGACCACCGGCACGCCCAGCTGCAGCACCTTGGCCGTGATCGACATCTCGGCGATGCCGCCGGGCGAGGTGCCCAGGATCATCGTGGCCGGATGCAGCCCCGTCGCCCCCGCCAGCAGCCAGGCCGCGCCGGCGCACAGCACCAGCATGCCGACCGTGCCCAGCGCCACCGAGCCGAGCCAGCGCGGCGCCGTGTGCAGGAACTCGCGGCTGAAGCGCACGCCCAGGCTCACGGCAATCACGAGTTGCGCGGTGTTCGACAGCCAGGTCGGCACCGCCGACAGCGACTGCCCCGCGACCGTGAAGCCCATCGCCACCAGCAGCGGCCCCATGAACCACGGGTTGGTGCGGCCCAGCGCCCGCATCGCGAGCCCGCCCGCGCCGGTGGCCAGCGCCAGCAGGGCCAGCCCGGCCGGGCTCACCTCGCGCACGCCCGGCGGGTTGATCTCCAGGCCGTGCAGCCCGCTCCACTGCATCGCGAACGGGATCGTCATCGTGACCACCATCAGCCGCAGGCTGTGCGCGGCGGCCACCAGGTCGGTGCGCGCGCCGGCCGATTCGGCCAGCAGCGTCATCTCCGAAGCGCCGCCGATGGCGCCTGCGAAGTAAGTCGTGGCTCTCATGGATTTCGCCGGCACATGCGGCATGCGCGCCGCATGCACGCGGTGCAGCCAGCGCCCGAACCCCCAGCCCAGCAGCAGCGCCCAGCCGATGGCCAGCAGAATCGCCCACCACACGCCGGCCACCAGCGTCACCACCTGCGGCGTGAAATACAGGCCCAGCGCGGTGCCGATGACCCACTGTCCCAGGTTGCGCAGCGGCGTGTGGCTCGCGGTCGGCTGGCCCGCGATCGAGGCCAGCGACACCGCGAACAGCGGGCCGATCATCCAGGGCAGCGGGGTGTGCAGGGCGACACAGGCGAGTGCGGCGGCCAGCGCCAGCAGCAGCGTGGCCAGCACGCGAAGGGGAAAACGAAAGGACACGGGCAGAGAAAGCAGCGGAAAAGGACGACAGCCCGGTGCGGGGCGCCGGGCATAGTATGGCGGGATGCCTTCTCGCCCTTCCCGTGCTTCCCGGTTCCTCGCGCCCCTGGTCGCCGCCGCCCTGCTCGCCGGCTGCGCCGCGCTGTCCGCCGAGGCGCCCGTCGCGCGCCGCGTGGCGGCCCTGCTGCCGGCCGATGCGCTGCTGCTCGGCGAGCAGCACGACGCCCCCGAACACCACGCCCTCGAGCGCGAGACCGTGCAGGCCCTGGCCGAACGCGGCCAGCTCGCCGCGCTGGCGCTCGAGATGGCCGAGGACGGCCGCAGCAGCGCCCGCCTGCCCGCCACCGCGACCGACGCCCAAGTGCAGACCGCCCTCGGCTGGAACGACAAGGCCTGGCCGTGGACGCGCTACGGCCCCACGGTGATGACGGCCGTGCGCGCCGGCGTGCCGGTGGTCGGCGCCAACCTGCCGCGTGCGCGCATGAAAGACGCGATGGCCGACGTCTCGCTCGATGTGCAGCTCAACGGCGAGGCCTACGCCGCGCAGCAGGAGGCCGTGCGCGAGGGCCACTGCAAGCTGCTGCCTGAATCGCAGATCGGCCCCATGACGCGCATCCAGGTCGGGCGCGACCGCGCCATGGCGCAGGCGCTGGTGAAGGCCCGGCAGCCGGGCAAGACGGTGGTGTTGATCGCCGGCGCCGGCCACGTCACCAAGGTGCTGGGCGTGCCGCAGCACCTGCCGACCGACGTGTCGGTGAAGACGGTCCACCTGCAGGCCGGCGGCCCGGCCGAGGACGACACCGACGCCTACGACGCCACCTGGCGCACGCCGGCGCTGCCGCCGGTGGACTACTGCGCGGGCGTGCTCAGGCGAACTTCCTGATCGAATCCGCCAGCGTGTTGACCAGCGTGTCGATGTGCTGCTTCTCGACGATATAGGGCGGCGCGATCACCAGCACGTCGCCCGCGGGCCGCACCAGCGCGCCCTTGTGGAAGCAGTCGAGAAACACCTCGTAGGCGCGCTTGCCCGGCGACCCGGCGATGGGCGCGAGCTCCACCGCCGCCGCCAGGCCCAGGCTGCGGATGCCCACCACGTTCGGCAGGCCCTTGAAGGTGCTGTGAAAGGCATCGCCCAGCACCTTGCCCATTTCGCCGGCGCGCGCGAACAGGTTTTCTTCCTTGAACAGGTCGAGCGTGGCAATGGCGGCGGCGCAGGCCACCGGGTGGCCCGAGTAGGTGTAGCCGTGGAAGAACTCGACCACGTGCTCGGGCGCGTCGGTCTTCATCATCGCGTCGTAGAGCTTGTCGCGGCAGATCACGCCGCCCAGCGGGATCACGCCGTTGGTCACGCACTTGGCGAAGTTCAGCATGTCGGGCACGACGCCGAAATAGTCCGACGCGAAGTTGGTGCCCATGCGCCCGAAGCCGGTGATGACCTCGTCGAAGATCAGCAGGATGCCGTGCTTGTCGCAGATCTCGCGCAGGCGCTTCAGGTAGCCCTGCGGCGGCAGGTACCAGCCGGCCGAACCGGCCACCGGCTCCACGATGATCGCGGCCACGTTGCTCGGGTCGTGCAGCGGCAGGATGCGGGTTTCGAGCTCGACCAGAGGGTCTTCGGTCCACACCGGCTCCGCGTTGTGGATGTAGGCGTGATTCACCGGGTCGTGGATGAAGCGCATGTGGTCCACGCGCGGCAGGAAGGCCGAGCCGAACACCTTGCGGTTGCCCGGGATGCCGCCCACCGACATGCCGCCGAAGCCCACGCCGTGGTAGCCCTTCTCGCGGCCGATGAACACGTTGCGGTGGCCCTCGCCGCGCGCGCGGTGGTAGGCCAGTGCCACCTTCATCGAGGTGTCGGCGGCCTCGGAGCCCGAGTTGCAGAACAGCACCTTGTTCAGGTCGCCCGGGGCCAGCGCGGCGATCATCTCGGCCGCCTTGAAGGCCTTGTCGTTGCTGACCTGGAAGGCGGTGGCGTAGTCCAGCGTGTCCAGCTGCTTCTTGATCGCCTCGTTGATCGGCTTGCGGTTGTGGCCCGCGCCCACGCACCACAGCGAGGAAATGCCGTCGACCACCTTCTTGCCGTCGTGCGTGGTGAACGTCATGCCGTCGGCCGCCACGAAAACCCGCGGGTCCTTCTTGAAATGGCGGTTGGGCGTGAAGGGCAACCACTGGTTGTCCATGTTGAAGTCCTGGAAGGCCATGTCTCGCTCCTGCGGTTATGTGGGGAGGGAAAATCGCGATTCTGGCACCCCTGCCACAATCCTGCCCCTGATGACGACCACTACGCCTGCCTACATCCTGAACCTCTCCTGTCCCGACCGGACGGGCATCGTGCACGCCGTGTCGGGCTTCCTGCTCGAGCGCGGCGCCAACATCGAAGAGGCCGCCCAATACAACGACCACGGCACCGGCCTGTTCTTCATGCGCGTGCGCTTCGCCTGCGGCGACCACAGCGAAGCCGTGCTGCGCGAGGAGCTGAAGGCCTTCGCCACCGGTTTCGGCATGAGCCTGCAGCTGCACGCCGCCGCCGACCCGATGAAGACCGTGATCCTGGTCAGCAAGGAAGGCCACTGCCTGAACGACCTGCTGTTCCGCTGGAAGAGCGGCCTGCTGTCGATCGACGTGCGCGCCATCATCTCGAACCACCGCGACTTCTACCAGCTGGCTGCCAGCTACAACGTGCCCTTCCACCACATCCCGGTGACGGCCGCGACCAAGGCGCAGGCCGAGGCGAAGCAGCTGGAGATCATCGAGGCCGAAGGCGCCGAACTCGTGGTGCTCGCGCGCTACATGCAGATCCTGAGCAACGACCTGTGCAAGAGCCTGGCCGGCCGCGCGATCAACATCCACCACTCGTTCCTGCCCAGCTTCAAGGGCGCCAAGCCCTACTACCAGGCGCACGACCGCGGCGTGAAGCTGATCGGCGCCACCGCCCACTACGTGACGGCCGACCTCGACGAAGGCCCGATCATCGAGCAGGACGTGGCCCGCGCCGACCACACCGACACGGTCGAAGACCTCACGGCCCGCGGCCGCGACACCGAAAGCCAGGTGCTGGCCCGCGCCGTGAAGTGGCACAGCGAGCACCGCGTGCTGCTGAACGGCCACCGCACGGTCGTGTTCCGCTAACTCACTCCATCGCCGCTTCCAGATGCGCCTGCAGCTCCCGCTTTTCGCCCTTGCTGCCGCTCTGGCAGCGCCCGCCACCTTCGCCCAGGACGCCCGCGCCGGCGGCGCCCCGCTGGCGCCCGACGCGCTGTTCGCGCGCGTCTCGCCCAGCGTCTGGGTCGTGCAGGCCAGCGACGCCCTGGGCAAGGTCCTGGCCACCGGCAGCGCGGTCGCCACCGGCCCGGGCACGGCCGTCACCAGCTGCAAGCTGCTGGCCAAGGCCAGCGCCGTGTCGCTGCGCCGCGACAACGTGAGCTACGGCGCCGTGCTGGAGCATCCGGACGTCGAACGCGACCTGTGCCAGCTGCGCATCGCGAACCTCGTGTCGCCGACCCTGGGCGTCGTGCCCGCGGGGGCGCTGCAGGTCGGGATGCCGCTGTACGTCATCGGATCGCCGCGCGGGCGCGAGCTGACGCTCGGCATTTCCATGCTCGGCGGCGTGCGCCGCAACGCCGCGGGCGCGCTCGAGTCGCTGCAACTGGCCACGCCGACCGAGGCGGGCCTGGCCGGTGCCGGCCTGTTCGATGCGCAGGGCCGCCTCGTGGGGCTCGTCGCCGGATCGGCCCCGGCCACCCTCGCCATGCCGGCCGCATGGATCGCGGAACTGCCGACGCGCGGCCAGCGGGCCATCGAGCGCCTCGCCTCGCAGCCCGCGCCGGCCAGCGTGTCGCTGCAGCGCCCGAGCATGGTGGAGTACCAGCTGCACGACCGCCTCACCAACACCTACCGCAAGGTGATCTACCGCGCGGACACGGCCACCACCTCGGACGAACGGCTCAGCTTCAACAACGGAGGCTGGGTCGAGAAGCCGGGCGGCGAAGTGATCGGCGTCACGACGGCCGTGGCCGGCGAGTTCGACAGCGTCATGCCGCCGGGCGGCTGGGCCCGCCCGACCCTGGAGCAGGACGCCGCCTGGGCCACGGAATACGACGCCACCATGGGCGGCACGCGCATCAAGATGGACCTGCGTGCCCACGTGGTGGACGACGCCGCCACGCTGCCGGTCAACGGCCGCGAGATGAAGGTGGTGAAGATCGACTACCGCGGCCACACCCAGCGCTTCGCGAACGCGGGCGCCTGGAGTGGCAACCAGTACGGGACCTACCGCGCCAGCGTGTGGTTCTCGCCGGAGCTGGGCCGCGTCCTCCGCTTCGAAGTGCAGACGCGCGGCGGTGCGAGCGGCGGCGCGTTCCAGGTCAGCGAAGTGCTCGAGCTGGTGAGCATCCGCTAGCCCCGGGCGGGCGCCGCGCGCTCTCTATCGATCAATTGCGGTACGGGTTGTCCGGACGCCGGTCCTGGCGGTTCGGCACGCCGTCGCCGTCGCGGTCCCAGCGGCCGCGGTTGTATTCCCAGCGGCCATTGTTCTCGCGCCATTCCGGCGCGCGGTAGGCATAGCCCGGGCGGGCACGCACGTACATGCCGCGCACCCACACATGGCGACCGCCACGCCACTCATAGTGGCCCGGCGACCACACATAGCCGCGACGCGGCGGCGGCATGCGCTCGTAGCGCGGCGGGGGCGGCGGCCCCTGGATGGTGATCACCGCCTGCGCCTGCGCGGCCGTGGGAACGGTCAGGGCGCCCACCGACAGCAGCGAAGCGGCACCGATGGAAAGAGCGACTGCGAGTGTTTTCATGAGAAAGCCCCATGGTTGTTGGAGGAGCCTTCATGCTGCCGGGACCGTGTGAAGCGCCTGTAAGCGCTGCGCGAAATCTTGTGTAGAGCTGTTTCGCTGCCGCGGACGCGCTTTATTCCTGCAATTCGCGCAGGTCGATGGCCGCGGCCATGGCCGCGTGGCCGGCGCGGTTGGGATGCAGGTGATCGCCGCTGTCGAATGTCGGATTCAGCTGACGCGGCGCGGCCGGGTCGCGCAGCACGGCATCGAAGTCGATCACGCCGTCCACGTCCTGGCGGCTGCGCACCCAGCGGTTCACAGCCTCGCGCATGGCCTCGTTGGCGTCGGTGCCGTAGATCGTGTTGCCGAAGGGCGGCACGGTGCCCAGCAGCACCTTCACGCCCTTGGCGCGCGCCTGCTTGACGAGCTGCCCCAGGCCCTCGGTGACGCGCTCGGCCGTGGGCACGTCGTGCGGCGGCACCTTCAGGCCGGGGATGCCCGCGAAGATGGCGCGGCCGATGTCGTTGGTGCCCAGCAGCACAATGACGTGCGTCACGCCGCTCTGGCCCAGCGCGTCGCGCGCAAAGCGCGACAGGCCGTCGGGGCCGATGCCGTTCACCAGCAGCCGGTTGCCGCCGATGCCGGCGTTGATCACCGACACCGCGTGCGCGGCCTGCGGACTGTCACGCAAGCGCGTGGCGAGCATGTCGGGGTACGAACCGTCGCCCGACTCGCCACCGCCCGCGGTGATCGAATCGCCGAACGCGACGACGGTGCGCACGGGTCGGGTGGTGAGCACGTCGAGCCCGGTCACGATGTGGCTCATCGGCAGCGCCGCCGGCTTCGGCAGCCGGGGCGACGCCACGACGTTGCCGTTGGCCAGCCAGCCCGTGTCAGTGGACAGCAGGTACATCGTGGCGAACGGTGTCGCGCGGTCGAGAAAAAGACTCACGGCCACGGCCTGGCCCGCCGCAACGTTCAGCGCCACGCCGTCGCTCCATGCTTCCGCGCCCGGCGCCACGGTGACGGTGGCGCGGCCGCCGAAACGCAGCGTGCGCAACGAGGCCGGCGAGACGGCGTCGCCGCCCGTGCCCAGTGCCACGGTGGCGGCGGCGATGCGCAGCGGCGTCTTGCCGAAGCGGTTCGACACCCGCACGCGGATGCGCTCGCCGTCGATCGTCGGGCGCATCATCTGGCGCAAGGTCTGGCCGCGGAACACATGGTCGCCCGGTCCGCCGATGGCGGCCGTGGCGGGGTTCGCATCCAGCTCGGCGAAGTCGAGCACCGCCACGGCCCAGCTCGCCACCCAGCGCGCTTCGGCCGGCTGGCGTGCCGCCTGCTCGACCTTCTCCGCCCACACCGCCTGCACGCCCACGAGCAGCACCGCAAGGCCGAGAACGGCCATCCAGTGTGCAGGGGAAAAGGCGGCGTCGCGCAGTCGGACGCGCCAGCGGGCAAGAAGGTTCATGCGTGCAAAAGCGGCCCAGTGTACGGAGCCGCCTTGCCCGCGCCAGTGACGAGGTCTAACCTAAAGTTACCAAGTGTCGACGTACGCCGAGACCGCCTCGGCCGGCCGCGTCGCCGAGGCCAGGCCGCGCACCAGCCAGGTGCGCGTGTCGGCCGGGTCGATCACCGCGTCGATCTCCAGCGTCTGCGCCATGTGGATCGCTTCGCCGTTCGCGTACTGCTGCGCCACCAGCTGCTTGAACAGTGCGTCGCGCTCGGCGCCCTCGGGCACGGCCGCGAGTTCCTTGCGAAAGCCCAGCCGCACCGCGCCTTCGAGGCCCATCGCGCCGAACTCGCCGGTGGGCCAGGCCACGGTGAACACGGGCGCGTCGAAGCCGCCGGCGGTCATGGCCTGCGCGCCCAGGCCGTAGCCCTTGCGCAGCACCACCGCGAAGAAAGGCACGCGCAAGTGCGAGGCCACCATGAACATGCGGCACACGTGGCGCACCTGCGCCTGCGCCTCGACCTCGGGCCCGACCATGAAGCCGGGCGTGTCGCACAACGACACGATCGGTAACCCGTGGGCATTGCACAGTTGCATGAAGCGTGCGGATTTGTCGGCCGCCTCCACGTCGATCGCGCCGCCCAGGTGGTGCGGGTTGTTCGCCATCAGGCCGACCGGCTTGCCCTCGATGCGCGCCAGCGCCGTGACGATGCCCGCGCCGAAGCCCGCGCGCAGCTCGAGCAGCGAGCCGGTGTCGGCCACGCCGCGCATGGCGGCGCGCACGTCGTACACGCGCAGCCGGTTCTCGGGCACGACGTGGCGCAGCGTGCGCGGATCGGCGCACTGCCAGTCAGTGGTTGCCCCCTGGAAGTAAGAGAGGTACTGCTTGGCCGCAGCGACTGCTGCCGCTTCGTCTTCCACCAGGATGTCGATCACGCCGTTGCGCGACTGCACGCTGCTCGGCCCGATCTGCTCGGGCGCGAAGGTGCCCAGGCCGCCGCCCTCGATCATCGCGGGGCCGCTCATGCCGATGTTGCTGCCCTTGGTCGCAATGATCACGTCGGCGCAGCCCAGCAGCGCCGCGTTGCCCGCGAAGCAGCGGCCATGCACGATGCCGACCACCGGCACCTTGCCCGACAGCGCCGCGAACTGGCTGAAGGTGTGGTTGTTCAGGCCCGCGACGATCGGCATGTCGGTGTCGCCCGGCCGCCCGCCCCCGCCCTCGGCGAACAGCACCACCGGCAGCTTGAGCTGGTGTGCCACCGCGAGCAGCCGGTCGGTCTTGTGGTGGTTGCGCATGCCCTGCGTGCCGGCCAGCACGGTGTAGTCGTACGCGAGCACGGCGCAGCGCGATTTCTCGGGGCCGAACTGCTTCGCGTTGACGCTGCCCAGCCCGGTCACCATGCCGTCGGCCGGCGTGTTGGCGATGAGGTCTTCGAGCGAGCGGCGGCGCGTCTGCGCGGCGATGGCGAGCGCGCCGTACTCGATGAAGTTGCCGGGGTCGCCGGCCATGTCGCACAGGTCGGCGATGTTCTCGCGCGCGGTGCGACCGCCCTGCGCATGCCGCTTGTCGACCGCCGCCTTGCGGTTCGCATCGAGCGTGGGCGCATGGCGGTCGATGACCTTCTGCAGGTCGGGACGGATCGCGTCGAGGTCGTGCGCGACGCGCGCCTGCGCTTCGACGCCCTGCGCATCGACGGCCTCCAGCCGCACCAGCGACTGGCCTTCGACGAGGTAGTCGCCCGGCGCGGCCAGCAGTGCCAGCACGCGGCCGGCCACGGGCGCGTGCAGCAGGTGCTCCATCTTCATGGCCTCGAGCACGCCCAGCTGCGCGCCGGCGGGCAGCACATCGCCCACCGCGACCTCGAACTGCACCAGCTTCGCGGGCATCGGCGCCTTGACGGTGAGGCCGTCGTCGTCTTCCGCGTCCTGCGCCGGCGCGCTCGCGGCGGCGGGCGCGGTCACCTTCTTCGTGTGCTTTTCAAATGCCTTCGCGTCGGCGAGCAGATCGCCCAGGTGCGCTTCCACGAAACGCGTATGCACCGCCTGCGTCGCGAACTCGGGCCGCGCGGCAATGGCGCACAGCAGCGGCAGGTTGGTGGCGATGCCGTCGATGTGGCATTCGTCGAGCGCGCGCAGCGAGCGGCGCAGCGCGTCCGCGAAACGCGGCGACGGCGAATGCACGATGAGCTTGGCCAGCAGCGTGTCGTAGTGCGGCGAGGGCGCCAGCCCCCCGTAGCCGTGCGTGTCGACGCGCACGCCGGGGCCGGCGGGCAGGTCGAAGCGCGCGAGCGTGCCGCCGGCGGGGCGCGCGTTGCCTTGCGCGTCGAGCGTCTCGGCGTTGATGCGCCACTGCACCGCGAAGCCGCGCTGCGGCGCCGTGCGGCCGGCCTCCACGCCGAGCGCGTCCAGCGTGTCGCCCGAGGCCACGGCGATCTGCAGCTGCACGAGGTCCAGCCCCGTCACCGCCTCGGTCACCGTGTGCTCGACCTGCAGGCGCGGGTTCGCTTCGATGAAGACGAAAGGCAAAGTGGTCGACGCCGCATCGACCAGGAATTCGAAGGTGCCGAGGCCGCGATAGCCCACGGCCTTGGCCATGCGCAGCGCGGCCTGCGTGACCTGCGCGCGCAGCGGCTCGGGCAGCGAGGGGCTGGGCGCGATCTCCACCAGCTTCTGGAAGCGGCGCTGCAACGTGCACTCGCGCTCGCCGAGGCTGGCCACTGCCGCGCCATCGCCGAGCACCTGCACCTCGATGTGCCGCGCGTTGCGCATCAGGCGCTCGACGTACACGCCCTCGATGCCGAACGCCGCCTTGGCCTCGGACATGCAGCGCGCGTGCGCCTCGGGCAGCTCGTCGGCCGTGAGCACGGCGCGCATGCCGCGTCCGCCGCCGCCGCCGATGGCCTTGACCATCACGCCCGCGCCCTGCGCGTGCTGCTCGGCGAAGAAGGCCTGGGCCTGCGCGAGCGTCACCGCGCCCGCGCTGCCGGGCATCACGGGCACGTCGCACTGCGCGGCCAGTTCACGCGCACGGGCCTTGTCGCCGAACAGGCCCAGCTGCTCGGGCGTGGGGCCGATGAAGACCAGGCCCGCGTCGGCGCAGGCCTGTGCGAAGTCGGCACGCTCGCTGAGGAAGCCGTAGCCGGGATGCACCGCATCGCAGCCTTGCGCCTTCGCCACCGCGATCAACGCGGCCACGTCGAGGTAGGCCGAAGGGCCGGTCGCGTCGAGCGCCACCGCCACGTCGGCCAGCTGCACATGCAGCGCAGCGGCATCGTCGCGCGCATGCACCGCCACGCTGGCGATGCCCAGGTCGCGCAGCGCGCGCACCAGGCGCACGGCGATCTCGCCGCGGTTGGCAATCAGAACTTTGGAAAACACGCGAGGAAGCCTTTCAGGTCTTGTCTTTGAGCAGGCGGCGCAGCACCTTGCCCGCGCCCGTGGTGGGCAATGCATCGATGAAGCTCACGGCGCGCGGCGCCTTGTAGCTCGCCATGTTCTCGCGCGCCCAGGCCACGAGCGCGTCGGCCTCGAGCGCGGCGCCGGGCTTGCGCACGATGAAGGCCTTCACGACCTCGCCCTTCTCGGGGTCGGGCTGCGCGATGACCGCCGCCTGCGCCACCGCCGGGTGCTTGATGAGGATGGTCTCGACCTCTTCGGGGAACACGCTGTAGCCCGAGACCTTGATCATTTCCTTGAAGCGGCCGATGAAGGTGAGGTAGCCGTCGGCGTCGAGCTTGCCCATGTCGCCCGTGTGCACCCAGCCGTTGCGCAAGGTGGCGGCCGTGGCCTCGGGCTTGTTCCAGTAGCCCTTGAACGAGCCGGCGCTGGTGAGCACGATCTCGCCGACCTCGCCCGTGGGCATGTCGGCCTGCGTCTCTGTGTCGATGATGCGGATGGTCACGCCCGGCACCGGCACGCCCTGCGTGCCCCAGCGCGGCGCCACGTGCGGCGTGTAGGTGTCGCAGGTGTGGGTTTCGCTCAGGCCGTAGGCGGCCTCGAACGAACTGCAGTGGTTGGCGTGCGAGCGCCACTGCGCGGCCAGCGGCTCGGTGAAGGCAATGCCGAAGCTGGTGACCGGGTTCATCTTCAGGCTCGACAGGTCGAAGCTGGCGATGTCGGCCACCTGCATGCAGGCCACGTTCATCGGCGCGATGCTGTACCACCAGCTCACCTTGTAGGCGGCAATGGCCTGCAGCACGGCGCGCGGGTCGAAGCGGTGCATCAGCACCGAGGCGGCGCCGCTGAGCACGGGCACGTTGACGCCCATGAGCATGCCGGCGATGTGGTACAGCGGCGCGATCGACAGCAGCACGTCGCCAGGTCCCACGCCGTTGCAGTCGGCCGCGGCGCGCGTCTTGAAGAGCGCATTGCCGTAGCTGAGCATCGCGCCCTTGGGCAGGCCGGTGGTGCCCGAGGTGTAGGTCATGAGCGCGATGTCGTCCATGTCGATGGCGACGGGCTGCGGCGTGGCGCCGCTGCGCATCACGGCGAGGAAGTCTTCGCAGCCTGCGGGCACGGTGCGTTCGGCCGTGCGCTCGGCGGCCAGTTCGGCCGGCAGGTCGAGCGTGGGCTCGGCGGGCAGCAGGTCGGCGTAGTGCACCACGAACACATGCGCGAGTGCGCTCTCGGCCTGCACCTTGCGCACCACCGGCACGAGCGGCGCGGCCGCGACGATCACGCGCGCCTTCAGGTCGTTGACCTGGTAGGCCAGCTCGTGCTCCTTGTTGAGCGGCCCGCTCGGGCAGACGATGGCGCCGATCTTCTGGATGCCGAAGTGCGCCACCAGGTACTGCGGGCAGTTGTTGAGGAACAGCACCACGGGTTCGCCCTTGGCCACGCCCAGGGCCTGCAGGCGTGCGGCGAAGGCGTCGCTCGCGCGGTCGAGCTCGGCCCAGCTCAGGGCCTGGCCGTACCAGAGGCAGGCGGTGGCGTCGCAGCGCGTGCGTGCGTGGTCGCGCAGGTAGGCGTGCAGGGGCTGCTGCACGCGCGGCGGCAGTTCCTTCAAGCGTTGCGGGGTGGCGGGCGTTGTCTCCATGGCGTCACTTTCTCAGGGTTATCGATAGCCGCCTGCGCATGGCCGGCGCTTGCCAATGCGGCATGGTGCACGAACAATCCTACCCATGGGTATAACTTCCGCGACACCGAACAAACCCTCTGCCACGCACACGGCGCTGGCGGCGCAGCCGCACCTGCCGCAGGGCACGGGCCGCCAGCGCGCGGCCACGCAGGGCACCGACCTGCAGCGCGAGCGCATCCTGCAGGCGGCGGCGCAGCTGTTTGCTGCGCAGGGCTACGCCAACACGACCATGGCGCAGATCGTGCGCGAGCTGGGCGTGACCAAGCCCTTCGTGTACTACTACTTCCGCGACAAGCAGGAGATCTTCGAGACGCTGTCGTGGCGCCCCGCGGTCGACTGCTTCACCGCGCTCGACTTCGCCGCCGCCGACCCGCGCCGCGCGAGCGAGAAGGTGATGGAAGGCATCGAGCGGCTGATCCGCGCCACCATCGCGCACCACCCGGTGGCCTTCTTCGCGTACCGCGAGCCGCAGGTGTACCGCCCCGAGTACCTCGAAGCGCAGAAGAAGCTCGCGCACCACTTCTACGACCTGCTGTGCCCGCTGCTCGAAGAAGCCCGGCGCGACGGCGACCTCGACTTCGACGAGACCAAGATCACCGCGCTCGCGGCCTGCAGCCTGCCGGGCTTTCTCTACAGCTGGTACCGCCCCGGCGGGCGCCTCTCGCCCGACGAGGTGGTGGCGCAGCTGACGAAACTGGCCAGCCGCGTGATCGGGCTGCGCGCGAAGAACTGATCCCGTCTTTCACACACCCTCCGGAGACACTTCATGAAGCTCACGCATGCGCCATTGGCGCGGATCGCCCTTGCCTCTCTGTTTGCCATCGCCGGCACGGCAGCGCAGGCGCAGCAGCCGACCTACAAGATCGCCTACATCGATCCGCTGTCGGGGCCGTTCGCCAACGTGGGCGAGCTGATGCTGATGCACACGCAGTACGCCATCGAGGACATCAACGCCAAGGGCGGCGTGCTCGGCGGCATGAAGCTGCAGCTGCTGCAGTTCGACAGCAAGCTCTCGGCGCAGGAAAGCCAGAGCGCGCTTCAGGCGGCCATCGACCAGGGCGCCAAGGCGATCGTCACGGGCGGCTCGGGTTCGTCGGTGGTCACGGCGCTGGTGCTGGCCGTGGCGCGCTGGAACCAGCGCAACCCGGGCAAGGAACTGATCGTGCTGAACCACTCCTCGATCGACCCCGAGATGACCGGCAAGGGCTGCAGCTTCTGGCACTTCCAGACCGAGGCCAACACGGCGATGAAGATGAAGGCGCTGGCCAACTACATCAAGAAGACGCCGGACGTGAAGAAGGTCTACCTGCTGAACCAGGACTATGCCCACGGCAAGCAGTGGGCCAGCTACGGCCGCCAGCTGGTGGGCCTGGCGCGCCCCGACATCCAGTTCGTCGGCGAGACGCTGCACCCCATCGGCCGCGTGAAGGACTTCGCGCCCTACATCGCCAACATCAAGCAAAGCGGCGCCGACTCGGTCATCACCGGCAACTGGGGCCAGGACATGACGCTGCTGCAGAAGGCCGCGGGCGACGCGGGCTACAACCTGCGCTACTTCAACCACAGCGCGGGCTCGGTGCCGGGCACCGTCACCGCCGTGTCGCAGGCCAAGACAGGGCAGCTCACCTGGGTGGCCGAATGGCACCCGGGCCAGGCCGACACGCCGAAGGTCGATGCGCTGGCCAAGGCCTACAAGGCCAAGACCGGCAAGGACTTCCTCGCGCCGCGCATCGACCTGACGCCGCGCCTGCTGGCCGCCGCCATCGCCAAGGCCGGCAGCGCCGACACGGTGAAGGTGGCGCGCGCCCTCGAAGACCTGAGCTTCGACTCGGTGGTGGGCCCGGTGCGCATGCGCGGCGAAGACCACCAACTGCTGCTGCCGCAGGTGGTGAACACCATCGCGCCGGTGGACGGCAAGGCGGTGAAGACGGGCTGGGAAGGCACCAACTACGGCTTCCGCACCGATGCGGTCTATACCGGGAACGAGCTGGCGCAAGGCACCGACTGCAAGATGGTCCGACCCTGACTGAGTTCTTTCGGGGGACCTGCCCGGGCCACCGTGAATAGCGATCACGCTGACGGCGTGATCGCCCCCTGCGCCGCGTCATTGTTTCCTAGGGAAACCCCGTCCTGCCCACCCCCTGTGCCATCGGGATACTCCGGATTCGCATCCCGGACATCCGAAGCGGGTCCATACCGAAGGCACAACAAGGTACACCATGGCAGGAAAGAACTCGCTCCATCCGATCCCCCATCCGGCGAAGAAACCCTTCGTCGGCAATCTGCTGTCCATCGGCTCCGACTCGCCGGTGCTCGACATGTGGAAGATCGCGCAGGACCTCGGCGGCATCTACTGGCTCGACATGCCGGGCATGCCGGTGATCGTGGTGTCGTCGCCCGCGCTGGTCGACGAGCTGTGCGAAGAGCCGCGCTTCGACAAGAGCACGCGCGGCGCGCTGCGCCGGCTGCGCGCCGCGTCGCATGGCCTGTTCACGTCCGACACGCACGAGGAGACCTGGTCGAAGCCGCACAACATCCTCTTGGCCAACTTCAGCCAGCGCGCGATGCAGGCCTACCACCCGATGATGCTGGACATCGCGGGCCAGCTGGTCACCAAGTGGGAGCGGCTCAATTTCGATGAAGAGGTGGACGTGGTGCGCGACATGACCGCGCTCACGCTCGACACCATCGGCCTGTGCGGTTTCGGCTACCGCTTTAACTCGTTCTACCGCGAGGGCTTCCATCCTTTTGTCGATGCGATGGTGCGCACGCTGGAGACGGTGCAGAACCGGCGCGGCATTCCGCTCGAGGAGCTGATGCTCAAGAAGGAGCTGGCGCAGCAGCGCAAGGACATCCGCTACATGCACAAGATGGTGGAAGACATCATCGAGGAGCGGCGCACGAGCGGCGCCGACATCGCCACCAAGCCCGACCTGCTGAGCTACATGATCGCGGGCGTGGACAAGAAGAGCGGCGAGAAGCTCACCGACAAGATGATCCGCGACGAGTGCATCGAATTCCTCATCGCGGGCCACGAGACCACCAGCGGCCTGCTGTCGTTCGCCATCTACTTCCTGCTGAACAACCCCGAGGCGATGGCCAAGGCGCAGGCCGAGGTCGACAGCGTGTTCGGCGGCGACACCACGCAAAAGCCCACCTACGCGCAGGTCAACCGGCTGCAGTACGTGATGCAGGTGCTGAAGGAGTCGCTGCGCCTGTACCCGACCGCGCCCGCGATCTCGATGCGCGCGAAGGAAGACACCAAGATCGGCGGCCAGTACACGATCAAGAAGAACAACATGGTCATCATGCATGCGCTGGCGCTGCACCGTGACAAGGGCATCTGGGGCGAGGACGCCGACCAGTTCAACCCCGACCACTTCAGCCGCGAAGCCGAGCGCGAGCGGCCCGTGAACGCCTTCAAGCCCTTCGGCAACGGCCAGCGCGCCTGCATCGGGCGGCAGTTCGCCCTGCAGGAGGCGGTGCTCACGCTGGGCATGATCCTGCAGCGCTTCAACCTGGTCGATCACACGGGCTACAAGCTCAAGATCAAGGAAGCGCTGACGATCAAGCCCGAGAACTTCAAGATCAAGGCGCTGCTGCGCGACCCGGCCTCGCGCCCGCGCGGCACCGTGGAAGCGGCGGCCACGCCCGACACGCCGGCCAAGCCCGTCGCGCGCAAGCCGCAGGCCGCGCGCCACGGCACCTCGCTGCTGGTGCTGCAGGGCTCCAACCTCGGCACCGCCGAAGACCTGGCGCGCCAGCTGACCGAAGCCGGCGAATTGCGCGGCTTCTCGACCCAGCTGGCCTCGCTCGACGACTATGCCGAGCGGCTGCCGGCCAGCGGCGCGGTGGCGATCGTCTGCGCCTCGTACAACGGCGTGGCGCCCGACAACGCAGCGGAGTTCCACCGCTGGCTCGACAAGGCCGACGATTCGCTCAACGGCGTGCGCTTCAGCGTGTTCGGCTGTGGCAACACCGACTGGGCCGCCACCTACCAGGCGGTGCCGCGCCGCATCGATGAGCGGCTCGAAGCCTTGGGCGCCGACCGCGTGCACGAGCGCGGCGAAGGCGATGCGCGCGAGGACATGGACGGCGCCTTCCAGGACTGGAGCGACGCGCTGTGGCCCGCGCTGGTGAAGACCTTCGACATCAAGAACGGCGCCGACACGCCGGCCGAGGCCGAGCCGCTGTACACGCTCGAAGAGCTGCCGCCGCCGCAGAAGAACGCACTGGTCGATGCGCTGGGCGCGGTGCCGCTGCGCGTGATCGAGAACCGCGAGCTGCAAAGCGCCGGCGCCAACGGCGAGGCCGGACGCTCCACGCGCCACGTCGAGCTGATGCTGCCCGAGGGCGTGAACTACGTGCCCGGCGACCACCTGAGCGTGGTGCCGCGCAACAGCCCCGCGCAGGTCGAGCGTGCGATGGCGCGCTTCGGCTTCGACCGCTCGGCGCACGTGCGCCTGTCGGCCGTGCCGGGCCGCAAGGCGGCGCTGCCGGTGGATCAGGTGATCGCGGTCGATCGCCTGCTGGGCGACTACGTCGAGCTGCAGGACGTGGCCACGCGCAAGCAGATCGCCACGCTGGCGGCGCACACCGAGTGCCCGTTCACCAAGCCGAAGCTGCAGGCGCTGTCGGGCAGCGATGAGGCCTCGCAGGCCGCGTACAAGGCCGAGGTGCTGCACAAGCGCAAGTCGCTGTTGGAGCTGCTCGAAGAGCACCGCGCCTGCCAGGTGCCGTTCGCGGTGTTCCTCGAAATGCTGTCGCCGCTGTCGCCGCGCTACTACTCGATCTCCTCGTCGCCGACGATGACGCCGGGACGCTGCAGCGTGACCGTGGGCGTGGTGAGCGCGCCCGCGCTGTCGGGCAACGGCACCTTCGAGGGCGTGTGCTCCAACTTCCTGGCGCGCGCCGAGGCCGGCGACACGGTGCACGGCGTGATCCGCGAGACCACGGCCGAGGGCTTCCGCCTGCCGGAAGACGCGAACCGCCCGCTCATCATGATCGGCCCGGGCACCGGCCTGGCGCCGTTCCGCGGCTTCCTGCAGGCGCGCGCCGCGCAGGTCGAACGCGGCGACGCGCTGGGCGAGGCGATGCTGTTCTTCGGCTGCCGCCATCCCGAGCAGGACTTCATCTACGCCGAAGAGCTGCAGGCCTGGTCGCACCGCGGCCTGATGAAGCTGCACACGGCCTTCTCGCGCGCCGGCGACCGCAAGGTCTACGTGCAGGACCTGATCCGCGAACAGGGCGCGGCCGTGTGGAAGCTGCTCGAAGCCGGCGCCGTGGTGTACGTGTGCGGCGACGGCTCGCGCATGGAGCCCGACGTGCGGCGCACGCTCAGCGACCTCGCGCGCGAGCACGGGCAGGACAGCGCGGCGTGGATGGACAAGATGATTGCCGAGCAGCGCTACGTGCTCGACGTGTGGGCCGGGGCCTGAAGAGCCCACTCTGGAGCCCCAAAGAAGAAGACCGGCATTCGCCGGTCTTTTTTCATTGGGAGCTTTCGCCCCGGGTCAGACGTTGCGGTCCGGGTCCGGGTACACCAGCGGCCCGAGCATGCCGCGGTTGAACGGCTTCCACTCGCCCTCGGGCTGCGCCAGCCGGTCGGCCACCGCATAGAGCACGGCCGGGTGCGCGCCGAGCCCCAGGTGGCTCGCGACCACTTCGATGTTCTCGGACTGCGGGCCGGTCTTCTCGAGGCTGCAGCGCCAGGCCACGACACCGTCGGTGCGGCTGAAGATCGAGGTCGTGGGCACGGGCGGCGTGGGTTCGACGAACTTCATGCGGCGCGGGTCATGCGAGCTCTGGCCGCTCACGCCCTCGTACACGCGCCAGGCGTTGGTGGCGCGCGGGCTGCCCGAGAACGGACTGCCGAGCGTGATGACGTTGCGGATGAGGTCCTTCTGCGCCGAGGCCAGGAGCCGCGCGTAGACGCCGCCCAGGCTCCAGCCGATCACGCTGACCTTCTGGCCGCTTTTGTCGGCCAGGGTCTTGAGCAGGTCGACCATGCCGTCCTCGACGCCGGCGCGCGGGCCCAGGTTGCGGCCCTGGCCCCAGCCGTGGGCGTCGTAGCCGCGGCTGCACAGGTAGCGGCGCAGCAGCAGCGTGGACACGTCGCTGGCCACCAGGCCCGGCAGCACGAGCACGGGGTGCCCGTCGCCGCGCGGCGCGAGTTGCAGCAGCGGCCACATGGCGAGGCCGGCGCCGGTTTCCCAGAGGGCGCGCGCTTCGGCCAGCAAGAGCAGGCGCGACGGCGGTGCGATGGGTTCGTGGGTGGCGGTGGTCATGATGGCGGCTTCCTTTCTGTTCTTTCTTCTGTAGGACGACGATGGGGGTGCGAAGTTGCATGCCCCGTCGGACGACGACTTCATTTATCCGAGGTATTTGCCCCTCAGGTAATCAAGATAAGCCCTCGATTCGCTGGGAACATACGGAGAAACCAGCGTGAGTGTGTAGAAAGCCGCCAAACCGGGGTCGGCCTGCGCCAGCGCGTCGCGCCCCGGCACGAGCCGCTCGAACGAGAGCCAGCAGGTGGTGGTGAAGACCATCTGCAGCGCGAGGATGCGCGCCTGCTCGGCGCTGGTCTCGATCACGCCCGAAGCCACCAGCCCTTCGCACAGCGTCTGGGCCGCCAGCAGGTTCTGCGCGGTCATGGCCTGGGCGCGCTGCCCCAGGGCCGGGTACTCGCTGGCCAGGAAGGCCATGTCGCGGTAGATGAAGCGGTACTCGTCGATGGCCTCGAAGCGCAGGTGCAGCGCCAGCCACAGGTCGTCGATGGCGGCAATGGACGCCGACGAGCCGTTGAGCACCTCGAGCCGCTGCTCGAAGCGCCGGAACAGCCATTCGACGATCAGCTGCTTGGCCTTGAAGTGGTAATGCAGGTTGCCCGGGCTCATGCCGAGCTCGGCCGCGATCTTGTGCGTGGACACGGCCGGAAGACCTTCCGCGTTGAACAGCGCAAGGCTGGTCTGCAGGATGCGATCGCGCGTGGTGTTGGAGCTGGCCACAAGCGGCGTGTTGCGTGCGTTGTGTGCCGCTCAGCGCTTGCCGCCGGAGCCACTTGAACTGGACGGTTTCTCGAGTTTCGCGAGGCGTTCGCGCAACTGCGCCACCTCGTCGCGCAGGGCCTGTACCTCGTCGGCGCTGGGCATGCCCAGGCGCTGCAGGGCGGTGGCGACACGCTGGTCGAACACGTCCTCGAACTTGCGGATGCCGAAGGTGTCCAGGCTGGGAAAGCCGCGCGTCAGCGCCGCCTTGGCACCGGCCACGTCGGCCTTGCCGTGCCCGATGCCGAGCAGGCCTTCGATCACGTTGGCCTGGCGCTTGGCGACATCGTTGCGCACGTTGTCCAGCGCCTTGAGGCCGGCGCGCAGCAGCGCTTCGGCCTTGTTGGTGCCGACCGCAGTGTCTGCGGGCGGTGCTTTCGCAGCCGGCGCCGCCTTGCGGGGCGCGGCCTTCTTCTTGGCCGCCGGAGCCTTCTTGGCAGGCGCCGCCCTCTTCTTCAACTTTGCAGTGTCATCGGGACGGGTCGCCATGCGGTGGTGCTCCAGGGGCGGTAGAAATGAAAAGGGCGCGGTCAGCGCCCCGGGATCAGGCCGCCTTGCGGGCAGCGCGGCGAACCGGCTTCTTGGCCGCAGCGACCTTGGCCTTCACGGTGCGCACGGGGGCGGCTTCTTCGGTGCCGCTCACACGGGCTTCGATCTGCTTGGTGCCGGCGACGATGCGGTCAGCGATTTGCACCGACACGGTGGCGAAAGGCTGGTTCACGGCCGACAGGGCGTTCAGCACGGTGGTGGCAGCGGGCGATTCGATCTGGGCGACGCGGTTGGCGACGGTTTCGATGCCGCTGGTGGTGCCGGCGGCGACGCGGTCCATCACGTTCACGATGCGGCTGGTGTCGATGTCCAGGCGGTTGGCCAGGAAGCCATGCACCTTCTCTTGCGCGCCGATCAGGTTGGCCTTGATCTGCTCGCTCACCAGCGGGATCTGGCGGTTGCCCAGGAACTCGCTGTAGCGCGAAGCAGCACCGCCCAGCAGGCGTTGCACGCCGGTGCGGTAGGCGCCGACCAGGGTCTTGCCGGCGTCGTTGTACTGGCCGACGACGTGGATGGCGGCGGAAGCGATGTTGGTTTGCGTGGACATGTGAGATTTCCTTGAAGTTGAATGGCTCGCGGGGAATCGCGATGGGCCAATCATCTTCCGCAGGGCCTAGGCCTGGAAAACTAGAACGGTCGGAAAACTAGTCCAACTGCCCCAATTTTTTGCCCAGGCCGGGCCGGCCCCGTCGATCATGCCGCAGCGGCGCGCGGCGATGCGGCGGCCTTGCGGGCCGCGGGCCGGGGCGCGGCCTTCTTTGCCGCCGCCTTCTTCGCAGGGGCTTTCTTCGCCGCCGCCTTGACCGGTGCGGCCTTGGCAGGGGCCTTCTGCGCCGTCTTCTTGGCGGCGACGGCCTTCACCGGCGCCTTCTTGCGCGCGGCCGGCTTGCGGGCCGGCGCAGCGGCCTGGGCCTCTTCGTCCGCTTCAGGGGCGGGGGCGGCCACGGGCTTGGGCGGTGTGGCCGGCGCGCCGGAGACGGCCGGGTGCTTCTGCGTCAGCTCCATCAGCAGCTTGTGCTCGGCCAGCAGGTAGTCGCCGATCTCGGTGATGTCGGGCACGGCGCGGCGGCAGGCGATCAGGCCGTAGTCCATGCGGCCGTTGTAGCTTTGCACGGTGACGTTGAGCGCGGTGCCGTGGCTGGCGATCGACACCGGGTAGTAGCAGGTGACCAGCGCCCCCGCGAAGTACATCGGGAACGGCGCGCCCGCCACGTTCGAGACGGCCACGTTGGCCGCCGGCGGCAGCAGGTTGACGATGCCCGAGCGCCCCACCATCGACGCGATGCCCGACACCAGCCAGGGCGCGGCGAAGGTCGGGAAGTCGTCCAAGATCACGGCCTTGAAGCGGTTCATCGTCGACTTCGAGGAATTCGACGAGGCGTTGATCGCCTTCAGCCGCTGCAGCGGATCGGTGATGTCGGTGGCCAGGCTCACGAGGATCATGCTGGCCTGGTTGTTGGCCGTCTGGTCGCCGGCCTCGCGCAGGCTCACGGGCACGCCGGCCACCAGCGGCTTGGCCGGCAGCTCGTTGTTGTCGGCCAGGTAGTGGCGCAGCGCGCCGGCCACGGTGGCCAGCACCACGTCGTTGAGCGACACGCCGAAGTGCTTGGCGATGTACTTGGTCTCGGCCAGCGAGATGGTGCGCCCGGCGAAGGTGCGCTGGTTGGTGATCGACACGTTCAGCGAGGTGCGCGGCGCGAAGAGGTTGAACTTCTTCGGCGCGGTGGCGGCCGCCTTGTCGGCCGCCTTCTCGTCGGGCTGGGCCAGGCCGCCGATGGCGCGCGCGATGGCCGGCGCCATCTTGAAGAGCTTCACGTACTGCTGTGCCGTGTTGCGCAGCGCCGCCGTGGCGAGTTCGGCCATGCCCAGCTGGTAGCCGTTGCTGCGCGGGCGCGCACGCGGCGGCTTGATCACGCGGCCGGTGGCCTCGAGGTCGAAGATGGCCTTGCCCAGCTCGACGCCGGCCTGTCCGTCGATGCCCGCGTGGTGCACCTTGGTGTACAGCGCCACCTGGCCGCTCTTGAGGCCGTCGATGATGAAGAACTCCCACATCGGCCGGCTGCGGTCCATCAGCGTGGAGTGCAGCCGTGCCACGTACTGCTGCAGCTGGCGGTTGGTGCCCGGCTTGGGCAGCGTGATGTGGCGCACGTGGTAGTCGAGGTCGATGTCGTCGTCCTCGACCCACACCGGATTGGTCATGTCGAAGGGCATCAGCGCGAGCTTGCGCGTGAACACGTCGGCCAGGTGGATGCGGCTGGCCATGAAGGCCTTGGCGTCTTCGTAGAAGTCGCCCTTGTAGCCCTTGGGCAGGTCCAGCACGTTGAGCGAACCCACGTGCATCGGCATCTCGGGGGTTTCCAGGTGCAGGAAGGTGGCATCAAGACCGCTCAGGTGTTTCATGTGTGGTTCTCCTCGTTGGGGCATGCGCCGTCCGGCAGGATACCGTGGGCATCGCGTTCGTGGGCCTTCGCTTCTTCAGTGTTTCCACCGGGGGAAGGCACGCCCGGGACAGGGGTTTGCCCCAAGGATGGCCGGGGCGCGCATCCACTTGTAATGAAAAAATCGACGCGCCTCGAATGCAGCAACAACTGCTCACAGGCCGCCGCATTCACGGGGGCTTCGTACACTGTGCCGCATGACCTCTGCGCACAACGACGACCCCCATCTCTGGCTCGAAGACATCGACGGCGAAGCCGCTCTGGACTGGGCTCGCCAGCAGAATGCAAGCGCCGTTCACACCTATGCGCAGTCGCCGGCCTTCCAGTCGATCGAGCAGGGCCTGCTCGAGGTGCTCGACTCGGACGCGCGCATTCCGATGGTCAGCAAGATCGGAGCGCTGTACTACAACTTCTGGCGCGACAAGGCGCACCCCAAGGGCCTGTGGCGCCGCACCACGCTCGCCGAATACCGCACGCCCGAACCCGCGTGGGAGACCGTGCTCGACCTCGACGCGCTGGCCGCGCAGGACGGCGAGAACTGGGTCTGGCACGGCGCCGACTGCCTGGAGCCGGCCTACGAGCGCTGCCTCATTTCGCTCTCGCGCGGCGGCGCCGATGCCGACGTGGTGCGCGAGTTCGACCTGGTGAACCTGGCCTTCGTCGAAGGCGGCTTCGCGCTGCCCGAGGCGAAGAACCACGTCACCTGGAAAGACATCGACCACCTGTACGTGGGCACCGATTTCGGCCCCGGCTCCATGACCAGCTCGAGCTACCCGCGCCTGGTGAAAGAGTGGCAACGCGGCACGCCGCTGGCCGAGGCGGTCACCGTGTACGAAGGCGCGCACGAAGACATGTCGGTGAGCGCCTGGAGCGACCACACGCCCGGCTTCGAACGCGACTTCGTCTCGCGCCAGATCGACTTCTACGACAGCGAGACCTGGCTGCGCGCCCCCGACGGCACGCTCGCCAAGATCGACGTGCCCGACGACGCCAACACCGGCGTCACGCGCGAGTGGCTGCTGATCGAGCCGCGCGAAGACTGGAGCGTGGCCGGCCGCACCTACACCGCCGGCTCGCTGCTGGCCGCGCGCTTCGACGACTACATGGCCGGCGCGCGCGAGCTCACGCTGCTGTTCGAGCCCGACGACACCACCGCGCTGGACGACTACTCGTGGACGCGCCACCACCTCATCCTCAACGTGATGCACGACGTGGTGAACCGGCTCGAGGTGCTCACGCCGCCGGCGGACGGCCGGGGCGACTGGGCCCGCGACAGCCTGGGCGGCGCGCCCGCGCTGTCGTGCGTGGCGGCCGGCGGCATCGACGAGACCGAGAGCGACGACTACTTCCTGACCGTGAGCGGCTTCCTGCAGCCGACCACGCTGTACATCGGCACCCTCGGCCAGGGCGAGCCGCAGCCGCTGAAGCACAGCCCCGGCTTCTTCGACGCCTCGCGCTTTCGCGTGAGCCAGCATTTCGCGACCTCGGCGGACGGCACGCGCGTGCCCTACTTCGAGATCGCCGCCAAAGACCTCGTGGCCGACGGCACGAACCCCACGCTGCAGTACGCCTACGGCGGCTTCGAGATTTCGCTGGAGCCGAGCTACAGCGGCGGCATCGGCCGGGCCTGGCTCGAACGCGGCGGCGTGTACGTGGTGGCGAACATCCGCGGCGGCGGCGAGTACGGCCCGCGCTGGCACCAGGCCGCGCTGCAGGAGAACCGCCTGCGCACCTGCGAGGATTTCGCGGCCGTGTCGCAGGACCTGTTCGCGCGCGGCATCACCTCGCCCGCGCACCTGGGCGCCATGGGCGGCAGCAACGGCGGCCTGCTCATGGGCAACATGCTCACGCTGTACCCGCAGCTGTACGGCGCCATCGTGAGCGAGGTGGCGCTGCTCGACATGAAGCGCTACACGCAGCTGTCGGCCGGCGCCTCGTGGATCGCGGAGTACGGCGACCCGGAACTGCCCGACGAATGGGAATTCATCCGGACCTTCTCGCCCTACGAGAACGCCCGGGCCGACGCGCCCTACCCGCCCGCGCTTTTCACCACCTCCACGCGCGACGACCGCGTGGGGCCGGTGCATGCGCGCAAGATGCACGCGAAGCTGCTCGCGCAGGGGCACGACAGCAGCTTCTACGAGAACATGGAAGGCGGCCACAGCGCCGCCGCGGACAACAAGGCGTCCGCCTTCATGGATGCGCTCGGCTACGCCTACCTCTGGCACCACATCGGGAGACCGACATGAACAGCAGCAGCACCGGGACAACCACCCTCGAACTGATCGGCGCGCCGACCGACATCGGCGCCAGCGTGCGCGGCGCGGGCATGGGCCCCGACGCGCTGCGCGTGGCCGGCCTGGCCGAGGCGCTGGCGGGCCAGGGCTTCACGGTGCTCGACCGCGGCAACCTTGCGGGCCCGGCCACGCCATGGGCACCGCCGGCCAACGGGCTGCGCCACCTCACCGAGGTGATCGCGTGGAACCGCTCGGTCTACGCCGCCGTCGACACCGCGCTGGGCGCCGGCCACGTGCCGGTGATGCTGGGCGGCGACCACTGCCTGGCGATCGGCTCGATCAGCGCGGTGGCCTGGCACGCACGCAAGCGCGGCAAGAAGCTGCGCGTGCTGTGGCTGGACGCGCATTCCGACGTCAACACCGAGACCACGAGCCCCAGCGGCAACCTGCACGGCATGCCGGTGTCGTGCCTGTTGGGCCACGGCCCGGCGGACCTCACGGGCTGGAGCGGCGAGCCCGCGGCGCTGGCGCACGACGCCATCCGCTTCATCGGCATCCGCAGCGTCGACGCCGACGAGAAGGAAGCGATCCGCACGCTCGGCCTGCACGTGTTCGACATGCGCCACATCGACGAGAACGGCATGCGCACCACCATGACCGAGGCGCTTCAAGATGTGGACGAAGACACCCACCTGCACGTGAGCTTCGACCTCGATTGCCTCGACCCGGCCGACGCGCCCGGCGTGGGCACGGGCGTGCGCGGCGGGCCGACCTACCGCGAGATGCAGTTGTGCATGGAAATGATCGCCGACACCGGCCGGCTCGGCTCGGTCGACGTGGTGGAGCTCAACCCCGCGCTCGACGTGCGCAACCAGACGGCCGAGGTGGCGGTGGAGCTGATCGAGAGCCTGTTCGGCAAGTCGACGCTGGTGCGCTGAGCGCCCGGCCTGCTCAGCCGCGGTTGGGCGAAGGCGCCACCGGGAAGGTGGTGGCGGCGGGGCGCGTGGCGGGCTTCGGCGCGTCTTCAGCATCGGCCGGCATGTCGGGGCCGCCGCCCTGCAGGAAGCGCTCGACCAGCGTGAAGAAGCGGTCGTAGAAACGTTCGTCGGTGAGCGTCTGGCTCGCCACCTTGACCATCGCCTCGTTGCTGCCGCCGAAGGGCAGCGAGAGCGAGCCGATGGCGCCCACGCCCAGGCTGGCCGAGTTGCTGCCCTTCTTCAGGCCGTAGCGGTCCTGCAGCGCGGTCGCGAAGGCCACGGTGCTGCGGCCGGCCGAGGCGCTGCCGGCGCCCCCTTCGCGCGCGCAGACCACGCGGAACTCGACCTCGACGTGCGTCTCAGCCGCGGGCTGGAAGCTCTTGCGCGCGGTCACCAGGTCGGCGTTGGCCGCCGTGACCATGTAGCCCTGGCTCAGCAGCGCGCGGCGCGCCGCTTCGCAGGTCTGCGCCTCGCTGGCGGCGTAGTTGCGCGTGTGGGTGGTGGTGGAGTCGAAGTCTTCGGGCTCGTAGGCCTGGCCCGTGCCGAAGCTGCCGCAGCCGGCCAGCAACAAGGCCGACAGCAGGCCCGGGAACAGAAACGCCGGCACGCGAGCCGGCGAAGAGAAGAAAGCAGCAGAAGAGGTGGGGGGCATGGCAGGGCGGGAAGGACACCGGATGCTAACCAACCGGCGGCTTCGCTTCGAGCCCCCGGCAGGCCGGGGGTTCCCGAAAGGCCCTGCAAGCCCCGGAGATCGCGTCAGGGGTACAGACCGCGTTCCTGGCGCGCCATCAGGATGCGCTCGCAGGCCACCGCGTAGGTGGCGGTGCGCAGCGGGATCTTGTGCTTGTCGGCCGTGTCCCAGATCTGGTTGAGCGCGTTCATCATGATGCGATCGAGGCGCACGTTGATCTCGTCCTCGTCCCAGAAGAAGGACGAGAAGTCCTGCACCCATTCGAAGTACGAGACCGTCACGCCGCCGGCGTTGCAGATCACGTCGGGCACGACCAGCACGCCGCGCTCGGCCAGGATGTCGTCGGCCTCGGGCACCGTCGGGCCGTTGGCGCCTTCGAGCACCAGCTTGGCGGTGGTCTTCTTGGCGCGCTCGGCCGTGAGCTGGCCTTCGAGGGCGGCCGGGATCAGGATGTCGCAGGCCACGTCCCAGAAGTCTTCGTTCGGCACGATGTCGCCGCCGGCCTTGAAGCCGACCACGCCGTCGGTGCGCGAGATGGGCACCAGCTGGGCCAGGTCCAGGCCATTGGTGTTCACGATGGTGCCGGTGTGGTCCTGCACCGCGACGATCTTGGCGCCTGCCTCGACGAAGAGTTCGGCCGCGACCGAGCCCACGTTGCCGAAGCCCTGCACCGCGATGCGCGCGCCGCGCAGGTCCATGCCCAGGCGGCGGGCCGCTTCACGGCCGGTGACGAACACGCCGCGGCCGGTGGCCTTCACGCGGCCCAGCGAGCCGCCCAGGTGCAGCGGCTTGCCGGTGACCACGCCGGTGGCGGTGCCGCCGACGTTCATGGAGTAGGTGTCCATCATCCACGCCATGATCTGCGCGTTGGTGTTCACGTCGGGCGCGGGGATGTCGGTGTGCGGGCCGATGATGATGCCGATCTCGCTGGTGTAGCGGCGCGTGACCTTCTCCAGCTCTTGCAGCGACAGCTTCTTCGGGTCGACGCGGATGCCGCCCTTGGCACCGCCGTACGGCAGGTTCACGGCCGCGGTCTTGATGGTCATCCAGGCCGACAGCGCCATCACTTCTTCCAGCGTGACGTCGGGGTGGAAGCGCACGCCGCCCTTGCCCGGGCCGCGGCTCATGTTGTGCTGCACGCGGTAGCCCTCGAAGTGGGCGATGGTGCCGTTGTCCATCTCGATCGGCACGTCGACGATCAGCGCGCGCTTGGGGCGCTTGAGGGTTTCGACCCAGCGTGCCAGCGGGCCGAGGTACGGCACGACGCGATCGACCTGCGACAGGTAGGTGCCCCAGGGGCTGTTGGCCGTCGGATTGACGAAGGAGAGTTTCTCGTTCATGGAAGATTCCCTTGGTTGGAATGGATGGGCGCAACGATATTCCGACTGCGGGCCGCGCGCCATGGCTTATGCATGCCGCGATGGCGGTTATGCAAGAGAAGTTGGAAGGCCCCTTGCGGCCCCTCTCGGCGCGCCCCGATGCAGGTGGATACGCACATGACAAAACCGTCATCCAGACGTTATCGGTCGCGTGGATGCGCTTCGTACAGTCGTTCTCACCAACCAAGCAACCACCTCAAGGAGTGAACGAACATGAAGCTGTCTGCCACCACCCGCCTGCTGAACACCGCCGCCGTCGCCGCCCTGCTGGGCCTGGCCGCCGCGCCGAGCTTTGCCGGCAACTACGCCGAAGGCGACCCGCGTCCCGCGCCCTTCGCGTCGTCGACGACGCGCGCCGCCGTGACTGCCGACGCCCAGCAGTGGCTGAAGACTGCGCCCACCCAGGGCTACAACGAGAACATGGGCCAGGAGCCGGTCGTGGTGTCGGCCAACAGCCGCGCCGCCGTGGCCGCCGACACCCAGCTGTGGATCCGCTCGGGCCTGGCCGCCCAGCAGTCGGGCGAAGCCGGCGCCGACACGTCGCGCCCCGGCTACCGCGAAGCCCAGGCTGCGTACACCAAGCTGCGCGAAGGCCCGGCCTACGGCGCGCTGGTCGACCAGCTCTCGGGCCGCCAGGCCGCCGCACCCGGCGCGACCACGGTGCGTTGAATGCGGTGACCCACGGCTTTCGGTAGTTCAAATGACTGCGAAAGGGTAGTCCAACGGCATTTCCTTGGTTCTATCTCCTATGGCCGTGGCAAATAGGCCGCATTTCTTGCAGCCGATCGATGTGTGCGCCGGATAATCCTCGAATGCTTGATCTGGACCGCATCGATCTGCGCCTGCTGAAGATCCTTCAGGAAGACGGCCGCATCACCAACCTCAAGCTGGCGGAGGCGGTCGCGCTGTCCCCCACCGCCGTGCTGGCGCGCGTGCAGCGCCTCACGCGCGACGGCTTCATCCTGGGCTACGAGGCCCGCCTCGACCCCTACAAGCTGGGGCGCGGCTTCACCGTGTTCGTCGAGGTCCTGCTCGACCGCACCACCGCCAACGTCTTCGACCAGTTCAAGGCCGCCGTGCAGGTGCGCGACGAGATCATGGAATGCCACATGGTCGCCGGCGGCTTCGACTACCTCCTCAAGACCCGCATGGCCGACATGGCCGCCTACCGCGAATTCGCGGGCACCGTGCTGTGGCAGTTGCCCGGGGTGCGCGAGACGCGCACGTATGCGGTGATGGAAGAGGTCAAGAGCAGCGCGCGGTTGCCGCTGGGGGTCTAAACCGACCCTAGGCGGGCTTGCGCGCCCGCCCGCCGAAGATTGCCGTACCGACCCGCACCATCGTGCTGCCGGCACTGACCGCCGCTTCGAGGTCGCCACTCATGCCCAACGACAGCGTGTCCAGCGCGATGCCCGCCGCGCGGATCGCCTCGAACACCGCGTGCGCACGCAGGCACAGTTCGCGCTGCGCCGCGAAATCCGCCGCCGGTTCGGGGATCGCCATGAGCCCGCGCAGCGTCAGTTGTGGCAAGGCCGCCACAGCGCGCGCGAGCGCCAAGGCCTCTTCCGGCGGCACGCCGGACTTGTTCGCGCCGCCGTCCACGTTGACCTGCAGGCACACCTGCAGCGGCGGCAGGTGGGCCGGGCGCTGGGCCGACAGGCGCTCTGCGATCTTCAGGCGGTCGATGCTGTGGACCCAGTCGAACTGCTCGGCCACGGGCCGCGTCTTGTTGCTCTGCAGAGGGCCGATGCAGTGCCATTCGAGCCCCGCGCGCAGGTCGGCCAGCGCGGCGATCTTGTCCAGGCCCTCCTGCACGTAGTTCTCGCCGAAGGCCGCCTGGCCGGCCGCGTGCGCCTCGCGCACCGCCTCCGGCCCGAAGGTCTTGGACACCGCCAGCAGGCGCACCGCCGCCGGGTCGCGCCTGGCCTGCGCACAGGCCCGGTCGATCCGGGCCCTTACTTGCTGGAGATCGTCGCCAATCATCGTCATAATCTTCCGAATTCGTATCAAAACGTCACTAAAGCCTGCCTGAGGAGCCCCGTGGACATCACCCAACTGCTGGCGTTCAGCGTCAAGAACAAAGCCTCCGACCTGCACCTGTCGGCCGGCCTGCCGCCGATGATCCGCGTGAACGGCGACGTGCGCCGCATCAACGTCGATGCACTGGACCACAAGGCGGTGCATGCCATGGTGTACGACATCATGAGCGACACGCACCGCAAGCACTACGAAGAGTTCCTGGAGGTCGACTTCTCGTTCGAGATCGACGGCCTCGCGCGCTTCCGTGTGAACGCCTTCAACCAGGCGCGCGGCGCGGCCGCGGTGTTCCGGACCATTCCCTCGAAGATCCTCACGCTCGAGCAGCTCAACGCGCCGAAGATTTTCGGCGAACTCGCGCTCAAGCCGCGCGGCCTCGTGCTGGTGACGGGCCCCACGGGCTCGGGCAAGTCGACCACGCTGGCGGCGATGGTGAACTACCTCAACGAGAACGAGTACGGCCACATCCTCACGGTGGAAGACCCGATCGAGTTCGTGCACGAATCCAAGAAGTGCCTGATCAACCAGCGCGAAGTGGGGCCGATGACGCTGTCGTTCGCCAACGCACTGCGCTCCGCACTGCGCGAAGACCCGGACGCGATCCTGGTGGGCGAGTTGCGCGACCTCGAAACCATCCGCCTCGCGATGACCGCGGCCGAAACCGGCCACCTGGTGTTCGGCACATTGCACACCTCGTCGGCCGCCAAGACCATCGACCGGATCATCGACGTGTTCCCGGGCGAAGAGAAAGAAATGATCCGCGCGATGCTGTCCGAATCGCTGCAAGCCGTGATCTCGCAGACGCTGTGCAAGACCAAGGACGGCCAGGGCCGCGTGGCGGCGCACGAGATCATGCTGGGCACGCCGGCCATCCGCAACCTGATCCGCGAGGCCAAGGTCGCGCAGATGTACTCCACCATCCAGACCGGCCAGGGTTCGGGCATGCAGACGCTCGACCAGAACCTGACGGAGCTGGTGCGCCGCAATACGATCTCTGCCGCCGAAGCGCGCGGCAAGGCCAAGATCCCAGAAAACTTCCCCGGCTGATTCGAACAGCCACCCGGAGCACAGACATCATGGAACGCGATCAAGCCAGCCAGTTCATCAACGACCTGCTCAAGCTCATGGTGAGCCGCAACGGCAGCGACCTGTTCATCACCGCCGATTTCCCGCCGGCCATCAAGGTCGACGGCAAGGTCACCAAGGTCTCGCAGCAGGCGCTGGGCGCGCAGCACACGCTGGCGCTCACGCGCTCGATCATGAACGACCGCCAGACGGCCGAGTTCGAGCGCACCAAGGAGTGCAACTTCGCGATCTCTCCGACGGGCATCGGGCGCTTTCGCGTCAACGCGTTCGTGCAGCAGGGCAAGGTCGGCATGGTGCTGCGGACCATTCCCGCCAAGCTGCCGACCATCGACGGGCTGGGCATGCCGCAGGTGCTCAAGGACGTGGCGATGACCAAGCGCGGCCTCACCATCCTCGTGGGCGCCACGGGCTCGGGCAAGTCGACCACGCTGGCCGCGATGATCGACTGGCGCAACGAGAACTCCTACGGCCACATCGTCACGGTGGAAGACCCGGTCGAGTTCGTGCACCCGCACAAGAACTGCGTGGTGACGCAGCGCGAAGTGGGCATCGACACCGACAGCTGGGAAGCCGCGCTGAAGAACACGCTGCGCCAGGCGCCCGACGTGATCCTCATGGGCGAAATCCGCGACCGCGAGACCATGGAGCACGCCGTGGCCTTCGCCGAAACCGGCCACCTGTGCATGGCCACGCTGCACGCCAACAGCGCCAACCAGGCCTTGGACCGCATCATCAACTTCTTCCCCGAAGAGCGCCGTGCGCAGCTGCTGATGGACCTGTCGCTGAACCTGCGCTCGCTGGTGTCGCAGCGGCTGGTGCCCACCGAAGACGGCCAGGGCCGCGTGGCGGCGGTCGAGATCCTGCTGAACACGCCGCTGATCTCCGACCTGATCTTCAAGGGCGAGGTGGGCGAGATCAAGGAGATCATGAAGAAGAGCCGCAACCTGGGCATGCAGACCTTCGACCAGGCGCTGTTCGACCTGTTCGAGGGCAACGCGATCAACTTCGAAGAGGCGATCCGCAACGCCGACTCGGCCAACGACCTGCGCCTGCAGATCAAGCTCAACAGCCAGCGCGCGCGCAGCACCGACCTGGCGGCCGGCACCGAGCACTTCGCGATCGTCTGAGGCCGCCCCGCCGGCGCCCCGCGGTGCGCCGGCCTTGTTTCTTTCTTTGGCTTTAAGCTGTCGGCCATGAGCAGCATCAACCCCCGCACCTACGAATCCGTTCCCGCCCAGACGGTGGCCTTTCTCGGCCTCGGCGTCATGGGCGGGCCCATGGCCGGGCACCTGGCCAAGGCCGGCCACACGGTCACGGTCTACAACCGCACGCCCGCCAAGTCGCAGGCCTGGGTCGCCGAGTTCGGCGCCCCCGGCCGCCACGCCCCCACGCCGCGCGAAGCCGCGGCTGGCGCGGACATCGTGTTCTGCTGCGTCGGCAACGACGACGACCTGCGCTCGGTGGTGCTGGGCGACGACGGCGCGCTGGCCGGCATGAAGCCCGGCGCCGTGCTCGTGGACCACACCACGGCCTCGGCCGACGTGGCGCGCGAGCTGTCGAAGGCGGCGCTCGCGCGCGGCCTTCACTTCATCGACGCGCCCGTGTCGGGCGGCCAGGCGGGCGCGCAGAACGGCGCACTCACCGTCATGTGCGGCGGCGACGAGGCCGTGTTCGAGCGCATCAAGCCGGTGGCGATGGCCTTCTCCCGCGCGGTCACGCTGCTAGGCGAGAGCGGTGCGGGCCAGCTCGCCAAGATGGTGAACCAGATCGCCATCGCGGGGCTGGTGCAGGGCCTGTCGGAAGCCATCGCCTTCGGCCAGCGCGCCGGCCTGGACATGGAAGCCGTGCTCGGCGTCATCAGCAAGGGCGCGGCCCAGAGCTGGCAGATGGAGAACCGCGGCAAGACCATGATCGCCGGCAAGTTCGACTACGGCTTTGCCGTCGACTGGATGCGCAAGGACCTGGGCCTGGTGCTCGACGAAGCCAAGCGCAACGGCGCGCGCGTGCCGGTGACGGCGCTGGTCGACCAGTTCTATGCCGACGTGCAGCAGGCCGGCGGCAGGCGATGGGACACCTCGAGCCTGATCATCAGGCTCAAATGAAAAAAGCCCGCGGAAGCGGGCTTTTTGGTTTCAGCGGACCGGCGAGGTCGTTGCACCACCGGCCGGCGCGGGCAGCGGCTCCATCGGCGGCAACGGCACACGCGAACCCGAGGCAGCACCCGGCGTCGATGGCGTCGCATTGCTCACCGGTGCGGGGCCCGTGCCGCCGCGCTGCGCGGCGGACTGGTTGGCCGCCTGGCTCGCGGCCAGGTCGGCCTCGCTCACCACCTCGACCACGCGCACGACCTTCGCCACGCCCGTCACGCCGCGCGTGATCTCGGTGGCGCGGTCGGTCTCGCGGCGCGTGGCGATGCCCATCAGGTAGACCGTGCTGCGCTCGGTCACGACCTTGAAGGAGTTGGCGAAGATGTCCTTGGCGTCGAGCAGCGAGGCCTTCACCTTGCCGGTGATGTACAGGTCGTTCGAACGGTCCTGGAAGGTGCTCGGGGCGCCGATGGTGAGCTCGTTCACCACCGAGCGCACGTTGACCACGCGGCTCACCTCGTCCTCGACGCGACGGCGGTCGGCGTCGTTGCCGACGGCGCCGGTCAGCAGCACCTGGCGGTTGAAGCTGGTGACGCTCACGTACATGTTGTCGTTGGCGATGTCGCGCACGCGGGCCGCGGCGCGCAGCTCGATGCCCTGGTCGTCGAGCTGGGCGCCCGAGCTGCGGCGGTCGGTCGCCACCATGCCCACGCCCACCACCGCGGCGCCGCCCACGACGAGCGGCACGCAGGCGGACAGTCCGGCCACCAGGGCGGCGCCCAGGGTGAGCGCCAGGGCGAAACGTTGGGTCGAGGCCTTGGTCAGGGTCGTCATGGTCATGAGGAAACTTCCTGTTCTCCGAGTAACTGGGCATCCACGCCGTCGCACAGGCAATGCAGCGCGAGCAGGTGGATTTCGTGAATGCGCGCCGCACGCTCGTGCGGCACGCTGATCTGTACATCGGTTTCGCGCAGCGCGCGGCCGATGGCGCCGCCGGTGCCGCCGACGCCGGGCGCCGCGGTGGCCAGCCCCGTGGCGGCGTTGCCGAGCAGCGCCACCACCGTCATGTCGCGCTCATGCGCGGAAAGCACGGCAGCCAGCACCGCGGACGACTGCCCGCTGGCGCTGAGCACCAGCAGCACGTCGCCGGCCTGCCCAAGCGCGCGCACCTGGCGCGCGAAGCGGTCGGCATCGGCGGCCTGCGGGCTGTCGGCCGCCGGGTCGGTGGTGTCGCCGGGCAGCGCGATGGCACCCAGCTCGGGCCGCTCGCGTTCGAAGCGGCCCACGAAGTTCGAGGCGAACTGCGCGGCCAGCAGGCCCGACACGCCGGCCCCGCAGGCCAGCACCTTGCCGCCGCTGGTCACGCAGGCCAGCAGGGCCTGCATCGCTTGAGAGATGGGTTTGCTGAGGACCGGGCCGGTCTGGTATTTGAGGTCGGCACTGTCGATGAAGTGCTGCTGAATCCGTTGCTCGAGCATGGGGCGCGATGATAACTGGGGGTCGTGAAACAAGACGTTTGAGTGGTGGAGCCTTCAGCAAGGCTTCAGTTCCCTGGCGGGTGCGTCAGCCGGCGTCGAAGGCGGCTTTCAGCCAGGTGATTTTCTCCTCGATCAGCACCACATCGAAACGGCATGGCGGCAATGCGCGCAAACGGCCCAGGTAGTGCCGCGCGGCCAGCACGATGCGCCGCTGCTTGCCCGCCGTGATGCTGCCGCCCGCGCCGCCGTGCGAGCCCGCGCTGCGCTGGCGCACCTCGACGAACACCAGCGTGCCATCGCGCGGATCGCGCATGATCAGGTCGACCTCGCCGCCGCCGCGCCCCGGCGTCCGATAATTGCGCGCGACCGGCACGAGGCCGGCCTGGCGCAGGTGGTCGAGCGCGGCGTCTTCCGCCGCATCGCCGCGATGCTTCGTCGTCGTGGTGCTTGTCGTCATGGCTCCCTGCCCTGTTCTTGTTTTCGCTGCCCTACGGAGAAACCTCTTGGCTTCACTCGCCCCTGCTTCCTTCGGCGCGGCCCTGCCGGCCGCGCACGACGCCGCGGGCGCGCAGCATTATCCGCAGGGCACGCTGTACGTCGTCGCCACGCCGATCGGCAACCTGGCCGACATCACGCTGCGCGCGCTGCATGTGCTGCAGCTGGTGGACGCCGTGGCCTGCGAGGACACGCGCCACACGCAGAGCCTGCTGCGCGCCTACGGCATCGACCGCCCCGGCGCCCAACTGCTCGCGGTGCACCAGCACAACGAGGCCGAGGCCGCGCAGGCCGTGGTCGCGCGGCTCGCGCAGGGCGAGCGCATCGCCTACGTGAGCGACGCCGGCACGCCCGGCGTGAGCGACCCCGGCGCGCGCCTGGCCGCCGCCGTGCGCGCGGCCGGCCAGCGCGTGCTGCCACTGCCGGGCGCCAGCAGCGTCATCACGCTCGTGAGCGCGGCCGGGCTCGTGGCCGACGGTGGCGAGAGCAGCCACGCCCACAACAGCAGCGCCTTCGTGTTCGCGGGCTTCCTGCCGAGCAAGGCCGGCGAGCGCGACACCGCCGTGCAGGCCCTCGCGCAGGAGCCGCGCGCCGTGGTGCTGCTGGAAGCGCCGCACCGCATCGACAGCCTGGCCCGCGCGCTGGCCGTGCTGGGCGAGCGCCGCATCACCGTCGGCCGCGAGCTCACCAAGCAGTTCGAAGAAATCGCCACCGTGGCCGCCAGCGCGCTGCCCGACTGGTTCGGCGCCGACCGCGACCGCACGCGCGGCGAGTTCGCGCTGGTGCTGCACCCCGTGGCGGTGAGCGGCGACGGCGGCGCGGAAGGCGAACGTGTGCTGCGCCTGCTGCTGGCGGAACTGCCGGTGAAGACGGCCGTGAAGCTGGCCGCCGAGATCAGCGGTGCGCCGCGCAACACGCTGTACGAGCTGGCGCTGCGCATCCGCAACGGCGCGGAAGGCGAGTAGACCGGCTGCGGCTACGCGCCGGGCCCGGGTTCCGACAGGAATTCCGGCGGCACGCACGCGGTCAGCCAGACCCCGTTCTCGGCGAGATGAAACGCGTGGCCGAGCGCATGCATGCGGCCGGTGTCCACCCGCAGCACAAGCGCCTTGCCGTGGCGCCGCCCCACCTGCACCGCCGTGGCCTCGTCGGCGGACAGGTGCACATGCTGCCGCGCACCCGGCAACAGACCCCGCACGCGGATGGCCGCCAGAAAGCGCGTCGCGGTGCCGTGGAACAGCAATGCCGGCGGCGTCACCGCCTCGAAGCTGCGGCTGACCTGCGCCGTGGAGTGCCCTTGCAGCGCGCGGATGCGCAGCCCGTCGCCTGACAGCTCGTAGCGCTTCTTCATCCCCGAATCGACGACGCGCACGACGTCCGGCCGGGTCAGGTCGCGGCCAGACGCCACAGCGCCCGCAACGAGATCGTCGATGCCGGCCCACCCCTCTGCGTCGAGGCGCAGGCCGACGGATTCCGGCGCATGCCGCAGCACGTAGGCGATGAACTTGCTCGCGTCTTCGGGTGTCATGGCGCCTTCCGGCCGGAGGACTGAAGGGCCGCCCGCCAATGGTCGGCATGGGCCAGCAGTGCGTCCTTGAGGCGCTGCTCGTGCGGCGTGGGCGGACGGTCGGCCGCATGGAACACGTGGTACTCGAGCGGCGGATAGCCCTGCAATGGAATGGCGACCAGTTCCCGGGGGATGCGGCAGCAGGCGTTCACCACCGCGAGGCCGAAGCCCAGCTGGGTGAAACGCAGCATCAGCTCCCAGCCGTTGGCTTCGAGCGAGGGCTGCCAGGGCACCGACTCGGCCTGCAGCAGCCGGCCGAGCAGTTCGCGGTGCGGCCTGCCGGCGGGCGGCACGATCAGGTGCGCGCCCTTCAGGTCCCGCAGGCGCACCGACTTGCGCCCGGCCAGCGCGTGCGTGCGGGGCACGACCAGCACCTGCCCCACGGACGTCAGGCGCCGCGCCTGCAGGTCCGCGGGCACCGTGCCGAGCGGCGCGATGCCCAGCTGCGCCTGCCCGGCCCGCACCGCCTGGACCGCTTCGTCGCGGTTGCGCGTGAGCAGTTGCAGGTGCGGCGATGCGCCCGGTCCGGAGAACTGCGACAGCGCCTTGCCCAGCAGGTAGAGGTACGCGCCCTCGCCGGCCGCCAGCGTGACGACCGGCGTGTCCTGCCCCACGGCCAGTCCCTTGACGAAGCGCCGGTTGAACGTCAGCAACTCCCGCGCATGCCGCGCGACCTGCTCGCCGGTCTGCGTGAGTTGCAGCGCACTGCCCACCCGCACGTACAGCGTTGCATCGAGCTGCTCGGACAGCTTGCGCACCTTCGCATGCAAGGCCGGCTGGCTGATGTGCAGCAGTCGGGCCGACTCACTGAAGTTCAACGTGTCGGCGAACACGGCGAAGGACTGCAGCGCGTCGAGGTTGGTGCGGGGTACATCCATCTATCCATTTTATGGATAACACCTTCAATATCAGTAGTTCCTGGTGAACGCCTTCATTTCTACGATCCGGCTGCTTCTTCAAGAACACAAGGAACAAGAAATGAAAAACACACACCCACTTCCCCGCCTCGGCATCGACATCGGCCGTGTGCTGATCGCGCCCGAGGACGCCGATGGCGCGGACACGTCCTTCATCGGCGGTTCGCTGGACGACGCGCTGCGCACACCGCCCTATGAAGGCATGTTCGATGCAGTCGGCCCGCTGGTGGACCGATTCGAGGGACGCGTCTGGCTGGTCTCGAAATGCGGCCCGAGCGTGCAGGCCAAGAGCCGTGCCTGGCTGCGGCATCACCGCTTTTTCGAACGCACGGGCATTGCGCCCGCCAACCTGCGCTTCTGCCTGCAGCGACCGCAGAAAGCCGATCACTGCCGCGAATTGCGCATCACGCATTTCATCGACGACCGCAGCGACGTGCTGCGTCACCTGGAAGGCATCGTGCCCCACCGGTATCTGTTCGGCCCCCAGCGAAAGCCAGTGACAGTCGCGGGCCTGGTGCGGCTGCCCGCATGGCAGGACGCTGCCGCGCTGGTCACCTGAGACGCCGGTCTTCAGCCGTCCAGCTCGGCATAGCGCCGAAAGATCCCATCCTCATTGAACGCGATGCGTCGGGGACTTTGCAGGTAGTCGTGCACGCGCTGGCGTCGCCGGATGTTCGCGTGCAGCTTCACGACCGCGGGCGTGGCGTCGAGCGCTCGCGCAGCGGCCTTGGGAAAGGCGTACTGCAGGCCTTCCACCAGCTGGAACAGCGACAGGTCGGCATAGGTCAGCACGTCGCCGACCAGGTGCAGGTCGCCCGAAGGGTTGCGCTGCAGCACCTGCTCGAACCAGTTCAGGAATTTCGGGATGCGCGCCTCGCGGAAGGCACGCGCACGCTGCAGGGCTGCGTCGCGCTGGTCTTCGTAGTAGTCGCCGGTCGAGATCGGGTGGTGGGTGTCGTGCGCCTCGGCCACCGCGTCGGCGATGGTGAGTTGCAGCTGGTGCGTCCACAGGCCGTCGGATTCGCCGATGCCGGCCAGCCCGAGCTTGGGGCCGAGGTACAGCAGGATCGCGGCGGTCTGGCCGACCACGATGTCGCCGTCGACGAGGAACGGCGGTGCGAACGCGGCGCGCGGGTTGCCGGGGTCGCCGAGCCGGCGGCCCAGCGCGGACTCGCCGCCGCCTTGTGAGGCGGGCAGCCGCGCGACATCGACGTAGTCGGCGCCCGCCGCTTCGAGTGCGAGCCGCACGAATTCGCCGCGGCCCTGGATCGTGGGCCAGTAGTGCAGTTGGTATGCCATGCGGCCATGGTGGCAGGGCCGGCGGGGTGCTGCAACCGGCGGCCGGCTGCGAGGGATGTCAGATCAGGCGGTGAAGGCGCGCGGCCGGCTCACCAGAACTTCCACCACGGGCGCGGCGGCTGGCGCAGGGCCAGGGGGCGGGTGTCCAGGTCGGCGCTCTGGCTCGGCGGAATCGAATCGCCGAAGCGGCGGCGCATCTCGGCCTCCAGGGCATGTGCGATGCCGCGGGCCTGTTTCTCGCCGCGCAGCGCGCGCCGACGCCATTCGGCGGCGTGTGCTGCGAGGCTGGTTTCGTCCAGTTCGGAGAGCTCCATCATGCGGGGAATTTTTACATGCGTGCGTCCGGGTGACAGGGTGCAACGGCGTGTCACGGCCCGGTCGCGCGGATCTCCGGATCGGCCTTGCCTTGCAAGGCCGCGCCGGGTCGGGGAAGAAGTGAAAAAACCGGAAGCCCTTGCGGAATTTCCGGTCTTGAAGGTGGTCCCGCCGCCAGGAATCGAACCTGGATCTCAGCCTTCGGAGGGCCGAATTCTATCCGTTGAAATACAGCGAGAGGGGTGCTCCGGAATGCACCGGAGCCACACATTATGGCCTATCAGGCCGCGGCGGTTTCCGCGTCCTGCGCCGTCAGGACGCCACCGGCCGGCGTGCGCGGAAAACCGAGCCCGGCCAGGTAGACGCGGAAGGTGCGCCGCCCGGTCGACACGAGGTCGAAGGCCGTGGGGTCGAGCAGCCAGTTCTGGATCAGCCCGCCCATCAGGGCGTGCATGCCCTGCGCCGCGACCGCACCCGGCAACGGCAGCCGGATGCGGGCGCGCCGCGCGGCCAGCCGCAGGGCCTTTTCGAAATCGACCACGCAGGCGTTGCGCGCGTCCAGGTGGCGCTGCTGCACCGAGGCCATGTCATGCGTGTACTCGACCTTGTGGGTCGCGATGTCGAACACGCGCCGCACCTGCGGGTCGGCGACCATGAGCGTCAGCGCGTGGATCAGGCCTTCCTCGATCTCGACCAGCGGGTCATCGCCGGGGATGTCGCTCTTGGGCGGCGTCTCCAGCGGCAGGATCACGCGCTCCATCATGGCGTTGAACAGATCGGCCTTGTCCTTGAAGTGCCAGTAGATGGCGCCCCGGGTCGCGCCGGCCTGCTGCGCGATCTGCTGCAGCGTGGTCTGCGAAACACCTTGCGCCTGAAACAGCAACTCCGCGGCATCGAGCAATCGATTCCGCGTCGCCAGTGCTTCTTCCTTCGTACGACGTGCCACCAAGTCTCCTGATTTGTAAAGCGAACGCCCTTTGCGTATCGTGGGGCCATTGCATGGCTGTCACTATACATCCATGAATGTATGTAAACTAGCGCGCTTCTCGGATGGCCCACCTGCCCGTGCTGGTTTACGGATCTCTCCCGCAAACGCGCCATCTCCCGTCTTCGCATCAAAGGAATCACATGCCTCTTCTGCATGTCTCGCGTCAACCGTCCTTGTCGTTTTCGCCGCGTCTCGCGACCGTGGCCCTCGTCTCCCTCCTGTTCCTGGCCGCCTGCGGCAAGGGCGAGGCCCCGGCCGGACCGGGCGGCGGTGGCGGTGGTGCCCGTCCGGCGCCTGAAGTCGGCGTGGTGACGGTCAAGCCCACCGACGTGGGCCTCGTGACCGAGCTGCCCGGCCGCCTCGAAGCCTCGCGCATCGCCCAGGTGCGCGCCCGCACGCCGGGCATCCTGCTCAAGCGCGAGTTCCGCGAAGGCAGCGACGTGAAGGCCGGCCAGCTGCTGTTCCGCATCGACCCGGCACCGCTGGTGGCCGCCACGCAGAACGCCCAGGCCGCACTGGCGCGCGCCGAAGCCAACGCCGTGCAGGCCAAGGCACTGGCCGATCGCTACAAGCCGTTGGTCGAGGCCAACGCCGTGAGCAAGCAGGAATACGCGACGGCCGTGGCCTCCGCCAAGACGGCCGACGCCGACGTGGCCGCCAACCGCGCGCTGCTGCAGACCGCCAAGATCAACCAGGGCTACGCCGATGTCACCTCGCCCATCGCGGGGCGCATCGGCCGTGCGCTGGTCACCGAAGGCGCACTGGTCGGCCAGGGCGACGCCACCGAGCTCGCCGTCGTGCAGCAGATCAATCCGCTGTACGTGAACTTCACGCAGTCGGCCTCCGACGTGCTCAAGCTGCGCCGCGCCGTGGCCGCCGGCCAGTACAAGCGTGCCAGCGGCGAAGAAGCCGCGAGCATCCGCGTGGTGCTGGAAGACGGCACCGACTACGGGCAAGACGGCAAGCTGCTGTTCTCCGACCTCACGGTCGACCCGACCACGGGCCAGGTCACGCTGCGCGCCGAGATCCCGAACCCCAAGGGCGAGCTGCTGCCCGGCCTGTACGTGCGCGTGAAGCTCGAGCAGGCCCAGGTGACGAACGCGATCACGGTGCCGCAACAGGCGGTCACACGCACCCAGCAGGGCGACCACGTGACGGTGGTCAGCGCCGACGGCAAGCTGAGCCAGCGCACCGTGAAGATCAGCGCCGCCAAGGACAACCAGTGGGTGGTGCTCGACGGCCTGAAGGCCGGCGAACAGGTGATGGTCGACGGCTTCCAGCGCCTGCAGATGATGCCGCCCGGCACGCCCGTGAAGGCGGTGCCGTGGCAGAAGCCGACGCCGAACGGCGCGGCTGCACCCGCGGCACCGGCAGCGTCTGCTGCCGCAGCGGCACCCGCCGCCAGCCCGGCTTCGGCCCCGGCTGACAAGAAGTAATCAGGAGCGCCTCGCATGGCCAAATTCTTTATCGACCGACCTATCTTCGCGTGGGTGATCGCACTGTTCATCATCGTGGTGGGCGGCGTCGCCATCACGCAGTTGCCGATCTCGCAGTACCCGCCGGTGGCCCCGCCGGCCATCGTGATCAACGTCGCCTACCCCGGTGCCTCCGCACAAACGCTCGAGGACAGCGTGCTGTCCGTGATCGAGCGCGAGATGAACGGCTCGCCCGGACTGATCTACATGGAATCGGTGGCCCAGGCCGACGGCACCGGCGCCATCACCATCAGCTTCGAGGCCGGCACCAACGAAGACCTCGCGCAGGTGGACGTGCAGAATCGGCTCTCGCGCGCCACGCCGCGGCTGCCCTCGGCCGTGACGCAGCAGGGCGTGCGCGTGGACAAGTCGCGCAACAACTTCCTGCTGTTCGCGATGCTGTCCTCGGACAACCCCGACTTCGACCCGGTGGCGCTCGGTGACTATGCCGCGCGCAACATCGTGCCGGAACTGCAGCGGATCGACGGCGTGGGCCAGGCCCAGCTGTTCGGCTCCGAGAACGCGATGCGCATCTGGATCGACCCGGCGAAGCTGCAAGGCTTCAACCTGTCGGCCAACGACGTCAATGCCGCGATCCGCGCGCAGAACGCCCAGGTGGCCTCGGGCACGCTCGGCGACCTGCCGAACATCCCCGGCCAGGCGATCTCCGCCACGGTCACGGTGAACGGCCAGCTCAACAGCGTCGAGCAGTTCCAGAACATCGTGCTGCGCGCCAACACCGACGGCTCGACCGTGCGCCTCAAGGACGTGGCGCGCGTCGAACTCGGCGGCCAGAACTACGCCACCTCCGCGCGCCTGAACGGCGTGCCCGCGGTCGGTATCGGCGTGCAGCCCACGCCCACCGGCAACGCGCTGAAGTCGGCCAAGGCCGTGCGCGCCAAGATGGCCGAGCTGGAGCGCTACTTCCCCAAGGGCGTGAAGTGGGACATTCCTTATGACAGCTCGCGCTTCGTGCAGATCTCGATCTCCGAAGTGGTGAAGACGCTGTTCGAGGCCATCGCACTGGTGTTCCTGGTGATGTTCCTGTTCCTGCAGAACTGGCGCTACACGATCATCCCGACGATCGTGGTGCCCATTGCACTGCTGGGCACCTTCGCCACGCTGCTCGCACTCGGCTTCTCGATCAACGTGCTCACCATGTTCGGCATGGTGCTGGTGATCGGTATCGTGGTGGACGACGCCATCGTGGTGGTGGAGAACGTCGAGCGCATCATGAGCGAAGAGGGGCTGTCGCCGCTCGACGCCACGCGCAAGGCAATGCAGCAGATCTCGGGCGCCATCATCGGCGTGACCGTGGTGCTGATCTCGGTGTTCGTGCCGCTGGCCTTCTTCGCGGGTTCGACCGGCAACATCTACCGCCAGTTCTCGGCGGTGATGGTGGCCTCGATCGGCTTCTCGGCCTTCATGGCGCTGTCGCTCACGCCGGCGCTGTGCGCCACGCTGCTCAAGCCGGTGGAAGCCGGCCACCACCATGAGAAGCGCGGCTTCTTCGGCTGGTTCAACCGCGGCTTCTCGCGCACGGCCAAGGGCTACGAAGGCGTGGTCGCGCGCATCCTGCGCCGCGCTGCACGCTACCTCGTGATCTACGCCGCGATCATCGGCGCCGTCGCGTACTTCTACACGCACCTGCCGAGCTCGTTCCTGCCCGAGGAAGACCAGGGCAACATCATCGTGAACGTGCAACTGCCCCCGGGCGCGACGCAAGAGCGTTCGCTGTCGGTGATGCAGCAGGTCGAAGGCTTCATCCTGAAGCAGCCTGAAGTGCAGAGCATCGTGAGCGTGATGGGCTTCAGCTTCTCCGGCCAGGGCCAGAACGCGGGCCTCGCCTTCGTGACGCTGAAGGATTGGGAAGAACGCAAGGACCCGGCCAACTCGGCCAGCGCGCTGGCAGGCCGTGCCTTCGGTGCGCTGTCGGGCATCCGCGACGCCTTCATCTACCCGCTGAGCCCGCCGCCGATTCCCGAGCTGGGCAACGCCAGCGGCTTCAGCTTCCGCTTGCAAGACCGCGCAGGCGCGGGCCACGAGGCACTGATCAACGCGCGCAACCAGCTGCTGGGCATGGCCTCGCAGAGCAAGATCCTCGCGCAGGTGCGCCCTGACGGCCTGGAAGACGCGCCGCAGCTGGAGATCGACATCGACCGCGACAAGGCCAACGCCCTGGGCGTGAGCTTCGACGCGATCAACAGTGCGCTGTCGACCTCGCTGGGTTCGAGCTACATCAACGACTTCCCGAACCGCGGCCGCCTGCAGCGCGTGGTGGTGCAAGCCGATGCGCCGGCACGGATGCAGCCGGACGACCTGCTGCGCCTGAACGCCGTCAACACCAAGGGCCAACCGGTGCCGCTGTCGGCTTTCGCAACCACCAAGTGGGTCTCGGGCGCCACGCAGACCGTGCGCTACAACGGCTACCCCGCCATCCGCATCAGCGGTGACGCGGCGCCGGGCCAGAGCACGGGCGCGGCCATGGCCGAGATGGAAAAGCTCGCCGGCCAGCTGCCGCAAGGCTTCGGCTTCGAGTGGACCGGCCAGTCGCGTGAAGAAAAGCTCGCCGGCTCGCAGGCCATGATCCTGTACGGCTTCGCGATCCTGGCGGTGTTCCTCTGCCTGGCCGCGCTGTACGAGAGCTGGTCGATCCCGCTGTCGGTGATCCTGGTGGTGCCGCTGGGCGTGCTGGGCGTGCTGGTGGCGACGATGCTGCGCGCCTATTCGAACGACGTGTACTTCCAGGTGGGCCTGATCACCATCATCGGCTTGTCCGCGAAGAACGCGATCCTGATCATCGAGTTCGCGAAAGACCTGCAGGCGCAGGGCCGCGGCGTGGTCGAGGCCGCGCTCGAGGCCGCGCACCTGCGGTTCCGTCCCATCATCATGACCTCGCTGGCCTTCGGCCTGGGCGTGCTGCCGCTGGTCCTGGCTTCGGGCGCAGGCTCGGCGAGCCAGCGTGCCATCGGCACCGGCGTGCTCGGCGGCATGGTGACCGGCACGGTCCTGGCCGTGATCTTCGTGCCGGTGTTCTTCGTGGTGGTGCGCACGCTGTTCAAGGGCAGCGCGCGCCAGCACGAGGCCGACAAGCGGCATGCGGCAGCGGCCGGCATCACGGGAGATACCACACACCATGACTAAGAAACCTCTGATCCCCACCGTGCTGGCCGCCGCGATGCTGCTGGCAGGCTGCTCGCTGATCCCGACCTACGAGCGCCCCGCGGCGCCGGTGCCGACGACCTACCCGGGTGACCCGGCACAGCCGTCGGGCCCCGCCGCGGCCGCCCTGCCCTGGCAGGACTTCTTCACCGACCCGCGCCTGGCGGGCCTGATCCAGACGGCGCTGGCGAACAACCGCGACCTGCGCGTGTCGGTGCTCAACATCGAGCAGGCGCGCGCGCAGTTCCAGATCGAGCGCTCGGCGCTGTTCCCGGCGCTCGGCCTCACGGGCACGGGCTCGCGCTCGAGCCCCAACGCCTACCAGGCGATCGATCCGACGCAGGGCAGCGTGGCCTCGCAGTACGCGGTCAACTTCGGCTTCACCGCGTGGGAGCTCGACTTCTTCGGCCGCATCCGCGCGCTGAAGGACCAGGCGCTGTCGCAGTACCTCGCCACCGAAGAGTCGCGCAAGGCCGCGCAGATCAGCCTGATCGCGGCCGTGGCCAGCGGCTGGCTCACGCTGCTGGCCGACGACGAGCTGCTCGAGATCACGCGCCAGACCATGGTCACGCGCGACGAGTCGGTGCGCCTGACCAAGCTGCGCTTCGACAACGGCGTGTCGTCCGAGATCGACTTCCAGGCCGCGAACTCGCAGGCCGAGACCGCGCGCGCCGCCTATGCGCAGCAGCAGCGTGCCCGCCTGCAGGACGAGAACGCGCTCGCCCTGCTGCTGGGCGCGCCGGTGCCGGCCGAGGCCACCGCCGGCGGCACCAAGGGTCTCGCGGGCATCCGCCCGATGCCCGACGTGCCGGCCGGCCTGCCCTCCGACCTGCTGACCGAGCGGCCCGACATCCGTGCGGCCGAGCAGCAGCTGATTGCGGCCAACGCCAACATCGGCGCAGCGCGTGCGAACTTCTTCCCGCGCGTGTCGCTCACGAGCTCGATCGGCACCGCGAGCAGCGAGTTCTCGAACCTGTTCGATCGCGGCACCAAGGCCTGGAGCTTCGCGCCCACGGTCACGCTGCCGATCTTCGATGCGGGCCGCAACATCGCGGGGCTCAACTCGGCCAAGGCCGGGCGCGAGATCGCGGTGGCGCAGTACGAGAAGTCGGTACAGACCGCGTTCCGCGAAGTGGCCGACGCACTCGCGGGCCGCGCCACGCTGGGCGAGCAGGCGCGCGCGCAGACCGCGCAGGCCGACGCCGAGGCGGTGCGCTACAAGCTGTCCGACCTGCGCTATCGCAACGGCATCGCCAGCGCGCTCGACCTGCTCGACGCACAGCGTTCGCTGTTCACGGCGCAGCAATCGGCGGTGGCCACGCGCCTGCTGCAGCTGCAGAACCAGGTCACGCTGTACAAGACGCTGGGTGGCGGCTGGGCCACACGCAACAACGGTTGAGACACCTGCGCGTCCGATATGGAGAGGTCAATTGCCCGCGCGGGCAAAGGGCCTCTCTATAATCGCCGGTTGGTTAGAAAAAGCCCCCGACGAGCCCCCCGTTATTGAGGACGCCATGAGCGCAGACCCGCACAACCAGGCCACAGAAGAAGCCCATACCGGCCCGATCAAGAACCCGAAGCAACTGCTGCTCGCGGTATTTTTCTCTTTCATCATTCCGATCCTGATCATCGTGGGCCTCGTGTCCTATGTGGTCTCGGGCACCAAGCCCGCCGGTACCGCGGAGGGCGACAACATGGCGCTCTACGGCGTGACCAAGGAATCGCGCGACCGTGAAGTGGCCGAGCGCCTCAAGAAGGTCGGCTCCATCGAGATCCGTGACGCCAACCGGCCGCTGGCCGCTGGCGATGCCGTGTTCAAGGCCCAGTGCGTGGCCTGCCACGGCGCCCCCGGCATCCCCGGTGCCCCGCACCTGAACGACGCCGCAGCCTGGGGCCCGCGCATCGGCCAGGGCTACGCGACGCTGCTCGAGCACGCGCTCAAGGGCAAGGGCGCCATGCCCGCCCAGGGCGGCGGCGACTTCGAAGACATCGAAATCGGCCGTGCCGTGGTGTACCTGGCCAACGCCGGTGGCGCCAAGTTCCCGGTGCCGGACCGCCCGGCAGCGGCTGCCGCGCCGGCCGAAGGTGCTTCGGCTGCGGCCAGTGCGCCTGCCAAGTAAGCGATCGACGGCGCCTTGCGCCCATGAAAAAACCGGCTCTCAGGCCGGTTTTTTTACGCCCGGAGAATCCGGATTGCTATCTTTTCAATAGCTATACAGCCACGCCTGCATGGCGTTCTGCTGGGCTCAGCACATGGCTGAAGCGCCCCGGCAGGTCGGCCGCGCGCACCGGCTCCGGCGTCCAGACGCCCTGCTCCACGGCCTCGGCGGCGATGCCCACGTCCTGCGTGTGCACCAGCCCGAGCCCCGCCGGGGCCACGAGGTAGAGCCGGCCTTCTTCGTCGAGCAGGCAGCCCGACACCTCGGCCGGCGCGCCCGTGTGGGCCGTGACCGTGAAGGCGCCCGCGCCCTGCTGCGCCACGCGCCACACCAGCGGCGCCGCCTCCAGCTCGACATACACGCGCTGCGGTCCGTTCTGGAAGAACCACTGCCCGTCGGCGTCGTGCTCGTAGTTGCGATGGATGAAGTCGATCAGCTTGTCGTGCCGCAGCATCGAGCCCTTGGCACTGCGAAACGGGCCCTGCGCCTGCGTGCGGTCGTCGCGCATGTACCAGTTGCCGCGCGCGTCCAGGCCGAGCCAGCCGTAGCAGTGCGGCACGTTCGGCCACTTGGCCAATGCCTGTTTGACGATGTCATCCATGGGCCGTATTTTGCGCCCGCGTCGACGAGAGGTGGTGGGCCAGCCACCCTCCTACGCGCTCAGGCATTCCGCCCACGTGCCCCGGCGGCAGGCCGAGCGGAAAGCCCACGTGGCCGCCGCCCGCGGGCTGCCACAGCGTGACGTGCGACCCGACCTCGCTGGGCCCCGGCAGGCTGCGGGCCGGAATGAAGGGGTCGTTGCGGGCGTTCACCACCAGCGCGGGCACGCGGATCGCGCCCAGCAGCGGCTTGGACGAGCCGCGCGCCCAGTAGTCGTCGGTGTTGCGAAAGCCGTGCAGCGGGGCCGTGAACACGTCGTCGAAGTCGTAGAGATCGCGCGCTGCCATCAGCCGGTCGCGGTCGAACAGGCCCGGGAACTGCGCCAGCTTGGCCAGCGCCTTGGGCTTCATGGTGGCGAGGAACATGCGCGTGTAGACCAGCCGGTTGAAGCCGCGCCCGATCGCCTCGCCGCCCGCCGCGAGGTCGAGCGGCGCGCACACCGACGCCACCGCGTCGACCGAGGCCCGTGCGCTCTCGCCGGCCTCGCAGGCCCAGCGCAGCAGCGCATTGCCGCCCAGCGAAACGCCGGCCGCCAGCACCGGTCCGCCGCCGCCCTGCACCACGTGCTGCGCGTGCATGCGCCGCAGGATCCAGTCGATTTCCTCGTAGTCGCCCGAGTGGTAGGCGCGCGGCGCGAGGTTCAGCTCGCCGCTGCAGCCGCGAAAGTGCGGCACCGCGAAGGCCATGCCGCGCGCGGCGGCAAAAGCCGCGAAGGCCTCGGCGTAGTGGCTGCGCGACGAGCCCTCGAGCCCGTGGAACAGCACCAGCAGCGGCCGGGGGCCGGGCTGCGGCGCATCGACGAAGTCGACGTCGATGAAGTCGCCGTCCGGCGCGGTCCAGCGCTCGCGGCGGTACACCGGCGCGGGCCCGTCGAAGCGGCGCGCGCACAGCGCGGCCCAGATGGTCTGCAGGTTGCCGCCGGGCAGCCAGCGCGGGGCGTCGTAGCCCATCGCATCGTGCGCGGCGGGCGACGCGGAATTCGGTGAGAAAGAGGAAGAAGGAAAGGGAGAGGCCATCGCTCGAAGCAGGACTCAGTGCAGGACCTGCGGTGGATCGTTCGCGTCGTCCGGCTCGCGCGCGCTGCCCGGGCTCGCGTGGTGCGCCACCATGCGCCAGCCCTGCGCGGTCTTGTGATACACGTTGGTGGCCAGCACGAAGGCATGGCGCGGCCCCTCGGCCGTGAGCACCTCGATGCGCTCCAGCACGTTGTGCACGGCGCTCGCCAGCGACTCGATCTTGCGCACGCGCGCCGGCGTCGCATGGATGGCGCCGTTGGCGAACATCTGCTCGAAGGCCGCGCGGATCGCCACCGCGCCCACCAGCCGCGGGCCGCCCGGGTGCACGCAGAACACCTCGTCCTCGTCGGCCCAGCAGGCCATCAGCGCATCGACATCGCCGCGTTGCAGCGCTTCATAGAAGGCGGCCTCGACATCGTCGGCAGTGCCGCCGATGGCCGCGGCGGCGCGGAAAGGGGTCTTGGGCATGGCGGTGAAGGGCGAGAGCGAAGGGGGTAGGCCGGATTTTGCCCTGCCCATGTCACGGCCATGTGGCAGCAGGCGACCCGGCCGTGGGTGCTTCGGGCGCGGACGCGGGAATCAGCCACGCGCGCGCCGCCGCCTCGGTGGCGCCCTGCGCGGCCTGCCACACCATCTCGGGCGCGGCCACGTGCACGCCGGGCGGCGCCACGCGCAGCGCGAGGTCGACCAGCTCGGCCATCTTGGGCGCACGCACAGGTTGCTCGTTGGCCGGCACCATGAACCGCATGATCGACAGCATCCAGGCCGCGAGCCGCTCGCCCATGTTGGCCAGGCGCACGGCGGTGGGCTTGCGCGCCGAGCGCAGCAGGATCACGCGCTCGAAGCCGCAGGCGACCACGGCCTGCTCGTCGAGGCTGGCCAGCCCGCGCTTGAGCGCCTCGGGCAGCCGGCCGCGGTCGTGCGGCTGCACGATGGCCAGCGTGCGCACGCCGCTGGCACGCAGCCAGCGCGCCAGCTCGGGCAGGTCGGCGGGCTCGGGGTGCCACAGCGCGCGCTCGCGGCCGTGGTACAGGCGCGGCGGGTCGAAGGCGACCACCGCCACGTCGGCCGCGACCAGCGGCCACTGCGCGATCGGCAACGCCGGACACTGCACCGTCTCGACGCCGGGCAGCCCGTCGTGCATGGGCTCGCGCGCCAGCACGCGCGTGTGCTGGAAGCGGTGGCGGCCCGCGAGCCGGTGCAGCAGCTCCTGGCCAAGCGCGCCGGTCGCACCCGCGATCAGCAGCGTGCCGGTGGGCGGCGCGGCAGCGGGCGGAACCGCGCGGTTCGCGGCCTGCAGGGCGTGGAGGGGATCGAGGGCCATGACCCCATCTATGCTAACTTCGGCCTCCTTCTGCGGAGGTAATGCAAATGATGATGAAGCGCTGGTTCCTGATTCTCGCGGCCGTCCTGTCCCTCAGCGGATGCGGCTACAACCAGTTCCAGTCCCTCGACGAGGCCAGCAAGTCGGCCTGGAGCGAGGTCCTCAACCAGTACCAGCGGCGTGCCGACCTCGTACCGAACATCGTCGCCACCGTGAAGGGCGAAGCCAGCTTCGAGCAGGACACGCTCACCAAGGTGATCGAGGCGCGCGCCAAAGCCACCTCGATCCAAGTGACGCCCGAGACGCTCAACAACCCCGAGGCCTTCAACAAGTTCCAGCAGGCGCAGGGCGAGCTGTCGTCGGCGCTGTCGCGGCTCATGGTGGTGTCGGAGCGCTACCCCGAGCTCAAGGCCAACCAGGCCTTCCGCGACCTGCGCGTGACGCTCGAGGGCACCGAGAACCGCATCACCGTGGCGCGCAACCGCTACATCGAGAGCGTGCAGGAGTACAACGTGCTCGCGCGCAGCTTCCCGACCAACCTCACGGCCATGGTCTTCAGCTACAAGCCCAAGGCGAATTTCTCGGTGCAGAACGAAGCCCAGATCTCGACGCCGCCCACGGTCGATTTCAGCACCCCCAAGAAGTAAGAAGCGGCGCCGATGGCCGCTGCCCTGATCCGCCGCGCACTGGCAGCGATCTTCATCGCGGCCCTCGCCTGGGCCGGCCTGCCCGCACTGGCGCAAAGCCTGCTGCCGATCCCCACGCTCACGGCGCGCGTGATCGACCAGACCGCCACGCTCGACGCCGCGCAGCGCTCGGGCCTCGAAACCAAGCTCGCGGCCTTCGAGCAGCGCAAGGGCTCGCAGATCGTGGTGCTGATGGTGCCGACCACGGCGCCCGAAGACATCGCGAGCTACGCGCAGCGCGTGGGCGACGCCTGGAAGATCGGCCGCAAGGGCGTGGGCGACGGCCTCCTGGTCATCGTTGCCAAGGACGATCGCAAGATGCGCATCGCCACCGCCAAGACGCTCGAAGGCGCGGTGCCCGACCTCGCGGCGGTGCGCATCATCGACGAGGAGATGAAGCCGCGCTTTCGCAACAACGACTTCGCGGGCGGCCTGAACGCGGCAGTGGACCGGCTCATCGGCCTGGTCGACGGCGAGCCGCTGCCCGAGCCTTCGCGCAACAGCAGTAGCGGCAGCAGCAACGACGGCTTCGACTGGGAGAACCTCGCGATCTTCCTGTTCGTCGGTGTCTTCGTCGGCGCGCCGATCGCGCGCGCCATCCTGGGCAAGACGATGGGCTCGGTCGCCATGGGCGGCGGCATCGGTGTGGTCGCGTTCTTCCTCACGACCAGCACCGTGATCGCGGTGATCGCCGGGCTGATCGCGCTCATGGTCTCGCTGTTCTCCGGCCTTGCCGGGTTCGGCCCCGGTCGCGGCGGCCGAGGCGGTGGTGGCGGAGGTGGCTGGAGCAGTGGTGGAGGTGGCGGCGGCTGGAGCAGCGGCGGCGGAGGTGGCGGCGGCGGATTCAGCTCCGGCGGCGGTGGCAATTTTGGCGGCGGCGGCGCTTCGGGAGACTGGTGAACCTCATGGCAACTGCAGACCCCACGCTCTTCTCGAAGCTGGGCCGCATCTGGCGGCATCGCTGGACCGACGAAGCCGCGGTGCGCCGCGTGCTGCCGGCCGACGCGATGCAGCGCCTGGCCGGCCGCGTGGCCGCGAGCGAGCGGCGCCACAGCGGCGAGATCCGCATCTGCGTCGAGGCCGGCCTGCCGATGTCCTACCTGTGGCGCCACGCACCGCCCCGGGAGCGCGCCGTGACGCTGTTCGGCAAGCTGCGCGTGTGGGACACCGCGCACAACAACGGCGTGCTGATCTACCTGCTGCTGGCCGAGCACGCCATCGAGATCGTGGCCGACCGCGGCATCGACGCCCATGTGGGCTCCGCCGAATGGGCCGCCATGACGCAGCGCATGGCCGTGGCCTTCCGCGAAGGCCGCTTCGAAGACGGCATCACGCTGGCGCTGGAAGAGGTGTCGGCGCTGCTGATGGCCCACTTCCCGCTGGCCGACGACCAGCCCGACACCAACGAGCTGCCCGACGCGCCCGTGGTGCTCTGAGGCCCGGCGCCTTGCAATCCGTGTACATGGCCCCTATTTTTCGGGCATGACCGAATCCGAATCGCTGCACATCGTCTGCCCGCACTGCCACACGACCAACCGCGTGCGCACGGCGCAACTGGGCAGCGCGCCCGACTGCGGCAGCTGCCACCGCCCGCTGTTCACCGGCCACTCCACCGCACTGCCCGACGTGGCCACCTTCGATCGCCACATCGCGCGCAACGAGATACCGGTGCTGGTCGATTTCTGGGCGCCCTGGTGCGGCCCCTGCCGCCAGATGGCGCCGGCCTACGAACAGGCGGCGGCCCAGCTCGAGCCGCAGGTGCGGCTGGCCAAGGTCGACACCGAGGCGGTGCAGGCGCTGGGCGCGCGCTTCAACATCCGCAGCATCCCGACGCTGGCGCTGTTCAAGGGCGGCCGCGAGGTCGCGCGGCAGGCCGGCGCGATGGGCGCGGCCGACATCGTGCGCTGGGTCAAGGCGAACGGCGCGGGCTGATCCAGCAACCGGCCGCGCTCACTTGCGCGGCGGCATCTTCGCCATCGCGTCGAGCATGTTCATCTTCATGCCGTTGCCCATGACCATGTCGCCCGGCTTCTGGCCCGGCTTGCAGGGGCCGACCCACTTGGCGTCGACGACGCTCGTGCCTTCGGTGCGCCCCATCAGCGGCGGGCTGTAGGTCGACTTGCTTTCGACGCGGTAGGCGCTGCTGAAGTCGCCGCTCATCACGGCGCGCGAGGTCGCGGTGGTGGGGCCGATCTTGCAGACCGAGTCGATGACCAGCTTCACGCCTTCGAGGCGCAGGTCCTGCTTGGAACACATGTCCTTGCCCATGCCCTGGCCCATCTCGCGCATCGCCTTGTCAGTGGCCGCGTCGATGCATTGCTGGATCGTCTGGCCCGGCGCCTTGGCCGTGGCCGCACCGCCCTCCCCGGTCTGGATTTCCCACAGGCCCGGCTTGCGTGCCGGGTAGTCGATGGCCAGCGCGGGGCCGGCGAGAAGACAGGCGACGGCAGCGAGGGAGAACAGGCGAAGGGTCATGGCGGGCTCGGTGGACGGCGATGCCGCTTTGTACCGTCGGCGCCCGCGCGGCGGAATACCGCGATCGGTCTAAGCCGCCCGCGCCGTACCCGGCACGAGCGCCGCCGATGGGCGCTCGCGCAACGCGAAGCCCAGCGCCAGGCCCAGCCCGAGGCCGCCCAGCACATCGATCAGCACATGCTGGCGCACGGCCATCGTCGAGTACACGATGGCCACGGCCCAAATGACATTGAGCAGCCGCAGCCAGCCCGGCGCGCCGGCTTCGCGCAACTGCCGCGCCAGCACCATGCAGGCGAACACCGAGAACGACACGTGCAGCGACGGAAAAGCGTTGCCCGCCGCGTCGAAGGTCTTGAGGAAGTGCAGCGACGAACCCGGCGCGGCATCGATCGCGAAGTTCGGGATCGCCGTCGGCATCCACCAGAACACGGCCAATGCGATCGCCGTCATCACCGCGCAGCCGATGGCGATGGTGTTCAGCTCGCGCCGGTCCCTGGCCAGCAGCACCGGCAGTGCGATGTAGGCCCACAGCGTGAGGTACACCGGCAGCATCGCCGGCCAGAACGCGATCAGCCGGTCGACGGCCGTGAGCGGCAGCACCCACGCCGGCCCGGCGTGGTGCATGACCCAGAAGTACAGCGGGAAGAAGCCCAGCGTGGCGACGGTGTTGCCGGCCAGCTTGAGCAGCCACAGCGTCCGGCAGCGCTGCCAGAGGGCGCGCGGCCATGAAGGCTGAGGCGAAGGGGCGTCGAAAGAAGATGAGGAGGAGTGCGTCATGGCGGCCGCTGGTGCCGCGGCCTCGCCTCGTTTCAACGAGGCCCGTGCGCGGCTACCAGGGCGTCCACTTTAATTCGCTTCCAGCCGACGCCACCGTGCGCTCGATGAAGCGCACGCCGCGCGCCCCGTCTTCCACGCGCGGATAGTCCGCCGCCAGCGGATCGGCCGCCTGCCCCGCGAGCCGCGCGCGGATGTCCGCCGCCACGCCCGCATAGACGTTCGCGAACGCCTCGATGAAGCCTTCGGGATGGCCGGCCGGCAGACGGCTCGCGCGCCGCGCCGACTCGCACAGCCAGGGCGCGCCGCGCGTGAGCACGCGCCGGGGCCCGTCGTGCGGCAGGTGCACCAGTTGGCTCGGCTGCTCCTGACGCCATTCGAGCGTGCCCAGCGTGCCGGAGACGCGCAGGCGCAGGTCGTTCTCCAGCCCGGTGTTGATCTGCGAGGCCACCAGCACGCCGCGCGCGCCGCCCTGGAAGCGCAGCAGCAGGCTGCCGTCGTCGTCGAGCAGGCGGCCCGGCACCAGCGCGCCGAGGTCGGCGCACAGGCTCTCGATCTCCAGGCCGGTGACGGTGGCCACGAGGTTCTCGGCATGCGAGCCGATGTCGCCGATGGCGCCGGCCGCGCCGCTGCGCGCGGGGTCGGTGCGCCAGTCGGCCTGCTTGTTGCCGCCCGCGGCTTCCACGTGGCTGGCGAGCCAGCCCTGGTTGTATTCGACGACGACCTTGCGGACCTCGCCGATCTGGCCCGTGCGCACCATCTCGCGCGCCTGCCGCACCATCGGGTAGCCGGTGTAGTTGTAGGTCACGCCGAACACCGTGCCCTGCTTCGCCACGGTGGCGACCAGCGCATCGGCCTGCGCGCGCGTGTGCACCAGCGGCTTGTCGCACACCACATGGAAGCCCGCCTCCGCGAAGGCCTGCGCCACCGGGTAGTGCACGTGGTTGGGCGTGACGATCGAGACGAAGTCGATGCGCTCATCGGCCGGGCGCTTCAGCTCGTCGGCCAGCAGCGCCTGCCAGTCGCCGTGGTTGCGGTCGTCGGCCAGGCCGAGGTCGCGGCCGGAGGCGCGCGCCTTGTCCGGGCTCGACGACAGCGCGCCGGCGACCAGCGCGATCTGGCCGTCGAGCGCCATGGCCTTGCGGTGCACGGCGCCGATGAAGGCGTCGCGACCGCCGCCGACCATGGCGCAGCGCAGGGGACGTGAAGCGATCTCGGTCACCTTAGAACGGCGAGTTCGGGTGGTAGAAATCCTTGGCGTTCTCTTTGGTGATCAGCACCGACGGAATGATCGTGGTCGCCGGCAGCTTCTCGCCCTTCAGGCGCGCCTCGGCCGTGAGCTTGATCGCGTCGTAGATGAACTTGGGCGAGTAGCTCACGTCGGCCGTGATGCGCTTGTCCTTGCCGTCCATGATGGTCTTGACCATGTCCTTGGCGCCGGCGCCGCCGAACACGATCTTGATGTCGTCGCGCTTGGCCTGCGAGATGGCCTTGAGCACGCCCACGGCCATGTCGTCGTCGGCGGCCCAGATGGCGTCGATCTGTTTGAAGCGCGTCAGGTAGTCCTGCGTGACCTTGAAGGCGTCGTCGCGGTTCCAGTTGGCGTACTTGGCGTCGAGCAGCTTGATGTCGGGGCTGCCCTTGAGCACCGCGTTGAAGGCGTCCATGCGCTCGTTGTCGAGCGTGGTCGCGATGCCGCGCAGCGCCACCACATTGCCCTTGCCGCCGAGCTGCTTGACGATGTACTCGGCCGGGATCTTGCCGAAGGCCGTGTTGTCGCCGGCCACGTACGCGTCCTGCGCGCTGGTGTCGGTCAGGCCGCGGTCGACCACGGTGACGTACGCGCCCTTGGCCTTGACCTGCGCGACCGGCTTGGTGAGCGCGGCCGATTCGAACGGGAACACGACGAGTGCGTTGATCTTGGTGACCGTCGACAGGTCCTGCAGCTGGTTGGCCTGCTCGGGCGCATTGGCTGCGGTCTTGATCGTGATCTTCAGGTCCTTGTGCTGCTTCTCGAGGTCCTTCTTCGCCTGGTTGGCCCAGTAGTTGATGCCGCCCATGAAGCTGTGCGTGGCCGCGGGAATCGACACGCCGAGGTTGACCTTGTCCGCGGCAAGCGCGGGCAGGCTGGCGGCGAACGCTGCGGTGGCAACCGCCGTGAGCGCGAGGCGTCGGGTGAAAGTCGTCATGCTGGATGTCTCCTCTTTGGTGGTGGAACGGAACGAACGAACAACGAAAAACTAGCGCCGGCCTCTTTGGAGGAACGCGACGACGATGATCACGAAGCCCTGGACGGCTGCGTTGAGGTACACGCTGATGATGCTGGTGAGGTTCAGGATGTTGCTGATGACCGAGAGCAGGATCGCGCCCACCACCGTGCCGGTGATGCTGCCCGCGCCGCCCTTCAATGCGGTGCCGCCGACGATCACCGCGGCGATCGCTTCGAGCTCCCACAGCAGGCCGGTGGTCGGCGAGGCCGAGCCCAGGCGCGGCACGTACAGCAGCGTGGCAATGCCCACGCACACGCCGAGCAGCACGTAGGTGAGAATCTTCACGCGGTCGACGTCCACGGCCGCGTAGCGCGCCACCTGCTCGTTGGAACCGATGGCCTGCACGTAACGCCCATAGGCGGTGCGGTTCAGGATGACACCGCCGATGACCGCGACGATCACGAACACCCACACCGGCACCGGGATGCCTGCGAGGCTCGCGTAGTACACCGGCGCGTAGAGGTCCGACAGCTCGTTGTCGAGCGTGAGCGCGCCGCCGTCGGCAAAGTACGTGAGGTACGCGCGGAAGATGCCCAGCGTGCCCAGCGTCACGATGAAGGGCTCGATGCGCCCCTTGGTGATGAGCAGGCCGTGCGCCAGGCCGAACAGCGCGCCCAGCACCACGGCGAGCACCGCGCCCATCATCACCGCCATCAGCGGCGAGCCCGAGGCGGGGCCGGCCCAGTTGATGAACATGATCACGCTGCCCGCGATGAGTGCGGCCATCGAGCCCACCGACAGGTCGATGCCGCCCGAGATGATCACGAAGCACATGCCCACCGCGATGATGCCGATGAAGGCGGTGCGCGTGAGCACGTTCATCGCGTTGTCGACGGTCGCGAAGTCGCTGTTGAGCAGCGTGCCCGCGATGCACAGCAGCACGAGACCGATGACCGGGCCGAGGCCGTGCAGGCGCTCGGTCCAGCGCGGCTTGGCCTCGCTGCGATGCGCTGCTGCCGCGGTGACGGCCGCTTCAGGCTGCGGTGGAGGTGTCTGCAGTTCCGGTGGCATGAGCGATGAGCTCCTCTTCAGTCAGGTGGGTCGCGTCGAGCGTGGCAACGAGCCGGCCCGCGCGCATCACCGCGACGCGGTGGCACAGGCCGATCAGTTCCATCAGCTCGGACGAGACGACGATCACCGCGAGGCCTTCGCGGGCGAGTCGCTGGATCAGGAAATAGATGTCGCGCTTGGCGCCGATGTCCACGCCGCGTGTGGGCTCGTCGAGCACCACCACCTTGGGCTGCGGCTGCAGCACCTTGGCGAGCGCGAGCTTCTGCTGGTTGCCGCCCGACAGCGACGAGGCCCGCACGTCGAGCGAGCCGGTGCGGATGCCGTAGTCCTTCACCGCCTCGCCGAGTGCCGCGCGCTCCGCGTCGGGCTTCAGCCAGGGCTGCGCGTAGCGCTCGAGCGCCATCAGCGTGAGGTTCTGACGCAGGCCGAAGTGCACGTGCAGGCCCTTGCCCTTGCGGTCTTCGCTGAGGTAGGTGAGGCCGTGTTTCGCGGCATCGCGCGGGTTGCGCCAGCCCTTGCCGTGCGGCACGGGCTCGCCGCGCATCTCGACCGCGCCACTGGCCGGGCGCAGCCCGAGCAGGCCCTCGAAGAGTTCAGTGCGGCCCGCGCCGACGAGGCCCGCGAAGCCGAGGATCTCACCGGGGCGTACTTCGAAGCTCGCGTCCTGCGCCCAGCCGGGCACGCTGAAGTTGCGCACGCGCAGGGCGGGCTTGTCGGCCGCCACGACGAGGTCGCGCGGCGGGTACAGGTCGGCGAGTTCGCGGCCCACCATGAGGTTGGCCATCTGCTGGCGCGAGACCTCGGGCGTCGGTGCGCGCGCCACGAAGCGGCCGTCGCGCATCACGATCACCTCGTCGGTGACCTGCTCCACCTCGTCGAGCTTGTGCGAGATGTAGACGATGGTCACGCCGTCGGCGCGCAGCTGGGCGATGAGCTTGAACAGGCGCTCGGTCTCGCCGGGCGTGAGCGTGGCGGTGGGCTCGTCCATGACGAGCAGGCGCGCGCGACGGGCGATGGCCTTCGCGATCTCGACGAGCTGCTTCTCGGCGACGATGAGGCGGCGCACCTTGGTGCGCGGGTCGATGGCCAGGCCGACGGCGGCGAGCGCGGCGGCGGCATCGCGCTCCATCGCGGCGTCGTCGAGCAACCAGCCTTTTTTCTTTTCATGGCCCAGGAAGATGTTCTGCGCCACGCTGAGGTCTTCGGCGAGGTTGAACTCTTGGTGGATCAGCACGATGCCCAATGCCTCGGCATCGCGCGAGCTCGTGAAGCTTTGCGGCTGCCCGTTGATGCGCAAGGTGCCGCTGGTCAGCGACTCGTAGCCCGACAGGATCTTCATCAGCGTGGACTTGCCCGCGCCGTTCTCGCCGAGCAGGCCGTACACGCGACCCGGCGCGAGCGCGAAGCTCACGCCGTGCAGCACCTGCACCGGGCCGAAGGCCTTCACCACGCCGTCGAACTCGACGGCCACGCTGCCCTTGGTTGCCACGGGGTTCGTCATGGCGCCACCCCGCGCGCCTTGAGCGTTTCCTGCATCGCCAGCACGCCCGCGCCGACGAGGCCGCCCTGCGTGCCCAGCGGCGTGTATTGAATCTCCAGGTGCCGCGTCGACAGCGCGAGCGAGCGTTGGTAGACGCTCTGGCGCACGGCCGCGAGAAACAGCGGCCCGATGCGCGTGATGCCGCCGCCGATGAACACGTGCGAAGGATTGAAGAAGTTGACGACCGACGCGAGCATCTGCCCGATCAGGCTGCCCGCGCGCTGGATGATGGCGTTGGCCGCCGGGTCGCCGCCGCGGCTGGCCTGCCCCACGTCGAAGGCATCGATGCGCCCGCGCGTGCGCAGGCATTCGGCGAGCGTCGCGCTTTCGCCGGCTTCGGCCGCCTGCATCGCCATGCGCGTGATCGCTGGGCCGGCCGCCATCGCCTCGACGCAACCCAGGTTGCCGCAGTGGCAGCGCGGGCCTTCCTGGTCGACGCAGATGTGGCCCACGTCGCCGGCCGAGCCGGCCGCGCCGCGGTACACCTCGCCGTGGCAGACGATGCCGCAGCCGATGCCGGTGCCGATCTTGATCACGAGGAAATTGGAGAGCGAGCGCCGCAGCCGCCACAGCTCGCCGAGTGCCATCAGGTTGACGTCGTTGTCCACGAACACGGGCGCCGCATAGTCCTCGCGCAGGTAGTCGCGGATCGAAAAGCTGTCCCAGGCCGGCATGAGCGGCGGGTTCACGAGCTGGCCGATCTCGAAGTTGACGGGGCCGGGCACGCCGATGCCGATGCCCAGCACGTTCCGTGGGCCCTGCCCGCAGCGGGCCAGCAGTTCGCGCATGAGCACGCGCACACGGGCCAGCACCACGGCCGGGCCTTCGCGCACGTCGGCGGCTTCCTCGTGCTGGGCCAGCACCGTGAGGTCGGGACGCAGCACCGCGACATCGAGGCTGGTGGCGCCGATGTCGATGCCGACGAGCACGCCGAGTTCGGCATTGAGCTGGAGGTTTTCGGCGCGGCGTCCGCCCGAGGAGCGCTGCAGGCCGGCCTCGGCCAGCAGGCCCTGGTCGACCAGGCCGGCGATGAGCGCGTTGGCCTTGCTCTTGGAGAAGCCCAGCTGCTCGGCCATGGCATGGCGAGAGCCGCCGGCCGACCAGAAGGTCGATTCCAGCAACCGCATTTCGTCGGTCGTGATGCCGCTCCAGGGTGCCACGCGTGTTGTCTCCGCTCTTCTTGTGGGAAAGGCGCCGGTCAAGAAAGCACCGGTCGCCGGGCGAAGGCGAATACTAGGAGGGCATCTTCAGCCGGGCAAGGCTGAACTTCGACCTATTTCAGATCGAATGCACCTTCATCCTGGCTCGGACGGACGAAAAAAAGCCGCCCGGAGGCGGCTTTTTCTTGGCTTCTGCCCGAGGGCAGCGGCATTGATTACTTCTTTTGGCGGTACTTGCGCAGCGCAGCGATCTGCGCAGCCATCACGGCCAGTTCCGACTGCGCCATCGCGATGTCGATGTCGCTCTTCGCGTTCTTCAGCGCTTCCTCGGCGGCCGCCTTGGCCTTGTTGGCCTTCTCGTCGTCGAGGTCCTTGCCGCGGATCGCGGTGTCGGACAGCACGGTGACAGCGTCGGGCTGCACTTCGAGGATGCCACCGGCCACGAAGACGAACTCTTCGCCGCCGTCGGCCGTCTCGATGCGCACGGCGCCGGGGCGGATGCGCGTGATCAGCGGCGTGTGACGCGGATAGATGCCGAGCTCACCGGCTTCACCGGGCAGCGCGACGAACTTGGCTTCGCCCGAGAAGATCGACTCTTCCGCGCTGACCACGTCGACGTGAATGGTGTTTGCCATCTGAGTTCCCATGCCGCCTTAGGCGACCTTCTTGGCTTTTTCGAACGCTTCGTCGATGGTGCCGACCATGTAGAACGCTTGTTCCGGCAGGTGGTCGGCTTCGCCGTTCACGATCATCTTGAAGCCGCGGATGGTTTCCGACAGCGGCACGTACTTGCCCGGCGAACCCGTGAACACTTCGGCCACGTGGAACGGCTGCGACAGGAAACGCTGGATCTTGCGAGCGCGGGCCACGGCGAGCTTGTCGTCGGGAGCCAGTTCGTCCATGCCCAGAATCGCGATGATGTCGCGCAGTTCCTTGTAGCGCTGCAGCGTGCCTTGCACGGCGCGGGCCACGTTGTAGTGCTCTTCGCCGACCACGTTCGGGTCGAGCTGGCGCGAGGTCGAGTCCAGCGGATCCACGGCGGGGTAGATACCCAGCGAAGCGATGTCACGCGACAGCACCACGGTCGAGTCCAAGTGGGCGAAGGTCGTGGCAGGCGACGGGTCGGTCAAGTCGTCGGCAGGGACGTACACGGCCTGGATCGAGGTGATCGAGCCGACCTTGGTCGACGTGATCCGCTCTTGCAGACGGCCCATTTCCTCGGCCAGCGTCGGCTGGTAGCCCACGGCGGAAGGCATGCGGCCCAGCAGTGCCGACACTTCGGTACCGGCCAGCGTGTAACGGTAGATGTTGTCCACGAAGAACAGCACGTCGCGGCCTTCGTCGCGGAACGACTCGGCGATGGTCAGGCCGGTCAGGGCCACGCGCAGACGGTTGCCCGGGGGCTCGTTCATCTGGCCGTAGACCATGGCGACCTTGGAGTCTTCGAGCTTCTCGAGGTTCACGACGCCAGAGTCGGCCATCTCGTGATAGAAGTCGTTGCCTTCACGGGTACGTTCACCCACACCGGCGAACACCGACAGACCCGAGTGGGCCTTGGCGATGTTGTTGATGAGTTCCATCATGTTCACGGTCTTGCCCACGCCGGCACCACCGAACAGGCCCACCTTGCCGCCCTTGGCGAACGGGCACACCAGGTCGATCACCTTGATGCCGGTTTCCAGCAGGTCCTGCGAGGGCGACAGTTCGTCGTACGCGGGGGCCTTGCGGTGGATGGAGGCGGTCAGCGTCTGGTCGACCGGACCACGCTCGTCGATGGGCGCGCCCAGCACGTCCATGATGCGGCCCAGCGTCGCCTTGCCCACGGGCACGGTGATGGGGGCTTGCGTGTTGGTCACGATCAGGCCGCGGCGCAGGCCGTCGGAAGAACCCAGCGCAATCGTGCGGACCACGCCGTCGCCGAGCTGCTGCTGGACTTCGAGCGTCAGTGCGCTGCCTTCGAACTTGAGGGCGTCGTAGATCTTGGGCATCTTGTCGCGCGGAAATTCCACGTCGACCACAGCGCCAATACACTGAACGATCTTGCCTTGAACTGCTTCTGCTTGAGCCATGTCTGCTCCGATAAAAATTTAAATCTGTTGAGGTCCGAAGGGCTCAGACACCGGCGGCCGCCGCAGCGCCCGAAACGATTTCCGAGAGCTCCTTGGTGATGCCAGCCTGGCGGGTCTTGTTGTAGACCAGCTTCAGCTCGCTGATCACATTGCCTGCGTTGTCGGTGGCGGCCTTCATGGCCACCATCCGCGCCGAATGCTCGGACGCCATGTTTTCTGCCACGCCCTGGTAGACCAGCGACTCGACATAGCGGACCAGCAGCTCGTCGATCACGCTTTGCGCATCGGGCTCGTAGATGTAGTCCCACGAGTGCTGGCCTTCCTCGACTTGCAGCGAGTCAGCGGCCAGCGGCAGCAGCTGCTCGACGAGCGGCTCCTGCTTGATCGTGTTGATGAACTTCGTGTAGCACAGGTACACGGCCGAGAGCTTGCCTTCCGCGTAAGCGTCCAGCAGCGTCTTGACCGGGCCGATGAGCTTGTCCAGATGCGGCGTGTCACCCAGGTGGGTGACGTGCGCCACCACGCGGGCACCGATGCGGTTCAGGAAGCCCAGGCCCTTGCTGCCGATGGCGACCGACTCGATCGCCACGCCGGCCGACTGCGCTTCGCGCAGCTTGGCCGTCACGGCGCGCAGCAGGTTGGTGTTCAAGCCACCGCACAGGCCCTTGTCGCTCGTCACGATGATGAAGCCGATCGCCTTGGCGTCGTTCTTCTTCATGAAGGCGTGCGTGTACTCGGGATTCGCCTTGCCAAGGTTCGCCGCGATGTTGCGGATCTTCTCGCTGTAGGGGCGTGCGGCACGCATGCGCTCTTGCGCCTTGCGCATCTTGGAAACCGAGACCATTTCCATGGCCTTGGTGATCTTCTTGGTGTTCTCCACCGATTTGATCTTGCCGCGGATTTCCTTACCAGCTGCCATATGAGCTCCTTCTTGCGTCGGTCAAAAGGTCGCTCAGGCGAACGACTTCTTGAACGAGGTGGCTGCGGCCAGCAGTTCGGCTTCGGCGTCCTGGCACACCTTCTTGAAGGCCTGCTTTTCCGCGCTGTCGTCCGGCTTGGCCGGCTTGACGTCCCACTTGGCACCATGCTTTTCCATGGTTTCGAGCAGGGCGGCGTGGCTCGTCTTCAGCAGCTGGTGGAAGCCGTGTTCGAACGGGAGCACCTTCTTGACGTCGATGTCGTCCATGAAGCCCTTGTTCACTGCGAACAGCGTGGCATTCATCAGCGAGATCGGCAGCGGGCTGTACTGGGTCTGCTTGAGCAGTTCCGTCACGCGCGCACCGCGGTCGAGTTGCTTGCGGGTCGCTTCGTCCAGGTCGGAAGCGAACTGCGCGAACGCGGCCAGTTCACGGTACTGGGCCAGGTCGGTACGGATACCGCCCGACTGGTTCTTGATCAGGTTGGTCTGCGCCGACGAGCCCACGCGCGACACCGAGATACCGGCGTTGATGGCGGGACGGATACCGGCGTTGAACAGGCTGGTTTCCAGGAAGATCTGGCCGTCGGTGATCGAGATCACGTTGGTCGGAACGAAGGCGGACACGTCGCCGGCTTGCGTTTCGATGATCGGCAGGGCCGTCAGCGAACCGGTCTTGCCCTTGACTTCACCCTTGGTGAAGGCTTCGACGTAGTCGGCGTTCACGCGGGCTGCGCGCTCGAGCAGACGGCTGTGGAGATAGAACACGTCGCCGGGGTAGGCTTCGCGGCCTGGCGGGCGGCGCAGCAGCAGCGACACCTGACGGTAGGCCACGGCTTGCTTGGACAGGTCGTCATAGACGATCAGGGCGTCCTGGCCGCGGTCGCGGAAGTATTCGCCCATCGTGCAGCCCGAGTAGGCCGACACGTACTGCATGGCAGCCGATTCGGAGGCCGAAGCAGCCACGACGATGGTGTAGTCCATCGCGCCGGCTTGTTCCAGCGAGCGCACCACGTTCTTGATCGACGAAGCCTTCTGGCCGATCGCAACGTAGACGCAGGTCATGTTCTGACCCTTCTGGTTGATGATCGCGTCGATGGCCACGGCGGTCTTGCCGGTCTGGCGGTCGCCGATGATCAGCTCGCGCTGGCCACGGCCGACGGGCACCATCGAGTCGATCGACTTCAGGCCGGTCTGCATCGGCTGGTCCACGGACTTCCGTGCGATCACGCCCGGAGCGACCTTTTCGATCACGTCGGTCATCTTGGCGTTGATCGGACCCTTGCCGTCGATCGGCTGGCCCAGTGCGTTCACCACGCGGCCGATGAGCTCGGGGCCCACGGGCACTTCCAGGATGCGGCCCGTGCACTTGACGGTGTCGCCTTCGGAGATGTGCTCGTACTCGCCCAGAATCACGGCGCCGACCGAGTCGCGCTCGAGGTTCAGCGCCAGGCCGAACGACGGCGTGCCGTCAGCCGTGGGCGGGAATTCCAGCATTTCGCCTTGCATCGCGTCCGACAGGCCGTGCACGCGCACGATGCCGTCGGTCACCGAGACCACGGTGCCCTGGTTGCGGATGTCGGCGCTGACGCCAAGGCCTTCGATACGGCTCTTGATCAGTTCGGAAATTTCTGCGGGATTGAGTTGCATGACTCTTTCCTTCTTTCAATAAATAGGGCCAACCGCGGCTCGCCGCCTCAGGCGGTGAGCGCTGCTTTCATTTGTTCGAGACGCGCCTTGACGGAGGTGTCGAGGACTTCGTCCCCCACCACCACACGGATGCCGCCGATCAGCGAAGGATCGGATTCCACACGCGTGTTCAGCGGGCGACCGAAACGGCGCTGCAGTGCCACGGCGACCTCGGCGAGGCTCGCCGCGTCGATCGGGAAGGCGCTGTAGATCACCGCGTCGGCCGTGCCGCCCTTGGCGTTCTTGAGCTCGCGGTACTGGGCCGCGACTTCAGGCAATGCAGCAAGCCGGCCGTTGTCGATCACCGTGCGCAGGAAGTTCTTGCCGGTGTCCGGCAAGGCTTGCGGCAGCAGACCGGAGATCAGATCGAAGATCTGTTCCGGCGACACCTTCGGGTCGGCAGCGAACTGCAGGAGCTGCGGATCGGCAGTGATGGCGGCCAGCTGGCCGATCCAGCCGGCCGTGCCTTCGAGGTCGCTCGAAGTAGCCTCGAAGAGCGCGTCCGCGTAGGGGCGGGCAATGGTCGCAAGTTCGGCCATATCGTCCTCAGAGCTCGGTCTTCAGGCGCTGGAGCAGGTCGGCGTGGACACCGGCATTGACTTCCTTGCGGAGAATCTGCTCGGCACCCTTGACGGCCAGCGCAGCAACCTGCTCACGCAGGGCTTCACGGGCACGCACGGACTGCTGTTCGGCTTCGGCGTGCGCGTCGGCCACGATCTTGTTGGCCTCCACCGTTGCACGGCCCTTGGCCTCTTCGATGATCTGCTGGGCGCGGCGCTCGGCATCGGCCAGGCGGCTGGTGGTCTCGTTGCGAGACTGAACCAGTTCCTGCTCGACGCGCTGGTTGGCGGAAGCGAGTTCAGCCTTGGCCTTCTCGGCGGCCGCCAGGCCCGCAGCGATCTTTTGTGCGCGTTCATCCAAAGCCTTCGCGATGGGCGGCCACACGAATTTCATCGTGAACAGCACCAGCAGCAGGAAGACGATGGCCTGAACGAACAGGGTCGCGTTGATACTCACGGCAACACCTTTCTGGAGTGGCGTTGAACCGGCTTACTTGGGCAGGTTGGCCAGCAGGGTCGCGGCGAACGGGTTGGCGAAGGCGAACAGCAGGGCGATGGCCACGCCGATCAGGAAGGCCGCGTCGATCAGACCAGCCAAGATGAACATCTTGGTCTGCAGGTCGTTCATGAGCTCAGGTTGACGGGCCGACGATTCCAGGAACTTGCCACCCATCAGCGCGATGCCGATGGAAGCACCGATGGCGCCGAGACCGACGATCAGACCACAAGCGAGAGCGACGAGACCGAGAATGTTTTCCATGATGACTCCTTAGAACAGATTTAAAGCAAACGAAAAGAAAAAGGGAAACTCAATGCGCCTCATGCGCCTGGCCCAGATAGATCAGGGTCAGCATCATGAAGATGAAAGCCTGCAGCGTGATCACCAGGATGTGGAAGATCGCCCAGACAGTGCCGGCAATGATGTGCCCGATGGGCAGCATCACACCGGAGAACGAGGCCGCCATGGCACCGCCCATGAGGGCGATGAGCATGAAGACGAGCTCGCCCGCATACATGTTGCCGAACAACCGCATGCCGTGCGAGACCGTCTTGGCCAGGTACTCGATGACCTGCATCAGCAGGTTGACGGGCCACAGCAGAGGGTGGGCACCGAAGGGCGCGGTGATCAGCTCGTGGCCCCAGCCGCCCAGGCCCTTGACCTTGACGCTGTAGAAGAGGCACAGGAGCAGCACGGAAGTGGAAAGACCGAGCGTGGTCGAGAGGTCGGCGGTCGGCACGGCACGCATGTAGGCGTGGTGCGGATCGTGGCCCAGTGCCGAGTAGACCTGGGTCCAGATGGCCGGCAGCAGGTCGACCGGCAGCATGTCCATCGCGTTCAGCAGGAAGATCCAGACGAACACGGTAAGCGCCAGCGGGGCAATGAACTTGCGGCTCGCGGCGTTGTGCACGTTGGCCTTGGCCTGGTTGTCGACCATCTCGACCAGGATCTCGACCGCCGCCTGGAAACGGCCGGGCACGCCGGGCGTTGCCTTGCGGGCAGCCAGCCACAGCACGAAGCAGCCCAATGCGCCGATGATCAGCGCATAGAGCACCGAGTCGAGGTTGATGACGTTGAAGTCAACAATGGCGGATTGAACGACGGGCTTGAGGCTCCAGTCGACTTGCCAGTGCTGGAGGTGGTGAACGATGTATTCACTCGCGGTCGGGGCGTGTCCTTCGGCGGCCATCTTTCAGCGTCTCTCTTCCAAAACAGTCAAATCCGGTTCAAAAATTTGGGCCGCACCAGCAGTGCCACCCAGTACATCTTCATGGCGACCACCACGCCAGCCACCATGGCCAGCCAGACGAGCCCCCCGATCAGCCACGGCGCCGCGGCCAGCAAGGCAACGGTCAGCGCGATCTTGATCATCTCCCACACAAAAAACCTCAACATGACAGCCTGCGACGGCATGCCCGGTTTGCGCCGGACACCGCGGACAAACAAGGCCGCGGGGATCGCTACTGTCATGGCTCCGTAAAACGCCGAGATTGCAGCCTCGGATCGCGCCGTCCAGATCCACGCCAGACAAGCTACCACCACGCCTGCAGCCACTTGGGCTGCGATCACCCACCAGGGTGACAGCTCGGGGTTTTGCTCGCGCAACTTCTGGGCCTCTTCGGCCGTCAGTGGCTTGAAATCGGATTCTTCGGCGTCAACCTCAGGGACAGGGGCGTTGGTTGTCATTCGAATGCACCCCGTGTTTGTCCCCGGAGAATTTTACAAAGCCATTGATTATAAGTAAAACCTAGCGGGGTCCCGCCATAACGTGACACTTCGTCGACAGTTCTGCACCGAGTGTGGCGTCCGCCCATAATTTGCGGATGCAAGACATCACCTCGGCACTGCCCGACACGCCGTGCTTTCTCAACGGCGAATTCACCCCTCTGCGCGACGCGAAGATCAGCGTCCTCGACCGCGGCTTCATCTTCGGCGACGGCATCTACGAAGTGATCCCCGTCTACTTCGGCGCGCCCTTCTGCTTCGATGAACACGTCGCGCGCCTCGAGCGCTCGCTGGCCGAGCTGCAGATCGACAACCCCTACTCGCGCGACGAATGGCGCGCCATCGCGACGCAGCTTGCCGCACCGCAGGGCAAGGCACCGCAGGCGATCTACTTCCAGGTCTCGCGCGGCGTGGCGCCGCGCGACCACGTCATGGTGCGCGGCCTGCGCCCCACCGTGTTCGCGATGGTGAATCCCCTGCCGCCGGTGGCGGATGCGGTGCGCGCCAAGGGCGTGGCCTGCGTCACCGCCGACGACTTCCGCTGGCAGAAGGCCCACATCAAGAGCACCAGCCTGCTGGGCGCGGTGCTCGCGCGACAGATCAGCGTCGAGGCCGGCGCCACCGAGACCGTGATGTTCCGCGGCGAGTGGCTCAGCGAAGCCTCGTCGAGCAACGTGTGGATCGTGAAGGACGGCACGCTCATCGGCCCACCGAAAGACAACCTCGTGCTGACCGGCATCCGCTATGGCCTGCTCGAGCGCCTGTGCCGGGACAGCGGCATTCCCTTCGCGCTGCGGCGCGTGTCGCGCGACGAGGTGTTCGGCGCCGACGAGCTGCTGCTGTCCTCGGCCACGAAGGAAGTGTTGCCCGTTGTCACACTCGATGGCCAGGCCATTGGCAATGGCCGTCCCGGCCCCATCTACCAGAGCTTGTATGCCGCCTACCAACAGGCCAAGCAACGCAACGCCGACGCGCCAGGAGCCACCGCATGACCGACACAACGCCCCCCACCGACACCGCATCGATCCCCGATCCGCGCAAGGAATCGCTGATCGAGTACCCCTCGCAGTTCCCCATCAAGGTGATGGGCGCGAAGGTCGACGGCTTCGTGCACGCCATCACGCAGATCGCCGAGCGCTTCGACCCGGCCTTCGACGCCACCACGGTCGAGCTGCGCGACAGCAAGGCTGGCAACTACCTGGGCGTGACCATCACCGTCACCGCCACCAGCCGCGAGCAGCTCGACGACCTCTACCGCGCCCTGTCCGCGCACCCGATGGTGAAAGTCGTTCTTTGACGCCCCTCGAAGCGCAGTGGCTCGGCCGGGCCGACTACCTCGCCACGTACGCGGCGATGCAGCGCTTCACGCAGGAGCGCACGCCCGAGACGCCCGACGCGCTATGGATCTGCGAGCACGACCCCGTGTTCACGCAGGGGCTGGCGGGCAAGACTGACCACATCCTGGCCCCCGGCCCGATCCCGGTCGTGCAGACCGACCGGGGCGGGCAGGTCACCTTCCACGGCCCGGGCCAGGTGGTGGCCTACCCGCTCATCGACCTGCGGCGCGCGGGCTACTACGTCAAGGAATACGTCTACCGCATCGAGGAATCGGTGCTGCGCACGCTCGCCCACTTCGGCGTGACGGGCCACCGCGTGGCGGGCGCGCCGGGCATCTACGTGCGCCTGGACGACCCGTTCTCGCACGCTGCCCTCACCGGCCCGATGCCCGGCGCCGACCCGTTCCGGGGCCTGGGCAAGATCGCCGCGCTGGGCATCAAGGTGAGCCGCCACGCCACTTACCACGGTGTGTCGCTCAATGTCGCGATGGACCTCGAACCCTTCTCGCGCATCAACCCTTGCGGCTACGCGGGGCTGCAAACGGTCGACCTTTCTACAATCGGCGTCCAAACCACATGGGAAGAAGCCGCCAAAGTGCTGAGCCAAAAGCTCGGGGCTTTCCTGGCTCCTTGACACACCAATGAGCACCACCGAAGTCGTCCGCGACGCCCAGAGCGCCGAAACCTACAACCCGCTGGCCAAGCAGAAGGCCGCGGCCAAGCTCTCGCGCATCCCCGTCAAGGTGGTGCAGACCGGCGAAGTGCTCAAGAAGCCCGAGTGGATCCGCGTCAAGGCCGGCAGCCCCACCACGCGCTTCTACGAGATCAAGCAGATCCTGCGCGAGAGCAACCTGCACACGGTCTGCGAAGAAGCCTCGTGCCCGAACATCGGCGAATGCTTCGGCAACGGCACGGCCACCTTCATGATCATGGGCGACAAGTGCACGCGCCGCTGCCCGTTCTGCGACGTGGGCCATGGCCGCCCCGATCCGCTGGACAAGGACGAGCCGCTCAACCTGGCCAAGACCATCGCCAAGCTGCGCCTGAAGTACGTGGTGATCACCAGCGTCGACCGCGACGACCTGCGCGATGGCGGCAGCCAGCACTTCGTCGACTGCATCAGCAACATCCGCGAGCTCTCGCCGATGACGCAGATCGAAATCCTCGTGCCCGACTTCCGCGGCCGCGACGACCGCGCGCTGGAAATCCTCAAGGCCGCGCCGCCCGACGTGATGAACCACAACCTGGAAACCGCGCCGCGCCTGTACAAGGAAGCGCGCCCGGGCAGCGACTACCAGTTCAGCCTGAACCTGCTGAAGAAGTTCAAGGCGCTGCACCCCAACGTGCCGACCAAGAGCGGCATCATGGTCGGCCTGGGCGAGACCGACGAAGAGATCCTGCAGGTGATGCGCGACATGCGCGCCCACGACATCGACATGCTGACCATCGGCCAGTACCTGTCGCCGTCGGGCTCGCACCTGCCGGTGCGCCGCTACGTGCACCCCGACACCTTCAAGATGTTCGAGGAAGAGGCCTACAAGATGGGCTTCAGCCACGCGGCCGTGGGCGCGATGGTGCGCTCCAGCTACCACGCCGACCAGCAGGCGCACGCCGCCGGCGTCTGACGGAACCGCCCGAGCGCCCGCCATGCGCGGGCGTCGGCGCCCCCTCCCTCCTCTCCCCCTGACCTCGCACCGCGGCCGTTTTCGAACGGCCGTGGCGGTCGTGCGCGCGCGCCGCGCCATCCAAAAAACTGATTAAAACCTCGGGGGTAAATAACCCAGGGTATCAAAAAATTTGCAGCCGCATTCGCTTGCGTGCGCCAAATCCATCCCCTACGCTGACCTCCTGATTTCGCCCGACCCGGAATTAAAAACCCGGAGCCGACGCGCCTTCAGGTTCCCTCGGAGGCTTTGACAAGGAAATTGAACCGTCAATTTCCAAGGCATTTTTTCGTCCGAAATTAGCCAGTACCGCATCGCATAAAGAATTCAGTCGCCACGGCCCGCGCGTTTCCATCTCACGGAGAAACCGGAATGCATGCCCTGCTCGAAGCCATCGATTCGCCCCATTCGCTGCGCCAGCTCGGCATTGCGCAATTGCCGAGCCTTGCTGATGAATTGCGATCCTTCATCGTCGACAGCGTGTCCCGCACGGGCGGCCACTTCGCCTCCAACCTGGGCACGGTCGAGCTGACGGTCGCCCTGCACTACGTGTTCGACACCCCGCGCGACCGCATCGTCTGGGATGTCGGCCACCAGAGCTACGCCCACAAGATCCTGACCGGCCGGCGCCAGGCCATGCCCACCTTGCGCCAATTCGGTGGCATTTCCGGATTTCCCCGGCGCACCGAATCCGAACACGATCATTTCGGCACCGCGCATTCCAGCACGTCCATTTCCGCCGCCCTGGGATTTGCGCAGGCCGCCCGCATTTCCAATTCGACCGACCACGCCATTGCGGTGATCGGCGACGGGGCCTTGAGCGCCGGCATGGCCTTCGAGGCCATGAACAATACGCAGGCCTGCGGCCGCTTATTGGTGATATTGAACGACAACGACATGTCGATTTCACCGCCCGTCGGCATGCTTCGCCTTTATCTGGGCGGATTGATTTCAGAACGCGCCTATGCCAGCGCCAATGAAGCCAGCCGGCAAAGGTTGCGCGCCATGCGCCCGGCGCTGGCCCCCTGCGAGCCCTCGGAGCTCGGCCTGTCGCCCGCCACCCTGTTCGAGCAGTTCGGCTTCCACTACACCGGCCCCATCGACGGCCACGACCTGGGCGCGCTGATCCCGGCCCTGCAGAAGCTGCAGGCGCAGCCGGGGCCGCAGCTGCTGCACATCGTCACGCAGAAGGGCCACGGCTACCGCCCGGCCGAGCAGGACCCGGTCCTGTACCACGGCCCCGGCAAGTTCGACCCCGCCGCCGGCATCAAGACCGCCCCCGCGTCAGCCCCCGCCAAGCCGACCTACGCCCAGGTCTTCAGCGACTGGCTCTGCGACGAAGCCGAGGCCGATGCGCGCGTGGTCGCCATCACGCCGGCCATGCGCGAGGGCTCGGCGCTGATGGACTTCGAGCGCCGCTTTCCCGAGCGCTACTTCGACGTCGGCATCGCCGAGCAGCACGCCGTGACCTTCGCCGCGGGCCTCGCGGCGGCGGGGATGCGGCCCGTGGTCGCCATCTACTCGACCTTCCTGCAGCGCGCCTACGACCAGCTGATCCACGACGTGGCCTTGCAGAACCTGCCGGTCGTGTTCGCGGTCGACCGCGCCGGCATCGTCGGCGCCGACGGCGCGACGCACATGGGCGCCTTCGACGTCGCCTACCTGCGCTGCATTCCGAACATGGTCGTGATGGCCGCGTCCGACGAGGACGAGTGCCGCCAGATGCTTCACACCGCCCTGCGCCACGACGGCCCGGCCGCCGTGCGCTACCCGCGCGGCGGCGGGCCCGGCGCGCTGCCCGTGCGCGCGCTGCAGCCGCTGCACATCGGCCGCGGCCAGGTGCGGCGCGAATCGACGCAGCCGATGGGCGCGCGCATCGCCATCCTGGCCTTCGGCACGATGGTCGCGCCCAGCCTGGCCGCCGCCGAACGGCTCGACGCCACGGTGGCCAACATGCGCTTCGTGAAGCCGCTCGACGCCGAGCTGGTGCTCTCGCTCGCCGAAACGCACGACGTGCTCGTGACTGTCGAAGAAGGCTGCGTGATGGGCGGCGCCGGCGCTGCCTGCCTCGAGTCGCTGGCCGCGCAGGGCGTGCTGATTCCGTCGCTGCACCTGGGCCTGCCCGACGAGTTCGTCGAGCACGGCGACTGCGCCCGGTTGCTCGCCGCCCACGGCCTGGATGCCGACGGGCTGGTGCAGTCGATCCAGGCGTTCTTCGATGCCAACGCCCCCGCGTTCCGCACGGCTCGCATGAGCCTCGTTTCCTGAAACCCACCGTGACCGCCAGCCACAGGAGAACCCGATGAGCACAGCCACCGCACGCCGCATCGACGCGCCCGCCCCGCCTTCGCTTCAAGTGATCCGGGGTGCCGAGGCCAACCCGTACCACGCCAAGGTCGAGTACACCTACCAGGACGACCCCGAGGACTGGCGCAAGGCCATCGGCGAGGACCTGATGTTCCAGTTCGGCGTCTACGACGACCCGCGCTCGGTGCCGCCGATCTCGCTGAACGAATCGGGCCTGCGCTACTTCGACCAGCAGATGGAGATCGCGGGCCTGGACCAGCCTCCCCCCTTCCCCATCCGGCGCATCCTCGACGTGGGCTGCGGCTGGGGCTTCGGCCTGCGCTACCTCGCGGAGCACTTTCCGCAATGCCGCCAGCTCGACGGCATCAACATCAGCGAGACGCAGCTCGCGCACTGCGCCCGCTACCACGCCCAGCAGCACCTGAGCGACCGCGTGAACCTGTACCTGTGCGATGCGCAGGACGTCGCCCTGCTGCCCAACCCCGACACGCCCTACGACCTGGTGACGATCCGCGGCGTCATCTCGCACTTCCCGAACGACCTGTACGAACGCTCGATGAAGCAGGTGGCCGCGCGCATGCGCCCGGGGGCCAAGGTCGTCATCTCCGACAACCTCTACAACATCCCGCTGGACAACTACCGCTCCGACATCGAGGACGAGGTCGACCGCCTCGCCTGCAAGCACCGCAAGACGCCGGCCTACTTCCGCCGCGTGCTCGAGGAGAGCGGCTTCGTGGTCGAGGACATGCGCGTGCTCCCGCGCAACATCGACGTGGCGCGCTGGTTCACCGACGTGAAGGAAAACATCGAGAAGAACTTCACGCCGGACACCATTCCGCCGCCGCTGGAAGAACTGCGCGTCATGGCGGTCAGCCTCTCGGTCGCGCTGATCAAGGACAAGTTCTCGACCTACAGCGTCATCGCGCGACGCCTCTGAATTTCCCCCACAAGGAGCGCCCACACCATGCAAGCATCCGCGCAAGCCGTCGGCATCGACGTCATCCACAGCCGCAGCCTCGACCACTACCAGGACAAGATCGAGCAGGTCTACGCAGACACGCCCGATCAGTGGCGCAAGGCGATCGGCAACGAGCTCTGGTACCAGTACGGCGTGTTCGACGACAAGATGGACCCGCACGACCTCCCGCTCGACGCCTCCGGCCGGCGCCACATGGAGCACCAGTTCGAACTCGCCGAGCAGGCCGGCGCCGACCTCTCGCCGGCCACCGTGCGCCGCGCGATCGATATCGGCTGCGGCTGGGGCCCGGTGCTGAAGTTCATCGCGCAGCGCTACCCGCAGTGCACGCGCATCGACGGCGTGAACGTGAGCCGGCCGCAGCTGGAGTGCGCGCGCGAACTCATCGCGCACGAGGGCCTGGCCGACCGCGTGCGGCTGTACCAGTGCAACGCCAAGGACATCGGCGAGCTGCCCGATCCGCAGGTGCCCTACGACCTGGCCATCCTGCGCGGCAGCCTGATCCACTTCACGCCCGAGGTGCTGGAGCAGGCCATGGCCTCGCTGTCGGCGCGCATGCGCACGGGCGGCACGGTGATCATTTCGGAGAGCCTCTACAAGGTGGACCTGGCGACCTACAAGTCGCACATCCCGGACAAGGTCGACCGCGCCGCGTCGGGCTACCGCAAGACGCCCGACGGCGTGAAGCAGGTGCTCGAGCGCCACGGCTTCGCGGTGCTCGACCAGCGCGTGCTGCCGTCGAACGCGGAGGTGATCCGCTGGTACGGGCTGGTCAAGGACAACCTGGACGCGCACCACCCGACCAGCAAGACCGCCACGTTCACCGAGCTGCGCGACATTGCGGTGAGCTTCTCGGACGCGCTGCTCAAGGACAAGGCCTCGTCGTTCAGCTTCATTGCGCGGCGGACCTGAGTTCCTGCGCGGACGGCGCCGAGAAGGCCGTTCGCGCGCCTGCCACAGCCACCCCCAACGACGACGCGATCCAGGAGAAAACCGCATGACCAGCCGTCTCAAGTTCCCGTTGCTACCGATCCCGCGCCGCTGGGAGATGCATCCGCACTTCGATCCCGCGCATTCGCTGACGAACCGCTTCGAGATGGCGACGCTCGCCTACTGCGACCGCTTCAGGATGTACGACAGCGAGACGCAACGGGCTCGCCTGGCCAAGATAGAAATCTCGCGCCTCGCCGCCCTGATGTACACCAAGGGCTCCGACGAGTTGCTGCAGGTCGGTTCCGACTTCACGTTGTGGGCGTTCGCCTTCGATGACGAGTACTGCGACGAGGGCCCGCTCAGCAAGGATCCGGCGGGTTTCAACCGCAAGGCCTGCGAGATCCTGCGCGGCATCGACAGCCCGGAGGATCCGCCTTGCAACGGCGACAAGTACGCCATGGGGATACGGGACATCCGCCAGCGCCTGGACCGGTTCGCCAAGCCCCAGCAAGCCGCGCGGTTCACCGAGATGATCCGCTGGTACGTCACCTCCGAGATGATGAAACTCACGGACCCCAGTCCGACGCTCAGCGATTACTTCGTCACGCGCCTGTACGCGGGGGGCGGTATGGCGTTTCCGGCGCTGGTCCATATCGTGGCCGACGTCGACCTCCACCAGAACGAGTGGGAGGATCGGCGCGGGCGCGCCCTGATGGAGATCACGGCCCTGCTGGCCAGCCTCGACGCAGAGATGTACGCCTACCCCAAGGAAGTTGCGCGCAGTTCCAACGACCACAACATCCTCATGCTCTTCCTGCGCGACTACCGCTGCTCTTTCGAAGAGGCGGTCGAGCGCTACATGCAGATGCGCTGGCGAATGATCAGCCTCTTCGAGCGCGTGCTCCAGGACGTGCTCAAGGACGCATCGCCGGCCATGACCGAATTCGTCAACGGTCTGGCTCTCTATCACGTGGGGACGATCCCATGGTCGATCGGCAACAACCGCTATGGATCGATCAGCGGGCTGGTGACCAACGAAGCGGTGGAGGACGGCGGCGTCACGTACGAGTGTCCGCCGGAGAGTTTCGAATCGATCGGCATCCAGTCGTGCGATTGGTGGTGGACGCTCGATCCGGCGCGGCGAGAAGTCGCGCACAGGCGCCGGGCCTGAGTCCGCAGGCGCGATGCGCCAGGCACCGAGGGCGGCGATCCACCGAAACCGAGAGCTCACATGACCGTTCTACTGAAACAGACAGAGACCGAGGCGCCTCCCGCCCCACCGATGCATGTGTCGGACGCCGCGACGCCCTTGCGCGCGCGCCAGCCGATGGCCGCACACATGAAGTGCCTGCCCGGCGACGCACGGCCGGTGCTGCCCTATCCGAACGGATGGTTCGCCGCCTGCTTCAGCCACGAGCTCAAGCGCGGTGCGGTGCTGATCAGGCCCTTGATGGAACGGGAAATCGTTCTGTACCGGACGCAGTCCGGCCTCGTCCGCGTGATCGAGCCCTATTGCCCTCACATGGGTGCGCACCTGGGACACGGAGGCCGGGTCGAAGGAGAGAACCTGGTGTGCCCCTTCCATCGCCTGAAGTTCGGACCGGAAGGCGGCTGCGTGCACACGGGCCGCGCCGGGCCGACACCGCGCATGGCACTGACCGCACGGCATGCACGGGAGCACAACGGGCTCGTCTTCACGTGGGTGCATCACGAGGGGCACTCTCCCTCGTGGGAGCTGCCGGTGCATGACATGAGCGGCTGGAGCCGTCCGGCCTTCGTGCATCACGAGCAGGAAGGCTATTTCCAGAACTCCGGGGAGAACAGCGTCGACGTGATCCATTTCGACACGATCCACCGCTTTGGACAACCGGAAATGTCCGCCCGCGTCGTCGACAACCAGCTGGAGGTCCGGATGTCGGCCACGTTGATGGGCAAGCCCATGTTCCTGCATCTCACGAACTACGACGCAGCCACCATGTACGGGCACTTCACGGTGCCTTCGCTCGGCCTGCAAGCCGTTGTCCGGGCGTATTCCACGCCCAACACGCGCCTGCGCTGGTCCTTGCGCATCGTCACGACCCTGAAAGTCGAACGCTTCGCCCGCTGGCCTGCGGGGGTCCGCTCGGCGCTCTATGCGCTGATGAAGCCGCTCGCGGGCGTGTGGTCGGATCGCACGTCGCACCAGGACACGCGGATCTGGGACCACAGGGGGCTCCCGGGGAATTTCAAGCTGATGGCCGAAGAGCGACCTGCCGCGCTGTACCAGCGCTGGGTGTCGCAGTTCTATTCGTGCGACTTCCCGGGTGTGAAGCCTTCGGCAACGGACAGGCCTTCGCACAAGGAGACTTGATGACCGCCTCCCTCGAGCATGCGCCCCACCGCATGGCCCCTCGCCCGGACGAGACCCGCTTCGACGCCTGGATGCACGACGCGATCGGCCGCACCGAACACGCGCTCGCCGCCGGCCTGCCGCCCGCCGCCACGCTGCCCTCTCGCCTGCACGAGGCGCTGCGCTACGCCGCACTCGCCGGCGGCAAGCGCATCCGCCCGATGCTGTGCCAGGCGGCGGGCGCCCTCGCCGACGCACCGCCCGACGCGCTGGACGCCACGGGCGCCGCCATCGAGATGATCCACGTCTACTCGCTCGTGCACGACGACCTGCCCGCGATGGACGACGACGACCTGCGCCGCGGCAAGCCGACCGTGCACGTGGCCTACGACGAGGCCACCGCCATCCTCGCGGGCGATGCGCTGCAGGCGCAGGCCTTCCTCACGCTGAGCGAGCTGACGCTGCCGGCCGAGCGCCGCATCGCACTGGTGCGCGAACTGGCCTGGGCGGCCGGCTCGCGCAACCTCGTGGGCGGCCAGGCCATCGACCTGCAGAGCGTGGGCCGGCCATTGGCCCGGCCGGAACTGGAACAGATGCACCGCATGAAGACCGGCGCGCTGATCCGTGCGGCGGTGCGCATGGGCGCGCTGTGCGGTGCGGCCGATACACCGCCGAACGCGGCCCTGTACCGCGCGGTCGACGCCTACAGCGCCGCCATCGGCCTGGCTTTCCAGGTGGTCGACGACATCCTCGACGCCACGGCCGATACCGCCACGCTGGGCAAGACCGGGGGCAAGGATGCGCGCAGCGACAAGCCGACCTGCGTGTCGACGCTCGGCCTCGAAGCGTCGCGCGCGCTGGCCCATGAACTGCGCGAGCGCGCCCATGTGGCGATCGCGCCCTTCGGATCGAACGGCCGGTATCTCGGGCAACTGGCCGACCTGATCGTCCACCGCTCGCACTGAAACGATCGCCCCGCCACCCGACGCGTTTGCCATGCCTTCTTCATCGCCAGCCAGGCGTCGTGGGTCCAGGACGAGGCTCTCGACGCTGCATCCGAACATCCTCACCCAGGAGTCCCAGAGATGACCGAACCGACCGCGCGCACCATGATCGGCCTGCCCTCCGTGCAAGCGATCCATCCACCCGCAGGCGAACACCATGCCTTCCCCCAGGAGGTTCGCAAGCCGTACCTCCTGGCGCGCAGCGCCTCGGGCGACACCCGTCCTGCGCTGCCCTATTCCAACGGCTGGTTCGCCGTGTGCTTCAGCCACGAGGTCAAGCCGGGCGGGGTGCACGTCGTCCCCTTCATGGGGCAGGACCTGGTCGTCTATCGCACGCAGTCGGGGCTGGCGCGTGTCGTCGATCCGTATTGCCCGCACGCGGGCGCGCACCTGGGACACGGCGGGAAGATCGACGGCGAGAACCTGGTCTGCCCGTTCCATGGCCTGGCGTTCGGTACCGACGGCGGGTGCGTGCGCGCCTGCCCGGGCCAGACCCCGCCCCGCGCGGCGCTGACGAGCCGCTACATGCGGGAGCAGAACGGGACCATCCTGGTGTGGCGGCACAGCGAGGACCGGCCTCCCGAATGGGAGATTCCCGCCATGGACCTGTCGGACCGCCTCAGCCCGCAATTCGGCGCCCACGAACTCGACGGCTACGGCGACTCCATGGGAGAGAACGGCATGGACCCGACCCACTTCGGCTGGCTGCACGGATTCACCGACACCGAGATCACGCACGAGATCGAGGGGCACACGCTCGTCGCCACGATCAACGCACGCTGGAAAGGACAGCGATTCCGCTCGCGCCTGACCAACTACGGCCTTGGCCATGCCTGCGGGGAGAACGAAATGCCGGACCTCGGCGTGCACGTCGTGACCCAGGCGTACGCCACCCCCATCGCCCCCCTGAGATGGACGTTCCGCTGGATCGACAACCCCAGCGTCGCGCGGATCGATCGCCTGCCCGCGCCGCTGCGGCGATTCGCCTACCGGGTGCTCAATCCGCTGGCACACCGCTGGCTGATCTCGGTCGTCAACGACGACTTCACGATCTGGAACGCCCGCACGCATCTGAAGCATCCCAAGCTCATGCCCGGCGAGCGCACCCTGGCCGCGTTCCGCCGCTGGTCCGAGCAGTTCTACCCACCCACCCAGACCGCCGACGCGGAAGCCGGCCCGGCGCCGAGAACGTCGACGGGAAGATGAACCGCCACCCCGAGGAGTCCCCACCATGCGCGTCATCCTTGCCCAGCCCCGAGGCTTCTGCGCCGGCGTCGTGCGGGCCATCGACACGGTCGAGCACGCGCTGCGGCGCCACGGCACGCCCATCTACGTGCGCCACGAGATCGTGCACAACAAGCACGTCGTCGACGACCTGAAGGCGCAGGGCGCGGTGTTCGTCGAGGAGCTGGCCGAAGTGCCCGCGGACGCGGTGGCGATCTTCAGCGCGCATGGCGTGAGCCAGGCCGTCGAGACCGAAGCCCGCGCGCGCGGCCTGCGCGCGATCGATGCCACCTGCCCGCTGGTCACCAAGGTGCACGAGCAGGGGCGCCGCTATGCCGCCAAGGGCTATGCGCTGATCCTCATCGGCCACGCCGGGCACCCCGAGGTGACGGGCACGCTGGGGCAGATTCCCGCGCCGGTCACGCTGGTGCAGACCGAGGCCGACGTGGACGCGCTGGTGCTCGATGCCGACGCGCCGCTGGCCTACATCACGCAGACCACGCTGTCGGTCGACGACACGCGCGGCATCATCGACGCGCTGCAGCGGCGCTTTCCGCAGATCGTCGGCCCCGACACGCGCGACATCTGCTACGCCACGCAGAACCGGCAGACGGCCGTGCGCGAACTGAGCCAGCAGGTCGACGTGGTGCTGGTGGTCGGCGCGCAGAACAGCTCCAACTCGCAGCGCCTGCGCGAGATCGCGGCGCAGGCCGGCGTGCGCAGCTACCTCATCGCGCAGGGCAGCGAGCTCAAGCCCGACTGGGTGCGCGACGCCGGCGCGGTGGGCGTCACCGCCGGCGCCTCGGCGCCCGAGACCATGGTGCAGGACGTCGTCGCCGCGCTGCGCCGGCTGGCCGAGGTGGAACTGCTGACGCTGCCCGGGCGCGAGGAGCACGTGGTGTTCCGCCTGCCGGCGGAACTCGCAACGGAAGTGGCCGTGCCATGAAACCGCCCGTCGCACGCCGCAGTTCGCGGCAGGTGCGCGTAGGCACCGTGCGCATCGGCGGCGACGCCCCCGTGGCCGTGCAGGCCATGACCAACACCGACACCGCCGACGCGGCCGCCACCGTGGCGCAGGTGGCGGCGCTGGCGCGCGCGGGGGCCGAGTTGGTGCGCCTCACGGTCAACAACGAGGAGGCCGCCGCGCAGGTGGCGCCGATCCGCGACGCGCTCGCGCGCCAGCAGGTGCACGTGCCGCTGGTGGGCGACTTCCACTTCAATGGCCACCGCCTGCTCGCGCAGTACCCCGACTGCGCGCAGGCGCTGGCCAAGTACCGCATCAACCCCGGCAACGTCGGCCGGGGCGACAAGCGCGACGCGCAGTTCTGCCAGCTCATCGAGATCGCCTGCCGCCACGGCAAGCCGGTGCGCATTGGCGTGAACTGGGGCAGCCTCGACCCCGCGCTGCTGGCGCGCCTGATGGACGTCAACGCGCAAGCCGCGCAGCCGCAGCCGGCCGACGAGGTGATGCGCCAGGCGCTCATCGTCTCGGCGCTGGAGAACGCCGCGCGCGCCGAGGACGTCGGCCTGCCGCCCGATCGCATCGTGCTGTCGGCCAAGGTGAGCCAGGGGCAGGACCTGATCGCCGTGTACCGCGAACTGGCCGCGCGCTGCGACTACCCGCTGCACCTGGGCCTGACCGAAGCGGGCATGGGCTCCAAGGGCATCGTGGCCTCGGCCACCGCGATGGGCGTGCTGCTGCAGCAGGGCGTCGGCGACACGATCCGCGTATCGCTCACGCCCGAGCCGAACGGCGACCGCACGCGCGAGGTGCTGGTGGCGCAGCAGATCCTGCAGTCGATGGGCCTGCGCGCCTTCACGCCCAGCGTGACGGCCTGCCCCGGCTGCGGGCGCACCACGAGCACCTTCTTCCAGTCGCTGGCCAGCCAGATCGAAGGCTGGCTGCACGCGCAGGCGCCGGCCTGGCGCGTGCGCTTCCCGGGCGTGGAAGACATGCACGTGGCCGTGATGGGCTGCGTGGTCAACGGCCCCGGCGAGAGCCGGCTGGCGCACCTGGGCATCTCGCTGCCGGGCTCGGGCGAGCAGCCGGTGGCGCCGGTGTACATCGACGGCGAACGCGCGCTGACGCTCAAGGGCGAGCACATTGCCGACGACTTCACGCGGCTGGTCGAGACCTACGTGGCCGCGCGCTACGGCGCCGACGCCGAGGCGAGCGAGCGGCTCGGTGCGTGGATGAAGCCGTCTTCGCGCGAGCGCGTCGTGCCGATCGCTTCCGCTTAAGCATCCCCATGGCCACGCAACGCCTCACCCTGCTCGGTGCCACCGGGTCGATCGGCGACAGCACGCTCGACCTCGTGGCGCGCCACCCCGACCGCTTCAGCGTGCATGCGCTGACGGCGCACCGCAACCTCGACAAGCTCTTCACGCACTGCGTCGCCTTCCGCCCCGAGGTCGCGGTGGTCGGCGACGCGCCAGACGCCATGCAGTTGCAGGCGCGGCTGCGCGCGGCCGGCCTGCGCACCGAGGTCATGCACGGCCCGCAGGCGCTGTGCGAGGTGGCGCAATCGGCGGGTTGCGACACGGTGGTCGCGGCCATCGTCGGCGCGGCGGGGCTGCTGTCGTCGCTGGCGGCGGCGCGCGCGGGCAAGAAGATCCTGCTGGCGAACAAGGAGGCGCTCGTGATGTCCGGCGCGCTGTTCATGCGCGCGGTGGCCGCGCACGGCGCCACGCTGCTGCCGCTGGACAGCGAGCACAACGCGATCTTCCAGTGCCTGGCGGGCGCACCCGCCGGCGGCGCGGGCGTGCAGCGGCTGGTGCTCACCGCGTCGGGCGGGCCGTTCCTGCACCGCCCGATCGAGGAGCTGGACCGCGTCACGCCCGACGAAGCCTGCGCGCACCCCACCTGGCGCATGGGCCGCAAGATCTCGGTCGACTCCGCGACGATGATGAACAAGGGCCTAGAGACCATCGAGGCGCGCTGGCTGTTCGCGATGCCGCCCGAGCGCATCGAGGTCGTGATCCACCCGCAGAGCGTGATCCATTCGATGGTCGCCTATGCCGACCAGTCGGTGCTGGCGCAGCTGGGCCGCCCCGACATGCGCACGCCAATCGCGCACGCGCTGGCCTGGCCCGAGCGCATCGACTCGGGCGTGGCGCCGCTGGACTTCCTGCAGCTCGCCCACCTGAGCTTCGCCGCGCCCGAGCTGAAGCGCTTTCCCTGCCTGCGCCTGGCGCTGGAGGTGCTGCGTGAGGGGTGCGCGGCCAGCGTGACGCTCAATGCGGCGAACGAAGTAGCGGTCGATGCCTTCCTGAACGGGCGCCTGCGCTACACCGACATTGCGCACGTGGTGGAAGACTGCCTGCAGCAGGCGCCCTCGTCCGCGCACGAGAACCCGGACGAGATCCTCGCAGCCGACGCGCAGGCGCGCGTGCTGGCGGGTCAGGCGATCCAGCGTGCGGCGTTGCGGTCCCCGTCGCCGGCTGTCCCGCTTTCCGAGTCGATCGCCTTGGACGAAGGCACAGGCGCGCGGCTGTAGCGCGACAGCCATTTGGCCGCGACGGCCAACGCCATCGGCGGCGGGGTCTCACGCACGGCGCGCGACGCGCCATGCGCCTCGTGCGCCGCGCCGCTCACCATGGCAGCGAATAGGTCTTGGTGTTGGTGAAGCTCTTCATGGCCTCGAGCACGCCTTCCTTGTAGCCCAGGCCCGAGTCCTTGATGCCGCCGAAGGGCGTGAGCTCCAGGCGGTAGCCCGGCACCTCGCGCACATTGACGCTGCCCACGTTCAGCTCGCGGATGAAGCGCGTGATGTAGTCCAGGCGGTTGGTGCAGATCGAGGACGACAGGCCGTAGGCCGTGCCGTTGGAGATGCGGATCGCCTCGTCGATGTTCCTGAAGCGGATGACGGGCGACACGGGGCCGAAGGTCTCGTGCTTGGCGACGGTCATCTCGGGGTCGACGTGGTCGAGCACGGTGGGCGAGTACAGCGCGCCGCGGCGTTCGTTGCCGTACAGAAGCTTGGCACCGGCTGCGATGGCTTCGTTGACGACGGCTTCGAACTGCTTGGCAGCCGCTTCGTCGATCACGGTGCCCATGTCGGTGTCCGGGTCCATCGGGTCGCCGTACTTCAGCGCGCGGGTCTTTTCCACCAGCAGCTCGACGAAGCGATCTGCGACCGACTCGTGCACCAGCATGCGCTTCACCGCCGTGCAGCGCTGGCCCGAGTTCTTGTACGACCCGTTGGCAGCCAGCGTGGCAGCCTCCTCAATGTCCGCGTCTTCCATCACGATGATCGGGTCGTTGCCACCCAGCTCCAAAATCTGGCGCTTGTAGGTGGCCTTGCCCGCGATGTACTTGCCGATGGGCACGCCACCCGTGAAGGTGACGAGGTCGACGTCGGCATTGGTCAGCAGCTCGTCGGCGATCTCTTTGGGGTCGCCCGTGAGCACCGACAGCATCTGCGGCGGCAGGCCCGCCTCGTACAGGATGTCGGCCAGCAGGAAGGCCGTGAGCGGCGTCTTCTCGCTGGGCTTCAGGACGATGCGGTTGTTGGTCGCAATGGCCGGCGCCACCTTGTGGATCACCTGGTTCAGCGGATGGTTGAACGGCGTGATGGCGGTGATGGCGCCCAGGAGCGGCTCGCGCATCGTGTATACCTTGCGGCTCTTGCCGTGGTGCGTGAGGTCGCAGGAGAACACCTGCCCGTCGTCCACCAGCGCCTGGTTGGCGGCGAACAGCAGCACGTCGGAGGCGCGGCCCACTTCGTACAGCGAGTCCTTGCGCGACAGGCCCGACTCGAGCGTGATGGTGCGCGACATCTCGTCCAGGCGCGAGGCGATGATCTCGCCGGCGCGCATGAGGATCTTGTAGCGCTCGTAGCGCGTGAGCGTGGGCTTGTAGTCGCGGGCGATGCGCAGGGCGTTGCGCACGTCGTCCAGCGTGGCCTTGGGCACGGTGGCGATCACCTCGCCGGTGTACGGGTAGGTGACCTCGATGGTGCGGTCGCGGTGGACTTTCTCGCCGGCGATGCGCAGCGCTTCGCGGTACACGGTGCCGGGCTTCAGGGCGGCATGGTCAGACTTGCTCATGGAATGCTCCGTCAAATAAGTTCAGGCGGCGGCCACCAGCGGGCCTTGGGCGTGGTTCAGTGCGAGGTCGAGCGCGTCGAAGTTGCGCAGCCGGCGCGTGCTCACCACGCCCGCGACGGGACGGTTGCAGATCAGGGGCACCTTCTGCTCCGACACACCCCCGTGCGAACGCAGCGGCACTTCGAGCGCCGTGAGGTCGTGGCGCGTGGCCGAGGTGCCGATGACGGTGCTTTGCTCGCTCACCACCACGATGTCGCCGATGCGGTCGGGCGGCAGCTCGAAACGCTGCGCAGCCTCCTTGCGCGAGAGCACGAGCTGCATGCCGGGGATGCGCTGGATGCGGTCGATCCAGCCGGGCACCTCGTCCTCGTTGGGCACATACACGGTGGCAAACGAGCCGAGCGCGCCGTGGTGCACCACGTACGGATCGGTGATCGGCAGGATCACGCGCGCGCGGTCCGGGCCGTACCAGCCGTCGAGCACGTCCTGCAGGTAGATCACGTTCGGCGAACCGTCGGCGCCGTGCTTGTCGTTCATGCCGTGGTCGGCCGTGAGCACGATGGTGGCGCCCAGTGCATCCAGCTGTGCCAGGTAGCCATCCATCATTTGATAGAAGGCATTCGCTGCAGGGCTGCCCGGCGCGGCCTTGTGCTGCACGTAGTCGGTGGTCGACAGGTACATGAGGTCGGGGCGACGCGACTCCATGAGCTTCACGCCGGCGGCGAACACGAACTCCGAGAGCTCCGCGCTGTACACCGAGGGCACCGGCATGCCGACCATGTCGAGCACGTTGTCGATGCCGTTCTCTTCCATCGTCACCTGGTCCGACTTCTCCGACGAGAAGCAGATGCCCTTCATCTTGTGGCCCAGCAGCTTGCGCAGCTTGTCCTTGGCCGTGACCACCGCGAGCTTGGCGCCCGCATCTGCAAACGCAGCCAGCACGGTGCCGGCGCGCAGGTACTTGGGGTCGTTCATCATCACTTCCTGGCCCAGCTCGCGGTCGAAGAAGTAGTTGCCGCAGATGCCGTGCACGGCCGGCGGCGCGCCGGTCACGATCGACAGGTTGTTGGGGTTGGTGAACGAGGGCACGACGCAATCGGCCAGCAGGTCGGCGCCGCCTTTGCGCATGGCCTCGAGGTACGGGGCCACGCCGGCCGCAATGGCCGCGTCGAGGTACGCGGGCTCGCAGCCGTCGACGCAGACGACGACCACCGGGCGGACCATCCAGCGGTAGCTGCGGCCGTTGACTTCGAGTGAGTCGGATTTCATGAAGAGATGCTCCTTGGCAAGTTGGGTGTGTCGGTGCGCGGGCTTCAGCGGCGGATGAACAGCGCGATGAAGGCACTGATGAGGCAGCTGGCCGCGACGATGGGGAACACCACCGAGGTGCTGCCCGAGTGGTCCAGCATCCGGCCGATCAGCGGTTCGCCCAGGCCGGCCAGCAGGTACGAGAAGAAGTTCATGACACCGGTGGCGGTGCCGGCGCGCTTGGCGCCCACGAGGTCGGGGCACAGGGCCCAGAACGACGAGGCCGGGCCGTAGACGAAGAAGCCCGCCAGGAACAGCAGCCCCAGGCCGAGGATGCTGGTGGGCAGCAGGTACATGCCCATCGAGGCGATGGCGCCCAGCAGCATGTACAGCACGATGGCCTTGTAGCGCTTGGAGCCGAACACCTTGTCGGAGATCCAGCCGTTGGTGAGCGCGCCGAAGGCCATGCCCACGGGCAGCGCCACCGAGATCCAGGCCGGGTCGATCATGCCGTCGGCGGCCTTGGCCCAGTCCTTGCCCAGGAAGTGCACGGGCACCCAGACGATGAGGCCGTAGCGTGCGGCATTCTGGAAGCCGATGGCCAGCGCGGCGATCATCAGCTTGGGGTTGCTGAGCACGGCCTTGTAGCGCGACCAGGAGCTTTCTTGCGGCTCGCCGTCGGCCACGCCGGCCTTGTCGGCTTCCTGCGGGTTGTTGTTGGCCACGCCGGTGTCGGGCGACTTGAAGCCCAGGTCTTCCGGCCGTTCACGGGCGATCAGGTAGAAGGCGATGCCGCCCACCAGCATCAGCAGCACGGGGAGCCGGAAGATCCAGCGCCAGTCCAAGTGCAGCACGTTGACGACGATGATCGAGGTCACGAACGACAGCACCGAGGCGCAGCCGGCGGCGAACACGTAGAAGCCGTAGACCTTGCCGCGTTCGCCCGCGCCCCACCAGTTCGACAGCAGCCGGCTGCCCGGCGCCCAGCCCAGGGCCTGGAAGTAGCCGTTGATGCCCCACGGGATCGCCAGGCTCTTGAAGCCGACCGCGAAGCTCACGACCCAGTTGGCGGCGCACGAGAGGATGGCGCCGGCGGTCATCACGCGGCGTCCGCCGAACTTGTCGCCCAGGTTGCCGTTGATGGCCTGCCCGACGGCATAGCACCACAGCAGCGAGGTCGAGGCCCAGCCCAGCATTTCCTTGGAGAGGCCGAACTCCTTCTGGATGCCCGGGATGGCGAAGCCGAAGGTCTGGCGCCCCGTGTAGAAGAAGAAGTAGCAGAACATGGCCGCCAGCAGCATCCGCCACTGCGCCTTGCGGAACGAATTGTCGAGGGGGCGTGCGTAGGTGCCCGCCTGCAGGATGGGATTGGCCGCTTGCATGGTATGTCTCCTTGTCTTGACGGGCGTGGGGCCCGTGGGGCCGGCTCGATGGCCGGCATATGGCTGTCTGTCTTGTCTTGCTGACTTGTCTCGCTGCGCAGTCCCTGTCCGTCAGGCCAACGCCGCCGCGCCGATGAAGTTCTTGCCGCGCGCCCCGTCCATGGCGCGCGCGATCATGGCCGCCGCTTCGCTGTCCGCCACGCCATAGTCGGCAAACTCGGTCTTCACGCCAAGCCCCTGCAGGAAAGCCCGCAGTCGCTGCGTGGCGGTCGCCAGGTCGGTGCCGAACAACAGCTGCAGCGTCCGGTCGCGGTCGGGCGAGCGGGCCCAGGCCTTCTCCAGCACGAGCGGCAGCGTGAACGAGCAGGCGATGCCGTGGGCCAGGCCGTGGCGCAGCGTCATCTCGTAGGAGATGGAATGCGCCAGCGCCGTCTTGGTGTTGGAAAACGCCATGCCGGCCTTCAGCGCGGCCAATGCCATGCGCTCGCGCAGGTCGAGGTTGCCCAGGTCTTTCAGCAGCGCCGGCAGGCAGTCGAAGATGTCGCGCACGGCCGAGACGGCGAAGGTGTCGGAGACCGGGTTGGCGTTGACGTTCCAGATCGCTTCCAGCGCATGCGAGAGCGCATCGAGCCCCGTCGACACCGTGGTGCCCGCTGGCACCGAGAGCATGAGCTCGGGGTCGACGATGGCGACCTCGGGCCAGGTGGCGTCCAGGTGCAGCGAGTATTTCTTCTGGTTGCCGGCGTCCCAGATGGTGGCCCAGGGCGTTACTTCGCTGCCGGTGCCGGCGGTGGTCGGCACGGCGATCAGCGGCTTGACGCTGGCGGGCACGAAGGGCTTGCCGGTGGCCAGCAGCGCGACGAGCTCGTCGAACTGGCCGTTGGCCGTGCCCACCATCAGCGCCTTGGCCGTGTCGATGGCGCTGCCGCCGCCGACCGCCACGATGGCGTCGCAGGGTGCGTCCGATTGCCAGAAGGTGTTGTACAGGTCGCGCAGGTGGGCGACGTCGGGGTTGGGACGCACGTCGTCGATCACGGTGACGAGCGCGTCGCCCAGCAGCGCCTGCAGGCGATCGACCAGGCCGAGGCCGCGGGCCTCGGGGAAGGTAACGAGCGCGACGCGGCGCCCCGCCAAGAGCGAGGGCAGCCGTGCGAGGCTGCCTCGCCCGGAATGAATGGACACGGGGTTGCGGTAGGCGTGGGGCATGTTTTTTGTCTCCGGTTTCTGTCTGGGCCGCAGTGTCGAAGCGGCGTGCCGGGGCGTCCAATCGCATTTCGCGCGTGCAACCCGTCCAAAACCGATGGATGCCTTCGGGAAAGCCTGCATAGGCGCCAGCGCCGCATCTGAGGGAGGCTCGGCGCACGCCCCTCACGATCGCCCCATGTTTCACCAGTACTACAAGTGGATCCGCTGCTTCCACGCCGTCGCCAAGACTGGCGGCTTCACCACGGCCGCGCGCTACCTGCACATCGGCCAGCCCACCGTGACCGACCAGGTCAAGGCGCTGGAAGAGCGCTTCAACGTCGAGCTGTTCCTGCGCAGCGGGCGCGCCGTGCGGCTCACGGCCGCGGGTGAGCAGCTGTATGCGATCACGCAGGGCCTGTTCGGGCAGGAGGAAGAGGCGATGCAGTTCCTGCAGCGCGCCCACAAGCTGCGCACGGGGCTGGTGCGCGTGGGCGCGGTGTCGCCACCCATCGCGCTGGAGCTGGCGCGCAGCTTCAAGCGCAGCCACGCCGGGCTCGACCTGACGGTGTCGATCGGCTCCGAGGCCTCCACGCTCGGCGGGCTGCAGGACTTCGACATCGACGTGGGCATCCTCGTGGAGCCGCCCGAGATCGAGGGCCTGCACCAGGTGCCGTACCGCGTGGAGCGCATCGTGGCCGTGGTGCCCGCGAAGCACCCGTGGGCGAAGAAACGCACCATCGCCACGCGCGACATCGCGGGCGAGCCGGTGATCCTGCGCGAGCCCGGCTCCAAGACGCGCCACCGCGTGGAGCGCGCCTGCGCGCAGCAGGGCGTGCAGATGAATTGCGTGATGGAGATCAACAGCCGCGAGGCCATCCTGCACGCCGTGGCCAACGGCATGGGCGTGGGCTTCGTGACGCAGATCGAGTGCATTCCGCTGCCCGGCCTGAAGATGGTGGAGATCGACGACGACGAGCTCTCGATCAGCTACTCGCTGTGCTGCCTGGCGGTGCGCAAGGACCGGCCGCTGATCCGCGCGCTGTTCGAGGTGGCGCAGCGGGGCGACGACACGGCCGGCTGATCGGGTTTCGTCGCGGGCGGCACACCCCGCGGCGGGCTTCTTCGCTATCCTGCCGTCTGGCCCCAGACGAAGGATCGACCTTGAACTTGCACCCCGCCCTCCAGGACGCCGCCGCGCGCGACTTCGGCACCCTTGCCGACCTGGTCCGCCTCCACGCCCAGCACACCCCCGAGCGCCCCGCGCTGGCCGATGCCCAGCAGACGCTGGACTACCGCGCGCTCGACGCGCTCATGGACCGCATCGCCGCCGCCCTGCAGCGCGACGGCCTGCGCGCCGGCGACGCCATCGCCGTCTGCGCCGCCTCGTCGGTGCCCTACGCCGCCGTGTTCCTGGGCGCGCTGCGCGCGGGCGTCGCGGTGGCCCCGCTGGCCCCCGGCTCGGCGCCCGCCAGCCTGGCGCGCATGATCACCGACGCCGACGCGCGCCTGCTGTTCACCGACGCCTCGGCCGCCGAGGTGGTGGGCGCCGCGCAGGCCACCGGCCTGCCGCACATCGCGCTCGACGGTTCCAACGTCGGCCGCGCGCTCGACGACTGGCTCGCGGCGCCCGGCGCGAAGCCGGAGCCCGTCGAGGTGCAGCCCAACTGGGCCTTCAACATCATCTATTCGTCGGGCACCACCGGCGAGCCCAAGGGCATCGTGCAGGGGCACGGCATGCGCTGGTCGCACATCCAGCGCGGCGCCAAGTACGAGTACGGGCCCGAGACGGTCACGCTGCTGTCGACGCCGCTGTACTCCAACACCACGCTGGTCGTGTTCTTCCCCACCCTCGCCTTCGGTGGCTGCGTGGTGCTGATGCCCAAGTTCGACGCGCTGGGCTACCTGCAGCTGGCCGTGCAGCACCGCGTGACGCACACCATGCTCGTGCCGGTGCAGTACCAGCGCCTGATGGCGCATCCGCGCTTCGACGCGCACGACCTGTCGACCTTCCGCCACAAGTTCAGCACCAGCGCGCCCTTCAACGCGGCGCTCAAGGCCGACGTGCTCAAGCGCTGGCCCGGCGGGCTGGTCGAGTTCTACGGCATGACCGAAGGCGGCGGCACCTGCATCCTGGAGGCGCACCTGAACCCGACCAAGCTGCACACCGTGGGCCAGCCCGCGCCGGGCAGCGACATCCGCCTGATCGACGAGGAAGGCAACGAGCTGCCGCGCGGCGACACCGAAGTGGCCGGCGAGGTGGTGGGCCACTCGGCCGGCATGATGACCGGCTACCACCGCCAGCCCGCGAAGACGCGCGAGGCCGAATGGTTCGACGCCACCGGCAAGCGCTTCATCCGCACCGGCGACGTGGGCCGCTTCGACGCCGACGGCTTCCTCACGCTGTTCGACCGCAAGAAGGACATGATCATCAGCGGCGGCTTCAACATCTACCCGAGCGACCTCGAAAGCGTGCTGCGCGGCCATGCGGCGGTGGCCGACGTGGCGGTGGTCGGCATTCCGTCCGAGCAGTGGGGGGAGACGCCCGTGGCCTTCGTGGTGCGCCGGGAAGGCGACGTCACCACCGAAGACACGCTGCTGCAGTGGGCCAACGCGCAGGTCGGCAAGACGCAGCGGCTGGCGCGCCTGCGCTTCATCGACGAGCTGCCGCGCAGCGCGATCGGCAAGGTGCTCAAGCGCGAGCTGCGCGACCTGAGTGCCTGAGTGAGCGCCGCAAGCACCGACACCGCCCCGCCCGAACACGGCGGCGGCAACGGCCTGCTGTGGGTGCTCGTGGCCGTCGCGGTCGTGTTCGCCTTCGTGCGCCCGCGCGCGCCGATGGACTGGCTGCGGCTGGTCGACTGGCAAACGGTGGGCGCACTCGCGGGCCTGCTCGCCATCACCCAGGGCGTGGAGAGGAGCGGCATGCTGCAGGCCGCCGCGCGGCGCCTGCTGGCCCACACGCACAGCCAGCGCGGCCTGGCGATGGCGCTCACGGCCACGGCCGCGCTGCTGTCGGCGCTGGTGACCAACGACGTGAGCCTGTTCCTGCTGGTGCCGCTCACGCGCGTGCTGGCCGTGCAGGCGCACCTGCCGCTGGCGCGGCTGGTGGTGCTGCAGGCGCTGGCCGTGAACGCCGGCTCGGCGCTCACGCCCATCGGCAACCCGCAGAACCTGTACCTGTGGCACCGCTCGGGCGAGAGCTTCTTCGGCTTCATGGCCATGATGGGCCCGACCGTGGCGATCATGCTGTTCTGGCTCTTCGTGGCCGTGTGGTGGCTGGTGCCGCGCACGCCGATCGCGCTGCGCGAGGAGACCGAGGCCGCGCCCGTGCAGCCGCGCCTGCTGGCGCTGGCCGGCGTGCTGTTCATCGGCTTCGTGGTCGCGCTCGACCGCCACTGGCTGCTGCCCGGCCTGGGCGCGGTGTTCGGCGTGCTGCTGCTCACCTACCCGCGCGTGCTGCGCGGCATCGACTGGGCCTTGCTGGCGATCATCGCGCTGATGTTCGTCGACCTGCGCCAGGCCGCCGAGCTGCCCGCCATCGCGGCGCTGCTGGGCCATTGGCCCATCGGCGAGGGCTGGCGCGCCTACCTCGCGGCCATTGCCGCCTCGCAGGTCATCAGCAACGTGCCGGCGGCGATCCTGCTCGACCGCTACGTGCACGACCTGCCCGCGCTGGCGGCCGGCGTGAGCGTGGGCGGCTTCGGCTGCGTGCTGGGCTCGCTGGCCAACCTGATCGCGCTGCGGCTGGCCAAGCTGCCGCACGGGCTGCGCGAGTTCCACCGCATCAGCATTCCCTTCCTGCTGGTGTGCGCGGCCTCGGCGCTGCTGCTGCGGCTGGGGTGATGACAGACGGCGGGGCGGCGCGGACAATCGCTCCCGCCATGCCCACGCCCGCCCCTGTCCTCTCGCTGCGCGACTACACGCCCTCTCGCGGCAGCCACGCGCACGACCACTTCCAGGTGCTGCTCGGGCTCGACGGCGTGCTCGAGATCGAAGTCGAAGGCCGCGGTTCGGGCATCGGCACGGGCCAGGCCCAGGTCGTCGCACCCGGCGACCGGCACGACTTCGAGGCCCGGCGCGGCGGCAGCGTCTGCCTCGTGCTCGACACGCCGCATGCCCCGTGGGCACGCTGCGTCGAGCAGCCACCGACGGATGCGCCCCGGCTGCACGCGCTGGCCCGCTACCTCGCGCACTGCCTGCAGCAGCCGCAGCACGCGGCCCTCGCCCTGCAGCACGGCCCGGCGCTGCTGCTCGAGGCCTGGGGCGCCGTCGCCCCGTCGGTCGCCGACACGCGCCGCCGCCGCATCGACTGGCCGGCCCTCGCGGCCTGGGCGCAGGCGAACTGGCACCGGCCGCTGGGCGTCGCCGACCTGGCCGAGGTCGCCTGCCTGAGCCCCAGCCAGTTCGCGCAGCGCTGCCGCGAGGAGCAGGGCCAGAGCGCGATGCTCTGGCTGCGCACACTGCGGCTGGCCCATGCGCGCGAACTGCGGCTCGAAGGCCTGAGCGTGGCCGAGACGGCGCGCCGCACGGGCTACCGATCGCCGTCGGCGCTCACGGCCGCACTGCGCCGCTGACCTCGCATTTCTCCCTCTCCCGCTGGGGGAGGGCCGGGGTGGGGGCACGACGGCCTTCACAAAAGCGCGGCGCCTCATCGACGGCCTGCCCCCATCCCCACCTTCCCCCAGCGGGGGAAGGTGCAACACCAGACCGTCGTCGCGCGACGATGTGCAGTCATCGCGCGACGACCGCCTCACGTAGCCTCGGCGTCCATGCCCGCCACCTTCTACGCCCTGCTCGCCATCGCGCTGTGGGCCACGCTCGCCACCTTCGGCACCGCGCTGTCGCACCTGCCGCCGTTCCTCCTGACCGGGTTGGCGCTGATCGTCGGCAGCGTGCCGAGCTGGCCGCTGGTGCTGCGCGACCGCCGCGCCTGGCGCGTGCCGCCGCGCACGCTGGCGCTCGGGGTGTACGGGCTCTTCGGCTTTCACTTTTTGCTGTTCATCGCGCTGCGACATGCGCCGCCGGTCGAGGCCAACCTCGTGAACTACCTCTGGCCGCTGCTGATGGTGGTGCTGGCGCCGGTGCTGCTGCCGGGCGTGTCGCTGCGCCCGCTGCACGTGGTGGCGGCGCTGCTGGGCTTTGCGGGCGCGGCCATCGCGATCCTCGGTGCGCGCAACGGCAGCGCAGCACTTCCCGGCGCGCCCGCCACGTACTGGGGCTTCCTGCCGGCGGCCGGCTCGGCCTTCATCTGGGCCAGCTACTCGCTGTGGACGCAGCGCGTCACGCCCTTCCCGACCTCGGCCATCGGGCTGTTCGGGCTGGTGTCGGGCGCGCTTTCGCTGGCCTGCCATGCGCTGCTGGAGCCGGCGGTGGCGCTGTCGGCGAAAGACGGGCTGCTGGTCGCGCTGTGCGGCCTGGGCCCGCTGGGCGCGGCGTTCTTCGTGTGGGACATGGCGCTCAAGCGCGGCGACGCGCGGCAGATCGGCATCCTGAGCTACCTCACGCCGCTGGCCTCCACCGCGCTGCTGCTGGCCGTGACCGGCCGGGCGCTCACGGCCAGCATCGCGCTGGCGGCGGCGCTGATCATCTCGGCCGCCGTGATGGGCACGCGTGCGAAATGAGACAAATCAGGGCGATGCCCGACAGAGCTTGTCGTTTTTTGTGGCTAGAGTGGAGGCTCAGGAAAAAGGAGTCACCCCCATGGATCAGAAGAACAACAAGACCGAGGATTTCGAGATCACGCCCAAGCTGGTGTTCGACATGAACCTGGCGCTGTACCTCGACCTGGTGGCCGCGCTGGAGGGCGCGGGCGCCGTCACCTACCGGCAGATGGCGGCGCGGGTCCTGAACATCAGCATGGACGCCCGCACCGACGGCGACACCAACCTGTCGACCGTGCTCGAAGGCATCGCCCAGGGCTTCGCGGGCCACGGCGACGGCCTCTCGATCGAACTGCTGAAGGCCGCGCGCGGCCTGCGCGAGGACGATGCGATGGGCGACATTCCGATGCGGCCCAACCTGGACGATTGACCCGTCGCCTGCGGTATCGATCTCCGGCGGCCGATGCGCCGTGCAATCGGCGGGGCGAGGCGACGCTGCCGCCTTCGCCACTCAAGGCGACTTCCTGACGGGCAAAGGCCGCCCCACCCGTTCCAGTACCTCCTGCGGCCAGATGACCTTGCGCATGGTCATGTGGCTGATCCAGTTGCATAGCGCCCACAGGGTGAAGAACGGCAACGTCACAGGAAAAAGGAGCAGAAAAAGAACGGTCGGAAAACGGTTGGTTCTCCACCACCAGCCCAGCTGGGGTCCGAAGGGGCTGACCACGCCCATGCTTTGCCACAAGCTGCGGGGGCGCTCGAAGATTTGAAGCTGCTCGCCCTGCGGAACACCTGGTCCCCCGTCTTCCATGAAGCGACGGATGTGCTCCCACAGCATCGGCACGGTGTACTCGCCCATGCCCAGGCTGTTGCCCACATCGAATTCATCAAGCAGGCGGCCCTCTTTTTCGTCGGGCTTGCGGTAGTCGCGCACCACCAGCGTCAGGCTGTGCAGGCGCGAGAGGGCCTGACCAGTGGATGCCAACGTCACACGGTGTTCGGCCGTGATGCACGCCCAGTCGTATTCCACCGCCTGCAGCGCGATGGGTTTGAGGCGCAGGCGCCGCCACCCGCTGTCGGCAGAACCGTCGAGCGGCGGAAACAGGCGATAGACCTTGCGGTGCTTGCGGTCGAAGACGGTCGGCTCGTCCTCGGGGGCGAAGAGGTCCATGCGCAAGAAGAAAAGGTACCAGCGGGGAAAAACGTAGAACGCCAGGAATGCAACGACCACCATCTCCAGCGCCAGGAACGGATGCCGCCAGGACGTGAACACGCTCAATATTCCCGAGGAAACCGCCATCCAGAGGGCCCATGTCTGGACGACAACGCCGGCCGCCACACTCATCAACGCAAATCCGCGCATCTGTGCGGATGCCCCCGGTTGCTGAAGCGCGATCGCGTCCTTGAACACCGCCACCACATTGTTCATGGCACTGGGCTCGTCGCTGGCGCGCTTGTTCTTTCTGAAACGCTCCAGCACGCCATTGAGCGCCTGGTCATCTACCGTGTTCGGCGCAGGCTCGACGCCTTGCAGCAACGCGATGGCTGGTGCCACGAACTCACCATGCTTGAGCACGTTCAGCTTCCTCCGGTGCAGCCGTATCGTGCTGCATTTTCTTGAAAATCGCCCCATCAGGGCTCGATGGGTCTGGTGTGGAGATTCTGGGCCACAGCCAGTGCATCGGGTCGGCCTTCAGCCCTGCTTGAATGACAGCCCCCGGAGCGTCCAGTATCTTGCTGCGGTCCATGCGTGCAGGTTGGTCACACGACCAGGCCACCGACGAAACGCGGAGGTTGTCAGAATTTCCCCCTTTCCACACCAACCTGTACCGAGAGCAAGGTGACCTCATTGAATCCCCCCTCGGATGGGGCCCTGTCGGCAGTGCTGCACAAGGTCAGCGACAACATCGTCCTCATCGGACCTGCGCGAAACAGGTTGCAGACAGGCGCAGCATTCGCGTCGTTCTGCTCGATGGTCTTGCTCTGCCTGCTGTGCGCGACCTTCATCGTGGGCGACGACGGGCCCAACGGATGGGCATCTTTCCTTCTCTCGCTTGGCATCGCCATGTTTCTGCTGGTGATGGTCTGCACGCAGTTTTTGTATCCTCGAAGCTTTCTGTTTCAACGTGCGCCGACCTATGCGGTCTTCGATTGCGAAGCGCAGCGGGGCTACTGGGCAAGCGATGGCCAGTTGCGCCCTGTGGCATGGAAGGAAGTTCGTTTCGATGCCTTCGAAACCAGCCGCCGATTGAGCGCTGGACAATGGCTGCACCAGCATTTCCTGCGGATCGAAAGCTCTGGACCGTGCGAGGGAAGCAGCGTCGACATACCGGTCATTCAGACCTTTGACAGCTTGAGCGGCACCCTGGTTGTTTCCAGGCTCAACACTGCCTTGCGTCGCTTCATGGGCAGCTGCCATGCCATGAGCGCTGACATCGCGGACCTTCGCCGGCGGCCTCAAGGGAGCATTCTTCGGTCCATCGGATCGTGGGTCATCCCACCCCATCAGTCCCTCAAGACGCACCCCTGGAGCGTTCTTTTCGGGGTGCTGGGCTTTCCGTGGGTCAGCGTGTTTTTCATCCTCAACGCCTTCTACATGGCGGCTGTCAAAGCCACGAGCACGCCCGCCCGCTGGCCGGATGAACTGCTGTCCAGGATCGGGGAAATTCCGGCAGGGTCCCAACTGGAAGCCATCATTTCGTCGAAGGTCTGACCGACCGTTGTGCAAGGCCCGCCCGCGTTTACCAACGATCCGTCGTCCTCCTGATGCCCCACTGGGGGGCAGCCCCGAACGACGGGGCTGCGGACGCTTTCGGCAGCGTCAGTCTTCGGCGACCTGCAGCACCAGCTTGCCGAAGTTCTCCCCCGCGAACAGCTTGTTCAGCGACTCGGGGAAGGTATCGAGCCCCTTCACGACGTCTTCCTTGCTCTTCATGCGGCCGTCCTTCAGGTAGCCGGCCATCTCGGCGATGGCGATCGGGTAGCGGTCGGCGTAGTCGAACACCACGATGCCTTCCATGCGCGCGCGGTTCACGAGCAGGCTCAGGTAGTTCTTCGGGCCGGCGGCCGGCATGCTGTTGGCGTTGTTGTACTGGCTGATGGCGCCGCAGATGATCACGCGGGCCTTGCGCGCCAGGCGTGCCAGCACGGCGTCGAGGATGTCGCCGCCGACGTTGTCGAAGTAGATGTCCACGCCCTTCGGGCAGTGGGTCTTGAGGCCTTCGCGCACGGCGCCCGCGCCGGCCTTGTAGTCGATGCAGGCGTCGAAGCCCAGCTCTTTCACCACCCAGTCGCACTTGGCGGCGCCGCCGGCGATGCCGACCACGCGGCAACCCTTGATCTTGGCCAGCTGGCCCACGGTCTGGCCCACGGCGCCGGCCGCGCCGGAGACGACGACGGTTTCGCCTGCCTGGGGCATGCCCACGTCCATCAGGCCGAAGTAGCCGGTCATGCCGGGCATGCCCAGCACGTTGAGCCACTGGGTGATGGTGCCCACGCGCAGGTCGACCTTCACGAGGCCGTTGCGCTTGATCTGGTCCTGCGGGATCAGCATGTATTCCTGCACGCCCAGCGTGCCGTACACGGTGTCGCCCACGGCGAACTGCGGGTTCTTCGAGGCCACCACGCGGCCGATGCCGCCGGCGCGCATCACCTCGTCGATGGCCACGGGCGGGATGTAGCTCTTGGCGTCGTTGAGCCAGCCGCGCATGGCGGGGTCGAGCGACAGCGACAGCGTCTTGACCAGCACGCCGCCCTCGTCGGGCTGGGCCACGGGCTCGGTGCTAAAACGCCAGTGCTCGCGCGTGGCCGTGCCCTCGGGGCGCTTGGCAAGACGGACCTGGTGGTTGGTGAGGGCGCTGCTCATGGTGTCTCCTTGATGGGTGAATGTGCCGGGCATCGGCGACGCAGCCGCATCGTAGTCGCGGGCCAAGACCCCGCGCGTAGCGCAGGCGACAGCCCGCGCGCGCCCTCCGGGCGCCCTGCTATGGAAGCAGGAGCAGCCCGTACGCCGCCGCCGTGGCGATGCCCAGCACCGAGGCCACGGCGCCGACGCGCCGCGCCCAGCCGGGCCGGTAGCTCACGAGGCCGACCACCACGAGCGCGGCGGCCGTGAGCGCGCCCAGCCACAGCACCCAGCCCATGGCCGGCCCGCGCAGCCGGAGTGCCGCGACCAGCGAGAGGAGAAGCAGCGCCGCGCCGCCCAGCTGCTGCCAGGGCCGCGACGGGCCCGGCGTGCGGCCGCGCCCGTGGGCGTCTTCGTAATGCCGGTCCATCGCCAGGCTCAACGTGACGAAGCCGCCGAGCGCCGACGCGAACAGGGCGCACACCAGCGCGAAGGTGCTCATGGGCAGCACCCCCGCGCCGGAAGCCCCACCCTCACCGGACGACGAAGCTCAGCGTGGCGACGTGGCGCGTCTGCGTGTAGGGCTTGCCGTCCCAGGTGCCCTTGCCGTCCTTGTCGGTGTGGTTCACCTCGACCACGTACTGGCCGGGCCAGGGCGTCTGCAGCGTGACCTGGCCGGCGTCGTCGGTGGTGAACTTCTTCTCCCACTTGGGCGGGCCGAACACGACCACCTCGGCCTTGGGCAGCGGCTTGCCCGCGAGCAGCAGCGTGAAGCTGTTGCTGTTGGCGGCCTGCGGCACGAGCTCGAGCGTGTGGCGCGCGACGGTCTCGGTGCGGCCGGTGCGCGCTTGGTAGAGGCTTGCCACGCCCTTGTCGCTGACGTAGGCGCCCACGAGGCGCGCGTCGCCGCTGGCGTCGGCCTTGACCACGAAGTGGTCGGCATGGCGCGTGGCCGGCGTCTGCTTGCCGTCGGCGGCGATGCCGCGCGGCGCGCTGACCAGCTTCAGGTGACCGGCCTCGGTCTCGCGCAGGTCGTCGGCCCATTCGCCGAAGTAGGCCTTGGCCTCGCCGCCCGCGGCGGGTTCGAGCCAGACGAAGTGGGCGTGCGCGGCGCCCGAGAAAACGAACGCGGCCGCCGCGAGGGTGGCAAGGGAGAACAGGGGTTTCTTCATGGTCGATGCTCCAGGTAGTGATGGCATGGTTGAGACGGAATGGAAGGCGGCTTGTTCAGAACTTGGCGCGCAGGGTCAGGCTCACGTTGCGCGGCTCGCCCCAGAACACGCTGTCGTAGAAGCCCACGTTGCGGTAGTACTTCTTGTCGAAGACGTTGCGGATGTTCAGCTGCGCCGTGACGTTCTTGTTGATCTCGTAGCTGGCCATGAGGCTGAAGACCGCGTACGCCTTCTGCGAGATGCGCGGCAGCGGGTCCTTCATGCTGAACAGCGGCGGCTGCCCATACCACGACTCGCCGTAGATGCCGCTTTGCGCCGTCATGTCGCCGCCGACCTTCAGGCCGCGCCAGGCGCCACTGAAGCGGTAGGCGGTCGACAGGCGCAGCAGGTGCCTGGGCTGGTTGGGCACGGCACGCGCGCCCTTGGCGGTCTTGGCATCGAGGTACGTGTAGCCGGCGGCCACGTTCCAATCAGGCGTGATCTGGCCCGACACGTCGAACTCGAGGCCGCGCGCGGTCACGCCGTCGCCGCTGGCCACGTAGGCCTGGCCGCCGTCGGGCAGGCGAAAGCCCGCGGGCACGCTGCGGTCGAGCTCGGCCAGGTTCTTCTTCTTGACCTGGAACACGGCGGCCGAGGCATTGAGCGCGCCGCCGAAGTACTCGCCCTTCACACCCAGCTCGGCGCTGGTGCCGGTCTCGGGCGTGAGGTACTGGTCGTTGCGGTCCTTCGAGGTCTGCGGACGGAACAGCGTGGTGTAGCTCGCATACAGCGAGTGGCGCTTGTCCAGGTCGTAGACCACGCCGACATACGGCGTGACCTCGTTCTTCGACTCCGACTTGCCCGTGGTGCGCGTGTACTGCTGCGCCGTGTTGTAGGCGTGCGTGTAGCTGCGGTAGTTGCTCACGCGCGCGCCGACGATCACGCTCAGCGGGTCGGTGAGGCTGAAGCGGCCCGCCACGTAGCCGCCGTTGAGCTGCGTGAAACCCACGGTCTTCGAGCCGTCGGCCAGGAAGATCGGGCGCGGGATGTTGCCGGTCCACGTGCGGTAGTCGGGAATGGCCTCGGGGTACGGGATCACCGGCGTGCCGCCCTGCGAGGTGTAGGTCTGGTTGCCGCCGTTCCATCCGGCGATGAAGGTGTGGCGCCGCCCGAACAGGCTGAAGGGGCCGGTGGCGTACAGGTCGAAGTTGTCGTTGACGTACTCGCCCTCGCCCCACACGCCGCTCCACAGCTTCATGCCCTGGCCGGTGAAGCGGTTGGGGTAGCCCGCGCCGCCGTAGGCCACGGTGGTGTTGTTGGCGCTGGTGGTGCGCGCATAGCCCAGGTGCACCTTCCAGTCGTTGTCGAAGCGGTGCTGCAGCGAGACGAAGGTCGTGTGCTGCTTGTTGGCCCAGGTGCTCCAGGGCGTGCTCAGGCTGGTGTTGCGCGGCAGGTTGGCGAGCGAACCGTCGTGGTTCCAGTACGGAATGGCGCCCCAGGTCGCGCCCGTGGGCTTGTTGTCCTGGAAGTCGATGCCGGCGGTGAGCAAGGTGGAGCGCGTGAGGTCGGCCTCGACGATCACCATGCCCACGGTTTTTCGCTCGTGGTACATGTCCATGTGCGAGTCGCGGTCCTGCCAGGCCAGCGCGGTGCGCGCGCGGATGCGGCCGTCGGCGGTGAGCGGCACCGACAGGTCGACCTCGGCGCGCTTGTGGTTCCAGCGCCCGTAGGTGAGCGAGGCGCTGCCCTGGAACTCGCGCGTGGGGCGCTTGCGCACCGAGTTGATGGTGGCCGACGGGTCGCCCGTGCCGCCCATGAGGCCGGTGGCGCCGCGGATGACCTCGATGCGGTCGTACAGCACGGTGTCGGACAGCGGCGCGTTCGGGCCGCGCGGCATGCCGTCGATCTGGAAGTTGTTGATCGAGAAACCGCGCGCCGAGTAGTTCACGCGCTCGCTGTCGGCCTGCCCGACCATGATGCCGGTGGTCTGGCCCAGCACGTCGTCGATGCGGGCGCTGCCCAGGTCGTCCATGCGCTCGCGCGTGATCACGGTCACCGACTGCGGCGTCTCGCGGATCGACAGGTCCATGCGCGTCGCGGTGGACGCCTGCTCGGCGGTGTAGGAGCGGCTGCCTTCGGTGCGGCCGCTGCGGTCGCCCGAGACGGTGACCTCGGACAGCGCCGCGCCGCTGGCTGCTTGCTGTTGCTGCGCGCTGACGACGCCGCAGCAAAGCAGGGCGACGAGGGCCACGGGAGACCGCCGGAAGCGGGCGCGTGAAAACGAATGCTGGTTCATGGCATGAAGAAAGGGGGGGACCCGACCCTGGATGTCGGCAACGCCCGTTGGCAGGAGATGGCTAGCGACGCACCCGGCCGCGAAGGGGCCGGCAGCGACCTGGCTGCGGAGAAAAAACGCGGTGCGTCAGTAGGTGCCGCGCAAGGTCACGAGCAGGTGGCGCGGGGCGCCGTAGAAGCTGCTGCTGGTGCTGGTGCGGTAGCGCGTGTCGAAGACGTTGTTCAGCGCCACCGACACGGCGAGGTGCTTGTTGATCGGGTAGCGCGCCATGAGGTCGAGCGTGGTGTAGGCCTGCTGCGTGAAGCGCGCATGGCCCGAGGGACCGAGGCCGGTGCTGTAGGTGTCGCTCTGCCAGTTCAAGCCGCCGCCCACCGTGAGGCCGTTGCCGATGCCCGCGATGCGGTAGCTGGTGAAGAGCTTCAGCAGGTTCTTCGGCACCTGCGTGTTCAGCCGCTGGCCGGCCGCGTCGCGGGCCACGCTGTGCGCAAAGCCGCCGCCGACCTGCCAGCCGGGCAGCAGCTCGCCGGCCACTTCGAATTCGTAGCCGCGCGTGGTCGTGCCCTTGGCGGCGCGGTAGGCGGCCGAGCCGTCGGGCGCAAACTCGTTGTCCAGGCGCACGGCGAGGTTGTCCTGCTTCACCTGGAACACGGCGGCGCTGAGGTTGAGCCGGTCGTTGTGGAAGGCGCCCTTCACGCCCGCCTCGTAGGCGTGCCCTTCGAGCGGATCGAGGTAGGTGCCGCTGCGGTCCTTGCTGGCCTGCGGCTTGAAGATGCTGGTGTAGCTGGCGTAGGCCGACCAGTGCTTGTCGAGGTCGACCACCACGCCCGCGTACGGCGTGACGACGCCCTTCTCGCTGCGCGTGGTGAGGGTGGCGGCGCGCTGCAAGGGGACGGTGCGCGTCGCGTCCTTCCAGTCGCTCGCGCGCGCGCCGACGATGACCGAGAGCGCGTCGGTGGGCCGCAGCCGCACCGTGGCATAGGCGCCCGACTGGCGCGTGGCGGTTTCCTGGCGGCCGGTCACGGGCTGGTGCGGCTGGGCCGGCAGGTCACCGGTCCAGCTGTTGAAGTTCGCGATCCACGGATCGAAGCCCGCCACGTTCCAGCCCGCGTACAGCGGCGCGTCGCTGTGCGTGCGCGAGGCGTTGTAGCCCAGCACCAGCTCATGCCGCCGGCCGAAGAGTTCGAAGGGGCCGCTGGCGTACAGGTCGAATGCGTTCTGCACCGGCACCGCGTTCCAGCGGTTCGTCCACAGGCCGAGCCCCGCACCCGTGGCGCGGTCCATGTAGCCGCGCAGCGCGTAGCCGATGACGTCGTCGTAGGCGCGGCGCGAGCGGTTGAAGGCGGCGTGCACGGCCCAGCCGTTGTCGAAGCGGTGGTCGAGCGCGGCGAAGTACTGGCGCTGGTCCTGGTACGAATGGGCCCAGCGCGCGGCGGCGCTGCGCGAGCGGCCGTAGCTGGCCTCGCTGCCGTCGCTGAAAAACAGCGGCAGGCCGGCGCGCGCCACGCCGTCGTTGTCGTGCCGCTGCAGCTCGAAGCCGGCACTCAGGCGCGTGCTGCGCGCGAGGTCGGCTTCGACGATGCCGTAGAACAAGCGCTTCTTTTCATGGTGGCGCTCGATCCATGAATCGCCGTCCTGCACGGCCGCGACCACGCGCGTGCGCACGCGGCCGTCGGCGGTGACGGGCCCGCCGATATCGAGTTCGGCGCGCTGCCGATTCCAGGTGCCCGCGCTGAACGAGGCGCTGGCCTGCAGCGCGTTGCCGGGGCGCTTGCGCACGAGGTTGACGGTGGCCGCCGGCGTGCCCACGCCGTTGAGCAAACCCGTGGCGCCACGCACCACCTCGACGCGGTCGTAGAACGCCAGGTCACCCGTCTGCAGCAACCAGGTGCCGGCCTGCGGGATGCCGTCGACCTGGTAGTTCTCGACCTCGAAGCCGCGCGAGTAGACGGCGTTGGCGTCGGTGCCGGCGTTGCCGCTCTGCACGAAGCTCAGGCCGGGCGCCTGGCGCAGCACGTCGCTGATCTGGCCCAGGCCCTGGTCGTCGATGCGGTCGCGCGTGAGCACGCTGACCGATTGCGGCGTTTCGCGCAGGCTGAGTTCGAGCCGCGTCGCGGTGCCGATCGCGCCGTCGGTGGTGTAGGAGCCGGTGCCTTCGGTGACGGTGCCGGTGTCCCGCCCACCGGTGACCGTGACTTCGCTGAGCGCACCACCGGCGGGCGCTTCGGCCTGCGGCTTCGGACCCGGCGGGCGCTGCGCCGCGACGCGCAGCGCGTAGCCGCCCGAAGCACCGCGCACCGCTTCGAGGCCGCTGCCTTCGAGCAGCTGCAGCAGCGCCTCGCGCGCCGTGTAGCGGCCCTGCAGCGCGGGCGCGCGCTTGCCGCGCACGACCTCGGCATCGACACCGAGCAGCAACCCCGTGCGCACGGCGAGCGCGGTCAATGCGCTGCTCAGCGGCTGCGCGGGCTGGTGCCACTCGAAGGCCGCATCGGCGGCGGGCGCTTGCGCGGCGGCCGGCACGGTGAGCAGCACCAGGCTCGCGAGCGCGAAGGCGCGGCGCAGGCGATGCCAGCGCTGCGCGGTCTCGGTCGGGTCTGCGGGTCCTGTCATGGTGTGGTGAATCTCTTTTCACCACCTATGACAAGCGGGCACGGGAAACGGGTAGCGGTGTGCGCGAAAAAGTTCGACCGCCCGGTCACGGCGGCGCCGTGGTGGTCACCCGCACCAGCCACGGCGACAGCGTCGACACGCGCAAGCTCGGCAGCGCGCTGGCGAGCAGCGCGAGCGCGGCGTCGCTCTGCTGGATCGGCAGCACGCCGGTGAAGCGCAGCGCGCCCAGGGCCTCGTCGTCGGCCAGCAGCAGGCCGGGCCGGTGCTGGCCGAGCTGGCGCAGCACCTCGGCCACCGGCGCGTCGTCGAACACCAGCCGGCCCTGCGGCCAGGCCAGGCCGCCGGGCGCGGCGGGCACGGTGTCGGTCGTGACGCCGCGGCGGTCGAAGCGCACCTGCTGCCCCGCCTGCACGTCGACCCAGCGGTCGTCGCCGCCCTCGAGCGGCTGCACGCGCACGCGCGACTCGGTGACGGTGACGAGCGTGTCGCTCGCCTCGCGCCGCACGGCATAGCGCGTGCCCAGCGCCTGCGCGCTGCCGTCGCGGTCGACCACGGCGAAAGGCTTGTCGCCGTGCGCGACCTCGACGAAGACCTCGCCGCGCAGCAGCTGCACGCGGCGCACGCTGCCGGAGAAGTCGATGTCGATGGCCGAGTCGCTGTTCAGCGCGACGCGGCTGCCGTCCTCGAGCGTCAGGTGGCGGACCTCGCCGGTGCCGGTGCGCTCATCCGCCAGCCAGGCCTGCCACGGCATCGCGGCGCCCGCCACGAGCAGGCAGGGCAGCAGCACGAGCGCGCCCAGCGCCTGGCGCGACAGGCCACGCCGCGCGGGCTGCGGCGCAGGGGTGTCGGGCGTGACCGACTCCCACATGCGGCGCATCTCGGCCAGGAGCTGCGCATGGCGTTCGTCGAGCGCGCACCACGCCGCGCAGGCGGCGCGCGTGGCGTCGTCCACGCTGTCGTCGGCGAGGGTCACGGCCCACAGCGCCGCCTCCTCGCGCAGGCGCTCGGCGGCCGCGTCAGGCATGGGCCGGGGCGTCGGCGCTTTCCGCTTCGGGCACGGCCGCGGCCATGCGGCCATGGCAATGCGCCAGCACCTTCGCGAGGTACTGCTTCACGCGCGTCTCGGACACGCCCAGTTCGGCCGCGATCTCGCGGTACGAGCGGCCTTCGACGCGCGCCATCAGGAAGGCGGTGCGGCTCTTCACGTCGAGCTCGGTCGCCAGCAGCGCGAGCACCTGGCCCAGCAGCTCGCGTGCGCAGGCCTTGTCCTCGGCGCTCGGCGCGCAGGCGTCCTCGGCCATCAGCGCGACGGTGCGCAGCACCTCGGCCTCGACCTGCATGCGGCGAAAGCGGTTGATCATCAACCGGCTGGCCACCACCTGCAGGAAGGCGCGCGGCTGGCGCAGCACCGGCTGTTGCGGCAGCTCGATGAGGTTGAGAAAGGTGTCGTGCGTGAGATCGGCCGCGGTGAAGCCGCAGCGCAGGCGGCCCAGCAACCAGCTGCGCAGCCAGCCCTGGTGGTCGACGTACAGCTGCCGGACTTCCGGATGGGACATGGTGTGAAGGGGCATCGCGGGCAGCGACGCAATTGAGAGTTATTCTCATTATAGATTTGTAAAGTTTGTCCTGCCCCCCGAAACGTCTCATTCCGCATGAGGCACCGCGCGGGCTACCCGTTTCCGCGTCCCGCACGTCTTAGCAGCATGACCCTCGCTTTCTTCCGCAAGGGCGCCCGGTGACGGCGCCCGCTTCCCGTTCGCGCGCCGGCCGGCGCCTGCGCATCGCCGCCTTCGCGGCCCTGGCCTTGGCCGCCGCCGCGGTGGCCTACGTTTGGGCAAGTCCGCGCGACCCCGGCTGGGACACCGCCGTGCTGCGCCGCGGCGACATCGAAAGCAGCGTGACCGCCATCGGCACGCTGCAGCCGCGCCGCTACGTGGACGTGGGCGCGCAGGTGTCGGGCCAGATCCTGCGGCTGCACGTGCAGCCCGGCGACGCGGTGAAGAAGGGCCAGCTGATGGTGGAGATCGACCCCAGCGTGCAGCAGGCCACGGTGGACGCCGGCCGCGCCTCGCTCGCGGGCCTGCGCGCGCAACTGGCCGACCAGCACGCGCAGCACCGGCTGGCGCGCCAGCAGTTCGCACGCCAGCAGCAGATGGCCGCCGAGGGCGCCACGCGCGCCGAAGACGTGCAGACCGCCGAAGCCACGCTGGCCTCGGCCGCCGCGAAGATCGCGCACCTCGAAGCCCAGATCGCCCAGACCCAGGCCACGCTGAAGGCCGACGAGGCGCGCCTGGGCTACACGCGCATCTACGCGCCGATGGCCGGCAGCGTGGTCTCGGTGCAGGCGCGCGAGGGCCAGACGCTCAACGCCACCTACCAGACGCCCGACATCCTGCGCGTGGCCGACCTGTCGAGCATGACGGTGTGGACCGAGGTCTCGGAAGCCGACGTGCGCCGCGTGAAGCGCGACATGGCCGTGTACTTCACCACGCTCGGCGCCGACCGCCGCCGCTGGGAAGGCACCGTGCGCCAGGTGCTGCCCTCGCCGCCCGTGCCCGCGGGCAAGGGCGGTGGCGACGCGCCGCAGGCGCCGGCCGCCAGCAAGGTGGTGCTCTACACGGTGCTGTTCGACGTCGACAACGCCGACGGCGAGCTCATGCCGCAGATGACCGCGCAGGTGAGCTTCGTCGCCGCCTCGGCGCGCAACGTGGTGGTGGCGCCGCTGCCCGCGCTCACGGCCGTGAAGGGCCAGGCCGGGCGCTTCACCGCGCGCGTGCTCGGCCCCGACGGCCAGCCCGCGCCGCGCGAGGTGCGCATCGGCGTGCGCGACCGGCTCTCGGGCGAGGTGCTCGAAGGCCTGGCCGAGGGCGAGCGCCTCATCACCGGCGAGCGCGCGGCAGGCAGCGACACGCGGAAGTTCCAGCTGTGAGTGCGGCCGAGACGAAGACGACCCCGCTGATCGCGCTGCACGACCTGCGCAAGTCCTACGGCGGCCACGACGGTGCGCCGGCCGTCGAGGTGCTGCGCGGCATCACGCTCGAACTGCATGCGGGCGAGTTCGTCGCCATCGTCGGCAGTTCGGGCTCGGGCAAGTCGACGCTGATGCACCTGCTCGGCTGCCTCGACCGCCCGACCGGCGGGCGCTACCTGTTCGCCGGCCAGGACGTGGCCGGCATGGACGCCGACGCGCTCGCGCGATTGCGGCGCGAGGCCTTCGGCTTCGTGTTCCAGGGCTACCACCTGATCTCCACCGAGTCGGCGCAGGAGAACGTCGAGATGCCCGCCATCTACGCCGGCGCGGCGCCCGCCGAGCGCGCCTCGCGCGCACGCGGGCTGCTCACGCGGCTGGGCCTGGGCGATCGGCTGGGCCACCGGCCGCACCAGCTGTCGGGTGGCCAGCAGCAGCGCGTGTCGATCGCGCGTGCACTCATGAACGGCGGACGCATCGTGCTGGCCGACGAGCCCACCGGCGCGCTCGATTCGCGCAGCGGCGAAGAGGTGATGGCGCTGCTCGACGAGATGGCCGCCGCCGGCCACACCGTGATCCTCATCACGCACGACCGCGAGGTGGCGCAGCGCGCGCGCCGCGTGATCGAGATCCGCGACGGCTGCATCGTGTCGGACAGCGGACGCGCGTCCGCCGAAGCACCACCTCAGCCGCTTGCGCTGCCCTCGCCCACGCACACGGCCGACGCCGCCGACACGCCGCGCGCCCTGCTCTCCGAACTGCACGAGGCGCTGCGCGCGGCCTGGCGCGTGATGTGGATCCACCGCTTTCGCACTGGCCTCACGCTGCTGGGCATCGTGATCGGCGTGGCCTCGGTCATCGTGATGCTCGCGGTCGGCACCGGCTCGCAGGAGGCGGTGATGAAGCAGATCTCGCTGTTCGGCGCCGACAAGATGTACGTGGCCGCCATTCCCGACAGCGCGCGCGGGCGCGGCGGCAAGCTCACGCTGGCCGACGTCGACACCATCCGCCGCCTGCCCAACGTGCGCGTGGCCATGCCCTACATCGAGGGCTTCGTGGTCGCGCGGCGCGGCAACGTGGACCACCGCACCGAGGGCGGCGGCGCCACCACCGACTTCGAGCAGGCGCTGAAGTGGCCGACCGCGCGCGGCATCTTCTTCGACGAGAGCGACGAGCAGAGCCTGGCCAAGGTCGCGGTGATCGGCGAGCGCGTGCAGGCCGCGCTGTTCGCCGACGGCTCCGACCCGGTGGGCCAGCGCATCCTGCTGGACAACGTGCCCTTCGACGTGCTGGGCGTGCTCGCCGCCAAGGGCGCGGGCGGCGGCCAGGCCAGCGAGGACGAGCGCGTGATCGTGCCCTTCTCCACCGCCGCCGCGCGGCTGTACGGCAGCAACCACCCGACCTGGGTGGCGGTGGCCGTGCACGACGTCGACAAAGCCTCCGAGACGGCCGCGGAAATCGTCGAGGTGCTGGCCGCGCAGCGCCACGTGCGCGACGTGCAGGTGTTCAACCAGACCGAGTCGATCAAGGCGCGCGCGCAGACCCAGCGCACCATGACCGTGATGCTCGGGCTGATCGCGGCGGTGTCGCTCGTGGTCGGCGGCATCGGCGTGATGAACGTGATGCTCATGACCGTGCGCGAGCGCACGCGCGAGATCGGCATCCGCATGGCCACCGGCGCACGCCAGCGCGACATCCTGCGGCAGTTCCTCGTCGAGGCGGTGCTGGTCACGGTGACCGGCGGCGTCGCGGGCGTGGTGGGCGGGCTGCTCGTGGGCGCCGCGCTCATCGTGTGGAGCGTGCCGGTGATCTTCTCCCTCACGGCCATCGCGGGCGCCTTCGGCTGCGCCGTGCTCACCGGCCTGGTGTTCGGCTTCATGCCGGCCCGCAAGGCCGCCGCGCTCGACCCGGTCGCGGCCCTGTCTTCCGAATGACGACTGCCATGACGCGCCTTTTCTTCTCTCCCGCCGCGCTGGCCCTGGCGGCGCTGTTGCTCGCGGGCTGCGCGACGCCCTCCACCGATGCGCCTGCGCGCACACCGACCGTCGCCGATCCGTGGTGGACGGGCTTCGGCAGCACCGAGCTGCCGGCCTTCGTCGCCGCGGTCGATGCCGGCAACCCCGACGGCGATGCCGCCGAAGCGCGCCTGCGCCAGGCCGAGGCGCAGGAACGCATCACCGGCGCCTCGGCCTGGCCCGCGCTGTCGGCGACCGCCGATGTGCAGCGCCAGGGCCGGCTCGGCGGCGATGCGAACGTGAGCGGCAACCGGCGCGCGCTCGGGCTCGACGCGCGCTACGAGGTCGACCTGTGGGGCCGCCTGCGTGCGCAGCGCGACAGCGCCGGCGCCTCGCGACAGGCCAGTGCCTTCGACCGCGACGCGGTGCGGCTCGCGCTGCGCGCGGGCGCGGGCGCGGCCTGGCTCGAAGCGCTGGGCCTGCGCGAGCGCACGGCCATCGCGCGGCGCAGCCTGGACGATGCCGAACGGCTGCTGCAGCTGGTCGAGGCCCGTGCGCGCGCGGGCGCGGCCTCGCCGCTCGAGCTTGCACAGCAGCGCGGCATCGTCGCGTCGCAGCGGCGCACGGCCGCCACGCTGTACCAGCAGTCGCGCGCGGCGGACATCCGCATGGCGCGCTGGCTCGGCCAGGCCGGCAGCGAGGTGCGGATCACGGCCACCAGCCTGCAGCAGCTCACGCTGCCCGCGGTCGACGCCAGCCTGCCGGCCGACCTGCTCGCGCGCCGGCCCGACATCGCACGCGCCGAGGCCGCATTGGCCGCGGCCGATGCCGACGTGGCTGCGGCGCGCGCGGCGATGTTCCCCACGCTCACGCTGAGCGCCGGCCTCTCGGTCGCGGGGCCACGCTTCGGCACGCTGTTCGATCACCCGGTGTACAGCCTCGCGGCGGCGCTCGCGGCGCCGATCTTCGACGGCGGCCGGCGCGCAGCGGCGCGTGACCTGTCGGCTGCGCGGCGCGAAGAGCTGCTCGCGACCTACCGCGCCGCCACCGTGGCCGCCTTCACCGATGCGCTGACTGCGCTCGACGCCGTGGCCGCGCTCGACACGCAGCGCGCCGCGCAGGACGAGGAACTGGCACAGGCCGAGCGCGCGCGCACGCTCGCCGAATCGCGCTACCGCGCGGGCGCCGAGACGCTGCTCACGCTGCTCGATGCGCAGCGCACGCTGTTCGCCGCGCAGGACGCGCGCGCGCAGTTGCTGCAGGCACGCTTGCAGGCTGGCGTGGCGCTGTACCACGCGCTCGGCGGGGGTTGGTCCGCCGACGAAGCGGCCGCCCCCACGCGCCTCAGCCGAACCGCACGCTGATCTGCAGGCCCGGGTGTGCGTTACGCACCGTGAGCCGACCACCGTGGGCTTCAGCGATGAGCCGGCACAGGTACATGCCGAGGCCGACCCCGCCGGTGGCGCGCGCCCGCGCGCCGTCGGTGCGATAGAAGGGCTCGGTCAGGCGTTCGAGCTGCGCGTCGTCCACGCCGGGACCGAAGTCGCGCACCTCCAGCTCGGCACCGCCGTCGGCCGGCGCGCGCAAGCTCACGGTCGGTGGCTGCGGTGCGCCGGCGCTGTAGCGCAGCGCGTTGTCCAGCAGGTTGCGCACCATCAGGCGCACGCGCATACGGTCGACGGGCTGCGGCGCCAGGCCGTCCGCGAGGTCGAGTTGCACCGCTTGCGCGCCGGGCATCTCGGCCACGATCTCGCGCACCAGCGCGGCCAGGTCGACCGGCTCGCGCTGCAGCGCGGCATGCGGGCTCGCGAGGCGTTCGCTTTCGAGCAGGTCGCTGATCAGGTCGCGCATCTCGTTGAGGTCGCGCAGCAGCGCCTCGCGCTCGGCCTCGCCTTCGGGCGTGGCGGGCAGCAGCTCGGCGTTGAGCCGGGCCCGCGTGAGCGGCGAGCGCAGCTCGTGGCTCAGCGCCAGCAGCAGGCCGCGCTTGGCGTCGAGCATGGCCTGGATGTCGCTGGCCATGGTGTTGACGCGCTGTGCGAGGTCGCCCAGGTCGTCGTTGCGGCGGATCGGAATGGGTTGCGCGAACTCGCCGCGACCGAAGCGCTGCGCGCCCTCGCGGATGTCGATGAGCGGACGCAGCAGCCGGCTCACCAGTGCGTAGGCCACCACCACGAGCAGCAGCAGCACGCACAGCGTGGTCCAGCCCGCCGCGCGCGGCGCGAGCTGCCACAGCCGGGGCGCCCAGCCGAAGATGACCTTGTGCCCGTCGGCCGTGGGGCGCACGAACCAGCGCTCGGTGGAGAACATCGACTCCTCGCGGTCGCGGTCGTAGAACCAGCCGCCGCGCGCGTGCATGTCGTTGCCGGGGTTCGACTCCCAATTTACGCTGGGCCCGGTGATGCGGATCGTGATCGGCAGCCGGTCGACCAGCGCCTGCGCGCGCACCGTGTCGGGCGGCGTGCCGAGTTCGGCAACGAGGCGGTCGGCGTAGTCCATCAGCATCGGCTGCGCGGCCTCGGCCCAGGTGCTGGAGAACGACCGCTTCATGCCGCCCACGAACACCGCCGCCATCACGAGCGCGAGCACCACGAACATCATCACGATCCGCACGCGCACCGAGCTGCGCCAGCGCTGCTGCATGTGCGCGTGCATGCGCGCGTGCCAGTGCCGGCGGCGCTCCTTGCCGGGGCACAGGCCTTCGTTGTCGGCGGGCACGGCGCCTGCGCGCCTGCGGGGAAATCTCATGAAGAAGGCTCGCCCGGCGCCACGGCCAGCGCGTAGCCGGCGTTGCGCAGCGTCTTGATGCAATCGAGCGGCTCGAGCTTCTTGCGCAGCCGGCTCACCACGATGTCGACCGCGCGCGTGAAGAGCTCGGCCTCGTGGCCGCGCAGCCGGTTGAGGATGTCGTCGCGGCTGAACACCTTGCCGGGCTCGCCGGCCAGCAGCGCGAGCAGGTCGAACTCGGTGCCGGTGAGTTCCACGCGCTCGCCGTGGCGCAGCACCTGGCGCCGGTCGAGGTCGATCGAGAGGCCGTCGAACACGCGCAGTTGGGCGTTGGCGGCGGCGGCCGCCGGCGCGCTGCGCTGGCGGCGCAGGATGGTCTGCACGCGCGCCACCAGTTCGCGCGGCTCGAAGGGCTTGGGCACGTAATCGTCGGCGCCGAGTTCGAGGCCGACCACGCGGTCCATGACCTCGCCGCGCGCGGTGAGCATCACGATGGGGATGTCGCTTTCCTTGCGAATCTCGCGGCACAGCTCGAAGCCGTCCATCTCGGGCAGCATGACGTCGAGGATGGCCGCGTCGTAGTGCCCCGCGCGCAGCTTGGCGATGCCCTCGCTCGGGCGCTTGGCGCTGTCGAGCGTGCAGCCGAAGCGTGCGAAGTAGGTGGTCAGCGGCGCGGCGAGGTGTTCGTCGTCGTCGATCAGCAGGATGCGCGGCATGGCGGGATTGTGCCTCCTGGCAAAGAGAGCGCGAATGGCAAGGCTTGCAATCAATCCGGCCGGCATCGCACCGTCCAGACCAGGCCGGCGGTGAGGCCGGCGAGCAAGAGCACGTGGTAGACCACGTCGGGCACCGTGCGCGGGCCGATGCCCGCGACGATGGTGCCAAGGCCGACCAGCGTGCCCAGCAGGGCAAAGCCCTGTCCGGCGATCGCCGCCGTGCGGGCATGCGCGGGGCGGCGCCAGGTTTCGAGCGCCGCGAGCACCAGCACGGTGGCGATCACGGCCTCGGCGGTGCGCGCCTGCGGATGCGCGTGGCCGGCCCCGAGCCAGCCGCCGTGCACCGCCGACGCGGCGGCGAGCGTGAACGCCTCGCCCAGCATCACGGTGCGCGCGAGCGCGGGGCGCATCAGGGGACGCGAACGGGCCACGGCACTCACCACGGATCGGCGCGGCCGATGCGGCCGAGGTGGGTGGACGCAAAACCGGTCGCGTACTTCAGGCCGAAGCCCAGCGCATGGTCGAGCCCGACGCGGGCCAGCCAGATCAGGCCCCCGGCCACCGCCCACGGCTGCGCCGCGAACACGCCCAGCGCCAGCAGCAGCACGGGCCCGATCAGCGCATGCGCGGCGTTGTACAGCGCCGCGCCGACGCGCGGCCCCGCGAGATAGCCGAGCAGCGAGAGGTCGGGCGCGAACAGCCAGAGCGCGAACACGCCCCAGCCCATGCCGAACTGGGCATAGCCGACCAGCGCCACCGCGAGCACCACCGCGCCTTCGAAGCGCAGCACGGTGCGCACGCCGTCCACGGCCGGGGCTTCGGGTTCGCGGGACACCACGGAGGCGACGTGGTGCTGCGGCGCCCGCAGGGCGGGTCGATGCAGCGACACGAAGCGCGCCCAGCCCGGGGGCGAGCCCATTTCAGCCATGACGGTTCCAGCGGCGGCCGCCGCGGTCCATGAAGTCACGCACCTTCTGTTGCTGGGCGGGGTTCAGGTGGTCGAAGAAGTCGGCCGCGGCGGCGATGACCTCGGGGCTGCCGGTGCGCACCACGGCGGTCTTCTCTTCGACCAGGCGCGCGGCGCCGGCCTGGTCGAGCGTGTTGCCCGCGAACAGCGCCTTGAACTGTGAGCGCGGATCGCCCGATCCGCCCGCGCCGCGCATGGCCTGGCGCTGCGCCTGCAGCTTCTCGGCGAGCACGGTGAGCTTCTGCTTCTGCGCGGCGTCGAGCTCGAGCTTGCTGCCGACGCGCTCGACCATCTTGGCGCGGAACTCGGCGCTGTCGCCGCCCCAGCCGTGGCGATGGCCGGCACAGCCGGCGATGCTGCCGGCGACGACGGCCAGGCCGGCGAATCCGAACAGGGTGCGTTTGATCCAGTGCTTCATGGGGGTGCTCCTTCATGCGCCCCTGCGCGGGGCTGCTTTCAGTGATGGACGTGGCGACGGCGGCGCCGCCCGGGGCGCCGCATCGTCGGCTCAGAGGCGGTTGCCGCTGTCGCGTGCGGCGGCGGCACGCGCATCGACGGGGTTCTGCATCGTCGAGATGACCTTGCTGTTCACGCGCGAGCCGGAGGTCACGTTCTGGTCGGGTGCGGCGGCGGTGCGCACGGCTTCGGCGATGACGCGGGCGCGGTCGGTCGACACGGCCACGGTCTCGGGGCCGCGCGAACCGCGCACGACGTTCTGGTCGGGGGCGGCGGCGGCACGCACGGCTTCGGCGTTGACATCGGCGCGGCTCATGGCCGACACGGGCGCGTGGACGCCCTCGTAGCTTTCAGCCTTGGCGCCGGCGGCGGCGAGCATGGCGAAGGAACCGACAGCGACGAGCTGCGCGAGGGAGAAGGACGACTTGACGATCATGATGCAGGCCTTTCTTTCAGGGGTTGGAAGAGGAGACCTGATGGTGCGCGTCAAGGCGCGGCGAGTCCTTTCACGCCCGTATCGCCGTATTTCGGTTTGTTTCATCAGGATTGGCTCGCCCCCAGGCTGCGCGCACTTCGTGTCGCTTCGCCAACCCCCTACCGGGGGCAACACCGACGGCCCGGCAAAGCCGGTTCCGTGGTGTTCCTGTTGCTTGCGTCCCGCCGCGAAGGGCGGGGTTGCGGGCTCAGCCCGCGAGTGCGGCTGCGGGATCGTCCGCGTCGAGCACGCCCTGCGCCCAGGGCTCGAGCTTGCCGGTGTCGGCGCGCAGCACTTCCTGCTTCACAGCGAGGATGCGCGAGGGGTGCATGGAGAAGCTGCGCAGGCCCAGGCCCAGCAGCAGGCGCGTGAAGGCGACATCGCCGGCCATCTCGCCGCACACCGACACGCCCTTGCCCTGGCGACGGCACTCGGTGATGGTGTCGGCCACGAGCTTGAGCACTGCGGGGTGTGCGGGGTCGTAGAGGTGGGCGACGGCCTCGTCGGCGCGGTCGATGGCCAGCGTGTACTGGATCAGGTCGTTGGTGCCGATCGACAGGAAGTCGAAGTGCTTCAGGAAGGTCTTGAGCGTGAGCGCGGCGGCCGGGATCTCGATCATGGCGCCGAGCTTGACCGGGCCGTACACCGCGCCGCGGTTGTCGAGCTCGGCGCGCGCGAAGTCGATCAGCGACAGCGTCTGGCGGATCTCGCTGGCGTGCGCGAGCATCGGAATGAGCAGGTGGATCTCGCCGTGCGCCGCCGCACGCAGGATGGCGCGCAGCTGCGTGAGGAACATCGCCGGATCGGCCAGGCTCCAGCGGATGGCGCGCAGGCCGAGCGCGGGGTTCAGGTGCTCCTGCTTGCTGCCCGATTTGCCGTCCAGCGGCTTGTCGGCGCCCACGTCGATGGTGCGGATGGTGACGGGCATGCCCTGCATGCCCTCGACCGCGCGCTTGTAGGCCTGGTACTGCTCTTCTTCGTCGGGCAGCCGCGTCTGGCGCGCCGAGTTCTCGCGGCCCATGAAGAGGAATTCGCTGCGAAAGAGGCCCACGCCCACGGCGCCGGCCTTGACGGCGCCGGCCGTGTCCTCGGGCATCTCGATGTTGGCCAGCAGGTCGACGCGCTGGCCGTCGAGCGTGACGGCAGGCTTGTGGCGCAGCCGCGCGAGCCGCCCGCGTTCGAGGTCGCCCTGGCGCTGCTTGAAGCCGTACTCGGCCAGGATGATCGGCGACGGGTCGACGATCATCACGCCGGCCTCGCCGTCGATGATGACCCAGTCGTCCTGGCGCACCAGCTGGCTCGCGGAGCGCGCGCCGACGATGGCCGGGATGTCCATGCTGCGCGCGACGATGGCGGTGTGCGAGGTGCGCCCGCCCACGTCGGTGACGAAGCCCGCGAACACGCTCTTCTTGAACTGCAGCATGTCGGCCGGCGAGAGGTCGTGCGCGATGAGCACCAGCGGCACGTCGAAGCCGTCACCCGCGGTGGGGTCGTCGTCTTCGTCGTCGTGGTCGTGATGCGCGGCGGCGCGCTTGCGCCGCGGCGGGCTGGGCGCGAGCACGGCGGCCGTGCCCTTCATGCGATGCAGCATGCGCTCGACCACCTGTTCGAGGTCGGCCTTGCGCTCGCGCAGGTACGGGTCCTCCATCTCGTCGAACTGGCGCGCGATGATCTCGAGCTGCGTGGTCAGCGCCCATTCGGCGTTGTACAGCCGCTCGCTGATCCAGTGCTTCACGCCACCGCTGAGCACGTCGTCCTGCAGCAGCATCTGGTGCACCTCGAGCAGCGCCGCAAGCTCGTGCGGCGCGTCGTTCGGGCCCATCTGCGCCACGCTGGCCTGCAGCTTGGTGAGCTCGTCGGCCACCGCGTTGCGCGCGGTGCGCACGCGGTCGATCTCGGTCTCGATCTCGTCGGGCTTGATGAAGTAGTGCGCCACGTCGATGCGACTGGACACCACCAGCACCGCGCGGCCGATGGCAATGCCACGGGCGACCGGGAGACCGTGGACTGCGAAGGTCATGCGCGGGTCCTTATTCGCCTTCGCCGAATTTGTCGTCCATCAGTTGGACGATGGCGTTCATGGCTTCGTCTTCCTGCGGGCCGTTGGTCTCGAGCTCGACGGTCACGCCGAGGCCGGCGGCCAGCATCATGACGCCCATGATGCTCTTGGCGTTGATGCGGCGGTCGCCGCGCGACAGCCACACCTCGCAGGGGAAGCTGCCGGCGAGTTTGGTCAGCTTGGCCGACGCGCGTGCGTGCAGGCCCAGCTTATTGCTGATGGTCACGGATTTCTTGATCACTGTGCTTTCTTTTCGCCTGGTTCTGGGGAGCCGCCACCGCCACCTGCATCACGCCGGCGGTGCCGCCCGCGAGGGCGCGCTGCACCAGGGTGTCGAGCGGTTCATGGCGGTAGGTGACGGCGCGCAGCAGCATCGGCAGGTTGACACCGGCCACGAGCCGCGAGCGCACGCCGTCCACCAGCTTCTGCGCGACGTTGCAGGGCGTGGCGCCGAACACGTCGGCCAGCACCAGCACCTGTGAGCGCGGGGCATGCAGCTGCTGCGCGAGCGTGATGCGCGCGGCGGCCAGCGTTTCCTCGGGCGACACGTTGGGCAGCACGTCGAGGGCCACGACCGCCTGTTCGCAGTCGGGGAACACATGCAGCGCGCACTGCCGCAGCGCCTGTGCGAACGGGGAGTGGGCAATGATGAGGATGCTGTTCATGCGGCTCGGAGGACGACGCGTCGATTATGCGGGGGCGCCCAAAGGAAGTAGAGACATCGAGGACACAACGCGGCAGCCGGGGAAGGCGGCCAATTCGGGCGTGTGGCCGGGGTGTCGATTCGCGCGGCGGCAACAGCTATGAAAACGATAGCTGGCCCGCGCATCGCGGCCCGCCGGCCGGCCCTCGCTCATGGCAGGCGCAGGCCCTCGAAGAAGGTCTTCGTCGCCTCGGGCGAGGACGGCCGGCCGAGCACGGTGGCCTGGTAGAGCGACACGCTGCCATCTTTCTGCGACTGCGCGAACCAGAGCACCTGGACCGGCGCCACGCCCTGTTGCGCCGATTGCCCGTCGAGCCGCCACGGTGCGGGAACGGCCGTGGCGCGCGGCAAGGTGGCCGGCCCCTGGATCACCTGCGCGACGCCCAGCTGGCCGTGCGTGGCCGTGCGCCAGGCCGTGAGCCAGGCCTCGGCCTGCGCCGGGCTGGTGGCGGCGGCATGGGCCACGGCGAAGGTCGCGCCGCCGGCTTCGCAGCCGGTCATGTCGACCTGCACCGACTCGGGCCCCAGCGGCACCGCGCGCTGGGCGCGGTCGGCCTTGCAGGGCAGCAGCGCGACCAGGCCGGCGTCGGCGATCGGCACTTCGCGCCAGTTGAAGGTGGGGCTGCAGGCGCCCAGCGCGGCGGCCAGGGCCAGCACGGGCCAGGAGGGGAAAGGAAGCGAGGGCATCGGAGGACGATTATCGAGCGGCCTTCGGGGAATGAAGCGCGTGCGCCGACGCGTTCCGGCACGCGGAACTAAAATCGCGCCGCCTCTCTCATTCAGGTGCCCATGAAAAAATACATCGCTGCCGCCGCCGTCGTGATCGCCCTGGCCGCCGGCGTGGGCGTGTACCTCGGTTCGGGCAGCACCGCCGCCCCGGCCTCGACCTTCGTGCTGCTCGACGGCACCACCAAGAGCACGGCCGACCTGAAGGGCAAGGTCACGCTGGTCAACTTCTGGGCCACGAGCTGTGTGACCTGCGTGGCCGAGATGCCCAAGGTGATCTCGACCTACGACAAGTACAAGGCCCAGGGCTACGACACGCTGGCGGTGGCCATGAGCTACGACCCGCCGAGCTACGTCGTCAACTTCGCCGAAACCCGCAAGCTGCCGTTCAAGGTGGCGATCGACAACACCGGCAGCGTGGCGCAGGCCTGGGGCGACGTGAAGCTCACGCCGACCACCTTCATCGTCAACAAAAAGGGCGAGATCGTGAAGCGCTACGTGGGCGAGCCCGACTTCGCCGAGCTGCACAAGCTGATCGAAAAGCTGCTGGCCGAGGCCTGACCTTCGGCCCCAGAAAAGCAAAAGGCGCTCCGAGGAGCGCCTTTTTTGTGGCGAAAACCCGCGGCTTACTGGTTGCGGAAGCTGTCGTGGCAGGCCTTGCAGCTGGCGCCGGTCGGGCCGAACTGGGCCTTGAGCGCATCGATGTTGCCGGCCTTGGCGGCAACCACCAACTTGCCGGTCTCGGCGATCACCTTGTCCTGGTGCTCCTTGAACTTCGCGGCTTCCTTCCAGACTTCGGGCTTGGCCTTGCCGCCTTCGGTGCCGGCGCCGAAACCAGCCCAGGGCAGCTTGGCCATGTCAGCGACGATTTCGGCGTTGGCAGCCGCAGCGGCGGCGTCGTAGGGTGCCCGGCCGTTGGCCATGGCGCCCAGGCGGCCGAAGTGCTGGGCCATCACGAACAGCGCGCTCTGGCGGTACTTGATGGCATCTTCGGGCTTGGCAAACTGTGCCGCGGCGGGCAGGGACATCGCAGCGCAGGCGGCTGCAAGGGCGAACGAAGCAAAACGGGTCATCGTGGGTCCTTGTGTGGGGGTTTTGGGCACCGTCGAACGCGGTGCTGCAGGCAGTGTAGGGGCTGCCCGTGTCGGGCGCATAGCAACAACCCGGTGGAACGACCGGGCTGGACTTTGCTAATCTGCGCCTTCCGCAGCCTCGCGCCCCGGCGCCTTTTTCGATGACCGACACCCTTTCGGTGGCCCGCACACGCGTCTGGGACCTGCCGACCCGCCTCTTTCACTGGGCGCTCGCCTTCGCCGTGATCGGCCTGATCGTGACGGGCCTGAACGGCATCATGGAATGGCATTTCCGCCTCGGCTACACCGTGCTGGCGCTGCTGCTGTTCCGGCTGGTCTGGGGGGTCGTGGGCGGGCGCTGGTCGCGCTTCGCGGCCTTCATCTATGCGCCGGGCTCGGTGATCGCCTACCTGCGCGGCAAGTCGCACCCCGACCACCTGATCGGCCACACGCCGCTGGGCGCGCTGTCGGTGTTCGCGGTGCTGGCGCTTCTGATCCTGCAGGTCGCCACCGGGTTGATGGCCGACGACGAGATTTCCGCCTCCGGGCCGCTGACCCGCTTCGTGTCGGGCGCCATGGTGAGCCTGGCGACGGGCTGGCACAAGGCGCAGGGCAAGTGGATCGTGATCGCCCTAGTGAGCCTGCATGTGCTGGCGGTGCTGTTCTATGTGCTGGTCAAGCGGCACCGGCTGGTCGGGCCGATGCTGTCGGGCGACAAGCTGGTGGTCGCCGGTGCGGCCTCCAACGGGAATGGCAATGGCAACGGCGTGGCTCCGAGCCGCGACGATGCGGTGTCGCGCACGCTGGCGCTGGTGCTGTTCGCGCTGTGCGCGGGCGTGGCGTTCTGGGTGGCGTCGTTGCGCGTATGAGCGGCTTTTCCGTCTCCCGCCCGCTGCCGCTGTCGGACACGCCGGCCGTGGTGCTGCTCACGCCCGACGAACCGCACGAAGTCGACGCCGTGCGCGCCATCTTCCGCGACTACGCGGGCTCGCTGGCCATCGACCTCGACTTCCAGGATTTCGACGGCGAGCTGGTCGGACTCCCCGGCGAGTACGCCGAGCCGCGCGGCACCTTGCTGCTGGCGCTGGTCGATCCCGCCCATGTGAACGAAGACGCCGGCCGTGCCGCGCCCACGCTGAAGCGCGCCGACGGCACGCTCGCCCACGTGGCGGGCTGCTGCGCGCTGCGCCCGATCGACAGCACGGACTACGCGAACGCTGCGGAAATGAAACGGTTGTATGTGCGCCCCGGGTTCCGGGGGCTCGGGCTCGGCCGGCAGCTGGCCGAGGCCATCCTCGATGCGGCCCGCAGCGCAGGCTATGCCTGCGTGCTGCTCGACACCCTCGACGACATGGAGTCGGCGCGCGCCCTCTACGAAGACCTGGGCTTCGCGGAGGTGCCGCCCTACTATCACAACCCCGTCGCCGGGGCTCACTACCTCAAGGTAGATCTCTAGACCGGGCTCAGCCGCGGGCTTGCGCCAGCAGCGTGTCGGCGTCGCTCACTTCGAACTTGCCCGGGCCTTCGACGTTCAGCGTCGCGACCTTGCCGTCCTTCACGAGCATCGAGTAGCGGTTGCTGCGCAGGCCCATGCCGCGGCCGGTCAGGTCGAGCGTGAGGCCGGTGGCCTTCGCGAAGTCCGCGCTGCCGTCGGCCAGCATGCGCACCTTGGCGCCGGTCTTCTGGTCGCGCGCCCAGGCGCCCATCACGAACGCGTCGTTCACGCTCACGCACCAGATCTCGTCCACGCCGGCAGCCTTGAAGTCGTCGAAGTGCTGCACGTAGCCCGGCACGTGCTTGGCCGAGCAGGTGGGCGTGAAGGCGCCCGGCAGTGCGAACAGCGCGATGGTCTTGCCCGCCGTGGCCTTGGTCACGTCGACCGGGTTCGGGCCGATGCTGCAGCCCTCGCCCTCCACTTCGGAATATTCCTGCAGGGTGGCCGAAGGAAGGGTGTCGCCGACTTTGATCATGTGAATTGCTCCTGAAAAAGAAAAACGGCCCACATTGTGGGCCGTTTCCGGATGGGTTGCCTCGAGGGCGACCGAGTGCCTGATCAGACCAGGACGGCCTTCTCGACCAGACGGGTCACGACCCAGTTCTTGGTCTTCGAGATCGGACGGCTTTCCGTGATCTCGATGGTGTCGCCGAGGTGGTACTCGCCCTTTTCGTCATGGGCGTGGTACTTGCTCGTCTTGGCCACGATCTTGCCGTAGAGCTCGTGCTTCACACGGCGCTCGACCAGCACGGTCACGGTCTTGGCACGCTTGTCGCTGACCACCTTGCCGATCAAGGTGCGCTTGAGGGATTTTTTAGCTTCCGTCATGTTCACTCCTTACTTGGCGGCTTGGGTCTCTTGCTCTTTCTGAGCAAGAATGGTCTTGGCGCGAGCGATGTCGCGACGCGTCACGCGCAGCGTCGTGGTGTTCGACAGCTGTTGCGTGGCCTTCTGCATGCGCAGGCCGAAGTGGGCCTTCTGCAGATCCTTGATTTCGGCTTGCAGGCCTGCGACGTCCTTCGTGCGCAGGGTTGCGGCCTTCGTCACCTTGGCCGAAGCCGCGGTTTCTTTCTTCTTACGTGTTGCCATGGATGTTCTCCTCTCAGGCGCCGAGCTGGCGAGCGACGAACGTCGTGCGCAGCGGAAGCTTGGCGGCGGCCAGGCGGAACGCTTCGCGGGCGAGTTCTTCGGGCACGCCGACGATCTCGAACACGATCTTGCCAGGCTGGATTTCAGCGACGTAGTACTCGGGGTTGCCCTTACCGTTACCCATCCGCACTTCAGCGGGCTTGGTAGAGATCGGCTTGTCCGGGAACACGCGGATCCAGATACGGCCACCGCGCTTCACGTGACGCGAAATCGCGCGACGAGCGGCTTCGATCTGGCGCGCCGTGAGGCGACCGCGGTCGGTGCATTTGAGACCGAAGTCACCGAACGCAACCGAGTTACCCGTGGTTGCGATGCCGGTGTTGCGGCCCTTTTGTTCCTTGCGGAACTTTCTGCGTGCAGGTTGCAGCATGTTTTGTTACTCCGTGAGGGCCCCAGGCACTTGCGTGCCCGGGAGCGACCGATTACTCGGTCTTGGCACCGTCCGCTGCTGCAGCGGGCGCGGCTTTGCGGACGCGCTTAACGGCGGGTTTCGAGTCTGCACCGGCACCGCCGGTTGCTTCTGCGGGCTTGTCGCTGCCATCGGCCGGAGCGGTGTTGCCACCGATCGGACCACGGGCACCGGCACGGGGGCCGGGACCACGACGGTCGCCACCCGGACGGTCGCCAGGGCGACCATCACGGCGGGGACCACGCGGGCGGCGCTCTTCGTCCGGACGCGGCGTTTCGACGGCCGGCAGGTCGTTGCGACCCAGCGTGTCGCCCTTGTAGACCCAGACCTTGACGCCGATGACGCCGTAGGTGGTCTTGGCTTCCGAGGTGCCGTAGTCGATGTCGGCGCGCAGGGTGTGAAGCGGCACGCGGCCTTCGCGGTACCACTCGGTACGTGCGATTTCGATGCCGTTCAGGCGGCCAGCCGACATGATCTTGATGCCCAAGGCACCCAGACGCATGGCGTTCTGCATGGCGCGCTTCATGGCGCGGCGGAACATGATCCGCTTTTCGAGCTGCTGCGTGATGCTGTCGGCGATCAGCTGCGCATCGATTTCGGGCTTGCGCACTTCTTCGATGTTGACCGCAACCGGCACGCCGAGCTGCTTGCCCAGTTCGCGCTTGAGGTTCTCGATGTCTTCGCCCTTCTTGCCGATCACGACGCCCGGACGAGCCGAGTAGATCGTGATGCGTGCGTTCTTGGCGGGACGCTCGATCATGACGCGCGACACCGAAGCGTTCTTCAGCTTCTTCTTCAGGTATTCGCGAACCTTGATGTCTTCGGCCAGCATGCCCGCGAAATCGCGGTCGCTTGCGTACCAACGGCTGGACCAGTTACGGGTGACCGCAAGGCGGAACCCGGTTGGGTGGATTTTCTGTCCCATATTTCTTCCAGGCCTTCTTAGTTGCCAACCGTCACGTACACATGGCACGTGGGCTTGCTGATGCGATTGCCGCGACCCTTGGCGCGCGCCGTGAAGCGCTTGAGCGTTGCACCTTGCTCGACGTAGATGGTCTTGACCTTCAGCTCGTCGATGTCGGCACCGTCGTTGTGCTCGGCGTTGGCAATCGCCGACTCGAGCACCTTCTTGATGATCACAGCGGCCTTCTTCTGCGTGAATTGCAGAACGTTGAGCGCTTGATCGACCTTCTTGCCGCGGATCAGGTCCGCGACCAGACGGCCCTTGTCGACCGACAGGCGGACACCGCGGAGGACTGCACGTGTTTCAGACATGGTCGTTCCTTACTTCTTCTGGACTTTTTTGTCCGCGGGGTGCCCCTTGAACGTGCGCGTGAGCGCAAATTCGCCGAGCTTGTGGCCGACCATCTGGTCGGTGATGTACACGGGCACGTGTTGCTTGCCGTTGTGCACAGCGATGGTCAGACCGATGAACTCGGGCAGAACCATCGAGCGGCGCGACCAGGTCTTGATCGGCTTCTTGTCCTTGTTCGTCACGGCCTTGTCGGCCTTGGCCACGAGGTGGTGGTCGACGAAAGGACCCTTTTTGAGAGAGCGAGTCATTGGCTATCCCTTACTTCTTGCGACGCGACACGATGAAGACCTGCGTGCGCTTGTTGTTACGGGTGCGATAGCCCTTGGTCAGATTGCCCCACGGGTCGACAGGATGGCGGCCTTCGCCAGTCTTGCCTTCGCCACCACCGTGCGGGTGGTCGACCGGGTTCATCACCACGCCGCGAACGGTCGGGCGGATACCCATGTGACGCTTCACACCGGCCTTGCCGAGCTGGCGCAGGCTGTGTTCTTCGTTGGCCACTTCACCGATGGTCGCGCGGCATTCGATGTGAATGCGGCGGACTTCGCCCGAACGCATGCGGACCTGGGCGTAAACGCCTTCACGGGCCAGCAGCGTGGCCGAGGTACCGGCCGAACGTGCGATCTGCGCGCCCTTGCCGGGTTGCAGTTCGATGCAGTGGATCGTCGAACCCACGGGGATGTTGCGGATCGGCAGGGTGTTGCCGGCGCGGATCGGGGCTTCGGCGCCCGACATCAGGGTTGCACCGGCTTCCAGACCGCGCGGGGCGATGATGTAGCGGCGCTCGCCGTCGGCGTAGCAGACCAGAGCGATGTGGGCGGTGCGGTTCGGGTCGTACTCGATGCGTTCGACCTTGGCCGGGATGCCGTCCTTGTTGCGCACGAAGTCGACAATGCGGTAGTGGTGCTTGGCACCACCGCCACGATGGCGGATCGTGATGTGACCGTTGTTGTTACGGCCGGCCTTCTGGAACTGGGGTTCCAGCAGGGCTGCGTGAGGCGCACCCTTGTGCAGGTGGTCACGCGAAATCTTCACCGCGCCGCGTTGGCCCGGCGAAGTGGGTTTCATCTTGATGACGGCCATGATTAAGCGCCTTCCCCGACGAGGTTGAGCTCTTGACCGGCCTTCAGCGTCACATAGGCCTTGCGCACGTTGTCGCGGCGGCCGATGGACTTGCCAAAGCGCTTGGTCTTGCCCTTGGTGTTGAGCACCGACACGCCCTGGACTTCGACCTTGAACATCAGTTCAACTGCGGCCTTGATCTCGGGCTTGGTGGCGTCTTGCAGCACCTTGAAAGTGACAGCGTTCGACTTCTCGCCGACCATCGTGGCCTTTTCGGACACGATCGGTGCGACCAGCACGTTCATGAGACGGCCTTCGTCGAACTTACGTTGTGCAGGGGTGGGGTTCACGCGGCTCATGCGAACATCTCCTTGAGCTTGTCGACGGCACCCTTGGTGACCAGCACCTTCTTGTAGTGAACCAGCGACACCGGATCGGCGTAACGGGGTTCGACCACGAGGATGTTGACCAGATTGCGCGAGGCAAGGTACAGGTTTTCGTCGACTTCTTCGGCGATCACGAGCACGGACTCGAGATTCATTGCCTTGAAACGGGCTGCCAGCGGCTTCGTCTTGGGCGAATCCACGGTCAGCGAATCGACCACGGCCAGACGGCCTTCGCGAGCGAGCTGCGAGAAGATGGAGGCCATGCCGGCGCGGTACATCTTCTTGTTGATCTTCTGCGAGAAGTTTTCGTCAGGCATGTTCGGGAAGATCCGGCCGCCTCCGCGCCACAGGGGCGAGGACGTCATACCGGCGCGGGCGCGGCCCGTTCCCTTTTGCTTGAAAGGCTTCTTGGTCGAGTGCTTGACCTGTTCGCGGTCCTTCTGGGCGCGCGTGCCTTGACGGGCGTTGGCCTGGAATGCAACGACGATCTGGTGGACCAGGTCTTCGTTGTAGTCACGGCCGAACACGGTCTCGGGGGCGTCGTACTTCGACGCGGCCTGGCCTTGTTCGTTCAGGAGTTCGAGTTGCATTACTTCGCTCCTTCAGCCGCTTGCGGCTTGGCCTTGATGGCGGGACGCACGGTGACGAAGCCACCCTTCGAACCCGGGATCGCGCCCTTGATGAGCAGCAGCTGACGCGCTTCGTCGATGCGGAACACGTCGAGGTTTTGCGTCGTGCGGGTGACGTCGCCGAGGTGGCCCGTCATGCGCTTGCCGGGGAACACGCGACCGGGGTCTTGTGCCATGCCGATCGAGCCGGGCACGTTGTGCGAACGGCTGTTACCGTGCGACGCGCGCTGCGAGCTCATGTTGTGACGCTTGATCGTGCCGGCGTAGCCCTTGCCGATGGTCGTGCCTTGCACGTCCACCTTCTGGCCCACGGAGAACACGCTGCTTGCCGCGATCACGCCGCCAGCCTTGTGCTGACCTGCGGTATCGGCGGTGACGCGGAATTCCTGGATGATTTCACCAGCTTCGACACCTGCCTTGGCAAGGTGGCCGGCTTGGGGCTTGGTCACGCGCGATGCTTTGCGCGAACCGAACGTCACCTGCAGGGCGACGTAGCCATCGGTCTCTTGGGACTTGATCTGGGTCACACGGTTGTTGGACACATCCACCACCGTGACAGGAACTGCGTCCCCGTCATCGGTGAAGAGACGCATCATCCCCACCTTGCGGCCCAGCAACCCGAGGGAGTTGCTCAGACTCATTTGTTTTCTCCAAAAATGGAAGACTTCCTTCGCCGCTGCCACTTCAATTGGCGACAGCGTTTGGCTGGTTTCCCGGCCTGCGAGAGAAGGTTGATAAATCTCCGCCGAAAGCGGCGACCGAACGGACGCAACAAGGGCAGAGCCAGAGATTATAGCCCGCAGTCGAACCGGGGCGCAAGTGGCCCTTTTCGGGCCGGATTCAGGGGGTTCCGGCCCCGTTTCGGGTGGCTTTCGGGCCTATTTCGCGGGCAGCGAGATGATGTTGTCGCCGCCTGGCAGCGACTTGATCTCGCCATTGGCCTTCATGGCGGGCGCCGCCGCGCCGGTCTGGATCGGGATGGAAATGGCGCTGGTCCGGCCGCCCTGCGTGATGAACACGTTCAGGTAGGCCAGTCCCTCGCCCTGGCCGACCACCGTGACGGAAGCGTCGGAGCGCTGCCCCGGCGGCAGGCTCAGCGACGCGCTGCCGGACAGCGTCAGCCCCGCATCGACCGTCAACGCCACGCTGGCGCCGGCGGGGTCGGTCACGCCATCGAACTGAAGAACGACGACCGTCGGCTTGCCGGCCTGAGGCGCGCCGTCCAGCCGGTACTGCAGCTTGACGCCGGAGTCATTGGGTTTTCTCGATGCGGTCACCCAGGGGGTGGCGGAGCCCTTCAGGCCTGCAGGCGACAACTTCGCGGTGGTGCGCGTCGGCGGCATCCCGTCAGCCAGGGCGCAGGCCGAGAGCGCGGACAGTGCAAGTCCCGCCGTCAGTGCGGCAGCCAGAGAGAGGCGAGTGTTCAGGATCATCGCGAGCCTTCCCTTCCTTATTGAACGAGCACGGTGAGGCACACCGGCGTAGCAGAGGAGCTCGTCATTGCGGCATCCCGCACCGCCAGAACGTACTCACCCGCGCTCAGGCTGACCCGGCTGCCCGATCGGGCGATCTCTCCACCCCGGAAGACGTCGAAGTCCGGCACCGCGGCGTTCCCGACCGTGACCTGGTAGTCCCGGTTCGCCGGCGCGGTGAAACGCAGGTAGGCAATGTTGCCGAGCTTGTTGCCCGTGCCCGCCACGCTGGAGACACAGACGTTGTTGACCACCGCACCAACAGCCAAGGCCCGGTACATCGGCAGCACGCCGGGCACGCTGGGCAACCCGCCGTCGTTCGATTCGCCCGCGCCGAATGCATCGCTGGAGGTGATGTTCTGCGCGGTCAGCAGGCTGTTCAGCGCCGAGGCGTTGCCAGGCGACGTCGCATTGAACGCGGCGGCGAAAGCGTGAATCGACGTGACCGGCGCGCCGCTTCGGAACTGGAAGCCGGTCAAGGTGTCGTGGATGGGCTTGAAGCCGGCCTGCCGGTTGAGGTTCCACAGGATGGCCTGGACAGATGACTCGCGGGACCAGCCGGGATTGCTTGTAGGACCACGCGAGAGATCCAACGGGCTGCCCCCCCTTTGCTGCGGCAGCTTTGAGTCGACATAGTTGCTTCGCTCCAGGGCAATGCCTGACCACGCATTACCCCAACCCTCGGAGAAAGCAAGTCGCCGATCGAGACGATCGTCCATCGAATGCCCGCCTCCGATCGAGTCATCTCGACTGAAGGCCGATTGGTAGTAGTGCCCCCATTCGTGCGCGATCACCGGCGCATCGAACTCGTCGGTGTCCACATCCTCCTTGCCCAGCACGTAGATCTGCCGACCGTTGCTTCCGCTGTTGAAGAAGAAGGTCGTGCCAATCTGCCCCGCCGAAAGATTGATTCCGTCCGACGGCGCGTTGTTGACGCTCCAGAAAACCTTCAACGAAGGAAACGCCGAAGCCGGCGCCACCGACAGCACCTTCTGCATGGAGGTGTAGACCGTATCGAGCACGGCGAACGGCGCCGCGACCCGCGTCCCGCTGTAGCGCGAACCATCCCAGCCGCTGTCCGCACGCAGGTCGCGCGTCAATGCCACGCTTCCCGAAGAAAAGCTCGCCGACTGCATCGAGTACAGCGCATCGCTGCGCGTGTTGTCGCGCACCGTGACATCCCAGGTCGCCCCCGGGCCGGTCCGGGTCAGCTGGGCCCGGACGCGCACGGTGATGTTCGTGTTCGCCGGCACCGAGACCGCGTAATTGCCACCGTCATCCGTGGTGGTCAACGCGAGCTGCGCCGATGTGGTGGCATCGAGCACCTCTACCGTGGCGCCGCGCACGGGCTTGGCTGTGGTGTTCGCGTACAGGAGGGGCCCGCTGTTGTTCGGCACCGAGTCGTAAGTGGCTTTCCCGCTCAGGGTGACCGGGTTCAGCACGATCGGCAGGCCGATGGGAAACCCACCGCCGCCTCCGCCACCACCACCTCCCCCACCGCAACCTGCCAGCAATGCCGCCGCGATGCACGCCGCACCGAATGCAAAAGAGAACTTCTGGCTCATCACGTGTGCTGCCCTCGTTTCAGCCCCGGCGCACTGCGTCCCGCAGGCCGGTGCGCGAGGATGCCACACTTGAGAAACAAACGTGAAGCACAAAAAAGCCCGCCTGCATTTCTGCAGGCGGGCTGTGCTCGGAATGCGACGCGAGGTCGAATTACTGCAGCTTGATCTCGACGTCGACGCCGGCCGGCAGGTCGAGCTTCATCAGCGCGTCCACGGTCTTGTCGGTGGGGTCGACGATATCCATCAGGCGCTGGTGCGTACGGATTTCCAGCTGGTCGCGCGACGTCTTGTTGACGTGCGGCGAACGCAGGATGTCGAAACGCTTCATGCGGGTCGGCAGGGGCACGGGGCCCTTGACGATCGCGCCGGTGCGCTTGGCGGTGTCCACGATTTCAGCGGCCGACTGGTCGATCAGCTTGTAGTCGAATGCCTTCAGGCGGATGCGGATCTTTTGCTTGGTAGCCATGGTGATTCCTTTGCGTCCGGCTTAGATGTCGAGGATCTTGGCCACGACGCCCGAACCCACGGTACGGCCGCCTTCACGGATGGCGAAGCGCAGGCCTTCTTCCATCGCGATCGGGTTGATCAGCTTCACGGTGATGCTGACGTTGTCGCCAGGCATGACCATTTCCTTGTCCGCGGGCAGCTCGATCGCGCCGGTCACGTCCGTCGTGCGGAAGTAGAACTGCGGACGGTAGTTGTTGAAGAACGGCGTGTGACGGCCGCCTTCGTCCTTGGACAGGACATACACCTCGGCGGTGAAGTGCACGTGCGGCTTGATCGAGCCGGGCTTGCACAGCACTTGGCCGCGTTCGACTTCTTCGCGCTTCGTGCCGCGCAGCAGCACGCCGACGTTGTCGCCAGCTTGACCTTGGTCCAGCAGCTTGCGGAACATTTCCACGCCGGTGCAGGTGGTCTTGACGGTGGGGCGGATACCGACGATTTCGATTTCTTCGCCGACCTTGATCACGCCGCGCTCGACAGCGCCGGTCACCACGGTGCCGCGACCCGAGATCGAGAACACGTCTTCCACGGGCATCAGGAACGTGCCGTCCACAGCGCGCTCGGGCGTGGGGATGTACGTGTCCAGGGCTTCTGCCAGCTTCATGATGGCGCCTTCGCCCAGGTCGCCCTTGTCGCCTTCCAGGGCGAGCTTGGCCGAGCCGTGGATGATGGGGGTGTCGTCGCCGGGGAATTCGTACTTGTCGAGGAGTTCGCGAACTTCCATTTCGACCAGCTCGAGCAGCTCCTTGTCGTCGACCATGTCGCACTTGTTCAGGAACACGATGATGTAGCCCACGCCCACCTGGCGAGCCAGCAGGATGTGTTCACGGGTCTGGGGCATCGGGCCGTCAGCGGCCGAGCACACCAGGATGGCGCCGTCCATCTGGGCAGCGCCGGTGATCATGTTCTTCACGTAGTCGGCGTGGCCGGGGCAGTCGACGTGTGCGTAGTGGCGGTTGGCCGTTTCGTACTCGACGTGCGCGGTGTTGATCGTGATGCCGCGGGCCTTTTCTTCAGGCGCTGCGTCGATCTGGTCGTAAGCCTTGGCTTCGCCGCCGAACTTGGCCGACAGCACGGTGGCGATCGCAGCCGTCAGCGTGGTCTTGCCGTGGTCAACGTGACCGATCGTGCCCACGTTCACGTGCGGCTTGGTGCGGGTGAATTTACCTTTTGCCATTTTTCAATCCTTGAAAGAGCATGTCCCGTGTGTTGGTTTTATGTCTGCATCCGATTGCTGGTTCGCCCCGCACGGGAACAGGGCGGCACCGGATCGCAGACAAGAAGGGCCGCGCACTGCGCGGCCCCACATTCTGGAAACTTACTTCGAGCGAGCGGCCACGATGGCTTCGGCGACGTTACGGGGAGCTTCAGCGTAGTGCTTGAACTCCATCGTGTACGTGGCGCGACCTTGCGTGGCCGAGCGCAGCGTCGTCGAGTAGCCGAACATTTCCGACAGCGGGACTTCAGCCTTGATGAGCTTGCCGCCACCGATCATGTCGTCCATGCCCTGCACCATGCCGCGACGGCTGGACAGGTCGCCCATCACGTTGCCGGCGTAGTCTTCAGGCGTTTCGACTTCCACGGCCATCATCGGCTCGAGGATGACCGGGCTGGCCTTGCGGGCGCCTTCCTTGAAGCCGAAGATCGCGGCCATCTTGAACGCCATTTCGTTCGAGTCCACGTCGTGGTACGAACCGAAGTGCAGCGTGACCTTGACGTCGACGACGGGGTAGCCCGCCAGCACGCCTTGCGTCAGTGCTTCCACAACGCCCTTTTCCACGGCGGGGATGTATTCGCGAGGAACCACACCGCCCTTGATGGCGTCGACGAACTCGAAGCCCTTGCCGGCTTCCTGCGGCTCGATCTTCAGGATGACGTGACCGTACTGGCCCTTACCACCCGACTGGCGAACGAACTTGCCTTCGGCTTCTTCGACGGTCTTGCGGATCGTTTCGCGGTAAGCCACTTGCGGCTTGCCCACGTTGGCTTCCACGCCGAATTCGCGCTTCATGCGGTCCACGATGATTTCGAGGTGCAGTTCGCCCATGCCGGAGATGATGGTCTGGCCGGATTCTTCGTCGGTGCGCACGCGGAACGACGGATCTTCCGAAGCCAGGCGCTGCAGGGCGATGCCCATCTTTTCCTGGTCGGCCTTGGTCTTGGGCTCGACGGCCTGCGAGATCACGGGCTCGGGGAATTCCATGCGCTCCAGCGTGATCATGGCGTTCGGGTCGCACAGGGTTTCGCCCGTGGTGACGTCCTTCAGGCCCACGCAAGCGGCGATGTCGCCGGCACGGATTTCTTCGATTTCGAGGCGTTCGTTGGCATGCATCTGCACGATACGACCGATACGCTCTTTCTTGCCCTTGACCGGGTTGTAGACGGTGTCGCCCTTGCTCAGAACGCCCGAGTACACGCGCACGAAGGTCAGCTGGCCGACGTACGGGTCGGTCATGAGCTTGAATGCCAGCGCCGAGAACTTCTCGCCGTCGTCAGCCTTGCGGGTCACGTCTTGCTCGTCGTCGTCCGTGCCGTGCACCGGAGGAATGTCCAGCGGCGAAGGCATCAGTTCGATCACGGCGTCGAGCATGCGCTGCACGCCCTTGTTCTTGAACGCGCTGCCGCACAGCATCGGCTGGATTTCGCCGGCGATCGTGCGCGTGCGCAGACCGTGGGTGATTTCCTCGAGCGTCAGGTCACCTTCTTCAAGGTACTTGTTCATCAGCTCTTCCGAAGCTTCGGCCGCGCTTTCGACCATCTTCTCGCGCCATTCCTTGGCCAGCTCGACCAGCTCGGCGGGGATTTCGCGCGTTTCGAACTTCATGCCTTGCGAGGCTTCGTCCCAGAAGATCGCCTTCATCAGACGCAGGTCGACCACGCCCTGGAACTTGTCTTCGGCACCGATCGGGATCACGATCGGCACGGGGTTGGCCTTCAGGCGGTCGACCATCATCTGGCGAACGCGGAAGAAGTTGGCGCCGATGCGGTCCATCTTGTTGACGAACGCCAGACGCGGCACCTTGTACTTGTTGGCCTGGCGCCAGACGGTTTCCGATTGGGGCTGCACGCCGCCGACCGAGTCGTACACCATGACGGCGCCGTCCAGCACGCGCATCGAGCGCTCGACTTCAATGGTGAAGTCCACGTGGCCGGGGGTGTCGATGATGTTGATGCGGTGCTCGGGCAGCGAGTGGTCCATGCCCTTCCAGAAGCAGGTCACGGCAGCCGAGGTGATCGTGATGCCGCGCTCTTGTTCCTGCTCCATCCAGTCGGTCGTTGCCGCGCCATCGTGCACTTCGCCGAGCTTGTGGGTCACGCCCGTGTAGAACAGGATACGTTCGGTGGTGGTGGTCTTGCCGGCGTCGATGTGCGCGGAGATACCGATGTTGCGGTAGCGCTCGATGGGGGTCTTGCGGGACATGATGTACTTTCGGGTTTAAATGCGTTGAGCGCTGGGCGTCGAGCACGGGCGATTTCGCCCGGTACTCAACCCCCAACGCTCAAGAGACGTGTGTTTTTTAGAAGCGGAAGTGGCTGAAGGCGCGGTTGGCTTCTGCCATGCGGTGCACTTCGTCGCGCTTCTTCATGGCACCGCCACGGCCTTCCGTGGCTTCCATCAGTTCATTGGCCAGACGCAGGGCCATCGACTTCTCACCGCGCTTGCGGGCAGCTTCCTTGATCCAGCGCATCGACAGGGCGAGGCGACGGACAGGGCGGACTTCGACCGGCACCTGGTAGTTCGCACCACCGACGCGGCGCGACTTCACTTCGACCATCGGCTTCACGTTGTTGATGGCAACGGTGAACGCTTCGAGGGGGTCCTTGTCCGGGTTCTTCTTCTCGATGAAGTCGAGGGCACCGTAAATGATGCGCTCGGCAACAGCCTTCTTGCCGCCTTCCATGATCACGTTCATGAATTTGGACAGCTCGACATTGCCGTACTTGGGATCCGGCAGGATTTCACGTTTGGGGACTTCGCGACGACGTGGCATTTTTCTAACCTCTTTGCTTCAGTTGGCATCGTTTCCGATACCGCGAGAGCCAGTCAGGACTCTCACTTACTCGACCCGACATTGGGTCACTTCGTTCGACAAGCCCGCCAAGGCCATCGAACACCGCTTGTTTTCTGACAGGAAGGCTTAAGCCTTCTTGGGACGCTTCGCGCCGTACTTGGAACGCGACTGCTTGCGGTCTTTCACGCCTTGCAGGTCGAGCGAACCGCGCACGATGTGGTAACGCACACCGGGCAAGTCCTTGACACGACCGCCGCGAACCAGCACGACGCTGTGTTCTTGCAGGTTGTGGCCTTCGCCGCCGATGTAGGAGATGACTTCGAAGCCATTGGTCAGACGGACCTTGGCAACTTTACGAAGCGCCGAGTTGGGCTTCTTGGGCGTCGTGGTGTAGACGCGGGTGCAGACACCGCGACGTTGCGGCGAGTTCTGCATGGCAGGGCTCTTCGAATTGATCTTCTCGACCGTTCGACCCTGACGCACCAGTTGATTGATGGTTGGCATGAATGAATTAGTCCCAAAACAACCCAGCCTTGGTGGTGAAACCGCCCTTGGTCGTGACTCAAGGAAGCCGGGAATAACGAAAACGTGAAACCCTTCGGAAAATTCCGAAAAGCCCACGAGTATAGCAGGCAGGTCTGAAATGGCAATGTCAGGCGCCTGGAGCGCCCGCCACCGCCTGTTTCAAGGCCTCTTTTCCCTGTCTCTTACTTGATCCAGAGACGCACGGCGTCCCAGGCGCGGCCGAAGACGCCGGCCTGCTCGACCGGTTCCAGGGCGACCAGCGGCACGTCCGCCAGGGGCTGGTCGTCCAGCGTGACCTTGAGCGAGCCGACGGCCTGGTACTTGGTGAACGGCGCGACCAGCGGGTCGGGGCGCGACACCTGCGTCTTGATCTTGCTGGCGGACCCGGTCGGCACCGCGACCACGATGGCCTCGGGGCGGCCCAGCTTCAGCACGTTGGCCTTGCCCTTCCAGACGGCGGGCGTGGCGGCGGGCTGGCCGGCTTCGAACAGGCGCACGGCGTCGTAGGCCGTGTAACCCCAGTTCAGCAGCTTCTGCGACTCGTTGGCGCGCACGGCTTCGCTGCTGGCGCCCAGCACGATCGACAGCAGGCGGCGGCCGCCGGTCAGGTTCGGGAAGTCGCGCTTGGCGGTGGCGATCATGCAGTAGCCGGCGGCGTCGGTGTGGCCGGTCTTCAGGCCGTCGACGGTCGGGTCGCGGAACAGCAGCAGGTTGCGGTTGGTGTCGTTGGTCGATGGCGTGCCCGGGTAGCGGTACTTCTTGATGGCGTAGTACTTGGCTTCCTCGGGGAAGTCGCGCACCAGGCGCGTGGCCAGGATGCTCAGGTCGCGCGCCGTGGTCGTGTGGCCGGGCGCCGTGAGGCCTTCGGGGTTCTTGTAGGTGGTGTTCTTCATGCCCAGCACCTTGGCCTGGGCGTTCATCATCTCGACGAAGTGCTCCACCGTGCCGCCCACGCCTTCGGCCAGCGCCACCGTGGCGTCGTTGCCCGACTGCACGATCACGCCCTTGATCAGGTCTTCCACCGGCACCTGCATCTTGGGGTCGATGAACATGCGCGAACCGGGCATCTTCCAGGCGCGCGGGCTCACCGGCAGGGTCTGGGTCAGCGTGATCTTCTTGGCGCGCAGCGCGTCGAACGCGACGTACGCGGTCATCAGCTTGGTGAGCGAGGCCGGTTCGACGGGGCTGTCGATGTCCTTCTGCGCCAGGATCTGGTTCGCGGTCACGTCCAGCAGCAGGTAGCTGCGCGCGGCGATTTCAGGCGGGGCCGGCATCTGGGCGGCGGCGATCACGCCAACCGAGGCAGCAGCGGTCAGCACCAGTGCGCGAAGCGCAGTGAAAAAACGATTCATGGGGAAGATAAGAAGAGACGAGGACAAGCCTGCAAGGCTTTCATTCGGTGCCCGCGCGCAGATGGCGGGCGACCAGGCTTTTGAGCAGCGGCAATTGTCCGTGAAAGAAATGGCCGCCCCCGGGAATAACCGTGACAGGGAGTGACTGGGGGCGTGCCCAGTCCATCACGGCGGCGAGAGGCACGGTGTCGTCGGCTTCGCCATGGACCACCAGCGCGCGCTCGTGCGCATCGGCCGGCAGCGTGGCCACCGAGAAACGCGAGGCGGCCGTGCCCACCAGCACCAGTTGCCGCACGTCGCGTGCGGCCCAGAGCTTCTCGGCCGCGCAGCTGGCCACGAAGGCACCGAAGGAAAAGCCGGCAATCGCCAGCTGACCTTCGGGCGCGAGCTGGCCGACGACATGCAGCATGTCCTCGAGCTCGCCGCGCCCTTCATCGTGGACGCCTTCGCTGGCGCCGACGCCGCGGAAGTTGAAGCGCACGGCCGTCCAGCCACAAGACACGAAGGCGCGGGCCAGGGTCTGCACGACCTTGTTGTCCATCGTGCCGCCGAACAGCGGGTGCGGATGGGCGATCACCGCGATGCCGCGCGCGTCGCCGGACGGCAGATCGCGCTGCACCTCGATCACGCCCGCGGCGCCCTGGAGGCTGATTTTTTCGGTCTGGGAGTTCATGGCGCTGGGGTTGGCTGGGCCGGCGATGCCGGCAACGTGCACGGTACGAGCACGGGGTCCGCGGGAAAGTTCAGCGGCCGACGTCGGGCGGCAACACCAGCCGCTCGACGACCTGGCCATTCTTCAGATGGGACTCGACGATCTCGTCGATGTCTTCCGCGTCCACGAAGGTGTACCAGACAGCCTCCGGGTAGACCACCGCCACGGGCCCGCCCGCGCAGCGGTCGAGGCAGCCGGCCTTGTTGACGCGCACCTTGCCGGGCCCGGCGAGCCCCTGCTCCTTCACCTTGGCCTTGCAGCGGTCGAAGCCTTCCTGCGCGTTGTGCAGGGCGCAGGAGTCTTCGCCGTTCTTGCGTTCGTTCAGGCAGAAGAAGATGTGGCGGCCGTAGTAGCCGGACGGCGCGGCGGGAGTGGTGCTGGGCATCGACCGATTTTATGAGCGTGCGTGCTCAGGCCGAGGGCGGCGCCGCGACAGCGCAGCCACCACGTACCCCAGCACCGCGAAGGGCCAACCCCAGCCCAGCCACTGGGCCAGGCCGTGGAAGCGGATGAAGCGGCCCTGCTCCCAGGTGGCCAGGGTCTGCGCGAAGTAGGCGCTCTCGGGCGCCTGGTTCAGCAGGCTCAGCTGGAGCACGAGCCCCATGAGCAGCAGCGCCCCGCACAGCCGGCGCGGCGCAAAGAGCAGCAGCACGCCCGCGAACACCGCCGCGGCCAGCCCGACCTGCACCGGCAGATCGAGCCAGGCCCACGCGTGCTCCGGGCCGTAGCTCATGGCCGCCGACAGCGCCGAGGCCGCAACGCCTGCGAGCAGGATGAGCGGCAGCAGCACCGCGCGCTGCACCACGTTGCGCGCCACCAGGTAGCCCAGTAGGCACGGCACCAGCGCGCCGAGCATCACGCACAGCAGTTCCACGGCCGGCACCAGCGGCTCCAGCTCGAACTGGCGCACGGGCAGCCAGTCGATGAAGGGCGTGTCGAGCAGCCACTCGGAAATCGTCGCCTCTAGCCGCTCGAAGACCTGGCCGAGGCCGAAGGTGACGGCGGCAGGGAACAGCAGCGCAAAGGGCCAGAGCGCGAGCAGCACGAGGCCGCCGCGCGCGTCTTCGACGAACCATTGCGAGCGCACGCGGCTCCAGTGCGCGATCGCACCCAGCCGCTCCAGCGCCGCGGCCAGCACAGCGCCGAGCACGGTTCCGGCGGTGTTCAGCCCCAGGTCGACATTGGAAGGAATGCGCGCTGGCAAATAGCTCTGCAGCGTCTCCATGGCAAACGCGATCGCCGCGCCCGCCACCGTGGCGCGCAACAGCGCACGCCACACACTGTGACTGCTGCCCGTGCGCAGCACGCTCAGCGCGCACAGAAAACCGAAGGGCACGTAGCCCGCCACGTTCACCCCGAAATCGAACCCCGTCCAGTACTTGGGCCAGGGCGCCGACAGGTAGGCCCAGGGCGCGATCCCCTGGTCACGCCAGTCGGCGAAGGGGTACAGGCTGGCATAGACGATCAGCGCCGCATAGGCCAGCGCCAGGGGGAGCGCGGCAGACTTGTGCGGCATGTCTACCGTCGACACGGGCTCAGAAGGGCTTCACCACCACCAGGATCACGATGCCCAGCAGCAGCAGCACGGGCAACTCGTTGAACCAGCGGTACCAGCGGTCGCTGCGGCGGTTGCCGCCCGCCGCGAAACGGCGCAGCAGCACGCCGCAGCCATGGTGGTAGCCGATGGCCACCAGCACCAGGGCCAGCTTGGCGTGCATCCAGCCGTTGCCGGGGCCGCGCCCGATGCCGTAGCCCAGCCAGAGCCAGGCGCCGAACACCAGCGCCGGCACGGCCAGGAAGGTGGTGAAGCGCAGCAGCTTGCGCGCCATCAGGAGCAGGCGCTCACGCTCCGCGACCGACTCGGGGGGCACCATCGCCAGGTTGACGAAGATGCGCGGCAGATAGAACAGCCCGGCAAACCAGCTGGCAATGAAAACAATGTGAAGAGATTTGACCCAGAGCATGGCGGCAGTTTAGTGGTGGCTGCACACTGACCCCTCTTCGGGGCCCTTTGCCAAGGTTTCGGGCAAAAAAAAGCCCGACGTCTTCACGTCGGGCTGGGAAGCCCTTTTGCTGTCACACATCAAGGCACCCGCTCAGGGAGGAAAAGCGGGGAGCGGCAAGCCGCCCGCTTCAGAATTTAACAAAGACGAAACAAGGTTTCAAGCGATTGAGGCAGTTTCTTTGACTTTTACAACAAAAATCTAGAACTTAAGTTCTATTAATTTCCGTAGTTGTCAGACAACTTGCCTCCAGCAGCTCTGGGCTGCGATTTCGCGCTTCAGGCACAATTTTAGATATATGACGTCACCATTTTCCCCGCTCGCAATGTTCCCCGCCGGCCGCCCGCGACGGCTGCGCCGCGATGCCTTCACCCGCAACCTCGTGCGCGAGCATGCGCTGACGACGAACGACCTGATCTACCCGGTGTTCGTGCAGGAAGGCGAGAAGCGTCGCGACGCCGTGCCCTCGATGCCCGGCGTGGATCGCCTGAGCCTGGACCTGCTACTGCCCGTGGCCGAGCAGTGCGTGCAGGCCGGCATCCCGGTGATGGCGCTGTTCCCGGTGATCGACGCCAGCCTCAAGACGCCCGCGGGCGACGAGGCCTTCAACCCCGACGGGCTGATTCCCCGCGTGGTGGCCGCGCTCAAGGCGCGCTTCCCCGAACTGGGCGTGATGACCGACGTGGCGCTCGACCCCTACACCAGCCACGGCCAGGACGGCCTGCTCGACGAGACCGGCTACATCCTCAACGACGCCACCGTTGAAGTGTTGGTGAAGCAGGCACTCACACAATCGCAAGCTGGCGTCGATATTGTGGCGCCGAGCGACATGATGGACGGCCGCATCGGCGCGATCCGCACCGCGCTCGAAGCCCGCGGCGACATCCACACGCGCATCATGGCCTACAGCGCCAAGTACGCCAGCGCCTTCTACGGCCCCTTCCGCCACGCTGTCGGCTCGTCCGCGACGCTCGGCAAGAGCAACAAGAAGGTCTACCAGATGGACCCCGGCAACAGCGACGAGGCCCTGCGCGAGGTCGCCATCGACATCGCCGAAGGCGCCGACATGGTCATGGTGAAGCCCGGCATGCCTTACCTGGACATCGTGCGCCGCGTGAAGGACGAGTTCCGCGTGCCGACCTTCGCCTACCAGGTGAGCGGCGAGTACGCCATGCTGAAGGCCGCCGCCCAGAACGGCTGGCTCGACCACGACGCCGTGGTGCTCGAAAGCCTGCTGGCCTTCAAGCGCGCCGGCGCCGATGGCGTGCTGACCTACTTCGCGCTTGACGCCGCCCGGTTGCTACAAAAATAATAGCTACTGCGGCATGCCTGCCGCACCTCCACGGCACTTCTGGCGTGGAAGCAGAACCACCGGGGGCGAGTGTCCATGCGCATCTTCGAAATCAGCCGCTCGCAGGTCAGCGAGCACGCCTCGCTGGCGCCGCTGGCCGTGCCGGGCGCCTGCGCCGCCGCCAGCTACCTCTGGATTTCGCTGACGCGCGACGAATTCCGCGCCGCCCAGCCCGAGGTGCAGCAGATCCTGCAGACGCTGTGCCAGACCCAGCTGGTCGACCTGCACGTGGCCGACCTGCTCAACGACCAGCTGCCCTCGCACTACGACTACACCTCGCTGTACGACGTACTGGTGTTCCGCCGCCTGGCCACAGGCAACGGCGCTGAAACCGGCAACAGCGGGGAGCCTTCGCTGCCGCAACGCCCCTCGCGCGGCGGCCCGCCGGTGCTGCGCCGCATCGACACCCGCCCCGTCGGCTTCGCGGTGTTCGACCGCGTGCTGCTGTCGGTGCACCCTGAGGACGGCACGGTGCGCGACGCCTTCGCCGCCCGGCTGCTGGCGGCCGCCTCGTCCGACGACCGCGGCACGCCGGCGCTCGACGTGCGTGCCACCTCGGCCCGCCTGCCGGCGAGCCCCGCCGACCTGATGCTGCGCATCGTCAACCTGATCGTCGACGGCTACCTCGACATGCGGCGCGAGCTCACGAAGCAGCTCGACCACTGGCAGACCGAGCTCATCGACCCGCGCAGCCGCTTCACCAACTGGAGCGCGCTGATGGAGGCGCGCCAGTCACTGCACCGCCTGGACGAAATCTGCGAAGACCAGCGGGCCGCCATGCAGGACTGGATCGATTCGCTCGAAACCCTGCCCGTGCCGCAAGGCGAGACCGCGCAGCGCGAGCGCGACCTGATCATGGTGCGCAGCCGCGACGTGCTGGAGCACATCCAGCGCGTGGTGCACCACGTGCACCGGCTCGAGCAGAACGCCGAGACGGCCGTGCAGATGCATTTCAGCGTCCAAGGCCACCGGGCCAACGACATCATGCGGGTGCTGACCGTGCTCACCGCCATCTTCCTGCCGCTGAACCTCATCGCCGGCATCTTCGGCATGAACTTCGAGTTCATCCCGCTGGTGCACAAGGCGGACGGCTTCTGGATCGCGATGTCGGCCATGCTGGTCATCGCGGTGCTGCTGGTCCTGATCTTCTGGCGCAAGCGCTACCTGGCCCGCACGCGCTGAGCGCCCATGAAAAAAGCCACGCAGATGCGTGGCTTTTCTGGTCAGCTCGGGCCGCCCCGGAAGGCGGCTGGCTTCGCGGCCAATTACTTGGCGACGGCGCCCGAACCTTGCTGGGCTTGAACGCGTGCGTCCATCGGGTTCACCATGGTCGAGATGACCTTGCTGTTGACGCGCGAACCCGAGGTCACGTTCTGGTCGGGAGCGTAGGCGGTGCGGATGGCTTCGGCTTCGACGATCGAACGGTCCTTCGACACGGCCACGGTTTCCGCGCCGCGCGAACCGCGCACGACGTTCTGGTTCGGGGCTGCGGCGGTGCGCTGGGCTTCGGCGTTGACTTCGTCGCGGCTCTTGGACGAGATCACTTGGGTCACGCCTTGGTACGTCTCGGCTTGGGCGCCGGTGGCGGCCAGGAGGGTCAGGGCGGCGGCTGCGAAAATGTGCGAGGTCTTCATGTCTGTTCCTTGTGTTCGGCTAGATGGGATGTCCACCAGGCTTGCACGTTGGCTCGCCTGTGCGGCGAGTGTCAGCCGGAATTCCTTCGGGAAAACACTCGGTTCAGAGACACGGTGTTTCCTGTAGCGAAACAATCAGTCAACAAAGTCGTGCACGCAAAAAAACGGGCACAAGGCGCCTGACTGCTTCCGGCTTACACCAGAACCCCGCGCCGGTCCTATCCGGCAAAACCCCCGAGAATCGGCACACCGCGCTCCCTCGCGAAAAACAACGGGTTTCACTGACATGGACAGTCTCGATCTGATCAAAACCTTCCGGGAAGTCGCCTCGCACGGCAGCTTCTCCCAGGCCGCCAAGCGGCTCGACATGTCGAAGGCCACGGTCAGCAAGTACGTCGCCGAACTCGAAACCCGCTTCGGCGTGCGCCTGCTCAACCGCTCCACGCGTTCCGTCAGCCTCACCGACGCCGGCCAGCTGCTGCTGGAGCGCAGCACGCCGATGCTCGAAATGGTCGAACTGACCCAGGCCGAGCTGCAGGAGCGCGCCAGCCAGCCCGGCGGCCGGCTGCGCATCTCGGCCCCGCACGGCATGGGCAACGGCGAATTCCCCGACCTGCTGGCCGACTTCATGCGCCACTACCCCGACGTGAGCATCAGCCTGCAGTTGACCAACCGCACCGTCGACCTCGCCGAGGAAGGCATCGACGTCGACATCCGCAGCGGCCCGGTGGAAGACGCCAACCTCATCGTGCGCAAGCTGCGGCTCATCCACATGGTGGTCTGCGCCTCGCCGGTCTACTGGAAGAAGCACGGCAAGCCCGCGCACCCGCAGGAGCTCGCCCACCACGAGGCGCTGACCCATTCGCTGCTGGGCACGCAGCCCGCGTGGCGCTTCGATGACAACGGCCAGCCGCTGGACGTGCAGGTCAAGAGCCGCATGGACTGCACCGAAGGCGCGCCGCTGATCCGCGTCGCGATGCGCGGCTTCGGCGTGATCTACCTGCCCTCGCTGCTCGTGCAGTCGCACATCGACAGCGGCGAGTTGGTGCCGGTGCTCGAAGGCTATGCGCGCAAGGACATGTGGCTGTCGGCCGCCTACCTGCAGCGGCGCCACAACAGCGCGGCGCTGCGCGCACTGCTCGACTTCCTGCAGACCCGGGTCGGCGCCAAGAAGTAACCCATGAAAAAAGCCCGGCACTGCCGGGCTTTTGCTTGAAGCGTGCCGGATCAGCCGACGTGCTTGGCAAAGAAGACCAGAACGCGTTCACGCGCCGGCTTCGCCGCCTCTGCGTTGTACGAGCCGCGCTGGTCGCAGTTGAAGCCATGGTCGGCTTCGTAGACATGCACTTCCACCTCGGGGTGCGCCTTCTTGAAGGCCTCGATGGTGTCCAGCGGAATCCAGTGGTCGCGGTTGCCGAACTGCGCGAGCACCGGCACCTTCGGCTGGCGTGCGCTTTCTTCCGGCGTCGTCATGCCGCCACCGTAATAAGGTGCGGCAGCGGCCAGGCCCGGCAGCAGGGCCGCGGCGCGCCAGACCAGCAGGCCGCCCCAGCAGTAGCCGACGATGCCGACCTTGCCCGCCTTCGAGGCGTAGGCGATCGCGGCTTCGAGGTCCTGCAGCACGCCGGGCGCAGGCAGCGCCTCGACCGCGGTCTTGTAGCCGAAGCCGGTCTTCATGTCGTCGTCGCTGTAGCCCAACTCGACGCCGGGCTTGACGCGGTGGAAGGTCGAAGGCGCCACGGCCAGGTAGCCGTCGGCCGCATAGCCGTCGGCGACCGAGCGGATGTGCGAGTTCACGCCGAAGATTTCCGGCACCACCACCACGGCGCCGCGCGGCGTGCCCGCGGGCTCGGCCACGTAGGCGGGAAAGGTGAAGCCATCCTTGGCGGTGAGGTCGATGAATTGGCCCATGGGGTTCTCCTGAAACGATGGAATGAAAAAGAAAAAGCGGGTCGGCTTGCGCCGTTACGCGCGCAGCGCCCGCTCGACGAAATCGAGCCGGTCCTGGCCCCAGAAGATCTCGCCGTCGATCACGTAGCTCGGCGCGCCGAACACCTGGATGTCGATCGCTTCCTGCGTGTAAGCCTCGTAACGCTCCTGCACCGCCTGGCTCTGCGATTGCTCGGCGCGCTTGGCCGGCAGGCCGCATTCCGCGACCAGGGCTTCGAGCAGGTTCGGGTCGCCGATGTTCCGCTCCTGCACCCACACGGCCGCGAACACCGCCGCGCTGATGCGCATCGCGGCCTCGGTGCCGTCGTGCATGTCGACCGCGATGATCAGCCGCGCCGCATCGTCGCCGGCCACCGGAAAGAACTTCGGCTTCGGGTTCAGCGGCAGGCCCAGGTGCTTGGAGAAGCGTGCCAGCTCGAGCAGCCGGTAGGCTTGGCGCTGCGGCGCGCGCTTGCCCAGCGGCAGGCCGCCCGACACGGGGAACACGCTGCCCATGTCGATGGGCCGCACGCGCACGGTGGCGCCGGCGGCCGCGGCGATGGCGGCAAAGCGGGTATGCCCCAGATAGGTCCACGGGCTCTGTGGCGCAAAGTAATAGTCGATGGTCTTGTGCATTCAGTAACCTCCGTGCTTCGCACTGCGGTGCGAGCTGGCTTGGGGCGGCGCGGCGCTCGCGCTGATGCGCCAGCCCTCGGTGATGTAATCCAGGCCGTCGGTTTTAACTGACGCACAGTTTCTCTGCAGGAGGTGGGATTTGGACCAGGTGCTCTTGATCACCGGCGGTGGGCGCGGCATCGGTGCCGCCACGGCCTTGCTCGCCGCGAAGCGCGGCTACGCCGTGGCCGTGAACTACGCCAGCAACTCGCTGGCCGCCGACGAGGTGGTGCGCACCATCCGCGCGGGCGGCGGCACCGCCATGGCGGTGCAGGCCGACGTGGGCGACGAAGCCCAGGTGCTCGCGATGTTCGCGAAGGTCGACGCCAAACTCGGGCGCCTCACCGCACTCGTGAACAACGCCGGCGTGGTCGATGTGCAGGCGCGCGTCGACGAAATGAGCGTGGCGCGCCTGGAGCGCATGTTCCGCATCAACGTGATCGGCAGCTTCGTCTGCGCACGCGAAGCCGTGCGCCGCATGAGCACGAAGCACGGCGGCGAAGGCGGCGCCATCGTCAACATCTCCAGCGGCGCCGCGCGCATCGGTTCGCCCGGCCAGTACGTCGACTACGCGGCCAGCAAGGCAGCCATCGACACCCTGACCATCGGCCTGGCCAAGGAAGTGGCCGACGAAGGCATCCGCGTGAACGCGGTGCGCCCCGGCGTGATCGACACCGACATCCACGCCTCCGGCGGCCAGCCTGGCCGCGCCGCCGAGATGGGCCCAGGCGTGCCGATGAAGCGCAGCGGCACCGCCGAAGAAATTGCAGGTGCCGTCCTGTGGCTGCTCTCGCCCGAGGCCAGCTACACCACCATGGCCCTGCTCGACGTGACCGGAGGACGATAACGATGAGCACCTCCATGGACCTCATCAAGCCGCTGGTCACGCTGGTGGCCATCGTCAACCCGCTGGCCATCGTGCCCTTCTTCATCCACTACACGCAGGACTACTCCGACGCCCAGCGCAAGCGCACGGTGCGCATGTCGGCCTTCAGCGCCTTCGTGGTCATTGCCGTCAGCGCGCTCATCGGGCTGCAGCTGCTGTCCTTCTTCGGCATCTCGATCGCGAGCTTCCAGGTCGGCGGCGGCCTGCTGCTGCTCATGAGCTCGATCTCGATGCTCAACGCGCAACCGGCCGAGAGCAAGACCAACGTCGACGAGCTGCGCGCGGTGGAAGTGAAGGCGTCGATGGGCGCCTCCATCGCGGTGGTGCCACTCACCATTCCGCTGCTCACCGGCCCGGCCGCGATCTCCACCGTGGTGATCTACGCCGACAAGACGCAGCATCTGTGGGAGCTGGGGCTGCTGGTCGGCTATGGCGTGGTGGTGGCGCTGGCGACCGCGCTGGCGTTTTCGCTCGCGCAGCCGATCGCGCGGGTGCTCGGCAAGACCGGCATCAACATCATGACGCGGCTGATGGGTCTGATCCTCGCGGCGCTCGCGGTCGAAGTGATGGCCGACGGACTCGGCAAGCTGTTCCCGATCCTGTCGAAAGTCGCCTGAACAGCTTCGTTCAGGCCAGCATCTTCTCGATGACCTTCCAGTGCGCCGGCTCGACCGGCATGATCGACAGCCGGTTGCCCTTGCGCAGCACGACCAGATCGGCCAGCTCGGGCCTGGCGCGCAGCTCGGGCAACGCCAGCAGCCGCGTCTTGCGCAGCGCCTGCACGTCGACCAGCAGCCAGCGCGGGTCTTCCTTCTTCGCGCCAGCGTCGTAGTACGGCGACTTCGGGTCGAACTGCGTCGGATCGGGTTGGATGCCCGAGGCCACGCGCGCGATGCCGGCAATGCCGGGCTCGGGGCAGCTCGAGTGATAGAACAGCACGCCGTCGCCGACCTTCATGCCGTCGCGCATGAAGTTGCGTGCCTGGTAGTTGCGCACGCCGGTCCACGCCACGGTGGCGTCGGGCGCGGCGAGGGCATCGTCGATCGAGACCTCGTCGGGCTCGGATTTCATCAACCAGTACTGGGGCATGGCGGCAGTCTCGCGAAGGGGATTTCGCGGAATATAGCCGCTCGCCCCCAGTACGGTACCGGGGCGAGCCTCGCTTACGGCGTCACGTAGTCAGAGACGACGACCCACTTGCCGTCCTTGATCTGCGACAGCCGCGACTGGTCGTTGCCCAGGCGCTTGGTGGCGGTGTAGGTGCTCTTCGGGCTGCCGAACATGTCGGGCTCGAAGGTGATGCTGTCCATCGCCTTGATGAAGCTGTCGGTCGTCAGGTTCGGGCCGGCCTTGGTCGCGGCCTTGATGAACGAGTCGATGATCACGTAGCCGTACACCGAGAACACGGTCGGGTCTTCGTTGAACTTGGTCTTGTACTTGTTGGCCCAGAAGCGCAGCGGCTGCGACTGCTCGTCGGTGTAGGGGTTCTGCACCGTCATGGTGGCGTACACGCCGTCCATGGCCTTGCCGCCGAGCTTGTGGATCAGGTCGGTGTAGGCCGCGCTCGAACCCAGGAAGGTCGGGTTGAAGCCGGTCTTGCGCGACTCGCCCACCGTGCCGATGGTCTCGCGGATGATGGTGCCGAGCACCACGAGGTCGCAGTTGGCCGCCTTCATCTTGGCGACCTGCGAGCTGAAGTCGGTGGCACCGCGCTTGAACGAGGTCTTCTCGGCCAGTTCCATGCCCGCGGCCTTCAGGCCGGCCTCGGCGCCGCGCTGCACTTCCAGGCCGAACTCGTCGTCCTGGTAGATCGTGCAGACCTTCTTGGCGCCCTTGTCCTTGATCATCTTGGGCAGCGCCAGGCGGATCTGGTCGTAGTAGGTGGCCGCGAACGAATACTTCAGCCGGTTCAGCGGCTCGTACATTTCGCGCGCCGCGGTGATCGGCATGTAGTTGACGACGCTCTTGTCGAACTGCACCGGCATCGCCGCCATGTTCTGCGCCGTGCCGATGTGGCCGGCCATGATGAAGATCTTTTCCTGGTTGACCAGCTTCTGCGCCGCCAGCACCGCCTTCTTCGGGTCGTAGCCCGAGTCTTCCACGAAGAGCTTGAGCTTGCGGCCGTTGAGCGTGCCCTGCTCGTTGAGTTCGTCCACGCGCAGCTGCATGCCGTTGCGCGCCTGCTTGCCGAAGCCCGCCAGCGGACCCGACAAATCCTGGATAGTGCCGATGCGAATCTCGTCCTTGCTCACGCCCTGCTGCTGCGCGGACGCGAGCGTCGCGATCAAGCCCAGCACGGCCAGCGTCGTCAATGTCTTGAGCTTCGTCATAGCGTTGTCTCCTCGGGTTGGCAAAAAAGAGGTCAGCGGTACATGGCGTCGATGCGCTGCGCGTACTTGGTCTGCACCAGCTTGCGCTTGAGCTTCATCGTGGGCGTGAGCTCCTCGTCCTCGGCGCTCAGCTGCGTCTCGAGCAGGAAAAACTTCTTGATCTGCTCGACGCGCGCGAACTTGGCGTTGACGCGATCGATCTCGCCCTGGATCAGGTCCTGCACTTCCTGCGTGCGTGTCAGGCTCTCGTAGTTGCTGAACGGCACGTCGTGGTCCTGCGCAAACTTTTCGACGTTCTCCTGGTCGATCATGACGATCACCGTGAGGTAGGGCCTCTTGTCGCCGATCACCACGGCATCGGTGATGTAGAGGCTGAACTTGAGCTCGTTCTCCAGCTCGCTCGGGGTCACGTTCTTGCCGCCTGCCGTGATGATGATGTCTTTCATCCGGTCGGTGATGCGGAAATACCCGTCCTCGTCCATCACGCCCACGTCGCCCGTGTGCAGCCAGCCGTCGGCGTCGATGGTCTCGGCGGTTTTCTCGGGCAGATTCAAATAGCCCATGAAGACATTGGGGCCGCGCACCAGGATCTCGCTGGTGGCCGGATCGATGCGCACCTCGTTGTAGCCCGTGGCCGGGCCGATGGAGCCCGGCTTGATGCGGGTGACGGGCACGGCGGTGGAGGCGCCGCACGACTCCGTCATGCCCCACACCTCGAGCATGGGCACGCCCAGCGCGAGGTACCACTTGACCAGCTCGGGCGAAATGGGCGCCGCGCCGGTCACGAGAAAGCGCGCGCGGTGGATGCCGATGAGCTTGCGCGCGTTGTCCAGCGCCAGCAGCCGCGCCAGCCGGAACTTCAGGCGCAGCCCCGTGCCGATCTCCTGCCCCGCGAGCACCTTGTTGGCGATGGTCTCGCCCACGCCGATGCTCCAGTGGTAGGCGGCCTGCTGCAGCGGGCTGGCCTCCTTCAGCGCGATCATCACGCCCGAATAGAACTTCTCCCACACGCGCGGCACGCCGGTGAACACCGTGGGCGCAATCTCGCGCACGTTCTCGGGCACCGTCTCGGGGTTCTCGACGAAGTTGAGGATCGAGCCGGTGTACATCGCGAAGTACTCGCCGCCCATGCGCTCGGCGATGTGGCACAGCGGCAGAAAGCACATGCGCTCGTCTTTCTCGTCCTGCGCGATGAGCGTGTTGTAGCCGCGTGCGGTGTACACCAGCCCCGCGTGGCTGTGCATGGCGCCCTTGGGCTTGCCGGTGGTGCCCGAGGTGTAGACCAGGATGGCCAAGTCTTCGGGCCGGCAGGCCGCCACGCTGCGCTCCAGCGCCTGCGGGTCGCCCGCCAGGTGCGTGCGGCCGAGGGCGCGCAACGCATCGAGGCTCATCACGCCCGGGTCGTCGAGTTCGCGCAGGCCTTCCATGTCGAACACGACCACGCGGCGCAGGCCGGGCAGACGGGCGCGCACTTCGAGCGCCTTGTCGAGCTGCTCGTCGTCTTCCACGAACAGCACGGTGGTGCGCGAGTCTTCGCACAGGTACTCCACCTGCGAGGCGGCGTCGGTAGGGTAGATGCCGTTCGACACACCGCCGCAGCTCAGCACCGCCAGGTCGGCCAGCACCCACTCGATGACGGTGTTCGAAAGGATGGACGCGCACTCGCCGCGCGTGAAGCCGATGGCCTGCAGCCCGGCCGCGATCTCGCGCACGGCCTCGGCCGTCTGGCGCCAGCTCCAGCTGCGCCAGATGCCCAGCTCCTTCTGCCGCATCCAGATGTTGTCGCCGCGCTGGCGCACGGCGTTCCAGAACATGGCCGACAGCGTCTCGCCGGGCACGAGGATGTCGTGGCCGGGTTCGATGGTTCGCAGATCCCAGAGTCCTTGCATGGCGACGGCTACCTCCAGGTCTTCTTCTTTTTCCAGCGCCGCTCGCCGCGCACGCCGTCGTCCTTGACACCGAGGTAGAACTCCTTGATGTCGTCCTTCTCGCGCAGGCGTTCGCACGAGTCTTCCATCACGATGCGGCCGTTCTCCAGCACGTAGCCGTGGTCGGCGGCGTTGAGCGCCATGTTGGCGTTCTGCTCCACCAGCAGGATGGTGGTGCCGCGCTCGCGGTTGATGCGCACCACGATCTCGAAGATCTCCTTGGTGAGCTTGGGACTCAGGCCGAGGCTGGGCTCGTCCAGAAGGATGAGGTGCGGCGCCGCCATGATGGCGCGCGAGATGGCCAGCATCTGCTGCTGCCCGCCCGAGAGCAGGCCGGCGTCCTGCGTGGCGCGCTCGCGCAGGATCGGGAAGTAGGTGAAGACGGTCTCGATGTCCCGCGCCACGCCGTCGCGGTCCTTGCGCGTGTAGGCGCCCATCAGCAGGTTGTCCTTCACCGACAGCAGCGGAAACACCTCGCGCCCTTCGGGCACGTGGCTCAGCCCCTGCTGCACGATGAAGGCCGGGTCTTTCGCCGTGATGTCCTGCCCCTGGAACTCGATGCTGCCCTTGCGCGGATCGATGATCCCCGAGATGGTCTTGAGGATCGTCGTCTTGCCCGCGCCGTTGGAGCCGAGCACGGTGGCGATCTCGCCCTTGCGCACCTTCAGGCTCACGCCGCGGATGGCCTTGATCGGGCCGTAGGCGCTTTCGACGTTGAGCAGTTGAAGCACGACGTCGCTCATGCCACTGCTCCCTGCTTCAAGGCGGAACATGCAGAGCCATCACGCCACGACGAAGCCCGGTGTGCGGTGCGGCGTGGGCGCCCCCTCTGTGCCGCCGAGGAGCGCAGCGTTTCGCGGATCAGGGCTCGCAGCTGTTTGAGCGAAGCGAGTTCTGCGAGACCCCGCGAAACGCGAGCACCGCAGGGCAGCCGCGAAGCGGCCGGCACAGTGGGGGCGACCGCGCCGTGCCGCGCAACGGGCGCTCCCAAAGAGGTAGCGAACACAGCGCTCATGCCACAACCCTCCGAAGGCTGCTCACGTCATCCACAGTCCCAAGGTAAGCCTCAATCACCCGCGAATCCGCCTGCACCTCACGCGGAGACCCCGTAGCCAGCACCTCGCCCTGATTCATGGCAAGCACGCGATCCGACACCTTGGAAACCAGCGACATGTCGTGCTCGACCATCAGCACCGACACCCCCAGCTCATGCTGGATGTCCTGAATCCAGAACGCCATGTCCGCCGTCTCCTCGACATTGAGCCCCGAAGAAGGCTCGTCGAGCAGCAGCAGCTTCGGCTCGGTGCACAGCGCGCGCGCCAGCTCCACCACCTTGCGCACGCCGTAGGGCAGCCCCGCCACCATCGAGTCGCGGTAGTGCTGCAGGTCGAGCAGGTCGATCACCTGCTCCGCCTTCTCGCGCGCCGCGATCTCGGCGCGGCGCGTGGCCGGCGTGAAGAACACCTCGCTCCAGAAGCCTGTCTGCCGGTGCGTGTGACGCCCGATCAGCAGGTTGTGCAGCACCGTCGCATGCTCGAACAGCTCGATGTTCTGGAAGGTGCGCGCAATGCCCAGTGCCGCAATGGCGTGCGGCGCCTGCTGCGTGAGCGCGATCGCCCCGCCCGCCTCGCCATGCCAGGTGATCTCGCCCGTGGTCGGCGTGTAGATGCGGCTGATGAGGTTGAACACCGTCGTCTTGCCCGCGCCGTTCGGGCCGATGAGCGTGAACACCTCGCCGCGCCGAACATCGAAGCTCACCTTGTTGACCGCGAGCACGCCGCCGAAGCGCACGCTCAGGTCTTTCGCGGAAAGAAGGACGTCGTTGCTCATCTCAGCCGGTCCGATTTGGTGAACGACTTCTGCCGCTTGAACAGCCCCTTGCGGTAGAACGGGAAGAGTTGCAGCCAGGTGCGGATCTTGAGCCAGCGCCCGTACAGCCCCAGCGGCTCGAACAACACGAAGGCGATCAGCACCAGCCCGTACACCAGCCCCTGCAGGCCGGGCGCCTGGCCGACCACCGCCGGCAGCCAGTCCTTGCCCATCGAGATCAGCTGCGGCATCGCGATGAGAAAGATGGCGCCGAGGAACGCGCCGTGCACCGAGCCCAGCCCGCCGATCACCACCATCAGCAGCAGGTCGATCGACTGCAGGATGTTGAACTGGTCCGGCGAGATGAAGCTCAGCTTGTGCGCGTACAGCGCACCGCCCAAGCCAGCGAGCGCGGCCGAGATCGCGAACGACATCGTCTTGTAGCGCGCCAGGTGGATGCCCATGCTCTGCGCCGAAATCTCCGAATCGCGGATCGCCACGAAGGCGCGCCCCGTCGGAGAGCGCAGCAGGTTCAGGATGCCCAGCGTGGACACCACCGCAACCACCAGGCACAGAAAGTAGAAGCCCTCGCCCGAGCCCAGCGACCAGCCGAACAGCTGCGGCGACTTCACATGCAGGCCCGCATTGCCGCCCGTCACGCTTTCCCAGCGCGCGAACACCTCCTCGACGATGAAGCCGAACGACAGCGTCGCGATGCCCAGGTAGATGCCCTTCACGCGCAGCGCCGGCATCGCCACCACCACGCCCACCGCCGCCGACAGCGCGGCCGACGCGAGCAGCGCGAGCGGGAACGGCACGCCCATGTTCGTCAGCACGCCCTGCGTGTACGCGCCCGTTCCGAGGAACGCCGCATGCCCGATGGAGAACTGCCCCGTGAAACCCGCCAGCAGCATCAGCCCCAGGCCGACGATGCCGTAGATCAGCACGAAGGTCAGCTGCGCGAGCCAGTACTCGTCGATGACCCACGGCGCGACGAGCAGGAAGGCCACGAGCAGGCTGTACCAGAGCACGTGGCCGCCGTGCCGCGCAAGGCGGATGTCCTGGTCGTAGCTGGTCTTGAAGATGAAGCGCATATGAGACTTACACCTTCTTGCGCAGCTTCTCGCCGAACAGACCGTTCGGCTTGATCATGAGCATCAGCAGCACCACGATGTACGGCGCCGTGTCCTTGAAACCGTCGGGCAGGTAAAAGCCCGCAAACGACTCGACGATGCCGATCACCAGCCCGCCGACGATCGCGCCCGGCAGGCTGCCGAAGCCCCCCACCACCGCCGCCGGAAAGGCCTTCAGGCCGATGAAGCCCATGTTGGCGTGCACGAAAGTGATGGGCGCCAGCAGCATGCCGGCGATGGCGGCCACCGCTGCGGCGAGCCCCCACACCAGCCCGTTGAGCCGCTTCACCGGAATGCCCATGTAGTAGGCCGCGAGCTGGTTCTGCGACGAGGCCTGCATCGCGATGCCCAGCTTGCTGTAGCGGAACATGGCGTACAGCAGGCCGCACAGGATCGCGGTGGCCACGATGATCACGAACTGCTCCAGGTTCACCACCAGCTCGCCGAGCTTCCAGATCTGGTCCTTGTAGGGCACCGCCAGCGTGTGGGTGTCGGTGCCGATGCCCGGCACCATGGTGATCAGGCCGCGCGCCACGTAGGCGATGCCGATGGTCAGCATCACGATCGAGAACTGCGGCTGCCCGAGGATCGGGCGGATCACCACCAGCTCGAGCAGCACGCCGAAGGCCGCCATGGCCACCACGGCCAGGAGCGCCGCGAGCCAGAACGGCATGCCGAACAGCGACATGCCCGCGAAGGCCCCGAACGCGCCCAGCATCATCAGGTCGCCCTGCGCGAAGCTCACCGTTTCGGTGGCCTTGTAGATCAGCACGAAGCCCAGTGCGATGAGCCCGTAGATGCACCCTTGCGCGATGCCCGACAGCAGGAGTTGGAGGATCTGCATGCGATGCCGTCCCGCCTGCGCTTACTGCCGGAACCCGCCGGCCGCGTCGTGCAGCGCGAGGCGGCGCGAGCCTGCCACGATGTCGCTGGGCTTGAGCCCGTAGACCTGGCGGATCGAATGGCTGAAGTGCGTGGAATCGGGGTAGCCGGTGTCCAGCGCGATGTCGGTCAGCGTGCCGCTCTGGTGCACATAGCGCAGCAGGCTGCGCGCACGCTTCCAGGCCCGGAAGCCGCGAAAGGCCATGCCCGTCTCCTGCTTGAACAGGTGCAAAAAGCGCGAGAACGACAGGTGCACCGAGGCCGCGCAGTCTTCCGCCGAAGCGGGCGCGGCCGGGTCGGCCACGAGCATGTCGACCACCTTGCGGATGCGCGCGTCGAGCGGGCGCGGCACGAGCGGGCCGTCGAAGAACAGCGCGTCGAAGTCGAAGCCGTCGAAGTCGATGCCGCGCGCCGAGGCCGCCAGCAGGTGGGCATGGACCTCGCGCATGCGCTGCACGAAGGCCGGCGCATCGACCGGGCCGCAATGCTGCAAAAAGGCCGGCATGCGCGCGGGATCGACCGACTCCGATTCGATCAGCAGGTTGAAGATCAGCGGGCAGGCGCTCTCGACCTGGTGCGGCACGTGCGGCGGCACCACGATGAATTCGCCGCTCTGCCAGGCCCCACCGCCGATGCGGATGCGGTTGGGCGGCGCACCGGCGGGCGACACGTACACGCCGTGCCCGCCCATGGCGCGCTCGGCCGCGGCGCCGAGCAGCCCGGCGTAGAAGACGCGCTGCGGCGTGAGCCACATGAGGCGTTCGCCCTGCCGTGCATCGCCGCCCGAAGGCGTCGACGTCCTGGTTCGCTGCATGGTGTCTGTCTCCTGCATCGGTCGACGACGTCCGACCGGGGGGTGGCGTCGTGTTCGCTGGATCGTAGCGGCGGGGGCCTTGCGCGCGGCATCCATTTGCGCGGGGACTTTCCCTAGGCCGACGCGAACGCGCGGCGCAGTTCCGCCGCGCACAACGCGACGGCGGTGTGGGCCTCGTCGAGCACCTTGCCCATGGTGATGAAGCCATGGATCTGGCGCTCGAAGCACACGTAGTTCGCGCGGTTGCCGGCGGCCGTGAGCGCCTCGGCATACGCCGCGCCTTCGTCGCGCAGCGGGTCGTAGCCGGCCGTGAGCACGAGCGCCGGCGGCAGGCCCGACAGGTCGGTGTGCAGCAGCGGCGAAGCGCGCCAGTCGAGGTCGTGCTTCGCGTCGGTGATGTAGTGGTCGTGGAAGTAGGTCATCGTGTCGCGCGTGAGCAGGTAGCCCTGCCCGTTCGCCTGGTGCGACGGATGGCCGCGGCGCATGTCAGTGGCCGGGTAGATCAGCAGCTGGAACACGATCGGCAGGTCGCCCGCATCGCGCGCGGCGATCGACGCCACGGCCGCGAGGTTGCCGCCCGCGCTGTCGCCGCCCACCGCGAGGCGACTCGCGTCGAGCCCCAGCGCGGCGGCTTCGCGGCGCACCCAGCGGGTGGCGGCGAGCACGTCGTCCACGGCGGTGGGAAAGCGGTGCTCGGGGCCCATGCGGTAGTCGACCGCGACCACCGCGCAGCCCGCGCCGTTGGCCAGCTCGCGGCACAGCACGTCGTGCGTGTCAAGGTCGCCGATGACCCAGCCGCCGCCGTGGTAGTACACCAGCACGGGCAGCGGGCCCGGGCCTGCGCCGAGCGGCTTGTACAGCCGCACCGCAATGGTGCCGTGCGGCCCGTCGGCGGCGAGGTCGCGCACCTCGGCGACCTCGGCCGGCAGCGGCTGCGTGGCGGTGCGGCGCTCGCGGTAGTAGGCCCGCGCGTCGGCGGGCGACAGGGTGTGGGTCGGCGGAATGCCGCGCGCTTCGATGAAATCCAGCAAGGCGCGCGCCTGGGGATGCAGCATGGTGTCTCCGGTGAATCGAACGGAGCGCTCAGTGTGGAGGGCGGGGGGCCTGCGGGCTATCCGCATGCACCCGCACCCGACCGGCGTCCTGGCGACAAGACCCGCACCATGCCCGCACCGCTGCGGGGTCGCTTGCGAAAACTGGCTACCGGGGCCCGGCTCGCGGGTTCACCCGGAGAACTCGAACGCTCAGGCCGTGCGCGGCTTCACGCGCGAAGCGGCTTCCTTGGCCAGCTTGCGGGCCGTGTCGGTGTCGGCCGCATGCACCAGCGCCACGCCCATGCGGCGCTTGACGAAGCTCTCGGGCTTGCCGAACAGGCGGATGTCGCTGCCCGGCACCTGCAGCGCCTCGGCCACGCCGTCGAAGGCGATGCCGGTGGCGTCCACGCCGCCGTAGATCACGGCGCTGGCGCCCGGGCTCTTGAGCGAGGTGTCGACCGGCAGGCCGAGGATGGCGCGCGCGTGCAGCTCGAACTCGTTCTGCCACTGCGTGGCCATGGTGACCATGCCGGTGTCGTGCGGGCGCGGGCTGACTTCGCTGAACCAGACCTCGTCGCCCTTCACGAACAGCTCGACGCCGAACAGGCCCTGGCCGCCCAGGTCGGCGGTGACGGCCTGCGCGATCTGCTGGGCCTTCTGCAATGCGGCCGGCGCCATGGGGTGCGGCTGCCAGCTTTCCACGTAGTCGCCGCTCACCTGCACGTGGCCGATGGGGTCGCAGAACTTGGTTTCGACGGCGCCGGCCGCGTCCTTCGCGCGCACGGTCAGCAGCGTGATCTCGTAGTCGAAGTCGATGAAGCCCTCGACGATCACGCGGCCGTGGCTCACGCGGCCGCCGGCCATGGCGTAGTCCCAGGCCTTCTGCACGTCGGCGGGGCCGTCGATCTTGCTCTGGCCCTTGCCGGAGCTGCTCATCACGGGCTTGACGATGCAGGGATACCCGATGCCCGCGTCGATCGCGGCCTGCAGCTCGGCCAGCGAGTCGCAGAACTTGTAGGGGCTGGTGGGCACGCCCAGCGTCTCGGCGGCCAGGCGGCGGATGCCTTCGCGGTCCATCGTCAGGCGGGCGGCGCGGGCCGTGGGAATGACGCGCACCACGCCCGCGTCTTCCAGCTGCTGCAGCATGGGCGTGGCGATGGCCTCGATCTCGGGCACCACCAGCGTGGGCTTCTCGGCCTCGATGAGCGCCTTGAGCTGGTCGGGGTCGCTCATGGTGATGGTGCGCGCGTGGTGCGCCACCTGCTGGCCGGGGGCGTTCTCGTAGCGGTCGACAGCGATGGTCTCGACGCCCAGGCGCTGCAGGGCGATCAGCACCTCCTTGCCGAGCTCGCCGGAGCCGAGCAGCATCACGCGGGTGGCGGAAGGGGACAGGGGAGTGCCGAGGGTGGTCATGCGAGGGCTCGAAAAAATGGGGTTGAAAACAATCGCAGCACTGTAAGCCACCCCGGGCCGGTGTCGCCCACGGGAACGGCGGCCCCTCCGGGCTGATTCACAATTACCGACATTCCGCGACGGCGGCCCCGCGCCCGCCCTCGCCTGCGTTTTTCTTTTTTGTTTCAAGGAGCATTTTTCATGACGATTCAGACTGTGGGCATCATCGGCGCCGGCACCATGGGCAACGGCATTGCCCAGGCCTGCGCGGTATCGGGCGTCAACGTGGTGATGATCGACGTGGCCCAGGCCGCCGTCGACAAGGGCATCGCCACCATCTCGGGCAGCCTCGACCGCCTGATCAAGAAGGAAAAGCTCACGGCCGAGCAGAAGGCCGCCGCGCTGGCGCTGGTCAAGGGCTCGACCGACTACAACGACCTGAAGGGCGCGCAGCTGGTCATCGAGGCCGCCACCGAGAACCACGCGCTCAAGCTCAAGATCCTCAAGCAGGTGGACGAGCTGGTGGGCCCCGAGGTGATCATCGCGTCGAACACCTCCTCGATCTCGATCACGCAGCTGGCCGCCGCCACCTCGCGCGCCGACCGCTTCATCGGCATGCACTTCTTCAACCCGGTGCCGATGATGGCGCTGGTGGAGCTGATCCGCGGCTACCTCACGAGCGACGCCACGCACGACGCGGTGAAGGCGCTGGCCGAGAAGCTGGGCAAGTCGCCGATCACGGTGAAGAACGCGCCGGGCTTCGTGGTCAACCGCATCCTGGTGCCGATGATCAACGAGGCTTTCTTCGTGCTGGCCGAGGGCCTGGCCACGGCCGAGGACATCGACGCTGGCATGAAGCTGGGCTGCAACCAGCCCATCGGCCCGCTGGCCCTGGCCGACATGATCGGCCTGGACGTGTGCCTGGCCGTGATGGAGGTCTACCTGGAACAGTTCGGCGACTCCAAGTACCGCCCCTGCCCGCTGCTCAAGGAAATGGTCGCCGCCGGCCAGTTGGGCCGTAAAACGGGCCGCGGCGTCTACACGTACTGATCCGGCATTCCATAAAAACAAGGAGACAAGCAACGCCATGACCGCCACCCCCACCACCCCGCCCGCCGAAGGCTGCATCGACACGCAGGTGCTTGACCACGTGCTGCTGATCGGCATCAACCGCCCCGCCAAGCGCAACGGCTGGACGCCGCCGATGTTCAAGCAGCTGGCCGAGGCCTACACGCGACTGGACGACGACCCCAGCCTGCGCGTGGGCGTGCTGCATGCGTTCGGCGACCACTTCACGGCGGGCCTGGACCTGCCGGCGGTCACCGAATACATGAAGCGCGGCGAAAAGGCGATTCCGGCGGGGCTGGTGGAGCCGCACGACTTCGGCCTGGAGGGCTACCGCCGCCGCACCAAGCCGATGGTGGCGGCCGTGAAGGGCATCTGCTTCACGGTAGGCATCGAGCTGATGCTGGGCGCGGACATCGTGGTGGCGGCCGACAACTGCCGCTTCTCGCAGATGGAAGTGCAGCGCGGCATCATGGCCACGGGCGGCGCCACGCTGCGCATGGCCGAGCGCGCGGGCCTGGGCAACGCGATGCTGCACCTGCTCACGGCCGACGAGTTCGGCAGCGCCGAGGCCTACCGCCTGAACTTCGTGCAGAAGGTGGTGCCGGCCGGCCAGGAGCTCGACGCGGCGCTGCAGATCGCGCAACGCATCGCAGCCCAGGCGCCGCTGGCTGTGCAGGCCACGCGGCTCAACGTGCTCAAGGCGATCGAACACGGGCCGCTGGCGGCCGTGGCGGAATTCATCGAGACGCAGAAACGCCTGTCGAACAGCGAGGACGCGGCCGAAGGCGTGCGCTCCTTCATCGAGCGCCGGCCTGCGCGTTTCAGCGGCCGCTGAGGCCATTGAAGCCGTTGATTTCCGTTCCGTTTCTGTCGTCCACTGGAGCCCGTTGCATGCCCTCTTCTTCTGTGTCGTCGTCTCTCTTCTTTCAACGCACGGCGCTGGCCGCCGCCTTCACCCTTCTTGCCGTGAACACCAGCCTCGCCCAGACCCCGCCGGCGCCCGCGCTGCCCGATCCCGCCGCCACCTCGGTCGAGGCGCTGGGCTGGATGCAGGGCTTTCCGCCGCCGCCCGACAAGCAGATCACCTTCGACAACCCGGTCGGCGGCGTGTACCCGCGCATCCGCTGGAGCTTCTCGCACGTGCGCGAGACGGTGCCCACGGCCAACGTGTGGCGCGGCCCCGGCGCCGCCAGCCCGCTGCCGGCGGCCACGCCGCGCTTCGACATCGAGGCCGTGCGCTTCCAGCCCATGGGCGGCGGCGAGGCGCAGACCTTCGGCCAGATGATCGCGCGCACCTACACCGACGGCATCCTGGTGCTGCACCGCGGCCAGGTGGTCTACGAGAAGTACTTCGGCGCGCTCTCGCCCGAGCGGCCGCACCTGGCGATGTCGGTCACCAAGTCGTTCGTGGGCACGCTGGCGGCCATCCTCGCGCAGGAAGGCACGCTCGACCCGTCGGCGCCGGTCACCAAGTACCTGCCCGAGCTCAAGGACACGGCCTACGGCGACGCCACCGTGCGCCAGGTGATGGACATGACCATCGGCGTGCGCTACTCCGAGAACTACGCCGACCCGAAGGCCGAGGTCTGGGACTACGCGCGCGCCGGCGGCATGCTCACGCAGGGCGCCAACTACGCGGGCCCGAAGTCGTTCTACGAATTCCTGGTCACGCTCAAGAAGGAAGGCACGCACGGCGACGCCTTTGCCTACAAGACGGTCAACGCCGAGGTGCTGGCCTGGATCGTGCGCCGCGCGTCCAACCGCTCGCTGGCCGACCTGCTGAGCGAGAAGATCTGGCGCCGCATCGGCGCCGAGCAGGACGCGTATTTCATGGTCGACCGCATCGGCACCGAGTCGGGCGGCGGCGGCCTGAACACCGTGCTGCGCGACATCGCGCGCTTCGGAGAAACGCTGCGCAACGGCGGTCGCGCGCCCAACGGGCAGCAGGCGATCGCCAAGGCGGTGGTCGACGACATCCAGCGCGGCGCCGATCCGGCCAAGTTCGCGAAGGCGGGCTACGCGCTGCTGCCGGGCTGGAGCTACCGGAACATGTGGTGGGTCTCGCACAACCCGCATGGCGCGTACATGGCGCGCGGCATCCACGGCCAGAGCATCTATGTCGATCCGAAGGCCGAGATGGTGATCGTGCGCTACGCCGCGCACCCGATCGCCGCCAACGCGGGCAACGACCCGCTCACCCTGCCCGCCTTCCAGGCCATGGGCGAGGCGCTGATGAAGCCCTGAGGCTCAGCCGGCGCGCTGCTTCGCGATGACGAGCAGGCCGTCCATGATCAGGCTCTCGACCAGCTCGAAGTGCCCGTTCATGGCGGGCGCCATCTTCCAGCCCGCGCCGCCGGTCATGAAGCAGGCCGGCTCGGCGCCGCAGTGCGAGCGCACGTGCTGCACCATGCGCTCGACCGCACCCGCGATGGCGTAGGTGCCGCCGCTGGTCAGCGCGTCGCTGGTGTTGGTGGGAAATTCGCGCACCTCGCCGGTGGGCACGTGCAGGCCCGCCGTGCCCGACTCGAGCGCGCGCAGCATGATGCCGTGGCCCGGCAGGATCAGGCCGCCCAGGAACTTGCCGCTGGCATCGATCGCCTCCACGGTGACGGCCGTGCCGATCAGCACCACCACCATCGGCCGCTCGGGCCCTTGCGACAGCATGCGGTGGCGCGCGCCGATCATGGCCACGAAGCGGTCGGCGCCCAGCCGCGTCGGATGGTCGTAGCCGTTGACGATGCCGGCCTCGCCCGCGCTCGATACCACCCAGCGCGGCGTGCAGTCGAAGCGCTCGGTGATCTGCTCTTCGGCGCGCCGCCGCAGCGTGTCGCCGGCCACGACGCAGCCCAGCATGGAACCGGGCGCGGGCAATTCGGCCCAGGGGCCGTCGGCCAGGCGTTCAATGTGGTCGAGAAATTCGGCACCATGGGCCTGCAGTGCCGCGCCGGGGAAGGCCCCCTCGTAAAGCGCCCACTTGAGCCGGGTGTTGCCGATGTCGATGGCGAGGAAGGGGGAAGACATGCGCGCGATTATTGCGACTTTGTTGTTATTCCTGCTGGCGCCTCTTTGACAGTCGCGGCATGGGCCTACGCGAAGGGTCCCGGTTCCGCCACTACATTCGCCTTTTCCATCCACCACGGCACAAGGAGAACACCATGGGATTGCTCAGCTTCATCAAGGAAGCCGGTGAAAAACTGTTCGGCGGTTCGTCGGCCCAGGCGGCCACGCCCGATGCGAACACGGCAGCCGCCGCGGCCATCAAGACCTACATCGAGACCCAGAACCTCGGCCTCACCGCACTGGAAGTGACCTACACCGCCAGCAGCGGCGTCGTCACCCTCGCGGGCCAGGCGCCCTCGCAGGAAGCCAGCGAGAAAGCCGCGCTTGCCGCGGGCAACGTGGCCAACGTGACGAGCGTGGACAACAACCTCGTCGCACCACCCGCGCCGCCGGCCCAGTACCACGACGTGGTGCGCGGCGACACGCTCTCGGCCATCTCGAAGAAGTACTACGGCGATGCCAACAAGTACAACGTGATCTTCGAGGCGAACAAGCCGATGCTGTCGCACCCCGACAAGATCTATCCGGGGCAGAAGCTGCGCATTCCGGCACTCTGACCCCCGCAACGGCGCCTCGCTAGGCGCCGTTGTGCCGCCAGGCCCCTGGCGACACGCCGTACTCGCGCTTGAACGCGCGATTGAAAGCGGCTTCCGATTCGTAGCCCACGCCTTCGGCGATGCGCGCCAGGTTGCCCTGGTCCTTGCGCAGCATGCCGGCGGCCAGGATCATGCGCCAGCGCGCCAGGTAGTGCATGGGCGGCGCGCCCACCAGTTCGGTGAAGCGGTCCGCCAGCACGCTGCGCGAGGTGTGGATTTCCTGCGCCAGCGCATCGACCGTCCAGTTGCGCGCGGGCTCGGCGTGCATCAACGCCAGGCAGCGGCTCACATGGGGGTCGCGCAGACCGGCCAACCAGCCCGGGTTGTTGGCGGGCATGGATTCGATGTAGCCGCGCAGCACCTCGGTGAACAGCACTTCCGCCACCTTGGCGGCGACCATCTCCGAGCCGGGCGTGTGCAACGGCGCATCACCCAACACGAAGTGGACCGACTGCTCGATCCACGGGCCCGCCGGCCTGCTGCGCAGCGGCGTGGTGAACAGACGCGGAATGTTCGCCATGACGGGATGGGGCGCGTCGCCTTCGTACGCGAACCAGCTGCACACCAGCAAGGTGCGATCGCCCTGGCCGCCGTAGCGCACGCGCGCCAGTTCGGGCGCTCGCGGGCTCACCACATGCGACATGTCCACCGCCGCATGCTGCAGGCCGCTGCCCAGCACATGCGAGTCGCCATGCGGCACGGCGATCACGTCGCCGGCGCCGGCGCGCACCGGTGGCTCGCCCTCGACCTGGGCCCAGCATTCGCCTTGCAGCACGAGGTGGCAGATGGCCAGCCGTTGCGCGCCGGGCCTGAGCAGCTGCGCGATGTCCGTTCCCTTGGGTACCTTGAAACACCAGGGTGCATACATGTCCCCGTTCAGGAACAGCGCGCCCTCCAGGCGGATGGTCCGAAGCACGTCCGACAAGACATCCATGGTCACCTCCCGGCAAGCGAGGGCGGGGTTTCGGTCAACAAGTCCGGCGAGACGGGCAATGCGGGGCGGCTGCGCGTCGGCACCATAGGCACTGGTCGCCTTCGACCGATTCTAGACAGGAGTACCGCCATGCCCAAGTTCGTTATCGAGCGAGACATCCCCGGCGCCGGCCAGTTCACCGCGGCGGACCTGAAAGCCATCTCGCAAAAATCCTGCGGCGTGCTCAGCAGCATGGGCACCGACATCCAGTGGATCCACAGCTACGTGACCGGCGACCGGATTTACTGCGTCTACCAGGCCACCGACGAGGCCCTGGTGCGCCGGCACGCGGAGCTCGGTGGCTTCCCGGCCAACCGTGTGGACCGGGTGTACAGCGTGATCGACCCGGCCACGGCCGAGTGAGGCGCGCGGGCCTCTCTGGCTAGTTCTGGCGCCAGGGCAGCCCGCGCCGGCGCCAGCCGCCGGTCAGGCCGCGGTGCCCGTGCTCGTCCGGGTTGCCCTCGAAGCCTTCGAGGATGTTGTAGGCCTGCACGCCCAGCTCGGTCGCGCGCTTGGCCGCCGCGATCGAGCGCACGCCGCTGCGGCACAGCAGCACCAGCTTCTTGCCGCCCTCTGCGGCGGCGCGCACGCCGTCATCGAAGGCCGGGTTGATCGCCATGCCCGGCCACTGCTTCCAGGCCAGCGGCACGGCGCCGGGCACGTAGCCGACCCACTCGCGCTCGGCGTCGGTGCGCACGTCCACCAGCACGGCCTCGCCGCTCGCCATCCACTGCGCCGCCTGCTCGGGCGTCACGTCGCCGGCGTAGCCTTTTTCTCCAACGGGTTCACTCATGGTTGCTTTCTCTCTCGAATCTCTAGGGTAAGCCCGGAGCCTTTGGCGGCTGGGGGCGATCGATCTGCACGCCGGATGATGGAATTTTTCACCGGTTCGTGAAAACCCTGTTTGTCACAAGGTGTGGCGCGCCAAAGATGGCGGTCGCGGCCAGTCAAAACCATAACGCGAAGACGACGGCCTGGGTGTTCCGGTCAGAGAACTATATGGAGAGAGACACATGACAGACAGCAAATCGCCCCGCCGTCGCAGCCTTCTCAAAGGCGCGGCAGTGGCCGCAGGCGCCATGTCCGCGCCGATGGTCAGCATGGCCCAAACCACGTCGCTGCGTTTCCAGAGCACCTGGCCGGCCAAGGACATCTTCCACGAGTACGCCAACGACTTCGCCAAGAAGGTGAACGACATGGCCGGCGGGCGCCTGAAGATCGAGGTGCTGCCCTCGGGCGCCGTCGTGCCCGCCTTCCAGCTGCTCGAAGCGGTGAACAAGGGCACGCTCGACGGCGGCCACGGCGTGGTGGCCTACCACTACGGCAAGAACTCGGCGCTGGCGCTGTGGGGGTCCGGCCCCGGCTTCGGCATGGACGCCAACACCGTGCTGGCCTGGCACAACTACGGCGGCGGCAAGGCGCTGCTCGACGAGATCTACAAGACGCTGAACATGGAAGTGGTGTCGTACCTGTACGGCCCCATGCCCACGCAGCCGCTGGGCTGGTTCAAGAAGCCGGTGGCCAAGGTCGAGGACATGAAGGGCCTGAAGTTCCGCACCGTGGGCCTGGCCGTGGACATGTTCACCGAGATGGGCACCGCCGTGAACCCGCTGCCCGGCGGCGAGATCGTGCCTGCGCTGGACCGCGGGCTGATCGACGCGGCCGAGTTCAACAACGCCTCGAGCGACCGTGTGCTGGGCTTCCCCGACGTGGTGAAGAACTGCATGCTGCAGAGCTTCCACCAGTCGGGCGAGCAGTTCGAGGTGCTGTTCAACAAGGGCAAGTACGCCGCCATGCCGCAGGAGCTGCGTTCCATCATCGACTACGCCGTGCAGGCGGCCAGCGCCGACATGAGCTGGAAGGCCGTGCAGCGCAACTCGCAGGACTATGCCGACATGAAGAAGGCCGGCATCAAGTTCTACAAGACGCCCGACGCCGTGCTGCGCGCGCAGCTCGCGGCCTGGGACAAGACGGTGGAAAAGAAGGCCGGCGAGAACCCGCTTTTCAAGAAGGTGCTGGAGTCGCAGCGCGTGTTCGCCGAGCGTGCGCTGCAGTGGCAGAACGATTACGGCGTCGACTTCAAGATGGCCTACAACCACTACTTCGGGAAAAAGAAGAGCTGATGCTTCCCGTCGGCGCGCACGTCGTTCCTGCGCGCGCCTTCCCCCCGCACAGGGGGCAACACCGGTGGCCCGGCATCGCCGGCGCCACGGTGTTCCATGAACGGGCCTCGCCCATGCTGCTGCCGCCATGACCATCCAACGCCTCCTCCACGCCGTCGACCGGTTCAGCATGCTGGTGGGCAAGACCTTCTCGTGGCTCATCGTCGCGCTGATGCTGCTGGTGTGCGGCGAGGTGTTCAAGCGCTATGCGCTGAACGCGCCCACGGCCTGGATCTTCGATGCCAACAACATGCTGTACGGCACGCTGTTCATGATGGGCGGTGCCTACACGCTCTCGCAGGCCGGCCATGTGCGCGGCGACTTCTTCTACGGCAGCATGAAGCCGCGCACGCAGGCCGCGCTCGACCTCGTGCTGTTCGCGGTTTTCTTCCTGCCCGGCGTGGTGGCGCTCACCTGGTCGGGCTGGACCTACTTCGGTGAATCGCTCGCGATGCGCGAGCAGACCTTCAACGCCGACCCGATTCCGGTGTACCCCTTCAAGTTCGTGATTCCCGTGGCCGGCGCGGTGCTGCTGGTGCAGGGCCTCGCCGAGATGGTGCGCTGCGTGCTGTGCCTGAAGACCGGCGTGTGGACGCCGCGACTGAAAGACGCCGAAGAAATGGACGTGGTCGGCGACCAGCTCGCCAGCAGCAGCTACGTGAACGAGGCCGACAAGCGCGAGGTGATCGAAAAAGCCCACGCCATCGAACAGGCCGCGCAGCAGCGCAAGAGCGACACGACGGGAGGCGCAGCATGAGCGAACCGGCACTCGGCCTGCTGATGCTGGGCCTGATCGTCTTCGTGATCATGCTCGGCTTTCCCACGGCGTTCACGCTGATGGGGCTGGGCATGTTCTTCGGCTTCATCGCCTTCTACGACCCCGCCTCGCCCTGGCTCGACAACAAGGTCTTCGACCTGATGGTGCAGCGCGCCTTCGGGGCCATGACCAACGAGACGCTGCTGTCCATTCCGCTCTTCGTGCTCATGGGCTACGTGATGGAGCGCGGCGCGCTGGTCGACAAGATGTTCCACAGCGTGCAGCTCGCGTTCCGCCGCGTGCCGGGCTCGCTGGCGGTGACCACACTCATCGTGTGCACCTTCTGGGGCATCGCGAGCGGCCTGGTGGGCGCGGTGGTGGTGCTGATGGGCGTGATCGCGATGCGCCCGATGCTCAACGCGGGCTACGACACGCGTCTGGCGGCTGGCGTGATCACGGCCGGCGGCACGCTGGGCATCCTCATTCCGCCCTCGGTGATGATCATCGTGTACGCGGCCGTGGCCGGGCAGTCGGTGGTCAAGCTCTACGCGGCGGCGATGTTCCCGGGCTTCTTCCTCGCCCTGCTGTACCTGATCTACGTGATCGGCTGGGCCGTGCTGCAACCGAAGGTGGCGCCCAAGATGCCGATCGACCAGCAGCGCGCGCCCATCACGCCCTGGGTGGCCCACCTCGCGGCCAGCTACTCCCCGCGCATGCTGCCCGCGCTCGCCGCGGCCGTGGTGGCGCCGGGGCGTGCCTTGCGCGGCGCGGTCGAGGGCGTGCGCCTGAGCTGGTGGATGCTGCTGCGCGGCCTGCTGAGCGCGCTGGTGCCGCTGGCGCTGGCCGCGGTCACACTGGGCTCGGTGTGGTGGTACGTGACCATCTACTCGCAGAAGGACAACAACGCGGCGGCCCCCGTGGCCACGCAGCAGGCGACGCAGAAGACCGGCGATCCCGCAGCCGCCGCGCCGGCTGCAGCCGAGCCGTCAGGCACCGGTCTGGCCGAGCCGCCGAGCACCGACGAACCCGCGAACACCACCGAAAGCAGCGGCCTGCAGGAGCCCCCCGGCGGCGTCGAGGAACCTCCCGGCAGCGAGCCCGCCGCCGCCCCTGCCGGTGAAGGTGGCCTGCAGCAGCTGGGCGACGCGGTCGAGGCACCCAAGACCGCCGCGGTGCCCGATGCCTTCTACACCGGCTTCTGGGTGGCCTGCCTCTTCACGCTGGCGCTGCTGGGCTGGTACTACTGGCGCATGGACGCGGAGCAGTTCGAAATTTTGCGCATGCTGGTGTCGTCGGTGATGCCGCTGGCCACGCTCACGCTGGTGGTGCTGGGCGTGATCCTGTTCGGCATCACCACCGCCACCGAGTCGGCGGCGGTCGGCGCGGCCGGCGCTTTCCTGATGGCGTGGCAGGCCGGTACGCTGAACTTCAAGAAGATCAAGGAGGCGGTGTTCCTCACGCTCAAGACCACCTCGATGGTCTGCTGGCTGTTCGTGGGCTCGGCGCTGTTCTCGGCGGTGTTCGCGCTGCTGGGTGGCCAGCGCATCGTCGAGGAGTGGGTGCTGAGCATGAACCTGTCGCCGCTGCAGTTCCTGCTGCTGTCGCAAGCGATCATCTTCGTGCTGGGCTGGCCGCTGGAGTGGACCGAGATCATCGTGATCTTCGTGCCCATCTTCCTGCCGCTGCTGGCGCACTTCCAGATCGATCCGCTGCTGTTCGGCGTGCTGGTGTTCGTGAACCTGCAGGCGGCGTTCCTGTCGCCGCCGGTGGCGATGTCGGCCTTCTATCTGAAGGGGGTGTCACCGCCGCACGTGACGATCAACCAGATCTTCGCGGGGATGATGCCGTACATGCTGATCGTCATCCTGTGCATGGTGTTCATGTACATCTGGCCGGGGCTGACGCTGTGGCTGCCGCAGTACCTGTACGGTTGAGTTCAGGCTGAAGCCGGGTGCCGCGCGAAGCGGCGGCGCTCGAGCAGCTCGAACAGGCCCATGCCCAGCAGCATGGCGCCCACGAAGACCAGCGCCTTGACCTCGCCCGTGCCCAGCGAAACCAGCGCGGGCCCGGGGCAGAAGCCCGCGATGCCCCAACCGACGCCGAACAGCAGGCTGCCGCCGACCAGGCGGCGGTCGATGTGGCGCAGGCTGGGCAGCGTGAGCGGCCCGCCGAGCAGCGACTCCTTGCGACGGCCGGCCAGCAGGAAGCCGACGGTGCTCACCGCCACCGCGCCGGCCATCACGAAGGCGAGCGACGGGTCCCAGGCCCCGCCCACGTCAAGAAAGCCCAGGATCTTGGCCGGATTGGCCATGCCGGAGACGATGAGGCCGAGCCCGAAGACAAGGCCGGCGAGCAAGGAAGCAATGGCGGTCCACATGGCAGGTCTCCCGGTTCACGACAGGTTCAGCAGGTGGCGCATCACGAACACCGTGGCGACCCCTGCGGCGATGAAAGCCAGCGTGGCGACCAGCGAACGCGGCGAGCGCCGCGCCAGCCCGCACACGCCATGGCCGCTGGTGCAGCCCGCGCCGTAGCGCGTGCCCACGCCCACCAGCAGGCCGGCCAGCGCGAGCGTGCCGTAGCCCGCGTCGATCTGCGCCGCGGGCAGCACGGCGAACAGCCCGTAGACGAGCGGCGCACCGACCAGCCCGAGTACGAAGGCCGCGCGCCAGGCCATGTCGCCCTTCATGGGGCGCAGCAAGCCGCCCAGCACGCCGCTGACGCCGGCGATGCGCCCGTTGAGCAGCACGAACATCGCGGCGGACAGTCCGATGAGCACGCCGCCGGCCAGTGCGGCCCAGGGCGTGAAATGAGGCCAGTCGATGGTGGGCATCTTCAGTTCTCCTTCGGGCAGTAGAGGCGGTACAGCACCGCCAGGATCTCGAGCAGGGCCGGGTCGGCCACGCGGTAGTAGATGTTCTTGCCCTCGCGGCGGGTGTCCACCACGCCTTCGGTGCGCAGCACCGACAGCTGCTGCGACAGGGTGGGCTGGCGGATGCCCAGCGTGCTTTCGAGGTCGCTCACGCACATCTCGCCCTGCGAGAGCTGGCACAGCAGCAGCAGCCGGGCCTCGTGGGCCAGCAGCTTGAGCACGGCGACAGCCTGGCCGGCGGCGCTGCGCAGCAGTTGGGGGTCGATGGCGTGGGTCGGGGTCTTCATGGGAGGATGACAGTTCGCGAAATAACATTATATGAATTCATATAATATTTGTCGCTTGATTGATTGAATGAGTGCCTGGCTTCCAGGCACCGCAGAAGGAGCGCCGATGACCCCGACCCCCATGCCCCCACGCGCCACCACCCAGGCCTTCTTCGATCCCGCGACGGGCACGGTGTCCTACGTGGTCTGGGACCGTGCGACGAAGCGCGCCGCCGTCATCGATCCCGTGCTCGACTACGACTTTCGCTCCGGCCACACCGACACCGCGTCGGCCGACCGCCTGCTGGCGTACGTGCGCGCGCAGGCGCTGCAGGTCGACTGGATCCTGGAGACCCACGCGCACGCCGACCACCTCTCGGGCGCGCGCCATGTGCAGTCGCAGGCCGGCGGGCGCATCGCCATCGGCGAGCACATCCGCACGGTGCAGGCCACCTTCCGCCACCTCTACAACCTGGAGCGCGACTTCCTGCCCGACGGCAGCCAGTTCGACCACCTCTTCAAGGACGGCGAGCGCTTTCACATCGGCGAGATCGAGGCGCAGGCCCTGCGCGTGCCCGGCCACACGCCGGCCGACATGGCCTACCTCGTGGACGACGCGGTCTTCGTCGGCGACACGCTGTTCATGCCCGACCTGGGCAGCGCGCGCGCCGACTTTCCGGGCGGCGACGCGCGCGAGCTCTACCGCTCGATGCGCCGGCTGCTCGCGCTGCCACCCGAGACCACGTTGTACGTCTGCCACGACTACCCGCCCGCCACGCGCGAGCCGTGCTGGCAGAGCACGGTGGCGCAGCAGCGCGCCCACAACATCCACGTGCGCGACGGCATCGGCGAAGACGAGTTCGTGCGCATGCGCACCGCGCGCGACGCCACGCTCGAAGTGCCGACGCTGATCCTGCCGTCGATGCAGGTCAACGTGCGCGGCGGCCGGCTGCCGCCGCCCGACGACAACGGCGTGGCCTACCTGCGCATTCCGCTGAACACGCTGCCGGGCCACCGCCCGCGCACCACGCCGGGCTGAGGGCGCGGCGACCTAGCGCCGCCGCTCCACATACGGCCGCGCCTGCAGCAGCACGATCTTGTCGCCCACCGTCGCCCACTCGATGTCCTGGTCGACCGCGTTGAAGGTGCGCTTCACCGCCGCGCCCACGGCGGCGAGCCGCACCACCAGCTCGTCGGTCAGCACGTGGCGGCCGACTTCCACGGGCACTTCCTTCACGCCGCCGTCCTTGTCCAGCTGCAGCGCCGTCTCTTCGGCCGAGCGGCTGAGCACCTGGATGGCCTTGGACCAGCTCGAGTACATCACCTGCTCCGCCACGCGCTTGCCCTCGACCACGCGGATGCCGATGCCGCGCTTGGCCGAGATGTACGTCACATGCGGATGCCCCGCGTCGAAGGGGTCGCGCGTGATCATCACGCCGGCGTTGGTCGAGTCGATGGCGGTCTGCACGAACACGCCCATCAGCACCGACTCGGCGCCGAAGCCCGCGGCGCTGCGCGCCTCCCAGGCCTCGGGGTTGAACACCGAGGCCCACACCTTCTTCACCGCGAGTTCGAGCGCGTCGCCGGTCTTCACGTTGGGCACCGTCGTGTAGAGCCCCGCGCCGCTGAAGCCCGGCAGGTCTTCCGAGTTGGACGAGCTGCGCACGAACACACCGCCCCCGCCCAGCTGCGCCTGCCACGCCGCGCGCCAGGCCGCCGCGGTGGCGGGCTCGACGGGCCATTGCACGATCTCGTCGCGCAGCTGCGCCAGCGCCTTCTGCCGCACCTGCGGGTCGCCCGCGAAGCCGGGGTGCTGCTGCATGCGCGCGAGGCGGTCGGCCAGCCCGTTCGACCGCATGAAGCGGTCGTAGTGCGCGAACGGAATGCAGAAGCCGTCGGGCACCGTGGTCGAGGGAATGCGCGCGGCCAGCACCGCGCCGAGGTTGGCCGCCTTCGAGCCGCATTGCACGCTGTGGCGCGCGCGCAGCGAGGCCAGGGGCAGCAGGCGCGCCTCGCGCAGGTCCGGCTTCGCGGCCTTGCTACCGGGCAGCGTGCCGGTGGCGGCGGCACGCACGGCGCGCGGCGGCAGCGCGGCGATCTCTTCCGGCGTGAGGCGGCGCAGCTGGTAGCCCGAGGCCGCCACCTTCAGCGCCACCCACTGGCCCGCATGCGCCTTCAGCACCGTGGCGGCGTCGCGCACGTAGGCGTTCGGAATGCCCCAGCCCTTGGCCAGCAGGTTGACGTGCGACAGCGCCGTGGACGGCCGCTCGGTGAGCACGCCGGCCACCGGCGGCAGGTTGATCGGCACCTCGCGCAGCACGGCGATATCGTCGGGCAACAGCGCGTTCAGGCCCGAGGCGTCGTTCACGATGCGCACGCGGCCGGTGGCGGTGCCCAGGTTCATCGGCAGGTAGGGCTGCTCGCGGATCAGCGCCTCCTGGCTCACGAAGTCGATGCCGGCCTCCTTCGCGATGCGCTCGTGCAGCGTGGAGTTGGTCTTGAACTTCACCGGCGCGAAGAAGCTGGCCTTCACCTGCGCCTCGGCCTCGCGCAGCAGCGGCACCGTGAGCCGGTCGCCTTCCCAGAACTCGTAGGTGAAGGTGCCGATGTTCTGCTGCCAGCTCAGCGTGCCGAACAGGAAGCGGCGGTCGGGCGCGAGGTAGTTGCGGTCGATCTCGCGCTTGACCGTGTTCGGCGTGAGCCGCGTGTCGCGCAGGAAGCGCACATGCAGCTGGAAGCGCGGCGTGTCGATGTAGTGCATGCGCGCCGGCTTCGCCTGCCGGTCGATCGCGAACAGCACGTGGGCCAGCTGCATCGGCGTGCCGGCGTCGTAGACGCGCGCCAGCGTGTCGAAATCGCCCTGGCTGCGCAGTGCCGGCAGCGAGGCGGGCACGGCCGGGCGCGGCACGAGTTGCGCGGCCGGGCCTTCGGGCTGTGACTGGTTCTGCTGCTGGTAGTACGACGGCTTGCGCGCGAGCTGCGCGCCGGCCGGCGCGGGCAAAACGGCCATCGCGCACAGCGCCAGGACCGGCAGCCATGCCAGTGCCGCGCCGTCCTTCTTCTGCCTGTTGGAATCGTTCTTCATGGGGCTCCTCCTTCATTGCCGACAAGCGCGGATTCTCGCTGTCGGCTCGCCCCATTTTTCGCGCGTCGGCCGCGCTACGCCGCCTGCGTCGACTGGCCGCATTGCGCGCAGAACTTCGCGCCGGGCACCAGCGCCGTGCCGCACTGCCGGCAGGCCGCGGGCAGCATCGACGTGCCGCATTGCTGGCAGAAGCGTGCGCCGGCTGCGTTCATCGCGCGGCAGGCCGGGCAGGCACTGCCGCCGGGTGGCGGTGGCGCGTCGCGGCCGTACCCGTGGCCGCCTTGCGAACCATGGTGCCCGCCACCACCGCCGTGGCGCGCGCCGCCATGTCCACCGAAGATCCGTTCCAGCATGCCCATGTGTTTCTCCCTTGCGTCGTGCAACAGGCCGGTGGCAACGTCGCCGATGGCGATGAATTCCCGCGGGCCTGACTGCAGTGGATTCCCTGAAGCAGCTTCAGGGTCAAGCGCCCCCCGGCAAAGACCCTCGCAGGCCGCGGTGCTTCACGGCCATGGCCCCGGCCGCAGCGCCGCCGCCGCCCCGCCGCTACAGTCGGCCGCAAGGAGCGTCTTTCTCATGCAACCATTCGATTTCGACCTCTTCGTCATTGGCGGCGGCAGCGGTGGCGTGCGTGCCGCGCGCATGGCGGCGCAGACCGGTGCGCGCGTCGCGCTGGCCGAGGCCGCCGAGCTCGGCGGCACCTGCGTCAACGTGGGCTGCATCCCGAAGAAGCTCTACAGCTATGCGGCCGGCTATGCCGAGTCGTTCGAGGAGGCCGAAGGCTACGGCTGGAAGCTCCCATCGGCGCCGCAGTTCGACTGGGCGCACCTCAAGGCCCAGCGCGCCAAGGAGATCAGCCGGCTCAACGGCATCTACGGCTCGCTGCTGAAGAACTCGGGCGTCACGCTCGTCACCGGCTGGGCCCAGCTGGTCGATGCGCACACGGTGGAAATCGAAGGCAAGCGCCACACCGCGCGCCACCTGCTGGTGGCCACCGGCGGCACGCCCTTCGTGCCCGAGATTCCAGGCCGCGAACACATCGTGACCTCCGACGCGATGTTCGACCTTGACCCGTTCCCGAAGCGCCTGCTGGTGGTGGGCGGCGGCTACATCGCCTGCGAGTTCGCATCGATCTTCAACGGCCTGGGCTCCAAGGTGACGCAGCTGCACCGCCGCGCCCACCTGCTCACCGGCTTCGACGACGACGTGCGCCAGTTTCTGGCCAACGAGATGGGCAAGGCCGGCGTCGACGTGCGCCTGAACTGCGAGGCCTCGTCGATCGCGCGCGGCCCCGACGGCCTCGTGGTCACGCTCGCGCGCGGCCAGCAGATCGAGGCCGACACCGTGCTCTTCGCCACCGGCCGCGTGCCCAACACGCAGGGCCTCGGCCTCGAGGCAGCGGGGGTGAAGCTCGACGACAAGGGCGCCATCGCGGTCGATGCGCACTACCGCACCTCGGTGCCGTCGATCTACGCGGTGGGCGACGTGTCGACCCGCGTGCAGCTCACGCCCGTGGCGCTGGCCGAGGCGATGGTGGTGGTCGACGCGCTGTTCGGCAAGGGCAAGCGCGGCATGGACTACGAGTTCATTCCCACCGCCGTGTTCACCCACCCCAACATCGGCACCTGCGGCTACAGCGAGATCGACGCACGCGCGAAGTTCGGCGAAGTGACCGTGTTCTCCAGCGAGTTCAAGTCGCTGCGCCACACCCTCTCGGGTCGCAGCGAGCGCACCTTCATGAAGCTCGTGATCGACAAGAAGAGCGACCGCGTGGTGGGCCTGCACATGGTGGGCGCGGACGCGGGCGAGGTGGTGCAGGGCTTCGCGGTGGCGATGCGCGCGGGCGCGACGAAGGCGCTGTTCGACAGCACCATCGGCATCCATCCGACGGCGGCCGAAGAGTTCGTGACGATGCGCGAACCGATGCCGGGCTGAGCAGCCAGAAAGCGCGGAGCCTCCGGACGCTGGGGAGACCCGAGTCAGGCGGTCTCGTTGTCAGGATGGCCAGCAAAGACTGACCGACATCCGACGCACGTTGGAGAACTCAGCGCGACTTGCGCTTGTAGAAGACCTGTGACTTCAGGTTCTGTGCAATCGGCTCGACTTCGGCCTGCCAGGCATTCATGAAGTCTGCCGTGCACACACCGTCCGGCGTCTTGTCGAACAGTTCACGCACCACACGCACGCCGTTCTTCGTGCGCTTGTAGCTGCTCGCAAATTCGAGATACCGGCCGCGCTTCGTCAACGATTCCGGGAGTTGGGCAAAGCTCACGCCGGGCGCCAGTTCGATGTCGTAGCTCTCATCGATCTTGAAGCCTTCGCAGTAGTGGCGCCTCGTGACGGGGGCCTGCTCCCCCTTGAATGCAAAGCCGGCAACGGACAGCGGCAGGTTCACGACGGGCGCCAACCGGAAGGCTCCGGAAGTGCCGGCTTGCAGGTAGTTGTCGATCTCGAAGGTAAAGCCGAACGCGTACTCGTCCGACAGGGCCTTGGCCTCGGACAGATCGCCGCGATCCAGTTCGCCCTTGGCCTTGAAGCCGGAGCCCGACAGCGTGCGTCGAACGAAGTCGCGAACGGTGGCCGCTTTCAAGTCACGCATGTAGGTGCGCATTTGCGCGGCCCGTGTTCCCTTGAGGCTGATCTGGATATCGCCCGTCGCGCTGCCATCGGCGCCGATGCGAAGCCGGGTCCGCACATGCTGCTGCGTGCGATCGGGGGCCGAAGGCGGGATGGTCGCCAATGTCGTGGCCGCTCCGACATGAAGAACCGGCTTGCCATACGAGCCATCCGGCAGGTAGCCGAAGGGAATCTCCTTGGCCGTCGCGTCCAGGTAGATCTTCCAGTCGGGCAGATAGTTGATGACGTGATTGACCATGGACACGACGGGCGTGGCTGGCAGGTCGAGTTGGTTGCCTGCATTGATCAGCACCTGCTCGCCCCGGATACCGGCCGCGCGCCACAGTGCCTGCAGCAGCGTCGCGTGGTCCTTGCAGTCGCCCATCTTGTTGTCGAGCACCACGTCGGTGTCTCGTGGCACGACCGCTCCCACGCCGATGCAATTGCCACCATAGGTGATGTTGCGGGACACCCATTCGTACAGCAGCCGGGCGCGTGTGAGCGGATCGGTCTGGTCACCCACGATGGACTTCGCCAGCGTCGTCACACGGGTCGTGGGCTCGGCCTTGGGCAAGGCACGGTCGCCATAGGCCTTGGCGATCGATTCGTAGCTCGGAAAGGTGCTCACCATCAGCACCGGAAATTCCTCCAGGCGCCAGATTCCTTCGTCCGCCTCGTCATAGGTCCGCGGCACAGGATTGCGGTAGCGCCACTCACGCACCTGAAGGCCGTTGTCCTCGCGGGCGGCCTCTTCCTGCAGGTTGTGGCTTTCGAACTTCAGGGCGAGTGGCTTGGCGAAGCGAACCGTGATGCGAGCATCTTCATAGACGGTCGCGGGCGAGAACGACTGCACAACCGAGAAAGCACCCGGAAAGATGGGCTCCTTGTCTGCCACCCGGTACTTCACCCCGACCGTATCTCCCACGGCCACGTCCGGAAACACCACCGAGAGTCGCGTGTAGTCCGAGAAAAGCGGCTTCGCACCGTCACGCCCGTTGTTGACCTCGGTCTGGTAGTTGGTCGAAGGCACCGCAATGCGCCGTCCATCGGCCTTCAACGTGTAGGCCTCCAGGATCTCGCCCTTCTGGATGCTCGTGCTGTACGAGAAGGACAAGGACTTCGCGTCTTCCAGCGCGCTCGCGTGAAGCACCTGGTTCGCCGATGCATAGGTCATCGTAGACCGGCCGTCCGACGCCACTTCGTAGTCCGCGTGCCACTGCTTTGAAATGACATGGGCCTGCTGAGGTTCCGCGGTCTGCGCCACCGCAGCGCTCGCCAGAACGGCCGTCAGGCAAAACACCCCCCAAGGCCGCACGATGGCCTGTTGCATCCGTCCGAACATGATTTCCTCCAGCGCTTCTTGTGTGGGAACGGAGTGGCAGACCCCGTCGTGTCGCGCCGTGCGAGGCGCGTTTCAAAATGATACAGAAGTCGCGCCAACCGTCGAGGCTAGAGGCGAGCCCCATGCTGCTTGCCTTCCAGCAGCTTCACCAGCACGAACAGCACCCGGTTCGCCGGCGTCGGCACGCCCAGCGCCTCGCCGCGCCGCACGACCAGCCCGTTGAGGTGGTCGATCTCGCTGCGCTTGCCGCGTGCGAGGTCTTGCGCGGTCGACGAATACTGCGAGGGCATCGACTGCGCGATGCCGCGCACCGCGGCGTCGACGTCGCCCGGAATCACCACGCCCTCGGCCTTCGCCACCGCGAGGCATTCGGCGACCACGTCGCGGATCACGTCGGTCACGCCCGTGCCCTGCACGAGCTCGCCGTAGGGCAGCTGCGACACGGCCGACAGCGCGTTGTAGGCGCAGTTGAGCACCAGCTTGGCCCACAGCGCGCCGCGCACGTTGTCGGAAATCTGCGTGGGCACGCCCGCCGCGATCAATGCCTGCGCGACCTCGTCGCTGCGGCGCGAGGGTGCGATCACCAGCTCGCCGCGGCCGTGGTGCTTCACATGGCCCGGCCCCGCCATCTCGGTCGCCACGTAGACCACGGCGGCGGCCACGTCGTGCGAGGGCAGCGCCGCGCGCACGCGCGCGTCGTTGTCGACGCCGTTCTGCAGCGTGAGCACCAGCGCGCCGGGCGCGAGGTGCGGCTGGATCTGCGCGGCGGCCGATTCGGTGTCGGTGGACTTCACGCAGAACAGCACCAGGTCGGCGCCCTGCACGGCGCCCGCTTCGGTGTTGGCCTCGAGGCGCACCTGTTCATCGAAGGCCTTGGTCTCCAGCCGCAGCCCGTTCGCGCGCACCGCCTCCACATGCGAAGGCCGGCCGATCAGCACCACGGCGTGGCCCGCGCGCGCCAGCATGGCGCCGTAGTAACAGCCGACCGCGCCGGCACCCATGACTGCGACTTTCATCGATTCGATTCCTTGGTTGTTCCGTGGGCAGAGCGTAGCGAAGACGGCCGCTTCATGCCTCGGTCTCCACGCCGCGCGACTTCTGCCCTTCGTCCATGATCCATTCGCGAAACGCCGCGAAGGCCGGCAGGTCGAGGCGGTCGGGCCGGTAGCACAGGTAGTGGCCCTGGTCCACGCGCACCGGCGTGCCGCAGGGGCTCAGCAGCGCGCCTTCGGCCAGCTCTTCCTGCACCAGCAGTTTCGGCACGAGCCCGATGCCCAGCCCGTTGAGCGCCGCCTGGATCAGCGCCGAGTACTGCGCGAAGCGCGGGCCGGCCACGGTCTGCACCTCGGGCACGCCGTGCTGCGAGGCCCACTGGCGCCAGGCGGTGGGCGCGCCCTCGTGGTGCAGCAAGGTGTGGCCGACGATGTCGATGGGCTGCACGATGCGGTGGCGCCCCTCGACCAGCGCGCGCGCCACGATCAGCACGAACTCGCGCCCCGCGATGTATTCGGACACCACGCCGGGCCAGCCATCAGGGCCGTAGCGGATGGCGGCATCGACGCCGGCCGGGATGCCGTCGCTGGGCTCCAGGTGGCGGCTGAAGCTCAGCATCACGTGGCGGCTCTTCTGTCTGAAGGCCGGCAGGCGCGGAATGAGCCATTTGGTGAGGAAGGTGGGCACGCTGGCCAGCGTGAGCAGGCCGGCGCCGGCATCGCCCGAACGCGCCTCGAAGGTCGCGGTCTCGATGGCGCGCAGGCCGCCCGAGATCTTCTGCCAGTACACGCGCCCCTGCGGCGTGAGCTGCACGCCGCGGCCGTTCTTCTGCAGCAGCTCGCGGCCGAGGAACGCCTCGAGCCCCGCGATCTGCTTGCTGACGGCGCTCACGGTGATGCACAGGGCGCCGGCCGCGAGCGTGATGCTCTGCTGGCGCGCCACGGCGTCGAAGGCCAGCAGTTCCTGGATGGTGGGGCAGTCGCGTTTCATGCCTGGCTCCGGTTGATGAAAGTCGTGTGAAAAACACTTGCCGATTGCTCAAGTGTCGTCATCCAACTTTCACCCATAAGTGTGCATCTGCTTCCTAGAATTCGCTGGAACGCGGCAATCCGCCGTGGGCAAAAAGTAGAGCATCCGGAAAGTATGCCGGGTGCGCAAGACCTTCGGAGACACCCCCTTGATTCGCGGCATCTCGCTCGTCTACGGCCTGTACCTGCTGCTGCCCATCGCCCTGCTGGCGATCGGCAGCTTCGGCGGCAACTGGACCAACACGCTGCTGCCCACTGGCGTCACCGGGCAGTGGTATGTCGACCTGTGGCTGGACACCTCGTTCCGCAAGGCCTTCGTGAGCAGCCTCGTGGTGGCGATGGCGGCCTGCGCGATCAACACGGTGCTGGCGCTGCCGCTGGCCTATGCGCTGTACCACGGCGCGCGGCGCGGCAGCAGCATCGCGGCGCGCATCGTGAGCGCCACGCCGGTCGCGGTGCCGACCATCACGCTGGCCTTCGGCTACATGATCGTGTTCAACACCGACCTCGCACCCTGGCTGGGCTCGATGCCGCTGCTGATCGCCGCGCACGCGATCCTCACGCTGCCCTACCTCACCAACACGCTGCTCACCGACCTGCGCCACCTGGACCTCGGGCGGCTCGAGCAGGCCGCCGCCACGCTCGGCGCCTCGGGCTGGCAGCAGTTCACCGGCATCGTGCTGCCCAGCCTGCGCCAGAGCCTGATCAGCGGGCTGGTGATGGTGGCGGCCATCTCGGTGGGCGAGTTCGGGTTGTCGAACCTGCTCACGAGCTTCCAGAACCGCACCTACCCGGTGGTGCTGCTGCAGGCCTTCTACGGCGCGACGGGCTTTGCCTGCGCGGCCACGGTGATCCTTCTCGTGCTGGCGAGCGCGTCGGCCCTTCTTTCCTCTTCTCTGGTGAAGCAGCGCGCATGAGCCTCCTCCTCGACAACGTCAGCTACAACTACCCCGGCAGCACGCACGGCCTGCACGACGTGTCGCTCGACGTGCGCACGGGCGAGCTCGTGGCGGTGATCGGGCCCAGCGGCTCGGGCAAGTCGACGCTGCTCAAGCTGGTGGCGGGGCTGGAGACCGGCCACACGGGCCGCATCGTGCTCGGCGGCGACGACATGTCGCGCACGCCGGTGCACCAGCGCCACATCGGCATGGTGTTCCAGAGCTATGCGCTGTTTCCGCACCTGAGCGTGCTGGACAACGTGGCCTACGGGCTCAAGCTGCGCAAGGTGGACACGGCCCCGCGCCGCCAGCGCGCGCAGGAGCTGCTCGACATCGTCGGGCTGGGCGACCACGCGCAGCGCGCCGTGGCGCAACTCTCGGGCGGCCAGCAGCAGCGCGTGGCGCTGGCCCGCGCGCTCGCCATCGATCCGCGTGCGCTGCTGCTCGACGAACCGCTCTCAGCGCTCGACGCCAGCGTGCGCGGCCATCTGCGCGACCAGATCCGGTCGATCCAGCAGCGCTTCAACGCGACCACGCTGCTGGTCACGCACGACCAGGAAGAAGCGCTGGTGATGGCCGACCGCGTGGCGATGCTGAAAGACGGCCGGCTGCTGCAGATCGCCACGCCGCGCGAGATCTACGAGCACCCCGCCAGCCGCGCGGTGGCCGAGTTCGTCGGGCTCTCGACCATCCTGCCCGCCAAGGTGGCGTCGCCGGGCCGGCTCGACATGGGCTTTGCCGAGCTCTTCGCCGAGACCGGCAACCGGCCCTTCGGCACGCCGGTGCATGTGCTGGTGCGGCCCGAACACATCCGCCCCGACCCGGCGCCCGACAGCGTGAACCGCCTGGCCGGCCGCACCGGCGCGCAGCGCTACCTGGGCGCGCTCACGCGCTACGACTTCGACGTGGCGGGCGCGGGCAAGCCCTTCCTCGCCGAGTCGGCCGCGCCGGCGGGCGAAGCGATCGCCATCGCGCCCGAACACCTTCGCCTGCTAGACCACTGACCTTTTCCTTCCAAGGAGCCTCCATGCAACGCAGACATCTGATCCAGGCCGCCGGCGCATTGCCCGTGCTGTCCCTCGCGCGCACCGCCTTCGCCTTCGACGGCCCCGAGCTCTACGCGGGCGAGAAGGCGCTGTACGCCGAGGCGCAGAAGGAAGGCCTGTGCGTCTCCTTCGACACCGGCCCCGAGTGGGCCAACTGGAAGTCGCTGTTCCGCGACTTCAAGAAGCGCTATCCCGAGATCGAACTGACCTACAACGACATCGGCTCGGCCGCCACCGTGGTCGCGCTCGAAAAGACCAAGCGCCGCCCGCAGGCCGACACCGCCTACTACTTCGCCGCCTCCGCCGTCGATGCCGCGAAGAAGGACGTGGTCGCGCCCTTCAAGCCCGTCAACTTCGACAAGCTGCCCGCCGTGTTCCGCGAGGCCGAAGGCCGCTGGTTCACCATCCACACGCTGAACATCGCCTTCCTCGTGAACAAGAAGCTGGTGAAGAACGTGCCCACCGGCTGGGCCGACCTGCTCAAGCCCGAGTTCAAGAGCACGGTGGTCTACCTCGACCCGCGCTCCACCGGCATCGGCCAGGTGCTGACCTTCGCCGCGGCCTACGCCAACGGCGGCAGCGTCGACAACGTGCAGCCCGGCACCGACTACCTGGGCAAGCTGCATGCGGCCGGCAACGTGCTGCGCGTGGAAGGCACCACGCCGTATGCCAAGTTCCTCAAGGGCGAGATCCCCGTGTGGATCAGCTACGAGAACGACGGCCTCAAGGCCAAGCACGTCGACGGCATGGGCGACGCGGTCGAGGTCGTGATCCCGAAGGAAGCCAGCGTGGCCGCGCCCTACGCCATCAGCCTGGTGAAGAACGGCCCGAACCCCAACGCCGGCAAGCTGTGGCTCAACTTCATCATGAGCGAGGCCGGCCAGTCGCTGTTCGCGCAGGGCTTCGTGCGCCCGGCCGTGCCGGGCACGCCGCTCTCGGCCGATGTCGCGGCCAAGATGCCGGCCGCGCCGCAGATCAAGCCGCTCGACGTGGTGAAGGCCTCGGAGCGCAAGGCCGAGGTCGACAAGCTCTGGGCGCAGGCCGCGCTGGGCAAGTAAGAGGCCGTGATGCGACGCTTTGGCGCCTGGCCCGCGTGGGCCTTCATGGCGCTGTTCTTCGCGGTGCCGCTGGCGGCGCTGCTGCCCGAGGCCTTCGGCGAGGGCGGCAGTGCCTTCGGGCGGCTGTTCGGCAACCCGCTGTTCCTGGGCGCGCTACGCAACACGCTGGGCCTGGGCCTGGCGGCGGGTGCGATCTCGGCGCTGGTGGGCACCTGCATCGCCATCGAACTGGCGCGCCAGCCCGAAGGCCGGCGCCAATGGATGATGACCCTGCTGGGCCTGCCGCTCGCGTTCTCGGGGCTGGTGATCGCCTACGGCTTCATCCTCGCGTTCGGCCGCGCGGGCTTCGTGACGCAGCTGCTCGCGGGGCTGGGCGCCGACCCGGCCGTGATCGGCAGCTGGATCTACAGCGTGTCGGGCCTGGGGCTGGCCTATGCCTACTACCTGATCCCGCGCGTGGCGCTGTCGCTGTACCCTGTGTTCGCCAACCTCGACCTGCGCCCGGCGCAGGCGGCGCGCACGCTGGGCGCCTCGAAGGCGCGCGCCTTCCGGGACACGGTGCTGCCCGAGGTGCTGCCCTCGGTGCTGTCGAACGCCTGCATGGTGGCCGCGATTGCCATGGGCACCTACGGCACGGCGCTGGCGCTGGTGGGCACGCAGCTGAACATCCTGCCGCTGATGCTGCTCGCGCAGGTGGGCGACGGCGGGTCCGATTTCGCGGTGGCGGCGGCCCTGTCGCTGGTGCTGATGGTGGTGTGTGTGGTCGTGATGGGAGTGGGCGATGTCTTTACACGAAGGCGCGAGCGCGGTGCTGTCGGCGCCGGTCACTGAGGCGCTGACGCGCCTGGCGCAACGGCAGTGGGGGCCGCAGCGCCACCGCCAGCCGGTGGCGATGCTCGGCCCGGGCGACGGCGGCCCGGCCGAATGCGAGGCCGCCTACGCGGTGGCGCACGCGCTGGCCGGTGCGGGCATGGCGGTGGTCTGCGGCGGGCGCGGCGGCGTGATGGCCGCCGCCTCGCGCGGCGCGGTGGAGGCCGGCGGCATCGCCGTGGGCATCCTGCCCGAGGACGACGACCGCCACGCCAACGAATGGCTCAGCGTGGCCATTCCCACCGGCATGGGCGAGATGCGCAACGGCATCATCGCGCGCAGCGGCGTGTGCCTGGTCGCCATCGGCGGCAACATGGGCACGCTGTCGGAGATGGCGATGGGCCTGAAATGGGGCAAGCCGGTGTTCGTGATGCACGGCGACGTCGCCCTGCCCGGCGCGGTGCAGGCCACCGACGTGGACGACATGCTGGGCAAGGTGCTGGCCTGCCTGCTGGACTGAGGCCTGCTCACCCTGTTTCCGGCCTCCCCATCGACACGGGCGCATTGCACAATGACGGCATGCCCTACATGCCCACCTTCGTCGCTCCCGCCCGCTTCACCGACGCCGCCGAGGCGCTCGACCAGGTCAAAGCCATCTACCAGGGCGGCCTGGCCCACCTGCGCGAATCGATGCTGCGCTTCGTCGCCGGCGAGGCGCTGCCGGGCCGGGTGCGAGCCTGCTACCCGTTCGTGCGGGTGCACACGCACACCGTGTCGCGCCACACGCCGCCGGCCAACGCCGGCCTGAGCTACGGCTTCGTGGCCGGCCCCGGCCGCTACGAGACCACGCTGACGCGGCCCGACCTGTTCTCGCGCTACTACCTGGACCAGTTCCGCCTGCTGCTGGAAAACCACCAGGTCGAGATCGAGGTGGGCACCAGCACGCAGCCCATTCCGATCCACTTCTCGTTCGCCGAGAACGACCACATCGAAGGCACCATGAGTGCCGAGCGCCGCGCCCTCATGCGCGACGTGTTCGACCTGCCCGACCTGGGCGCCATGGACGACGGCATTGCCAACGGCACCTTCGAGGCGCTGCCCGGCGAGCCGCAGCCGCTGTCGCTGTTCACGGCGGCGCGGGTCGACTACTCGCTGCACCGCCTGCGCCACTACACGGGCACGGCGCCCGAGTGGTTCCAGAACTTCGTGCTGTTCACCAACTACCAGTTCTACATCGACGAGTTCGTGCGCCTGGGCCACGAGGCCATGGCCGACGAGAACAGCGAGTACATCGCCTTCATCGAGCCCGGCAACGTGATCACGCGCCGGCGCGGGCTGGCCGCGGGCCACAGCGACACCTTCGCCCACCTGCTGGACGGCAGCCAGGGCACCGCGCCGCCGCGCCTGCCGCAGATGCCGGCCTACCACCTGGTGCGCGAGGACTACAGCGGCATCACCATGACCAACATCGGCGTCGGCCCGGCCAACGCCAAGACCATCACCGACCACATCGCCGTGCTGCGCCCGCACGCCTGGATGATGCTGGGCCATTGCGCCGGCCTGCGCAACACGCAGCAGCTGGGCGACTACGTGCTGGCCCACGCCTATGTGCGCGAGGACCACGTGCTCGACGAGGAGCTGCCGCTGTGGGTGCCGATTCCGGCGCTGTCGGAGATCCAGCTGGCGCTCGAGCAGGCGGTGGCCGACGTCACGAAGTGCGAGGGCCCTGACCTGAAGACGATCATGCGCACCGGCACCGTGGCCAGCACCGACAACCGCAACTGGGAGCTGCTGCCCGGCAACCAGCCGCAGCGCCGCTTCAGCCAGAGCCGCGCCGTGGCGCTGGACATGGAAAGCGCGACCATCGCGGCCAACGGCTTCCGCTTCCGGGTGCCCTACGGCACGCTGCTGTGCGTGAGCGACAAGCCGCTGCACGGCGAGATCAAGCTGCCCGGCATGGCCAACCACTTCTACCGCGAGCGCGTGGAACAGCACCTGCGCATCGGCATGCGCGCCATCGAGATCCTGCGCCAGGAAGGCACGACCCGGCTGCACAGCCGCAAGCTGCGAAGCTTCGCGGAAGTGGCTTTCCAGTAGGCTCCGACGCCTTTTCCCCCTCCGCGCCCCTCAGGGTTTCTCCCTGTGCGGGCGAGGGCGTGTTTGCCTTGTTTCGCGGACATCATTGGCTGTCACGTACACAACTGGAAACACGATGCGCCCGTCTTCGCCGCCTGCCGCCGCCCTTCCCCTGTCCCGCCGCCGCTTCGGCACCTGGCTGGCAGCCTCGGCCGCTGCCGCCGGTGCGGGCCAGGCCGCGCTGTGGGCCGGCAACGCCCGCGCGGCCGACGCGCCGCTGAGCAGCAAGCTGCGCATCGTCATTCCCGCCAACGAAGGCGGCGGCTGGGACCAGACCGGCCGCGCCCTCGGCGCCGCCCTGCTGGCCTCGGGCGCCGTGGGCACCGTCACCTACGAGAACATCGGCGGCAAGGGCGGCACCATCGGGCTGGCCAAGTACGTCGAGAAGTACGACGCCGACCCCGAGGCGCTGCTGGTCAGCGGCATGGTGATGGTCGGCGCGGTGGCGCTGCAAAAGCCCGCCGTCACGCTGGCGCATGTCTCGCCCGTGGCGCGCCTGACCAGCGACTACGAGGTGGTCGCCGTCAAGGCCGACTCGCCCATCAAGACCCCCAAGGACCTCGTCGCCCAGCTGCGCGCCGATGCCGCCAACACCGTCATCGCGGGCGGCTCGGCGGGCGGCGTGGACCACATGTTCGCCGGCATGCTGGCGCGCGTGGCCGGCGCCTCGGCGTCGCTGAACTACCAGCCGCACCCGGGCGGCGCGCAGGTGGTCGAGGCGCTCGAGACGGGCAAGGCGGCGGTCGGCATCTCGGGCTACAGCGAATTCGCCGAGAACATCGCCAACGGCAAGCTGCGCGCCATCGGCGTGTCGTCCAAGCACCCGTTCCAGGGGATCGCCTCGGTGCGCCAGCAGGGCGTGGACGCCGACCTGGCCAACTGGCGCGGCGTGATGACCGGCAAGAAGGTGCCGCCCTACCGCCGCGGCCAGCTGCTCGAGGCGGTGCAACGCGCCACCACGCACGACCTCTGGCAGAAGACCATCAAGCGCAACAACTGGGACCCGTACTGGATGGCGGGCAAGGACTTCGAGAGCTTTCTCGAACTCGACACCGCCATGGCGGGCCCGCTGATCTATCTGCTCAAGCTGAAGGCCTGAACGCCTTCGCCCTCAGGCAAACAACTCCGGCATCTCGCGCTGCGCCTTCGGCGTGAGCGTGAGCGCGCGCCCGTCGAGCTCCTGCCGCACCCAGCCGCGCCGCAGCGACAGCTGCAGCCACGCGGCGCCGAGCGCGCCGCCCAGGTGCGGGCGGCGTTCGCTCCAGTCGAGGCAGGCGCAGGCGAAGCGGCGGCGCGAGCGGCGCACGGCGTCGACCTCGACGCCCAGGCTCTCCAATGCAATCGCGCCGTCGGGCGTGAGTTCGTACGAGCCGCTCGCAAGGCCGCTGAGCCAGCCCTGCGCATGCAGCCGGTCGTGCAGCGCGACGCCCGCGGTGCCGGCCATGTGGTCGTAGCAGGTGCGGGCGCTGCGCAGGCGGCTCGGCGTGTTCGGCTGGAAGGCGGCAGCGGCGGGGCGCGGCGCGCCGGCCACGACCATGAGGCTTTCGAGCGCGGCGGCCACGTCGTCGCTGGCCAGGCGGAAGTAGCGGTGCTTGCCTTGCACGAGCACCTCGACCAGCCGCTCTTCCTTCAGGCGCGCGAGGTGCGCGCTCGCGGTCGAAGCGGCCACCTCGGCCACGGTGGCGAGCTCGGTGGCGGTGCGGGCGTGGCCGTCCATCAGGCAGTTCAGCATGCGGGCGCGCGCCGGCTCGGCGATGGCGCCGGCGAGGCGGGCGAGCTGGAAGTCGGAAGCGGTGGTGTCGTCCATGCGGGCATCCTAAGGCGATGCCGCATCCCACACTTCGTTCGCGACCGAAGTGTGTCGGCGGCGGCGAACGCACACTGCGCGCCATGACTACCGCTGTGCTCACCCACCCCGCCGATCCGGTCGCCGCCGCCACGCATGCCGACCCGTACCCGTACTACGCCGCGCTGCGCGACGGCCCGCCGCTCGCGTGGCACGAGGGCTTGCGCGTGTGGGTCGCGAGCCGCGCCGATGTGGTCATGCAGGTGCTGCAGGCCCACGGCGCGCTGCGCGTGCGCCCCGCCGCCGAGCCCGTGCCGCGCGCGATCGTGGGCAGCCCGGCGGGCGAGGTGTTCGGCCACCTCGTGCGCATGAACGACGGCCCCGCGCACCAGGCGCACCGACCGGCCTTGCAGCGCGCGCTGGCCGGGCTCGACCTGCAGGCGGCGCACGCCGCCGCGCTCGACGTGGCGCGACAGCTGCCTGCGCAGGCGCCGCTGTCCGAGGCGTTGTTTTCGTTGCCCGTGCGGGCGATGGCGCACCTGCTTGGCTTCGACGAGGCAACGTTGCCGCAAGTGGACCGCTGGATGCGCGACTTCGTCGCCTGCCTCTCGCCGCTGTCGAACGCCGACCAGCTGCAGGCGGCGAGCGTGGCGGCCGGCGCGCTGATGAACCGCTTCGAAGCCCTGAGCGCGAAGGCCTCGCCACGCGATGGCACGCTGCTGGCGGCGGTGCTGGCCGAAAGCGCGGCGAGCGCGCCGCTCTCGCGCGCGCTGCTGGCGAACCTCGTGGGCCTGCTCTCGCAAACCTGCGACGCCACGGCGGGCCTGCTGGGCAACAGCCTCGTTGCGCTGGCGCGCGAGCCTGCGCTGCGCCCGCTGGCACGCACGCGCGACGGGCTGCTCGCCATCGTCGAGGAGACGGCGCGCCACGACCCGTCGGTGCAGAACACGCGCCGCTTCGCGATCGAGCCCGTCGAGATCGCCGGCACCTCGCTGGCGGCGGGCGATGCGGTGCTGGTGCTGCTGGCCTCGGCGCAGCGCGATCCGGTGTTCAACCCCGATCCCGACCGCTTCATGCCCGTGCGCGCGCAGCGCCGCGTGCTCGGCTTCGGCCATGGCATGCATGCGTGCCCTGGGCAGGCGCTGGCCTGCACGCTGGCTGCTGCTGGCCTCGAAGCGCTGCTGCGCCAACACAGCGCCTCCGATCTCGACACGCTCGGCTGGCACTACCGCCCATCGGTCAACGGGCGCATTCCCGTCTTCGACTGAGTCAGTGCGCGGCCCAGCGCCCCGTGCCCGCCAGGTGCGGCGACAACGCTGCCTCGCCCCAGCGCAGCGGCAGCGCGGCCGGGCGGCGCAGCGCGCGCGTGACGTGGAAGCGCATCAGCCGCTCCGCGCCCTCGAACGCCGCCACTTCAGGCCCCTCCGTGACGATCTCCGCCGTGGCGCTCAGGTGCAGCAGCTCACCGGTGTCGAAATCGACGAACAGCAGGCCCGCGCGCGGATGCGCCTGCAGGTTGCCGAGCGTGTTGAAGAAGCGGTTGCCGTTGAAGTCGGGCACCGTGAGCACGCCGCCCGCATCGACGCGCACGAAGCCCGGCCGACCGCCGCGGTGCGACACGTCGACGCCGTGCGAGCGCGCATCGGCCACGTCGCCCATCGCCACCGCGTCGGGATACGCCGTGGCGATGAACAGCGTGTCGGCGGCGCCGATGAGCCGTTCAGCCGCGAGGTCGAGCGTGTCGAGCCACTGCACGGCGGGCTCGTTGGCCGGCGGCGTGGCGAACACCGGCTCGCGCGCCTGGATGTAGCGCGGGCAGTTGCCGAAGCTCTGCTGCACCTCGACCATGAAGCCCGCCGCGTCGAGCGCCTCGACCGTGCCGTTCATGCGGTTGCGCCGCCGCGTGTGCGGCTGGATGCCCAGAAGCCCCAGCGTCGCACCGGGCGCGAGCTGGCCCATAAGCGGATCGCCGGCGCCCGGCAGCGCGTCGATGCGCAGGTGCGTCGCGTCGGGCGAGTGCGCGAAGCCGGCGGGCGCGGCGAGCATGCTGGCCCACGGCTGCAGGTCGGCATCGAGGCTGCCGACCACGAGGAACGGCAGCAGTGCGAAGAACTCGCGGTGCTGGTCGGGCATGTAGTCGCGGATCACCCGCGGGCCCACCGCCTCCATCTGCTCGCGCGAGCCCACGAGCGATTGCAGCGCGCGCTCGCCGGCGTGGAAGGGCGCGGCGATCATGACGCCACCGCCAGGCCCACCGGCGAACGCACCATCGGCACGAACCCGGGCAGGGCTTCCACGCGCGCCAGCCAGGCGCGCAGCTGCGGGTAGGCGTCGAGCGACACGCTGCCTTCGGGCGCATGGGCCACGTAGGCGTAGTTCGCGATGTCGGCCAGCGTGGCCGACGGGCCCGCGAGGAAGGGCTGCTCGGACAGGCAGGTCTCCATCACCGAGAGCAGCGCGTGCGAGCGCTTGACGGTCTCGGTGCGGTCGGCGTCCACGCCGAACAGCACCATGATGCGCGCCGCCGCCGGGCCGTAGGCCAGCGGGCCGGCTGCCACCGAGAACCAGCGCTGCACGCGCGCCGCGCCCACCGGGTCGCGCGGCATCCAGCGCGCCGGGTCGGGGGCATAGCGTTCGTTGAGGTACACGAGGATGGCGTTGGAGTCGGCCAGCGTGACCTCGCCGTCCTCGATCACCGGCACCTGGCCGAAGGGGTTGCGCGCCAGGAACTCCGGTGTGCGGTGCTCGCGCTGGCGCAGGTTGAGCTCGACGATCTCGAAGGGCAGGCCCAGCACCGAGAGGAATAAGCGCACGCGGTGCACGTGGCCCGAGATGGCGCTGCCGAAGAGCTGGATGGGCTGGGCGGGCTGGGCGGGCTGGCGGGTGTTGGTGCTGTTCTCGGTCATGAAGAGTCCTTCGGGTGGGTATGGCCTCGATTCTTCTCTCTTCCACCAAATGAATGAATAGCCTTTTCCGGATTTGACTGCTGCGTTTTCCGGTTTAATCGCGCCATGGATCGCTTCAAAGCCATGCAGACCTTCGTGCAGATTGCCGACCAGGGCAGCCTGACCCGCGCCGCCGAGGCGCTCGGCAGTTCGCTGCCCGCCGTGGTGCGCGCGCTCGCCGCGCTCGAGGCGCACCTGGGCGTGCGCCTGTTCCACCGCACCACGCGGCGCCTGTCACTCACCGAGGAGGGCCGCCATTACCTGCCGAGCGCGCGCGAGGTGCTGCTCGCGGCCGACGCCGCCGACCAGGCGCTGAAGGCCGAGGCGCGCGAGCCGGCGGGGCAGCTGGTCATCACCGCGCCGGTGCTGTTCGGCCACATGTACGTGGCGCCGGCCATCGTGCGCTTCATGCAGCGCCACGAGAAGGTGCGCTGCAGCGTGCGGCTGCACGACCGCACGGTGAATTTGCTCGAAGAAGGCATCGACGTCGGCATCCGCATCAGCCCGCTCGAAGACTCGTCGCTGGTGGCGCAGACGCTGGGCACCATCCGCCGCGTGGTGGTGGCCAGCCCCGCCTTCCTGGCGCAGCACGGCGTGCCGCGCCATCCGCGCGACCTGGCGGGTGCGCCCTGCGTGCGCGGGCGCATCGATGCACCGCCGCAATGGGCGTTCCGCGATGGCGGCAAGACCGTGCACGTGACGCCCGAGAACCGCCTGGAGTTCAACCACCTCGCGCCCGCCATCGAGGCCTGCGCCGCGGGCATGGGCTTCGGCACCTTCTTCTCTTACCAGGTGCTGCCGCACGTGGCGCAGGGCCGGCTGCAGCTGGTGCTCGAAGACTACGAGCCCGCGCCCCGGCCCGTGAGCGTGATCTACCCGAATGCGCGGCTGCTGCCGGCACGCACGCGGGCCTTCATCGACTGGATGAAAACCGAGTTCAGCGGCTTGCGCATGTAGCTGCTGCGCCAATCGGCCGGCTGCGTCAGAATGGCCGCGTGCCATCCCACACCACCCCCTCCTCGCCTTCCTCTTCGTCTTCTTCCCCGTTGTTCCAGGTCCGTGGGCTGCGCAAGCGCTACGGCGAGACCACGGTCGTCGACGACCTCTCGTTCGAGATCGCGCCCGGCGAGTGCCTGGGCGTGATCGGGCCGAACGGCGCGGGCAAGACCACCACCATCCGCATGTGCCTGGGCCTCACCGCCCCCGACGGCGGCAGCATCGAGGCGCTGGGCCTGCAGATGCCGCGCGACGCGCTGGCCATCAAGGCGCAGCTGGGCGTGGTGTCGCAGTTCGACACCCTCGACCCCGACTTCAGCTGCGCCGAGAACCTCGTGGTGTATGGCCGCTACTTCGGTTTCAGCAAGGCGCACGTGCGCGCGCGCGTGCCGCAGCTGCTGGAGTTCGCAGCGCTCTCGCACAAGGCCGACGCCAAGCCCGGCGAATTGTCGGGCGGCATGCGCCGGCGCCTGTCGCTGGCGCGCGCGCTGGTGAACGACCCCAAGTTGCTGCTGCTCGACGAGCCCACCACCGGGCTTGACCCGCAGGCGCGGCACCTGATGTGGGAGCGGTTGCAGGTGCTGCTGCAGCAGGGCAAGTCGATCCTGCTGACCACGCACTTCATGGACGAGGCCGAGCGCCTGTGTTCGCGTCTGCTGGTGCTCGACCACGGCCGCAAGATCGCCGAGGGCCGTCCGCGCGATCTGATTGCCGAGCATCTGGAGCCTGACGTGGTCGAGGTGTATGGCAACGGGGCGCTGTCGCTGGCGGGGTCGGCCGAGCTGCAGGCGCTGGCTGCGCGCGTGGAGGTGAGCGGTGAGACCGTCTTCTTCTATACGCAGGATGCGCGGCGTTTGCTCGACGCGCTGACGCAGCATGGCGGGCTGCGCACCTTTCATCGGCCGGCCAATCTGGAAGATCTTTTCCTCAAGCTCACCGGTCGGCAGATTCGCCAGGACGGCTAGGCCTTCTTTCTATGAACACAACCACTGCTTCTTCTGCCGTTTCTCCCGAGACACCTGTGCCGCCTTCACCCTCCGTGTGGCGCGCGCCTGAGCTGTCGATGCGATGGTGGCCGGTGTTTTTGCGCAACCTGCTGGTGTGGCGCAAGCTGGCGCTGCCTAGCCTGATCGGGAACATCGCGGAGCCGCTGATCTGGCTTGTGGCGTTTGGCTACGGGATGGGCGCTCTCGTTGGGCAGGTGACGGTGGATGGCACGCAGGTGCCCTACATCCTGTTCCTGGCGAGTGGGTCGATCTGCATGAGCGCGATGAATGCGGCGAGCTTCGAGGCGCTGTATTCGGCGTTTTCTCGGATGCATGTGCAGAAGACTTGGGACGGGATCATGAATGCGCCGGTGGGGCTGGATGACATCGTGCTGGCCGAGATGTTGTGGGCGGCGTTCAAGTCGATTTTTACTGTGACTGCGATCTTGTTTGTGATGCTTGGGCTTGGGATCAGTCACAGCCCGAAGTTGATCGTGGCTTGGATGGTGTTGATCGGGTGTGGGATCACGTTTTCTTCGGTGGCGTTGATCTTCAATGCGTTGGCGAAGGGGTATGACTTTTTTACGTACTACTTCACGTTGTTCATGACGCCGATGATGTTTTTGAGTGGGGTGTTTTTTCCGCTGGAGCAGCTGCCTTCTGTTGTGCGTGCTGTGGCTGCTTGGTTGCCTTTGACGAATGCTGTTGCTTTGGTGCGGCCGTTGTTTATGGATCGGTGGCCTGAGGGGTGGTGGGTGCATGCGGGTGTGTTGGCTTTGTATGCGGTCGTTGCTTTCTGGATTGCGTTGGCTTTGACTCGGAAGCGGTTTCGGGGGTGATTCCTGGGGCGTGGGTCTTGTTTTTTCCCGGGGCCGGGTCTCGGCCCGGCGGCCGACCTACTTTTCTTTGCTTCGCCAAAGAAACGTAGGCAAAAGAAAGGCGACCCTACTGTCTGCGTCCCTCCGCTTCGCTACGGGCAACCTGCGGTGCTCACATTTCGCGGGGTCTCGCCCAAACTCGCTTCGCTCAAACAAGGGCGAGCCCTGATCCGCGAAACGCTGCGCTCCTCGGCGCATACAGAAGGGGTTGGGATACCAACGGGCCATCGCTTCGCTCGGCCAGTGGGCCGCAGCAGGCGCTGCGCGCCTGCTGCGGCGGGGATTGGTAGTGGCGTTGGTCGTTGCGTGAGCCGCTGGCGTGTGCGCTCATGCAGATGCAGATGTTCCTGCGAGCACCAGCGCCAGCATGAGTGCGGGCGGATGCGAGCACGAGCACGAGCACGAGCACGAGCACGAGCACGAGCACAGTCGTGGCATCCGGCTGTTGGAAGTTCCCAGGCCGAGCGAAGCGACGGCCCGCCCGGTGTCGAAGCCCCTCTGGCTGCGCCGAGGAGCGCAGCGTTTCGCGGATCAGGGCTCGCAGCTGTTTGAGCGAAGCGAGTTCTGCGAGACCCCGCGAAACGCGAGCACCGCAGGTTGCCCGTAGCGAAGCGAAGGGACGCAGACAGTGGGGTCGCCTTTCTTTGCTTACTTTCTTTGGCGAAGCAAAGAAAGTGAGTCGCCCGCCGGGGCGAGTCCCGGCCTCGGGAAGCAAAACGACCACCACCCCAAGTCACCCAAAACAACTACATTGCACACAATTGAATTGCGAACTACAATTCCACCCATGCCAACGAAACCCAACACAGACGACCTGCTCAAGCTAGACAACCAGCTCTGCTTCGCCGTCTACTCCGCCTCCTTGGCAATGACCCGCCTCTACAAGCCGTTGCTAGAAAAACTCCAGCTCACCTACCCTCAATACTTGGTGATGCTCGCCCTCTGGGAGCAAGACGGCCCCACCGTCTCCGCCCTCGGCGAGCGTCTCTCTCTAGATTCCGGCACCCTCACCCCGCTGCTAAAACGCCTCGAAGCCAACGGCTACGTAGCCCGAGTCCGCGACGTAGCAGACGAGCGTCGCGTCCACATCACGCTCACCACCGCAGGCCGCAAACTCAAGTCCCGTGCCGCCAACGTCCCCGAATGCCTCATGGCCGCCGCCGAATGCTCCGTCCCCGAGCTGATCGCCCTCACGCAACAGATCCAGACCCTGCGCGACCGCATCCGCAAAGCCGCCTGACACACAACCCATCCAGAGTTCTCCCCGGCTTCGTGAGAAGAAGCCCTTTCATCACCACTCCCCTGACCAAAGGAAATCACCATGACCACCAAGCTCGACAAAGTTCTCTACACCGCAGAAGCCCACACCGTCGGCGGCCGTGACGGCGCCGGCAAGTCCAGCGATGGCGCCATCGACGTCAAGCTGAGCTCGCCCGGCTCGGGCAAGCCCGGCACCAACCCCGAGCAGCTGTTCGCGGTCGGCTACGCCGCCTGCTTCATCGGCGCCATGAAGGCCGTCGGCCCGAAGATCAGCGTCAAGGTGCCGGAAGAAGTCGCCATCGACTCCAAGGTTTCCCTCGGCCCGACGAACGGCGGCGCGGCCTACGGCATCTCGGTGCAACTGGCGATCTCGCTGCCCGGCCTCGACGACGCACAGAAGAAGCTGCTGGTCGACACCGCCCACCAGGTCTGCCCGTACTCGAACGCCACCCGCGGCAACATCGACGTGGAACTGACCATCGTCTGATTCCGCTCTGACGGTTTCGTGAAACAAAGCGCCCCGGCCACAAGCCCGGGCGCTTTTTTCATGTCTGTCTCACGGGTGACGCCGAAACGCACGCCGAGATAGCGCCTTTCACCAAGCTTGGCTAATGTGGCCGCACGTCTCGCCCGTCCCGCCACCCGTCTTCAACACACATCCGTGGAGATCGACCCCATGAGCACCACCCACCTCCTGATCCGCAAAGACCAGCTGGCCACCACGCGCCTGCACACCGACACCACCGACCGGCCGCTGGCCGACGGCCAGGTGCGCGTGCGCATCGACAGCTTTGCGCTCACCTCCAACAACATCACCTACGCCGCCTTCGGCGATGCGATGAGCTACTGGCAGTTCTTTCCCTCCGAGGAAGAAGGCTGGGGCAGCATCCCGGTGTGGGGCTTCGCCAGCGTGGTGCAGTCGCAGCACCCGGGCGTGGCCGTGGGCGAACGGATCTACGGCTACTGGCCGATGTCCACGAGCGCGGTGCTCAGCCCCGACCGGCTCTCGCCGTCGCGCTTCACCGACGCGGCGCCGCACCGCGCCGAGCTGCCCGCGGTCTACAACCAGTACTTCCGCTGCAACGCCGACCCGCTGTACACCACCGACACCGAAGACCTGCAGGCGCTGCTGCGCCCGCTGTTCATCACCTCGTGGCTCATCGACGACTTCATGGCCGACAACGACTTCTTCGGCGCCACCACCATGCTGCTGTCGAGCGCCTCGAGCAAGACAGCCTACGGCACGGCCTTCCAGCTGCACCAGCGCGACGGCATCGAGGTGGTCGGCCTCACCTCGCCCGCCAACGTGGCGTTCTGCCAGAGCCTGGGCTGCTACGACCGCGTGGTGACCTACGACGCGCTGGACACCATCGCGGCCGACACGCCCTGCGTGTACATCGACTTCGCCGGCAACGGCGAGCTGCGCACCGCGATCCACGAGCGCTTCACCAACCTCAAGTACAGCAGCTCGATCGGCGGCACGCACGTGGAGCAGCTCGCCGCCAAGGGCGCGGGCAAGAGCCTGACCGGCCCGCGCGCCACGCTGTTCTTCGCGCCGGCGCAGATCAAGAAGCGCACCACCGAATGGGGCGCCGACGAGTTCGGGCGGCGCATGGTAGCCGCGTGGCACCGCTTCCTGGCCACCGTGACCGACGCCAGCAACCCCTGGCTGCACACCGAGCACCACCACGGCGGCGAGGCGGTGCAGGCCGCCTACGCGCAGGTGCTGGCCGGCAAGGGCGACCCGCGCACGGGCCATATCCTTTCGCTTTACAAACAAGCGGGCGCTCGCTGACCCGCACGGGGCCCATGTGGCGACAATCGCCGCATGACCCCTTCTTCTGTCGCGCCCGCGAACACCCATCCTTACGAGAGCCTCACGCCCGACGTGGTGCTCGACGCGCTCGCGACACTCGGCCTGCACGGCGACGGCCGCCTCACCGGCCTGAACTCCTATGAAAACCGGGTCTACCAGGTCTACCTGGAAGACCCGAACCCCCATCCTGCGGTGGTGCTCAAGTTCTACCGCCCCGGCCGCTGGAGCGAGGCCGAGATCCTCGAAGAGCACGCCTTCTCGCTCGAACTGGCCGCCGGCGAGGTGCCGGCCGTGCCGCCGCTGGCCTTCGACGGCAAGACGCTGCACCACCACGCCGGCTTTGCCTTCAGCGTGAGCCCCTACCGCGGCGGCCGCGCGCCCGAGCTGGACAACTTCGAGGTGCTCGAATGGGTGGGCCGCTTCCTGGCGCGCATCCACACGGTGGGCAGCGTCAAGCCCTTCGAGGCCCGCCCCGCGCTCGACCTGCAGACCTTCGGGCTGGACTCGCGCGACTGGCTGCTCGAGAACGACAAGATCCCGCTGGACATGCAGCGCGACTGGGAAAAGATCTGCAACGAGGCGCTGGACATGGTCCGCGCCACCGCCCTGGCGCTGCAGCCGCCGGCCTCCGACTTCAAGCCCCGCAAGCTGCGCCTGCACGGCGACGTGCACCCCGGCAACATCCTGTGGACGCCCACCGACCGCCCCGGCGGTGGCCCGCACTTCGTCGACCTGGACGACGCGCGCACGGGCTTCGCGGTGCAAGACCTGTGGATGCTGCTGTCGGGCGACCGCGCGCAGCGCACGGCGCAGCTGTCGGGCCTGCTCGACGGCTACGAGCAGTTCCGCGAATTCGACCGCCGCGAGCTGGCGCTCATCGAGCCGCTGCGCACGCTGCGGCTCATCCACTACAGCGCCTGGCTGGCACGCCGCTGGGAAGACCCGATCTTCCCGATCAACTTCCCGTGGTTCGGCTCCAGCGACTACTGGAAGGGCCAGATCCTCGTGCTGGAAGACCAGTGCGAGCAGATGGCCGAAGAGCCCCTGTACGCGTGATCACCCGGCGGCGTTCGCGGCCAGGCTCTGCGCCACGCCTTCGAGCAGCCGCTCGACCAGCACATTGACCGGCCCGGTGCGCCACACGCCGTAGGCCTCCGACTGCGCCACCGCGCGGTCGAGCGGGCGGAACACCGCGCCGCGCAGCGCCGAGTGCCGCATCGCCTGCGGCACCAGCGCCACGCCCATGCCCTGCGACACCAGCGACACCACGGCCAGCCAGTGCCGCACCTCGTGGCGCACCTCGGGCAGGAAGCCCGCGTCGGCGCAGATCGACAGAATGCGCTCGTGGTAATCGGGTGAGGCCTCGCGAGAGAACAGCACGAAGGGCTGCGCGCGCAGGTCGGCCGGCGCCAGCACGCGCTTGCGCGCCAGCGCATGGCCCGCGGGCAGGCAGGCCACGAAGGGCTCCGACAGCAGCAGCCGGTGCTGCAGCTCGGCCGGCATGCGGCTGGTGTGGACAAAGCCCAGGTCGAGCCGGTCGTGCAGCAGCTCGGCGATCTGCACGCCGGAGTTGAGTTCGCTCAGCGTGATGCGCACCGCCGGATGCCGCGCCTGGAACGCGCGCAGCGCGGGCGGCAGGCCGCGGTAGAGCATGGCGCCGACGAAGCCGATGCGCAGCCGGCCTGCCGAACCGGTGGCCACGTCACGCGCCTCCAGTGCGGCCTCTTCGGCCTGCAGCAGCACGCGCCGCGCCGACACGCGCAGCGCCTCGCCCGCCGGCGTGAGCCGCACTTCCTTGCTGTTGCGCTCGAACAGGCGCGCGCCCACCGAGTCTTCGAGCTGGCGGATCGCCACCGACAGCGGCGGCTGCGAAATGGCCAGCCGCCGCGCGGCGCGCCCGAAGTGCAGCTCTTCGGCGAGCACGGAGAAGTAGCGCAGGTGCCGCAGTTCCATGAATAGTTAGATCAAATCGTACAAGACCAAATCAATATTAGACACGGATCGTTGCCAACTCAACAATGCGGCGAACCAGGAGACGCCCGCATGCCTACATCCGCAGCCACAGCCGCCGCGCACCAGACCGCGCACCCGATCCCCGATCGCCACGGCCAGAACCTCTTCACCACCGACACCGAGCTGCACACGCTGCTCGCGCTGTACCTGCCCGAGGCCCTGCGCACCCACATGCGCCCGCACTTCGAGCGCCTGGGCGGCCTGGCGGGCGGCCTGCTGGACGACCTGGCCGGCACCGCCGACCGCAACCCGCCCACGCTGAAGCAGCGCACGCGCACCGGCATCGACGAGCAGAAGGTCATCAAGCACCCGGCCTATGTCGAGATGGAGCGCCTGGCGCTCAGCGAATTCGGCCTGGCCGCCATCTCGCACCGCGACGAGACGCTGGGCTGGAGCGGCAAGATGCCACCGCTGGTCAAGTACGTGCTGACCTACCTGTTCGTGCAGGCCGAGTTCGGCCTGTGCTGCCCGGTCTCGATGACCGACTCGCTCACGCGCACGCTGAAGAAGTTCGGCGCGCCCGAGCTGGTCGCCAAGTACCTGCCGCGCCTGACCTCGCTCGACTTCGACGAGCTCGCGCAGGGCGCGATGTTCATGACCGAGCAGGCCGCCGGCTCCGACATCGCTGCCACCGCCACCACCGCGCAGCGCCAGGCCGACGGCAGCTGGCGCCTGGCCGGCGACAAGTGGTTCTGCTCCAACCCCGACGCCGGCTTTGCGATGGTGCTGGCGCGCGCCGACGACGCGCCCGCGGGCATGAAGGGCGTGTCGCTGTTCCTGCTGCCGCGCGAGCTCGACGACGGCAGCCTCAACCACTACCGCATCATCCGCCTCAAGGACAAGCTGGGCACGCGCTCGATGGCCAGCGGCGAGATCCGCCTCGAAGGCGCGGTGGCCTACCTCGTGGGCGAGGAAGGCCGCGGCTTCCAGCAGATGGCCGACATGGTCAACAACTCGCGCCTGTCGAACGGCGTGCGCTCCGCCGGCCTGATGCGCCGCGCGGTGGCCGAGGCCGAGTACATCGCCTCCGAGCGCCGCGCCTTCGGCCGCGCGCTCGAGCAGATGCCGCTGATGCAGCGCCAGCTCGACAAGCTGCGCGTGCCGTCCGAGCAGGCCCGCACCATGGTCTGCCAGACCGCGCAGGCGCTCGCGCGCTCCGACGCCGGCGAGCCCGATGCGTACGCGCTGCTGCGCATCCTCACGCCGCTCATCAAGTTCCGCGCCTGCCGCGATGCGCGCCAGGTCACGGGCGACGCGATGGAAGTGCGCGGCGGCTGCGGCTACATCGAAGAGTGGAGCGACCCGCGCCTCGTGCGCGACGCGCACCTGGGCTCGATCTGGGAAGGCACCAGCAACATCGTGGCGCTGGACGTGATCCGCGCCGTGAAGCGCGAAGGCTCGCTGCCCGTGCTGCGCGCGCACGTCGAGTCACTGATCAGCAACGCCACCGAACTCACACCGGCCTTCGCCGCCGCGCTGCGCGACACCATGGCGCGCGCCTGCGCCCTGGCCGAGACCGCCGCGCGCGAAGGCGGCGACGTGCTCGCGCGCCAGGCCGCCTCGGCGCTGTACCACTGCACCAGCGCCGCCGCGATGGCCTGGGAGGCCTCGGCCGGCGGCTCCGCCGCGCGCCTGCGCTGGGCCCAGCTGGTGCTGCTGCACCGCGTGCTGCCGCGCGACCCGCTGGCACCCGACGCACTGCCCGCCGACTGGCACGCCGCGCTCGTGCGCACGGCCGCCTGAGCCCCTTTTCGAGAACAACGGAGACAAGACCCCATGCGACAACGACTCAGCCTCCTCCTGGGCACCGCCTGCGCCGCGCTGCTGCTGGCAGCCACGCCCGCCGCGCAGGCCCAGCCCGGCGCCTTCCCGACCAAGCCCATGACGCTGGTCGTGCCCTTCCCGCCCGGCGGCCCGACCGACGCGATGGCGCGCACGCTCGCCGCCGAGCTGCGCGACAAACTCGGCCAGCCCATGATCGTGGAGAACCGCGCGGGCGCGGGCGGCAACATCGGTGCCGACTACGTGGCACGCGCCGAGGCCGACGGCCACACGCTGCTGTTCGGCACCTCGGGCCCGCTGGCCATCAACGTGAGCCTGTACCGCAAGATCAGCTACGACCCGACGAAGAGCTTCGCGCCCGTGATCCAGGTCGGCTACCTGCCGAACATCCTGGTGGTGAACCCGGCCCTGCCGGTGAAGAACGTGGCCGAGCTGGTCGCCTACGCCAAGGCCAACCCGGGCAAGCTCAGCTACGCCTCGTCGGGCAACGGCGCCTCGTCGCACCTGGCGGGCGTGCTGTTCAACTCGGTGGCCGGCACCGACCTGCTGCACGTGCCCTACAAGGGCACGGGCCCGGCCCTCAACGACCTGCTGGGCAACCAGGTCAGCATGACCTTCACCGACATCCTCACCGCGCTGCCCTATGTCAAGGCCGGCAAGCTGCGCGCGCTGGGCGTGGCCACCTCGGCCCGCTCGCAGGCGCTGCCCGAGGTGCCCACCATCACCGAGCAGCTGCACAAGCCCTACGACGTGAGCGTGTTCTTCGGCATCGTCGCGCCGGCCGGCACGCCGGCCGACCGCGTGACCAAACTCAACCACGCGTTCGCCGAGGTGCTCAACTCGCCGAAGGTCAAGCAGATGTTCGCCGCGCAGGGCCTGGAAGCCACGGCGGACACCTCGCCGCAGAAGCTCGCGCAGTTCATCGGCAGCGAAACGGCCAAGTGGAAGGACGTGGTGAAGAAGTCCGGCGCGCAGCTCGACTGACCGCCACGACACACAAGAAAACAAGGAGACAAGAAGATGAAGACGCAACGGCTGTCACGCCTGCTCGCCCTCGCCGCGCTGTTCACCGCAGCCGGCGCCGCCACCGCAGAGACCTACCCGCAACGCCCCGTCACGCTGATCGTTCCGTATGCCGCGGGCGGTCCCACCGACCAGCACCTGCGCGCCGTGGCAGAAGAAGCCGGCAAGGCCCTCGGCCAGCCCGTGGTGCTCGACAACCGCCCCGGCGCGAGCGGCACCAACGGCGCCGCCGCGCTGGTGCGCGCCGCACCCGACGGCTATACGCTGGCCGTGCTGCCGGCCTCGGTGTACCGCGAGCCCTTCATCAACAAGGTGGCCTTCGACCCCGCGCGCAGCTTCTCGTACGTGGTGATGCTGTCCGACTACACCTTCGGCCTTGCCGTGAAGGCCGACGCGCCGTGGAAGACCTGGCAGGACTTCGCGGCCGATGCCGCGCGCCGCCCGGGCAAGCTCAACGTGGGCGCCACCGGCGCGGTGGGCACGCCGCGCATCGTGATGGACGAAGCCGCCGAGATGGCGAAGGTCCAGCTCAACATGGTGCCCTTCAAGGGCGACGCCGAAGTGACCAACGCCATCCTCGGCGGCCACATCGACGCCGCGCCGCTCTCGGGCGTGGCCGTGCCGCACATCGACGCGGGCAAGATGCGCTACCTCGTGATGCTCACGCCGCAACGCGTCAAGCGCTACCCGCAGGTGCCCACGCTGCGCGAACAGGGCGTGGACGCGGTCATCGATTCGCCCTACGGCATCGCCGGCCCCGCCGGCATGGACCCGGCGCGCGTGAAGACCGTGCACGACGCCTTCCGCAAGGCGCTGGCATCGCCCGCCGGCCTGCGCGTGCTGGAGCAGCTGAACCAGCAGACCAACGCGATGGACCCCGAGCAGTACCGCCGCTACGCGCTGGCCACGACCGCGCGCGAGAAGGAACGCGTGGCGCGCCTGCGCCAGCGCGGCCTGCTCGACTGACCCCCCACGCACACCATGTCGGACACCGCTTTCGTCGACGAACCACCGGGCGTGCTGTTCGGCCTGCCCATGCCGATGGCCCGCGCCTTCGCGCTGCGCGGCGAGGCCATCGGCGACGAGCGCGCGCGCGTGCGCATGCCCTACAGCGCGGACCACACCAACAGCCGCGGCGACGTGCACGGCGGCGCGATCGCCGTGCTGTTCGACTGCGCGCTCTCCAGCGCCGTGCGTTCGCACGCGCCCACGGCCTTCGGCGTGGTCACCGTCGACATCACGGTGCACTACACCGCGCCCTGCGCCGGCGACGTGATCGCCACCGCCGTGTGCGAACGGCGCGGCCGTGCGATGTGCTTCGCGCGCGGCGAGGCGCGCAACGCCGACGGCGAGCTGCTCGCGCTGGCCACCGGCACCTTCAAGCTGGTGCCGCGCACCGCTCCCTCTTCTTCCGAGTCCACCCCATGACCACCGCCCCTTCTTCGACCGGCGCCCTCGCGGGCATCCGCGTGCTCGACATCTCGCGCATCCTCGGCGGCCCGTACTGCGGCCAGATCCTCGGCGACCACGGCGCCGACGTGCTCAAGGTCGAGCCGCCGCAGGGCGACGACACGCGCACCTGGGGCCCGCCCTTCAAGGAAGGCGTGGCCTCGTACTACCACGGGCTGAACCGCAACAAGCGCGTGCAGCACCTGGACTTCTCGACCGAGGAAGGCCGCGAGGCGCTGCTGGCGCTCGTGGCCGAGGCCGACGTGCTGATCGAGAACTTCAAGACCGGCACGATGGAGCGCTGGGGCATCGGCTACGAGACGCTGTCGCAGCGCTTTCCGCGCCTCGTGTGGTGCCGCGTGTCGGGCTTCGGCGCCGACGGCCCGCTGGGCGCACTGCCGGGCTACGACGCCGCCGTGCAGGCCATGACCGGCATCATGAGCATCAACGGCGAGGCCGACGGCGGCCCGCTGCGCGTGGGCCTGCCGGTGGTCGACATGGTGACGGGACTCAACGCGGTGATCGGCGTGCTGCTCGCGCTGCAAGAGCGCAACCGCAGCGGACGCGGCCAGTTCGTGGAGGCGGCGCTGTACGACAGCGGCCTGTCGCTGCTGCACCCGCACGCGGCCAACTGGTTCATGGACGGCACGGCGCCGCGCCGCACCGGCAACGCGCACCCCAACATCTACCCCTACGACGCGCTGGCCACGGGCACCGACCCGATCTTCGTGGCCGTGGGCAACGACCGCCAGTTCGCGAGCTTCTGCCGCTGCATCGGCCTGCCCGCGCTGGCCGACGACCCGCTGTACCGCACCGCCGGCGCGCGCTCGGTGAACCGCGACGGCCTCAAGCAGCAGCTCGAAGCCGCGCTCGCTGCCTTCGACGGCCGCACGCTGGTCGACCAGCTGATGGCCGCCGGCGTGCCCGCCGCGCCCGTGCTGCCGGTGGCGGCCGCGCTGCAGCACCCGCACACGCTGCACCGCGAGATGGTGGTGGAGATGGAAGGCGGCTACCGCGGCATCGGCGCGCCCGTGAAGCTCAGCCGCACGCCGGCCAGCTACCGCCATGCGCCGCTGACGCCGGGCGACGCATTCCTGCCCAACGACGACGCTGCACGCTGACCTGCAGGTCGCTCAGTCGAGCGAGAGCTTGAGCGCGCGGATCAGCGGATGCCAGCGCGCCGACTCGCGCGCCAGCAGCGTTTCGAATTCGGCCGGCGTGCCGCCCACCGGCTCGACGCCGGCCTCGGCGAGGCGGCGCTGCACCACCGGGTTGTGCAGGGCGCTGGCCACCGCGCGCTGCAGCCGCGCCACTACCTCGGGCGGCGTGCCCGCCGGTACCACGAGGCCATGAAAGATCGCGGCCTCGACCTTCGGCAGGCCCAGTTCCGCGAAGGTCGGCACGCCCGGCCATTGCGCCAGGCGCGCGGGGTTCGCCACCGCCAGCACGCGCAGCCGGCCGCCCTGGATGAAGCGGCGCGCCGTGGCGAGTTCGCCCATCGCGAACGGCAACTGGCCACCCGCCACCTCGACCAGCGCCGGCCCGGCGCTGCGGTACGGCACATGCACCATCTCCAGCCCGGCCTCGCGCGCCAGCAATTCCATCGCGAGGTGCTGCGCGCTGCCGTTGCCGGCCGAGGCAAAACTGAAGCGGCCCGGAAAGGCGCGCGCGTCCTCGATGAAGGCACGCGCATCGCGCACGCCGCTGGCCGGGCCGACCAGCAGCACCATCGGCAGCCGCACCAGCTGCGTGACCGGCGTGAAATCGCGCGACGGGCTGTAGCTCAGGCTGCGGTACAGCGCCGGGTTGAACACCCACATGCCGTTGTCGGCCGACAGCACGGTGTGGCCGTCGGCCGGCGCGCGCGCGGCCTCGAGGGCGGCGAGCGCGGTGTTGCCGCCGGGCCGGTTCTCGATCTGCACTGGCTGGCCCGTGTCGATGGTGAGCTGGGCGCCGATGGCGCGCGCGACGACGTCGGCGATCGCGCCCGTGGGGAAGGGCACGATCCAGCGGATCGGGCGCGCAGTGTCGTCGGGCTGCTGTGCCCAGGCCGTGCCCGCCACCAGACCCACCAGACCCAGCGATGCGGCCAGCCGCCGTCGTGTCAGGTCCGGCGGGCGCGTCGTCACGGGGCGGCCCGGCTGGTCTTCAGGCCCTGCCCCGCGGCCCAGGTCGACACGTCCTCGCGCTTGATGGCCGCGGCCATGAGGCCCGGGAACGCATCGGGCGTGCAGGCGAACGAGGGCACGCCCAGCGCCGCGAGCTTGGCGGCCAGGTCGCGGTCGTACGAGGGCGCGCCTTCGTCGCTGAGCGCCAGCAGCGCGATGAACTGCACGCCGGCCTCCACCAGCTGGTGGGCGCGGCGCAGCAGGCCGTCTTCCACGCCGCCTTCGTACAGGTCGGAGATGAGGATCAGGATGGTGTTGCGCGGCTCGCGCACCAGCGTCTGGCAGTAGCCCACGGCGCCGTTGATGTCGGTGCCGCCGCCCAGCTGCACGCCGAACAGCAGGTCGACCGGGTCCTGCAGCTGCTCGGTCATGTCGACCACGGCGGTGTCGAACACCACCAGCTTCGTCGACACCGCCGGCAGGCTCGCCATCACCGCGCCGAAGATGCTCGAATAGACCACCGACGCGGCCATGGAGCCGCTCTGGTCGATGCACAGGATCACTTCGCGCTGCGGCTGGCGCGCCTTGCGCCCGTAGCCCACCAGCGTCTGCGGCACCACGGTGCGGTACTCGGGCTGCCAGTGGCGCAGGTTGGCGCGGATGGTGCGGTGCCAGTCGATCTCCGAATGGCGCGGACGGCGGTTGCGCTGGCTGCGGTTGAGCGCGCCGCTCACGGCGCTGCGCATCGGCTCCTCGAGCTTCTTCATGAGCTCGTCGACCACCTTGCGCACCACGGCGCGCGCCGTGTCCTTGGTGCCGGCCGGGATCACGCTCGCGAGCGCCACGAGGTTGGCCACCAGGTGCACGTCGGGCTGCGCGTTCTCGAGCATCTCGGGCTGCAGCAGCATCTGGCGCAGGTTCAGGCGCTCCATCGCGTCGCGCTGCATCACCTGCACCACCTGGCTCGGAAAGTACTTGCGGATGTCGCCGAGCCAGCGCGCCACGCTGGGCGCCGAATCGCCCCGGCCACCGCGCTGCCCGCCCTGGCCCAGGCCGCGCCGGCCGTCGGCTTCGTAGAGCGCGGCCAGCGCCTGGTCGATCTCGCGCACGCGGCCTTCGATGGCGCCGCAACTCGCGTTGGCCTCGCTGCCGAGCACGAGGCGCCAGCGCTGCAGGCGGTCGGTGGGCGGCAGGGTTTGTTCTTCGTCGATGGGTGTTGGATTCGCGCTCATGCCTTCACTCCCAGCAGTTCCCGCAGCAGCGGCAGCGCGAGCACCGCGCGTGATTCGTCCCAGTCGGTGGCGGCCACGGCGGACGGCAGCGTGCCGCCGACGGCGCCGCGCTTGGCGCGTTCGCCGAGCGCGCGCCGGTCGGCGCCCGAGAAGTCCGCGAAGCTGCGCCGCACCAGCGGCAGCACCTGCACGAAGTGGTCTTCGCCGAGCCCCGCGAGCCAGCCGTCGACCAGCGACCACACGGCATCGTCGTGCAGCAGCACCATCGCGTTGCGGTTGAGAAAGCCTTCGAGCCAGGCCGCCGCATCGGTGGGCGGCGCGCCGGCCGAGAGGTTGCGCGCGAGTTGCTGCGAAGCGCCGTCGCTGTCGATCTGCGCGTCGTCGAGCAGCAAGCGGCAGCTCACGCCGCGCAGCAGCGGCGCGCCGGTTTCGCCGAAGGCGATGGCACGCAGGGCGTTGCGCCAAGCGGTGGTCGTTTCTTCGCCGTCGCGCAGGCGCACCGCGTCGTGTGCGCCGATGAGGCGGGTGCGCAGCGACTCGGCGGCTTCGGCGTCGAGCGCGCCGCAGGCGATCGGCAGGCCGATGGCGCCGCGCACGATGAGGCTGTCGAGCACGTGCGAGAGCAGCGCGCTGTCGGTCTGGCGCACGCTGCCGTAGCGGAACACGTTGGCCAGCGGCGGCACGGCGCCGATGAGCTGCACGGCGTCGCCGGTGAGCGCGGCGCGGTCTTCGAGCGCGCGGGTCACGGCCTGCACGGCCACGGGCAGGTCGGCCAGCAGCACGGTGTCGACCTGCTCGGCCAGTGCGGTGAGCGAGGTCTCGGCCGCGAGCCCTTCCATCACGCGCGCGCTGGCGGCATGCGCCACGGTGGCGCCGAAGCGGCTGGCCTCGATGACGCGCAGCGCGAACTCGGGCTGCCACTGCAGCTGCCACACCTCGTGGAAGGTGCCGCGGCTCGCGCGCTGGCCGGCGGTGACCTCGCCCCACGGCAGGTCGAGCAGGCGCAGGCGGTGCAGCAGGTGGCTGCGTGCCAGGTCGTTGGGCTGGCGCAGGTCGAGGTCGAGCGTCTTGGCGGTGGCCTCGGGCTTGAGGCGCAGGCTTTTTTGCGCCTGTTCGAGGTCGCGCTGCAGCGGCACGGTGGGCACGTCGGCCGGCACCTGGCCCATGCGGTCGCCGACCGTGAGGCGTTCGCGGATGAGCGTGAGCGGCGCCTGCTCGCCCATGCAGATCACGCTGCGCACGGCCTCGTCGAGCTCGGGCAGGCCGGGCGCGGGGCGCTCGCGCAATGCAGCCAGCGTGTCGGCCAGGCGCGTGGCCTCGATGAGGTGGGCGGAGGAGCAGTCGAGGTCGTGCTCGCGCAGCAGGCGCGCGACGCGGGCGAGCCAGCCGGTGCTGCGGCCCGCCACTTCGTGCCCCTGCTGCCACAGGTGCTCGTACCAGCCCGGCGAATCGATGCCGGCGCCGTAGCCGCTGGCGCTCGTGAGGTGCCGGTAGGTCCACGGCACCCAGGTCGCGAGCACCTTGAGCTTGGGCAGGCCCTTGAGCAGCGCCGCATCGGCCTTGGCGGTGGCCGCGCCCTGCAGCGCGGGCACGTGCCAGGCACCGCACACGACGGCGATGCGCTGGTGGCCGGCCTTGACGGCCTCGCGGATCGATTGCCGCATGAAGGCTTCGCGTCGCTGCTCGCGTTCCATCGCGCGCACGCCGCGCCGATCTTCGGGCGTTTCGGCGCGCACGGCGGTCATGGCCTCGGCGATGGCGCCGAACAGGTCTTCGCCGTCGCCGCGTTCCTCGACCATGTGGTTCCACCAGCTCTCGCCGTCGGCATAGCCGGCGGCATGGGCGAGCCAGTCGAAGGGGTCGTCGGGCAGCGTGTGCGCGGCCTGTTCTTCCTCGGGGGCTTCGACCGTTTCGGCGACGGGCACCGTGTCGGTCTCGTCATCGCCGAGCGGTGTGTCGACAGGTTCTGCGGCCTTGGCCTCGTCGGCCGCGCGCGCGGCCTGCTCGATGGCCATGCGGTGCGCCTGCGGCAGGTCGATGAAGCGCGTGGGCACGCCGCGCGCGGCGCCCCACTGCAGCGCCTGCCACTCGGGCGAGAAGGTGGCGAAGGGATAGAACGCGGCCAGGCCGGTGTCCTCGCTCGCGTGGATCAGCACCGCGACCGGCGGTTGCAGGTCGGCATGCGCCAGGAAGGACAGCAGCGGCTCGGCCTCGGGCGGGCCCTCGACGAGGATGCAGTCGGGCTGCAGCGACTCGAAGGCGCGCAACAGGCTGCGCGCACAGCCGGGGCCGTGGTGGCGGATGCCGAAATAGTGCAGCGGCGAAGGCGCCGCGCTCGTGCTCATGCGCCGGCTCGCGTCAGAGTTGTTCGCGGCAGGCGCGGTAGAGGTCCTTCCAGTCGGCCCGCTCCTTGACGACGGTCTCCAGGTATTCCTTCCACACCACCTGGTCCTGCACCGGGTCCTTGATGACCGCGCCGATCAGGCCCGAGGCCACGTCGGCCGAGCGCAGCACGCCGTCGCCGAAGTGGCCGGCCAGCGCCATGCCGCTGTTGATGACCGAGATGGCCTCGGCGGTCGAGAGCGTGGAAGTGGGCGACTTGATGCGCGTCTTGCCGTCTTCGGTCTGGCCGTTGCGCAGCTCGCGGAAGATCTGCACCACGCGGCGCACTTCCTGCAGCGCGGGCGGCTCGGCCGGCAGCGCGAGCGCACGGCCGAGTTCGCCGACGCGCTTGACGACGATCTGCACTTCCTCGGCCTCGCTCGACGGCACGGGCAGCACCACGGTGTTGAAGCGGCGCTTGAGCGCGCTCGACAGTTCGTTCACGCCCTTGTCGCGGTTGTTGGCGGTGGCAATCACCGAGAAGCCGCGCGTGGCCTGCACCTCGGTGCCGAGCTCGGGCACGGGCAGGGTCTTTTCCGACAGCACGGTGATCAGCGAGTCCTGCACGTCGGCCGGGATGCGCGTGAGTTCTTCGACGCGCGCGATCTTGCCCAGGCGCATGGCATGCACCAGCGGGCTCGGCACCAGCGCCTTCTCGGACGGGCCGTGGGCCAGCAGCTCGGCGTAGTTCCAGCCGTAGCGCAGCTGTTCTTCGCTGGTGCCGGCGGTGCCCTGGATCAGCATGGTCGAGTCGCCACTCACGGCGGCCGCCAGGTGCTCCGACACCCACGACTTGGCCGTGCCCGGCACGCCGTACAGCAGCAGCGCGCGGTCGGTGGCGAGCGTGGACACGGCGATTTCCATCAGGCGCGAACTGCCGATGTACTTGGGGCTGACCTCGAAGCCGTTGGCCAGCTTGCCGCCCATCAGGTAGGTGAGCACGGCCCAGGGCGAGAGCTTCCAGTTGGCCGGGCGCTGGCGGTCGTCGACCTTCTGGAGCGCCTCGAGTTCTTCGGCGAATTGCTGTTCGGCATGCTGGCGCAGGACATTGCTCATGGACGGCCTTGGGAAGAGGTTGAAAGTGCAGAAGAAGAAGAAGAGGAAGAGGGAAGCGTGGCGACCAGCCGGCGCGCACGCACGATGCGCGCGGTGTCGGCCAGTGCGTTGGCGAGGCCGGGGCTTTCCTCGGCCGCGCGCGGCAAGTCGGCCAGCAGCGGCAGCGCATCGAGGTGCAGCAGCGCGGCGGCGGTGCCGAGCACCTGGCGCAGCACGTAGTCGTTGACGAGGTCGCCGCGCTCGACGCGCATGCGCAGCGCCTGGGCGATGCGCAGCGACAACGCGGCCGACGGCGTGTCGCCGGGCGCGCAGGCCTGGTCGGCAAAGGCGACGACGTCTTGCACGCCCTGGCCGGCATCGCCGAGTTGCGTCGCCCAGTGGCGCTCGCGGCGGTCGCGCGGCAGCAGCGCGAGCAGCGGGCCCACGCCGCCGCGATGGGCGCGCGGACGGTCGAGCAGCGCGTCGCACCAGTCGAAGTCGGGCGCGGCCAGCACGGCCTCGTTCCAGCCGCGCAGCAGCGCGTCGTGCCAGTCGCCCTTGGCGGCCCAGTCGAGCAATGCAGCGGGCGTCAGGCCGGTGCGCGCGGTCCACCACGCGAGCGGCATCTGGCGCACCAGTTGGTAGAGCCACCACGCGCGCTCGCCGAGGCTGTCGTGCGTGGGGCGCGCGGCGTCGATGGCGTCGTCCTTCCAGCGCGGATCGGCGGCTTCGGGGGCGTTGAGTTGCCACGTCGCGCCTTGCGACGACAGCAGCGGCGCGAGGAAGGCTTCGACGCGCCGCACATGCGCGCTGGCCGGCAGGCGCTGCAGCAGCTCGACCACGGTCTGGCGCACGTCGCGCGCGCGGTCTTTCAGCTGGGCTTCGAGCAGCGCTTCGTCGTCGGGGCCGAGGTTCTCGGCCAGTGCGCCGAGCAGCACGGCGCGCTCCTTGGCGGGCAACTGCGGCAGTTCGGCGGCGAGGCGTTCACGCGCGCCGGCCGGGTCGTCGCGGCGTTGCTCGGCCAGCACGGCGCGGCGCTGGTCGATGCTGCCTTCGTCCCAGCGGGTCTGGGTGTCGGCCTGCGCGCTGGCGCCGACGGCGTAGCGCCAGTCGTCGTTGCGCGCGGCCAGCCAGCGCCCGCGTTCGCCGAGTGCGAGGACGACGGCGGGACGCAGCGCGGTGTCGCGGCGGCCGGCATCGAGCGCGGCGGGCAGCAGGCTGGGCGGCAGGCGCCAGCCGGCGGTGGCGAGCACGGCCAGCACCTCGTGCTGCAGGCGCTGCGGGCCGCTGGCGAGGGCATCGGCGATCACAGCGAGCAAGGCGGGGTCACCGAGCGCGGGGCAGGTGTCGTGGGCGGCGGGCGGTGCGTCGTCGGCCGGCAAGCCCGGTGCAACGAAGCCCGCGCGGCGGCCCACGGCCACAGCGCCCGCGACGCGCAGCAGCACGCCCTGCGCGCTGTCGGTGGGTTGTTGCAGTGCTTGAAGCAGCGCGCCGAAATCGCCGGCCATGCCGTCGGCGGCCGGCACGGGTTGGCGTGCGGTGCCGACGAGGGCGGTCTGCAGCAAGGTGTTCCAGTGGGTCATTCGATTGCCTTCGTGCTTCGCACTTCGGTATTCGCCTTGGGAGCGGCCCGGCGGCTCATGTGCGCGCTCCGCTCAAGGTCCAGACCGGCGCGCCCGCGCCCTCGGCGGCCCACGCCGTGAGCGGCGCGAACTGCTCGCCGTCCCATTCGCCGAACACGCGCAGCGGCGCGCCGCCCGAATGCGCGAGCAGTTGCCAGGCTTCGGCCGCGGCCAGCTGCATCGGCAGCGCCTGCGACGCGGCGCCCAGGCGCAGCCACCACTGGTCGCCGTGCCGCGCGGGCACGGCATCGGCCCACACCAGGGGCAGCAGCGGCTGCCACGGATTGGCCGCGATCTGTTGCGCCATGCGCTGCCATTCACCGGCTTCGTCAGAGGCGGCGACCGGTGCGGCGGTCGACGCGGCCTCGGTCGGCAGCTCGGCCACCACCGCGCGCTGCGAGGCGTGGCCGGGATAGAAGCACAGCACGGCCGCGCGTTCGCTGCCGCTGACCCAGCCGGTCTCGAAGCCGCGTCCGCCGTGCGAGTAGTCGAGCAGCAGCGCGCGGCGTCCGCTCGCGCGGCCCTGCAGCCACACGTGACGCTCGACGAGCTTGGTGTCGCGCTCGTCCAGGCACTGGCCCAGCACGAGCCAGTGGTCGCTCACGCGTTCACCGTCGGCCAGCAGCGCCTCGCGGTCCTGCGGCCAGCCGAGGGCGGCGCGCAGGTCGGCGCGCGTGGCGGGCGAGAGGCTGTCGCGGCGCGGCACCGCATCGACGATCAGTTGCAGCCGGCCCAGCCGGTCGAGCAGCCGCGCGGGCCAGCCCTCGCCGGCACCGATCAGCTCGGCCGCCTGCGTGATGCGCTGGCCGAGCCCCGGCGCCTGCGCATCGACCATGCGCGCGGCCATGGCGGCCCAGCCCTCGGCCTGTTCGCTGCCGAGCGCGGCCAGGCCGCGCTGGGTCTGGTCGTCGAGCCAGCGCGCGAGCTCCTGCACGCCGGCCTCGATGCGCTTCCATCGCTGCGCGTCGCGCTTGGCGGCGGCAGCGGGATCGGGTGCGGCGGCCGGTTCGGCGGCGCGGGCTTCTTTCTTCTCGGCCTTCTCGCGGCGCGAGGCGAGCCAGTCGGCCACCCAGGGCGGCGGCGCGCCGGCGGTGAAGCTGGCTTCGCTTTGCGCGCGCAGCAGCATCAGCGCCAGGCCGTGCTTGCAAGGGAACTTGCGGCTCGGGCAGGAGCAGCGGAACACGGGCCCCGACAGGTCGACCTGCGTCTGGTAGGGCTTGCTGCCGCTGCCCTGGCATTCGCCCCAGACGGCGTCGTCGGAATGCCCGAGCGTGGGCCACTTGGCGGGCGCGAGCAGGCCTTTGGCGGCCTTCGCGGAGGCGTCGTCCGGCGCGAGCGCAAGGACGGCTTCGGTACTGAGACTCATGGAAAGGGCAGCCTCGCGCCGGGCCGCGGCGCGGTCAGGGGTGGGAGGGGCGCGACCATCAGGGCGCGATGGGGTTGCCGGGCGTGCCTGCTTCGCCGGCCACGACCGCTGTTTTCGCAGCGGAGGGACGGTAGGACACGCGGGCCGCCGGCACGGGTGCGGCGGCGATCGGTGGCGACGGCGACATGGGCCGCGTGACGCCGGCCTTGGTGACGCTGACAGGCGCGGTGGCCGTTGCCGAAGCAGGCACCACCACGCCAGGCGTCGCCTGCCCAGGCGCTGCCGGCGCCGTCTCGTACGGGTTGTGCAGCACCACGCTCTTGCCGACACCCACGCCGGTGCCGATCGGCCCGACGCCGACCCCCACGCCGACGCTGGCCGAACCGGTCACAGCGCCGTTGTCGTGCAGCGCCACGCCCGCGCCGAGCGGGCCCCAGCCGGTGTTCAGGCCGACGGAGAAGTTGCCGTCCTTGGTGGCACCGAGCCCGAGCGAGAGCCCGGGCACCAGCGGAATGCCGATGTGATAGTGCGAACAGCCGCCCACCAGAAGCAACAGCAGCAGCGCCGAGGTGGCAGCCGCTGCGCGACGAACGATGCGCGGCCGGGCGTTCACACCAGCAGCGCGTTGACGCGCCTCACGTAGGCGGCCGGGTCGGCCGGCAGGCCGCCTTCGGCCAGCAGGGCCTGGTCGAACAGGATGTTCGCGAGGTCGTCGAAATGCGCGGAGCCTTCGAGCTTCTTCACCAGCGGGTGCTCGGCGTTGACTTCGAGCACGGGCTTGAGGTCGGGCGCGGGCTGGCCGGCCTGCTTGAGCATGCGCGCGAGCTGCGTGCTCATGCCGCCGTCTTCCACCACGAGGCAGGCGGGCGAGTCGACCAGGCGCGTGGTCACGCGCACGTCTTCGGCCTTGTCCTTGAGCGCTTCCTTCAGCTTCTCGAGCAGCGGCTTGAACGATTCGGCGGCTTCCTCGGCGGCCTTCTTCTCGGCCTCGTCCTGCAGCTTGCCCAGGTCGACCGCGCCCTTGGCCACGCTCTGCAGCGGCGTGCCGTCGAACTCGTTCAGGTAGTTCAGCGCCCACTCGTCGACACGGTCGGTCATGAGCAGCACCTCGATGCCCTTCTTCTTGAAGACTTCGAGCTGCGGGCTGTTCTTGGCGGCGGCGAGGTTGTCGGCCGTGATGTAGTAGATCGCGTCCTGGCCGTCCTTCATGCGCGCCTTGTAGTCGGCGAAGCTCACGCTCGCGACGTCGCTCGTGGTGGAGGCAAAGCGCAGCAGCTTGGCGATGCGGTCACGGTTGCCCATGTCCTCGCCCAGGCCTTCCTTCAGCACCGCGCCGAACTCGGCGTAGAACCTGGCGAACTTGCCCGATTCGTCGGCGTACTCGGCGGCGGCTTCGGCGGCGGGGGTGGTGTTCTTGTCGACCACATCGGTCACGCCTTCGGTCGGCTCGGGGGCGGGCACCGATTCGCCCGAGCCCACGTCGACCTTGCCTTCGCCGCTCTCGGGCGCGGTCTTCTGCTTCTTCGCGAGGTCTTCGAGCATCGACAGCACGCGCTTGGTGCTGCCTTCGCGGATGGCCTTCACGTCGCGGCTTTCCTGCAGCAGCTCGCGGCTCACGTTCAGCGGCAGGTCGGCCGAGTCGATCACGCCCTTCACGAAGCGCAGGTAGTTGGGCAGCAGCGCCTCGGCGTCGTCCATGATGAAGACGCGCTTGACGTACAGCTTGACGCCCGCGCTCTTGTCGCGGTTCCACAGGTCGAAGGGGGCCTTGGACGGGATGTACAGCAGCTGCGTGTACTCGGTGCTGCCTTCGACGCGGTTGTGGCTCCAGGCCAGCGGCGCCTCGAAGTCGTGGCTGATGCTCTTGTAGAACTCTTCGTACTGCTCGGCGGTGATGTCCTTCTTGGGACGGCTCCACAGGGCGTTGGCCTTGTTCACCGTTTCCCACTCGCCGGTCTTCACCATGTCGCCGGGCTGGTCGTTCTCGCCGTCTTTCCACTCTTCCTTTTCCATCAGGATGGGCAGGGAGATGTGGTCGGAGTACTTGCCGACGATCTGCTTGAGCTTCCAGGCGTTGAGGTATTCGTCGGCGTCGTCGCGCAGGTGCAGCGTGATGCTGGTGCCGCGCGCGGCGCGCGTGATGTCGGCCACTTCGAAGTCGCCGGCGCCGCCGCTCACCCAGCGCACGCCATGGTCGGCGGGCAGGCCCGCGCGGCGCGACTCGACCGTGATCTTGTCGGCCACGATGAAGCCCGAATAGAAGCCCACGCCGAACTGGCCGATGAGTTGCGCGTCGGCCTTCTGGTCGCCGCTCAGGCGGCTCATGAAGTCTTTGGTACCACTCTTGGCGATGGTGCCCAGGTTGTCGATGGCTTCCTGGCGCGACAGGCCGATGCCCTTGTCGGTGATGGTGAGGGTGCGCGCGGCCTTGTCGAAGGTCAGGCGCACGTCCAGGTCGGGCTGGTCTTCGTAGAGCGCGGGGTGGTCGAGCGCCTCGAAGCGCAGCTTGTCGCACGCGTCGGACGCGTTCGAGATCAGCTCGCGCAGGAAGATTTCCTTGTTGGAGTACAGCGCATGCGTGACGAGGTGCAGCAGTTGCGCGACTTCAGCCTGGAACGGGAGTTTGGTATTGGAGGAATCAGCCATGGGAAAGAAAGGGATCGAAGCCAAAAAATTCTAAGGCGAGCCGCCCGTGGCGGGCGGCGGCCTTGCCAACTTTATGAACTGGGGTTGTCGCGCCAAAAAACAACGAGCGCAAGGCCGCGCGAACTTTGTCACACGGCTGTCGGCTACGCGCCGCGCTTTCAGCGCGGTTGGGACTCGACCTCGCGCGTCCAGCGGTCGATGAGCCGCTTGCGCTCGGCCGCCTTGCCGTACTTCTCGAAGTCGTACTTGATGAGCTTCACGCTCTCCATCGACGGAATGCGCGGATCGGGCTTGAAGGTCTTGTTGGCCGGCGACTGCAGGCTGCCGGCCTTGGCGCCGATGGACTGGCCCGCGGGGCTCATGAGCCAGTCGTAATAGCGCTTGGCGTTCTCCTTGTTGCGCGCGCCCTTCACGAGCGCGATGCCGCCGATCTCGAAGCCCGTGCCTTCGCAGGGCGCGGCGGTCTTCACCGGAAATTTGTCGTGCCGCCAACGCTCGAAGCCGAAGATGAAGCTCACGCCGATCGCCACCTCGCCCTTGGCCACGTTGGGCGCCTGCGCCTGGCCGCTGCGCGTGTAGCTGGTGACGTTCTTGTGCAGCTTCTTCAGGTAGTCGAAGGCGGGCTCCTCGCCCATCTGTTGCACCAGGCCCGCGATGACGGTGTAGGCCGTGCCGCTGGTGGCCGGGTGCGAGATTTCGATCTCGCCCTTGTACTCGGGCTTGATGAGGTCGGCCCAGCACTTCGGCTCGGCGAGCTTCTTTTTCTTCAGCAGGTCGGTGTTGAAGCCGAAGCCCATCGCGCTCGTGTAGAAGCCGCCCACCATGTTCTGCGACATGGCGTACTGGCGCACCGACCAGTCGTGCAGGTCGTTGATGTAGGCCGGGCGGTAGGGCTCGAGCAGGCCCTGCTCGGCGGCCTGCAGAAACGGGTCGCCGGTGCCGCCCCACCAGAGGTCGGTCTTGGGGTTGGCGGCTTCGGCGCGCAGCTGCGCACCGATTTCGCCGGTGCCCTTGTGGGCCTGCTGCACCTTGATGCCGGTCTCGCGCGTGAAGGCCGTGGCGGCCGCCTCGCACCAGCCCGCGTCGGTGCTGCACAGCGCGTTGACGGTGCCCTGCGCGGCGGCCTGCGACGCCCCGAGCAGGAGCGCCGTGCCCAGGCAGGCGGTGGCAAGGGCACGCACGGTGTGCCGGGGGGCGAATGAAGGCATGGGCGGGTCTCCTCGTTGTTCGACGTTGTATGAAGGCGCAGGATAGCGCCGGCGTGGGTGCTTGAGGTCAGCGCGCCGCCAGCAGCGGCGGCAGGTGTTCCACCAGCCAGTCGATCACCACGCGCGTCTTCAGCGGCAGGTAGCGGCTCGGCGTGCGGATCACGTGCAGCGGAAAACCGAAAGGCTCGGGCTCGTCGAACACGCGCACCAGCGTGCCGGCCGCGAGCGCGTCGGCCGCCAGCCAGGCCGGCAACCGCGCCAAGCCCATGCCGCCGATGGCGGCCTCCAGCAGCACCTCGGCGCTGTCGCAGCGCAGCCGCGAGGGCAGCGCGGCCTCGACCATCGCGTCGCCTTCGCGAAAGCGCCAGGGCGAGACCTGCCCGTCGCGGGCGTAGTACACGGCCTCGTGCGGCGCGACCAGTGCCGCAAAGTCGCGCGGATGGCCGCGTTCGGCCAGGTACGCGGGCGCGGCGCACAGCAGCATCCACTGCACGCCGACCGGCCGCGCCACGAGCCCCGCGCTGTCGTCGAGCTCGCCGCTGCGGATGGCCAGGTCGAGCCCCTCTTCCACGAGGTCGACGCGCCGGTCGTTGAAGGCCAGCTCCAGCGACAGCTGCGGATGCTGGCGCGCCAATGCGAGCAGCAGCGGCCCCACCTTGAGCCGCCCGAGCATCGCCGGCATGCTCAGGCGCACGAGGCCGGCAGCCGTGTGGCGCGCGGCGTCGGTGAGGGCCTCGGCCGCCTCCAGCTCGGCCAGCGCGCGTCGGCAGCGCTCGTAGTAGCCGTGCCCTTCCTCGGTGAGGCTCTGGCTGCGCGTGGTGCGCAAGAAGAGGCGCGTGTCCAGCCGCGCCTCGAGCCGCGCGATGCTCTTGGCGACGGCCGAACGGGTGACGTGCAGGCGCTGCGCGGCGAGCGCGAAGCTGCCCGCCTCCACCGCCGCGACGAACTCCTCGATGCCTTGCAGGCGTTGGCTCATTGGATACTTTCAAGCACCATTCTTCGGAAAATTATCCACCACCGGATCGTTTTCATCGTCAATAGCATCGAGGCCGGTCTTTTCCGATGGAGCCTTTCCGATGCAAGAACCCGACGTGCTGCGCCGCTGGCAGCTTCCCCGACTGGGCCGCGCCCACCTCGCACAGGCCGAGGCACCGATGCCCTCGCCCGACGCGGGCCAGATCCTCGTGCGCGTGGGCGCGGTGGCGCTCAACTACCGCGACCTGCTCATGGTGCGCGACGGCATGGGCATGGCGCTCGAACTGCCCTTCACGCCCGGCTCGGACATGGCGGGCACGGTGGCGGCCGTGGGCCCGGGCGTACATCGCTTTGCCGTGGGCGACCGCGTGATCAACACCTTCTGGGGCGGCTGGACCGACAGCCACTGGCACGCCGACACCACGCTGCTCGGCGGCCCCGGGCCGGGCATGCTGGCCTCGCACGTGTGCATCGATGCGAACTGGGCCGTGGCCGCACCGGCCACGCTGAGCCTCGAGGAAGCGAGCACGCTGCCATGCGCGGGCCTCACGGCATGGTTCGCACTGGTGGAAACCGGCGCCCTGCGCGCGGGCGAGACGGTGCTGGTCCACGGCACCGGCGGTGTCGCGCTGTTCGGCCTGCAGCTTGCGCGGCTGCACGGCGCGCAGGCCATCGTGGTGACGGGCAGCGCCGACAAGCAGGCCGCGGCGCGCGCGCTCGGCGCCACGCACGTGCTCGCGCGCGACAGCGACTGGCCCGCCGAAGTGCGCCGGCTCACGCACGGGCGCGGTGCCGACCACGTGCTTGAACTCTCCAGCGGCCCCGACCTCGACCGCTCGCTGCAGGCGGTGAAGCAGGGCGGGCGCGTGTCGATCATCGGCATGCTCGGTGGCGACACGCTGAGCGCGTCGTTCTACGCGATGGTGCTCGGCCGCGTGACGGTGCAGGGCATCGGCGTCGGCCATCGCCGTGCGCTCGAAGAGCTGGTGCGCGCGGTCGATGCGAACGCGCTCAAGCCGGTGATCGCCGCGCGCTACGGCTTCGACGCGCTGCCCGCCGCGCTCGACCACCTGGAACGCGGCGCGTTCGGCAAGGTCGTCGTGACGATGGCATGACGGCGATGTGACGCGGCCCCGCCCTCGCCCGACCATTTGCAAATGCTGCAGGGCACAAATCCACAGCATTCGTGAACAGTTGCCGCTAAGCGCGCCGGTTTGCTCGACGCCTCCATTTCCCGTTCCTAGAATGCGGCCCGCGTTCGGCTCCCGCCGTGCGTGCTTTCTCAACTTCAGGATGGAGCGTTATGGAACACAGTACCTACAAAAAGTGGTCTGCAGAATTCATTGGTACTTTCTGGCTCACGCTCGGAGGCTGCGGAAGCGCAGTTCTGGCCGCGGCCTTTCCGGGCGTCGGCATCGGCCTGCTCGGCGTCTCGCTGGCCTTCGGTTTGACCGTGGTCACGGGCGCCTACGCGCTCGGTCCGATCTCGGGCGGCCACTTCAACCCGGCCGTGTCGATCGGCCTCGCAGCCGCGGGCCGCTTCAAGGCCGGGCAGCTGCCGGGCTACATCGTGTCGCAGGTGCTGGGCGCCATCGCAGCGGCCGGCGTGCTGTACCTGATCGCCACCGGCAAGCCGGGCGCGGACATCGGCGGCTTTGCCACCAACGGCTACGGCGAGCACTCGCCCGGCAAGTACGGCATGACGGCCGCACTCATCAGCGAAGTGGTGATGACCGCCGTGTTCCTGATCGTGATCCTGGGTGCCACCGCCAAGCGCGCGGCCGCCGGCTTCGCGGGCATGGCCATCGGCCTGTGCCTGACGCTGATCCACCTGGTGTCGATCCCCGTGACCAACACCTCGGTGAACCCGGCGCGCAGCACCGGCCCGGCCCTGTTCGGCCCGTCGTACGCGGTGTCGGAGCTGTGGCTGTTCTGGGTCGCCCCGATCGTGGGCGCGATCATCGGCGCGGTGATCTACCGCGCACTGCTCAGCAGCAACGACGACTGAGCTTTCCGCAGCGGAGGCTAGCTCAGCTTCCGCTGCCCGACTTCACCATCGGCAGTGAAGTCGATTGCCCGATGGGCTCGGTGCCCGTCGGGTGCGAGGCCGCATAGGCGCCGGCCTGGATGTCGGACACCGGCGTCATCCCACTGATCGCCGGCGCCGACGTCGACTGCCCAATGGGCTCCGTGCCGCTCGGACGTGCCGCCGCCATCGCGCCGGCCTGCACCTCCGGGTTCTCCGGCGAATTCATCTGCAGCGGGTGGAAGTCCGAACCGTCGGTGGTTTCGGCTGAGGCGTTGACCGCGCCCAGCGCCGCGAACGCGGCGAAGGAAGCAACGGCGAGAAGCTTGAACGAAGTGCGCATGGTGTGTTCTCCTGAGGGCAGGTTGTCTCCGGTCCGGTGCCGTCGCGCGGACCGCGCGCAGCAGGACCTGCAACCACTCTAGGCAGCCTGACTGAGGCCAGCGTGAGCGAAGAATGAGCCCGGAGTGAGCACCACGCGATGACTACGTCGGCAGCACCACCCGCGCCCTCAGCCCCGGCCCGTCGTCCCTGTTGCGCAGCTCGATGCGCAGGCCATGCCGCTCGGCCGCCGTGCGCGCGATCGCCAGGCCCAGCCCGCTGCCGCCCGCCGCCGCGCCCGGCACGCGAAAGAAGCGGTCGAACACGCGCTCCAGTTCGGCCGGCGGAATGCCCGGCCCGTTGTCGAGCACATCGACCACCGCCTGCCCGTCGACGCGGTGCAGCCGCACATCGACCACGCCGCCTTCGGGCGCATAGCGCAGCGCGTTGTCGATGAGGTTGTCGAACACGCTGCGCAACTCGATCGCAGGCGCGGTCACCACCGCACCGGTCAGACCTTCAAAGCCCACGTCGATGCGCCGCGCATCGGCCAGCACCATGCGCTGGCCCAGGCTCTCGCGCAGCAGCGCCTCGATGTCGACCCGCTCGCCCGGCGCATCCGAGGGCGGCGCGTCCTGCCGCGACAGCTGCAGCAGCTGCTCGATGAGGTGCTGCGCGCGCGTCACGCCGGCCTCGAGCTGGTTGAAGCGCTCGGTGGCTTCGCCGGCCGGCACGTGCGCACGCAGGTTCTCGATCTGCAGGCCGATGGCGGCCATCGGCGTGCGCAGTTCGTGCGCCGCGTCCTGCACGAAGCGGCGCTGCGTGGCGAAGGCACTGCGCACGCGCAACAGCAGGTGGTTGAAGGCGCCCACCAGCGGCGTGATCTCGTCGGGCACGCGCGCCAGCGACAACTCGGTGGGGCGGCGCTCGTCCTGCGAGGCCACGTCGCGCGCCACGCCGCGCAGCGAGCGCGAGGCAGCCGACACGATGAGCCACAGCACCAGCAGCGCCGCCGGCAGCAACAGCGCGATCGGCAGGCCTTCGAGCAGGGCGCGGCGCAGCGCGCGGCGATGGCGGTAGTCCTCGTTCTGCAGCACCTGCACGCGCGGCGCGTCGGCATGTGGCGCGGGCTCGGCCGTGAACACGCGCCAGCGCGAATGGGCGGGCCCTTCAGCGCGCACGTCGCTGAAGCCGCTGCCGGGTTGCAGCGGCACCGACAGCGCGGGCCACGAGCTCGCGCGCAAGGCAGCGCCGTCGGCGCTCCAGATCTGCACCACGAAGGCGCCGCGCGAGAAGGCCGCTTCGCCGTCCATCGCGCGCGGGGTCTTGGGCGGGTCGTTGCCCGCGTACGACTCGGCCACCAGCCGCATCTGGTCGTCGAGTGCGTTGTGCACGAGGTTGCCGTAAGCGAGAAAGGAGAACCATGCCGTGAGCACCGCCGCCACCACATGCAGCGTGACCAGCCACAGCAGCAGCTGGGTGCGCAGCGAACGCGGGCGCCACCAGCGGCGGGCGGCATCGGTCATGCCGCCACTCGCCAGCCCAGCCCGCGCACGTTGCGGATGGCGTCGGCGCCGAGCTTGCGGCGCATGCCGTGGATCAGCACGTCGATGGCGTTGCTGGTCACTTCGTCGCCCCAGCCGTAGATGCGGTTCTCGAGCTGCTCGCGCGAGAGGATGGCGCCGGGCCGCTCCAGCAGCGCATGCAGCAGCGCGAACTCGCGCGCGGTGAGCGCCTCGCGCACGCCGTTCACGGCCACCTCGCGCGTCGTGAGGTCCAGCTGCAGCGCGGCGGTGCCGATCAGCGAATGCGCGGCGCCGTCACGGCGGCGCACCACGGCGCGCATGCGCGCGAGCAGCTCGCGGAACTCGAAGGGCTTGAGCAGGTAGTCGTCGGCGCCCAGGTCCAGGCTGTGGATGCGGTCGTCCAGCCCGTCGCGCGCGGTGAGCACCAGCACGGGCGTGGCGTCGCCGCGTTCGCGCGCGCGGCGCAGCACCTCGGTGCCGTCCTGGCGGGGCAGGCCCAGGTCGAGCAGCACGCAGGTGTAGCCGCCGTCGCCGAGCGCGCTGTGCGCCAGCTCGCCGTCGCGCACCCAGTCGGCCGACCAGCCTGCGCCCTCGAGCGCCTGCTTCAGGCTGCGCCCGATCATTTCGTCATCTTCCACCAGCAGCACGCGCATCGCGGCGACTCCTTTGCGCGCAAGGTAGCACGCGACCGGGATGATCGTCAGGGGCCCTGCGCCTCGGCGCAGCGTAGGCGCGAAGACTTAGGCGGGGCTTAGGACGCGGACGGCGTGCTGCTCGTCCTCTGCGTCCGTGGCAAAGGCCAGCAGGCGCAGCGCCTCTTCTTCCACGCCGCGCCGGTCGGCCGCCGACCAACGCGTGAAGGGTTCCAGCACCACGGTGGCCGCCTGCGTCGCGCGTTCGATCTTCCAGGTGCCCGCCACGAAGCCGTCGAGCAGCACCGTGCCGCGCACGATGCCGTTGATGGTGAACACGCGGGCGCGGTGCGCCTCGTCGAGCACGCGGCGGCGGTCGGCGTGCGAGAGCAGCAGGTTGTCCCATTCGGCGACCAGACGCGGCGGCGCGGGCGTGTCGGGGTCGGGGCGCGGCGCGCGCGGCAGGTCGAAGAGCTCCTGGCCCTCGTCGCCGGTGAACACGCGCAGCTGCGGCCTCAATCGATCTGCCACGGCCTTCCAGCCCGTGAGACCCGACCACGCGCCGGCATCGGCCAGCGTCGCGGGGCCGAAGGCGGCGAGGTAGCGCAGCAGCAGGTCGTCCTGCGTGGCGGTGGCGATCTCGGCGGTGGCATCGCCCAGCCACGCGCCGAGCGGCTGCAGCAGCGCGTTCTGGTGCGAGTTCCAGCTGCCCGCGGGCGGCAGGTGGACCAGCGGCACGTTGTTGCGGATGAGCGCGGCGAGCGAGGCCGGCGCGTGGTCTTTCCAGCGCGCCGCGAGCGCCTGGCCAAGGGCCGTGCCGGTGAGCGGCCCGTCGTCGAGCAGTGCACGGCCCGCCTTCACCACGGCCGCGCGGTCGACGCCTTCGAGGGCCCGCGCATGCAGGCCCGACAGGCCGCGCTGGTGCACGGGTTCGAGCAACGGCCGCCAGGCCCACGCGTCGGCGGCGGTCATCAGGTGCAGGGTGGCGCGCAGCGTCGACATGCGCACGATGCGGCGGTTCTTCAGCGCGTCGGTCAGCTGCGCGCGGTGAAAGCCTTCGAGCCGACTCCACAGGCCGATGTAGGGCGGGTTGGGCGCCTGCGCCTGCAGCCCGGCCAGCTTCTCGATGGCCTGCACGACGCTCGCCTTGCGCCGCGCCAGCAGCATCTGCCGCGCGAGCGTGGCCCGGTTCAGCGCGCGACGGCTCAGCACCGCGGCCATGGGCAGGTCGTCAGAATTTTTCGTGCGGCGCCAGGTAGCGCCACTGGCCCACCGGCAGGTTGCCCAGCATCACCTTGCCGATGCGCACGCGCTTCAGGCCCACCACCTTGAGGCCGACCAGCTCGCACATGCGGCGAATCTGACGCTTCTTGCCTTCGGTGAGCACGAAGCGCAACTGCTCGGGGTTCTGCCACTCCACGCGCGCCGGCTTGAGCGCCTGGCCGTCCAGGCTCAGGCCGTGCCGCAGCCGGGCCAGCATGGCGGGCGGAAACACCGCCTGCACGTTGGTGGTGACCGGGTCGTCGTCGTCCAGGCGCACCAGCTGGCCGGTGGGCGCGGGCTGGTCCAGGCCGTGGTAGGCCACGCGCACGAGGTATTCCTTGTCCATCGTCGAGTCTTCGCCGATGAGCTGGCGCGCGATGCGGCCGTCCTGCGTCATCACGAGCAGGCCGGTGGAGTCGATGTCCAGCCGCCCGCACGGCGCCAGGCCGCGCAGCTGCTGCGGGCCGAAGAAGAAGCGCGCGTTGTCTTCCACCCAGCGGTTCTGCGGCGTGAACAGCGTGACCGCCGGCTCGTGGCCGTCCTCGGCCTGCCCGCTCACGTAGCCGATCGGCTTGTTGATGAGGATCGTGACCTGGTTCGCCTGCTGCCCCTTGGCGGCCTTGTCGACCTCGATGCGGTCGTTGGGCGTGACCTTCACGCCCATCTCGGCGGGCTTGCCGTTGACGCGCACCCAGCCCTGCGCGATCCAGTCGTCCGCCTCGCGGCGCGAGCACAGGCCGAGTTCAGCCATGCGTTTGTTGAGGCGCACGGGCGCGTGGGGGGAGGTGGAGGGCTCGGTCATGGGGGGGCAAATCCTAGCAAATGCGCCCTGCGAGTATCTGGCCGTTTGCCATCGGCCGCCTGCCCCGTGGGGCCAGGAACACTTGATCGATGCGTCGCACCGGTGCTATCCTGAACCCAGGCGCAAGTTGATTGCGCCCTTTTTGGGGGATTCCCAAGTGAGCATGCCAAATACACGCAAGTTTCAGTACGCCATCGTCATCGGGCGTTTCCAGCCCGTTCATTTCGGTCACCAGCGACTCATCGAAGAAGGCCTTCGCGCCGCCGATCGGGTCATCGTGGTGGTCGGCTCCGACCGCAAGCCCCGCAGCGTCAAAGACCCCTTCACCTTCGACGAACGCGAACGCATGGTGCGCGCGTGCCTGCGCGGCAGCGAGCAGATGCGCGTGAGCGTCGTCGGCGTCGGCGACTCGCCCTACAACGACCAGATCTGGATCGCGTCGATCCAGTCTGCCGTCGAGCGGCTGATCCAGCAGGATGGCCATGTGCCCGCGGCGCAGGCCAAGGTCGCGCTGGTGGGACACCTGAAGGACAGCTCCAGCTACTACCTCAAGCTCTTCCCGCACTGGGAGTTCGTGGGCCAGCACAGCGTGGAAAGCCTCAACGCCACCGACGTGCGCAACCTCTACTTCGACCCCGAGAACCGAGGCCAGCTCGCACGGGCCGACCTGCCCGACGGCACCGCCGCCTTCCTCGACAAGTTCACCGGCACCGCCGACTATGCCGAGCTCTGCGACGAACGCGCCTTCCTCGTCGACTACCGCGACAAGTACCGCTATGCGGGCAGCGACTTTCCGCCGATCTACACCACGGTCGATGCCATCGTGGTCGAGGCCGGCCACATCCTCCTGGTGCAGCGCAAGTTCCACCCCGGCAAGGGCACGTGGGCGCTGCCTGGCGGCTTCGTCGGCCAGCACGAGCGGCTGCAGGACGCGGCCATCCGCGAGCTGAAGGAAGAAACCCGCCTCAAGGTGCCCGTGCCCGTGCTCAACGGCAGCATGAAGGCCAGCCATGTGTTCGATGCGCCCGACCGCTCGCAGCGCGGCCGCACGATCACGCACGGCTTCTTCTTCGAGCTGGCCCACAACCAGTGGACGGGCCTGTCGGACGTGCGTGCCGACGACGACGCGGCCGCCGTGCGGTGGGTGCCGATTGCCGAGTTCCTCGGGATGCCGGACCGCATCTACGAAGACCATTACTTCATCGCAAACCATTTTTTGGGTGGCCTGGGCAAGAACTGAACGACCAGGCTTTGTCAGCAAGAACGGGCTCCGGTTGACGGGGCCCACGTGAAAGGAGCTTTCACATGAACCGCAACCTCACCTCCTCGCCCCTGGGCAACAACCTGTTGCTGCGCACCGACTCCTACAAGGTGTCGCACTGGATGCAGTACCCGCCCGGTACGCAGACCGTGCACAGCTACATCGAATCGCGCGGCGGGCTCTTCAGCCATTCGCTGTTCTTCGGCCTGCAGGCGTACCTGCGCGAGTACCTGCAGACGCCGGTGACGCGCAGCGACGTCGAGGAAGCCGCAGCGATGATGGCCGTGCACGGCGAACCCTTCAACCGCGAAGGGTGGCTGCGGCTGATCGAGAAGCACGACGGACTGATGCCCGTGCGCATCCGCGCGGTCCCCGAGGGCAGCGTGCTGCCGGTGCACAACGTGCTCGCGACCATCGAGAACACCGACCCCGAGTTCTTCTGGGTCACGAGCTTTCTCGAAACCGAACTGCTGCGCGCTATCTGGTATCCGACCACGGTGGCCACGCTCTCGGCCGCCGCACGTACCACGCTGCTGCGCTACCTCGAAGCGACCTGCGACGACCCGCAAGGCCAGATCGCGTTCAGGCTGCACGACTTCGGCGCGCGCGGCGTGTCGAGCCTGGAGTCGGCGGCGCTCGGCGGCATGGCCCACCTGGTCAACTTCATGGGCACCGACACACTGGCCGCCTTGGTGGCGGCGCGTCGTTACTACGACTGCGACGTGGCGGGTTTTTCGATTCCCGCGGCCGAGCACAGCACCATCACGGGCTGGGGCCGCGACCATGAATCCGACGCGTACAGCAACATGGTCGACCAGTTCGCCAAGCCCGGCACGACCTTCGCCGTGGTGAGCGACAGCTACGACATCTTCAATGCCTGCGCGCGCATCTGGGGCGACGAGCTCAAGGCGAAGGTGGTGGCCTCGGGTGCGACGCTGGTGGTGCGGCCCGACTCGGGCGACCCGGCCGAAACCACGCTCAAGGTGGCGCAGATCCTGGCCGAACGCTTCGGCACCGCGACGAATGCCAAGGGGTTCCGCGTGCTGAACAACGTGCGCATCATCCAGGGCGACGGCGTGAACCTCGACTCGCTGCGGCTGTGCCTCTCGAACTTCTTCCACAACGGCTTCTCGACCGAGAACATCTCCTTCGGCATGGGCGGCGGCCTGCTGCAGCAGGTCAACCGCGACACCATGCAATGGGCGATGAAGTGCTCGGCGATGCAGGTGAACGGCGAGTGGCGCGATGTCTACAAGTCGCCGGTGGGCGATGTGAACAAGGCCTCGAAGAAGGGGCGGCTCGCGCTGGTGCGCAACGCGCGCGGCGAAGTACAGACGCTGCGCGAAGAAGCGCTGGCGAGCGGCCAGGTCGATCTGCTGCAAACGGTGTTCGAGAACGGACGCATCGTCGCGAACACCACCTTCGAGGCGATTCGCGAGCGGGCGGCCGCCGGCGTGAATCAGCTCGTCACGTCGCGGGCGCCGCTCTGAGGCGCTGATCCTTTCAGCACGGCGCGTGTGCATCGGCCGTGCCACATGGCATGTCCATAATCCGGCGACCAGACCGCCGAATCCATGACCAAACTCCTGATCCTCAGTGTGAGCGCCGGCAACGGCCATGTGCGCGCCGCCCAGGCGCTCGAAGCCACCCTCGCCCAGTCGTTCGCGCCGCACACCGCGGTGCATGTCGACGCCATGGCCCATGTGCCGGCGGGCTTTCGCAAGGTGTACACCGACTGGTACCTGCAGCTGGTGAACCGCGCGCCCGAGCTGTGGTCGTACCTGCACCAGCGCACCGACGTCACGCCGCACCACGCGCCCTCGCAGCGGCTGCGCCGCGGCATCGAGCGCCTGAGCACCGGCGCGCTGGTGCGCGAGATCCGCCGCGCCAAGCCCGACGCCGTGATCTGCACCCACTTCCTGCCGGCCGAGCTGCTGATGCGCGAGCGCAACCGGGGCCGCATCGAATGCCCCGTGTGGCTGCAGATCACCGACTACGACCTGCACAACATGTGGCTGGTGCCGGGCATGACGGGCTACCTCGCGGCGACGGAAGAAGTCGCCTTCCGGCTGCGCGCGCGCGGCATTCCGCCCGAGCGCGTGCATGTCACGGGCATTCCGGTGATGCCGGCCTTTTCCGAGCCCGATGCGCCCGAACTCGCGCACGCGGCCTGCGCCAGTGCGCTGGGCCTGGACCCCGCGCGACCGGTGCTGCTGATGGCGTCGGGTGGTGCCGGCGTGGGCGACTTGCCCAGCATGGTCGAGCGCGTGCTGGCACTGGGCGGCGACACGCCGTTCCAGGTCATCGCCGTGGCCGGCCGCAACGCTGAAGCCCATGCGCGGCTGGAGGCGCTGTCGCAGCGCCATCCGGGCCGCGTGGTGGCCGTCGGCTTCACGAACGAGATGCACAAGATGATGGCCGCGGCCGACCTGGTCGTGACCAAGCCTGGCGGCCTCACGGTGTCGGAGTGCCTGGCGCTGGGCAAGCCGATGCTGCTGATCTCGCCGATTCCGGGGCAGGAAGAGCACAACGCCGGCTTCCTCATGGAAGAAAGCGCCGCCTGGCTGGCCTACGACGCCATCGGCCTGGACTACAAGGTGGCGCGCCTCATGGCCGACCCCGCCAAGCTCGCGGCCATGGCCGCGCGCAGCCGCGCGCTGGGCAAGCCGCAGGCCGCGCGCGCGGTGCTGCAGCGCGTGCTGGGCCTCGGCGCATGAGCGGCGCAGCCGTGGAGCCGCGGCCCGGCATCGGCCGCACGCTGGTCTACCTCGCGTGGGTCGTGACGATGGCGTTCTTCTTCGCCAACGCCGAGATCCAGATCGAAGGCGGCGCCGGTTGGGCGACCTCGCTGCCCACCTGGCGCATCGAGAACAACATCTGGCTCGACCTGTTCTGGGGCGGGCGCGCGATGACGGGGTACCACGCCTGGGTGTTCACCTTCATGATGCTGGTGTTCTTCTCGCCGCTGGCCTTCCAGGGGCGCTGGACGCTGCGCGACTGGGGGCTGGCGCTCGCGGGGCTGATCGTGTTCTGGGTCTGCGAAGACTTCCTGTGGTTCCTCATCAACCCGGCCTTCGGCTTCGAGAACTTCAACCCCGTGAAGGCCTTCTGGCACAAGCACTGGCTGTGGGGCGCGCCGGTCGACTACTGGGGCGGGCTCGCGGTGGCGCTGCTGATCCTGGTGCGTCGCCACTGGCCGCGCCGCGCACGATGAAGCAAGACACCGCCGACCTCCGCCCCGACCACTGGGCCGATCCGCTCGACGCCCTGCAGGTCGAGAACCTGCACCGCATCACGCCCACGCTGTACCGCAGCGCGCAGCCGCGCCGCGCCAACGTGGCGGCGCTGCAGTCGCTGGGCATCCGCACCGTCGTGAGCCTGCGTTCCTTCAACGACGACCGGAAGGTGTTTGCGGGCAGCGGCATCCGGCTGGTGCGCGTGCCGATCAACACCTGGTCGATCGACGACGCCAAGGTGCTGCGCGCGCTGGTCGCGATGCGCGAGGCCGAAAAGCAGGGGCCGGTGCTCATCCACTGCATGCACGGCGCCGACCGCACGGGCGTGGTGGCGGCGGTCTACCGCATGGCCGTGCAGGACTGGGACAAGAACAGCGCGCGCCAGGAGATGCTGCGCGGCGGCTATGGGTACCACACGCTGTGGCGCAACATCCCGCGCTACATCGAGCGGCTCGATCCGCTGCGGATGCGCCACGCGCTGGCCCATGCCCCGGTGATCCCCATGGTGTCTTGAAGGCGCCAGCAGGCGCGCGCACCCGCTCCTATACTGGCCGCCCCGTGGCCGATGGCCATCTCCGAACGACCTTTCACAGGGGCTTTCCCATGGCACTCCAACTGCGCTCCCTCGTCCGTTCCAACGGCGAACTCGAACTCTCCCTGCACGACGACCCGATCCCCGAACCGCAGGCCCACGAGGTGGTGATCCGCGTCGAGGCCTCGCCGATGAACCCGTCGGACCTGGGCCTGCTCTTCGGCGCCGCCGACATGAGCACCGCCGTGGCCTCCGGCACCGCCGATCGCCCCGTCGTCACCGCCACGGTGCCTGAACGCGCGCGCGCCTCGATGGCGGCGCGGCTCGACCAGTCGATGCCGGTGGGCAACGAGGGTGCGGGCGTGGTCGTGAAAGCCGGCTCGTCGCCGGCCGCGCAGGCGCTGCTGGGCAAGACCGTGGCCGCCATCGGCGGCGCGATGTACTCGCAGTACCGCGCGGTGCCCGTGGCGATGTGCCTCGAGCTGCCGGCGGGCACCACGCCGGCCGAGGGCGCGTCGTGCTTCGTGAACCCGCTGACCTCGCTGGGCATGGTCGAGACCATGAAGCGCGAAGGCCACAAGGCGTTGGTGCACACGGCGGCCGCGTCCAACCTGGGCCAGATGCTCAACAAGATCTGCCAGAAGGACGGCATCGACCTCGTCAACATCGTGCGCAAGCCCGAGCAGGAGGCGCTGCTGCGCGGCATCGGCGCGAAGTACGTCTGCAACGCCAGCTCGCCGGACTTCCTCGAGCAGCTGACGGACGCCCTGGTCGCCACCGGCGCCACGCTGGCCTTCGACGCCACGGGCGGCGGCAAGCTGGCCGGCCAGATCCTCGGCTGCATGGAGGCGGCACTGAACCGCACCGCCAAGGAATACAGCCGCTACGGCTCGACCACGCACAAGCAGGTCTACATCTACGGTGGCCTGGACCGCAGCCCGACCGAGTTCGTGCGCAACTTCGGCATGGCCTGGGGCATGGGCGGCTGGCTGCTGTTCCCGTTCCTGCAGAAGCTGGGCGATGAAGGCACGCAGCGGCTGCGTTCGCGCGTTGTGGCTGAGTTGAAGACGACGTTTGCCAGCCACTACACGCGGGAAGTGTCGCTGGTCGAGGCGCTGCAGCTGGATGCGATCGGGGTGTATGGGAAGCAGGCGACCGGGGAGAAATTCCTGCTGAATCCGAACAAGGGGTGATCGGGTGCGCGCTCTCTTGGGAGCGCGCCCGACAGGCAGCGCGGCGCGGTCGGCCCCACTGTGCCGGCCGCTTCGCGGCTGCCCTGCGGTGCTCGCGTTTCGCGGGGTCTCGCAGAACTCGCTCCACTGCGTTGCGCTCAAACAGCTGCGAGCCCTGATCCGCGAAACGCTGCGCTCCTCGGCGGCACAGAGGGGCCGCCCACACCACACCGCCTGCCGGGCTTTGTGGATGGTTGAAAGCCCTTCTCTTCGCTTTGACTAGACGACCAGCCGGTACCCCACCGCCGTCTCCGTCAACAGATGCTTCGGCTGCGCCGGATCGGCCTCCAGCTTCTGTCGCAGATGCCCCATGTAGATGCGCAGGTAGTGGCTCTGGTCCGTGTGCGACGGGCCCCACACCTCGCGCAGCAGCTGCCGCTGTGTCAGCACGCGGCCGGCGTTGGCCACCAGCACCGACAGCAGGCGGTACTCGGTCGGCGTGAGGTGCACCTCGGCGCCGGCGCGGCGCACGATGCGTGCGGCGCGGTCCAGTTCGATCTCGCCGAAGCGGAACACGGCCTCGGCGGCAGGTTCATCGCCGTTGCCGCCCGCGGCGCGTGGACGGCGCAGGTTGGCGCGCACGCGGGCGAGCAGTTCGCCGGTGCCGAAGGGCTTGGTGAGGTAGTCGTCGGCGCCGGCGTCGAGTGCGGCGATCTTGTCGGCTTCGTCGGTGCGGGCCGAGAGCACGATGATCGGCACCTGCGACCAGCCGCGCACATCGCGGATCAGCGACACGCCGTCGCCGTCGGGCAGGCCCAGGTCGAGCACCAGCAGGTCGGGTTGGCGCGTGCCGGCGGCCGCCAGGCCGTCGCGCAGGGTGCCGGCCTCGTGCACCTGCCAGCCTTCGGCCTCGAGCGCGCCGCGCACGAAGCGGCGGATCTGCGGCTCGTCTTCGATCACGATGGCGGTGGGGGATGGCATGGCGGGTTTCAGAGCTGGGCTTCAGCGGGTTCGGGTGGCTCGCGGCGCGGCAAGGTGACGGTGAATTCTGCACCGCCGTCGCGCGCATTCGCCGCACTGATCTCGCCGCCGTGCGCGCTCACCACGGCGCGGCAGATGGCCAGGCCGAGGCCAACACCGGGCGTGGCGGATTCGGCCTCGCCGCGCGTGAACTTGTCGAACAGGGTCTGCTCGCGGCCGTGCAGCGCGGCGGGCAGGCCGGGGCCGTGGTCGCGCACGGTGAGCACCAGCGTGCCAGGCTCGGCGCGCGCGCCGACCTCGATGGGCGCAGCGCCGTACTTGGCGGCGTTCTCCAGCAGGTTGACGAGCACGCGCTCGATCAGCACGGCGTCGAACTCGACCAGCGGCAGCTCGGGGTCCCAGGCGGTCTGCACGGTCATGCCGCGCAGCGCGGGGCGCGCGGCGCGGATGGCGGCGCCCACCACTTCTTCGACCGACTGCCAGTCGCGCCGCAGGTTGACCGCGCCGCCGGCCACGCCGCTTTCAAGGCGCGCCATGTCGAGCAGGTTGCTGACCAGCGCATGCAGCGCGTGCGCCTGCGCGACGATGGCGCGCGCGGCCTCGCCGTGCTCTTCGGGCGGCAGGGTCTGCAGCGATTCGGCCAGCGCGATGAGCGCGGTGAGCGGCGTGCGCACGTCGTGCGAGATGGCACCGAGCAGCGCGTTGCGCAGGCGCTCCGATTCCATCTCCACCACGGCGCGCTGCGCGACCTCGACGTAGTGCACGCGCTCCAGCGCGATGGCGATCTGGCGCGCGAGCGTGTCCAGCTGCTGCGCCTGCTCGGGAATGAGCAGCCAGCGCGGGCGGGCCGGGCACAGCGCGAGCACGCCGCGCACGCGCATGGGCGCGCGCAGCGGCACGTAGTGCCAGGGCTGCGCGGCGAGCGTGGCGGTGGCCAGGCCGGCAGGCTGGCCGTGGCGGAAGGCCCAGTCGGCCACCTGTGCGTCGAAGCCGGGCGGCGGGTCGGCGGGGGGCACGAGCTGGTCGGCCGCGTCGGTGACCAGCACGCGCGCATGGCCGCCGAAGTGGGCCTGCACGGCGGCGGCGCCGAGCGCGACGACCTGGGTGCTTTCGAGTGCGGCCGAGAGTTCGCGCGTGAGCTCGAACAGCGAGCGCGCGCGGCGCTCGCGGCTGGTCGACACGCCGGCCGCGAAGCGCAGCCCGGCCGTGAGCTGCCCCACCAGCAGGCCGACGCCGAGCATCACGGCGAAGGTCAGCAGGTACTGCACGTCGCTGACCGCGAAGGACAGGCGCGGCGCGACGAAGAAGTAGTCGAAGGCCGCCACGTTGAGCATGGCCGCAAGCGCCGAAGGCCCGCGCCCGAAACGCATCGCCACGCCCACCACGCCGAGCAAAAACAGCATGACGATATTGGACAGCTCCAGCACGCCCGTCAGCGGGGTGCACAGCAGCGTGAGCGCGATGCTGGTGGCCGCGGCCCAGGCGTAGCCGGGCCAGCGCGACTGCGCGCGCTCATCGTCGTCGTCGGCCTGCGTGGCAACCAGCGTTGCCTGCGACAGGCGGCGCGCGCTGTCGGCGCGGCCCACTTCAAGGATGTCGAGCGCCGGCGCCCGCTGCGCCAGCGCGCGCGCCAGCGGCACGGCCGACGCGCCCCACCAGCGCCGCCAGCCGCGCACGGGCTCCGCGCGCCCGATGACCAGCGTCGCGCAGTTGAGGCGCCGCGCCTGCTCGGACAGTTGCTCCGCCACGTCGGCGCCGGTGAGCACGGCCGTGGCCGCGCCCAGTTCTTCCGCCAACTTGAGCACGGCGAGGATGCGATCGCGCTGAGCGGCATCGAGGCGCTGCAGCCGTGGCGTCTCGACGTACGCGGCATGCCAGCGCACGTTGAGCTGGCCCGCGAGCCGCGCGGCGGTGCGCACGGTCTGCGCCGCGCCCTCGTGCGGGCCGACGCAGGCCAGGATCGCGCCCGAGGTGTTCCAGGCCTGCAGCGCCGCGCCGCCCTGCCCGTTGCCGCCGGGGCCCGACTGCTCGACGCGCCAGCCGCGCACGTCGTCTTCCACGTGCTCGGCGGTGCGGCGCAGGGCGATCTCGCGCAGCGCGATCAGGTTGCCCTTGCGGAAGAAATTCTGTGCGGCGCGCTCGGCCTGTTGCGGCAGGTAGACCTTGCCGGCCGCGAGCCGCGCCGTGAGTTCGTCGGGCGTGACGTCGACCAGCACCACCTCGTCGGCCTCGTCGAGCACGGTGTCGGGCACGGTCTCGTGCACGCGCACGCCGGTGATGGCGCCCACGGTGCCGTTGAGGCTTTCCAGGTGCTGCACGTTGAGTGCCGACCACACCTCGATGCCGGCGGCCAGCAGCTCCTGCACGTCCTGCCAGCGCTTGGCGTGGCGCGAGCCGGGCGCGTTCGTGTGGGCGAGTTCGTCGACCAGCAGCACCGCGGGCTTGCGCGCCAGTGCGGCGTCGAGATCGAACTCGGCGAGCGTGCGGCCGCGGTAAGGCACCTCGCGCAGCGGCAGCGTGTCGAGCCCCGCGAGCAGCGCGGCGGTCTCGCTGCGGCCGTGCGTTTCGACCACGCCGATGAGCACGTCGCGCCCGGCCTCGCGCTCGCGCCGGGCGGCGCTGAGCATGGCCCAGGTCTTGCCGACACCGGCACTGGCACCGAAGTAGATGCGCAGCTTGCCGCGCAGCGCGCGCGCCTCGTCGCTGCGCAGTTGCGCGAGCAGGGCGTCGGGGTCGGGGCGGGTCTCGGGCATGGGGGCTCAGAAGGTGTGAATGAATCCGCCGTGTCCGAGCAGCACGCGCAGGCGCGCGCCATCAAGGCGCAAAGCGCAGCCGTAGCTTGGGCTACGGCGAGCATTTGCAACGCCGAGGGCGCGTGTCTGTGCGGGATGAGCGGGCATGGCGGGTTCGTTCACACCTTCTCAAGGTTATCGCATCGGCGGCCCGTTCTTGCGCCGCCGTTCATGTCGGCGCGCGGTGCGTGACAGCACCCACCAGGCAAAGCCCAGCGGCACGAACAGCGCCGCCATGGCCAGCAGCACGTGCAGCAGGTCAGTGACCATGGCGCAGGCCGCAGCGCGCGAGGTGATCGCGCCAGCTCATGAGCCGACCGATCTCACCCGAAGGCACGCATTCGATGAGCCGGTGCAGCACCTCGGCATAGCGCGCGGTCGGGAAACGGATCATCAGGCGCACGCAGGGCGCATCGCTTTCCTGCGAGCTGCAGGCATGCAGCAGCGGCTCGCAGCGCACCACGCCGGCCTCGGCGCAGGCAGCGATGCTGCGGCGCACGCGCAGCGCGTCGGCGCAGCAGACGGTGACGTCGAGCACATGGAACTGCGTCGTGCGCGGCGCGATCGGACTTCGCACGACGGCGACAGAATGTTCACGGTAGGCGGCATAGGCCATGGTTGTTTTCTCCTCAACGCACCGTCGAAGAAGCATCGAGCGCCAGGTTCAGCGCCAGCACGTTGACGCGCGATTCGCCCAGCACGCCCCACAGCGGCGACTGGGTGTTCTTCGCGATCAACGCGTTCACCTGATCGATCGGCACGCCGCGTTCGCGCGCCACGCGGGCGGCCTGGTAGTGCGCGGCGGCGGGGCTGATGTCGGGGTCGAGCCCGCTGGCCGAGGCCGTGACGAGGTCCACCGGCACCGGCGCGGTGTTGCCCGGATCGGCCGCGCGCAGCGCTTCGACGCGTGCCTTCACGGCGTCGGCCAGTGCGGGGTTCAGCGGGCCCTGGTTGGAACCACCCGAGGCGCTCGCGTTGTACGGCTGCGGCGCGGTGGCCGACGGGCGGCCCCAGAAGTGCTTCGGGTCACTGAAGTTCTGGCCGATGAGCGCGGAGCCCACGGGCTTGCCGTCGCGCATCACCAGGCTGCCCGCCGCCTGCGCGGGGAACATCGCCTGCGCGGCGCCGGTGACGACCGCCGGATAGAGCAGGCCGGTGAATGCGCTCAGCAGTGCGAAGAGCACGAGTGCGGGGCGGACGATGCTGCCGTTGTTGTTTTTCATGATGAAGAACTCCTCAGACCAGATGGACTGCAACCAGCAGCCAGTCGATCAGCTTGATGCCGATGAAGGGAACGAGCAACCCGCCCAGGCCGTAGATGGCGAGATTGCGACGCAGCAGCGCGGCGGCGCCCACCGGCCGGTAGCGCACGCCCTTGAGCGCCAGCGGAATCAGGAACACGATGACGAGCGCGTTGAAGATCACCGCCGACAGGATGGCCGACGACGGGCTGGCCAGGCGCATCACGTTGAGCGCGCCCAACTGCGGGTAGGTCGACACGAAGATCGCCGGAATGATCGCGAAGTACTTCGCCACGTCGTTCGCGATCGAGAAGGTGGTGAGCGAGCCGCGCGTCATCAAGAGCGCCTTGCCGGTCTCCACCACCTCGAGCAGCTTGGTCGGGTTGGAGTCGAGGTCGACCATGTTGCCGGCCTCCTTCGCGGCCTGCGTGCCGCTGCCCATGGCCACGGCCACGTCGGCCTGCGCGAGCGCGGGGGCGTCGTTGGTGCCGTCGCCGGTCATCGCGACCAGCCGGCCTTCGGCCTGGTACTTGCGGATCAGCGCGAGCTTGTCCTCGGGCGTGGCCTCGGCCAGGAAATCGTCCACGCCGGCCTCGGCCGCAATGGCGGCGGCCGTGAGCTTGTTGTCGCCCGTGATCATCACGGTCTTGATGCCCATGCGGCGCAGCTCGGCAAAGCGGTCGCGGATGCCGGTCTTGACGATGTCCTTGAGCTCGACCACGCCGAGCACGCGGTTGCCTTCGGCCACGGCCAGCGGCGTGCTGCCGCGGCGTGCCGTTTCTTCGGCGGCGCGCAGCATCTCGGCCGGCACGCTGCCACCCAGCGATTCGACATGGCGGCGCACTGCGTCGACCGCGCCCTTGCGCAGCACGATGGCGTCGACGTCCAGGCTGTTCGGCGCGGCCGGCAGGTCGACGCCGCTCATGCGGGTCTGCGCGGTGAAGGGCACGAACCGCGCGCCTTCGACCGACGCCGCTTCGAGGCCGTCGCGGCGCGCCAGCTCGACGATGCTGCGGCCCTCGGGCGTTTCGTCGGCCAGCGAGGCGAGCATCGCGGCGCGCGCGAGGCGGCCCTTGGGCACGCCGGGTGCGGGCAGGAAGGCACTGGCCTGGCGGTTGCCGTGCGTGATGGTGCCGGTCTTGTCGAGCAGCAGCACGTCGACGTCGCCGGCGGCTTCCACCGCGCGGCCCGAGGTGGCGATCACGTTGGCCTGCATCATGCGGCTCATGCCGGCCACGCCCACGGCCGAGAGCAGTCCGCCGATGGTGGTCGGGATCAGGCACACGAGCAGCGCGACCAGCGCGGTGAGCGACACCACGGTGCCCGCGCCCGCGGCCTCGACGCTGAACACCGAGAACGGCAGCAGCGTGACGGTGACCATGAGGAACACGATCGTCAGTGCGACCAGCAGGATGGTCAGCGCGATCTCGTTCGGCGTCTTGTGGCGCTTGGCCGCTTCGACCATGCCGATCATGCGGTCCAGGAACGACTCGCCGGGGTTCACCGAGATGCGCACCACCAGCCAGTCGGACAGCACGCGGGTGCCGCCGGTGACGGCCGAGAAGTCGCCGCCCGATTCGCGCACCACGGGCGCCGATTCGCCGGTGATGGCGCTCTCGTCGACCGAGGCCACGCCTTCGATGACCTCGCCGTCGAGCGGGATCACGTCGCCGGCTTCGACCAGCACGACGTCGCCCTTGCGCAGGTTGGGCGCCTGCTCGGGCAGCCACGGCGCGCCGTGGTGCGGCTGCTGCTGGTCCTTCAGCTTCTTGGCCCAGGTGTCCTTGCGCAGGCCGCGCAGCGAGGCCGCCTGCGCCTTGCTGCGGCCTTCGGCCAGCGCCTCGGCGAAGTTGGCGAACAGCACGGTGAACCACAGCCAGATGGTCACGGCCAGCACGAAGGCAGGCTGCATGCCGGTGTCGCCCGGAAAGCTCAGCGCATGCACCCACAGCAGCGTCGTGAGGATGCTCCCGATGTAGACGATGAACATCACCGGGTTGCGCCACTGGGTGCGCGGGTTCAGCTTGGCGAAGGCGCCCCACAGCGCGGGCTTGACCAGCGCTGCGTCGAACAGCGAGAGGGAAGTTTTGGTTTTGGCAGTCATGGTGCGCTCCTTCTTATTTCCAGAGCACGAGGTGTTCGACGATCGGCCCGAGGGCCAGTGCCGGCACGTAGTTGAGCAGGCCGACCAGCAGCACGGTGCCGATCAGCAGGAAGACGAACAGCGGGCCGTGCGTGGGCAGCGTGCCGCTGGTGACGGGCAGGCGTTTCTTGGCGGCCAGCGCGCCGGCAATGGCGAGCACCGGCACGATCATCGCGAAGCGCCCGAGCCACATCGCCAGGCCGAGCAGGCCGTTGTAGAACGGGGTGTTGGCCGACAGGCCCGCGAAGGCGCTGCCGTTGTTGTTGGCGGCCGAGGTCAGCGCATACAGCACCTCGGAGAAGCCGTGCGCGCCGGGGTTGGCGATGCCGACCTTGCCCGCACCCGCGCTCACCGCCAGCGCCGTGCCCGCCAGCACCAGGACCGGCGTGACCAGGATGGCGATGGAGATCAGCTTCATCTCGCGCACCTCGATCTTCTTGCCGAGGTACTCGGGCGTGCGCCCGATCATCAGGCCCGCGATGAACACCGCGAGCATGGCGAACACCAGCATGCCGTACAGGCCGCTGCCCACGCCGCCGAAGACGACCTCGCCCAGCTGCATCAGCACCATGGGGACCATGCCGCCGATGGGGGTGAGCGAGTCGTGCATGGCGTTCACCGCGCCGCACGAGGCGGCGGTGGTCACGGCGGCGAAGAGGGCCGAGGCGTCGATGCCGAAGCGCACTTCCTTGCCTTCCATGTTGCCGCCGCTTTGCAGCGCGCTCGCCACCTGGTCCACGCCCAGCGGGCCCAGCAGCGGGTTGCCGGCCTGCTCGGCCGGTGTGACGGCCAGCACCGCCACCACGAACAGCACCGTCATCGCCGCGAGCACGGCCCAGCCCTGGCGCAGGTCGCCGACCACGCGGCCGAAGGCGAAGCACAGCGCCGCCGGAATCAGGAAGATCGCCAGCATCTCCAGCAGGTTGCTGAACGCCGTCGGGTTCTCGTAGGGATGCGCCGAGTTGGCGTTGAAGAAGCCACCGCCGTTGGTGCCGAGCATCTTGATCGCTTCCTGCGAAGCGACCGGGCCCATGGCCAGCGTCTGCGTCTGGGTGGTGGCGTCTTCCATCACGGGCGCGCCCTTGTCGTCCTTCAGCGGCTGGCCGTCGGGGCCGTTCTTCGGCTGCTGGAAGGCCGTGGCTTCAACCGTCTGCACGCTCTTGTAGGCGTCGAAGTTCTGGATCACGCCCTGCCCTGCGAGGCACAGCGCGAGCACGAACGAGATCGGCAGCAGCACCCACAGCGTGACGCGCGTCACGTCGGCCCAGAAGTTGCCGACCAGGCCCTTGCCGTCACCACGGCGCGCGAAGCCGCGCACCAAGGCGAAGGCGACCGCGATGCCGGTGGCGGCGGACAGGAAGTTCTGTACCGCCAGGCCGAGCATCTGCGTGAGATAGCTCATGGTCGACTCGCCGCCGTAGCCCTGCCAGTTGGTGTTGGCGACGAAGCTCACCGCGGTGTTGAAGGCCGAGTCGGGCGACACCGCGCCCATGCCGGCCGGGTTGAACGGCAGCCCGCCCTGCAGGCGCTGCAGGGCATAGAGAAAGATCGCGCCGATGGCGTTGAACGCGAGCAGCGCCAGCGCATAGCGCAGCCAGTGCATCGACTGCTCGGGCTGCGTGCCCGCGAGCCGGTACAGCGGCGCTTCGATGCGCTGCATCCAGCGCGGCACGCGCTCGGCGCACAGCGCGGCCAGCAGCTTGCCCAGCGGCCAGGCCAGCACCAGCAGCGCGCCGAGAAAAAGGGCCAGCAAGACCCAGGCCGAGGTTTCCATGTCAGAACTCCTCGGCGCAGATCAGCGCGAACACCAGGTACGCGAACAGGACCACGGCGACCAGCGCGCCGAAGCCGTACAGGACTTCGAGGCCGATCACGATGCATCCCCCGGCGTGCGCGTTGCATCAACGCCCGCGTGCGGCTTTTGCGGCCCTTCGAGCCGGTTCAGCCCGACGACCATGGCCGCCACCACGACCCACAGCGCCAGCAAGGCGCCCATCCAGACGATGTCCATTCATCACTCCTGCAAACAAGATGAAAGGAGTCTCGGCAGGCGTGCGTAAAACCGGGGGAAAGAGTGGGTGGGGGGCCGTAAAGAAAGCGTAAAAACGCGGGCAACGCAGAGGGTGAGGCCCGCCTGGTGCGTCGCGTCGAATGTCTCGGCGAGCTCCAGCAAGGGAGCCGGGCCCATTCAAACAGCCGAAGCTGTTGCCGATGGAACTGCCCTGTCAGTCCACCTGCCAGGGATACCCGATCTCGGCGATGTCATTTCCGAGCGACGCCATGTCGAGGTCGGGATTGAATCGCCGGACGAGCGCGTCGCTGAGCGGTTGGTGCCGATAGATCGCCTCGACATCGCCCAGGTCGAGGTCGCGTTCGTAGTAGTCAGCCGCGAATTCGACGTACTGCTCGGGCCAGCCGGCGAGGACGGCAAGCAGCTCGGCGGAGCCATCCGGATCTTCACCCGGCGGAAGCTCGACCGGTCCGCAAGTCCAGCGTTCTTCATGGCTCAGGCGCCAGAGACAGAAGGTGCTGTCGCTGGTCGTGAACGCCGGCTCTTCCAGCAGGTTGGCGCGGAACTCCGCCGGCAGCCGTTCGAAGATTCCGGGCCATGGCGTCCCCGGCCGGAATGCCGGAGCCTCGTGCGCAAGCCCGTGAAGCGCGACGCCGGCCTGGCAGAAGATGGCAAACCAATGATCGCCCGAACCATTGCGCATCGATGCCATCGCCGCCTCATCCGACCACGCGGCGTTGAACGCGTAGTACCGGTACTCCCACTCCGGCGAGAGCATGGCGTCGAGCATTGCAAGAGACTGGGTCAGTCGCTTCAACGTCGGAATGTCTGGAAGCGCCTTCAGGTTTCTCGTCGAGAGGGTCATGCGGGGGCGAAGTTGGTTGGGGGATGAACGCGCATGCTATCTGCCGATCGGGTCGGGTGCATGTCTGCCGCCCGGACACTACAGCGCACAGGTTCAGTTCCGCTACACCCCGGACGGAGGTCCTGCCTATGACTTCTACGACCCGGTGGTCATGGACGTGGAGCGCTGATTCGGGCGAGCGACAGGCTCAGTGCGCCATCCACCGCCCGTCGTCACGCCGGCTCAGGAAGTAGCCGGCGCGGGCGGCGCGCGGGTCGTCGGCTGATTTTTCGTTGACGATGTCCATCTCGGCCCGCGCGATCAGCCAGGTGCCGCCCTGCTTGCCGTTGGACCATTGGAAGCGGTGGAAGCGCGCGTCGGAGCCGATGTAGAAGGTGTGCTGCAGCGGCGACGCGCCGTAGTTGCGGAACGCGGTGACGGGAATCTGCTGCGTCTCGCGGGCGCTGCCGCATCCCGCCAACCCCGTCGCAACGAGAAGCGCCGCGACCCCAAGGGCCGCGACGCTGCCGCGCGAAAGAACCCGCGCGGTGCCCATGGCCCGGGTCAGCGGCCGAAGCCGCGGTTGTACGAACCCACGGCGGAGTTGTAGTAGCTCACGATGTTCTTGTACGTCGACGGGAACTTGCTGTCCTTGAACGTGCGCCATTGGCCGATCATGTTCAGCAGGCTGCCGTGCAGCGACTCGTAGTTGTAGTTGGGCGCCTTGCCTGCTTCCCCCTTGGCCTTGGCTGCGGCCTTGGCTTCTTCGAGCGCCTTGGAGAGTTCTTCCAGCGAGGCCTGCAATTCGCTGGCCGCCGCATCGACCTTGGCGACGGCGTCCTTGTTCTTCAGGCCGTCGATCTGGTCGAGGCCGTTGACGAACTTCTTGGCCACCGCCATCGAGGCGAGCGTGTGGTAGTTGAGCATGTCGCCCTCGGCCTTGAGCTTGGCCATGCGTTCGGTGCGCGACGCCTCCTGCACGCGGTCCAGCTCGCCGCCCAGCGTGTCGATGCTGGCCAGCAGGCCCTTGAAGGCGGCGTTCATGTCGGCGTCGGCCGCGCGGCCCTTGACCCACTTGTCTTCGAGAAAGCTCTTGGACCGGTAGTACGGGTCCATCGGCGTCCAGACGGCGACGAGCTTCTCGCCCGTGGCCACCACGCCGTCGACGGCCGCGTCGAGCGCCGCGTCGCCCGAACCGTCGGCGCGCGCCTTCTTCAGGTCGTCCACGATGGACTGCACATCGGAAGGGCTGCCATAGAACGAGTTCCCGCTCGGCGACTTGCCGTTCACGTTCATCTGCACGTAGCTCTTGTACTTGGCACCCACGCTGCGGTTGTCGTCGATGAGCCGGTTGTAGCCCTGGCTGTAGGTGGTGCGGGCCGCGGCCTGCACGCGGGCCGGGTCCTTGGCGGGCTGGGTCTTGCCCGATGCGGACGGCGATGGCGAGGCCGCCGCCGGCGTCGGCTTGTTGTCTTCCTTGCAGGCCGCGAGCACGGCGCAGACACAAAGGCTCAAGGCAAACAGGCGCGTGCGCGCCGATCGGTTGTTGTGCGCAGTCATGGCGCTCTCCCTCGGTTGTGGTTGTTCGGTGCCGCGCCCGTCGATGAAGGCCATCGTTCGCAGCGGCAACAGGTGCGGAAAATGATAGCCAGCACCACCGCGTCCGATCGTCGCGAACGCGCGAAAAACGCCTCGCGCGCCGAACTAAATTGTGAGGATTCGCTTCAACGCACGGCGCTGGAAATCAGAGCGTGCGTTCGAGCTGCCAGCTTTGGTACTTCAGGCTTACCACCGCGCCGATGACGATGCCCGCGATGGCCGGCAGGCTCGCGATGCTCAGCGTCGACAGCGCACTCAGGCCCTGCCCGATGGTGCAGCCCATGGCCGTGACGCCGCCGATGCCCATGAGCACCGCACCCGTCGCGTGGTGCGCGAGGTCGCCGGTGCCGGCGAAGCCTTCCCAGCGGAATTCGCGCGACCACAGCGCATGCAGCGCCGCGCCCGCCACCACGCCGGCCACCGACACGATGCCCAGCGTGAGGCGCTTGTTGGCATCGCTGTAGAACATGAGCCAGTCGAGCGCGTAGGCCACCGGCGTGACGAAGCTCAACGCTTCGGCGCGGCCGGAGTTGGTGGCGAGGAACACGTGCTCGAGCGTGAGCGGATGCTCCTCGACCACCGCCCAGTGGCCGCTGAGCCACCACGCGCCGACGACCAGCGCACCGATCAGCATGCCGCCGACGAGACTGCGCACGTCGCGCGTCTCGCGGCCCCACGCGGCCCACACCAGCAGCGCACCGCCGAGCACCAGGCCGAGCGCGAGACGCAACGAGGCCGCGTTCATTTGGAACGACGCGGCCAGCACATCGGGCAGCGACGCATTCATCGCCAGGTCGATGTGCACCGCATCGACGGTCGCGACGCGCAGCACCGCGGTGATGCCCTTCAGCGTGGCGAAGGCCGACACGCCCATGAGCACCAGCACCACCAGCGCCTTGAGGTTACCCCCGCCCAGACGCACCAGCGTCTTGTTGCCGCAGCCCGAAGACAGCACCATGCCGACACCGAACAGCAGGCCGCCGACCAGCGCGGCGAGCCAGAGGATCTGGTGCGAGGCATAGAGCGTGCGGTCGGCATCGACGAGCCCCGCGAACACGAGCACCGAGAAGCCGATGAGCGCCACGCCGCCGGCCGCGGCCCACTGCTTCACGCGGGTCCAGTCGCCCAGCGCCACCACGTCGCTGATCGCGCCCATGGTGCAAAAGCGCGTGGCGCGCGCGACGGCGCCGAACACCGCCGACAGCACGAAGGCCGCCACGAGCGCGAGCGTGGTGAGAAGGGAAAGCTGCGCGATGGACATGCCCCGATTCTAGGGAGCGACCCCGCGCGTGCGGGGCCCCATTCAGCCCAGGCCGGGGTTCGGCGCGATGTTCTTCAGCACGGGTTCGTCGAGCCGGCGCGTGGTCACCACCTTGCGCGACTTCAGCCACGGCTCGATGACTTCCCACACCGGCTTGTTGCCGGCGGTGCGCGCCTCTTCGCTCACGGGCGCCCAGCCCGCGACCTTGTAGCTGCGGTTGGCATCGATGGGCTTGCCGCCCAGGCGCATGTCCTGGATGCGCTGGCCCATGGCGGCGGTCGGGTCGCAGGTGTACTGCAGCCCGCCCACGCGCACCATGTCGCCGCCCTGCTGGTAGTAGGGGTCGGGGTTGAAGAGGTTGTCGCAGACGTCTTCGAGCACGGTCTTGAGCGTCTCGCCGGTCATCTGCGTGACGGTGGCGTACGAATACGTGGTGGCCGTCATGTCCATCAGCCACTCGCGCGTGATCGCCTGGCCGGGCAGCAGCGAGGTGCCCCAGCGGAAGCCGGGCGAGAAGGCGATGGGCGCATCCTGCACTTCCATGAGCGCGTCGAGCAGCAGCTGGTCGCCGGTGCCGTTGAAGTTGCCGCGCCGGTACAGCGCGCCGTCGGTGTGGGCCAAGGTTTCTGCCAGCTTGGCCTCGTAGGGCGCGCGCACGCGGGTGATGAGCGCGTCCATCTCCTTGTCGGCCGGAATGAGGTCGGAGAACACGGGCAGCAGGCGGTAGCGGAAGTCGCTCACCTTCTTGCCCTTGACGTCGAAGTCGATCACGCCGAGGAACTTGCCGTTGGAGCCGCCGTTGACCACGATGGTCTTGCCGCCCGCGTTGCTCACGAGCGTGGGCATGGGCGTGCCGTCGTGCGTGTGGCCGCCCAGGATGGCGTCGATGCCGGTGACGCGGCTGGCCATCTTCAGGTCGACGTCCATGCCGTTGTGCGACAGCACCACCACCACCTGCGCGCCCTTGGCGCGCGCCTCGTTCACCACGCGCTGCAGGTTGTCGTCCTGGATGCCGAAGGTCCAGTCGGCCACCATGTAGCGTGGGTTGGCGATGGGCGTGTACGGAAAGGCCTGACCGACGATGGCGCAGGGCACGCCGTTGATCTCGCGCATCACGTACGGCTTGAACACCGGGTCGCCGAAGTCGGCGGTCTTGACGTTCTGCGCCACGAACTCGACCTTGCCCGCAAAGTCTTTCTCGATGATCTGCTGCACCCGCGCCATGCCGTAGGTGAACTCCCAGTGGCCGGTCATCACGTCGACACCGAGCAGCTTGCAGGCGTCGACCATGTCCTGCGCGTCGGTCCACAGCGACGTGGCCGAGCCCTGCCAGGTGTCGCCGCCGTCGAGCAGCAGCGCGCCGGGGCGGCTGGCCTTGAGCTGCTTGACCAGCGTGGCCAGGTGCGCGAAGCCGCCGACCTTGCCGTAGCGCTGCGCGGCCTTGTCGAAGTCGAGGTACGTGAGCGCATGCGCCATGCGCGTGCCGGGCTTCACGCCGGCGGCTTTCAGCAGATGCTCGCCCACGAGGTGCGGCACCTTGCCGCGCATGTGGCCGACGCCGATGTTGACGCCCGGTTCGCGGAAGTACAGCGGCTTGAGCTGCGCGTGGCAGTCGGTCATGTGCAGCATCGACACGTTGCCGAAGGCCGGCACGGTGTACATGCCGTCGAGGCCGGCGGCCATGCTGCTGCCGTGGCGGCCCAGGCCCAGGCCGGCGACTGCGCCGGCACCGAGCATCTGGACGAACTCGCGCTTGGAAAGGTTCATGAAGAAGGAAGCCGGGCGTTCAGCGGTTGACGGGAGACTGGGGGTCGAGCAGCAAGCCCATCACGTCGCGGATCTGCTTCTCGTTGAGGATGCCGGAGTGGCCGACGCGCGGCATGTTCGAGCAGGCGTTGTAGGCGCGCGCGTTCCACAGCTTGCCCCAGGTGTATTCGACGATGGGCTTGGACGCGGCGCTGGCCGGGTCGCTCACGCCGCGCAGCTTGCCGTAGTGGTACAGGCTCGGGCCGAGCGTGCCGAAAGAGATTTCTTCCTTCGACATCTGGTGGCAGTTGTAGCAATTGCCGCCGTTGGCGGCGTTGGCCGCGTCGGTCCAGGTGAGGCCGCGGCCGTTCTGCGCGATCTTCTCGCCCTCGCGCCAGTCGCCGACGAACTTGCCGTCGGAGGGCCACCGCACGGTCTTCATGTTGGCGGCCTCGATCTCCTTGGTTCGCTGCTCGTCCAGCGGCTTGCCGCTGGCCTCGGCTTCGCTGCACGCGAGGTTGGCCGGGTCTTGCACGAGGCGGTCGACCTTGGCGATGCCCTGGTCGCGGAAGGAGCGCTGCAGCGCGTCGGCGGTGAGCTTGTCGAGCTCGGCGGCGCTGTCGACGGACGCGCAGCCGAACACGGTGAGTGCGCAGGCCACGGCGGCCAGGCCGAAGAAGTGATCTGATTTCATGGGCGTGGCTCCTTCAGCGCTTGATGGCGGGCGCGGTGGTCTTGCCGCCCTTGCCGTTGACGCCCATGTACACGGCCAGCGCCACGGTCACGTCGCTGGCGTAGCCCGGGTACGGAAAGCGCTGCTGGCGGAAGCAGTCGTTGAGCCGGCGCTGCATGCCCCACAGCTCGCCCGACGACACGCGGTACGCCGGCCAGGCGCCGAAGCCTTCACCGGCGCCGGGGTTCTTCGTGAGGTTGGGCAGGTCTTGCAAACGGATGCGCTTGCCGTCGGCGCCGTGGCAGGTGGCGCAGGCAAAGTCGTGCGGGCCGGCGCGCAGGAAGAACAGGCGCTTGCCCACTTCGTAGGCGCGGCGCTCGCTCGCATGCGACTGCGGCAGGTTCAGCGGCAGGCCTTTCGATTCGGCCGAGATCCACGCCACCAGCCCCTCGAGGTTCTTCTGCTCGCCCTGGCCGAACGGCGTCTTGGCGATGGCGGCGGCGTCGAAGCCCTGCAAGGTTTCCATGCAGGTGAGCAGGCGCGACTCCATGTCCTGCACGCGGCCGGTGTCGGGAAAGTAGCGCGGCAGTTCGGCGAACGCGCCCTTCACCACGCCCGGTCCCTTGCCGAGGTCGCACTTTTCCATCGACGCGCCCTTGGGACCGCGCTTCTGTTTCCAGAGGTCTTCGCCCTTGGCCTCGAACAGTTCGGCGGGGTTGCCGTCCTGCAGCAGCGCGCGGTACTCGGCGATGCCTTCGGCCGTGGTCTTCTGCGCCGCGGCGGGCAGTGCGATGCTGCCGGCCAGCACCAGCAGGCTCAGGCATGTGGTTGTCCTCATGGGGCCGCCTTTTTTTCTCGTGGGGAACACAACACGCGAGCGAGCGCCCGCGTGGGCGAAGAAAGCGTCAGCTGACGGTGGCTTCGTCGGTGCGGGTGTCGCCGCGGTTGTCCTTCCAGGTCACGGCGATCTTGTCGCCGGCCTTCGCGCCCTTCAGCGTGAACTGCATGAAGGGGTTCTTCGACACCGCCGGGCCCCAGTCGGCCGTGAGCACGGTCTTGCCGTTGAGCGAGGCCGTGACCTCCTGGATGAACCAGGCGGGGATGGTCTTGCCGGCGGCGTCCTTGCGCTGGCCGGTTTCCATTTCGTGCGCCATGAGGATGCGCACGGTCGTCTTGTCGCCCGCGGCCTGGGCGCGGATGCGCATGGGATCTGCCATGGTGGTCTCCTTCTTCTCGTCGTGTTCTGTGTGTGAAGCCCGTCGCTCAGCCGCCGCAGCCGCCGAGCGTGACCTTGACTTCCTTCTTGGCGAAGAGCGCCTTGCCGTCGTTCATGACCGCGATCGCGTACACGTCGGACGACTGGCCCAGCTTGGCGCGCGTGGTGAAGTTCGACTCGACGAACTCCGAGGTGTTGAAGATCGCGACCACGGCGTTGGGGTTCTTCTCGACCAGCAGCATGAGCTGCTTCACGCCGGGCAAGGCGGTGGCCACGCTGAGCGGCACCACGGCGCCGTTCTCGGCGATGTCGGGGCCGGTGATGGTGACGTCCTTGCTCTCGGTGGGCGCGCCGATGACACCCACGGCCTTGAGCGCGTCGGCCACGCTCTTGGCGTCGAAGGCGTCTTTCGAATACGCGAGGGCGGTGGCGGGAAGCCAGCCGGCGGTGGCCGCCAGGCCTGCGAGGGCGGCGGACTGCGTGAGCATCTGTCTGCGGTTTTTCATGGGGTTGTCTCCTGTCGAATCATGGTCCGGCGCTGTCGGCGAGCCAGCGTGCGATGGCCTTGGCATCATCGTCGCCGAGGGTCTGCGGCGGCATCGGGATCGCCCCCCAGACACCGGTGCTGCCTGCCTTGATCTTCTGCAGCAGGTGGTCGGTCTGGCCGGGGTACTTCTTCGCGATGTCCGAGAAGGCGGGGCCGACGAGCTTCTGCGTCATGCCGTGGCAGGCGGTGCAGCTGTTCTTCTCGAGCAGTGCCACGGGCACCTTCGGTGCCGCGGCCGGTGCGCTGGTCTTCACGGCGGCGGCAGCGGGCGCTGCGGTGGCGATGCCGCGCTGCGCACCCACCAGCCGGTTCTGGTCGGCGAGGTTGCCGTGGCTGCCGCGTGCATGCGGCGGCAGTTGCGCGACGGACGACGCCGCCGGCACGCAGTCGCGCATGCAGGCCAAGGCCGACACGTCGGGCTTCGTCGCGCGGCCGAACTCGCTGCCGGGCCACATCGCGTGCGCGGTGGTGCCGCCGTTGCGGTTGGGCATGCGGGCCTGCACCTCGCGGATGTTCTTGTCGGACAGCGTGAAGTTGTCGGGCACGATGCCGCCGAGGTTCAGCATGTAGGCGGTGACGGCATACACATCGTCCGGCGTCAGCGACTTGGGCTGGTTCCACGGCATGGCGCGGTACACGTAGTCCCACACGGTCGACAGGCTCGTGACCTTCATCAGCGTGGTGCGGCCCGGGAAGGCCGGGTCTTTCAGGCGCGCGACGTGGCCGCTCTTGATGTCCTCGGCCGTGGTGCCGCCGACGATGGGGCTGAACACCTGGTTCGATTCGCCGAACACGCCGTGGCACGAGGCGCACTTGCCTTCCCACAGGTCCTGCCCGCGTGTGACGGAGCCCGAGCCGGGCGGCAGGCCCTTGAAGTCGGGACGCACGTCGATGTCCCACGCGGCCACTTCCTTGGGCGTGGCGTCGCGGCCGATGCCGGCATAGCCTGCTGTCTTGGGCTGCGCCCATGCGGCTGCACCGCATGCGAGAACGAGCAACAGCAGCGCGCGCTTAGGAAAGCTGGACATTCGCCACCTCCCCGTTCGCCTGCACCTGCCACGACTGGATGGCGTTGTTGTGATAGATCGAGCGCGTGCCGCGCACCGCGCGCAGCTGCTTGTAGCTGGGCTGCACGTAGCCGGTGTCGTCGATCGCGCGGCTCTGGATGATCGCGGGCGTGCCGTCCCACACCCAGTCGATGTTGAAGCGCGTGAGGCACTTCGACAGCACGGGCGATTCGAGCCGCGCGGTGCGCCAGTTGCGCCCGCCGTCCACGCTCACGTCCACGCGCTTCACCTTGCCGCGGCCCGACCATGCGAGGCCGGTGATGTTGTAGAAGCCCTTGTCGAGCAGCATCTGCCCGCCCGAGGGCGTGGTCACGACGCTCTTGCATTCCTGGATGCTGGTGTACTGGCGGTGCTGGCCGTCGGGCATGAGGTCGACGTAGTGCACGGTCTCGTCCTTGGCGCCGTAGGGCTGGTCGCCGAGTTCGATGCGGCGCAGGTACTTGACCCAGCTCACGCCCTGCACGCCGGGCACCACGAGCCGCAGCGGGTAGCCCTGCTCGGGCCGCAGCATCTCGCCGTTCTGGCCGTAGGCCACGAGCACCTCGCCCGAGCGGATGAGGCTCATGGGAATGGTGCGCGTCATCGACGAGCCGTCGGCGCCCTCGGCCAGCACGAAGCGCTCACCCTTGAGGTCGGCGCCCGCCATCTCGAGCAGCGTGATCAGCGGCACGCCGGTGAACTCGCTGCACGACAGCATGCCGTGCGTGTACTGGGCCGTCGGCACGGCGACGTTGCCCCACTCCATGCCGGTGTTGGCGCCGCACTCGATGAAGTGAAAGCGCGACACCGAGGGCAGGCGCATCAGCTCGTCGAGCGTGAAGACCTTCGGCGTCTTCACTAGGCCATTGACCATCAGCCGGTGCTTGGACGGATCGATGTCCCACCAGCCCTGGTGATGCCGCTCGAAGTGCAGGCCGCTGGGCGTGACGATGCCGAACAGCGACTGCAGCGGCGCGAACGACACCGAGGCCTGCGCGGTCGGCGTGAGCCCCGGGCTCTGGCGGCGCTGCACATTGGCTTCGTACTTGGAAGGCTTGCCGTAGCCGTCGGTGACCACCGGCTGGCCGAGGCCCGTGCTGTGCGCGGGCAGGTTCAATATGGCGGGGTCGCCGTCGCCCACGGCAGAGCGCGATTGCGCGAGCGCGGACGACGTTGCTGCTGTGCCTGCAACGGCTGCCGCGAAGGCGTTGCGGATGAAGTCGCGCCGCCCTTTGCCGGCTTCGGCGAAGACGGCGCGCACGCCCTGCGCGTCGAGAAAGTTCTCGGGTGCCTTGCGCACCTGCCCGGTCTGCTGGATGCTGCCGCTCATCGCGTCGCGTCCGTGGGCCTTACTTGGCGCCGCCCAACACCCAGGCGGCCAGCGCCTTGGCATCGGCCTCGCTCATCGCGGGTTGCGCGGGCATGGGCACGGCGCCCCACTTGCCGGTGCTGCCCTTCTGGATGCTCGCGGTGAGCGCGGCGAGCGCGTCGGCCTGGCCGGTGTACTTCTTCGCGACGTCGAGGTAGGCGGGGCCGACCAGCTTCTTGTCGACCGCATGGCAGGCGAGGCAGGCGTTCTTCTGGGCCAGTTCCTTGTTGGCAAGGGCCGGTGTCGACAGCAGGATGGCGGTGACAGCGACGGCGAGCGACGGCAGCAGCAACTTCAATTCGGTCTCCTCGAAACGCGCCCCGAAGCGGCCGGTTTCATCGTTAAATAAGTAAATCGTTATGTATTGATTTTAGGGACGATCGTGAACAAGGGAAGGGCTTTGCTCTTGGGGGAAACCCGTTCGGTTTCGCCATGCATAACGTCAGCTGCGGACGGCGGTGCGCGCTTGCTGCAGGCGTGCTTCGAGGTAGGCGCCGTAGAAGTCCGAGTCGCCGCCGGTCAGGCGCTCGGCGACCTCGCGGCCGTTGCGGCCGAAGAAGAGCACGGTCGGTGCGACGGTGACTTTCCACGCCTTGATGAGCGCGTCGTGCGTGCGCGTGGCGCCGTCGAAGTCGCGCACGGTGCGTTGATCACGAAAGTCGATCTGCACCACGGGCAAGCCCGCGGCGAGTTCGGGCATGAGGTAGTGCTCGCGCGCGATCTTGCAGAAGGGGCAGCCCTGCAGGCTGGCCATGACGACCAGCGGTTGCGAGCGGGCTAGCGCCGCGGCGAGCGCACCCGCCAGCGAAGCAGGTGCGGGCAATTGCACATCGGCCGCATGCACGGCCATCGGCGCCACGCACCACGCGGCGAGGCCCGCGACGAGCTGCCGGCGCGTGCGGTCGCCGCTCATCGCGCCTCCTGCTCCAGCAGCAGGTAGGTGTTGTAGGCGTTCATGCGGTTGGCCACCTTGAACAGCGGCCAGGCCTCGAAGCGCGACCAGTCGGTGGCGGCGTAGGCCTCGTCGAAGGGTGTCATCTCGGTGGCGGCCTTCTGCATCGCGCCGCGCAGGAAGACGAGGTAGTCGCGCGTCTGCCGCAGGTCTTGCGCCGGGTCGTCCGACGCGGGGCCGTGGCCCGGCACGATGGTGCGCGCATCGAGGGCGAGTAGCGCGTCGAGCGACGTGATCCAGTGCCGGCTGTCGGCCGAGCCCACGTAGGGCGTGCGGTTGCGGAACACGATGTCGCCGGTGAACAGCACCTTCTGCTGCGGCAGGAAGATGGCCAGGTCTTCGGGCGTGTGCGCGGGACCGGCGGGCTGGATCACGAAGCGCGTGCCGCCGATGGTGAGCTCGGTGCGCCCGTCGATCCACACGTCGGCCGGCACCAGCCGCGTGCGCTCGTCGATCCACGGTGCGAGCTCCTGGCGCGAGGCCTCGAGCCGCAGCCGCGCGGTGTCGGACGTGAGGTAGCTCTTGCCTCGCGCGTGCGCCACGATCTGCGCGCCCAGCGCCTTGAACACCTGCAGGCCGTAGATGTGGTCGGCGTGGTAGTGCGTGAGGATGACGTGGCTGATCGGCTTGGGCGTGAGCTTGCGGATCTCCTCCACCATGCGCTCGGCGACGGCGGGCGAACCCAGCGCGTCGATCATCACGACGCTGTCGCGCGTGACGACGAAGCCGGCGTTGGAGATGAAGTTCTGGTTCTCCTTCGAGCCCAGCGCGGGAATGCCCTGCACGTAGTAGATGTCGGGCGCCACCGGCAGCGGGCGGATCTCGGGGGCTGCGAACGCGGCACTGGCGCTCAGCCAGAGCGCAGCGCACATCAGCAGCGCCTTCGCGCGAACGGCGGTGGGCCGGCACGGGAACATCGTGGGTCGTCTCCTGCGGGCTGGGCGGCGAGGGCCGCGGGCTTGCCCGGCTGTAAATATAAGCAGAAGATGATATTTTGCGGGCAACGACAACAGCCAGAGGGTTTCCCCATGAGACACGCATTCATCGCTTTCCTGCTCGCCATGGTCGCCACGTTCGCGGGCGCGCAGGAGACCAAGGTGGTCTACCACGTCAACACCGGCGTGGAGAGCAGCGCCGCCATCCTGGCGAACATCACGAACCACCTGAACGCAGACCCGAAGGCGAAGATCGTGGTGGTCACGCACGGCCCCGGCATCGACTTCCTGCTGAGCGACGCCAAGGACAGCCGGGGCCGCGAGTTCAGCGGCCCGGTGAGCGCGCTGGCCGGGCGCGGCGTGGAGTTCAAGGTGTGCAACAACACGCTCACCACGCGCAACATCGACGCGGGCAAGCTGCTGATGGAAACCAAGGTGGTGCCCTCGGGCGTGGCCGAGGTGGCACGGCTGCAGGCGAAGGAAGGCTACGTCTACCTGAAGCCCTGAGGCGCGAAAGCCGGCTGACGCCGGCCTTCTTCTCTTCTTATTCCTGTTCGATGGCGATCTGCACGCAGATGCTGCGGCACAGCGCCACCACGGTCTCGTTCGCGATGCTGTAGTAGATGCTCACGCCGTCGCGGCGCCGTGCGAGCACGCCCGCCTGATAGAGCGTGTTCAGGTGCTGCGACATGTTGGGCTGCGTGGTGTCGATCTGCGCGAGCAGCTCGCTCACGTTCTTCTCGCCGTTGCACAGCAGGCTCACGATCTTCAGCCGCATGGGCGCGGCCATGGCCCGGAACAGGTCGGCGGCCATGTCGAAGACCTCGTCCTCGGTGACAGCCGCGGACTTCTTACGGGGTTTGGTGGCCATGCTGAATAGGTTCATGCGCAGGTCGCAATGTACATCGGCGTCTGGCGCAGCGAGCGATGTCCCGGCGGCCGTACGGCGATTGCACGCCGCCGCCGCGTCACAAAAGCGACGCGCTGCCCGTCTTCGGGGTGCGGGGATGTCCCCGCGCAACCACCCGGAGCACCCCGCATGCACGCCACGCCAAAGATAGCCCTGCCCTATCGGGGCCATTGCCACGTCTTTCTCGACAGCGTTCGGACGCGATCTAATAATCAAAGCACTTTCTTTGATAAAAAAGCAGGTTGCGTATGAACAAACAATCCAGGACCTGGCTCGGCGCCGGTCTCACGGTCGCGGTGCTGGGCGCGGCGGGCTACGGGCTCGTGGCGAAATTCCAGCCGGCCCATGCACAGGGCGGCGCGATGCCGCCGGCCAAGGTGGCGGTGGCCCCCGCGCGGCAGACCGAGATGGCGCGCTTTCTCGGCGGCATCGGCACGCTGGAGGCCAACCGGCAGGTCGAGGTGCCGGCCGAGGTGGAGGGACGGGTCGCGAAGATCCTGTTCACGCCGGGCGCGCAGGTGCGCGCCGGCCAGTTGCTGGTGCAGCTGAACGATGCGCCCGAGCAGGGCGACCTCGAACGGCTGCGCGCCCAGCAGGCCAATGCCAGGGCCCTGCTCGAGCGCACGCGCCGTCTGCTGCCACAGCAGGCCGCCACGCAGGAGCAGATGGAACAGGCGCAGGCCGCCTTCGACCAGGCCAGCGGCGAGCTGCGCCGCGTGCAGGCGCTCATCGAGCAGAAGCACATCCGGGCGCCGTTCGACGGCGTGCTGGGCATCCGCAAGGTCAACCTCGGCCAGTTCGTGCGCGCCGGCGACGCGCTGGTGTCGCTCACCGATGCGCGCACGCTGTTCGCCAACCTCACGCTGCCCGAGAACGCGCTGCCGGCGCTGCGGCGCAACCAGGCGGTAGCGCTCGCGGTCGATGCCTACCCGGGCCGCGTGTTCCCCGCGAAGCTCAGCGCCATCGAGCCCATGATCGGCAGCGACACGCGCACCGTGCGGCTGCAGGCCACGGTCGACAACGCCGACGGCGCGCTCACGCCCGGCATGTACGTCAATGCCAAGGTGGCGCTGCCCGCGCGCGCCGACGCCATCGCGGTGCCTGAAACCGCCATCACCTACAGCACGCACGGCGACTCGGTGTTCGTGGTGCGCGCCGGCGAAAAAGGCGACGGCTTCTCGGTGCAGCAGGTGTTCGTGAAGACCGGCGAGCGGCAGGACGGGTTGGTGGTTGTCGAGCAGGGCCTGAAGGCCGGCGAGCAGGTCGTCACCTCGGGCCAACTGCGCCTGTACAACGGCGCGGCCGTGGCCCCGGCCGCGAAGGACACGCTGGCCCTGCAGGACGCGAAGTCATGAAGTTCACCGACCTCTTCGTGCGCCGGCCCGTGCTGGCGCTGGTGGTGAGCACGCTCATCCTGCTGCTCGGCGCGCGTGCGCTGGGCGACCTGCCGGTGCGCCAGTACCCGCTCACCGAGAGCACCACGCTCACCATCACCACGCAGTACCCCGGCGCCTCGCCGGAGCTGATGCAGGGCTTCGTCACGCAGCCCATCGCGCAGGCGGTGGCGACCATCGAGAACGTCGACTACCTGTCGTCGTCCTCCACGCTGGGCCGCAGCGTGATCAGCGTGCGCATGAAGCTCAACGCCGACGCCAACCAGGCGCTCACGCAGGCGATGGCGCAGGTCAGCCAGGTGAAGTACCGACTGCCGGCCGAGGCCTTCGACCCGGTGATCCTCAAGTCGTCGGGCGAGGCCACGGCCGTCGCCTACGTGGGCTTCTCGAGCAAGACGATGCCCGTGCCGCAGCTCACCGACTACCTCTCGCGCGTGGTGCAGCCGCAGTTCGCGTCGATCGAGGGCGTCTCGGGCGTCGAGGTGTCGGGCGGGCAGACGCTCGCGATGCGCGTGTGGCTGGACGCCAACCGCATGGCCGCGCGCGGCATCTCGGCCGGCGAGCTGGCCGACGCGCTGCGCCAGAACAACGTGCAGGCCGCCCCCGGGCAGGTGAAGGGCCTGTACGTGGTGTCGAACATCCGCGTGAACACCGACCTGGTGAACGTGGCCGAGTTCCGCGACATGGTCATCAAGCGCGACGGTGACGCCATCGTGCGCCTGGGCGACGTGGCCACGGTGGAGCTCGGTGCCGCGAGCGCCGACAGCAGCGCGACGATGGACGGCGACAAGGCCATCTACCTGGGCCTGCAGGCCGCGCCCAACGGCAACCCGCTGGTGATCGTGAAGCGCATCCGCGACCTGCTGCCCGGCATCAAGCAGAACCTGCCGCCGGGCGTGGAGGTGCAGCTGCCCTTCGAGCTCGCGCGCTTCATCGAGGCCTCGATCGACGAGGTGCAGAAGACGCTGCTCGAAGCCATCGCCATCGTGGTGCTGGTGATCTTCCTGTGCCTGGGCTCGCTGCGCGCTGTGCTCATTCCGGTGGTGACCATTCCGCTGTCGATGCTGGGCGCGGCGGCGCTGATGCTGCTGTTCGGCTTCAGCATCAACCTGCTCACGCTGCTGGCGATGGTGCTGGCCATCGGCCTGGTGGTGGACGACGCCATCGTGGTGGTCGAGAACGTGCATCGTCACATCGAGGAAGGCAAGTCGCGCGTGCAGGCCGCACTGATCGGTGCACGCGAAGTGGCCGGCCCGGTGATCGCGATGACGCTCACGCTGGCCGCGGTGTACGCGCCCATCGGCCTCATGGGCGGGCTCACGGGCTCGCTCTTCAAGGAGTTCGCCTTCACGCTGGCGGGCGCAGTGGTGGTGTCGGGCGTGATCGCGCTCACGCTGTCGCCGGTGATGAGCTCGTTCCTGCTGCCGCAGGACGCCACGGCGGGCCGCATGGCGCGCTATGCCGAGGCCTTCTTCCACAAGCTGGCCACGGCCTACGGACGGCTGCTCGACGTGTCGCTGCACCACCGCTGGGTCACGGGCCTGCTGGCGGCGGCCGTGCTCGTGAGCCTGCCCTTCCTGTACAACGCGGCGCAGCGCGAGCTGGCGCCCGGCGAAGACCAGGCGATGGTGATGACCGTCATCAAGTCGCCGCAGCACGCCAACATCGACTACGTCGAGAAGTTCGGCCAGAAGTGGGACGAGGTGCTGGCCAAGTTGCCCGAGAACACCGGTCGCTGGCTCATCAACGGCTCGGACGGCGTCTCCAACAGCATCGGCGGCGTGCAGCTGTCCGACTGGAACGCTCGCCAGCGCAACGCCGACCAGATCCAGGGCGACGTGCAGGGCGGCATGAACGAGGTCGAGGGCAGCAGCGTGTTCGCCTTTCAGCTGCCGTCGCTTCCCGGTTCGACCGGTGGGCTTCCGGTGCAGATGGTGATCCGCAGTGCGGGCGACCACCGCAGCGTGTTCGAGGCGATGGAAACGCTGAAGAAGGCGGCACGCGAGAGCGGCAAGTTCGCCGTGGTCGACAGCGACCTGGAGTTCAACAACCCCGTGACCGAGGTGCGCGTGGACCGCGCCAAGGCCAACAGCATGGGCGTGACCATGAAGGCCATCGGCGGCACGCTGGCCGTGCTGGTGGGCGAGAACTACGTCAACCGCTTCGGCATGGACGGGCGCTCGTACGACGTGATTCCGCAGTCGCCGCGCGACCAGCGGCTCACGGCCGAGGCGCTCGCGCGCTACTTCGTGAAGAGCGCGAGCGGCCAGCCGGTGCCGCTGGCCAACCTGGTGCAGCTGTCGACCAGCGTGGGGCCCAACAAGCTCACGCAGTTCAACCAGCTCAACGCCGCGACCTTCCAGGCCATTCCGATGCCGGGCGTGACCATGGGCGACGCCGTGGCGTTCCTGAGCGAAGAGGCGAAGAAGCTGCCGGCCGGCTTCAGCTACGACTGGCAGTCGGACGCGCGCCAGTTCACGCAGGAAGGCTCGGCGCTGGTGATGGCCTTCGTGTTCGCGATCGTGGTGATCTACCTGGTGCTGGCCGCGCAGTACGAGAGCCTGCGCGACCCGTTGATCATCCTGGTCAGCGTGCCGATGTCGATCTGCGGCGCGCTGGTGCCGCTGGCGCTGGGCTTTGCCACCATCAACATCTACACGCAGATCGGACTGGTGACGCTCATCGGGCTCATCAGCAAGCACGGCATCCTGATGGTGGAGTTCGCCAACGAGATCCAGGAACGCCTGAACCTGGAGCGCCGCGCCGCCATCGAGCAGGCCGCGCGCATCCGGCTGCGCCCGATCCTGATGACCACGGCCGCGATGGTGGTGGGCCTGGTGCCGCTGCTGTTCGCGAGCGGTGCGGGCGCCAACAGCCGCTTCAGCATCGGCCTGGTGATCGTGGTCGGCATGCTGGTGGGCACGCTGTTCACGCTGTTCGTGCTGCCCACCATGTACACGCTGCTGGCGCGCGACCACCGCACGGTGGGCCGCTCGCAGCGCGCCGCCGAACTCGAGGCGCTCGTGGCGCGCGAGCCTGCCGGCGACACCGTCTGAGACACCGGGAGCATGACCATGACGACAAGAAGACCCTTCTCCTACGCCGCACCGTTCGCCCTCAGCCTGCTGGTGCTGGCCGGTTGCGCGGTCGGGCCGAAGTACGCCGCGCCGAACGATGCGCCGGTGACCATCTCTGCCCCCGAGCGCGCGCTGTTCGCGCCCGACGCGGTGCAACGCGACTGGTGGCGCCAACTCGACGACCCGCAGCTCGACGCGCTCATCGAACGCGCACTGGCCGGCAACCACGACATCCGCATCGCCCACGCGCGGCTGCTGGAAGCGCGTGCGATGCAGACCGAAGCCGAGCTCGACCGCCTGCCCGTGGTGACGCTGGGCGCCAGCAAGACGCGCAGCATCGCGCAGGGCAACGGCGTGCCGGCCGATGCGCGCACGCTGGCCCAGAGCAGCCGCGCCGGCTTCGACGCCGGCTGGGAGATCGACCTGTTCGGCCGGCTGCAGCGCCTGGACGAAGCCGCCACCGCGCGCGCCCAGGCCAGCGCCGCCGACCTCGCACAGGTGCGCATCGTGGCCGTGGCCGAACTGGCGCGCAACTACTACGAGATGCGCGGCGCCGAGCAGCGCCTGGCCGTGACGCAGCGCACGCTCGAGAGCCTGCGCCAGAGCCTGCGCGTGACCGAGGCGCAGGTGCGCACCGGGCGCGGCCTCGAAGGCGACCTGGCGAGCGCGCAGGCCAACCTGGCCAGCACCGAGAGCCAGCTGCCCGCGCTCGAGACCACGCGCCGCCAGGCCGCGCACCGCGTCGCCGTGCTGGCGGGCCTGCGCCCGGCCGAGCTGGCGCCCATGCTGCAGCCGCACCCGCTGCGCGTGCTCGACAAGCGCCTGCCCATCGGCGACCTGGGCGATCTGCTGCGCCGCCGGCCCGACGTGCTGCGCGCCGAGCGCGGCCTGGCCGCCAGCACGGCCGACGTGGGCGCGGCCACGGCCGAGCTGTACCCGCGCGTCGACATCGGCGGCTTCCTGGGCTTCATCGCGCTGCGCGGTGCCGACCTGGGCAGTTCGTCGAGCCGCGCCTTCAGCGTCACGCCCGGCGTGAGCTGGCCTGCGCTGCGGCTGGGCTCGGTCAAGGCCCGCCTGCGCGGCGCCGAGGCGCGTGCCGAGGGCGAGCGCGCCGTCTACGAACAGACCGTGCTGCGCGCCATCGAGGACGTCGAAAGCGCCCTCACCGGCTACGGCCAGAACCAGCTGCGCCTGCAGCGGCTGCTGGAGGCCTCGGCCCGCAGCGGCCGCGCCGCCGAGCTGGCCGAAGTGCGCTACCGCGAAGGCGCCGCGCCCTACCTGAGCGTGCTCGACGCGCAGCGCACCCTGCTGCGCGCGCAGGATGCCGTGGCCGAGGCCGAAACCGCCTCGTTCACCAGCCTCGTGGCGCTTTACAAGGCGCTCGGCGGGGGGTGGCAAGCGCCCGAAGGGAGCGCCGGGCCGTCCCCAAGCTCCCTTGCTCCCCTCGGGGGACGGGCCCGGCTTGCCGGGTCCTGGGGGCCCATTCCAGCGAAGGGAGGCCCAACCACCTGACAATGACGCTGTTTTCCCCCACGACCGAAGCCGCCATGTCCGCCCCCGATGCCACCAAGCCCACCTGGATGCCGCACCAGCCGGCAGACCGCATCCTCTCCACGCTGAAGACCCGCGGCGCGCTCGGCATCCCCGACATCGCCAAGGTGCTGCACGTGACGGTCGAGGCGGTGCGCCAGCAGATGTCCAAGCTCGAGACCGAAGGGCTGGTGGACGCCGAGAGCCGCTCCAGCGGCCGCGGCCGTCCGACCCAGATCTGGCGGCTCACCGGCGAGGGCCACCGGCGCTTTCCCGACACGCATGCCGAGATGACGGTGCAGATGATCAGCGCCGTGATCAGCGTGTTCGGCGAAAAGGGCATGGACCAGCTCATCGGCGCACGCGAAGCCACCATGCGCGCCACCTACACCGAGGCCATGCGCGGCGCGCGCAACCTCGAGACGCGGCTCGAGCGGCTCGCGGACATCCGCAGCCGCGAGGGCTACATGGCCGAGTACCGGGCCGAGGGCGACGGCTTTCTCTTCATCGAGAACCACTGCCCCATCTGCACCGCGGCGCAGGCCTGCACCGGCTTTTGCCGCAGCGAGCTGCAGCTCTTCGACGAGGTGCTGGGGCCCGAGGCCGACGTGAGCCGTGTCGAGCACGTGCTCGCGGGCGCGCGGCGCTGTGCCTACCGCATCGTGCCCAAGGCCCGCGCCTGAGGCACCGAACTGTTTTTTCCCTTCCACCAACTAGAAAGAAAGGCTCCACCATGGAACACACCCTTCCCCCGCTGCCGTACGCCATCGACGCCCTGGCCCCCGAGTATTCGAAGGAAACGCTCGAGTACCACCACGGCAAGCACCACAACGCCTACGTGGTGAATCTGAACAACCTGCAAAAGGGCACCGAGTTCGAAGCGATGACGCTCGAAGAGATCGTCAAGAAGTCCAGCGGCGGCATCTACAACAACGCCGCCCAGATCTGGAACCACACCTTCTTCTGGAACTGCATGAAGCCCCAAGGCGGCGGCGCACCCACCGGCGCGCTGGCCAAGGCCATCGACGCCAAGTGGGGCAGCTACAACGCCTTCAAGGAAGCCTTCGTGAAGTCGGCCGTGGGCAACTTCGGCTCGGGCTGGACGTGGCTCGTGAAGAAGGCCGACGGTTCGGTGGACATCGTGAACACCGGCGCCGCCGGCACGCCGCTGACCACCGCCGACACGGCGCTGTTGACGGTGGACGTGTGGGAACACGCGTACTACATCGACTACCGCAACCTGCGCCCGAAGTTCGTCGAAACCTTCCTGGCCAAGCTGGCCAACTGGGACTTCGCGGCGAAGAACTTCGGCTGAAGCCCGCGCTGTCGGCATGAAGAAAAAGCCGGCCTGCGGGCCGGCTTTTTTCATGGGCGCGCCGTCACCATCCAGTCGATCCAGCGTGCCACGTGCGCCTGGTCGAGGTCGAAGTAGTGGGTGTGGGCGCCCAGGCCGAGGCAGGCCTCGTGCTCGGCCGCGACGCACCAGGCCGGCGGCGTCGTCACCTGCTCGTAGGGCTTGTCGTCCGCGCCCCAGAGCCAGCGCCCGACGTAGTCGCCCGCCGTGTAGAGGTTGACCCAGCGGGCCACGCCGACCTGGGCCGCGCTCGGCCCGCCGCCGTTCGCGTCTTCCGCCGTGACCCAGCCATAGAGGTGCGGAAAGCGCGCCGCATACAGCTGGCGCAGCGGACAGCCGGCAGTGAGCAGCAGGAGCCGGCTCTCGTTGAGCGCCGCCCAGAGGTCGGTCACCCGCGCATCGACTTTCTGCGCGGCGCGGAACTGCAGGTAGCGCAGCAGCTCGGTCGAGATCACCGTGCCCTGGCTGTGCGCCACGATCACGATGCGGTCGTAGCCCTGCGCCGCCACGTGCTCCAGCAGCGACACGTAGCGCGAGAAGATGCGCGCGCGCGGAATGGCGCGGCGCGGGAACTCGCGGAAGTGGCCGTCGACGTCCAGCGCCACGTCGAGCGGCATGCGCAGGCCCGGCACGGTGCGCGTGAGAAAGCCGCCGAGCAGCGAGACGGAGGCGGCCAGCGTGGCGGCGGTGAAGATCAGCGGCTTGAGGCCGCTCTGCGACAGCGCCGACACCCAGATCACCGCATCGTCGATCCACCCGCCGACCGAGACATTGCACTGCTTGAGCACCAGCAACAGGGCCACCGCGAAAGCGACCACCACGCTGGCGCTGGTCAGTACGGCGACGAAGCGGTCCAGCCGCCGGTAGCCCGCGCCGAGCCAGCGGCCCAGGCCCTGCGAGGTGCCGAAGGCCACCTTGAGCTCGGCGAACAGGCTGGGCACCAGCACCGCCACCAGGTAGGCCAGCAGCGACAGCGTGAGGCCGGCCGTCAAGGCGAAGGCCTGCGTGCTCTTCTCGTAGCGGCTGTGCAGGAAGTTCGCGCCGTCGGCCCAGTAGACGTCCTTGCCGAACCAGAACGGCGCGTAGTCGACGTCCTTCGCGCCGAGTTCCACGAGGTTCGTCAGCACGGCCCACGACACCATCGACAGCGCCACGAACGCCGCCACCGACACGAACAGCCCCAGCCGCCCCGTGGCGATGCTGGCGCGCGCGGCCGCGTCGCGGTCGGGCACCGTCTCCCCGGCGAGCAGCCAGGCGATGAGCAGCACGCCGGCCACGCCCCACCAGGCCACGACGCCCAGCAGCAGGTACTCGACCACCCGCATGCCGGCGCGCACCCAGTGGCGCAGGTCGTCCGTGGCGCCCGCGGCCGAAGCGTTGATCGCCACGTGCACCAGCAGCACCGCCGCGGTCAGCGCCATCAGCCCCAGCCCCCAGGTGCGCGCCGCCGGAAAGCGGTCGCGCGCGATGCGCAGGGCGCGGTCGGCCAGCGCCGCGAGCAGCGCCAGCCAGGCCACGCCGACCACCCAGTGCGCGGGCACCAGCGCCCACAGGAACCAGCCCGCCAAGAGCGCGTACAGGCCCACCACGATCCGCGAGGAAGCCTGAGTGCGCGCCTGGTAGCAGTACCACCAGATCGCCAGCACCGGCACCGCGACGGCCAGCACCCGGCGCAGCAGTTCGGTGAGCGACAACGCGTGGGGCGCGGGCTCGACCCGCGCCAGCCCACCGAGCCCCGCGATCACCAGCCCGACCAGCAGCAGCTGCAGGAAGAGGTTCGCCAGCAGGTTGGCAAAGGCCCAGTCGAGCGCGGTCTGCAGCGAGGCCAGGCAGGCCCAGCGCCGCGCGCCCGGCGGCCGGGGCTTCCTGTTCACGCCGGCCGCCTCAGCGGCCCGGTCCACCGCGTCGCGGCCCAGCTGCGAGAGGCGGAATACGATGGTGAAGAGCTCGGCGACGATGCGCGCCACCGAGCCCGGCAGGCGCGACAGGTCGGCCCAGTACATCTCGTGCACGTCGATGCGCTGCTGCACCGGCTGCCCGTGGGCATCGGTGGCGTCGCGCGTCATGCGCACACGCGTGGCCTCGTAGGCCTCGTGGTCGGGCTCGGCGCGCTGCGACTTGAACAGCAGGTAGTCGCTGAAGGCGATGTCGGGGTTGCTCTTCTTCAGCTCGCGCGGCGTGAGCGGCCCGCGCCCCTTGGCGGCGCGCACCACGCCCGCGTCGTCGGCCTCGGCGGTGGAGATCCAGTCGTCGGCGCTGAAGTCCGAGGTCTTCGACTGCCGCATTGCCTTGCGCACGGGCGGCACGTAGGCCTTCTGCGCGGCGCCGCCTTCCGTGGCGGCCTTCTCGTTCTTGTCCTGATGCCCCGTGCGCTGCTGCACCATCGAGGTCAGCGGCGGCACCGGCAGGAGGTGGCTGTCGCAGTCGGCCTGGCGGTAGGTGGCGCCCTCGCCGGGGTGGTTGAGCATCAGCGAGGCGATGGCGCGGGCCGTGTCGCCGGCCTTCTGGTCGGCCACGCCGTGGATGGCGATGACCGCGACGCGCTCGGGGCGCGCGGGTGGCTCGGACGTTGACTGCTCGGGCGGCGGTGCGCTCATGTGGGAACTCCTCCATGCCAGGCCGGTGCATGGCAGGAGGAATTGTCCGCAGCGCGTCGCCCTTGGCTTCCCCCAAACGGGGGATGCCGGATGGACAGGGGCTCCTCAGACGTTGATGAGGTTCAGGATGTTCCCGTCCGGGTCCTTGAACCACGCGACCTTCATGTCGCCCATGACGTGGATGTCGCCCGCGAGCGTGGTGTCGGGCATGTCGTAATGCTCGAAGCGCACGCCCTTGGCCTTGAGCGCGGCCACGAGGCGCTCGATGTCGCCGTCGACCGACCAGGTCACGGCCGTGGCCTGGTTGGTGCCCGCGAAGGCCGAGCGGTAGACGTTGAGCCGCGTGTTGCCGCTGCGGTAGACGACGACCTCGTCGCCTTCGGCGTCAACCTGCGCCAGGCCGAGCGTGTCTTCGTAGAAGCGTCGGGCCACGGCGAGGTCTTTCACCGCCAGGTTGGCCACTGCATCGATGTGTCCGAGCATGGGTGCCTCCTGCAAAGAGGAAGGGCGCCCGGAAGCCGCCGAGCGCCGGGCGAGCCAGAAATACTCAACCATTTGGTGGAGTATTCGACGCGCGATGGGCGGTGTCAAGGCGTCCGAAAGTACGCACCGCCCCGCGTTCTGCCCCCGCCAGCCGAGACGAGGGCCATCGCGAACCGCGAAAACCCCGCGCCGGCACTTCCGGCAGACTGCATCCCCCCTGCCCCCAGAACGAGACAATGCACCCCATGACCCGATCGACACTCCTCCGTCCGCTGGCGTTCGCGCTGGCTTTTGCCGCCGTGGCGGCCACCGCCCCGGCCCACGCCCAGACCGCCGCCTACCCCGCCAAGCCCATCCGCATGGTCGTGCCCTTCCCGCCCGGCGGTGGCACCGACATCCTGGCGCGCCTGGTCGCGCAGAAGCTCACCGAGGCCAACCACTGGACCGTGGTGCCCGACAACCGCGCGGGCGCCGGCGGCACCATCGGCATCGCCGAGGCCGCGCGCGCCACGCCCACGGGCTACGACATCGTGATGGGCCAGAAGGACAACATGGTCGTCGCGCCCTGGCTCTACAAGAGCCTGAGCTACAACCCGGTGAAGGACCTCACGGCCGTGGCCCACGTGGCCTACACGCCCGTGGTGATCGTCACGCAGGCCAACTCCAAGTTCAAGACGCTGGACGACGTGGTGAAGGCCGCGCGCGCCGCGCCCGACACCATCACCTACGGCTCGCCCGGCAACGGCACCACCATCCACCTGGCCGGCGAGATCTTCAACGGCGCGGCCAAGATCAAGATGCGCCACGTGCCCTACAAGGGCTCCAACGCGGCCATGATGGACGTGCTCGCGGGCAACGTCGACCTGATGGTGTCGTCGGTGCCTTCGGCCATGGCGCAGATCAAGGCCGGCAAGCTGCGCCCGCTGGCCGTCACCTCCGCCAAGCGCAGCACCTCGCTGCCCGACACGCCCACCGTGGCCGAGCTGGGCTACAAGGACTTCGACGTGAGCACCTGGTACGGCGTCTTCGTGCCGGCCGGCACGCCCAAGGACGTGGTCGCCACGCTGAACGCGGCGATCAACAAGCTGCTGGCCACGCCCGAGATGAAGGCGGCCATCATTGCCCAGGGCGCCGAGCCGCAGAGCATGACGCCCGAGCAGTTCGGCGCGCTGCTGAAGACCGACTACGAGAAGTGGAAGGGGATCGTGCAGGCCTCGGGGGCGACGATCGAGTAAGAGGGGTTTTCATACCAGGAACACCGCGGAACCGGCTTTGCCGGGCCGCTGGTGTTGCCCCCGGTAGGGGGTTGGCGAAGCGACACGAAGTGCGCGAAGCCTGGGGGCGAGCTCAATCAGGCACGAACTTCGTGTTGAAGATCTCGACGTCCGCCGCATCCTCGAACGTCGCCACCTGCCCCATCTTCCCGTCGCTCATGCGGCAGGCCGAGAACAGGCTGTAGCGGCCCTTGAAATAGAACTCGTCCATCACGATCAGCGCGTACGGGTACGGCACGAACACCTGGTGCTCGAAGACGATGCGGTGCACGTTCCTCGGCGATGGGAAGAGCTTGTATTCGACGGTGTCGATGGACTTTGCGGTGGCCATGATGTGGTCGCCGTGCTCAGGCCGGGTCGCGCACGTCGGCCACGGGGTTGCTGCCGAAGTCCGCGCGCGCCAGGTAGGCGAGCACCTTGGCCGCGGCGCTCTGGGGGCTGTCGAGCCGGCCTTCTTCCTTCATGCTCACGAAGCGCGTGCGGTCCGGGAACTGTTCGGCCGAAGCGCCGCGCAGCTGCACCTGCATGTCGGTGTCGATGATGCCGGGCGCCAGCGACACGATGCGTGCGCCGTTCGGCGCATGCACCTCTTCGAGCGCCACGGCGCGCGAGAAATGGTCCATGCCGGCCTTGGCCGCGCAGTACGGCGCCTGGCTGCCCAGGGCGTTGCGGCCCAGGCCCGACGAGATGTTCAGCACCTTGCGTGCGCCGCGCCATTCGCGCGTGCCGCCCAGGAAAGCGGCCGTGAGCAGCATCGGCGCCTCGAGCCCGATGCGCAGCGCCTGGGCCAGCTCGGCCGGCACGGCGCGCGACAGCGGCGCGGGGTTGCCGACGGTGCCGGCGTTGTTGATGAGCGTGACGCTGTCGAAGCGCTGGCCGTCCAGCGTGCGCAGCCAGTCCGACAGGCGCGCCGCGGCGGCCACCGGGTCGGACAGGTCCTGCTCCCATTGCGTCAGTTCGGCGCCGCCGGCCTTGGGGGCTTCGGCCAGTTCGGGCGAGGACTTGCGCGCGATGCCGAGCACCGTGTGGCCGGCCTGCAGCAGCTGTTCGGTCATGGCACGGCCCAGGCCGCGCGAGGCGCCGGTGATGACGGTGAGGTGGGAAGAGGCGGAGGTGGTCATGGTGGTGTGGGAGCAGGAGAAGGCCGCAAGGCTAAGGGATATCGAAAGGCCGCGCGCGTCAGCCGGTACGGAACTGGGCGCGCAGGAAGTTGCGGTGGCGGGCGATGTGCTGCAGCTGCGCCGGTGCGATCGAGCCGCCGAGGTCGACCTCATCCGCGCCGTTGAGCACCGCGTTGGCGTTCGCCATGGCGCGCGCCACAACCTCTTCCTCGCTCACGCCGAGCTGCGCCGCCAGGTCGAGCGCGACGCGGCGCATGGCGCGCTGCGACAGCATCCACATCGCGCCGAAGCGGTCCCAGGCCAGCGCGGCTTCTTCCGACTTCTCGCGGTCGGCCAGGATGTCCTTGAGCGGGCGCGCCAGGATCTCGTTGAGCGCGTCGATCTGTTCGCCCAAGGCCTCGGCGCGGTCGATGGCTTCTTCGAGCGTCGGGCCGTCGTCTTCCTCGTTGCGGGCCTGCGTGGCCTGTTGCTGCTGCGGCGGCAGAAAGCTCGCCTGTGCGTCGGCGGGCACGATCTGCAGGTGGTCGGAAAGGGCCATGGTCTTTTCTTCTTTCAGTTCGAAGTGCTGTTGTTCTTGCGGCTGGACATCGCGGTGGCGCGCAGGCCCGGCAGGTCGAGCACGCGCAGGCCACCGTACTCCACGCGGATCAGCCCTTGCGCCGACAGCGCATTGAGTGCCTCGTTCACGCGCTGGCGCGACAGGCCGACAAGGTACGCCAGTTCCTGCTGCGTGATGCGCAAGACCTCGCCCACGCCGGGGTACAGCACCGGGTTGAACAGCGACACCAGGTTGCGCGCCACGCGCGCGTCGGGGTTGTTCAGGCGATCGATCTCCAGCGCCGCGATGAACTGGCCCAGCCGCTCGTTGAGCTGGTTCATCACGAAGCGGTTGAAGCCGATGGAGTGGTCGAGCAGCCAATGGAAGCTCTCGATCGGCAGCCCCGCCACGAGGCTGCGGCGCAGCGCCTGGATGTTGTAGCGGTAGGGCTCGCGCTTCATCACCGTGCCCTCGCCGAACCAGCCGCCGGGCGGCACGCCGGTGTAGGTGACCGAGCCGCCGTCGGCGTTGTCGTTGCTCATCTTCAACAACCCTTCGACCACGCCGAACCAGTAGGTGGGCGAACGCCCGACCCGGCACACCAGGTCGCCGGGCTCGGCCTCGCCCACCACGAGCGTGGCCTCGGCGCGGCGGCGCTCGGCGGGCGTGAGCGTGGGCAGCCACGGAATGCCATCGAGTTCAGCCGCATTGGCGGGGCGCACGCGGTCCTTGATGGAACCGCCGAGCACGTTCTGTGGGTTGAGGTTGCCAGGAGGCATCGGGAAACTCCGGGGAGTAGTGTCCCTAGGATTGTCGTTGGAACGACAACCGGGCGTCAAAGTGGGACCTACGATCCGGCCACTGTGCAAACCACCGCCCCCACCTTCCCCCGTCTGCTGCTCGCGCATGCCGAGGCCCGTCCCGAGGCTCCCGCCGTGCGCGAAAAAGACCTTGGCATCTGGCAAACCTGGACCTGGAACGCCGTGGCGCAGGAAGTGCGCGAGATGGCCTGCGGTCTGGCAAGCCTTGGCTTCAAGGCCTTCGACAACCTTGCGATCGTCGGTGCCAACCGGCCGCACCTGTACATGGCCGTGCTCGCCGCGCAAAGCCTGCGCGGCGTGCCCGTGCCGCTGTACCAGGACGCGGTCGCCAGCGAGATGGTCTTCATGCTGAACGACGCGAGCATCGAGTTCGTGATCGTCGAAGACCAGGAGCAGGTCGACAAGCTGCTCGAATGCCGCGAGCTGCAGCAAGGCCAGGAGGGCCAGCAGCAGGGCATCCGCCACATCATCTACGACGATCCCAAGGGCCTGCGCCACTACGAGCAGCCGGGGCTCATGAGCTACGAGCAGCTGCGCGAGCTGGGCCGGGCCTTCGACAAGGCCAACGCCGGCTACTACGACCGCGCCGTGGCCAGCGGCGAGGCCAGCGACGTCGGCGTGATCCTCTACACCTCGGGCACCACCGGCCGCCCCAAGGGCGTGTGCCAGACGCACGCCAGCTTCATTGCGGCGGGGCGCGGCGGTGTCGAGACCGACAAGCTCGGCCCCGGCGACAACATCATGAGCTACCTGCCGATGGCGTGGGTGGGCGACCACCTGTTCTCGGTGGCGCAGTGGCTGGTGGGCGGCTTCACGCTCAACTGCCCCGAGTCGGCCGAGACGGTGATGAACGACATGCGCGAGATCGGCCCGAGCTACTACTTCGGCCCGCCACGCACCTTCGAAGGCCTGCTCACGGCCGTGTCGATCCGCATGGAAGACGCGGCCGCGCCCAAGCGCTGGCTGTACGCGAAGTTCATGGCGCTGGCGCAGCGCGTGGGCGCCGACATCCTCAACGGCGCACCCGTGAGCACCGGCGACCGCGTCATGTACAGCCTGGGCAACCTGCTCATCTACGGCCCGCTGCGCAACGTGCTGGGCATGAGCCGCATCCGCGTGGCCTACACGGCCGGTGCGGCCATCGGGCCCGACCTGTTCCGCTTCTACCGCTCCATCGGCGTGAACCTCAAGCAGTTCTACGGCCAGACCGAGACCTGCGCCTACGTGTGCCTGCAGCAGGACGGCAAGGTCAAGCTGCAGACCGTGGGCACGGCCGCGCCGGGCATCGAACTGAAGATCGCCGACGACGGCGAGGTGCTGGTGCGCGGCGTGTCGGTGCTCAAGGAGTACTACAAGCGCCCCGACGCCACCGCCGAGGTGCTCGACGCCAACGGCTACTTCCACACCGGCGACGCCGGCGTGCTCGACAGCGAAGGCCACCTGCGCATCATCGATCGCGCCAAGGACGTGGGCCGGCTCGTGGGCGGCGCGATCTTTGCGCCCAACTACATCGAGAACAAGCTCAAGTTCTTCCCGCAGATCAAGGAAGCCGTGTGCTTCGGCAACGGCCGCGACGAGGTCTGCGCCTTCATCAACATCGACTTCGAGGCGGTCGGCAACTGGGCCGAGCGCCGCGGCCTGGCCTACGGCGGCTATGTGGACCTGGCCGGCAAGCCCGAGGTGCTGACGCTGGTGGCCGAGTGCATCGCCAAGGTCAACGCCGACCTCGCGGCCGAGGACGGCATGGGCGAGACGCAGATCGCGCGCTTCCTCGTGCTGCACAAGGAGCTCGACCCCGACGACGACGAGCTGACCCGCACGCGCAAGGTGCGCCGCGGCTTCATCGCCGAGAAATACGCCGTGCTGGTCGATGCGCTGTACGGCGGCAAGACCGCGCAGTACATCGAGACCCAGGTCAAGTTCGAGGACGGACGCACGGGGGTTGTCAGCGCCACGCTGAAGATCAACGACGCCAAGACCTTCCCCATCGTGAAGGCCGCCGCATGAGCAATCGGAAAATTGGCGACGTCATCCTCGACGTCCAGAACATCAGCCTGAGCTTCGGCGGCGTGAAGGCGCTGACCGACATCAGCTTCAACGTGCGCGAGCACGAGGTGCGGGCCATCATCGGCCCCAACGGCGCGGGCAAGAGCTCGATGCTGAACTGCATCAACGGCGTGTACTGGCCGCAGCAGGGCTCCATCACCTTCCGCGGCCAGACCTTCAAGCACATGAACTCGCGCCAGGTGGCCGAGATGGGCGTGGCGCGCACCTTCCAGAACCTGGCGCTGTTCAAGGGCATGAGCGTGCTCGACAACATCATGACCGGGCGCAACCTCAAGATGAAGAGCGGCCTGTTCGCACAGGCGCTGCGCTGGGGCCCGGCCGAACGCGAAGAGCTGCAGCACCGCGAGTTCGTCGAGCACATCATCGACTTCCTGGAAATCCAGGCGCACCGCAAGACGCCGGTGGGCCGCCTGCCCTACGGCCTGCAAAAGCGCGTCGACCTCGGCCGCGCGCTGGCGATGGAGCCGCAGGTGCTGCTGCTGGACGAACCCATGGCCGGCATGAACGTGGAAGAGAAGCAGGACATGAGCCGCTTCATCCTCGACGTGAACGACGAGTTCGGCGCGACCATCGTGCTCATCGAGCACGACATGGGCGTGGTGATGGACATCTCCGACCGCGTGGTGGTGCTGGACTACGGCAAGAAGATCGGCGACGGCACGCCGGATGAAGTTCGGAACAACGAAGACGTGATCCGGGCATACCTCGGCGTGGAGCATTGACCATGGGATTTTTCCTCGAAACCCTTTTCGGCGGCCTCATGGTCGGCATGCTGTATTCGCTGATCGCGATCGGCTTCGTGCTGATCTACAAGGCCTCGGGCGTCTTCAACTTCGCGCAGGGCGCGATGGTGCTGTTCGCGGCGCTGGCCATGGCGCGCTTCGCCGAGTGGTTCCCGCAGTGGTTCGGCTTCCAGAGCCAGATCCTCGCGAACATCCTGGCCTTCATCGCCGCGATGGCGGTGATGATCGTGGTGGCCTGGCTCATCGAACGGCTGGCACTGAGCAAGCTGGTGAACCAGGAAGGCATCACGCTGCTGATGGCCACGCTGGGCATCGCCTACTTTCTCGACGGCGTGGGCCAGACGATCTTCGGCAACGACATCTACAAGATCGACGTGGGCATGCCCAAGGAACCGCTGATGGTGCTCGAAGGCACCTTCCAGGGCGGCCTGCTGCTGAGCCAGGAAGACCTGATCGCCGCACTGGTGTCCGCCGCGCTGGTGGTGGTGCTGGCCATCTTCTTCCAGAAGACGGCCACGGGCCGGGCGCTGCGTGCGGTGGCCGACGACCACCAGGCCGCGCAATCGATCGGCATTCCGCTGTCGCGCATCTGGGTGATCGTGTGGTCGGTGGCCGGTTTCTCGGCGCTGGTGGCCGGGATCATCTGGGGCTCCAAGCTCGGCGTGCAGTTCTCGCTCTCGCTGGTGGCGCTGAAGGCGCTGCCGGTGGTGATCCTCGGCGGGCTGACCTCGATCCCCGGCGCCATCATCGGCGGCCTGCTGATCGGTGTCGGCGAGAAGCTGTCTGAAATCTATCTCGGCCCCATGCTCGGTGGCGGCATCGAGATCTGGTTTGCCTATGTTCTTGCACTGGTCTTCCTGCTGGTTCGGCCCCAAGGGTTGTTCGGCGAAAAGATCATCGATCGGGTCTGAGCACATGTTCTACAGAGAAAACGGCCAGTTCAAGTCGAGCTACCGCGCCGACCAACAGATCTTCCCGATCGCGCAGGACCGCCTGGCGATCCTCGTGCTGCTGCTCGTGGCGTTCGTCGTGGTGCCGATGGGCGTGTCCGACTACTGGATGCGCGCCATCCTCACGCCCTTCCTGATCCTGTCGCTGGCAGCGCTGGGCCTGAACATCCTGGTCGGCTACTGCGGCCAGATCTCGCTGGGCACCGGCGCCTTCATGGCGGTGGGCGCGTACGCGGCTTACAACTTCCAGGTACGCATCGACGGCATGCCGCTCATCGCCTCGCTGCTGCTGGGCGGCCTGTGCGCCACGGTGATCGGCGTGCTGTTCGGCATTCCGAGCCTGCGCATCAAGGGCCTGTACCTGGCGGTGGCCACGCTGGCTGCGCAGTTCTTCACCGACTGGGCCTTCCTGCGCATCCAATGGTTCACCAACAACTCGTCCTCGGGTTCGGTGAGCGTGGCGGGGCTGAACGTGTTCGGCGTGCCGATCGAGTCGCCGGTGCAGAAGTATTTGTTCTGCCTGATCTTCGTGGTGGTGTTCGCACTGCTGGCCAAGAACCTGGTGCGCAGCGCCATCGGCCGCGAATGGATGGCGATGCGCGACATGGACGTGGCCGCCGCGGTGATCGGCATCCGCCCGGTGTACGCCAAGCTCACGGCCTTTGCGGTGAGCAGCTTCATCGTCGGCGTGGCCGGCGCGCTGTGGGGCTTCATTCACCTGGGTGCATGGGAGCCGGCGGCGTTCAGCATCGACCGCTCGTTCCAGCTGCTGTTCATGGTGATCATCGGCGGGCTCGGCTCGATCATGGGCAGCTTCTTCGGCGCCGCCTTCATCGTGCTGCTGCCGCTCTTCCTGAACCAGCTGCCGGGGTGGCTGGGCTTCTCGATCTCGACCGCACTGGCCTCGCACCTGGAGACCATGATCTTCGGCGCGCTGATCGTGTTCTTCCTGATCGTGGAGCCGCACGGCCTGGCGCGGCTGTGGTCCACGGCCAAGGAAAAGCTGCGGCTGTGGCCCTTCCCGCACTGACAGGTTCCCGTTGTTGTTGTTCGTTCGTAAAAACCCGGCACCGAGGTGCCCACAAAAGGAGACAGGCATGACACTGAAATCGCTCGCTCTGACCGCCGCCCTGGTGGCCAGCACCCTCGGCGCGGCCTTCGCGCCTTCGCTCGCGCAGGCCCAGGCCAAGGAACAGTTCTTCCCGCTGCTGGTGTACCGCACCGGCCCCTACGCGCCCAACGGCACGCCCTGGGCCAACGGCAAGCAGGACTACATCAAGTACATCAACGCCACCGGCGGCATCAACGGCGTGAAGATCACGTACGAGGAATGCGAAACCGGCTACGCCACCGACAAGGGCGTGGAATGCTACGAGCGCCTGAAGGGCCGCCCGGGCGTGACGCTGTTCGACCCGCAGGCCACCGGCATCACCTTCGCGCTGACCGACAAGGTGCCCACCGACAAGATCCCGCTCATCACGCTGGGCTACGGCCTGTCGGCCTCGCAGGACGGCGGCGTGTTCAAGTGGAACTTCCCGCTCATGGGCTCCTACTGGACCGCGGCCGACATCCTGATCCAGCACATCGGCAAAAAAGAAGGCGGCATGGACAAGCTCAAGGGCAAGAAGATCGCCCTCGTCTACCACGACTCGCCGTTCGGCAAGGAACCGATCCCGCTGCTGCAGGAGCGCGCCAAGCAGAACGGCTTCGAGCTGTCGCTGATTCCCGTGACCGCGCCCGGCGTGGAACAGAAGTCGGCCTGGCTGCAGGTGCGCCAGTCGCGTCCCGACTTCGTGCTGCTGTGGGGCTGGGGCGTGATGAACTCCACCGCCCTGAAGGAAGCCGTGGCCACGGGCTACCCGCGCGAGAAGATGTACGGCGTGTGGTGGGCCGGCGCCGAACCCGACGTGAAGGACGTGGGTGCCAACGCCAAGGGCTACAACGCGCTGGCGCTGAACACCTCGGGCACGCAGCCCAAGGTGATCCAGGACATCCTCAAGCAGGTGCACGACAAGGGCCAGGGCACGGGTCCGAAGGACGAAGTGGGCTCGGTGCTCTACACGCGCGGCGTGATCATCCAGATGCTGACCATCGAGGCCGTGCGTCGTGCGCAGGAGCGCTTCGGCAAGGGCAAGGTCATGACCGGCGAGCAGGTGCGCTGGGGCATGGAGAACCTCGCGCTCGACCAGAAGAAGCTGGACGCACTGGGCTTCTCGGGCGTGATGCGCCCGGTGAGCACCTCGTGCCAGGACCACATGGGCTCGACCTGGGCGCGCGTGCACACCTGGGACGGCGCCAAGTGGGGCGGCATGTCCGACTGGTACGAGGCCGACAGCCAGATCATCAAGCCGATGGTGAAGGCGGCCGCCGACAAGTACGCCGGCGAAAAGAAGCTCACCCGCCGCGAAGCAGCCGACTGCCAGTCTTGAGCTAACCCCCAGGCTACGCGCACTTCGTGTCGCTTCTCCCACCCCCTTGCAGGGGGCAACACCAGCGGCCCGGCAAAGCCGGTTCCGCGGTGTTCCCCGAAGGGCGGTGGGTCAAGCGGGTATCTGAAAGAACAGCGTCGTTGTTCTTTCGAATGCTTCGGACCACACCATGAGCGAACCCAAGATCCTTCTCAACGTCAACGGCATCGAGGTCATCTACAACCACGTGATCCTCGTGCTCAAGGGCGTGTCGCTGACCGTGCCCGAAAGCGGCATCGTGGCGCTGCTCGGCGGCAACGGCGCCGGCAAGACGACCACGCTGCGCGCCGTGAGCAACCTGCTCGCGGGCGAACGCGGCGCCGTGACCAAGGGCACCATCGAGCTGCGCGGCGAGCGCATCGAGGCGCTGTCGCCGGCCGAGCTGGTCAAGCGCGGGCTGATCCAGGTGATGGAAGGCCGCCACTGCTTCGCCCACCTGACCATCGAAGAGAACCTGATGACCGGCGCCTACACGCGCACCGACGGCAAGGCCTCGGTGCAGGAGACGCTGGAGAAGGTCTACGCGTATTTCCCGCGCCTGAAGACGCGCCGCACCTCGCAGGCGGCCTACACCTCGGGCGGCGAGCAGCAGATGTGCGCCATCGGCCGCGCGCTGATGGCCAACCCGACCATGGTGCTGCTGGACGAGCCCTCGATGGGCCTGGCGCCGCAGATCGTGGAAGAGGTGTTCGAGATCGTGAAAGACCTGAACACCAAGGAAAAAGTGACCTTCCTGCTGGCCGAGCAGAACACCAACATGGCGCTGCGCTACGCCGACTACGGCTACATCCTGGAGAACGGCCGCATCGTGATGGACGGCGAGGCCAAGAGCCTGCGCGAGAACGAGGACGTGAAGGAGTTCTACCTCGGCGTGGGCGGCGCGGACCGCAAGAGCTTCCGTGATGTGAAGAGCTACAAGCGCCGCAAGCGCTGGTTGGCTTGACGCTCCCCCAGTCTTCGCGCACTTCGTGTCGCTTCGCCAACCCCCTCGCCGGGGGCAATACCAGCGGCCCGGCAAAGCCGGTTCCGCGGTATTCCCGAATGAGTCAGTTGAGCGCCTTGAACAGAACAGAAAGATGAAGGGTACGGACATGACCGACCACTACGACAAGCTCGAGATCCGCGACCCCGCCGAACGCGAACGTGACCTGCTGGCCGCACTGCCCCGGCAGATCACCCAGGCACAGACTGCAACGTCCGCCTTCACGAAGATCCTCGACGGCGTGAAGCCCGCCGACGTCACCTCGCGCGAAGCGCTCGCGAAGCTGCCTGTCACCCGCAAGTCGGAACTGCTCGAGCTGCAGAAGGCACGCCGCGCCGACGACCCCTTCGGCGGTTTTGCGTCGATCGTGCGCGGGCCGCGCATGCCGCGCATCTTCGCGAGCCCCGGCACCATCTACGAACCCGAGGGCGAGGCACGCGACTACTGGCGCACCGCACGGGCGCTGCATGCGGCGGGCTTTCGCAGCGGCGAGCTGATCCACAACAGCTTCAGCTACCACATGACGCCGGCCGGCTCGATCATGGAAAGCGGCGCGCATGCCATGGGCTGCACCATCTTCGCGGGCGGCACGGGCCAGACCGAGCAGCAGCTCGAAGCCATCGTCGACCTCAAGCCCGACGGCTACGCGGGCACGCCGAGCTTCCTGAAGATCCTGCTGGAGAAGGCCGAAGAAAAAGGCCAGAAGCTGCCGTGGTTCACCAAGGCGCTCGTGTCCGGCGAGGCCTTTCCGCCCAGCCTGCACGACTGGATCGCCGCACACGGCGTGCAGGGCATCCAGTGCTACGCGACCGCCGACCTGGGCCTCATCGCGTATGAAACCAGCGCGCGCCAGGGCCTGGTGATCGACGAAGGCGTGCTGGTCGAGATCGTGCGCCCCGGCACCGGCGACCCGGTGCCCGACGGCGAGGTGGGCGAGATCGTCGTCACCACCTTCAACCCCGACTACCCGCTGGTGCGCTTCGGCACCGGCGACCTCTCGGCCGTGCTCGCGGGCACCTGCCCCACGGGCCGCACCAACAAGCGCATCAAGGGCTGGCTCGGCCGCGCCGACCAGACCACCAAGGTGCGCGGCATGTTCGTGCACCCCTCGCAGGTCGCCGAGGTCGTGCGGCGCTTTCCCGAGATCGTGCGCGCGCGGCTCGTAGTGTCCGGCGAGATGGGCGACGACCAGATGACCTTCAAGCTCGAATGCGCCGGCGCCCCGGCCGGGCTCGACGCGCGCATCGCCGACGCGGTGCGCGAAGTGACCAAGCTGCGCGGCACCATCGAGCTGGTGGCGCCGGGCACCCTGCCGAACGACGGCAAGGTGATCGAGGACGCGCGCAGCTACAAGTAGGGGCGGTACAGGCGGCGCGTAATGAAGCGCGTGAGGAGCACGGTCAGCAAGGGGTAGAGCGGCACGAGCGCGGCCAGCAGCATGATCAAGCCGACGGCGCCGGAAAAGCCGGATGACGACGTCACCATCAGTGGCAGCCCCACGACGAAGACGACGACGCAGCTCGCAAACACCCCCACCAAGGCCAGCACCGACGCCGCCACGGCCCGGAAGGGCCGGACCTGCGTCAGGCCGGACGCGGTGCCGAGCCATCCGCCCCAGTACGACAGCGCGAAAATCACCAGGGGCGGACCGCCCCAGAACAGCAGGAGCGCGACGCCGTTCGACGGATCGACGATCGCCGTCCCGATGTTGGCGGCCATCATGCAGCGCGCCTGCAGCGACGCGAACACGACAGCGACCAGCGTTGCCACCGCGCGGCGTGGCGACACACCCGCCTGCACCGCATCTGCCACCTCGCGGTCGCCGGACGGCGCCGCAGCCGGTGCTCGCAGTGCCACCCAGGCCGCAAGCCACACGCTCAACACAAGCACGACCAGCTGCACCGCTTCGTACACGACCGCCGTCGAAGTCACCGCGAAGCCACCGAAGACCGCCTGAAGCCAGCTCCCCGAGAAGAGCATCTGCTGCAGTTTGTAGAGAAGCGGGCCCAGCGCGTAGTGGTTCAGCAGCAGCGCGATGAGATAAACCGCGGCATAACGCAGGTGCGGGCCGGGCAGTTGCGCCACGCTCGCGGCGCCGTGCACCTCCAGTGCCTGGCGGGCATGGCTCCAGGCCAGCGCCGCCGCCAGCACCCAGGCCATCGAGAGGTTGGCCATCATGGGAACCCACACGTCCGGCTGGGCATAGCTGGCAAGCATCTGCTGGCTGTCCGGCATGCCGGGCCACAGCTGCTTGCCGAAGTGGAACAACACCAACGCGACTTCGACGGCCAGGGTGATGAGCGCGAAGTCGCGCGGCAAGCGCCACGCATTCGCGAGTGAAGCGGAAGACGTCATCGAAGCCAACGGACGGCCACTTACTTCTTACAGCTCGCCGGCAACGCCTTGTCCTTCAACCCCTCCCCCGCGCTGCAATGCCACGCAATGCCCCGGTCGGTCGACGACGGCTCCATGCGCAGCGTGCCCTTGGTCGTGGCCACTTCCACCACCATGCTGTCCGGGTCGAGCGTGAGGGTCGCGCCGTTGGGCAGGTTCTCCGGCAGGCCGACGGCGGCCAGGGTGTCGGGGATCTCGGCCTTTTCTTCATAGTGGCGCGTGAGCGCGTTGCGCACCGGCGCGCCCTCGGACCAGGCCTGCGCGACGACGGCGCGGGTCTGGTACTCCTGGTAGGCGGGGATGGCTGCAGCCGCCATGACGCCGATGACAGCCACCACGATCAGCACACCCGCCGCGCCGCCGCCGGCCCGGCCGGCATACGGCACGAAGAGCGCGAGCAGGTAGGCCACCGGGTTGCGCTCGGGCAGCTTGGCGCCCGGGTCGATGGCGCGGGCGACGCGCTTGGTGAGCCAGGGGTAGCCGCCGATGAGTTCGTGGAACGAGCCCCAGAAGCCGCGGTTGCCGGCCGACTGGGCGGCGTAGCGCTGCAGGTTCACGTTGCGCCACTGCTGCGCGCCGGCGGCCAGCGCCACCAGCGCGCGCGGCGCGGAGTCGACCTCGCGGCAGCAGGCGGCACCGTGCAGGTCGCAGGTGTATTCCTTGGCGCGCGCATAGGCCGCGCCCAGGAGCGGCAGCCAGAGCACGGGCGCGCGCCAGATGTGGCCCGTGAGGTGGCCGCGGCGGATGTGGCCCAGCTCGTGGCCCATGTAGAAGTGGATGCCGTCGGGCTGCGCCTCCATGGCGTCGACCACGTCGGACAGCAGCACCACGAAGTTGCGGCCGAAGAAGCGCGTGGCGAAGGCGTTGAACATGCCGTCGCCGTGCAGCAGGTAGGCCTCGGGCGGCTGCGCGATGCCCAGGCGGGTGCAGCAGTCGACGAAGCGCGCGTGCAGCTCGGGCAGCTGCTGGGGCGACAGCTTCACGCCCGTGCCCTTGATCCAGGCGATGACCGCCGACTGCGCGAACACGTAGCCGATGAAGCCCAGCAGCACGTACAGCAGCGCAATGCCCAGCGTGCCGACGACGATCAGCGTCCAGGCCAGCAGGCCCAGAACGAGCGTGAGTTTGCCGAGCCAACGCTCGCGCGGATAGACCCAGGGATCCATTGGTTTCTTCTCCTCGATGCCGCCCGTCGGGCTGGCCTGTTTGTGGTTGTGGTCACCCCGGCGCGGGTGCGCGGGACGGGCGTGATCATGCCCCAGCATGGGGCGAAAACGGTGACATTCCTAAGGGCTATTCGGTATGGGTCAGCCCCCGGTCAGCCGATAAGATCGCGACCCTTTCCATTTAAAAACTCCGTCGGAGACATCATGAAGAAACTGTTTGCCCTCGCGGCGATTGCCGCGGCCGCCGTCGGCGCACACGCCCAGGATTTCCCCGCAGGCAAGCCCGTGACGCTGGTGGTGCCTTTCTCTGCCGGCGGCCCGACCGACCGCGTGGCCCGCGACCTGGCCGAATCGCTGCAGAAGACGCTGGGCACGACGATCATCGTGGACAACACCGCCGGCGCCGGCAGCTCGATCGGCACCGCCAAGGTGGCGCGCGCCAACCCCGACGGCTACACGCTGCTGCTGAACCACATCGGCATGTCGACGATGCCGGCGCTGTACCGCAAGCTGCCGTTCAACGTCGAGAACGACTTCGAATACCTCGGCATGGTCAATGAAGTGCCGATGACGCTCATCGGCAAGCCCGGCCTGCCCGCCAACAACTACAAGGAACTGACGACCTGGATCAATGCCAACAAGGGCAAGATCAACCTGGGCAACGCCGGCCTGGGCGCCGCCTCGCACCTGTGCGGCCTGCTGTTCCAGAGCGCGCTGAAGATCGAGATGACGCCCGTGCCGTACAAGGGCACCGCGCCGGCCATCGCCGACCTGCTGGGCGGCCAGATCGACCTGCTGTGCGACCAGACCACCAACACCACGTCGCAGATCGAGGCCAAGAAGGTCAAGGCCTACGCCGTGACCACCAGCAAGCGCCTGAGCACGCCCGCGCTGAAAGACCTGCCCACGCTCGACGAGTCGGGCCTGAAGGGCTTCGAAGTGTCGATCTGGCACGGCGTGTACGCCCCCAAGGGCACGCCCGCACCGGTGCTGAAGAAGGTCAACGAGGCCATCAAGGCCGCCATGAAGGACCCGGCCTTCATCAAGCGCCAGGAAGGCCTGGGCGCCGTGATCACCACCGACAAGCGCGTCGAGCCGGCCGAGCACAAGAAGTTCGTCTCGGCTGAAATCGCCAAGTGGGGCCCGATCATCAAGGCCGCTGGCGTGTACGCGGACTGATCCTTTCGATCTCCCATAGAAAAAGCCGCCGACCCGAAAGGGCCGGCGGCTTTTTTCATGCGGTGACAGCAGGAAAAGAATCAGGGAGGCGAGTAGGTCCACGCCTCGAAGTTCTTGCGCACATCGACCTGGCGCGCGGTGCGTGCCGTGAAGATGAAGCTGCTGACCGACGAGCCCTGCGCGTATTGGTAGGCGTTGTTGCCGACGCTCACGCAGTGGTTGTCGCTCGGCGAGTTCACCGGCTGGCAGTAGATGACGGCCTTGCGCGCCGAGGTGCGCACGGTGATCGAGTCGGTGAAGCGGTTGTTGTTGGGCCCACGGCCGGCCACCAGGAAGGTGGTCGGGGCGTAGGCGCCGCTGGGCACGGCCCAGCCGTCCTGGTTGCCCTCGGCGCTGAAGTCGATGTTGTTGGCACTGGGGTCGGACGGCACCGGGGCGCCGAACACGATGCCGCGCGGGACACCGTCGATTTCCTGCATCAGCTCGGCGCGCAGGGCCGGCGTCATTTCCACGGTCGGCAGTTGCACGGCCTCGGCAAGGGTCGGCGCGCGCGAGAAGGTGCGCACGTACTGCACCGGGTTGGTCCCACCGGCCGCCAGGAAGAACTCGAGCTTCCAGACCGCCTGGTCGGGAATGGCGCTCAGCTGCGCGTCGTCGAACTGCGGCGCTGCGAAGAGATTGCCGGACTCGACGCTGCTCGGGTTGCCGCCTTGCGCCGGGTCCACATAGCGTGCGGCCATGCGCCACAGCGAGGAGTTCAGCGCGCCGTTGGCGGTCCCGTCGGTGGTGAGCACCAGGGTGGTCAGCCCGGCCCGGGGCACGAGGACCAGCTCGCGGCCCGGCAGCGCCGACGAGGTGGCCACCACCTTCGTGAAGATCGAGTCGCCGTTGCCGTCGAGCACGTTGTCCACCGACACGTTGTAGCCCGCGGCGTGGTACTTCAGGTTCGCGTGCTTGAGGAAGTCCTTCAGCTCCTGCTGCGGACGCACGGCGGCGCGGTAGGCGTTGCTGTTGCCGGTGAGCTTGAGCGCGCCATTCACGATCTTGGCGTTGAACACGTCGTTGTCGGTGTTGCCCACGCTGTCGGTCCAGCGGTAGGTGAGCGCGATGTCGCCGCCCGGGTGGAAGTATTCGAAGTTGCCGCGGTCGTGCTTCAGGTTCGTCGGGCCGAAACGGAACAGGCTTTCGAAGGGCCGCCGCGGGCCGCTCGACGCGCGGCCGATGTGCAGGCCGGCCGCGACGAAGCTGGCCGGGTCGTCGCCCACGAACAGCGTGCGGCAGGCCGGCGCGACCACGTTGGCGGCCTCGCCGAAGGCGTTGCCGTCGGAGCCGATGGTGCTGTCCACGCGCTCGTTCAGCGGCAGCGCGTAGCAGGCGTTGAGGCGGTCCAGCAGGTCCTTGACCATCGCCGGCGTGGGCGGCTGCACGAGGGCCGCGGCATCGACCGCGGGCAGCGGCGCGATGCTGCTCTCGCCGGTGCGAAACACGATGGACACCGGCGCGCTCTCTTCGCTCGCGGGCTGCGCCTTGACGGTGATCTCGATGTTGGCGGCCGTGCCGTCGGGGCGCACCGACACGTTCAGCGTGTCGAGCACGCGGTCCTGGCCCGTGCCGTTGGCCTGGAAGGTGCCGCTCATCGGGTCGATGCTGGTGTTGAGCGCGTCCAGCAGCGGCTTGAGCGCGGCCACGAGCTTCGCCACCTGGTCGCTGATGGCGCCCGGCGTGACGGCGCCGGCATCGGCCTGCACCGCGGCGGCCAGCTTCGACGGATCGCCGTTGGGCGACAGCTGCGCCACCACCACGGTGGTCAGCGGCGTGACGTTGGTGGTGCCGGTGGCGGTGCTGGCGGTGGTGCTGTAGAGCGTGAGGTCGTCGCGCACGGCCTGGATCACCAGCGGCGCCTTGGTGCCCGCGGGCAGCACGCAGCTGTAGGTGCCTTCGGCCGGCACGGTCACTTCGCAGACCTTGGCGCCGGTCTGGTCGAACACGGTGAGCGCGGCGCCGGCAAAGGCCGCGCCGGTGGCCACGGTGCCGCTCAGCGTGCCGGGCGACTCGGCGGCGGGCGGCGTGCCGCCGTTGCCCGTGCCGACGGGGAATGCAAAGCCACCGCCGCCTCCGCCACCCCCACCGCCGCCGCAGGCGCCGAGGATCAACAGGGTGGCAAGGGACAGGGCGTGGGGGATTCTGGAGGTGGGGTGGGGCATCGTGGGTCTCTCGAAAAGGGAAAGGGCCTGGGCAGCAACCGAGGGCGCTGCAAACAATAGCTTTCGCTTTTGGAAATCAAATGATGCAAATGCACCATTCTTGAAACCGCGCGGCCGAGCCCCGCGCGCGTCACCGGAACATGGGATGGGCATGCGGCGCCGGGGCTGGAAGACTCCCCGCATGACCTTCACGGCCGGTGTCCCGCGCGACTTCAGCGACCTCCTGTTGCGGCTGTACCGCCTCTCGCACGAGCTGCCCATCGACGCCTTCCAGGACGCCGCGCTCGACCTCCTCAAGCCCGTGCTGCCCTTCGACTCGTCGATGTGGGGCACCGCCACCCGCACCGACCACGGCATTGACATCCACACGATCCACCTGCACAACCAGCCGCTCGAGATGGTCACGGCCTACGAGCAGGTCAAGCACATGGACACGGCCGCCGGCGAGGTGGCCAAGCAGTCGAACGCCACGCTCGCCTTCAATGCGCAGGCGTGGTTCTGCCGCGACGACCAGGCCGCGCTGCGCGACTACGGCCGCCGCTTCGAGCAGGCCAACTTCTTCATCACCTCGGATTCGAACCCGCAGACGAGCTTCGTCCACTGGCTCAGCCTGTTCCGCGCCGACCCGGAAGCCCACGGCACGGAGGAAGAGCGGCAACTGCTCGCCAGCCTCGCGCCGCACGTGATGCAGGCGCTGGCGCTGAACCGCGTGATGCACCTGGACCGCCTCGAAGCGGGCAGCGCGTCGCCCGGCGGCTCGGCCATCGGCGACCTGCGCGGCGTGCTGTACCACGCCGACCGGCTGTTCGAGGCGATGCTGAAGGCCGAGTGGCCGGCCTGGCACGGCCGCACGCTGCCCGATGCGCTGCTGCAGCACTTCCTGCAGGGCCACGCGCGCTTCAACGGGCGCGAGATCGTGGTCACGCACCGCGTCGAGCAGCGCCTTCTGTTCCTCAAGTGCCGCCATCGCTGCCGCGCCGACAGCCTCACGCCGCGCGAGCACACCATCGCCGAGCTGCTGGCGCGCGGCGACACCCACAAGGAAGTGGCCGCCATCCTGAACCGCTCGCCGGCCACGGTGCGCAACCACATCCAGTCGATCTACGACAAGCTGCAGGTGGGCAACGTGGCGGGGCTGATCCACGAGCTGCGGCTGGCGGGCTGACGAGCGCCCTGTCCCAAAAGAAAAGGCGCCGATGGCGCCTTTTCTGTTTGAGTCCGCGATACCTCTACTTCGGCCGGATCGCGTCCGCCGTGCCCTGGATGAAGGCCTTGATGCTCTCGATGTCGTCGCCCGAGAGCTTGCCCGTGAAGTCGGGCATGCCGCGCGACATGGCCGGGCCCTTGAGCACGAACTTGTCGAGGTTCTCGATGTAGGCCGGGTCGAGGTAGCCCAGGTTCGGGATGTTGCCGCCGCGGTCCACGCCCGGCACGCCGTGGCAGAACACGCAGTTGCTCACGTACAGCATGGTGCCGGCCTGGACCTTGGCGGGGTCGTACTTCACGCCCTGCACCAGCTTGGCCATGCGGTACTCGACGAACGCGGGCATCTTGGCCGTGCCGCCGACCGCGAAGGTGTAGACCGTGCCCGGGCCCTGGCGCTCGGTGGCGCGCTGCGCCAGGCCGTACACGCCGCCCCAGCCCACGGCCACCGACACGTACTGCTTGCCGTCCACCATGTAGGTCGCGGGCGCCGCCACCACGCCGGTGCCGGTGGGCGTTTCCCAGAGCTTCTCGCCGGTCTTGGCGTGGTAGGCCACCAGGCGCCCGTCGGCCGTGCCCTGGAACACCAGGTCGCCGGCGGTGGTCAGCGTGCCGCCGTTCCACGGCGAGGCGTAGTCCACGCCCCAGGCTTCCTTCTGCTTGATGGGGTCCCAGGCCACGAGGCGGCCGAAGGGCTTGCTCGTGGGCGGCTCGACGTTGGCGAACTTGCCCAGGTTCCAGCCCAGCGCCGCATGCGGGCGCCCAGGCGCGTTCTCGTCGAACTTCCAGGCCTTGTCGTCCATCAGGTTGATCGGCACGTGCTGGGCGGGCAGGTAGGCCAGGCCGGTCTGCGGGTTGTAGGACATCGGGTGCCAGTTGTGCGCGCCGAACGGGCCCGGGATGCTGTCGCCCGGCTTCTCGTTCTGCCGCGCGGCGGGGACCTCGATGGGCCGGCCGTTCTTGTCGTAGCCCGTGGCCCAGTTGACCGCGACGAAGTTCTTCGCCGAGATGAACTTGCCGTTGGTGCGGTCGATGACGAAGAAGAAGCCGTTCTTCGGCGCGTGCAGCAGCACCTTGCGCGCCTTGCCGTTCAGCTTGACGTCGGCCAGGATCATCGACTGCGTGGAGGTGTAGTCCCAGTTGTCGCCGGGCGTCTCCTGGTAGTGCCACTTGTACTTGCCGGTGTCGGGGTCGAGCGCGACCACCGAGCCCAGGTACAGGTTGTCGCCGCCCTTGGGGCTGCGCGCCTTGGCCGCCCAGGGCGAGCCGTTGCCGGTGCCCACGTACATCAGGTTGAGTTCGGGGTCGAAGGCGAAGCTGTCCCAGGCGGTGCCGCCGCCGCCGGCTTCCCAGTACTTGCCGCTCGGGTCCCAGGTCTTGGCGGCGCGCGCCATCGACTCGTCCTCGAAGGGCTTGCTCGGGTCGCCGGGCACCACGAACCAGCGCCACTTCTGGTCGCCGGTCTTCGCGTCGTAGGCGGTGACGTAGCCGCGCACGCCGTACTCGGCACCGCCGTTGCCGATGATCACCTTGCCCTTGAACACGCGCGGCGCACCGGTGATGGTGTAGCTGCCCTTCTGGCCCTCGATGGTGTTCTTCTCCCACACCTTCTGGCCGGTGGCGGCGTCGAGCGCGATCAGCCGGCCGTCATAGGCGGCCACGTAGACGCGGCCCTCGTACAGCGCCACGCCGCGGTTGACCACGTCGCAGCAGCCCCTGAAGCCTTTCGTGCGGTCGACCTGCGGATCGAAGGTCCAGATCTTCTGCCCGGTGCGCGTGTCGATCGCATGCACGATGCTCCACGAGGCCGTGACGTACATGATGCCGTCGACCACCAGCGGCGTGGCCTCCACGCCGCGCGTCGATTCGAGGTTATACGACCAGACCAGCCCGAGCTGCTTCACGTTGCCGGTGTTGACCTGGTCGAGTTTGCTGAAGCGCGACTCGGCGTAGTCGAGCCCGTAGCTGGGCCAGTCGGGCGTCTTCTTCGCCGCGTTGGCGCGCACGAAGTTGCCGTCGACGCGCTTGGCGGCCGCGCCGGCGCGGTCCTGCGGGCTGGCGGCCGTCTGGGCCAGCGCCGGGGCCGCAAGGCCCAGGCACAGCAAGGCGCCCGCAAGCAGGCGCCGCCCGGAAAGAGGCTGTGTCGTTGTCGTCTTCATCGGGGTCTGTCTCCTTCTTCGTTCTGCCCCAAGGATCGTTCGCACGGCATCGGCCTTCACCCCCGGGATTTCCCCAATCAAGCCTTGTTCCATTGCGGAACACATTCGAGAGGGTCCCTGAACCCGGAAGAGGCGGCGAACCCATGGCGCTCGACAGGCTCGGCACGGCGGATGCGCCGCGCCAACTCTTTGCCAGCACGCCGGCGCAGCGCGTGGCGCTGGCGCGGCAGCAGTTTTTCGAAGAAGGCGTGCGCCCCTCGGGGCTGGTCGGCGAGGCGGTCATCCAGTCGTGGATGCGCTGCAGCCGCACCCACGCCGACCGGCAGCGCGTGGTGGCCTTCGACGCCGTCACGCCCAGCCGGCTGCACACCACGCTCGCGCGCAACCGCGAGCTGCTGGACGTGGCGCGGCACGAGCTCGTGCAGATGGAGCACATGCTCGCGGGCACCGACTGCCGCGTGATCCTCACCGACCGCGACGGCGTGGTGGTGCATGTCACGAGCCAGCCCGCCGGCACGCACCAGCCCGTGCTGCGCCAGACCGCGCGCCTGGGCGTGAACATTTCCGAGCGCGTCGTGGGTACCACGGCGCCGGGCATCGTGGCCAGCACCGGGCAGGCCTGCACTGTCGACGGCGCCGAGCACTACTACGACGTGCTGTGCCACATGCAATGCGCCGCGGCGCCGATCCGCGACGTGAGCGGCCGGCTCGCGGGCGTGCTCGACCTCACGGTGGAGGCGCGGCGCTTCGGCTTCGACGCGGCCTCGATGGTGGCGCTGCACGCCACCATCATCGAAAACCGGCTGCTGCAGGCGCAGTCGCGCGACCACCTGATCCTGCGCTTCCAGGCCAGCCCCACGCTGCTGGGCACGCCGCTCGAGGCGCTCGCGGGCATCGCACCCGACGGCACCATCGCGTGGCTCAACAACGCCGGCGCACGGCTGCTGGGGCGGCTGCCCGAGGCCCCCGACGACCGCGACGTGGAATGCCTGCTGGGCCACGACCTCGCGAGCCTGCTGCGGCTGGGCCGGCGCGAGGCCGCACAGCCGCTGCGCCTGGCCAGCGGGCTCGGCGTGTGGATGCAGGCGCAGCTCAAGGGCGCGGACGGCGCGGACTTCCGGCATGCGGTGGCGATGCCCGACATGGCGAGCGCACAGGCCGAGGCGCCCGTGGCGATCGACGTGCAGGCGCAGCAGCCCGTGGCGCTTGCACCCGCCAGCGAGACACCACCCACCGAAACCCTGCGCGAGCACAGTCGCAAGCTGATCGAGGACACGCTCGCGGCGCACGGCGGCAACGTGTCGCAGGCGGCGCGACAGCTGCGCGTGTCGCGCGGCACGCTGTACCGGCGGCTGCGTGGCTGGCGCGACGACGACAGCAGCGCGGTAGCGGACTGACGGTTCAGGCGCCGGCGCGCGCCAGTGCACGCGCGCGGCGCGCCTTCGCATCGGGCTGCAGCGGCCGCAGGTAATCGTGCAGCGCCAACGCCGCCGCCCCCACCGCGGGCGCAAGCGCTTCGTAGCGCGCCGTGCGCAGTTCCGGCGCGGGCATGCCGGCACGTTCCGCATGGCCCTTCACGCCTTCGAACGCCGCCTGCGCGAACTCCGGATGCTCGGCGCAGACCTTGCCCCCGAGCACGATCGCGCGCGGGTTGAAGGTGACCCACAGGTTCTGCAGCAGCACGCCGAAGAACGCAGCGGCGCGCGCCATGTCCGCGCCCTCGCGCGCCAGCACGCGCGAACCGAAGAAGGCCTCGGCGCAGCCGCGCCGGCCGCACGAGCACAGCGGCCCGTCCAGCTGCAGGATGGTGTGACCGATCTCGCCGGCCATGCCTTGCGCGCCGGTGAAGAGGCGGTCGTTCAGCACCACGCCCGCGCCCACGCCGACGTCGCTGTTGACGAAGATCAACGGGTCTTCGCCCTCGCCCGCGGCGAACTCGTACTCGCCGAGCGCGGCGGCATCGGCGTCGTTCTGCAGCTGCACGGTGACGCCCGGCAGGCCCGCTGCGGCCAGCGCCTTTTCGAGCGCGGGCAGCAGGCTCACGTTGCGCCAGCCGAGGTTGGGCGCGAAGCGGACCACGCCCGTGCAGTCGTCCACCGCGCCGGGCACGCACACGCCGATGCTCGACAGGCGCAGGCCGCGCTGGTCGAGCTGCGCGTGCGCCGCCGCCGCCATGCGCGCGAGCTGTGCACACACGCGGGCCGGCGCGCCGTCGTCCAGCGGCTCGGCCTGCGCGTGCAGCACCTCGCCCTGCAGCGAGACACACACCAGGCGCAGCGTTTCGACGGCGATCTCCACGCCCATCAGCGCGCGCACGCCGACGTTGATGCGCAGCGGCGTGGACGGCCGCCCGAGCCCGTCGGCCACGGCGGCGCCCGATTCGCTGAGCCAGCCCTCGTCGAGCAGCTCGCGCACCAGCAGGCTGACGGTCGACTTGGTGAGTCCGCTTTCGCTCGCGAGGCGCGCACGCGACAAGCCCGGCTGCGCGCGCAGCAACCGCAGCAGCACGCTGCGGTTCAGGCGCTTGAGCAGCTGCTGGTCGCCGATGGTCTTCATGTCATGCCGCTGCAGTGGCCGCGGTTGCTGCGTGGTGCGCCTGTTCCCGCCCCTCGGGCCGCTTGCCGGCAATGATCATCCCGAGCACTTCGTCCTCGGTCACGTCGGCCGTGCGGTAGGTGCCCACGAGCTTGCCGTTCTTCATCACCGCGAGCCGGTCGCTCAGCGAGAACACATCGGGCATGTCGTGCGTGATGAGGAAGATGCCGACGCCGTCGTCCTTCAGCTGCTTGACCAGGCGCCCGACCATCGCCGTCTCTTCGGGGCCGAGCGCGGCGCAGGGCTCGTCCATGATGAGGATGCGCGCGTTGAAGTACAGCGCGCGCGAGATCGCCACCACCTGCCGCTGCCCGCCCGACAGGCGCCGCACCGGGATGCGGATGTTGGTGAAGTTCTTGTTCAGGCGCTGGAACACCTTGCGCGCCTGCACTTCCATGAAGTGGTCGTCCAGCGTGTTCCACGCCGTCATCTTCTCGCGGCCCAGAAAAAGGTTGGCCACCGAGTCGAGGTTGTCGGCCAGCGCGAGCGTCTGGTAGATGGTCTCGATGCCCTGGGCCTGCGCTTCGGCAGGCGTGCGGATGTGGACCTTCTCGCCCGCGATGAGCGTGTCGCCCGAATCGATCGGGTAGGCGCCCGCGAGCATCTTCATCAGCGTGGACTTGCCGGCGCCGTTGTGGCCCAGTAGCGCGACCACTTCGCCGGGGTAGAGGTTGATGCTCACGCCGTCCACGGCCTTCACGCCGCCGAAGGCCTTGCGGATCTCGCGCAGCTCGACGAGCGGTTTCGTCTTGTCGATGTCGGCCATGTCAGTTCTCCCCGAACTTGCGGCGATAGAGCACGTCGAAGACGACGGCCACGATCAGCACCTGGCCGATGATCACCATGCGCTTGCCGATGGGCACGTCGAGCAGCAGCATGCCGCTGTCCAGCGACTGCATGATCAGCGCGCCCAGCACCGAGCCGAAGATCGAGCCGCTGCCGCCCGCCAGCGCCGTGCCGCCGATGACGGCCGCCGCGATCACGTACAGCTCCATGCCCGTGCCCAGCGAGTTGGTGCCCGCGTTGAGCCGCGCGATCGACACGATGGCGGCCACCGTCACCAGCACCGCCAGCAGCGCGAACAGCATCAGCGTGACGCGCTGCACCGGAATGCCCACCAGCGCCGCCGCGTCGGGGTTGCCGCCCATCGCGAACACATAGCGGCCGAAGCGCGTGCGATGCACGATGAACGACAGCACGATCGCCACCGCCGCCCAGATCAGCACCGGGATCGGGATGCCCTGCGGCTCGCTCTTGGACGAGATCTGGTAGCTGTTCATCACCCAGGCGAAGCCGACCACCACCGCCACCGGCACGGCCGTGAGCAGCACGTCGAGCCACAGCGCCTCGGTCGGCATGTCGTAGCGCTGGCGCGCGCGGCGCTTTTGCACCATGCGCCCGAACAGCACCAGCGCCACCAGCCCCGCGAGCACCCAGCTGGCCGTGACGCCGATGCCGCCGTCGTAGCCGCCACCCAGGCGCTGGAAGAACTCGTCGTTCACCGGCTGCGTCTTGCCGTCGGCCACCAGGAAGGCCGCGCCGCGAAACGACATCAACCCGCCCAGCGTGACCACGAACGACGGCACGCCCAGCACCGCCGTGAGCCAGCCCTGGTAGATCGACACCAGCAGCGCCACCGCGAGCCCCGCCAGACAGGCCGTGGGCCACGACCAGCCCGAGGTGTACTGCAGGTAGGCGATGAGCACGCCGACGAAGCCCATCACCGAACCCACCGACAGGTCGATGTGGCGCGCCACGATGATCAGCACCATCACCGTGGAGACGATGCCGACCACCGCCGTCTGCTGCGCGACGTTGTAGAGGTTCTCGGGCGAGAGGAACACGCCGCCCGACATGACGCTGAACGCCACCGCCATCACGGCCAGCAGCACGCACATCAGGAGCAGGCGCAGGTCGATGCCGGTGCGGCGCCACCAGCCGGGTGTTGGATCGCTCATTTTTTTCAAGCCCCCTCAGGACGGACTACAGGTGCGCAACCGTCCACCGGCTGGCCCTTGCGGGTCGGCCGGAAGCCATGTTGCGAAGAGATGGAGGGCGCGTTCAGCCGTTCGGAAAGGGGCCGAACGCGCCGGTGGTTGCGGCGTTACTTGCAGGCCGCGGGCGCGTTCGCGCCCGAGACGCCCTTGCACAGCTCGTCCTTCTTGATCCAGCCGGCCTTGACGATCACGTCGAGGTTGTCGCGCGTGATCGGCACCGGCGTCAGCAGGCGCGAGGACAGCGAGAGCTTCTTGGCGCCGCCGGCCCAGGGCGCGGCCTTGTCGACCGGCTTACCCGCCGCCAGCGAGACTGCCGCCGTGGCGGCTTCGCGGCCGAGCTCGCGCGAGTCCTTCCAGATGGTCGCGGTCTGCGTGCCCAGCGCCACGCGGTTCAGCGCGGCGAAGTCGGCGTCCTGGCCCGACACCGGAATGCCGCGCAGTCCCTTGGCCGTGAGCGCCGCCACCGCGCCGCCGGCCGTGCCGTCGTTGGCCGCCACCACCGCGTCGACCTTGTTGCCGTTCTTGGTGAGGATCTGCTCCATGTTCTTCTGCGCGACTTCGGGCTTCCAGCCTTCGGTGTACTCGTCGCCGACGATCTTGATGTCGCCCTTCTTGATGGAGGCGTCCAGCACCTCCTGCTGGCCGGCGCGCAGGAAGTCGGCGTTGGGGTCGCTCGGCGAGCCCTTGATGATCACGTAGTTGCCCTTGGGCTTGACCTTGAGCACCTCGCGCGCCTCCATGCGCCCGACCTCGACGTTGTCGAAGGTGATGTAGAACACGCCCGGCGCCTCGATCAGCCGGTCGTACGCCACCACCGGCACCTTCTGCCGCGTAGCCTTCGTGACGGCGGGCAGGATCGCGTCCTTGTCCATCGCCAGCACGATGAGCGCCTTCGCGCCCTTGGACATCAACCCCTCGATGTCGCCCAGCTGCTTCTCGGGCGAGCCGCCCGCGTCGGCGCTGATGTACTTCGCGCCGAGTTTTTCCAGCTGCGCCTTGATCGCGGCCTCGTCGGTCTTCCAGCGTTCTTCCTGGAAGTTGGACCAGCTCACGCCGACCACGGTCTGCGCCATCGCGCCCACGGCCGTGAGACCGAACGCCAGGGCGGCCAGGGTGTGTTTCGTTGTCAGTTGCATCGGTGTCTCTCCTCAGAACGGTGTGCCGGGGTAGTTAGTTTGAGTGGCGAACTAACTATCCCATCGGCGGGGGGTTCCGGGCACCCGGGAATTCCCGGACGGCGCTGCCGCTCCAGATACAAATGGAAAACTCTGGGGACAGTTTCCGGACAAGCCCCCTGTTATCCACAGCGGGAACGCCCGCTCCCAAGTTGTTCCTGTTTTGATAGCACCGCGAAAGCACAGGAGCACACAGTGTCCGGGGTGTGACAAGTTGTTGTCAGGCAAGGGAAAAAGTGCCCTGTCCACAGGGCGGGTTTACCCTTATCTACTACTACTAACTTAAATAAGAAGAATAAATAGAGAAGAGAGCAGGAAGCCCGCGCCCGAAAAAGGGGCCGGGCGGGGGTCGAAGGGTTAGCCCGGTAGGTCGAATCCGTCTCGGTTGATACGATTTTTCTCAAAGCGCCGATCCCCAGGGCGTTGGAGACAAGATGGACCCGAGCAACCCCCCAGGCGCCGGCGAGGCGCTGTACCGCGTCATGGTGCGCATCCGCGCCTTCGAGAACGCCGCCGAGACCGCCAGCCAGGGCGGGGTCAGCGCCTATGGCCAGCAGGCGGGCGGCGCCGCCAAGGTGCGTGGGCCGCTGCACCTGTCGACCGGGCAGGAAGCGGTGCCGGCGGGCGTGTGCGCCCACCTGCGCGCGAGCGACTACCTCACCTCCACGCACCGCGGCCACGGCCACACGCTGGCCAAGGGCGCGGACCTCACGCGGATGATGTGCGAGCTGTTCGGCAAGGCCACGGGCTTCAACGGCGGCAAGGGCGGCTCGATGCACATCGCGGATTTCTCGGTGGGCATGCTGGGCGCCAACGGCGTGGTCGCGGCGGGCCTGCCGATCGCGGTCGGCGCGGCGCATGCGCAAAAACTCTTGAAGCACGGCGACGACATCACGGTCTGCTTCTTCGGCGACGGCGCGATCAACCGCGGCCCGTTCCTCGAAGCGCTGAACTGGGCCCGCGTGTACGACCTGCCCGTGCTCTTCGTCTGCGAGGACAACCGCTGGAGCGCCACGACCGCAAGCGGCCCGATGACGGCCGGCGACGGCGCCTCGGCGCGCGCCGCGTCGATGGACATCGCGGCCACGCAGGTCGACGGCAACGACGTGTTCGCGGTGCATGCCGCCGCCGCGCGTCTGGTGGCCGAGGTGCGCAGCGGCGCGGGGCCGCGCCTGCTGCACGCGCTCACCTACCGCGTGAAGGGCCACGTGTCGGTCGACCTCGCGGCCTACCGCGACCCGGCCGAGCTGGCCGCCGCGCTGGAAACCGACCCGATCGCGCGCGCCCGCGGCCACCTGCTGGACACCGGCGTGGCCGCCGCGACGCTGGACGCCATCGAGAACGCCGCGCGCGACGAGGTGGACACGGCCCTGGCCGTGGCCGACGCGGCGCCCTGGCCCGAGGCGAGCGCCGCCTTCACCGACGTGCAGACCACGGGAGCAGGCCAATGGCTGTGACGACACTGAGCTATTCCGAAGCCGCCGTGCGCGCGCTGCAGCAGGAGATGGACGCCGACCCGCGCGTGGTCGTGCTCGGCGAAGACGTGGGCCGCGGCGGCATCTTCGGCCAGTACAAGGGGCTGCAGCAGCAGTACGGCGCCGAGCGTGTGATCGACACGCCGATCAGCGAAGCCGCGATCATGGGCGCCGGCGTGGGCATGGCGCTCGCGGGGCTGCGCCCCGTGGTCGAGATGCGCGTGGTCGACTTCGCGCTGTGCGGCATGGACGAGCTGGTGAACCAGGCCGCGAAGAACCGCTTCATGTTCGGCGGCCAGGGCCGCGTGCCGCTGGTGGCACGCATGCCAGGCGGCATCTGGGACGCGTCGGCGGCGCAGCATTCGCAGTCGCTCGAGGCCTGGTTCGCACACCTGCCGGGCGTGGTGGTGGTGAGTCCGTCGACGCCGCAGGACAACCACGGCCTGCTGCGCGCGGCGCTGCAGTGCGGCGACCCGGTGGTCTACATCGAGCACAAGACGCTGTGGGGCCTGCGCGGCGAGGTGGACGACACGCTGGTCGTGCCGCTGGGCCAGGCGGCGCGCGTGCGCGAAGGCAATGCGCTCACGCTCGTGAGCTGGAGCAAGCAGATGCAGCCTTGCGCCGCGGCCTGCGACGCGCTGGCGGCCGAGGGCATCGCGGTCGACTTGATCGACCTGCGCACGCTGTGGCCCTGGGACCGCGAGACGGTGCTGTCGTCGTGCGCGCGCACGGGGCGGCTGCTGGTGGTGCACGAGGCGGTGCAGGCCGCGGGCTTCGGCGCCGAGATCGCCGCGAGCGCGGCCGAGGCCACGGGCTGCCGCGTCGCGCGGCTGGGCGCGCCGCGCATTCCGGTCGGCTACGCGCCGGTGCTGGAGGCGCAGTCGCGCGTCGGCGTGGACGCGATCGTGGCGGCGGCGAAGAAGCTAGCCGGCTGACACGCAAGAAAAATACGAACGGCCATGGACCCGCTCTTCTTCAAGCTGGTGCGGGTCGTCAACCTCACGGCGCGGCCGTTCCATGAGCGCGTGGGGCGCGAGCACCAGCTCACGCTGAACGAGTGGCGCGCGATGGCCGTGCTGGCCGCGCAGCCGGGGCTCAGCGCCACGCAGGTCGCCGACCTCACCGGCCTGGACAAGATGGCCGTGAGCCGCGCGCTGGCGGGCCTGAAGCGCCACCAGCGCGTGCAGCGCCGCAGCGACCCGACCGACCAGCGCTGCAGCCGCCTGTACCTCACGGCCGCCGGCAAGGCGCTGCACGCCACCGTCGGCGCGCTGGGCCGGCAGCGCGAGGCCGAGCTGTTCGCGGGCGTCGATGCGAGCGAGCTGGCCCGCCTGAGTGACACGCTCGACACGCTGATCCACGCGGTGGAGCGCGCGCCCGACCCCGGCGCGGCCGATCAGACGGTGTAGCCGCCGTCCACGCTCAGGTTGGCGCCGGTGACAAAGCCGCCGTCCGGGCCCACGAGGTAAGCGACCATGCCGGCGATTTCTTCGGCGCGGCCGTGGCGCGGCAGCACCATCACGTCGTGCATCGAGGCCGCGCGCGGGCCGGTGGCGGGGTTCATGGCGGTGTCGATGGGGCCGGGCTGCACGTTGTTCACCGTGATGCCGCGCGCGCCGAGGTCGCGCGCCAGGCCGCGCGTGAGGCCGACGATGGCGGCCTTGCTCATCGCGTAGACGCTGGCGCCCGCGTCCAGCACGCGCTCGGCGTTGATGCTGCCGATGTTGACGATGCGGCCCGTGCCGTCGCCCATGTGGCGCGCGGCGGCCTGGACGGCCACGAAGGTGGCGCGCACGTTGACGTCGATAGTGCGGTCGAAGTCTTCGAGCGAGAAGGTGTCGAGATCGCCGCCGAGGTACACGCCGGCGTTGTTCACCAGGATGTCGAGGCGCTCGAAGGCGCGTGCGCCCTGGGCAATGGCGGCAGTGAGCGCGGCGGCGTCGCCGGCGTCGGCACGGATGGCCAGCGCGCGGCCACCGGCGGCCTGGATCTCGCCGGCGAGCTTGTCGGCGTCGGCCTGCGCGCTGACGTAGGTGAAGGCCACGGCCGCGCCGTCGCGGGCCAGCCGGCGCACGATGGCGGCGCCGATGCCGCGCGAGCCGCCGGTGACGAAGGCGACCTTGCCGGCCAGAACGGGGGAGGAAGATGAAGAAGAGACAGAGGTGGAAGCCATGATTTTTCCGATCGGGTGGAGGAGGAAGGCCTTCAGTGTCGGAATTCCATTCCCTTTGCGGTAGCCATCAATCGGCCCGATCAGATTCAACCCAAAGTTGAAGATGAACGCCAGAATGGCGGCATGGAACCGCTCAATCACCTCGAATCCTTCGTGCAGAGCGCCGAGGGCGGCAGCTTCTCGGCGGCCGCGCGGCGCCTGGGGCTCACGCCCGCGGCGGTCAGCAAGAACGTGGCGCGGCTCGAGGCGCGGCTGGGCGTGCGGCTGTTCCAGCGCAGCACGCGCCGGCTCACGCTGACCGAGGCCGGGGAGCGCTTCCTGGCGCAGGTCGGCGGCGCGCTGGCCACGCTGCAGGACGCGGTGGCCGGCCTCGCGCAGGACGACGGCCAGCCCTCGGGCACGCTCAAGGTGAGCATGGGCCAGGCGTTCGGGCGCGAGCACGTGTTGCCGTTCATGGGCGACTTCCTGGCGCGCTACCCGGGCATCGTGCCCGACTGGCATTTCGACAACCAGCAGGTCGACCTGGTCGGCGAGGGCTTCGACGCGGCCATCGGCGGCGGCATCGCGCTGTCGCCCGGCGTGGTGGCGCGGGAGCTGGCGCGCATCCACGTGGTCGCGGTGGCGGCGCCGGCCTACCTGGCGGGGCGCGCGCTGCCCGCGCATCCGTCCGAGCTGGCGCGCTTCGACGTGCTGCTGCGCCGCTCCTCGCCCACGGGCCGGCTGCGGCCGTGGACGCTGCGGCATGCGAGCGGCGAGGAAACCATGGTCGACCTGCCGGCGCGCCCGCGCGCGATCTTCAACGACCCCGAGGCGATCGCGCAGGCGGCGCTGCTAGGGTTCGGCGTGGCGATGCTGCCGATGCCCTTCGTGGAGCGCGGCCTGCGCAGCGGCGCGCTGGTGCGGCTGCTGCCCGGGTGGTACCAGGATTCGGGCGCCGTGTGGATCTACTACCCGAGCAAGAAGCTGCTGCCACCGAAGACGCGGGTGTTCGTCGACTTCGTGCTGGCGCGCTTTCGCGAGGCGCGCTTCGCGCAGCGGATGCAGGTGGGTTGAGCGGCGATGGCCCCAAGAGGCCGGGGTTTTTACTCGCGACGCTTGCGGCGCCCCCCTGTACAAAGGCGCGCATGACTTCCATCTCCCGTTCTTCTTCCGTCACTTCATCCACCCGCCGCTTCGCGCTCGTCGCCACGGCGGCGGCCACCCTCGCGCTGCTGGGCGGCGCCGCACACGCGCAGGCCACCTGGCCGACCAAGCCGGTGCGCATCGTCGTGCCCTTCGCGGCCGGCGGCACCACCGACATCCTGGCGCGCGCCGTGGCGCCCGAGCTCTCGAAGGCCTTCGGCCAGCAGTTCATCGTGGACAACCGCGCGGGCGCCGGCGGCAACGTGGGTGCCGAGATCGTCGCGCGCTCGCCCAACGACGGCTACACGCTGCTGATGGGCACGGTGGGCACGCACGGCATCAACCGCGCGCTGTACCCCAAGCTGCCCTTCGACCCGATCAAGGACTTCGTGCCGATCACCCTGGTGGCCGCCGTGCCGAACGTGATGGAGATGAACGCCGAGAAAGCCAAGTCGCTGAACATCCGCAACGTGCAGGATTTCATCAAGTACGCGAAGGCGAATCCCGGCAAGCTGAACATGGCATCGAGCGGCAGCGGCACCTCGATCCACCTGGCAGGCGAACTCTTCAAGAGCATGACGGGCACTTTCATGGCCCACATTCCGTACAAGGGCTCGGGCCCGGCGCTGCTGGACATGGTGGGCGGCAATGCCGATGTGATGTTCGACAACCTGCCCTCGTCGATGGCGCAGATCAAGGGCGGCAAGCTCACGGCGCTGGCCGTGACCAGTTCGCAGCGCTCGCCCGCGCTGCCCGATGTGCCGACGGTGGCAGAAGCCGGCGGCCCCGCGCTCAAGGGCTACGAGGCGAGCTCATGGTTCGGATTGCTGGCGCCGGCCGGCACCTCGCCGGAGATCGTGAACCGCATCCAGCAGGAAGTGGCCAAGTCGCTGGGCACGCCGGCGATCAAGGAAAAGATGCTGGCCCAAGGCGCGATCCCGAGCGGCAATTCGCCGGCGGACTTCACGAAGCTCATTGCGAGTGAGCACGTGAAGTGGGCGAAGGTCGTGAAAGACTCCGGCGCAAAGGTGGACTAACCCCCAGTCTTCGCGCACTTCGTGTCGCTACGCCAACCCCCTTGCAGGGGGCAACACCTGCGGCCCGGCAAAGCCGGTTCCGCGGTGTTCCTCGAAAAGACAGGGTGACTTGCTGAGGTCGGGGCTCAGGTCCCCCAGGTCACATCCTTGCTCTCGGCCTGTGAGTCCTTGAGCATGTGCAGCAGCGGTGCGGCGCGCTGGTGCAGGCCGACATGCTGCTTCTCGGCGTCGGCGTCGTGGCCTTCGACGACGTGTTCGTCGTGGTTGTGCGGCGCAGGCTTGCTGCTTTCGAGCGCCAGTGCGGCTTCGAGGGCAGCGATGGCGCCGGGGATCTGCTCGACCGTGATGATGCCCTGCGGCGCGGCCGGCTTGCCGACGATGTCGAGCAGCTGGCGCGCATGCACCTCGAGCATCACGAAGTCTGGGGCGGCCCGGGATTTGAAGCGGTAGAGCATGGTGGTGGTGTCCTCACTTATTTGTAGATGTAGTCACGGGCAAAAGGGTACACCGATTGCGCACCGCGCAAGGCACCGTGTTCGACCTTGCCGTCGGGCTTGGTCGACAGCATCTGGTGCAGCGAGATCCAGCCCTGCTCGAAGCTCATCGCCGAGCCCGCGAGGTACAGGCGGTAGGCGCGAAGAATGCGCTCGGCGTTCTCGCCCTGGCGCCCGCCGCTGCGCCCCAGCACCTCGCGCGCGGCATCGAGCTGCGCCTCGAGCGCGTCCGACCAGGCCCACAGCGTGCGCGCGTAGTGCGGGCGCAGGCTCTCGGTGTCGACCATCTCCAGCCCGGCCGCCGCGGTCTCGCGCAGCACGTGCGTCACGTGCAGCAGCTCGCCGCCGGGGAAGATGTACTTCTCGATGAAGTCGCCCATGCCCGCGCCGAGCTGGCGGTAGTTCAGCTCGCCCGAGGTGATGCCGTGGTTGAGCACCAGCCCGCCCGGCTTGAGCAGGGTGTGGATCTTGTGGAAGTAGGTCGGCATGTTGGCCGCGCCCACATGCTCGAACATGCCCACCGACGAGATCTTGTCGAAGGGCTGGTCATCGGGCAGTTCGCGGTAGTCGCGCAGCTCCACGCGCACGCGGCCCTGCAGCCCCTTTTCTTCGATGAGCCGTTGCACGTGCGCATGCTGGTTCTTCGACAGCGTGATGCCGGTGGCGTCCACGCCGTAGTGCTCGGCCGCCCACAGCAGCAGCGCGCCCCAGCCTGAACCGATGTCCAGGTAACGCTCGCCGGGCTGCAGCATGAGCTTGCGGCAGATGTGGTCGAGCTTGGCTTCCTGCGCCTGCGCCAGCGTGAGCTCGGGCGTGCGGAAGTAGGCACATGAATAGACGCGGCGCGGGTCCAGCCACAGCGCGTAGAAATCGTCGGAGACGTCGTAGTGGAACTCGATCTGCGCGGCGTCCTTGCGCAGCGAGTGCGAGCCGCGCGACTTGGCGCGGCGCTGCAGGCGGCTCCACCAGGTGGTGTCGGTCTCGGCCGGGTTGCCGGGCAACAGGCCGACGGTGGCGTCGATCAGGTCGCGCATGGCGCCCTCGATCTGCACCTTGCCCTCGACGTAGGCCTCGCCGATGGCCCCGACCTGCCGGCCGGCCAGCTTGGCCAGCACCGACCACTCCTTGAAAGCCAGCGTCACGCGTGAACCCGCCTGGGCGACCCGGCGCCCGTCGGGCAGCTCCAGTGCGATGGGCACGGGCAGCGAGGCCAGCTGCGACTCGATCTTGGGTATCAAGTGTTGCATGCGTCCATGGTATTGATTTTTCCAAGGATTTGCATGACATCGCGCAGCCGCGCGGGCCGCAGGCCTCTGCAGAGAAGCCCTCGTTGACAACAGATTGTTTATGCCTAAACTATTCAACCATGAACAGCTTGATCTCCCCCCGCCTCGCGCCCGCCTCGGACCTCCAGCGCATCCTGTGCATCGGTGGGGGTCCAGCCGGCCTGTATTTCGCCCTGCTGATGAAGGCCCGCAACCCGGCGCTGCAGATCACCGTGGTCGAACGCAACCGCCCCTTCGACACCTTCGGCTGGGGCGTGGTGCTCAGCGACCAGACGCTGGGCAACCTGCGCGAGGCCGACGGCCCGACTGCCGCGCTCATCGGCAACGAGTTCCACCACTGGGACGACATCCAGGTCTTCTTCAAGGGCCGCCAGGTGCGCTCGGGCGGCCACGGCTTCTGCGGCATCGGCCGCAAGCGCCTGTTGAACATCCTGCAGGAACGCTGCCTCGAACTCGGCGTGGAGCTGGTGTTCGAGACCGACGCCACCGATGACCAGGCCATTGCCGCACAGTACAAGGCCGACCTCGTCATTGCCAGCGACGGCCTCAACAGCCGCATCCGCCAGCGCTATGCCGACGTGTTCAAGCCCGACATCGACCTGCGCAACTGCCGCTTCGTGTGGCTGGGCACGCACCAGACCTTCGACGCCTTCACCTTCGCCTTCGAACAGACCGAGCATGGCTGGTTCCAGGCGCATGCCTACCAGTTCGACGACAAGACCTCGACCTTCATCGTCGAGACGCCCGAAGCCGTGTGGAAGGCCCACGGCCTCGACCAGATGGAGCAGCCCGAGGCCATCGCCTTCTGCGAGAAGCTGTTCGCCAAGTACCTGGGCGGGCATTCGCTCATCAGCAACGCCACGCACCTGCGCGGTTCGGCCAACTGGATCCGCTTTCCGCGCGTGGTGTGCGAGCGCTGGACGCACCGCATCGACGTCGAAGGCCGCTCGGTGCCTGTCGTGCTCATGGGCGACGCCGCGCACACGGCGCACTTCTCGATCGGCTCGGGCACCAAGCTCGCGCTGGAAGACGCGATCGACCTGGCCAACGAATTCGCACAGGGCGGCACCGTCGACCACGTGCTGGAAGGCTATGAAGCGCGCCGCAGCGTCGAGGTGCTGAAGATCCAGAACGCCGCGCGCAACTCCACCGAATGGTTCGAGAACGTGCCGCGCTACACGGGCATGGAGATCGAGCAGTTCGCCTACTCGCTGCTCACGCGCTCGCAGCGCATCAGCCACGAGAACCTGCGCGTGCGCGACACGCAATGGCTCGGCGGCTACGAGCAGTGGCTGGCGGGCGGCAAGGCCGTGGCGCCGATGCTGATGCCGCTGAAGGTGCGCGGGCTCGAGCTCAAGAACCGCATCGTGGTCTCGCCGATGGCCACCTACAGCGCAGTCGACGGCGTGCCGCAAGACTTCCTGCTGGTGCACCTGGGCGCACGCGCGCTCGGCGGCGCCGCGATGGTGTGCGTCGAAATGACGAGCCCGACGCCCGAAGGTCGCATCACGCCGGCCTGCACGGGCCTGTACAACGACACGCAGCAGGCCGCGTTCAAGCGCATCGTCGACTTCGTGCACACGCAGTCGAGCGCCAAGATCGCGATCCAGCTCGGCCACAGCGGCCCCAAGGGCTCGACGCGCGTGGGCTGGGAAGGCACCGACGAGCCGCTCGAAAGCGGCAACTGGCCGGTGCTCGGCGCGAGCGCCCTGCCCTATGGCGAACAGAACCAGCTGCCGGCCGCGATCACGCGCGCCGAGATGGACACGCTGCGCGACCAGTTCGTCGATTCCACGCGCCGCGCGGTCGAGTGCGGCTTCGACTGGCTCGAGCTGCACTGCGCGCACGGCTACCTGCTGTCGGCCTTCATCAGCCCGCTCACCAACCTGCGCACCGACGAGTACGGCGGCGACATCGAAGCGCGCTGCCGCTACCCGCTCGAAGTGTTCCGCGCGATGCGCGCCGTGTGGCCGGCCGACAAGCCGATGAGCGTGCGCATCTCGGCGCACGACTGGGCGCCCGGCGGCAACACCGACGCCGACGCCGTGGTGGTCGCGCGCCTCTTCAAGGAGGCCGGCGCCGACTTCATCGACGTGTCCTCGGGCCAGACCACGCGCGCCGCCAAGCCCGTGTACGGCCGCATGTACCAGACGCCGTTCGCCGACCGCATCCGCAACGAGGTCGGCATCTCGACCATCGCGGTGGGCGCCATCACCGACGCCGACCAGGCCAACAGCATCATCGCGGCCGGCCGCGCCGACCTGTGCGCCGTGGCGCGCCCGCACCTGGCCGACCCGGCCTGGACGCTGCACGAAGCCGCCAAGCTGCAAAGCCGCGACGTCGACTGGCCCAAGCAGTACCTGAGCGGCCGCGACCAGATGTACCGCGAGATCGCCAAGCAGCAGCAGATCGCCGCGGCCACCGCTGCCGCAGGCCGCGCGGCCGACACCGAAGAGACACACTGACATGGACCTCGAAGCACGCGCCCACAGCGAGCACCCCGAGGCGCTGCGCCTCTGGCTGCGCCTGCTCACCTGCACGCAGCTGGTGGAAAAGCAGGTGCGCAACGGACTGCGCGCGCAGTTCGCCACCACGCTGCCGCGCTTCGATCTCATGTCGCAGCTCGAGCGCTCGCCCGACGGCCTGAAGATGAACGAGCTCTCGCGCCGCATGATGGTCACGGGCGGCAACGTCACCGGCATCACCGACCAGCTCGTGACCGAAGGGCTGGTGGAGCGCATCAACGTCGAGGGCGACCGCCGCGCCTGGCGCGTGCGCCTCACGCCGCGCGGACGCAAGCTCTTCAACGAGATGGCGCAGCAGCACGAAGACTGGATCGTCGAGGCTTTCTCGAGCCTCAACCCCAAGGAGATCGCGCAGCTTCACAAGCTGCTCGGCAAGGTCAAGCAACATTCCCACAGCAGCCAATTGGCGGAGACCGCATGAAGCACTACATCGGCGCAAGCAATCCCATGCGCGCGCAATTCGAACCCAAGGCCGACTACAAGGCCGAGCACTTTGCCTGGCGTTTCGAGGCCGGCGTCGGCACCATCACGCTGAACCGCCCCGAGCGCAAGAACCCGCTGACCTTCGACTCGTACGCCGAGCTGCGCGACCTGTTCCGCGCGCTGACCTACGCGACCGACGTGAAGGTGATCGTCGTCACCGGCGCTGGCGGCAACTTCTGCTCGGGCGGCGACGTGCATGAAATCATCGGCCCGCTGACCGGCATGCGCATGCCCGAGCTGCTCGAGTTCACGCGCATGACGGGCGACCTCGTGAAGGCCATCCGCAACTGCCCGCAGCCCATCGTCGGTGCCATCGACGGCGTGTGCGCCGGTGCCGGCGCGATGATCGCGCTGGCCTGCGACCTGCGCTACGGCACGCCCGCCACGCGCACCGCGTTCCTGTTCACCCGCGTGGGTTTGGCCGGCGCCGACATGGGCGCCTGCGCACTGCTGCCGCGCGTGATCGGCCAGGGCCGCGCCTCGGAGCTGCTGTTCACCGGCCGCGCCATGACCGCCGACGAAGGTCAGGCCTGGGGCTTCTTCAACGCACTGCACGACAGCGCCTCGCTGCTCGACGCCGCCACCAAGGTCGCGCGCGATCTGGCCGAGGGCCCGAGCTTCGCGCACGGCATGACCAAGACCATGCTGTCGCAGGAATGGTCGATGACCATCGACCAGGCCATCGAGGCCGAAGCGCAGGCACAGGCGATCTGCATGCAGACCGAAGACTTCAAGCGCGCCTACGAGGCCTTCGCGGCCAAGCGCAAGCCGGTGTTCGGCGGAGACTGACGCGCATGATGACCAAGATCCCCGCCCCACCGTCGACCGCGCACCTCGCGCTGCCGTTCTTCGACGACGCGCACCGCGCGCTCGCCAACGACCTGCTGCCCTGGTGCGCCGCCCAGGAGATCGACGAGCGCGACGACCGCGCCGCCTGCCGCGAATGGGTGCGCCGCCTCGGCGACGCCGGCTGGTTGCGCTACGCGGTGCCCGGCAGTGCCGGCGGCGCGCTCGAGCGCCTCGATTCGCGCGCGCTCGTGCTGCTGCGCGAAACGCTCGGCTACCACTCGCCACTGGCCGACTTCGCCTTCGCGATGCAGGGCCTGGGCAGCGGCGCGATCACGCTGGACGGCACGCCCGAGCAGCAGTCGCAGTACCTCACGGCCGTGGGCAAGGGCGCGAAGATCGCGGCCTTCGCGCTCAGCGAACCCGAGGCCGGCTCCGACGTCGCAGCGATGGCGATGCGCGCCGAGCCCACCGCCGACGGCTGGCGCCTGAACGGCGAAAAGACCTGGATCAGCAACGGCGGCATCGCCGACTTCTACTGCGTGTTCGCCAAGACCGACCCCACGGCCGGCACGCGCGGCATCACGGTGTTCATCGTCGACGCAACGACGCCGGGGCTCGACACCTCGGCCCACATCGACGTGATGGCGCCGCACCCGCTGGCCACCCTGCGCTTCGACAACTGCGTCGTGCCGCGCACGGCGCAGCTGGGCACGCTGAACGGCGGCTTCAAGCTCGCGATGCGCACGCTCGACATCTTCCGCGCCTCGGTCGCGGCCGCCGCGCTAGGAATGGGTCGCCGCGCGCTGGCCGAAGCCATCGCGCATGCCAAGGGTCGCCGCATGTTCGGCCAGACGCTGGCCGACTTCCAGCTCACGCAGGCCAAGCTCGGCGAGATGGCCGCGCTGATCGACAGCGCCGCGCTGCTCACCTACCGCGCCGCCTGGATGCGCGACGACGCGGAGCGCCGCGGCGCGCCGGCAGTCGGCGACGTGTCGGCCGCAGCCGCCATGGCCAAGATGTGTGCCACCGAGAACGCGAGCCGCGTGATCGACATGGCGCTGCAGATGCATGGTGGCCTCGGCGTGAAGGTCGGCACCAAGATCGAAAGCCTGTACCGGGACATCCGCTCGCTGCGCATTTACGAAGGCGCGACGGAAGTCCAGCAACTGATCATCGGCAAATCCGTTTTGCGGGGGTGAAACCGTGTCTGCCCAAGTCGATCGCTTCGTTCATGACCGCCTGCCGCCTGCCGCGCAGCTGCCGGTCTTTCGCTACGACCTGCCCGAACTGCAGTTTCCCGACCAGCTGAACCTGGTCGAGGAGCTGCTGGACAAGGCGGTCGCCAAGGGCTTCGGCGACCGGCCGATGCTGCGCTCGCCCGCCGGCGTGCTCACCTACGCCCAGGCGGGCGTCGAGGTGAACCGCATCGCCCAGGTGCTGGTCGAGGATCTCGGGCTCGTGCCCGGCAACCGCGTGCTGCTGCGCGGCGGCAACTCGGTGTGGATGGCGCTGTCGTGGCTGGCCGTGGTCAAGGCCGGGCTGATCGCGGTGGCGACGATGCCGCTGCTGCGCGCCAAGGAGCTCGGCGAGATCATCGAGAAATCGCAACCCGTGGCCGCACTGTGCGAAGGCCGCCTGCTCGAGGAGCTGGTGGCCGCGCAACAGGCGCACCCGGTGCTCGCGACGGTGATCGCCTTCAACCAGCCCGATGCACCCGATTCGCTGTCGGCGCGCGCGGCAAGCAAGAGCGGTGTGTTCCAGGCCTGCCCCACGGCGGCCGACGACATCGCGCTGCTGGCCTTCACCTCGGGCACCACGGGCAAGCCCAAGGCGCCCGTCACCACGCACCGCGACGTGGTCGCCATGTGCCAGACCTGGCCGCGCCACGTGCTGCGTGCGCGCAGCGACGACATCGTGGTCGGCACGCCGCCGCTGGCCTTCACCTTCGGGCTCGGCGGCTTGCTGGTCTTCCCGATGTGGGCCGGTGCGTCGGTGTACTTTCCCGAGGGCGCCTTCTCGCCCGAAGCGCTCGTGAAGCTCATCAACGAGGTCGGCGCGACCATCTGCTACACCGCGCCCACCTTCTATCGCCAGATGGCACCCTTCGTCCGGCAGCACGGGGCGCCGAGCCTGCGCATCTGCGTGAGCGCAGGCGAGGCGCTTCCCGACGCCACGCGCCAACTCTGGAAGGAGACCACCGGCATCGAGATGCTCGACGGCATCGGCGGCACCGAGGTGTTCCACATCTACATCTCGGCCGCCGGCGACGAAGTGCGCCGCGGCGCCGTCGGCAAGGCGGTGCCGGGGTTCACGGCCAAGGTGGTCGACGACCAGGGCAACGAAGTGCCGCGCGGCACGGTCGGCAAGCTTGCGCTGCAAGGCCCGGTCGGCTGCCGCTACCTCGACGATCCGCGCCAGGGCGACTATGTGAAGAACGGCTGGAACTATCCCGGCGACTCCTTCGTGCAGGATGACGACGGCTACTTCTTCTATCAGGCGCGTGCGGACGACATGATCATCACGGCCGGCTACAACGTCGGCGGCCCGGAGGTGGAGGATGCGCTGCTCAAGCACCCGGCCGTGGCCGAGTGCGGTGTGATCGGCAAGCCCGATACCGACCGGGGCATGATCGTGAAGGCCTTCTGCGTGCTCAAGCCCGGCAACACCGGCGACGCAGCGATGGTGAAGGCCCTCCAGGACCACGTGAAAGCCACCATCGCCCCCTTCAAGTACCCGCGGGAGATCGAGTTCGTGACGGCGCTGCCGCGCACCGAAACCGGCAAACTCCAGCGCTTCAAATTGAGACAACTCAACAGCAACACACCATCATGACGAACAAACTCATTCAGCCCCCGGGCTGGCTGCCCCCGAAGGGCTATGCAAACGGCATCGCGGCGCGCGGCACCCAAGTGTTCGTCGGCGGCCAGATCGGCTGGAATGCCCAGCAGCAGTTCGAATCCGACGACTTCATCGACCAGTGCGGCCAGGCGCTGCGCAACATCGCCGAGGTGCTGCGCGAAGCCGGTGCCGGCCCCGAGCACATGGTGCGCATGACTTGGTACGTGACGGACCGCGACGAGTACAGCCGCCGCCTGTCCGAGCTCGGCCCGGTCTACCGAGACGCGCTGGGCCGCAACTTCCCGGCCATGACCTGCGTGCAGGTGGCGGCACTGGTGGAGCACCGCGCGAAGGTGGAGATCGAGGTGACGGCGGTCATTCCGGACTGATCCTGCGCTTGGGCTGCGCGTCAGCGCAATCGTCATGCGCCGCTGCCGCGCACGTTCTCGAAACCGGCCTCTTCGCGGGGCGGGTCCGAAAACAGAAAAGCCCTCTTCGCGAGGGCTTTTTTTTGTGTCGAATTTCGACCAGGAATTTCCAAAAGAATTTGGACAAAGAAAAAGGCCCTTTGATTTCTCAAAGGGCCTTTTAAATTGGTTGCGCGAGGGGGATTTGGACAAGAGAGACTTGTCGCGATCCCCAACAGCAGCGCGCGCGTTCGCTGAGAACCGGCCTACATCGTCCGGTCGGGATGCGTCACAGGCTCAAGAAAGAGCGCCGCCGCCGCCTGCGGTGACAGCGCGCGCAGATGCGCGTCGCAGGCCAGGTCAGCAGCCAGCTCTTCAAGCTGCTCGGTGTCCACGGTGCGCCAGTGGACCTTCAGGCGTCGGGCGCAGTAGTAGACCCATATGTCGGTCGGAATCTCGTCGTCCATGGATTAAATAGTACTGTATATTTATCCAGTGTCAACGCTGATCGCCTACGAGGTCTTCCGCACCCGCTTCGAGGGTGGAAAGCTCCAATCCGTGGAGGCGATCAAACACACCCGAAGGGTTGGCGATCTCACCTACATGGAGCGCATCTACGACCCGCGGCCAGGTCGCAGCATCTACCTCGCGACGCTCACCCAGCCTGACGGCGAGACGTACGTCATCCCAGCACTCGACCGGGCACGCTTGCGGAAGATCCAAGGCGGCATCTTGATATCGGGCATCGAGGTGAAGCCGCGCGGCATCGGCTCGAAAAACATCAAGTCGGACGATTACTCGCAGACGTGGTTCTGCCGGCCGGTGGCGATCCCACGAGGCGGATTTGAAGACGACGGGGACCGCTACGGCAATCCCGCCGAATCACGGCGCCAGGCGCGCGAGCGTGAGCTGGCACAGTCGATTGAGGCGCGGAACATCGCCGAGACGCTGACAAGGCGGTCGACACGGCGGATGCCCTATGACCCCACAACGGCCTCGGGCCTTTCGCCGGGGTATTTTTGACCGGCCATGTGCAGCAACTACGAAACCGTCAGCCGAGCGGACCGCCTGCTGTCCTTCTTCGGCGTCGTCCGTGAAGACGATGAACGACCGGTGCTCACATGGCCGACCGGCATGGCGCCATTCATCCGGCTGGCTGAAGATGGATCGGGAAACCGGCGTGTCGACGACGGCGCGTTCGGCCTGCTACCCGGCTTCGCCAAAGAACTTGCGTACGGGCGCAAGACCTACAACGCGAAGGCCGAGACCATCGCGAAGCTGCCCAGCTACCGCAGTGCATGGCGCCTGGGGCAGCGCTGCGTGATCCCTGCGGAAGCGATATTCGAGCCCTACTACGAGACCGAAGAGAGCAAGCCAGTGCGCTACCGCATACAGCAGCCTGGAGAGGTGCCGCTCGGGCTCGCGGGCATTTGGGAAAAGTGGCCCAACCCGGAAACCGGTGAAGAGCTATTCAGCTTCGCGATGATCACGATCAATGCCGATGGGCATCCCGTGATGTCGCGCTTTCACAAGCCCGGCGACGAGAAGCGGATGGTGGTCATCCTCGACCCGGAGGACTACGACGACTGGCTAACCTGTCCGGTGCATCAGGCGCCGCAGTTCCTTCGGCAGTGGATGGGCCAGCTCGATACCTACCCCGCCCCACTCGCGGAACGGACGAAGAAGGAAAGGCCGACAGGGGCGCGAAAGCCCAAGCGCGCAGCCAACGGCTCACCGAAGCTCCCACCCCCGCCGCAGCTCGATCTCTTCTAGATTGACGCTCTTCAAGGGTTGGGGCTGCTTCTGCCGATCAACGAGTTCCAGAAATTAGAAGTAGCAAGTTTCGGGCGACGACGTTTTGAAACGAAATCAATGCCGATTGAAAACATCACAAAGTTAGTCAGTACACGTCCGAACATTGGGTTTTCGTCCAGCGCTTTTATGGCTATCTCCCGAAGCTCCGGTGCCCATTCGATGTCCGAGTCGTGAGACAAGAGCACATAGTGAACTCCCGGTACAAGTCCGAAGATGACGCCAGGTGAATCAAAATATGCGCACGAGAACGCAAGTGAGCCGTACTGGACGCAGAACTTAAGCCGTTCCCTTTGGGGTCCGGGCTTTAGGTCTGCATCCCCGATCCAAACGTCAACTTGGCTGACCCCTACATCCTTGCAAGTTAGTTCCGCAGGAGTGACGCAAGCAACAAATCCCCTTGGCAAATAGTCCCCACGCATCACACCTGAAATTAGTTCAGGCGGAATGTGCCGACGATTCTTGTGATCGGTTGCTTCAAAGGCGCACGCTGTCTTGAGAAGCCATCGCACAATAAGGAGCCGCTCCGGGAGGCTCAATTCGTGTGGCCCGATTTCGTTTCGTAGAAGCGCAAAAATGTGCGGCTCGGCGGCATGATCAACTTCTCTCATCCAGCCGTTATTGCAGGTATTGCAAATCTCTCCGGCTTGCAAAGCATCCGCAGCCATCGATCGATCCCATACCACCTTGTCCTTCGCTCTCCCGCCAAGCCCTAAGGGTGCCTTCGATAGGCCCAGCTCTTTGAGCCACGACTTCTTCAAAACGTGCTCCTTGGCTCGATTCTCCGAGGTCAGCGAAGCCTTGCAGAAAATGCAATGTCGTTCGAGCTTTTCCATACCGAAGCTAGCTGCTCGCACTGCCAGGGGCCGTCGCTTGACGCCTTGCGAGGTCGATAGACACCAGCTTTTGTTGGCTACGGTCGTAGATGTCTCTGAGCCCGCCGATCAGTGCTTCGATGTCGAATTTCTCGCCCCGAAACGCATATACGCGAGCCTGCGGGTCGTAGTGATGGATGATGTCGTGATCCTCTATGTTGCCGGCAACAGCGTGTCGGGGACCTATGAGACGTCTGACGATGTTCCTATGAACGGTTCGCTCTGCCCAATCGTCTAGCCTCTCGTCGAAGTGCTCAAGGTGATCTCTCAACGTGCGCGCTTGGACAGCATGAGGGATCTGCAACCCGAGAGCTTGCCGCAGCTTGGCCCCACGACTATCCGACCGCTGTCGGGACTTCTTGTTCTTCGACCCTGGTGGCCAAAACATTCGCGAAACCGCCGCCGAGCGATGAATGATCACCTGAGCAGGATCTATAGGGTCGCCATTCGAGCCCAACGCAGCATTGAGCGCGTCAACCGCAGCGAATGCACCTTCGCACTCTTCAACGACTTGGCCTAAATAAAGTTCAAGCAAAAAGTTGTCCATTGGGGGCCATTTAGATGGGAGGGCGAATGATCGCACTGCGCGAACTGAAACAATAGGTATAAAAGCACGCGCGTAGAAACCCGTAAAAACGGGAAATAAAACCACGATGTGAAAACGACAACCGCGCCAGTACAGGCGCGGGCTGGAACTTGACCGACCGGGTCGTAAAAACCGCTACCCGAAGCGTGCGGGCTCGGTGGGGGCTAGACCGCGCGCCAGGGGGTGCAGGCGGCTCGCCCGACCGGGCGGCGCCCCCTCCGCGATGAAAGGGCCAGCCGATGGCCCTGGCAGGCCCGTGGATGCGCCGCGAGGCGAGCGGCAGAGCGAGACGACACCCGGACGAAAAAAAGGGCGCTACGTGCGCCCTTGGGGTTGATTGATGTCCGCGCGTTCCGCTCTAACGGCTACGGCCAGCGCCGCGCCGCGGCTTCCATCCCTCGGGCATGGGGTGCTCGAAGATCACACGTTCCGGCGGCGGCGGCGGCGCGGGCGCCTGCCAGATCTGAATGCCCCCGGGACCGGGAACAAGAAACGGCGTTGCGGGGTATTCGAGTGGGACGATGTAGTCGTGCCACTCTTGCTGCTGAGGCGTCAAGGCCATGATGGTTCACCCTTTTGGGTTGTTACGGAACCATCATTCTTCGGGCGCACCCCACCGCCATGGAGGGCTGTTTTCCCAAATGGAGTTAGACGATCAGCCCGCCGCGGCCACGCCGGGCGGCTCGATGAAACGCACCAGTTCCTCGCCGGCCCAGTCGTTCAGCTCGCGGAAGCGCTGCATGAGCGGCCGGATCTCGTTCTCGATGAACACGGCCAGAGCCTGGGGCGCATTGCCGAAGCCGCCGGCATTGGTCGGCACCATGCCCAGCAGGCCCGGCGGCACGCGGTGTGCGGCCAGCACGTCATCCTTGCTCACGTTCTTGATCGCAGCGAAGTCGTCCTTGGCCGCCACCTCGCTCACGGGGATCAACTTCAGCCCGTCGGCCTTGCCGCCCGGCATGTGCAGGAACAGATTGCGGAAGTTGCCCGGCCCCTTCGAGTCCTTCAACGCCTTGCGCAGCGCGTTCGCGTCATCGTTGTCGACCTGCCCCTCGGTCAGATAGAGGATGAAGCCCGCGTGCGAGCCGTTCGCGTAGTACTTGCGCCGGAACATCGTCGCCGCCTCGTTCAGCCAGGCCGACTGCAGCGCGCTGATGTACTCGGGCAGGCCATAGATCTCTTGATTGACATCGTCCTCGCGCAGGTGGAAGACCGAGCCGGTTGGAAACTCGTGCTCTTGAAGCCAGCCGCGCACGAAGAAATAGTGGCCCGCCTCCTGGCCGCGCCGGGTGAACTTCGCGAGCGCGTGCCGCAGCTCCAACGGCCGCCCCGTGTAGGCGCGCGGCTGCTCGACGTATGCATTGCCGAAGACAAGAAAGTCCAGCGCCATGGCGCCGAACGTCGCGGCCGACAGCCGCGGATGCGGCATGAACAGCGACTTCAGCAGGTTGCGCTTCAGGTAGATCGCCGAGCCGTGGTGCGGCGACGCGCGGAATGCGCTCGCCAGCCCTTCCCACGGCAATGGCGGCTCGTACCAGCGGCCGTTGAACATGCTCTCGACATAGTCCAGCAGCTGGATGCGGCTCACCGGCTCAGGATCGCCGAAGCTGAACGCCTCGACGGTGCTTCCATCGCTCTGCGTCATCAGCGTGGTGGCCGTGACCGCCGGCGGGGTGCGGACCAATTCGCGGCCGTGGCCGTTCTTGCGTTTGCTCATCCAAAAATCTCCATGCGAGAGTTGCCGCCGACCACGTCGCCGGCCAGTGTTTCGTTGTCGAGCGCGTGCATCGTTGCCCACGCAAGATCTGCGTGGCCCGTCACTTCGGAGCGCCCCGAGTCGTATGTCACGTTCCGGCCGCTGGCCGTCAGCACGCGTTTGATGGCCATGAAGGCCGCAGCGATGTCGGTCCAGCCGGCGTCAAACTCCAGACGGCCTTTGTGGATCACCTGCTGTGCCTTGAGCACGAGGCGCTGTTTCACCTCGATGCTGTACTGGTAGCCCTTCACCTGGGGAAAGAACTTCTTGACGATCTGGTGCACGCCTTCACCCAGGCCGGTCTTGTCGATGCCGATGTGCACGACGTTGTATTGCTGGGTAATGCGGCGGATCGCCTCGGCCTGTGCCTCGAAGTCGGAGCCCTTGAACTGCTCGCGATGCAAGATGCGGAACTTGCCGCCAGGGGTGCGCGGCGGCGCGACCACCACGAGCGCGGCGGCGTCGCCCTTGTCCGAAGGGTCGTATCCAACCCAGACGGGGAAATGTGCGTAGGGACGAATCCACAGCGGCTTTACGTCGCTCCACGTTTCCCAACTATCGACCATGCACGCCTGCATCTGTGCGAGCGTGAACAACGACAGGCTGTCGTCGATGAACTGGCACATGAAGAGGTTCGCGAACTCGTCGACGCTGTATTCCTCGCGCAGCTCGGCGATGTCGAACAGATCGAAGCCCATCGCCACGGCGTCTTCCACCGTGACGATGTCGCGCCACTTCCGGTCCAAACCCAGCGCGCCGCCGCGCAGCGCCTTGTGGGTCGTGTTGATGCGAACGTGGTCTTTCTTCGCGCGCCCCTTGTTCCTGTCGTCGCCGGTCCAGAAGCCATAGGCTTCGTGCGACATCGCCGACGGCGTGCTGAAGTAGGTTTTTCGCCAATGCTTGTGCGAGGCCATCGCGCTGGCCAGTTTGTTGATGGTCCTGAAGCGCGGAACCCAAAAGAATTCATCGAAGTAAAAGTCGCCGTGGTACGACTGGGCCGTCATCGCGTTGGTGCCCAGGAACATCAGCTCTGCGCCGTTCCACAACTTGATGTTCTCGCCCTTCAGCTCGACGTCCACCTCTTTCGCGAAGTCGACGATGTAGCTGCGGAACTGGTGGGCCTGCGCCTTCGACGCCGACAGGAACAGCTTGTTGCGTCCCTCTTTCGCAGCTGACAGCAGGGCTTCACGCGAGAAATAGAACGTCGCGCCGATCTGCCGTGCCTTGAGGATCGCGCGCAGGCGCTGGTACTGCTGATCGAACCACGTTTGATGGAAGGGGAAGTTCGACTCGCGCAGCTTCGTTTCGAGCAGCGCGATCTGGTCTTCGCTGAACTCGTTGCGCTTGGGCTTTCGCTTCGGGGAAGCGTTGCGCGCTGCGATGTTCGGATTCAGGTCGCCTTCGCGCCCGGTCTGCTGGTACTTTTCCACCCGCGCGGTGCGCTCCAGCTGTCGCCCCAGCAGGTCGATTTCCTTGTAGTCGCCGCCGGTCTTCTCCGTCTTCAGGATGAGCTGGATCAGACGCACTTCGAGCGCACCATTGACGCGGTCGAGCGGCTGCGCGTCATCCCACTTGTCCGCCTCCTTCCAGCCGTACACAGTCGACGCTGGAACGCCCAGGTGCTCGGCGATCTGCTTGACCTTCCACCCTGTCCAAGCAAGGAAGCGCGCCGCGGTGCGGGGTTGCGCCTGCGGCGTCAACGTGGCAATCTGGCCCGTCTCAGTGCTCGCGACGCCGTCAGCAACGACAGCAGGCGATGCCACTTTGGCAGTGCTCGCAACCCGCCCACGCTTGTGCGGCGCGGACTTCGCAGCAGCGGAGACAGACCGGCGAGCGCGGCCGGGCGCAGCGGATTTAAGGGGCATGACACCGAGGTTGCCCGCGCGCGCGAAGCATCGCCACCACGTCCAACAGTCCCCGCCACTGCCACACGCGCAGCGGCTTGAGCGCGCACGACACCACGGACACCATTGGCTGGCACGTCGCAACACCACTGCGGCAACCCATCAACCAGCAGCGAGTCAAGCCAATGTCCACCACCGCGAAAAAGCCGGTTTCCAAGTTCTTCCGCGTCGGCGTCGAAGGCGCCACCAGCGACGGCCGCATCATCGACCGGGCCTGGCTCGAACAGATGGCCGCCAGCTACAACCCGACCGTGTACGGCGCGCGCATCAACGTCGAGCACATGCGTGGCTACAGCCCGAACAGCGACTTCCGCGCCTACGGCGACGTTCTGGCCCTCAAGACCGAAGAGGTCGAAATCGGCGGCGTGAAGAAGCTCGCCCTCTTCGCGCAGATCTCGCCCACCGACGAGCTGATCGCGATCAACAAGAAGCGCCAGAAGATCTACACCTCGATGGAAGTGCGGCCCAAGTTCGCCGACACCGACAAGGCCTATCTCATCGGCCTCGCCGTCACCGACAACCCCGCGAGCCTGGGCACGGAAATGCTCGAGTTCGCTGCCAAGAACCCGGACGCGAGCCCGTTCGCCGCGCGCAAGGAACAGCCCGAGGATCTGTTCACCTCGGCGGAAGAAGCCACTCTCGAATTCGAGGACGCCGCAGACGATGGCGCCCTGGCCAAGCTGCGCACCGCCATCAGCGGCGCGCTGGCCAAGTTCGGAAGCAAGGCAACCACGGACGACGCGCGCTTCGCCGCCGTGGTCGAAGGCTTCCAGCAAATCGGCGAAGCCTTCGAGCAGCACGCTGCAGACACGACTTCGAAGCTGAGCGCCGCCGACAAGGCCATCGGACAGCTGAAGACCCAGCTCGATGCCCTGCAAGCCAAATACAACGCACTCGACAACACCCCGGCCGGCACCCCCCGCCCGCCCGCGGCTGGCGGCAACGGCACCGCAAAGACGGACTGCTGAAACGCACACGCCCACACCCACGCAAACCCTTCCGCAACACCACACAGGCAGCAAACATCATGCGTAAAGAAACCCGCCAGGCACTCGACGCCTACTTCGCCCAGCTGGCCACCATCAACGAAGTTGCCAGCGTCGTTCAGAAATTCAACGTCGTGCCGCGCGTGCAGCAGACCCTCGAATCGAAGATGCAGGAGTCGAGTGCGTTCCTGCAGCGCATCAACGTCGTCGGCGTGACCGAGCAGATGGGCGCCAAGATCGGCATCGGCGTGAACGGCCCGGTCGCAGGGCGCACGGACACGACCGGCAACGGCACGCGCAAGCCGCGCAACGTCACGGCGATGGACGAAAACGGCTATCGCTGCGTGCAGACCAACTTCGACACGGCCATTCGCTATACGCAGCTCGACGCGTGGGCCGGCTTCCCCAACTTCCAGCCCCTCGTGCGTGACTCCATCATCCGGCGCCAGGCGCTGGACCGCATCTGCATCGGCTGGAACGGCACCAGCATCGCTGCGACCACCGACCTGGCCGCAAACCCGCTGCTGCAGGACGTCAACAAGGGCTGGCTGCAGCAGATGCGCGAGAACGCAGCGGCCAATGTCGTGACCGAGGGCAGCAAGCAGCCCGGCAAGGTCATCGTCGGACCCGACGCGGCTACCAGCGACTACGCCAACCTCGACGCGGTCGTGTACGACGCCATCACACTGCTGGACCCGTGGTACCAGGCAGACCCGGATCTCGTGGTCGTGGTCGGTCGTGAACTCATGCACGACAAATATTTCCCGCTGGTTAACAAGGAACAGCCGCCGACCGAAGCGCTGGCCGCCGACATCGTCATCAGCCAGAAGCGCGTGGGTGGCCTGCAGGGCGTCACCGTCCCCTTCTTCCCGGCCGGCAAAGTCATGGTGACCACTCTGGCCAACCTCTCGCTGTACTGGCAGCGAGATGCACGCCGCCGCAACATCAAGGACGTGCCCGAACGCGACCAGATCGAGAACTACGAGTCGTCCAACGATGCGTACGTCGTGGAGGACTACGGCCGCGCGGTGCTCGTGGAAAACATCGAGCTGGCCGCGTAACCCAGGCGCCAAAAGGCAGACATCCGTCTGACGAAACCCGCCGCGCGGGCTGCATCCAGCCCGCGCACTCATCCCACCAGACAAGCACAACACCATGCGCCCACTCAGCCCCGCACAGCGCCACCGCGCGCGCATCCTGCAAGAACAGGCCCAGGCCGCCAGCCCCTACGGCGTCGAGCTGCAGGGCGACGCCTACGGGCTCATGCGTGTCAAGCTCTCGCAAGACAAAGGACGCATCTCGCAGATCCAGTCGCACGAGCGCCGCGCCGAGCTGAAAGCTCGCCTGTTGCCGGAGTACTTCGACTGGATCGACACCTCCCTCAACACCGGAAACGGCGCGCAGGATCAAGTGCTCACCACGCTGATGGTGTGGGCCTTCGACGCGGGCGCCTACGCGCTCGGTCTGCGGATCGCGGGCTATGTCATCCGGCATCGCATGCCGATGGCCGACGACTACAAGCGAAGCCCGGCGGCTATCGTCATCGACGAACTGTCGAATGCCTACCTCAAAGGTCAATGGTCGCCCATGGTCGAGATGGCCGATGAAGACGGAACGCGACGCCTCGCGGCCATGGTGCTGAACATCGAAGGCCATGACCTCGCGCGTGCGCAGGCCGCCGGACAACTCATCGAGGCCGAGGCGATAACCGCGGAACAAGACGCCCCCGACCAGGCGCGTGCCAAGCTGCACAAGGCCATCGCGTACGCCGCGCTGGGCAAGGTGCAGACGGCCGACGAGCCCGACCTCGCGGCCATCGAGCCCGAGGCGCTGCGCCTCGCCCTGGCACGACTGCAGCGCGCTCTGGAACTCGACAGCAATTCCGGCGTAAAGAAAGACATCGAGCGCATCGAGCGTGCGCTCACCAAGGTCGACAAGGCCGCGACCCTGGCCAGCGAGGCGAAATCCGACGCACCGCCCGCCGGCGAAACCCAACAACCCGCTACCGCCACGCCGAAAGCGACGCGCAAGACTGCCGCGGCGAAGAAGGCAACGACCGCGCGCAAGCGTGCGGCCGGAAAGTAGCGACACCGAGCACCCCACGTGCCGGGCGGCCCGTGGCGCAGCGTGAAAGGTTGACCCCTCACCACAACGCGCCACGGCCACCGCCCACCTATCAACACCCGCCGAGCCACCATGTCCCTCATCGCCGCCGCCCCGCCCCTCGTGCGCACCACGCCGCCCAGCGACCCGGCGCCACTCGGCATCGTCACGGCCGGCGGCTGGTGGCCCGAGATCGACCTGGCCAAGTTGCGCGACGCAATGCGTCTCGACGGGACCATCACGCCGCAGCGACTGCTGCCCGCCGTGCAGGAAGCCATGGCCACAACCATCGGTCTGCTCAGCATCTGGGCAGCCGAGCGGGAGGTCGAAGGCCATGCATCGTTGGCCGTGGTGCCCGCGCTGCAGATCGACGGCGAGTCGATCAACGTGCAGCGCTTCCGGCGCGCGGTCTACAGCCACGCCAAAGCCAACCTGCTGGAGCGCTACAGCGACTACGACACCACGGGGCGCGCCCGCAAGGACGATCAGGAAGAAACCCGCGAGGGCCAGGCCGAGCAGCACCGGCGCGATGCCACATGGTCCGTGCGCGACATCCTCGGCACCACCCGCCTCACCGTGGAGCTGATCTAGCCATGCCGCGCACCGTCATCGCTCAGCAACACGACACCGTCGACCTGCTTTGCCTGCGGCACCTTGGTGCCACGGCCGGCGTCACGGAAGCCGCGTATCGGCTGAACCCAGGACTCGCCGATATCGGCCCCATCCTTCCGCTCGGCCGCGCAGTCATCCTGCCCGACCTTCCAGCCAACACCGCGCGCGTCGAGACCGTGCAGCTCTGGGATTGATTCAGCCATGCCAGAAGCCACCACCACTCTCGCCATCGCCGAGGCCGCGGGCGCCAAGTTCGGCCTCGTCGGCTACGTCGTTGTTCTGGTCATCATCGGCCTGGGCACCGCCATCTACTGGATGCTCGCGCGCAACCAACAGCGAATGTCTGGCGCCGATGCCGATGGCCAGATTCAGGCGCTCTCTGTCTACAAGGAAATGCTCAAGGCCGAGCGCGAGGCGCGCGTCGCGGCAGAGACGCGCGCTGACCAATTCGCGCGCGAACTCCGAGACGCCTTGCAACAGCTGGGCGAACTTAGGGGCCAGCTGCAGGCCATGACCGCCGAACTCGCGCGAGTGCGGCAGGAGCTTGAACTGATGAGAGGGCAGATCGATGGTAACAATCACGGATAGTCACCTCGCGAGCCTTGAAAAAGAGGCCCGCCGCGCACGCTGGATCGAGCGTCACAAGAACGTCTTGATGCTCGTCGTCATCGCGTGCTTCGCCCTCGCTGGCGGGCTCGCGGGGCTGGGCGTCGGCCATTGGTTCGGCGTCCAACAAGAACGCGCCGAACGCGTGAGCGAGATCAAGAACCTGCAGGTATTGCTCGGCAAGGCCATCGACCGCCTCGGGCCTATCGCGAGCCAAGTGCAGGAGGCCGTCGCGACCGCCCAGCAGGCCGCCGATACCGCGAGCGAGGCCGCGGACAAGGTCGACGAAGCCGCACTGCGAGCAGGCAAGGCGGCCGACAAGACCAGCGCAGCCGCCGCGAAGGTCGGCGCCGCCGCCACCAGCGTGCAGCAGGCGACGCGCCCGCAAGCGGCACCGTCCGCCCTCGTAACGCGACAGGTGCAGGAAACCAATCTCAGATTGCAGGAGAGCCGGAAATGAAACGCCTTGCCATGGTCTGCATCCTGGCCGCTCTGGTCGTTGGCTGCACAACGCAGGTCGCGGTCAACCCGCCCCGCTGCCCCCTGCTGCCAGAGCCGCCGGTGCGCCCAACGGCGCAGCAGCTCGACGCCTACACCGCAAAGCTCGCGCGCCTCTACGGCCAGTGCGCCGGTGGAACCCAGTGACTTCGCCCCGTCCTGACCAGATCCGAACCCCATGACCATCACCCTCGCCCAGCTCATCGCAACCGGCATCACGCCCGCCGTGGCGCGTGCCTTCCTGCCGCACCTGGCCGCCGCCTTCGAGCGGTTCGACATCGGCACCCCGCGCCGCATGGCTGCATTCATCGGCCAGTGCGGGCACGAGTCCAGCGCCTTCACGCGACTCGAAGAGAACCTGTACTACACCGACCCGGTCCGCATCGCCAAGATGTTCAAAGCCTTGCGCCCGGTCGAGAAAGCCCGCGCCTTCGTCCGACAGCCCAAGGCCATGGCCAACGTCGCCTACGCCGACCGCAATGGAAACGGCGGCGTCGAGTCGGGCGACGGCTGGACCTACCGCGGCCGGGGGCTCATTCAGATTACCGGACGCGGCAACTATCGGCGCGCCGCCGCCGGCACCGGCCTGCCTTGCGAAGCCAAGCCCGACATCGTCGCCGAGCACCAGGGCGCCACGCTCACGGGCGCTTGGTACTGGGCGGCCAACGGCCTCAACGCCCACGCTGACGCATGGAACCTCGAAGCCGTCACCCGCGGAATCAATCCCGAAATGGTGGGTCATGCAGACCGCGTCGACCGCTGCAATCGCGCGCTCGACGCGTTGCTCTCCATGCCGGCGACCGCATGAACAAGATCACGCTGGCCGCCGTGGCCGTCCTCATCGCTGCCGCCTCGGGCGCCATCGGCTACGGCACCGGGCGAAATGACGGCGCCGCCAGCGTGCAGCAGCAATGGGACAGCGACAAGACCACGCAGGCGCAGGCCGAAGCAGACCAGGCCACCACCACCCGCACCAAGGAATCCGCCCATGCCGACCAGATCACCGAAGCCGTCGACACCTATCAGGCTGCACGCGCCCCTGCCGCTGCTGATGCTGCTGAGCGCATTGCTCGTGCTGAGCGCCTGCAGCGCACCGCCGAGGGCCGCGCAGCTCAGTACCTTGCTATGTCCCAGGCCGGCAACACTGAGCGCAGCCGTCTCGCAAGCCATGCGGCCCGACTCGACGCCAGTCTTGCAGACGGCCGACGCGTGGCTGAACAGCTCCGGGCAACTGTTGTCGAGCGAGACCAGCAGCTCCGCTTACTCGCCGACGTCGTCCGGGCAGATCGCGCCCTTGCGGGATACCCGAGTGGCCCAACCGATGAACCCGAGCCCTGAGCCATGAAGAAGCCGCAGCTGCTGCGCGATCACATCACCCTCGCCTGCCCGGATCTGGACACCAATCCGGACAAGCTGACCGTCTTCATTGAGCGCGGCAACATCGTGCACACCGGCACGCCGGCCCTGTCGTTCGAATACCGGTACACGGTCAACATCGTTGTCACCGACTGGCCTGACAGCACCGACGTGTTGATCGTGCCCATCGTGGCCTGGCTAAAGCGCCATCAGCCCGACCTCTTCGACAACCCAGACCGGCGGGAAAAGGGCTTTCGTTTCGAGTCCGAAATCATCGACCACGTGACCGCCGACATCAGCATCGAGATCGACCTCACAGAGACTGTGGCCGTGCAGGGTTCGACAGTGGACGGCGTCAACCGGCTCACCACGCGCCACATCGGCGAGCCGCTGCTCGCGGATGCAAGCCAAGTAGAAACGGCGCTGGATCTCGCCGCTGAGTGGCGCATTCAGCCACTGATCGAGGGCTGACCGTGTCCGAGGAACTGTCCCGCCTTGCCGACTGGGTCGCCCCGCTTCTCGCCGGGCTGTCTGTGCCGCGCCGGCGCGCAGCCATGGTGCAGGTCGCGACGTACATGCGCCGCAGCAACGCGCAACGCATCGCCGAACAGCGCAACCCTGACGGGTCGGGCTACGAACCGCGCAAGCCACGCCTGCGCGCCAAGAAGGGCAGCATCCGGCGAACAATGTTCGAAAAGCTGCGCCAGGCCAAGCACCTGAAGAAGTCGGCCACCCCGGGGACCGCCGTTCTCACAATCGGCGGGCGCAGTGCACGCATCGCGCTCGTCCACCAGCGGGGCCTGCGCGACAAGGTCGACTGGCGCCGCCCGCGCAGCCCGGTCGTGAAGTACCCGCAGCGTGAACTGCTCGGCTTCACCGGCGCCGACGTCGACGCCATCACCGACATCCTGCTGCAGCACATCACCGCCGGCGGCTGAAGTTCGCCGGCGTCGCGCTTTCGTCAACGCGCGACCGTCCCCGCCACCTGCACATATAGCGCAGCTCGCACACGCGCGAGAGGCCCGGCACAGTGAACGCATGCCCGGACCCACCGACCCGAACCAACAGTTCGCAGACCTGAAGCGACTGATCGAAAACCTCGTGCGCGTGGGCACCATTGCCGCGGTCGACCATGGCGCTATGCCGCCGTTGGTGCGCGTGAAGCTCAGCCCCACCGCGACCACTCAATGGCGTCCCTACTTCGAGGCGCGGGCCGGAGACACGGGCACATGGAATCCGCCGACCGTTGGCGAGTGCGTCATGTTCCTGTCTCCGGGCGGAATCACCGAGGGCGGATACGCCTTGGCAGGATTGCCGACCGCTGGCCATCCGCCGCCGAGTGCCGACGCCAACAAGACCGTCACGAAGTACCCCGACGGCGCCGTCTTCGAGTACGACCACAGCGCCCATGCGCTCAAGGTCACGCTGCCCGGTGACGGAACTGCAGACGTCACGGTCCCCGATGCCATCACCGTGCATTGCAAGACCGCCGACGTCACCGCAAGCGAAAGCGCGACCGTCCACTCGCAGCAGATCACCCTCGAAGCGCAACAGATCACGCTCGACGCGCCTCAGACCACCGCCACGGGCAATGTGACCGTGATGGGACTGCTGACCTTCATGGGCGGCATGGCGGGCACGGGCGTCAGCAGTGTGCCGGGTGCCACGGGCGAGGCTCGACTGAACCTGCCGATCTACTCCACGCGCGAGATCGAGACCACCAGCACCATGCACGCTGACGGCGACATCACCGCCGGGGCAATTAGCGTCCAGGGCCACGTGCACGGCGAAGTGGCGCGGGGCGGCGACACGTCGGGCGGCCCCCAATGAACGGTGTCTCCAACATCGTCGGCCGGCAGATCGGGCGAAGCGCCCACATCACCCAGTCCGTGGCCGACATCATCACCACGCCCATCGGCGAGCGCGTCATGCGCCGGAACTACGGCAGCTACGTGCCGCAGCTGATCGACCACCCGGCGACCGAGGCCAACCGCTTGCGCCTCATCGCCGCTACGGCACAGGCAATCATGAAATGGGAACCGCGCACCCGCGTGCAGCGCGTCAACGTCAACGTCGACGTGCAGGGTCGCTGCGGCCTGCACATCGTGCGTCGAGATCTCGGCGGCAGTGACAGCGTCACGTCGACCATCAACCTGTAAGACGGCGCATGATCGACCTCTCCCAAATCCCTGCGCCCAACGTCATCGAGCCGCTGGACTTCGAGTCTCTGCTCGCAGAGCGCAAAGCAGAGCTGCTGGCAGCTATTCCCGAGGCTCAGCGCACCGCCATTCAGAGCGTGCTGTCGATCGAGTCCGAGCCTCTGAACAAATGGCTGCAGGTCAGCTCCTATCGCGAGCTGGTCGTACGACAACGTGTCAACGATGCTGCGCGGGCGGTGATGCTCGCCCATGCCGTCGACGGTGATCTCGACCAGCTGGGCGCCAATTGGGGCGTCACGCGTCTCATCGTCACGCCGGCCGACGACACGGCGCTGCCGCCGGTCGAAGCCGTCATGGAAGCCAATGCGGACTTCCGGCGCCGCATCCTTCTGAGGCTCGAAGCGTTCACCACGGCTGGCAGCGAAGCCGCCTACATGTACCACGCGCTGTCAGCGAGCGGCCAGGTGCGCGACGTTTCGGTCGACAGCCCCACTCCGGGCTTCGTTGTCGTCTACGTCCTCTCGCGGGAGGGAGACGGCACCACCGGCTCGGACCTGATCGAAAAGGTGCGTGCCGCGCTATCCAGTCGAACAGTCCGGCCGCTGACGGACAACGTCAGCGTGCTTTCCGCGAGCGTTGTGCACTACACCATCGAGGCTGAGCTCATCGTCGATAGCGGCAGCGACTCGGAAGTAGTACGGCAAGCCGCTTTGGCGGCGACTCAGGCCTACGCGGACAGCGTGCATCGCCTCGACGCTGACCCGAGCATCAGCGGCAACTATCGGGCGCTGCATCAGCCTGGCGTGCTGCGCGCAACGCTCGTGCAGCCGGCGGCCGACATCATGATGAGCGTCGGGCAGGCCGCCTACTGCTCGGGCATCGCCATCACGGCCGCGGTTGAAGAATGACCGACGCCGCCACCCTGCTGCCAAGTAGCGCAACGGCGCTTGAGCGTGCTGTCGCCGCGGCCGATGCACGCATCTCCGATACGCCCACGCCACTGCGCGATGTGTGGAATCCCTACGCGTGCCCCGCAGACATCCTGCCCTGGCTCGCCTTCGCCTACTCGGTCGACGAGTGGGATGACAAATGGAGCATTGAGGTCAAGCGCGAGGTGATCGCTCAGTCGCTGGAGATCAAGCGCACCAAGGGCACGCCGGGCGGCGTACAGCGCGCATTGGAAGCGATGGGGTTGCCAGCCCAGATACAGGAATGGTTTCAGCAGAGCCCGGCCGGCGATCCCTACACCTTTCGGGTTCGAATCGAGGCCGAGCAGATCGGGTTCACTGCCTATCAATTGGCGCAGATCCGGCGCGTCATTGAGGCATACAAAAACAAGCGCTCGCACCTGGCAGGCATCGACATCTTCATCCGCTCCACCGGCGGACCTCGTTGGGCATCGGTCGCCATCAGCGGATCGGATCTCAATGTCAGCGATGGAACGCCCAGGTACGACGACGGCACCAGCGCGCTCGATTTCATGATCGAAGGCGCCACCAGTGGCTATGCCGAAACCGCCGGCGCCGCCGACACGCTGCGCGGGGTCGTTTCGTCCATGCCGGAAAAGTTCACCATTCCCACTGACCTATGACCTCTCCACTCGACGGCAAAGTCTCGAAGTTCGGCCTGTCCGTGGATACGCTCCACGAGTTCATCAACGCCCCCGACGGCGACATCGAAACCGAGAGCGGGCAGCTTCCGAATCTCCACAAGCTTTCCCGTGAGCTGAAATCTGCCACCGCCGGTGCAATAGACACCAGGATCGGCGACTTCATCGAAGCGGTCGACCAAGCGGAGCAAAGCGCGGCACGTTCGGAAGCGGGCGCAGCTGCATCGATTGCCGGTAGCAACACCTACGGCACCACGGCCCAAGGTCTGACGGCCACCGGGAATGGGCAGCAGTTCTTAAAGAGAACGGGCGACCCTCAGGTTTATGAGGTGTACTGGAACAACGCCGGCGTCGCCGACTATCTCGGAAACTTCAGCCTTGCGAGCAAAGGTGCAATCGACGCCATCAACGAACTGATCACCGCCGACGGCGACCCGAACGGATTGGTGTTGCCGCTCCTGGACCGTTGGCGCTGGGTCTACGGCGGCTTCTACAACAACGGCGACCTCGAAACGCCAGGTTTTCGCATCGAGTGCGATCACCCTGAAGATGGCTTCGTCATCAAGAACCGATGGGGTTGGGTGCTGTTCGATTCCAAGAGGGTCGCTGGCGCCTCGGTGGCAGTCCCGCCTTGGGCTGGGCGAAATTACTTAGCCGTCGGCGACTCCATCACCAAGACGGGAAACCCAGCGGCTGGAAATTTCGATGACAACCTCACCGACAACTGGCCCACCTACTTCCGCGCAATCATGCAAGCGGCATCGTTCAAGAACTACGCCGAGAGCGGTGCATCCTTTCGGGAGTACGGGCAAAGCCCTTGGCTCAAGATGTCGCATCAGATCGATCAGGCGATTGCCAACGGTGTGCAGCCCGATATTTTGATGGTCTCAGCTGGCACGAACGATGGCATCGGGCACCTGGGAGACTTCGATACTGCAATGAGCCGGCCATCGCTGGCGGACCTCGACATGTCGACGACTGCAGAGTCGATGCGATACCTCTTTTGGAAGGCGCGCACGGCCTGGCCGAACCTGAAGGAGTGCTTCTACGGCCTGCCACTGCAACGCGCCGACGTGGAGACTTCCGTGCGTCTGCCGCTGCTGGACTTGGCAACCAAGATGGCCAGTCGGTACGGCTTTCACGTCATGGACGCCCATCGGCAGACGGGCATTCTTAAGGACTTCGAGTTCTGGCCCGCGATACCGGGCGGCAGCTCGCCCGGACGCCATCTGCGTGATGGGTTGCATCCGATGACCAGCGGCATGGTCTTGCTGGCGCAGTTCTATGCCCGCTGTGTTCGCAACGTTTTCAACTACAACCAGTTTTAAGGAGCCTGTATGGCCGGCATCACGATGGCTGGGGATCGCCATGTCCCTGAGGGCTACTTTCTTCCGCCTGACGCTGTGGACCTCGACCACTGGCACTTTTTCGGTGTCAATGCGGCGTTCAGTGCCAAGAGCCACCCCTTCGGGGCCGTGGCGAGTGTTGTTGGCGTGCCTGTCTTCAATGCGGGCTACGCCACCTTTCAACCTGGCGTCTCGTTCGTTCAAACTCAGACGCCGCAGAGGCCCGACGCGACCTACTTCTCTGTTTTCAAGGTGACCAATGAGTCGACTCAGCACCTGCTCAGCAATTTCGCTTCACCGGCCGTGGCGCCTCCCAATGCGTCCTCGCGCGGCATCAGCCTGTCGGTGAATGCCGGGGGCACTCCGGGCGACAACAAGCTGACGCTCGTTCTATCGCGGTCGGTGCTGGCTCCTGGCGTAGGTGATACGGCTGTGATCGTTTCGCTGGCCGACTCGGTCAATCGTGATCAATGGACGTTGGTGGCTGGCCGGGTCGACGCCGCCGGTGGGTTGAAGATCTGGAACCTGACGGCTGGGACGAGTGCGACGGCCGCGAGCGCGAATCCAGTGAATACCGGGTCGGCCCTGTTGCGCGTTGGATCGTCGTACACCACCCCGAGTGCTGACCCAAACAGTCAGGGTCTTTCGGTGGCCTATCGGTCGGCCAAGACTGACGCCCAGGTGCTGAAGACGGGACAATTTCTGAAGGATTACTTCGCAGCTGTCCACGGGATTGGGCTCGGCTGAGCTGTGCAATAGCTCTTCCGCCTAGAGCCTGAGGAGGCGCACCAGTCCTCGCCACCTCCACGGCCCGCGGTCCTCGCGCACGCGTGGATTCGTCGGCACAGTGGATGCATGGCGTTCACCAGCATCCACACCACCAACGGCCTGCGCGAGACCGCGCGGGCCATTGCTGAAAGCGCCCCCATTGAACTGGTTGCCATTGTTGTCGGAGACGGCGGTGGCAATGCGGTAGATCCGAATGTCGGAATGACTGCGCTGGTGCGCGAGCGTTGGCGCGGCACCATCAACCGCATCTACCAAGATCCAGAGAACGAGATCCTCTACATCGCGGAGGCGGTGATTCCCGCAGCGGTTGGCGGATGGACCATGCGAGAGGCCGGGCTGATCGACGCCAATGGCAGCTTGTTCACGGTTTGCAACCTTCCGGCCAGCTACAAGCCGTTGCCAGAGGAAGGCACCACCAACGACTTCACCGTCCGCATTGCTTTCCAACCGGGAAACGTCGACGCGGTCACGCTGCAGATCGATCCCAACGTCACCATCGCCACCCACAGCTGGGTCATCAACTACGTCACCGGCGGCGTGGTGTTCCCCGGCGGCACCACTGGCCAGGTGCTCACGAAGCAGAGCAACGCCGATGGCGATGCGGACTGGCAAGACATCGACGCCATCAACGTCACCGTCGACACCATCGAAGAAACGCAGACTCTCGCCGCAGCTCAGACCGTGGTCGACCTCACCGTCACCACCACGCGCGGCCTGGCCGTGTACATCGACGGCGTGCGGCTGCGTGCCGACGAATGGACTAAAGACCCCGTGATTGCCAGCCGGCTGACGCTGGCTGTGAGCTATCCCGCGGGCACCAAGCTCATCGCCGCGCAGAACGAGCCGACCGGCAACGCGCCCGATCCGCTACTGCGCAGCAAGAACCTGTCAGACCTCGACAACGCCGCGACCGCGCGTGCCAACCTTGGCGTGTACAGCAAGGCGGAATCGGATCGCGCTGGCCCCATCGGCATGCCGGCGCATTGGCCAACCGCGAACCTTCCCGCGGGCTGGCTCATCCGCAACGGTGCTGCCATCAGCCGCACCGCGTATCCGGCTCTGTACGCCGTGCTGGGCACTGCCTACGGCGAGGGTGACGGCTTCACCACCTTCAACCTCCCCGATGACCGTGGCCACTTCGATGGCGGTGCGGACATGGGGCGCGGGCTCGACCCCGCCATGGCGCTCGGCGTCAGGATCGACAGTCAGAACAAAACGCACTGGCACAGCGTGAGCATGGACAACGCCGGGTGGCACGACCATACGGTCTCCGTCAAGGCGGGCGGCAGGCACTCGCACCAGCTGAACACCTCAAGCGTTTTCTACAACGCGACCGGCGGGCCGCTCCCGTTCCCCGCGACGCTCGGCGCTGGCGCCGGCATCGTCAGCTCGGGAACGACCGAAGCGGGCGACCACGGACACGAAGCCACCGCATCCCCGAATGGACTGCACAAGCACACGGCCACGGCCAACCCGTCCGGCGAGGCTCACGCGCGCCCCAACGCCCGTGCCTACGTGCCCATCATCCGCGCCCTCTGACCATGCCCGACACCTTCGACCCCACAGACCGCGTCCCCGCCTTCCAGCTCAACGGCGCGGGCCTGTTCATCGACGTCGTGCCCGCACTCGAATCCATCGCAGAGCGCGGACAGGGCGTCTATCACGTCCCCAGCGGTGCGGTCATCGACCCCATGCCGGAAGACTGGATGACCGTCACCCGCAACGACAGCGGCTTCTTCACCTGCTTCGTGCGATGGCCTGAAGACAAATGGCCGCGCCACGATGGCCATAGATGGGAACTCGTCGCGCGCCCTGCCGCAACGATCACGGCCGCGCCGACGGCGGCCGAAAAGCTCGCCGCCTTCCTCGCTTCCAACCCCGACGTTTCGGACCTCATCAACGCCACCACTTCCAATCAGGAGTAGCCACACATGCCTACCGAATACCACCACGGCGTACGCGTCTTCGAAGTCGACGAAGGCGGCGCCACCATCCGCGTCATCTCGACGGCAATCATCGGCATCGTCGCCACCGCGCCCGCGGCCGAAGTCGACGCGTTCCCGCTAAACACGCCCGTGCTGCTGACCAACCCGGCCGGCAGCGTGGGCAAGGCCGGCGCCAGCGGCACCCTGGCGCAGGCACTCAAGGCCATCAGCCAGCAGTCGCAGGCGCTCACCATCGTCGTGCGCGTCGAGCCGGGCGCCGACGATGCGGCCACCACCAGCAACGTCATCGGCACGACCACCGCGGCCGGCCAAAAGACTGGCCTGCAGGCGTTGCTTGCTGCGCAGGGTCAACTGGGTGTCAAGCCGCGGATCATCGGCGCGCCCGGCTTGGACACCGAGGCGGTCGCCATCGAGATCGGCACCGTCGCCGAGCAACTGCGCGGCTTCGGCTACGTCGCGGCGCGCAAGGCCGACGGCATGGCCTACGCGACCACCAAGGAAGAGGCGACCACCTACCGCGCCGCCTTCGGCAAGCGCGAGCTGATGGTCATCTGGCCGAACTTCCTTGCCTGGAACGTCACGACCAACGAAGCCGACGCGGTGCCTGCCACGGCCTACGCGCTGGGTCTGCGCGCCAAGATCGACCAGCAGATCGGCTGGCACAAGACGCTTTCCAACATCGTCGTCAACGGGCCGCAGGGCATGACGAGCGACGTCTTCTTCGACCTGCAAAGCCCGAGCAGCGACACGACCTACCTCAACAGCCTCGAAGTCACGACCATCATCAACCGAAGCGGCTATCGCTTCTGGGGCAACCGGACCACCGAAGCCCAGGGCGGCAAGTTCTTCTTCGAGAACTACACCCGCACCGCACAGGTGCTGGCCGACACCATCGCCGAGGCGCATTTCAGCTTCGTCGACAAACCGATGCACCCGAGCTTGGTGAAAGACATGCTCGCCAGCATCAACGCCAAGGGCCGTGACCTCGTGAACGGCGGCTATCTCATCGGCTTCGAAGCCTTCCTGAACCCGGATCTCAACCCCAAGGAAGAGCTGGCCCAGGGCCGACTGCGCATCAGCTATCGCTACACGCCGGTGCCGCCGCTGGAAGACCTGGGTTTCAACCAGACCATCACCGACGACTTCCTCGCCAACTTCGCCGCCGCCGTCCAGGCCGCGTGATCGACACCACCGCATAGGAGCACACCATGGCCCTTCCCAAGAAACTCAAGAACTTCGCGCTCTTCGGCGACGGCGAAAGCTGGATCGGCGAGATTCCCAGCGTCACGCTGCCCACCGTCACCAAGAAGGTCGAGGAATACCGCGCAGGCGGCATGCATGGCCCAGTCGAGATCGACCTCGGCCACGAAAAGCTCGAGCTTGGCATCAAGGCCGGTGGCCTCAAGACGCAACTCATCACCATGCTGGGCGGCCAGGCGGTCGGCGCCAATGTGTTCCGCTTTGCCGGTGCCTATCAGGAAGACGCCAGCGGCATCGTCAGTGCCGTGGAAGTCATCGCACGCGGCCGAGTGACCGAGTGGAACCCCAACGAAGCCAAGGCCGGCGACGACAACGACCATGACTTCAAGGTCGCGCTGAGCTACTACAAGGTGACGGTCGACGGCGCAGAACTGCTGGAGATCGACGTCCCTGGGATGGTGTTCAAGACCGGCGGCGTCGACGTCTACAGCGCCATCCGCTTCGCCATCGGCATGGGCGTCTCGCTCTGACGCGTCCATCGCCAAACACGCCCGCCGCCCAACCTTCCACCCTCTGAGACTCCACCATGAACCACGCCCACCAGACCACCGACGCCGGCAACCACGGCCACAGCCTCAACGATCACGTCCACACTTCCAGCGTCAGCGAAAGCAGCGCCCACTCGCATGCGGTCGCGGCGCCACCCGCGCCGGCGGCCATCGTCCCCAACACGATCACGCTCGACGTGCCGATCCAGCGCGGAAGCACCACCATCGCCGAGATCACCCTGCGCAAGCCCAACGCGGGCGAGCTGCGCGGCCTGTCGCTGCAGCGCCTGCACCAGGCCGACGCCGACGAACTGCTCAAGCTGCTGCCGCGCATCACGCTGCCCAGCCTCACCCCGCACGAATGCGCGCAGCTCGATCCGGCTGACCTTTCCGAAGCCGGGGGGGTGGTCATCAGTTTTTTGCTGAAGAAAGCCGTGCGGGACGCGGTCTTGTCGACCACGTAGAAGACGCCATGGATGACCTGGCGTTCGTCTTCCACTGGCGGCCGGTCGACATGGAAAGCATGAGCCTGGCCGAGCTGATGGATCGGCGCGAGGGCGCCCGCCGGCGCTACGCCCCGAGCAAGCACGACGACTGACACACACGCATCACCACCGCCATGGCATCCCCGCTCACTCTCAAGCTCATCCTGGCCGGGGCCGCCAAGGCGGCTGCGGAACTCAAACCGCTCGACCAGCAGAGCCGCGCCGCGGCGGCCGGCCTGAAGCAGGCGCGCGACGCGCTCAAGATGCTGAACGCCCAGGCCGCACAGGTCACGGGCCTGCGCAAGCACCAGGCCGAGCTGGCCAGCCAGGGCAATGCCTTGAAGGTGCTGCGCACCAACCTCGACAGCGTCACGCGCACCTACGGCGCCAACAGCGACCAGGCGCGTGCGCTGCAGGTGCAGGTCGACAAGGCCACCGCCTCCTACGACAAGCAGCGCCGCTCGTTGATACAGCTGCGCACCGCGGCCACCGCCAGCGGCATCCAGAACCTCACGGCCGATCAGAGCCGGCTGCGCAGCGAGATCACGTCGACCAACACCAGCATTGCGCAGCAGAAGGCGCGGCTCGAAGCCCTGGCCAACGTCAGCGCGCGCAAGGCGCAGTTGCGTCAAGGCTTCAACAACACACGCACCACGGCCGGCCACCTGGCCATGGCGGGCGCCAGCGGCTTGGCCACCGGCTATGGCGTGCGCCGCGCCGTCACAGAGCCGCTGAACCAGATCCGCGAGTTCGACACCAGCACGACGCGGATTGCCGCGCTCGGCCTGAAGCCGGAAGACACCGCCCAGGCCATCGAGTACGCCAAGCGCATGAAGACCTTCGGCACCAGCATGAACGACAACATGGGGTTGATGCTGGACGCCACCACCGCCTTCGCCGACGTGCACCACGCCAAGATGGTCATGCCCACGCTGGCCAAGATGAAATTCGCGAACAAGGCCGTCTTCGGCGCCGAGAACGGGCAGGAGAACGAAGCGAAGTTCATGGACATGCTGAAGGTGATCGAGGCGCGCAACGGCCTGAACAGCGAGGCCGACTTCATCAAGCAAGCCGACATGGTCCAGCGCGTCATCACGGCCACCGGTGGCCGCGTGGACTCAACGCAGTGGCTCGACTTCCTCAAGACCGGCGGCCTGGCCGCGCGCGGCCTGCGCGACGATGCGATGTACTACCAGCTGGAGCCGCTGGTGCAGGCGATGGGCGGCAACCGCGTGGGTACGGCGACGATGTCGGCCTACCAGAACGTGTACCAAGGCAAGACCACGAAGCGCGCGGCCAACATGATGGAATCGCTCGGGCTGATCGCCGACCCGTCAAAGGTCACGCACGACAAGGCAGGCCAGATCGCGCAGCTCGGCGTCGGTGCGATCAAGGGCGCAGAGCTGTTCCAGAAGAGCCAATTCGAGTGGATGGAAAAGGTGCTGCTGCCCACGCTGGCAGAGAAAGGCATCACCGGCGAGAAGCAGGTTCTCGACGCCATCGGCGGCATCTTCAGCAACCGCACGGCCTCGGGCCTGTTCGGCATGATGTTTCAGATGCGCGAGCAGATCCACAAGAACGCAAAGCTCAACGCCGGCGCATTCGGCATCGATCAGCTCGATACCGAAGCACGCACCATGGTCGGTGGCCGTGAAGTCGAGACGATGGCCCGCTTCCACGATGCAATGCAAGAGGCAGGTCGTGCGATCCTGCCCACGTACCTCGGGCTGCTCGACACGGTGACAAGCGCCATGCAGGGCATCACAAACTTCGCCCGCGAGAACCCCATGCTCGCCTCCTACATCGGCAAGGCCGTGCTCTGGGTCGGCCTGCTGGCCGCGGGCTTCGGCGCGCTCAGCCTGGGCGCCGCCGCCCTGCTCGGCCCCTTTGCTGTGGTGCGCTACGGCCTGGGGCTGTTCGGCGTCAAGGCGGCCGTGCTGGCGCCCGTGCTCGGGCTGCTCACGCGGACGCTCGGCTTTGCCGCGTCGGCGGTCATGTGGCTTGGCCGCGCTCTGCTCTTGAATCCCATCGGCCTCGCAGTCACAGGCATCGCCACCGCGGCGTTTCTGATCTACAGGTACTGGGGTCCGATCAACGGCTTCTTCTCCAACCTGTGGGACCGCGTGAAGGGGGCCTTCTCGTCGTTTTGGCAGTACCTCGGGGGATCGGTGCCCGCTGCGCTTGCGACCGTGAGCGCGGCGATCCTCAACTGGTCGCCCATCGGGCTCTTTTATCGGGCCTTCGCCGCCGTGATGCAGTGGTTCGGCGTTGAGCTGCCGGCGAAGTTCACGACCTTCGGCGGGCAGATGATGCAAGGCATGGTCAACGGCATCACCACCGCGCTCGGCGTGGTGCGCGAGGCCATCAGTGGCGCGGCCGAATCCACGGTCAACTGGTTCAAGGAAAAGCTCGGCATCCGCAGCCCGTCGCGCGTGTTCATGGAAGCCGGTGACAACATCGTCGAGGGCGCTGCCATCGGCATCGACCGCAGCCGTCCCATGCTGCGGGCCGCGGCGCTCGGGCTCGCCGGTGCCGCGGCCGGGGCCATGCCTGCGATGGCCGGCGACTTTCCGCTCGCGGCCGGCAGCTTCGACAGCCGCCCGCCACTGTCCGCTTCGGCTGCTGGTCGCTCGGGCGCCGGCGTGGTGGTGCAGGGCGACACCATCACCATCCACATCACCGCGGCGCCCGGCGGCGATGCGCCAGCCCTCGCCCGCGCCATCCGCGCAGAGCTGGACAAGCGCGACGCCGACAAGCGGGCCCGTATGCGCGGCGCCTTCATCGACTACGACAACTGAACGCTGCCATGCTGTGCCTCGGCCTCTTCGTCTTCACCCTCGATACCCTGAGCTATCAGGAGCTGCAGCGCCGCAGCAGCTGGAAGCACGCGTCGCAGGCGCTCGTCGGTGCCCGCAACGCCATGCAGTACCTCGGGCCGGGCGACGACATCATCACGCTCAATGGCGTGGTGATTCCCGAGTTCGCGGGCATCCCCGCGAGCCTCACGGTGCTGCGCCTCATGGCCGACCAGGGCGCGGCCTGGGTGCTGGTCGAAGGCACCGGGACCATCTACGGCGCGTTCGTCATCACCGAACTGCAGGAAACCCGCACGCTCTTCCATTCCAACGGCGAGGCGCGCCGCATCGAGTTCAGCGTCACGCTGCAGCGCGTGGATCAGGACGAGATGGAAGTCGCGCAGCAGCTGATCTCCGACGCCATGGGCGACCTGGGCGCCATCCTGCAGGACGCGAGCGGCACCCTTGGCCAGGCGCTGGGCGTGAGCGGCGACTGAGCCGATGTCCGACGTCGACACCATCGCCGGCACGCTGCCCACCGTCACCGTCAGCGGCGCCAGCAACTACGGCCGGCGGCCCGCCGCGCACCTCACGCCGATCTGGCGCATCACGGTCAACGGCGCCAACGTGTCGGAGCGCATCCAGCCGCGCTTCGTCAGCCTGACCATCACCGATGACCGGGCCAACGATGCCGACGAAATCGAACTCGTCGTCAGCGACCACGACGGCGCCGTCGAGCTGCCGGCAACCGGCGACACCGTGGAAGTCGCCATCGGATGGCGCGCCGAGCCTGCCGCGGCCCCGTATCGGCAGTTCACCACCGAAGACATGGGCTTCCCGGTCGGGTTGGTCGACAAGGGCCGGTACACCGTGCAGGCGGTGGAGTACGCCGGCACGCCCGACACCATCACCATCCGCGCCAGGGCGGCCAACCTGCTCGACACCCTGCGCGGCTTGCGCGACCAGTCCTGGCACGACACCACCGTCGGCGCCATCGTCAACAGCGTGGCGAAGCGCAACGGTATCGAGGCGACCGTCGACAAGGCCATCGCGGCGCGGAAGGTCAAGCACGCCGACCAGCTCAGCGAGTCCGACGCCTCATTTCTGCGCCGGCTCGCGCAGACCTACGACTGTCTCTGCACGGTGAAGGGCGGCAAGCTGCTATTCAGCCAGGCGCGCGCGGCGCGCACGGCAAGCGGCAAGGTGCTGGCGCCCGTGGTCATCACGCGCCAGGACGGCGATCAACACCGGTGGAGCCGTGCGGACCGCGACGCATACAGCGGCGTGCGCGCGATGTACACCAACATCAAGACCGGGAACCGCAGCGCCGTCGTCGCAGGCATCAGCGGCCGAGCGAAGGAACTGCGCACGACCTTCGCGAGCGAGGCGGATGCATTGGCGGCTGCTCGGGCCGAATGGCTGCGCATCCAGCGCGGGATCTTCGACTTCGAGATCACCCTCGCCTACGGCCGCGCCGACATCACGCCGCAGCGCCCCGCGCGCGTGGCGGGCTACAAACGGCAGATCGATGAGACGCCGTGGATCGTTGCCCGCGTGCGGCACTCGCTCGACGGCGGCGGCTACGTCAGCCAGCTCACGCTGGAGACTGAGCAGGCCGAGGGCGTCGAAGGGCAGGAAGGCGCCGGCACCGAAGAATGAGGGAGCGCGACTGGCTCCGCGTTACTTCGGCCGATTGACTTGCAGGCCGAGTGCTTTGAGAAAGGATGGATCGACCCCACGCCCGCCCGCGCCCAGAGCGTTCTGCATCGGCTTCGACCAGCCCCAGCCCATCAATTCCTTGGTCACGAGGTCATTGAGGTTCTGCACGCCGATCACTGCGCGTGCGACCTTCTCGGCCTGCGCACGGGTCATGCGAACCTGAACCGACTTGTCCTTCAGCGCTTTCTCGGCCGTGCCCTTGTCGCTGATGGTCTGGAGCACGGGTAGGGCCGTGACCGTGACCTCGTTCACCTTGGTGTGGATGAACATGCGGAACAGCCCGTAGGCCAACACCTCGGCCATCTGATCGACCATCGCCGAAGGGAACTGCCTCACCGTTGCAGCCTCGACCTCGGCATTGATCTGCACCTGCAGCGGAGACTGCTTCAGTATCTTCACCTGGCCCAGCTCGACGCTGTAGTCGCCGAGTTCGTCGAACGCCTTCTCTGCGTTCGCAAACATGGGTGGCGTGGCCGCCTTCCCCAGCGTTGCAACCTGCGCCAGCACCGGCCCGCTCATCCCCGCGAGACCGCTGGCGACTGCCAGCACCAAGAAAGCTCTCCGCATCGATCCTCCTAATCTCCCGCGTCGGTCGCGGATTCCCTCATCGTCATCAACACCCAGCGGACAAGCGTTGCGACCATCAGTCCCAACTTACCCGTTGGCCCTCTTCGGTTGCGCGAGCGCATCAAGAACGCTGCGCGCCGCGGCGCGTCCTTGCTCGTCGGCGGCGTTGTAGTTGTCCAAGAGGGCGGCTTCTTCGGGTGTCAACGTCCGGGCGGCCGGGGAATGAGCACCAAAAAGCACATAGCTCACATCGACGCCGGCGCCCGCCAGCTTCATGAGCACGCCTGCACCCGGCTCGACAAGCCCGCGTTCGTAGCGACTCAACATCGCCCGTTGAACGCCAATCAGCTCAGCCAAGCCCTGCTGGGACTGGCCGAGACGATCACGCTCTTCACGCAGCCTGTCGCCGCAATGAGCATCAAAAGACACATACACCCCTTGACTCCGAGCCTTTTAATGCTCAGAATCCACCGCACACCACATTAACGAGTTCCCATATTAACCATATGGCCACCATTGCCCCCCGCCGCGGACGCCCCTCTCTCCCACCAGACATCCGTCTGGTGCGCGAAGTACCTGTCGCACTGCGCCTGCCGCCCGCCGAACACCAGCGGACCCAAGCCCACGCGAGCCGCGAAGGGCGATCCGTCGCCAACTTTGCGCGTCGCGTCTACCTGCTGGGCCTCGCGCAGTACGAAGCCGAGCTGGCCCGCAGCCGCAGCGCCTCCACCTGACCACCGACACCACCACGCCTTTGCCCGAAGGACTTTCGACGATGTACCCCGATCCCAAGCGCATCCGCGACAACCGCCTCACCGTGCGTTTCGACGACTACGAGGAAAAGCTGCTGCGCGCCCTGGCCGACTACCTGGGCGAGCAGCCCACGACGTTGATCCGCGAGCTGGCCCTGCGCCAGGCCGAAGAGCTGCTCGGCGTCAGCCGTGAGCCTTTGGCCGACGGCAGTCTGCCCCGCACCGCGGTTTAAAGCCAGTCGCTCAAAAGCGGCTTGCAGCCAGCCTTAGCCCCGCCGAATGTCTGACGAAAAGATGACGTGCTTCCACCAGATCAACCTGACCGACGCCGAGCACGCAGTGTTCGAACGGGTGCGCCGGGCGCAGGGACTGGACAGCGTCGAAGACGTGGTGGTGTGGCTTGCCAAGGTGCGTTTGCGCAAGGGCGTGGAGCACGTCACCGGCCGCCGCCGCGGCCCGCGTTTGGTCACATCAGGAGGAAAGCCGCAATGAACGCGTGCCAACACGAGCAGGCGGCTGACGCCAGCAACCGCTACATGCGCATCACCATCGAGTGCCCGCACTGCGGCACGCGCTGCGTTGCATGCGACAGCCGCGCGATGAGCAAGACCATGCGCGAGATCACCTACCGCTGCCGCAACTGGCAGTGCGGTTTCACCGGTGTCGCCACGTTGGAATTTCAGCGCGTGCTGGTGCTCTCCAGCATCCCCGCGGCAGACGTTTCGCTGCCGCTTTCGCGGCACATCCGCCGCGGCCAGCTGGCCCTGCAGCTGGCGGACGAAGGCAACGTCGCCGACGACGAAGCCTCCTATCTCGCGAACCTGCACACGCCCCTGAGCGACTGGGGCGTCAGCAGCGCCATGCCCGCCGCCCCGCCGGACTGATCTAGTCCCGCGCCTCCCCGGCGCACCTGCCCTCACCGACCCACCGCCACGCGCCTTTTTCAAGGCGTGCGGCCCCTCTCACGCCTTTTTTCCGTCACAGGAGCCGAAGACATGTCCCTCACCGCCCGCCGCTTCACCGACAAGCCTGCGCAACGCATCGACGTTCCCAAGCTGGCGAAAGTTACACGCGAAGAGGCAGAGCGCCTGCCGCTTCTGGATCGCGTGCTGTTGCAGGAGCACGAGCGACACGCCGCCCGGCTGGCGGACATCCGGCGCGTGGCCGACAAGCTGGCCGCGCTCGACCCCATCGTGCGCGCCGCCCGCGCCGACGGTGCCTATCTCGACGTCACCGACGTCCGCCTGAGCTACGCGAGCCACCGTCTCGGCGGCTATGGGCGCCGTGTCAACGCCGTGGTGCTGAAGGCCGGCGACACCTTTTCGAGCTGGCGCGACCCCAAGACACAGAACGCGGTCGCCAATGCGCTGCTGGCCGCCGGCTGGCGCGTGGTCGACGTCCATGCAGACGGTTCGGAGATCTCCCGCGACCGCGTCATCTTCATGCACGGACAGCGCGCGGTCGAAACCAGCTGCATGCGGCAGTGGGTCATCGACGCGATCGAGGCCGGCCACATCACGGCCGCCACGCAGGGCCGACACCCAGCCACTGACACCGGCACGCCGCTGAACGCTGCCAACGCGGGCGCTGCTCGCACCGCGTGCGCTTCCTGATGGCATGGACTGCGCCGAGACGCCCGAACACCACGAGTTCCACGGCCAGCCCAAGCCACCAGCGCCTATTCCCGATGGCAAACCGAACCCGTTCTATGCCCGCCACGCGGCCAAGCTCGCGAAGCTGCGCGAAGAGTGCGTCGTCATCGCTTTCGGCCAGCGGCGCGCGCTGCTGGAAGAGGACGAATGGCGGGCTCTGCCGCTCATGCTGCGCTTCTTCGTGCTCACCGAGGCCGGCATGGCCGACCCGGATGACGCGTTGCGGCGAGGCTGGCGCGAGTTCCCCGATGCCGAGCGGAGCGCGATCCGCGCAACGCTGCGCGCGTGGATTCGCGACCTTGATGCGCTCAGCGCTTTGACGCTGTAGGCACCCCATGCGTCTCGTCACTGCACGCCCTGCCACCCCCGATCCAGTCTTCTGGATGCGGCTTCGCTCCAGCCTTCCGAACGACCAGCACGTCGCGAAGGTCGCCCGCCGAATGGATGCGCGCTTGCGCAAGGAACTGCCGCCGCAGTGGGTGCCTGCGTTCGACGTGATCATGCCGCTCAAGCCCTCGGTGAAGGCCATGGGCGCGGACTGGGTCAGCTGGAACCTGGGGCGCGTCGATGCCATGCGTGCCTTCGAGCACGAGCACCAGGACATCCTGCACTGGACGGTGGGAGACGGCGAGGTGTGTGCGCGTGCGCGGCGCTGCGCCAATGCGCTCGACGACATGCTCAACGGCCACGCGTTGCCGATGAGCAAGCAGGACAGGCTCGACATCGTGCTCGACTACTGCGAGCGCATCGGTGTGGAAAAGCCGGTTGCAACGACGCCCGAGGGGCTGATCGCGCGCGCGGTGAATGAGCAATGGTGGCGCCGCGCCTTACGCAAGAAGGTGGCGCGCACGGTTGAGCATGCGGCCATCAAGCTGGGAGTGGTGCACCACAAGAACGGCGGCTATGCCAGCGACGAAGCATGCCGCCGACGCGTCGACCAGAACAAGCGCAATGCCGATCTGCTGAAGCGCGTGAAGATGCGCAACGAAGCCGGCCAGGTCTACAGCCTGTCCGAGCTGGCCGCGCTCTCGCCAAGCAATCGTGACATCCGCCGCGGCGAGCTGATGACGCGCATTCGCGGCTGCGAGGAATTCGCCGACGCCAACGGGCATCACGGGCTGTTCCTCACGCTTACCTGCCCGAGCCGGTTCCATGCGGTGCTGTCGGGCGGGAAGTCGCGTTGGTCAAAGCCGTCGCGCAACAACAAGTACGAAGGCGACTCCCCGCGCGATGCACAGCAGTGGCTGTGCCGCATGTGGGCCAAGGCCCGCGCCAAGATGGCACGCAAGGGCGTGGCGGCTTATGGCTTCCGCGTGGCAGAGCCGCACCACGACGGATGCCCGCACTGGCACGCGCTGCTGTGGTTCACCACGCCCGAGCAGGCCCAGCTGGCGAAAGAGATCATCAGCGGCTACTGGCTCAGCGATGCGGGCGACGAGCCGGGCGCCGTGCGCAACCGGTGCAAGTTCATCGCCATGACGCGCGGTGGCGCCGCTGGTTATGTCGCCAAGTACGTGGCCAAGAACATCGGCGCGGAGGATGGCGGCGATGCCGGCGTCGGCCAGCACACCGACACCATCGACGGCTTCGAGCACGTGATGGACACGCGCGAGTTCAAGGGCTGGCAGCGCGTGGATGCCTGGGCCAGCACCTGGGGCATCCGGCAGTTCCAAGCCATCGGACAGCCGAGCGTGACGGTGTGGCGCGAAATGCGCCGTGTCACGAAAGACCAGATCGACCGCGCACAGCTGCGCCTCGACTTCGGTGACGCCGCCGCCGTGAAGGCATGGTGGGCATGCCACAAGCATGGCGACCTGCAGGCATCGTGGGAGCGGTACGTGGGTGCCCAGGGCGGCATGTGCCGCAAGCGCCGCGAGTGGATGCTTCGCACCGCCGTGCGGGTCAACGAAGGCTGCAAGAACGTCTATGACGAAACCATCACGCGCAAGACCGTGGTGGGCGTCGAAACGAAGGCCGGAAACTGGCTCGTGAGCCGTCGGCAATCGTGGGCTTCCTGCGCCGGCGAAGCCGCGCAGGACAAGGCCCAGCGCGAAGCGATGGGCCGCCCTTGGACTCGTTTCAATAACTGTACGGCCCGCCTGACGCGCGAGCCGCTGCGGCAGCTCATGCAGGGTGATCGGCCGTGGGCCATGCCCTTCGATTCGGAAGAAATCCTGCCGCTGGAGCCATTCCGGCCCGCCCGAGCAGGGCGGCGAACACCGACGGCGCCACCGAACGAGCAGATCCACGTCGTCGACGGCGAGCGCACGACCTTCCGCATGCCCGATGCGGGCATCGCCGCAGCCGCGGCACTGATTCGCCAGGCCGAAGTGCGCCCAGTTGCGCCCGCAGCGCCGGCGCCCCGCGCCATCGATGACGCCTCGTCACCCGAGTTCGCCGCCTTGATCGCTCGCGTCAAGGCTTCCGCCCCCCGCCTGCGCGCCCTCGCGGCAGCTGGCCACTGATCCACCACCAACCGGAGCCGCATCACCATGCCACGCACCACCGCCGCGGTCGTACAGATCGCACAGCACAAGCCCTACGCGCCACCACTGGCGCACAAGGTGCACATCACCGCGCCCTACTCGCCAGCCTGCGCCACCGACGTGCGCGCCACCATCGAGCGCGTGCGCGGCCTGCTCGCGAGCCAGGCCGCCGGCCGGCGCAAGCCGCGGCGAGCGGACGCGCAGGCCATCCAGCAGGCCGACATGTTCCCGTCGACCGTTGTGCGCATCGCCCTCGTGCAGCAGCGGAGGGCGGCATGAACGCGCACCGTCTCAATCACCACGACATCCAGGCCGTCAAGACCTTCGAGGACCGGGCCAGGAAGAAGGCGCGCGGCAAGCGCATCGCTGACCGCATCACGCTGCTGGGCTGCGCGCTGGCCGTGATGGCGTTGCTGGTCATGGCCATGACCGGAGGTCTGTCGCAATGAACCCCTTGACGAGCACGCCGGCACCCGCGCTTCTGGCGGTGGTCTGCGAGCTGGAGCGCGCCATGCAGAAGTTTCCGACCTGGCCGACCGATCCGCTTCACGCGCTCGCCGTGCTCGGCGAAGAGTACGGAGAACTGACCAAGGCCATGCTGCAGCTCACCTACGAGCCGCACAAGACCACCGCCGCCGACGTGCGAGAGGAAGCGGTGCAGACCGCTGCCATGGCCCTGCGCCTGCTCGCAAGTCTCGACGGCTACGTCTACCAGCCGAGCGCACAGCACGTCCAAGACGTCGCAGCCTTCGGCAAGTTTGGCTGAGCCTGAGCGATGCCGTCCGTGATCGAGCCCACTGACCAGCAGCTGCGCGAGGCGTGCGAGCGCATGGCGCGCCGCTTCCGGTGGACCGACAGCTTCGAGACGGTGATGCAGGACGCCTGCCGTAGCCGGCTCGTGCGCCTCGCCGTTGCCCATCCGAGCGCGGCCGGCTTCGCGGCAGCTCGTGCGCCTCGACTCTTCGCGCGGCGCCTGCCAGCCACCGCGCTGCCGCTCTTCGACCGAAAGCGCGCCGCCTCGGGCGAGCGCGACGACGACTGACCACCAACCCTTTCACCACGCCCTAACCCATGACCAACCAACTTGCTCCCGACTTCGTCGGCGTCGACCTCGCGCACGGCAATGACATGACGTTCACTCAGCCACTTCCAGCTTTGCATCGCGTCTACATCGCAGGGCCAATGACGGGCTACGCTGAGCTCAACTTTCCGGCGTTTCGCGCGGAAGCCAGCGCGCTGCGCCGCGTGGGCCTCGAAGTCGTCAACCCCGCCGAGATCAACATCGACCCCAGCACCGGCTGGAGCGCGTGCATGCGCGCCGACATCGCCCAGCTCGTCACGTGCGACCGCATCCATCTTCTGCCCGGTTGGTCGCGAAGCAAGGGGGCATCGCTGGAGCATCACATCGGGCGTGCGCTGGGCCTGCTTGTCACTCTGGCCGAAGGCGCCGAGGCCATGCCCGAGCACTTCAGCTTCGCGGGAAGCGTCGACAACTTCGTGAGCCAGTTCCTCAACCACGCCGTCCAGGCAGAGGATGAGGGCGGAATCCGGGCTTCGGCGGCGGTGACAAAAGTCAGCCACGAAGCTGCGCTCGCCATCTGCGAGAAGGTGGCCGGCTACCACCAGGCACAGCTGAAATCTGTCCTCGCCGCTCACGGCTATCACACGGCGGTCACGCAGGCCCACGGTTACCAGTACCTCGGTGCCCGTCGTTGCATCGAGGCCATCCGCGCCGCCGCTCGTTTGGAGGGCTGAGCCATGCCGAAGAAGACTCTCAAGCTCTGCCCGCTCGCTCAACACATCGTCAAGATGCTGGCCGAGTCCGGCCGCCCTGGCCACGGTCCGACGTACGCCTGCAGCAAGGCGCACGAGCTGCACGGGCGCACTACGAACGATGTGCTCGTGTGGGCGAGCCATCAGCTCGACAGCACGAACCGTGGCGCCATCGCTGACGCGATTGGAAAGACATCGGGCTGGACCATCGATGCGGCCGACTTGGCCGCGGCGGCCCGAGTCGAGAAAGCGCTCGGCGCGCTGCCGGTGCTCAACCTGCAGGAGCTGCTGTCGTGAGCCGCGGGAAAGTGCGCAACCGGCGCGAGCTGTGCCGCAGTCATCCGGTAGCTACCGCCGTCGCCAAAGCGCAGATGGCCAGCCACATGACCACGGTCAGCATCGCCATCTACATGACGGCCGACGGCGAGCCGGCGCGCGATCTGCTCGCGCACCTGGGTTGGGTCATCGGCATCGGCGCCGAGATCGCGGCCGTTGTCGCGCCAGGGCTGGCACAGGCGAAGCGCCTGCATGCCGCGCTTCGCACCGTCGTCCAGCTGAGCATCGACAACGCCTGGCAGGCGGCGCAGGCCGGCGTGCTGTCGGACGCGGCCACCGAAGCGAAAGACCTGCTGATCGCACACGCCGGCATCGGCTTCGACCTCATCCCCAGCGGCGACTACATCGCCGGCCGCATCCGCGACGGCGTCGCGTCTCTCGCAGACGTGGCCGGCGCCGAGATCTATTCCACCGAATCCAAAGGAGTCACCGCATGAGTGAACTGATCTTCTTCATCGCCGGCCTGCTAATCAGCGGCGTCATCGGCGCCGGCACGATCTGCATCCTCGTGGTCGGGAGGGACAAAGCATGCTGATGTCCACGACTACCGAGATCCGACACGGCCACCTCTTCTGTGGCCTGGGCGGCGGCGCCAAGGGCTTCAATGCAGCGCGGCCAATCATCGGCACCCAGCGCGCTCGCTTCCGCTGCGTTGGCGGAATCGATAACGACCCCGCGGCCATTCGCGACTTCACGCGAGCGGCTGGTGTTGCCGGCACCGTGCTCGACATGTTCGACCGAAGCCAGTACAGCGACTTTCACGGTGCAGAGCCCGCGGCCGAATGGCGCGAGGCCACGCCGGCGGATATCCACGCAGCCTTTCACAACGAACGGCCGCATATCGTTTTTCTGTCCGCACCGTGCAAGGGATTCAGCGGGCTGCTGTCCGAGGGCAAGAGCAAGACGGACAAGTACCAGGCGCTCAACCGTCTGACGTTACGCGGCATCTGGCTGCTGCTGGAAGCCTACAAACACGACCCGGTCGAAATGCTGCTCTTCGAGAACGTGCCCCGCATCGCGACCCGCGGCCGGCATCTGCTCGACCAGATCGGCGACTTGCTCCGCGCCTACGGGTATGCCGTCGCCGAAACAACGCACGACTGCGGCGAGCTGGCCGGCCTTGCACAGAGTCGCAAGCGGTTCCTGCTCGTGGCCCGCCATCTCGAGAAGGTGCCGCCGTTCCTGTACGAGCCGGCGAAGAAGCAGCTGCGTGCGGTTGGCGATGTGCTGGGCCGCATGCTGCTGCCCGGCGACATGCGCGCAGGCCCGATGCATCGTGTGCCGTCACTGCAGTGGAAGACGTGGGTGCGGCTGGCTTTCGTCGAGGCCGGAAGCGACTGGCGCAGCTTGAACAAGCTGGCGATCGAGGACGGGCACTTGCGCGACTACATGATCGAGCCCGCCATGCAGGCGGCTGCATTCGCGCCGGCTGACCCGCGGTTTGAACAGTCGTCGAAGTGGACCGACGGGCAAGCCTATGGTGTGCGGCGCTGGGGCGACACGAGTGGGACGATTGGCGGACAGCAGAACCCAGGCCAGGGGGCCTACTGCATCGCCGATCCGCGCCACACCGGGCCGGCCAAGCACAGCAACGAATTCCGCATCGTCCCGTGGAACCGCGCCAGCCTCGCGATCACGAGCGCGCACGGCACCGGCCAGGGCGTCGCAGATCCGAGGCAATCCGGCGAGGCTTTCGCAAAGTACGCAGTGACGGCCTACGAAGAAGCTGCCGGCACCGTCATCAGCGGCAGCACCACGGGACAAGGCGCGTTCGCGGTAGCTGATCCGCGCAGCGGCATGCAGCGTGGCAAGGGTGACAACTACCTGACCGCCGGGCACTATGGCGTGACGTCGTGGACCGGCCCGGCCGGCGCTGTCAGCGCCGCCGCTGGCCACGACAACGGCCGATGGAGCGTTGCAGATCCGCGCATCCCGGCTGCGGCAGACAAGGTGCTGTGCCGCATCCAGGCGCTCGATGGCACCTGGCACCGCCCGTTCACGACCCTGGAGCTTGCGGCCCTGCAGTCGTTGGTCGACCCTGAAGAGCAGCTGGAGTTGGACGGCCTGAGCGATCAGGCATGGCGCGAGCGAATCGGCAACGCTGTGCCGCCGGCCGCCGCTACCGCCATCGCCGAAGAGATGGGCCGGACGCTCATGCTCGCGTGGAGCGGCGAGACATTCGCACTGAGCAGCGCCCCGATCTGGGTGCGCAACGTGGCAGTTGCGTTGAGCGTGGCAGGAGGTCACGCATGAGCGAGATCGTCACCAGCTGGATTCTGGGCATTGCTTGGCTGGCGGGGGTCGTGCTCGCCAAAGGCTTCTGGTCCACCGTGTTCGCAGTCACGGTTCCGTTCTGGGCGTGGTATCTCGTGATCGAGCGTGCCCTCGCCGCTTTGGGATGGATGCCATGAAGGCGCGGCCCGTGTTCAGTATCGACCGCCGCTGCAGCGCGGCCATGCGACGTATCGCCGCCTTCATCGACGAACAGGCCGAGATCGAGAAGGCGCGCATCGCTGCCGATTTTCAGCAGTTGAGGCGCGCCAGGGGCCTGCCTCCGATCATGCTTGCGGCGTGGAAGCACTACGTGATGCCGAAGCACTTCGAATGTCCTGAGTGCGGCGGGCGCGTGTGCATCGAGGTCGACGAATGGAGCGCCGCTACTGGCATCCCGAGGGCCGGAGGAATCCGCGTCATGTGCATCGCCGAAGAAGACGAGGTAGACCGCGCGATGCAGGCCGATGAAGACCCGGCATGGCAGCACCGCCACTGGCAAGGCGCCGAGTGGATGGGACTGATCCGCCGCGTTGAACGTTTCTGCGCGTCGGCGGTGCGCATCCATACCGCCGAACAGGAGCCACGCCGGTGAGCAGCCGTTCGGCAGACGGAAGCCCGCCAGCCGGCCTGCTGGGCAGAGCTACCATGCGGCCCCACATAGACCAGGCAAGCGCCTGCTCGAAACTCATCGAGATCCTGGCACGCCAGCTCGTCAACGACATCACCCGAGAGCGCAATGAGAGCCTGCCTGTACGCCCGATACAGCACTGACAACCAGAGTCAGAACAGCATCGAAGACCAGCTGCGGGCTGGCCGCGAGCGAGCAGCCCGAGAGGGCTGGCCCATCGCCATGATGCACGCCGACGAAGGAATCAGCGGCTCGACGCCAGTGGCGCTGAGAGCTGGTGGCAAGGCGCTGCTGGCCGACGCACTGGCCGACCGCTTCGACGTGCTGATCGTTGAAGGGCTGGACCGCATCACGCGCGACCTGGCCGAGCAAGAGCGTACCGTCAAGCGCATGGAGCACCGCGGCATCCGCATCATCGGCACGGCCGACGGGTACGACACGCAGCAAGCAGGGCGCAAGGTCATGCGTATCGCGCGCGGGCTCGTGAACGAGCTGTACATCGACGACTTGCGCAAGAAGACGCACCGAGGACTGCAGGGGCAATTCGAGCGGGGCATGGCCGCGGGCGGACGCACCTACGGCTACACGAGCGTGCCCGTGGAAGGCGGGCACCGGATCGTGATCGACGAGGAACAGGCGAAGCACGTGCGGTGGATCTACGAGCAGGTCGCCGCCGGCGCCACGCTGCGCAGCATCGTCTACACCTTGAACGCGCAGGGCGTGCCGAGCCCGCGCGGCAATGGCTGGGCCGCCAGTGCGCTTGTGGGCAACGCGAAGATGGGAGACGGCCTGCTGAACAATGAGATGTACATCGGCCGGCTCGTGTGGAATCGCCGCCAGTGGCTGAAAGATCCAGACACGGGCAAGCGCCTGCCAGTAGCACGGCCGCGCGACGAATGGCTCGTGCGTGAAGCGCCGGAGCTGCGCATCATCGACGCGACGCTTTGGGGCCAGACCCGCCCGCATGAACTCAAGCGCGGCAACCCGACGCGCGGTCGACCGCACGGCACCTTGTTCGGCGGCCTGCTGCGCTGCGATACGTGTGGTGGTCCCATCATCGCGATCAACGCGAGCCGCTACGGCTGCAGTGCGCACAAGGACAAAGGGCCAACGTCGTGCCGCAACGCGGCCACTTGGCGGCGCACGGACGTCGACAACCGATTGCTGGCTGAGCTGAGAGAGGATTTGCTGAGCCCGGCCGCACTGGCCGAGGTGCAGACCACGGTGCGCCGGCTGCTCGTCGAGCTGGACGGCGGGCAAGAACGTGCCCAGGCTGCGGCGCGCCGGCGCAGCGTCGATCTCGACCGCGAGATCCAGCGCATCGTGGATGCCATCGTGACGGTGGGCGCCAGTGAAGCACTGGCCAGCCGCTTGCGTGCGGCAGAGCTGGAGCGAAAAACGCTTCAGGCAACGCTTGAACAAGCGCCGCAATTGCAGGTCAGTGCAACCGAAATTGCATCACGCTACAGGCAGCTCGTGATGAATTTAAAAGAGACATTAAGCGGTGAAGCAAATACCGTGAGTGCGGCTCGTCCGGTAATTGCTGAATTGCTCGGCGCGGTCACGCTGCGGCGTGATCCGGAGACTGGAGAAAGCTGGGCACAAATGAAAAACCCCGCTGAACAACTGCTTTTGGCAGTTGCATCAGCGGGGTCTCCAATGTTGGTTGCGCGAGCAAGATTTGAACTTGCGACCTTTGGGTTATGAGCCCAACGAGCTACCAGGCTGCTCCATCGCGCGGCAAGTATAAATTATAGCTTATTCAGCGGCGTTTTGCTCAGCGCCAGCATCTTTAATTTCAGCACGGTCGACCAGTTCGACGAGCGCCATCGGGGCGTTGTCACCCACGCGGAAACCCATCTTCAGGATGCGGGTGTAGCCGCCCGGACGCGCTGCGAAACGCGGGCCGAGTTCGCCGAAGAGCTTGACGACGCTGTCGCGGCTGCGCAGGCGGTCGAAGGCCAGGCGCTTGTTGGCGAGCGTGGGCTTCTTGGCCAGGGTGATCATCGGCTCGATGACGCGGCGCAGTTCCTTGGCCTTGGGGACCGTGGTCTTGATGACTTCGTGCTCGATGAGCGAATTCATCATGTTCTGCAGCATCGCGAGGCGGTGCGAGCTGGTGCGGTTGAGTTTGCGGAGTCCGTGTCCGTGACGCATGGTGCTTTCCTTTACTTTATAAAAACAGACAGCCGTGTCAGGTACTGTCCGGTGCACTGGCCCTTTTCAGGGGGCCGATTTCTCAAAAATTCAAATCAACGCTTGTCGAGACCAGCCGGCGGCCAGCTTTCGAGCTTCATGCCAAGGGTGAGACCGCGCGAAGCGAGGACTTCCTTGATTTCGTTGAGCGACTTGCGACCCAGGTTCGGGGTCTTGAGCAGCTCGTTCTCGGTGCGCTGGATCAGGTCACCGATGTAGTAGATGTTTTCGGCCTTCAGGCAGTTGGCCGAACGCACCGTCAGTTCGAGTTCGTCGACAGGGCGCAGCAGGATCGGATCGAACTGCTGGGCGCTGCGCGGTGCGGGTGCATCGAATGCAGCGAGTTCGCCGCCTTCGAGCTGCGCGAACACGGCGAGCTGCTCGACCAGGATTTTAGCCGATGCGCGAACGGCATCTTCGGCGCTGATCGCACCGTTGGTCTCGATCTCGACCAGCAGCTTGTCCAGGTCGGTACGCTGTTCGACGCGGGCGCTTTCGACGGTGTAGCTCACGCGCTTGACGGGCGAGAACGACGCGTCGAGGACGATGCGGCCGATCGACTTGGTCGGCTCGTCGGCGTAGCGGCGCATCGTGCCGGGCACATAGCCGCGACCCTTTTCGACCTTGATCTGCATGTCGAGCTTGCCGCCTTGCGACAGGTGCGCGATCACGTGGTCGGGGTTGATGATCTCGACGTCGTGCGGGGTCTGGATGTCCGATGCGAGGACCGGGCCTTCGCCGTCCTTGCGCAGGCTCAGCGTGACTTCGTCGCGGTTGTGGAGCTTGAACACCACGCCCTTGAGATTCAGCAGGATGTTGACGACATCTTCCTGCACGCCGTCGATCGACGAGTACTCATGCAGAACGCCAGCGATCGTGACTTCGGTGGCCGAGTAGCCGACCATGGACGACAGCAGAACGCGACGCAGCGCGTTGCCGAGCGTGTGGCCGTAGCCGCGCTCGAAAGGCTCGAGCGTGACCTTGGCCTTGTTGGCGGCAAGTTGCTCGACCTGGATGGTCTTGGGTTTCAGCAGGGTGGTTTGCATGCAGACTTCCTCTCAATACCCCCGGCTCGTTACACCGGTAAGGCTGGTGAAGCGCCTGATCCGCAACAGAGTGCGGAGCAGGAACGTGAACAACAATATCAATCTCCCGCCGGCGCAAGGACGCGCAGGCGGGTAGAGAAAATCAACGCGAATACAGTTCGACGATCAGCGATTCGTTGATGTCGGCTGCGAATTCGTCGCGATCCGGGACCTTCTTGAAGGTGCCTTCGGCCTTGTCGGCGTTCACATCGACCCAAGCCGGCATGCCGACTTGTTGGGCCAGTTGCAGCGCTTCGACAATGCGGTTCTGCTTCTTGGACTTTTCGCGCACGGCGATCACGTCACCGGTCTTGACCAGGTACGACGGGATGTTGACCGACTGGCCGTTCACGGTGATCGCCTTGTGCGACACGAGCTGACGTGCTTCGGCGCGCGTCGAGCCGAAGCCCATGCGGTAGACCACGTTGTCCAGGCGCGACTCGAGGATGAACAGCAGGTTGGCGCCGGTGTTGCCACGGCGGCGGTCGGCTTCTTCGAAGTAGCGGCGGAATTGCTTCTCGAGCACGCCGTACATGCGCTTGACCTTCTGCTTCTCACGCAACTGCAGACCGTAGTCGGAGGTGCGCTGACCCGAGGTGCGGCCGTGCTGGCCGGGCTTGGAGTCGAACTTGGCCTTGTCCTGGATCGAACGGCGGGCGCTCTTCAGGAACAGGTCGGTGCCTTCACGGCGGGAAAGTTTGGCCTTGGGGCCGAGGTAACGTGCCACGGTATTTCCTTGGTGTCATCTGCCGCAGTTGCCTGCGGGAGCCGTCGGCGGATGTGCCGATGGCGGTGGGCTTAGTGAAAAAACAAATGCGCAGCCGCTCGAAAGCTGGCTGCGCCTTGCGGACTGACGATCAGATGCGGCGACGCTTCTGGGGACGGCAGCCGTTGTGCGGAACGGGCGTCACGTCGGCAATGGAATTGATCCGGATGCCGAGCGCAGCCAGGGCGCGCACCGACGACTCGCGACCAGGACCGGGGCCCTTGATCTCGACGTCGAGGTTCTTGATACCTTGTTCGACAGCAGCACGGCCGGCCACTTCGGAAGCGACCTGCGCAGCGAACGGGGTCGACTTGCGCGAGCCCTTGAAGCCCTGGCCACCCGACGAAGCCCACGACAGGGCGTTGCCCTGGCGATCGGTGATCGTGATGATGGTGTTGTTGAACGAGGCATGCACGTGGGCGATACCGTCCGCAACGTTCTTGCGAACCTTCTTGCGAACGCGCTGTGCGGCGTTGTTTGCAGGTGCTTTAGCCATGCTTGTCTATCCTTATTTCTTCAGGGACTGCGCAGCCTTGCGCGGACCCTTGCGGGTGCGGGCGTTGGTGCGCGTGCGCTGGCCGCGCATCGGCAGGCCGCGACGGTGACGGAAGCCGCGATAGCAGCCGATGTCCATCAAACGCTTGATGTTCATCGTCGTCTCGCGACGCAGATCGCCTTCGATCGTGAACAGAGCGATCTGGTCGCGGATCTTTTCGAGATCGGCGTCGGTCAGATCCTTGATCTTCTTCGAATATTCGATGCCGCTCGCTTCGCAGATTTGACGGGCGCGGGTGCGACCGATACCGAAAATGGCGGTCAGGCCGATTTCAGCGTGCTTGTGCGGCGGGATGTTGATGCCAGCAATACGTGCCATGTGCGTCCTCTAATACTCTTCAATCAACCCTGGCGCTGCTTGTGGCGCGGGTCGGTGCAAATCACACGCACCACACCTTTACGGCGGATGACCTTGCAATTACGGCAGATGGTTTTGACCGAAGCCGAAACTCTCATTTCATTCTCCTAAAACTGTTTAACGTGGCGGTCTACCGCCCGGACTCAATACTGAAACTCACAGCCCTACGATGTCTTGAAGTTCGCCTTCTTCAGCAGCGATTCGTACTGCTGGGACATCATGTAGTTTTGCACCTGGGCCATGAAGTCCATCGTGACGACCACGATGATCAGCAGGGAGGTACCACCGAAGTAGAACGGCACGTTGTACTTCAGGATCAGGAACTCGGGCAGCAGGCAGACGAAGGTGATGTACACCGCGCCAGCCAACGTCAGGCGAACCAGAATCTTGTCGATATAGCGAGCGGTCTGGTCACCCGGGCGAATGCCAGGAATGAACGCACCACTCTTCTTCAGGTTGTCGGCCGTTTCCTTGCTGTTGAACACGAGTGCCGTGTAGAAGAAGCAGAAGAAAACGATCGCAGCGGCGTACAGCAGCACGTAGATCGGCTCGCCCGGACGCAGTGCGCTGGCGATGTCCTTGATCCAGCGGAAGCCACCGTCACCAGCGCTGAACCAGCCCACCACCGTTGCCGGCAGCAGAATGATCGACGACGCGAAGATCGGAGGAATCACACCGGCCATGTTCAGCTTCAGGGGCAGGTGCGACGACTGACCGCCGTAGACCTTGTTGCCAACCTGGCGCCGCGCATAGTTCACGAGGATCTTGCGCTGACCACGTTCCACGAACACCACGAAGTAGGTGACCAGCACCACGACAGCGATGATGAAGAGCGCAACGATGGGGTTCATCGCACCGGTCGTCACCAGCGAAGCCAGGCCGCCGATCGCACCGGGCAGACCGGCCGCGATACCTGCAAAGATCAGGATCGAGATGCCGTTGCCCAGGCCGCGTTCGGTGATCTGCTCGCCGAGCCACATCAGGAACATCGAACCTGCCGTCAGGCTCACCATGGCGGTCAGGCGGAAGCCGAAACCGGGGGCGATCACCAGACCGGCCGACGATTCGAGGGCCACTGCGATGCTGAACGACTGGAACAGAGCCAGGCCGAGCGCGCCATAGCGCGTGTACTGCGTGATCTTGCGGCGACCGGCCTCGCCTTCCTTCTTCAATTGCTCGAAGGTCGGAAGCACGTAGGTCATCAGCTGCATGATGATCGACGCCGAGATGTACGGCATGATCCCCAACGCGAACACGGTGAAACGCGACAGCGCCCCGCCCGAGAACATGTTGAACAGGCTCAGAATGCCGCCCTGCTGGCCCTGGAACAACGCTGCCAGCTGGTCCGGGTTGATACCCGGCACAGGAATGTGCGCGCCAATCCGGTAGACCACGAGCGCGAGCAGCAAAAAGACGAGCCGACGACGGAGGTCGCCGAACTTGCCTGTTTTTGCGATCGTTGCCGCGTTAGTTGCCACGAAGAACTTCTTTCAGTCCGATGGTGATCAGGCGAGGCTGCCGCCGGCTGCTTCGATCGCAGCCTTGGCACCAGCGGTCGCACCCACGCCCGTCAGCTTGACGGCCTTGGTGAGTTCGCCGGTCTTGATGATCTTGACGACCTTGGCGAGCTGGCCCACGAGGCCGGCTTGCTTCAGTGCCAGGACATCGACTTCGGCCAGACCGAGCTGCTCGAGAGCAGTCAGCGTGACTTCGGCGTTGTACTTCAGCAGGTGCGACTTGAAGCCGCGCTTGGGCAGGCGACGCTGCAGCGGCATTTGACCGCCTTCGAAGCCGACCTTGTGGAAACCGCCTGCGCGCGACTTCTGGCCCTTGTGACCGCGACCTGCGGTCTTGCCGATGCCGGAGCCGATACCGCGGCCAACGCGACGCTTGGCGTGCTTGGCGCCAGCTGCCGGCTTGATGCCATTGAGTTCCATATCAGTCTCTCTTACAGAACTTTGACCAGATAACTGATCTTGTTGATCATGCCGCGCACTGCGGGCGTGTCTTGCAGCTCGCTCACGCTGTTGAGCTTGCGCAGGCCGAGGCCACGCACGGTCGCGCGATGCGATTCCTTGGTGCCGATCGGGCTCTTCACCAGCTGCACCTTGAGGGTTTGTTGTTGCGTCATTTGAATGCTTCCTTCAGCCTTGCGAGAGCTTGCGCTCAGGCGAAGATTTCTTCGACGGTGAGACCGCGCTTGGCAGCCACTTGGCCGGCCGTCGTCGAGTTCTTCAACCCGTCGAGCGTGGCGCGAACCATGTTGTAGGGGTTCGACGAACCATGGCTCTTGGCCACGATGTCGGTGATGCCCATGACTTCGAAGACGGCGCGCATCGGGCCACCGGCGATGATGCCGGTACCCTTGGGAGCCGGGTACATCACGACGGTGGCAGCACCGTGGTGACCTTGCACCTGGTGGTGCAGCGTACCGTTCTTGATCGGAGCCTTGAACAGGTTGCGGCGGGCTTCTTCCATTGCCTTCTGCACAGCAGCAGGCACTTCCTTGGACTTGCCCTTGCCCATGCCGACGCGGCCATCGCCATCACCGACCACGGTCAGCGCTGCGAAACCGAGGATACGACCACCCTTCACCACCTTGGTGACGCGGTTGATCGCGATCATCTTCTCGCGCAGACCGTCCTCAGGACCTTCGTTCTGCGTTCTTGCTTGAATCTTTGCCATTTTGAATCTCGTGTCCGATTAGAACTGCAGACCGGCTTCGCGGGCTGCCTCGGCCAGCGCCTTGACGCGGCCGTGGTAGGCGAAACCTGCGCGATCGAAAGCGACCTTCTCGACGCCGGCAGCCTTCGCCTTTTCAGCGATGCGCTTGCCGATGGCGGTGGCAGCGGCGGCATTGCCACCCTTGCCCGAGGCGCCGAGTGCTGCGCGCACTTCGGCTTCGGCGGTCGATGCGGTTGCGATCACCTTGGTGCCGTCGTCGGAGATGACGGTGGCATAGATGTGCAGGTTGGTGCGGTTCACCGTGAGGCGAGCCACGCCCTGCGTCGCAATGCGGATGCGGGTCTGGCGCGAGCGGCGAAGACGCTGTGCTTTTTTGGTCAACATCATTTTGCTGCCCCTTACTTCTTCTTGGTCTCTTTGATCACGATCTTCTCGTCCGCATAGCGGATGCCCTTGCCCTTGTAGGGCTCTGGCGGACGAACAGCGCGGATCTCAGCGGCGATCTGGCCGACGCGTTGACGGTCAGCGCCCTTGATCACCACTTCGGTCGGAGTCGCGGTGGTCACCGTGATGCCTTGCGGCATGTCGATGTTGACCGGGTGCGAGTAACCGACTTGCAGGTTCAGCTTGGCGCCGGACGCTGCAGCCTTGTAGCCGACGCCGACCAGGTTCAGCTTCTTTTCGAAGCCCTTGGTCACGCCAACCACCATGTTGTTCACCAGCTGGCGAATCGTGCCGCTCATCGCATTCGCTTCACGCGAATCGTTGGCGGGCTCGAAGCTCAGCTTGCCGTCCTTGTTGACGACATTCACCAGCGCATTGCGAGCCAGGCTGAGCGTGCCGCCCGTGCCCTTGACGCTGATCTGGTCTTCCTTGATCGACACATCCACGCCTGCGGGGATGGCGACCGGCATTTTTCCTACTCGGGACATTTCAGTAACTCCTCGATGTCTCGGTTAGGCGACGTAGCACAGAACTTCGCCGCCGACACCGGTGGCGCGCGCCTTGCGGTCGGTCATCACGCCCTTGGGGGTCGTGACGATCGCAACGCCGAGGCCGTTCTGGACTTGCGGAATGGAAGTGCTGGCCTTGTAGACGCGCAGGCCGGGGCGGCTCACGCGCTCAATGCGCTCGATGACCGGACGGCCAGCGTAGTACTTCAGCGAGATTTCAAGTTCGCTCTTGCCAGCTTCGGTCTTGACCTGGAAGCCGTCGATGTAGCCCTCGTCCTTCAGGACTTGTGCGATCGCGATCTTCACCTTGGAAGACGGGACCGACACGGTGGGCTTCGCCACCATCTGCGCGTTACGGATACGCGTCAGCAGGTCGGCAATGGGATCACTCATGCTCATGTTGTTTGCTCCTGCCTGGCTTACCAGCTGGCCTTGGTGACACCGGGGATGTCGCCGTTGAAAGCCAGTTCGCGGATCTTGGCGCGGGCCAGACCGAATTGACGGAAGGTGCCACGGGGGCGACCGGTGATTTCGCAACGGTTGCGCTGGCGCGTGGGGTTCGCGTTGCGCGGGAGCTTCTGCAGGGCCAGGCGGGCCGCTGCGCGCTCTTCGTCGCTCTTCTTCGCGTCGTTGGAAGTTGCCTTCAGTTCTGCGTGCTTCGCAGCGAACTTGGCAACCAGCTTGTCGCGCTTGAGTTCGCGCTGGATCAAAGATGCTTTAGCCACAGATCACCTCAGTTCTTGAACGGGAAACGGAAGCCAGCGAGAAGCGCCTTGGCTTCTTCGTCGGTCTTGGCCGTCGTCGTGATGCTGATATTGAGACCGCGCAGGGCGTCGACCTTGTCGTACTCGATCTCAGGGAAAATGATCTGCTCTTTGACACCGATGTTGTAGTTGCCACGGCCGTCGAATGCGCGACCCGAGATACCGCGGAAGTCACGCACGCGGGGCAGGGCCACGGTGACGAAACGGTCCAGGAACTCGTACATGTGCACGCCACGCAGCGTGACCATGCAGCCGATCGGCTGGTTTTCGCGGATCTTGAAGCCGGCGATGGCCTTCTTCGACTTGGTGACCACAGGCTTCTGGCCAGCGATCTTGGTCAGGTCGGCGACAGCGTTGTCGAGGACCTTCTTGTCGGCGACCGCTTCACCCACACCCATGTTCAGGGTGATCTTGGTGAGACGCGGAACTTGCATCGGCGACTTGTAGCCGAACTTTTCCGTCAGGTCTTTCGCGATCTTTTCGCGATAGTGTTGTTGGAGACGTGCCATGTGAGTACCTCTTAGGCGAACTTGATTTCGTCGCCGCTCGACTTGAAGACGCGAACAGCCACGCGCTTGCCGTCGGCACCTTGGGTGACCTTGATGCCCACGCGATCGGCCTTGCCGGTCGCAGCATTGAAGATCGCCACGTTGGATTGGTGAATCGGCATGGTCTTCTCGACGATGCCACCGGTCGTACCCTTGAGGGGGTTCGGCTTGGTGTGCTTCTTGACGAGGTTGATGCCGTCGACGATCACATGCGAATCGTCTGCGCGCAGCGACACGACGCCGCGCTTGCCCTTGTCACGACCGGCCAACACGATGACCTGGTCGCCTTTGCGAATCTTGTTCATGGCGTTGTGTCCTTAGAGAACTTCGGGTGCCAGCGACACGATCTTCATGAACTTCTCGGTGCGCAGTTCGCGCGTGACCGGTCCGAAGATGCGGGTGCCGATGGGCTCCAGCTTGGCGTTGAGCAGCACGGCGGCATTGCCGTCGAACTTGACGAGCGAACCGTCAGCACGACGGATGCCCTTGGCGGTGCGGACCACCACTGCGCTGTAGATCTCGCCCTTCTTGACGCGACCACGCGGAGCGGCTTCCTTGATGCTGACCTTGATGACGTCGCCCACGCTGGCGTAACGCCGCTTGGAGCCACCGAGCACCTTGATACACAGGACGGATTTCGCGCCCGTGTTGTCGGCCACTTCGAGCCGGGATTCAGTTTGGATCATTTCTTGATATTCCCAACTTGTACCGATGAGCCTCCAGGAGGGAGACACCGCGGTCAGTCTTGGGCCCGTCGTCCACGCCTCGAACCACTCGAGACGCTTCCGCTTTGGGCTGAAAGCTTCGCCTTTTGAAAGCGAAGCCCGCGATTGTGGCACCCATGCCGGGCGATGTCAACTGCCTCATCACGCGAACTTCGACAGCCGCTAGACTTTGTGGCGTGCGCGCCCCCATTCACCCCCTCGTTTCGCCGCCTTCCCTGCTGCGCCGACGCCTGCTGGCGGGCGGCGCGGGCCTGCTCGGGCTGGGATCGCTGGGACTTGCGGGTTGCCGCAGCGCAACACCGGCGCCGGACACCGGCCGGCTGCAGCGTTTGGGGGAAGCCCGCTGGGCGCACCGACGCTCTATAGAGAACACCACGGCGGGCGGCCTCTCGGGCATCGACTACGACCCCGCCAAAGGTGAGTACCTGCTTCTCAGCGATGACCGGTCAGACCTGGCTCCCGTGCGCTGCTACACCGCCCGCTGGCCCCAGCCGGCCGACGCCGCTCCCGAGCCCACCGGCGTTGTCCAGCTGCAACGCCCCAGCGGCGGCCCCTGGCCCGGCCGGCGCCACGCGGTCGACGGCCTGCCCGTTCCCGACCCTGAAGCCCTGCGCCTGCGCCCCATGGCCGGCACCCTGCTCTGGACCAGCGAAGGCGACCTGGCCCGCGGCTTCGGCCCCGCTATGTATGAATCGGCGCGCGACGGACGCTTCCTGCGCGAATTCGCCCTGCCGGCGATGTTCGCCCCCGACCCGACCCAGCGCCGCGGCCCGCGCGACAACCAGACACTCGAGGGCCTGGCCCTCACACCCGACGACCGGTCGGCCTGGCTCGCGATGGAAAACGCCCTGGTCCAGGACGGTCCCGTCCCGACCACCACCGCCCCCGGCGGCCCCTGCCGCTTCACCCAGGTCGACCTCGCGACCGGCCGCGCCATGCGCCAGATCGCCTATGTGCCTGACGCCATCCCGCTGCGCCCGTTGGTGCGGGGCACCTACGCCGACAACGGCGTGAGCGAGGTGCTGATGCTCGACACCCACCGCATGCTGGTGCTGGAGCGGGCCTACGCCACCGGCGCCGGCAATTCGCTGCGCCTGTATGAAATAGACACCCGGGCCGCCGACGACGTACTCGCCATCGACACCCTCGCCCCCGGCAACCATCGCCCGGCCGCCAAGACGCTCGTGGCCGACTTCGCCACCCTCAGCCTCTCGCGCCTGGACAACACCGAGGGCATGTGCTGGGGCCCACCGCTGCCCGACGGCCGCCGCCTGCTGGTGGTCGTGAGCGACGACAATTTCAATCCGCTGCAAGTGACGCAGTTCGCCGCCTTCGCCTACACCGACCGACCATGACCATCGCCGTGACCTTCCTGCCCCGCACCGCGCCGGGCCCCCTGCCCCCCATCGCCTTCATCGGCGGCGGCAACATGGCCAGCGCCATCATCGGCGGCCTGATCCAGCAAGGCGTCGCGGCCGACAACTTCGAAGTGGTCGAGCCTTTTGAGGAAGCCCGCACCAGGCTGGCCCAGTCCTACGGCATCGTCGCCAGGGCCGAGGCCAGCGAGGCCCTCGCGCGCTGCGCCGTGGTGGTGTGGGCGGTCAAGCCCCAGACCTTTGCCGAAGCCGCCCGTCCGGTGCGCGCCTTTGCAGCCGACGCCCTGCACCTGAGCGTGGCGGCGGGCATCCCGTCCGACAGCATCGCCCGCTGGCTCGGCACCGAGCGCGTGGTGCGCGCCATGCCCAACACGCCGGCCCTGGTCGGCAAGGGCATGACCGGCCTCTTCGCACGGCCGGGCGTCGAAAGCGCCGACCGCGCACGCGTCGGCCAGCTGCTGGCACCGACGGGCGAGCTGATCTGGGTCGACGCCGAACCCGCGCTCGACGCGGTGACCGCCATGTCGGGCTCCGGCCCGGCCTACGTGTTCTATTTCATCGAGGCGATGACCGAGGCCGGCGTCGAGATGGGCCTCACGCCCGACCAGGCCCAGCGGCTGGCCATCGGCACCTTCACCGGCGCCTCGGCGCTGGCGCACAGCGCGACCGAGCCGCCGTCGGTGCTGCGCGAACGCGTGACCTCCAAGGGCGGCACGACCTACGCGGCCCTGAGCGCGCTCGAAGCCTCGGATGTGAAGGGCCAGTTCAAGACCGCCATCCGCGCCGCACAGAAGCGCGCGGCCGAGCTGGGCGAGGAATTCGGGCGCGGTTGACCCAGCGGGCGGGCTATCGGAGGGCGTAGCCCGCCACGATGCCGACGAACACCGCGAAGCCCAGCCAGTGGTTTTCGCGGAAGGCCTTGAAGCAGCCCTCGCGCGTGCGGTCATGGATCAGGCGCCAGTGCCAGAGCGCCTGCGCCACCGCCGCGGCGATGCCCAGATAGAAGAGCACCCCCAGCGACCGGCTGGCACCGGCCCAGATCCAGACCGCCAGGAAGATCGCATAGCTCGCCATCACCGCCGCCACGTCGAAGCGGCCGAAGGTGATCGCCGAGGTCTTCATGCCGATCTTCAGGTCGTCGTCGCGGTCCACCATCGCGTACTCGGTGTCGTAGGCCAGCACCCAGAACAGGTTGCCCGCCAGCAGCCACCAGGCAAAGGCCGGCACCGTCGACTGCACCGCGGCAAAGGCCATCGGAATACCGAAGCTGAAGGCGATGCCCAGCACCGCCTGCGGGATCGACACGAAACGCTTGGCGAACGGGTAGATCAGCGTGATCGCCAGCGCCGCGAACGACCACAACACCGTCGTGCGGTTGGTGGTGAGCACCAGCCCGAAGGACAGCAGCGCCAGCACCGCGCCCAGCCCCAACGCCTCCTTGACCGACATCGCGCCGCTCGTCACGGGCCGCTGGGCCGTGCGCTTCACATGGCGATCGAAGTCGCGGTCGGCCACGTCGTTGACGCAGCAGCCCGCGCTGCGCATCAGGAAGGTGCCGAGCGTGAACACCGCGAGCAGGTGCAAACCGGGCCAGCCGTCGGCCGCGAACCAGAGTGCGCCCAGCGTGGGCCACAGCAACAACAGCCAGCCGGCCGGCCGGTTCCAGCGGATCAGATCGAGGTAGAGCGCAAAACGGCGGGCAAGCATGCGGCGGACGGGCAGACGAAAAAAGAGCGGCCATTGTGCCGCTCTTGGAAGGGGCTCCCGGCGCACCAGGAGATCATCAGGACGACGTCATCAGTCCTCGAGCAGCGAGCGCAGCATCCAGGCCGTCTGGTCGTGCACCGTGCAGCGCGCGGTCAGCATGTCGGCGGTCGGGTCGTCGCCGGCCTCTTCGGCCACCGGGATGAACTCGCGCGCGATGCGCGACACCGTTTCGTGCCCCTTCACCAGGATTCGCACCATCTCCATCGCCTTGGGCGGGTTCTGCGGCACGTCGGGCACGGTGGCAATCTTGCTGAACTCGGCGTACGAGCCCGGCGCGTAGTGGCCCAGCGCGCGGATGCGCTCGGCGAGCACGTCCGTCGAGCCCCACAGCTCGGTGTACTGCGTCATGAACATCGCATGCAGCGAGTTGAAGTGCGGCCCCGTCACGTTCCAGTGGAAGTTGTGCGTCGTGAGGTACAGCGTATAGGTGTCCGCCAGCACGCGGCTCAGGCCTTCGGCGATGGCCGCGCGGTCCTGGCGTTCGATGCCGATGTTGATGATCGGCGCATTGCGGCTGCCCGACTCCTGCGCGACGACGGCACCGCCCTTCTTGGGCACCTTGCCGGCGGAAGCTGCGGGCGACGGGGACTTGGTTTTCTTCGAGGGTTTGGCCATGGCGGAGGGGTCTTTCTTGAAGTTGGGTGACAACACCGAAATTCTGAAAGCCGGCAGGCGGCTTCGCAACAGCTTCACTCTATCCCAGCGATCAGCGATCCCAAACAGCCCGCGCGTAGGCGGAGGCCCCGAATCGCTAGGAGAGTCGTTTGACACCCGGCAGCTCGCACGCGTAGATCGCGTTGCGCAGCGCCGCAATGGCCTCGTAGCGCGTGAAGGTGCGGCGCCAGGCCAGCACCACGCGGCGCATCGGCGGGTCGCGGTCCTGCGCGTCGCGCACGGGCAGGTAGCGCACCATCTGCTCGGGCTCCTTGCGGCCCTTGACCTTCGGCTTGAGTGCCTCGGCCGGCACCGACAGGCGCGGCACCAGCGTCACACCCATGCCCGAGGCCACCATGTGCTTGATGGTTTCCAGCGACGAGCCTTCGAAGCTCTTGCGGATGCCCTCGGCATTGCTCGAGAAGCGCGCGAACTCGGGGCACACCTCGAGCACGTGGTCGCGAAAGCAGTGGCCCGTGCCCAGCAGCAGCATCGTCTCGCTCTGCAGCTCTTCCGACGTGATCGACTCGCGGTCGGCCAGCTTGTGCTTCACGGGCAGCGCCGCCATGAAGGGCTCGTCGTACAGCGGCGCCATCGCCAGGCCCGTGTCGGGAAAGGGCTCGGCCATGATCGCGCAGTCGATCTCGCCGGCGCGCAGCATCTCGAGCAGCTTGACCGTGAAGTTCTCCTGCAGCACCAGCGGCATCTGCGGCGTGCGCGCGATCACCTGGCGCACCAGGTCGGGCAGCAGGTACGGGCCGATCGTGTAGATCACGCCCAGGTTCAGCGGGCCGGCCAGCGGGTCCTTGCCGCGCTTGGCGATCTCCTTGATGCTGGCGGCCTGGTCGAGCACGCTTTGGGCCTGCTGGACGATCTGCTCGCCGAGCGGCGTCACGGTCACTTCACCGGCGCTGCGCTCGAAGAGCTTGACCTCGAGTTCGTCCTCGAGTTTCTTGATGGCCACCGAAAGCGTCGGCTGGGACACATAACAGGCCTCGGCCGCCTTGCCGAAGTGCCGCTCGCGGGCGACTGCGACGATGTATTTGAGTTCGGTGAGAGTCATAGCTTGCGTCAATTATGCGCAAGGGTCTGTGACCCGGCTGGGGCGGGGTTAAAAGCCGCGGGCTGCGCTTAGTCGGCGCGGCTCCAGACCCATTGCACCGGCCGCCCACCGTTCGAGGGCATCGGCTCGCCCTGCGTGACCGCGGCACTCACCCGCAGATCGGTCAGGCAGGCCCAGACGCCCGAGCGGGGGCAGGTCTGGCCTGTGTCTGCAAACAGCAGCTCATCGCGGCGCATGCGGTGCCCCTGGATCTGCGCCGAGCCATCGACCTGCACGGAGAACGCGACGCGGCCGGACGCGGCACGCTCTTCGAAGATCTCGATGGCGCCTTGCAGGGCGACGAAGAAATCCCAGTCGGACAGATCCTGTTCCGCCGCCGCGGCGGTGAAGTCGGCCTGGTACAGGCGCTGATAGCGCTCGGCGTTGTAGTCCAGCGCGAAGACGACCTGGCCTGTCGCGGCCTCCACCAGCCGGAACTGGCTGAAGCCTTGCCGCAAGCGCCCATCGCCGTACCGCGAAGGCGCGATCTCGCTGCGCAGGACGGGCGAGAGCATCACCACGGAGCCATCGTCGCGCTTCTGGCAAATCTCGAACACCGCACCGTCGTCGGTGCGAAAGACGAACTTCTCGTCGGACGTCCAGTAGCTGTAGTAGCGCTTGTCGTTCTCGATCGTGTAGCCGCCTTTGACGGGGAGGTCGGCGAGTACCGAGGCGCCTGGCGGTCTTTCGGCGTCGTCGACGGGGCGCCAATGGCCAGTTGCGGGGTCTAGGTCGATGAGGTCGGAGGCGGTGTGATGCAGGTAGAGCCACATGGGACAGGTTGAACCAGCAGCTTTATTTCGGGCAAACCCCGGCATCAGGACGATCGAGCCTCGTCGAGGCTGTGGCTGACATTTCCAGTGGCGCGTCTTTCGTTGTCGTCCAGCGACCGTCGGCCTGCAGCTTGCGGGCGTAGGCCACCAAGTCCTTCGGATACACCATGTGGTCGATCGTGCTGTCGTCGAGGTCGAGCAGGAAGCACGTCGCGCCAGCCTCGAAGGCCCAGTAGCCGTAGTAGAACGACCGGTCGTCTTCGATCTTGAGGTGGGCGTTGTACCAACGCGCACCGTCCTGGTGCTTGTACCAATTCTTCAGGTAGTCCTTCACCAGTGCGACGGCCTTGGCGTCATCGTCCTCGAAGTAGGCTTCGACCAGCGTGCTGTAGGGCTCATCGTGCAGCACCGCCTGCATGTCTTCCTGCGGGTCGTCCACAAAGTCCGCGATCAGCTGTTCGTACAGTGCATCGGCGTAGCGATTGAAAACCATCGCCTTGACGATGCGTTTGACCGAACGTGCATCGCGCAACAGGATGGCGACGCTGAGCAGTTGCAGGGCATCTTCGTACCAAATCTGATTGTCAAAATCGACGGCACAGACGTCCAGATGGGTCGTGCCGCCGTATTTCTTGTGGTGCTCTGCGAACTCCTCTTTCAAGGCGATTCGGAACGGCACGTTCGCATCATTCCAGCGCACGAATTCGTCCACGATGCCAGCGAGTTGCGGGGCCAGCGTGTCCAGATCAACACCCGCTGTGTAGTCGAGCATCCAGAGCCAGAATTTTTCATGGTAAGCAAATGCCTGTGCGACGACGTACGTTTGTGTGCCAGGTTGCTTTCGTTCGACCCCGGCAACTGATACGTCAATGGACTCCAGTTGTAGAGCGCGCACGTTCTCATACAGCGCCTTGTAAAGGAACTGTTGGCGATGACGCAGATGCATGTCGTCAGGCACCGACATCAAGGTAGGTTTCTTTGGTTTGGCGTTCTCAGACTCGAAGCGATCGAAAAGTCTGGGGGCGCCCGAAGGACCTTCATATGTTCACCGTGACACCCCAGGAAACGGCGCGGACTCAGTGCTCCGGCCGTCAGGCCCTGCCAGGCTCTCGCCGGGTACCTGAGCACGCCGTCGGCGCGACTCATACCAGTTCAAAGCCGAGGTGTGGATTGATCTTGGCTCCACTGCCAGAAGGTGGAGCCGTAGTCGCTGCCTTCGATCATTGGCATGACTTCGCCCACTTTGAAGTAACGACGACTTCCGATCTTGGCAGGGGTATCCCACCACCCCCCTTGAGGACAAGGCCGGCCTCCTTCACAACGCAGGCGTAAGGAGGATTCGTCGGCCGCCGCCTCTTCCTTTCCGGGGATACCTCCGCCTTCGTCGGCGACGCGGCTGATCAGCACCCAGGTCGTCGGTGCGCGAGACACTCGTTGCCTCGTCTGCGGGTCATATCCAATTGTTGCTTTGCGAGTTGGGTAGCCTTCGATGAGTACGGCTGCACAGCTGTCGTCACAGATGGGTAAATAGACGCCATTGCGCAAAACTGGCTCATCCGTTGTCAACGTCACCGAAGGATCGACTCGGTATACGGGCCAACTCGAAGGTGCATTCAAATCACCCCGATCCTCCACTGAGTAGCGAGATGTCAGGCTGCCAATCTTCCAGCTTCCAGCCTCCGTGATCGAAATATTGAACGCCCGAATATCAGCTTCGCTTTGCCAATGCCAGAACTGGTCTTCCAGCTCCTTCGGCATCCAGTCGGGAGCGTAGTCGCTGGTCTGGCCCTTAATATCGCTCTTTACATTTCCGCCCAGAGCAAGTGCACTGAGATCCCCACGTGAAAGGAGTACATACCCTCTGTTCAGCGCCTCCAGCGTGGAGCGGAAGTTGGGCAGCACCCGCTCGCCCCACACGATGTCCGGTTGCATTGATAGATGCCGACGCCGATAGTCCGCTGGCAGCTTGTGCATGAATTGCTCGAGCGCTTCCTCGGCGACCTTGACCATGCTAGCCCAGGCATCGCGCATCTGGCCAAAATAGTCGAGCGACGAGTAGCGCTCCAGTAAGTAGATTTCCTGAGGTATGAGCAGCGTGGGCATGATTTATTTCCTCGGTTCGAACCAGTTATTCGTCAAGGTCGGCACGCCGACCATACTGGTGGTTTCATCAAAATTGCTGTAACCCCATTTTGTTGGTTGGCGCTTTCCGAGATGGGCTTTGTCCAAATCTTGAGGGTCTAGGACAATTTGACGGCCACCCCCCTCTAGATAGAAGCTTTCCCCCCTCCCGCCTGAGGAGACAGTATTTCCAGCACGGTCGGATAGCTTCTGCGAACCAACAATACCTTCCCACGTTTTCAGTGGCTTGTCCTTCGGAACGGTGTAGGTCACGAACTCGCCATTGCTGTTCCAATTGGCCCACACAGCAAAGCGGCGGCGCCAATCATCCTTGCTCGTGAGCTTGTCGAACTCGGCTTTCTCCATCCAGCAGATACTGTTGTCACCAGAACCTGGATCGATGATTCGATAGAGTGTGGTTCCGGGCGGGATCTCTTTTTTTCCAATGGAATGGAACGTATCAAACTTCCCCTGCAGTGCTTTTGAGGAGGATGTTCTTCGAATATCGGGATAGCCGCTTGGAATCAATGGGGCTGAGTCGAGTGGATCGAACTCAGCATCGTGTCTCACATCCACCCATGCTGGCTTGCTCTTCTTGAGTTCCGCAATCTCTGCATCCAACGAAGGCTTCTTGAAGGCATGCGGATTCAGAGCATTGGTCGACGCGCGATAGTTCATATCGGCCTCGAGCTCCAGCCGCCTGGCCAATAGTCGCAACCAGTTTTGCACTGGGTCAATCACCATGGGCAAGTGCTTGTTAGCGACGTTGCGTACCTTCTCCGCCATCTGCTCCAACTCGGCCGCCTTGGCGCCCATCGCGTCTGAGCCCCATTTCTGAATCAAGCCGATCAGCTTCTTGAGCGTGACGATGCCCTCGTCCATGGCTTTCAGCAGCGCGCCGACGTTGACTTGGTCTGCGAGCTTGCGTGCAAGCTTGGCAAGCTCCTTGTAAACGTTGTCCCACTTCAACGCAGCCACAGCCTTGCGCACGGGGGGCCGTGCCAGAAATTCGTTGAGCTTGACGATGCCCGCTTCCACCCAGGGTTTTGTCGCGCCCCACAAGTCGGCCCCAGCAACTTTTCCGCCCATCTTCACGACGCCCTTACGGGCATAGGAAAACAAGATCTTGAAACACCCCTTGGCCACACTGCCCAGGACGGGAAACAAGCCAATGAGCGTCAGGACAAGTGCGACCCATGCCCACGAATCGCTGGTGTCCTCGTTGATCTTTCGGCAGTTGGCCACGATGTCGCGCACGTCGCAGATCTGATCCACGAAAGGAATCATGCTGATGACAGTGGCGGTAACGGTTTGCGCTGTGCTTTGCTCTTCGGCAAAGTCCCCTTGCAACACCACCCAGATCCATTCGGCCGCGGCGCTCAGATCTTGCTTGGCGCTCTTGACCCAACGCTCGGGTGCCGCCGAATACCAGGCCAGCGCATTCTCGAGTTCATTCCACATGCTGCTCAGCCCAGTTTCGATTGCGCGGCGGTGACCAATTTATCCAACGCATCCCACGGCTTGTCCGGCTGCGGTTCTCTCGGCTCATATTCCACGCGTTGCGCCTTGAGAGGGACGTTGTCGTGTCGGGCATGGCCTTGGGCATCGAGCGCGCCAGCGATCACCTGGCCGCCCTCAAAGAAAATCTTGTACTTTTGCCCAGCCATGGGCAGGCCTTCCGCGTCCTTATGGTCAATCTCGATCCAGGTCGGGATTTCCGCCGGCTCCGAGGGCAACACCGGCAACTCCGCCGGATTCCCCTTCGGCCCCACAAAGCTCTTGCTCGTCCCCTTCACATCCAGCAGCCCCGGCATCTTCAGCGTGATGTTCACCCCATCCAACTCGATGCTCGTCTGCCCGCCCTTGAGTGTGACCTTCTTCTGGGCCAACACATGAATCTCGTCATTGCTGCTGGTGACTGTGAAGCCTTCCTTGGCCAGCCATTCGAGCTCGTCGGTGTGCGCCTGCACGCTCACCGGCCCGTCCTGCGCGATGACCTGGATGCCGCCTTCGTGGCTGTACAGCCCCACGGATTTGGCGGCCGCAAAGCTCACGGTCTTGCCCGCTGCGATGTGGGCCTGCGCCTGCGCAGTCCAATGGATCGCCTCGCCTGCGTACACAGTCGCGCTGGCGGGCGTGGCCATGTTCAGGCTCATGGCCGCGTCGAGCACCATGAGCGGGCGGGCAAAGGCGGGCACGGGGTCTTGCCCTTCGCGCGAACCTGCGCCTTCTCCTCCCTTCGGCTCGCGCGCATCCTGTCCGTTGACGCTGCCGGGATAGTGCCCATTCTTCTGCGGATCGATGTCGTCGATGAGCGGCTGCAGCAGCGCCGTGGCGCTCAGCGCCAGCGCCTTCGCGCCGCCGGCCGCATCGGACAGCTTCTGCGCCTCGCGCAGCGCGCCCGCGAGCTGGCCGCGCACGCTGGTGGTGTCCTGCACGCTGCCCGCCGCACGCTCCTGGGCCAGCGTGGAGATCAACAAGCCCTCGCCGGCGCGCGTGGCGACCCAGGCGTCGGAGCGCAGCTCGGCGCCGCTGCCGCGCCAGGCGCCGCGGCTGCTCTCGTCGGGCGACTGGGCGTTGAGGTGGCCCAGATTGAGCTGGCTGGCCGCGTGCGAGCTGGCCAGGCGGGTGCGCACCTGGCCGGGTGCGTCGTCGGCGATCCACTGGTTGTAGCCGCTGCCGTCGAGCGCGCGGCTGTGCCAGCCCGAGAGCACGCCCGCGTGATTGGCCGACGAGTCGGTGCCAGCCGACCAGGGCGGCAGGTCCTGTCCGTTGTAAAGCTGCTGAGCGACCACCGGTCGGTCGATGTCGCCTTCGATGAAGGACACGAGCACTTCGGAACCCACGCGCGGCAGGTGATGTGCGCCCCAGTTCGGGCCCGCAACGGGTGCAGCCACGCGCAGCCAGACGGACTGGCGGTTGCTGGCGTGACGACCGGCGGCGACCAGACTGCCTTGTCCGCTGCCCGTCGATTGCGGCTGGCCCGCACGCTGGGCCTGCCAATGGAAACGCACCTGCACACGATGGTCGCGCTGCGTGTGGACGGCGGTCGGTGCCTCGTCGTCATCGCCACCGACCACGAGCGCGACCATGGCTTCGGGGGCCGTGGGTTTGGGCCGCCACAGCGGCACGACCTGCGCCTCGGCCGGCTGGGCCTCGAAGCTGTTGCGGTAGCTGCCCTTCTCGAGCTCGCCGGCCTCGAGCACTTGCGCGGCCTGTGCGCCGAGGTTGTTGGCCGCTTCGTGGCGCACGCGCAGCGCGAGGAATCTGCGGCCTTCGTAGCGGTCGTGCTGCGTGAGCGTGAAGCGCTCGCCGGCACCGAGCTGTCGCACGCTGCCTGCGGCGCCGTAGCGCTTGATGCGCGATTCGAAGGCCACCAACTGCTGCTCGGCGCGCCGGGCGGCGGTGGCGCTGTCGGCATAGCGCTGCGCGCCGGCGCCGTCGTAGTGCTCCAGCACGGGCACGTCGCCCATGGCCAGCGCGCTCTGCACCGCGCCGGTGGGGGCCTGCAGCACGCTGGCGTCCCAGGCGTTGCGCATGACGGCGTTGGTGGTGACCTGGCGCCGGCTGCTCCAGGCGGTGATGGCGTCGGTCGCTTCGGTGGCATCGACGCGGTGGAAGCGGATCTGCGACAAGGCGCAGTCAGGCGGGGTCGCCGCGCGGTCGAAGATCACTAGGCGGTGGTGCGAGGGCGTGGTGTTGTTCCCAGTGCCGCCCCTGCCACCCGTTGACTGTTGCTGCTCATGCTCGAAGCGAAAGCTCAGGCCTTCTTCCGCCAGCAGGCGCAGCACGAAGGCCAGGTCCGACTCGCGGTACTGCACGCAGGTGGGCCGCACGGGCATCTCCTGCGTGACTTCGAAGCTGAAGCTTGCGGTCGTGTGATCCGCGAACACTTCGCTCACGATGTCCTGCACGTGCTTGGCGGCGTACACGAAGCTGTCGCGGCGCAGGCCCAGCGCGGCGAGCCAGGGCTGCAGGTGCAGCCGGTAGCGCGCCAGGCCGCCGTCACCACCCAGCGCATCGACGGCCGTGAGGTAGCCGTGCCAGGTGCGAAAGCTGCCGTTGGCCAGCAGCAGGCGCAGGCTCAGCTCTTCGCCGATCAGCGCGAACGGGTCGAACTCGCTCGAGGTGGCGAGGGTGTCGATGGTGAAGTCGAAGAGTTCATTGAGCCCCTCGGTGCCGGAGAATCGCTCGACGACGACGGCGTTCTGCGGTGCCGACGCGGGCAGCTGCAGCTTGATGAGCCGCGCCTGCTCCGACAGCCGCGCGACGTTCAGGCCTTCGAGCTTCCATGGCGTCGGCATGAAGCTGCTTGATGTGTCTGATGACATGGATATCCACCTCCCTGGTGTCAGTGCCGGTCGTGCCGGTCTTCGTTCGATGCATGGCCGCGCGCGATCTTCCCGCCCTGTCGGTTCAGGGGTTGGCCGATCGACATCGCGTGGACCGGAAAAATCCTAGTTCGCCAGCGTTGCATGTGCGTTTGCTGTGCCACAGCTGAATGTCATGACCGCAGGCGGCGGAAACACGGTGTTCGATCCGAACAGCCGGTAGCGCTTTGCATTGATCGTGACGGTCTGGGTGAACGAGCCGGTCAGTCCCAGGCTGGACGCGGTCGGGTTCGTCTCATCGAAGCTCAATATCTGCGCAGGCAGGAACGGATCTTTGGGCATGTCGAGTACCACATGAATGGCGGCTGTCGGGACGGTTTCATTTCCAAGACGGATTCCGAACCAGCTGCGCGTCACGAACGTGGAGGACTTTTCCAGCCACGCGTCATGGACCGAGCAATCGCCAAAAGACGGCGCATCGAAACGAAGCTTCGCCAACAGCCGTCCCTGGGCGCGGCTCTCATCGCTCGATACCGCGGTGGATGTATCGGAGGTGCTCACGCTCATCCTATAGCCGCGATAGGCCACCGCCGATGCGACGAGGAGTGCCACGGCACCCGCAGCAAGCAGCGCAAATCTCGTCACAGGTCGCGGGCGCCGCATGGCGCGGGAATACGGTCGGCGGATGTCATGGCTGTCGTTGCCTCCACTGATCTGGGACATGAAAGGACTGTCTCGAATGGCAGGCGTCCGTCATTCGCGAATGCCTGCCGAACGACGCACCTCTTCTTCGCTCAAGGCCAACCCGCCAGCGGCGGCGATGACCTCTGGCGGGAATTGCGGCAACTTGCCCGTCCCCGAGCGCCGCAGGCTCTCGCCCGCCTGGATCGGCGGGCCGCCTTCTTCCATGTAGCGTCGAATGTGCTCATACAGGCGCCAGAGCAATTCATCCTCCCACCAGCCCTTGTAGCCAATGGTCACGATCTCCTTGCATTGCCTGGGTTGCCTGGGGTCACCCCACAGCAGCGCCAGCAAATAGGAAGAACGCGCCGCTTCGCCCGTGATCTCGGTGAGTTGGTAGCTGCGCGCATAGGCGTCGTCCCAGCGACAGGTCTTGACCTCGCCAACGCCTGCGCGCTGCCAGACCTTCCAGAACCTCATCGGAATGACGGTGAAGAACGAAACCTCCCTGGTCTTGCGATTGAAGAGAACCGGCAGATCGCGGGGCGTAAGGAATCCGACTCTGAAGAAAAAGATGGCCGCGACCAGAAAGAAGAGCGCGGCCATCGTCGAAACCATGGACATCAACAAGTTCAGAACGTAGTCCGACCTGCTTGAATCCAGATCCATGATGGATTCGAACGCGCCCCATCCGAACATGCAGGCAGCGAATCCGATGAGGACTGCGTACAGCCCCATCATGAATGTGATTTCGGTCGTACCCGCCGGCGCGCCAACAACGATGGCGTCCGGATGAATCCCCAACAAGGAATCGCACGAACTCGCCTTCCCATGCACGGGCTCGCGCTTTTCACGCGAGGCGATGCGCCAGGGAGACTTTCCTCCCAGCAGGCTCTTCTTCCGGACTTTCTCGACGAACTCAAACTGCGGGTCGGGCGCATTCCATTGCGGCAGCCGAATGTCGTAGTCCGGATTGTTTTCACGGCTCATGATCTGTCACTTGGCGAGTGACTCATCGACAATGAGCTCGCCTCCTTCAGGTGCATCCCAGATCCTCACATTGCCCTTGATGCCGCTCATCGCGTCGCGGCTCATTTCCACCCGTCGAGTGATCGATTCATCGTTGATTTCCAGCGGAAATATCTTGGTCTTCGGCCCTTCGACGATCTTGTCCTGCGCGTTCAATTTCCACTGCTTGCGCTGATCCGGCGTGCCAGTCACTTCAAACCCGAGTTCGTATTTCACCAGCTCACGCAACTGAACCGGGATGAACAGGCGCGTCCATGCTTCGTATGTGTCCGTGGGAACGTTCACCAGGATCGGGGCCATGCCAACCGAGCGTCCTTGCAAAGTCGTCTTGATTCCCGCATAGAAATCGACGCGAACACCCAGCAAGACCTTGTTGAGTTCATTCTGTTCCCTCTGCAGATTTCCCCACTTGTCACTGGCTTCGCCCCAGATGCTTCGCTTCACCCATTCGACAGTGGGCGCATCGTTCAGCAACATGGCGATGAAACCCGCAATCAAGCCCAGCCCGAGAAGCAGCAATCCCCACCCCGTCCAGGACAAGCCCCAGCCGGCCGCCACGGTTCCCGTGATCCAGCCTGCAGTTCCGGCCACGTACATTCCACCGGCGATGGCTGCACCGACAAAGAACAGGCTTTGGGCAAGGTACAGGGCCGATGCATCGGAATCTCCTTTTTCTTTTTCATTTCTGTGCCGCAAGAAGGCACTCACAGCGTCGAATAGAAGCGATATCGCCGACGCGCTCCCCGCCACCAATTTCAATCCCAGCGCCGACGCCGTCTTGCCGAGTTGCTTCGCGTACGCCTCGCTGATTTCCAGCAGCGCGCCGGTCACGCCCAGCCCCGTCGTCAGCAAGGTGATGCTGGCGTAGGTGCGCTCTTCCTGCGTACCCGTCTCGAGCGTGTGCCAGGTCTTGCTGATGGACAGCACCTGCAGCAGCGCGCCGGCCGCGGAAAACGTCGCACTGCCCTGCTTGAATACGGCCATGCTCTCGCGCATGACGTCCGAGCCCGTCTTGCCGACCCGGCGAGCGAAATCGGCCACGGCGTCGGCCGACGCACCGGCCGCTGCCCGCGCGTCCGAGCCGGCCTTGGCCCCGGCCGCAGTGGCCGCATCCACCGCCCCCGGCGCGGCGGCGGCACCCTGGCGCACGGCGACGTAGACGTCGATCAGCGCGTTGGCCGTGCCCGGCCTGCCGCCGACGTTGAACCACATGGCGCCGCCCAGGACCAGGCTCTTGACCTGCTTGCTGTCTGCCGCATCGGCAGCGCGCTGCGCCAGGCCCCGCACCAGCCCCATCTGCTGGCGCCAGTAGGCGGCCGCCTTGTCCAGCGAGATGCTGAATTTGTGCACGGTCACGCCCGCGGCCTTGCCCAGCGTGTTGGTGATCGATTCGGTCAGTGCCTGCAACTTGTCGCGCAGCGGCGCCGGCAGTTGCTGGAGCTTGTCCAGCGCCATGGAGGTGGCGCCCACGACGGTCAGGGTCAGATGGCCATAGGTGGACGCCAGGTTCTTCAGCAGCGGCAATTGCTGGGCGAGCCAGCGTATCTCGGGCACGGCACGCAGCAACGCCTTGTCGCCGGCCGGCAAGGGCGTGCCGGCGGCGACCGCTTTCTCGATTTCCTCGATCAGCTTGAAGAGGTTCTTGATTTCCTTGTGGACCTTGGTGGGTTTGAAGGCCTCCTGGAAACTCTCGAAAGCCGACTTCTGGTTGCCCAGCAACGACCGCACCAGCAATGCCTCCTTGTCGTTGGGGTCCTTGAGCAGGAAATCCTTGAACCACTCGGTGCCCTTGTCGGTGATCGGCCCGCCATGGGTGCACATGCCCACCGCGGCGGCGTAGAAGATGCCGTCACTGGGTGTCGCCTCGTCGAAGTCGAAGCCGGTGATCAGCTTGCGTTGCTCGGACTGCAGCCAGACCTGGTAGTCCAGCTCCAGACGTTCGAGGCGTTGGCGGTCTTCCTTGATCTTGGTCTGGTAGCTGCCCAGGAAGGTGCGGTGGGCGGGTTTGCGCTTGCCCCCCGTGACCCCGTCCAGAATGTCTTCTTTCAGGCTGGTGGCCTGCCGGTCGATCTGCGAGGCGCTGGGGAAGCTGATGATGCCGCGCCCATACACGCGGGTGCGGCCATCGCCATTGATGTCGTAGGGGTTGTATTCGTACTTGGGCTCCAGGGTGGCTTCGGGCGGGAGCTTTCCTGCCGCCTTCATGTCCTTGAACTCCTTTTCGCCGACCTCCTTGCCATTCAGGCCGGCGTACTGCGGATCGGTCAATGGCGCCTTGCGCGCCTGCGCCTGCTCGTCGGCCCGCTTGAGAAGCCCTTCGATGGTCAGCGCCGTTTGCAGCTTCTGGTAGCCGGACGTCTGCGTGATGACCCATTCGGCGGCATCGTTGCACAGGGTGATGCGGCGCTGGGCGGTTTCCGCGGTCGCGCCGATCGGGTCGATCAGGCCGACGATCATGACGTCGTTGGGCGAGTAGGGCTTTTTCTTGCTGGCCTGGTTGCCGGCGGCCAGGATTCGCTGGGCCTCCGTATGCAGGGTGCCGGCCGTTTCCGGGCGCGTGTGGGGCACGCCTGGCTTTCCAGAACTGGGCAGCGGTGCAAACGGGTTGCCGCGAAGCGCCGACGCAGGGCGACCGGGGTCGTAGTCGGCCACCGCAGTCTGCACCAGCTTGTCGGTCAACGGCAGGGATTGACTGCACGATGCGTCGGGCGCATCGATCTTGGTCATTCGCTTGCGACGCAGCGTCTTGTCGTTCCCGTACAGATGCCGAACCTCCGGGCTCCAGAGATGGTCGCTGTAGGCCACCCAGACCTTGCCGGCGTTCTTGGCGTCCTGGATCACGAACAGCATCGCGCTGGCGTACGCGGCGGTGCGACTGCAGGAAAAGGCCTCTTCGTCCTTGCCCGAGGCCGAGCCTTCGAGAGGGTGCGGGGTGAGGTAGCCACCTTCATGCACCTTGAAGGCTTCCCAGCCGCGTTGGCTCTTCAGGGTCGGGGTGTGCGACTTCTCGTAGTAGGCAATGACATAACCGGGGCGCAGCGTTCTGGCGACATGCCCCGACGTTGGCAATTGCGGCGCCGGGATCTTGGAATCCATCAGCACCCGGGTCGTTCCGCTGCGCGCCGCGTTCTCGGCATACGCCTTGTCGGCCACACCAGGACGCACCAGAAGCACCGGGAGGCCGGCTTTCTCGCAGGCCGGGCAACCTCCTGTCGCGCAGGCGGGCGTGTTGGCGGCCGCCTTGTTCGCCGCCGCCGAGTAGGAATTGAGGGCCATGGTGCTAGCCAAGGTGTTCTCCCTGTGCAGTCTGTTGGATGGAGGCCCGTGCGAACGCCGGGTCGAGCTCGGCCCGGATGGCGTCCCAGCCTTGAGGGTCGGGAATGTCGTCGAGCGCCTCGGCGAGCGATGCATCGCCTCCGATGGCACGAGCGATGGCCGTGCGCACGGTCGGGTGTGTCGTCAGCTCGGGGTGGATCTGCAGGACGTAGGCGCCCAGCAGGACCCGGTCCTGTCGATTGACGATGCCCGCGGCAATGACCGCATCAGCCGCCCGCGACGCCTGCTGCAGGTGGTCTGTCGGCAGCACGCCGGCAAAGCGCTGCCAGCCCCGCAGGAGGTCGTGCACCGTTTCGCTCTTGAGTGCATGGTTCCATTGCGCCGTGCTGAACCGGGCCGACGCCGGGTCTGGACTGGCATCGGACTGGAAAAGCACCAGCTGCGTGCACCTGTCGAGGCTGTACCAGCGTTGCACCGGGCCGAGAAGGCTCGCCTGCTGTGCCGGCGTGAGTACAGGCCACATCCACTGCATGACCCTGCGATCGGCCCAGCGGATGAGCTGCGAACTGCGTTGCCCCCAGAACCCACCTTGCATGACGCGTGCAAGGTGGCGAACCAGCGCGTCCACTGGCGCGGCAGTCAACAGCCATCCGCCGAGCGCGAACCCCTGCGTGCGCTCGGAGTCTGGATCGGCCTGTTCATCTGCTGCCTGTGCCAAGCTGGCTTCGAGCAGCCGCGTGTCATGCGGATGCAGATGGATCAGGCGGGGAAGTTGCCTGTCCTTGAGCAGCGGATGGTGAACGGGGACAGGCCATGTCTGGCGCGACTCCGCTTCCAGCCACTCGGCGGGAAAGGGCTCGCGCAGCATCGGGTCGATCAGCACGTAGGCCGAGAGCGTCTCGTCCTCCTGCAATGATTCACCCAGTTGCCTGGCAAGGCGTTCAAACATGGGTGGCTGCCTCACAAGGCGACGGCGCCGCTGGCCGCGGCGTCGTCTTGTTTGGGGCAGGGTTGCAGGTCACTGCCGGAGAGCGAGTTGCTGCTGCTGTCCCCTTGCGGCCCCACGAAGTTATGCATCCCCCTGAACGTCACCTTCCCCGGCGCATGGATCTTGATGCTCGATCCCTCCAGCCTGATGTACGCCCCCGCGCTCGTCAGCAGCACGTGCTTGGGCGCCTCCACGGCCACGTCCTTCGCCGTGCTGGCGATCGTCACCTTCTTGTCCGCCGCGATCTTCGTGGCGCCGGTCTGGCTCTGAAGGCTCACCTTGCCGCTGGCCGCATGCAGCGTGATGCCGCGCTCCTGGTTCGGTTCGCCGCCTTCTCCAGCCTTCGCCCCGACGGTGTACAGGCTCACCCCCTTGGCCACGCTCACCGCGATCTGCCCCTGCGCGGGCAGGTCGACATCCTGGCTCGCGACGATCGCTGTGTGCTGTCCGCTCACGGCGATCACCTCCTTCGGCGTGACGAAGCCGATGCCCATCGGCGAACTGAACTGCAGGTGCGGCTCGCTGTACGCGGTGACGCTGCCGTGGCCGCCTTCGGTGGCCTTGATGTCGCCGCCGCCTGAACCAGCGTTGCTGCCCGATGCCGCAGCACCACCTTCCTGCTTCGCTTCCAGCACCTCGGCCACATGCTTCAGCGCCGCGATCGCCGGCAGCTCGCCCGGAGCACCTTCACCCTTGATCTGCGCCTTCTGCGTCTGCGCACTCTGGGCGAGTGAGGTAGCGAGTTCTTCCGCCTGTTTCGTCTGCTGCTGCGCTTCGCGGCTGGCCATGAACGCGCCCTTGGCGTTCGGCTGGGCATAGGCGCTCACGAGCAGGCCCGCGCCCGCGCGGATGGCGCCTTGCGCGGTGGTGGCCAGTTCGGCGCCGTGGCCGCGGCCCTTGCCGCGCGCGTTGTCGTCCTGCTGCTTGTGGTGGCCCAGGTGCAGGCGGCTGCTGGCCTGGGTGGTGGCCAGGCTGGTGCTGCCCTGGCCGGGGGTGTCGTCGAAGACGAGCTGGTTGTAGCCCCCGTCGCCGCTCTGGCTGGCGCTCAATTCCTGGGTCTTGATGCCGCTGAAGACGGCGTTGTGCGCGTGCTCCTTGGCGCCCTTGCCTTCGCCGGCGAACCACGCGGGCGCGTTGCCGGTGGACTGGGCGGCGCCCGCGGGTTTCTGGTTGTGCTGGGCGTCGACCTGACCGGCGCCGTTGTAGAGCGCCGCGACGACCACGGGGCGGTCGATGTCGCCGTGGTGGAACTCCACCAGCACTTCCTGGCCCACGCGCGGCAGGCTCATCTGGCCCCAGTTGTCGCCGGCGGCGCTGGCGGCCACGCGCACCCAGGCGCCCAGGCGGTCGGCGGCGGGCGCGTTGTCCTGGCCGTCGGTGCGCGACTGGCGTGCGCTCGACGCACTGCCGCGCTGCCAGTGGAACTGCACCTTGATGCGGTGGTCGCGGTCGGTGTGCACCGGGGCATCGCCGCCGCCCACGCCGATGACGATGGCGCTCTGGCTGCCGTGCACGCTGGGCTTGGGATGGATGCGCTGGCCGTGGCCGTCCAGGCTCAGCGGCCGGTAGGGGATGGCCGCGCGCACGGTGGTGAATTCGTTGCGGTAGTGGGTGACGGCGTCTGCGGTCGTATCGCCGTTGCCGCTGTCGAACGCGGTGGCAATGTCGGGCAGGCCCAGCCGCTCGCCGATGCCGGTCTTCAGGTCTTCGTCGAAGTTGTTGCGTGCGACGTGGCGCACGGCCAGCACGGCGAAGCGGCGGTCCTGCTCGCTGTCCTTGTCGTGCTGCTCGTGTCCGCTCAGCGTGAAGGTGGTGGCGGGCGCCAGGGTGCGCACGGCGCTGCGGCCTTCGAAGCGCTTGTTGCGTAGCTCCAGCGCCTGCAGGGCGTTGGCGAGCAGGCGCTCCCCCTGCGCGGAGGTCTCCCAGCCGTAGGCGCCGGGGTCGTCGCTCCAGTGCAGGGTGCGCTGGCCCGCAGCGCGGCTTTGCTGTTGCACAGGGCGGGCGTTCACGCTCTTGTAGTCCCAGCTTTGCTGCGCGAGGCTGTTGGTCTGCAGCTGGCGGTGGCCGCGCCACTGCTGGATGGTGTCCTCGCGCTCGCTGGCATCGGCGCGGTGGAAACGAATGGTGGGCTGGGCGTTGGCGCGGAAGGCGCCGTTGTGGTCGGCGATGACGAGCGTGTGATTGCCCAGTGCTCCGTCCTTGCCCGTGGCGTGTTCGAACCAGTAGCACAGGCCCTCTTCGGCGAGCAGCCGCGCGACGAAGTCGAAGTCGCTCTCCTGGTACTGGGTGGTGATGCCGCGCACGGGGTAGATGTCGCGCTGGGCGATCTCCCAGCGCCACTGCGGCGCGAGCTGGCCCTGGCTCTGGTAACGACCGAACACGGCATCGACGATGTCGAACACGTTCTGGTGCTGGAACAGGCAGCTGTCCTGGCGATACCGCAGGAAGGCGATCCACGGCTCGATGACGAGCCGGTAGCGCGCCATGCCGCCGTTGCTCGACACGCACTCGGCCTCGCTCACATGGCCGTGGAAGGGGCGCAGCTCGGTGCGGCTTTGCGCGGTCTGCAGATCGAGGCGCACACCCTGGCCGATGAGGGTCTTGAGTTCGATGTGCGCGTCGTCGCTCAGCGCGGTGAGCTCGAAGCGAAAGCCGCCGCCGTCGATGCACTCCACGCCGTCCAGGCGCTCGGCCAGCAGCTTGTTCTCGCCCAGCGGCGTGTGCAGCACCAGCAGGCGATCGCGCTGCGTGGTGCCCGCGCGCATGAGCCCGCCGAGCGAGGCCGATGTGAAGGTCGTCGTCATTGTTTTTGTTCTCCCGTGGGCACGCGCGGCTGCTGCGCCTAGGTGATCCGGTAGCGGAACTCGCCGCCCTTGCCGCAGCTGGCCTTGATCTTGGCCAGCGGCGTCTCGTCGGCCATGCGCGTGAGCACGGCCTCGGCGATCTCGGGCAGCAAGGTGCCGTTGAGGATGTGGTCGACGTTGCGCGCGCCCGAGTCGACCTCGGTGCAGCGTGCGAGCACGGCCTCGACCAGCGCGTCGTCCCACTCGAACACGGCCTTGTGGTTGGTCGCGATGCGGTCGCGGATGCGCCCGAGCTTGAGCGCGATGATCTGCTCGAGCACCGCATCGGTGATCGGATAGAACGGCGCCACCTTCATGCGGCCGAGAAAGGCCGGCTTGAAGGCCTTCATGAGCACGGGGCGCAGCGCGTCGGCCAGCGCGTCGGGCGCGGGGCGCTCGTCGTCGGCCTTGTTCAGGCACGCCTGCATGATCTGCGACGAACCGATGTTCGAGGTGAGGATGATCAACGTGTTGCGGAAGTCGATCTCTCGGCCTTCGGCGTCGTCCATCATGCCCTTGTCGAACACCTGGAAGAACATCTCGAGCACGTCGGGGTGGGCCTTCTCGACCTCGTCGAGCAGCACCACGCTGTAGGGCTGGCGGCGCACGGCCTCGGTGAGCACACCGCCTTCGCCATAGCCCACATAACCGGGCGGCGAGCCCTTCAGGCCCGAGACGCTGTGCGCCTCCTGGTACTCGCTCATGTTGATGGTGATGAGCTTCTTCTCGCCGCCGTACAGGATGTCGGCCAGCGCGAGCGCGGTCTCGGTCTTGCCGACGCCCGAGGGGCCGACGAACATGAACACGCCGCGCGGCTTGTTGGGGTCTTCCAGGCGCGCGCTCGCGGTGCGCACGCGCTGGGCCACGGCGGCGAGTGCATGGTCCTGGCCGATGACGCGCTCGGCCAGCAGGGTGTCGAGGCTGCGCACGGTCTTGATCTCGTCCTTGACCATGCGGCCCAGCGGCACGCCGGTCCAGGCCGAGACGATCTCGGCGACGACGTGGCCGTCGACCTGCAGCGGCACCATCGGCGTGGTGCCTTGCAGTGCGCGCAGTTCGGCGAGCAGGGCATCGAGTTCATCGCGCGCGGGGTCGGCGGCGGCAGCGGCCTTCTTGCGGCTGGCGGCGCGGGCCGGCGCCTTCTCCGCCACGGCGGGTGCGGCCTCGGGCTGCTGAGCGACCGACTCGTCGCGTTGCGCACGCAGCGCGCGGATGCGCTCCACCAGTGCGTTTTCTTCGGCCAGGCGCTGCTGGCTCGCGGCCAGCTCGGCCTGCAGCGCGCTTTTCTTTTCCGCCAGTTCAGCCAGGCGCGCTTCGTGGCGCCCGCCGGCCGCGGTGTCGCGCACCAGCGCGGCGCTCTCGGCCTCGATGCGTTCAAGGCCGCGGTTCGCTTCTTCGATCAGCGCCGGCGTCGCACTCTGGCCGAGCGCGACTTTCGCGCAGGCCGTGTCGAGCACGCTCACCGCCTTGTCGGGCAGTTGCCGTCCGCTGATGTAGCGGTGCGACAGGCGCACGGCTTCGGTGATGGCTTCGTCGAGCACGCGGATGTTGAAGTGCTTCTCCATCAGCGGCACCATGCCGCGCAGCATGGCGGCGGCCAGCGTCTCGCTGGGCTCCTCGACCTTCACGACCTGGAAGCGCCGCGCGAGCGCCGCGTCCTTCTCGAAGTATTTCTTGTACTCGCCCCAGGTGGTGGCGGCGATGGTGCGCAGCTCGCCGCGCGCGAGCGCGGGCTTGAGCAGGTTGGCCGCATCGCTCTGCCCGGCCTGGCCGCCCGCGCCGATCATGGTGTGGGCCTCGTCGATGAAGAGCACGATCGGATGCGGGCTCTTCTTCACTTCGGCGATCACGTTCTTCAGGCGGTTCTCGAACTCGCCCTTCACGCTCGCGCCGGCCTGCAGCAGGCCCATGTCCAGCGTGTGCAGCGCCACGGCGCGCAGCGACTCGGGCACGTCCTGCGCGGCGATGCGCAGTGCCAGCCCTTCGACCACGGCCGTCTTGCCGACGCCGGCTTCGCCCGTGAGGATGGGGTTGTTCTGGCGCCGGCGCATCAGGATGTCGATGACCTGGCGGATCTCGGTGTCACGGCCGATGACCGGGTCGAGCGCGCCGTCTTTCGCGCGCTGCGTGAGGTTGGTGGTGAACTGGTCGAGCGCGGGCGTCTTGCCGGGCACGCCCGCGGCCAGCGGGTCGGCCGCCGGTTGCTGCGCATCGCCTTCGGCGGCCTCGCCCGAGGCGCCGGCTTCCGCCGCTTCGCTCGACCCGTCGGTGAGCTTGTCGAAGTCGTGCTTCAGGTCTTCGAGGCGGATCTTCGCGAACAACGGCGAGCCGCGCTGCGCCAGCTGCGCGAGGTCGGGCTGCGTGAGCAGTGCGAGCAGCAGGTGGCCCGAGCGGATCTGCGCCGCATGCGCGTCGAGCGAGGCCAAGAGCCACGCCTGCTGGAACAGCTGCTGCAGGTGCTGCGAGAACACCGGCGTGCGCGTGTTGCCGTTCTTGAAGGTCTGGATCTCGCGCTCCAGGTCCGACTGGATCGCGGTGGCGCTGATGCGGTTGGCACGCAGCACGCGCGCGAGGTCGTTGTCGGTCTGCTCCAGCAGCGCCAGGAACAGGTGCTCCAGGTCGACCTCGTAGTGGCCGTGGGCCAGGCACAGGTTGGCAGCGCGCTGCGTGGCCATGCGTGCGCTGGCGTTGAGCTTGGTGATCAGTGTCTTCAGCGAGGTGCTCATGAGCGGTGGTGTTGTTCTGTCGGTCGTGTTCGTTGAAAGGGTCACTGCAGGGGCTGAAGCTCGTACTGCGTGTCGCTGCGGTCGCTCTCGGCCTCGCGGGTGGTGATGAAGCTGTCCCAGCCGAGGTGGCTGCCGCCGCTGTCGCTGAGCTGCACGGCGGCCACTTCTTCGCGCGCCAGGATCAGGCGCACTTCGTATTCGCAGGTCACGCCGGCCAGCAGCGCCAGCATCTTTTCGAGCGCCTTCGCATGCGCGCGGCCCGGAAAGAACTCGCGCAGCGCGCTGCGCTTGAGCGGGCCGATCCACAGGCGGATGCGCAGGTCGCGCTGCCAGATGCGTTCGCCCGCCATCGCGTTCTGGCCCAGGCTCACGTTGCCCTCGCCCAGCCTGGAGCGCTGCTGCACGGGCATGTCGTACCACTTGCCCAGGAACTGCTCGATGCGGATGTGGCTGCGGAAGTAGTCGGACAGCACGCGCTGCAGGTACGCCGCCGACATCGGCCGGTGACGCACCGCGGCCGCGTAGCCGGCCACGGTCTCGTCGAACACGGTGCCCGTGCCGTCGGTCAGCGGATCGCGCTGGGCCGTGTGCTCCAGCCCGGCCATCGACAGCAGCACCGGCAGGTAGGCGCGGCTGCGCTCGTGCTCGTAGTGCAGCGGCAGGCGGTACTTGCGCCAGGCGGCATAGAAGAGCGCGGCGGCGCGGTTGCTGAACACGTCGAGAAAGGCGCGCGCCGAGCTGTCGCGCAGATGCTGCTCGCGGCGCATCAGCATCTCGGTGTAGACGATGGGCAAGGCACCCGACACGCCCAGCATGCCGAAAGACGCGGGCGTGAGTTCGATGCGGCCCAGGCAGTGCTCGTCCTCATGCGGCAGCGGCGGCTCGCACAGCTGCGCGCCCGACATCAGCTCGCCCACGGCGTCGCGCACCGCCAGCGCCTCGATCTCGCTGGGCGGGAAGTTCAGGCTCGTGGAGCTGCGAAAGCGCACCCAGCGCGGCACCATGCGCTCGCCGGGCACCAGGCGCTGGTGCACGTCGCGCTCCTGCCGCTTGAGCAGCATGAGCTCGATCAACCGCACCGCCTGGAAAAACTCGAAGCGGTAGGGTTCGCGCAGCAGCCTTTCGGCTACAGGAGGATCGATTCGCCGCTGCGGGGCTTGCATCGCACCAGCTCCTCCTTGTCGCGCGCCGAAACGATCACCAGCTGGGTGAAGCTGTTCAGGTGCACATAGAGACCGAAGAAATGGTCCATCACGCGGGCAAAGGCCTGCAGGCTGCTGCCCACGAAGCCGGTCTCGTCGACCGTGAGCCTGAGCTCGATGCCGCGCACGAAGGTCGCGAAGGGCTTGCCCGGCAACCACTGGGTGGTGGCCTGCTGCTCGATCGCGGTGATGGCCTCGATCTGCCGCGCCGACACGGCCGAGCGGCCCAGGTCGTACAGCCGCAGCATTTCCTTCAACGCCGGCAGCCCGCTGGTGGCCAGCGACAGGTGGTTGAGCGACAGGTGCGACACCAGCCGCCACTGCACGCCCTTGCCGCGCGGCATGCGCAGCGTCTGCGTCGGGCGGCGCAGCATGCGGATCGAGCGCGCCACCGAGTTGCCCTCGATGAACAGGTCGCCGCCGGGCAGGCCGAAGGCCAGCGAGTGCGGCAGGTCGCGGTTGGTGCAGGTGAGGTCGATGCTCAGCGTTTCGGTCTGCGGCAGCGAGGGCTGGAAGTCGATGTCGACAATCGAAAGCTCGGTCTCGTAGCCCGGGCTGCGCTGCGCCACGAGTTCGTTGCGCCGCGCGAACCAGTAGTGCTCGGCCTCCTTCGGGTGCTCGCCGTGGTGCAGCGAATAGAAGGGCCGGAACTCGATGTAGGCGTCGCCCTCGGCGGTCTGCTTCACGAGCTTGACCGAGTCGATGCTGTAGACCTCGAAGCCGAAGGCGCGGCGCGCATCGGCCACCACGGGGTAGGCGGCCGCGGCGTGCGTGACGCGGATCGGGTCGCTGCGCTGCTTGAAGAGGTTGATGACGGGCGTGCAGCCCAGGCGCAGGTTGCGGCTGGACACGCCCTCGAGCAGCCGCGCCGTGGGCGAATCGGCGCGCACGCCGGTCATCACGAGGTGCAGCGTGATCGAGCGGCACGAGCCGATGTGGCGCAGCGCGTTCGCCAGGTCGATGTCGACGAAGTTGAACTTCTCGGGGAACGCGAAGTACTCGCTGAGCAGGCGGTAGGCCGGGTGCGAGCGCGCCGGCAGCTCGATGAGCGCGTCGGCCTCCTCGAAGCCGACCGGGTGCAGCGCCTCGCCCTGCACCAGCGTCCACTTGCCGCTGCGCTCGGGCTCCACGAAGACGGCGGCCGTCTTCAAAAAGATGGCGTCGGCCAGCGCCGTGGCCAGCGAGGGCTCGGCGTCGATGAAGGTGCGCAGGCGCGCCAGCGTGAGCGCCAGGGTGCCGAGCGACTTCTGCTCGCCGGTGGCCTCGAGCGTGACCGACAGGCAGCCCGTGGCGTTGCGCGGCAGCGAGGCCTGCGCAGGCGCATTCACCACCGAGTGGTAGACCACGTTCGACACCTGCACCGCCGCCAGCGTGACGTCGTACACGCTGCGAAAGCGGCAGGCGCCGCCGCGCACCGGCTGCGAGGTGAGCTCGGTGCCGCGCGCGATGGTGACGGGCTTGCTGAGCTTGGCGAGCGCCGCGCCGCCGGCGTCGAACTGCGCGATGGAGCACGACGGAAAGGGCCGCAGGTAGTGCGGGTACATCACCTCGAGCAGCGCTTCGGTGAGCTCGGGGTAGTCGTCGTCGAGCTTCTTGCTGATGCGGGCCGTGAGCAGCGCGAACGACTGGATCATGCGTTCGACGTGCGGGTCTTCGCTGGCGTCGGCCGAGATGGCCAGGCGCGCGGCGATCTTCGGGTAGCCCTTGGCGAACTCCTGCGAGTAGCCGCGCAGGAAGGCCAGCTCGCGTTCGTAGAAGGGCAGCAACTCGTCCATGGTGGGCGTCGGGTTCCGGCGTGGCGCTAGGCGTACCGGCTCTTGCCGGTGCCGCGGGTGATGGAGTACTGCAGCGTCGTGGGCTGCAGCATGGCGTCGAAGTTCACCGGCTCGGCCAGCTCTGGCAGCACGAGCAGCGCGGTGATTCCGAAATAGAGCATGTGGGTGCTGGCCTGGCCGTCGACCTCGAGCGACACCGAGACATCGCGCAGGCGCGACTCGTGGCGGGCAATGGCCTGCTCCAGCGAGCGGCAGATGAACGAGCGGTCGTAGTGGCTGGCCAGGCTCAGGCCCGAGAAATCGCTCAGGCCGTAGGTCATGACGGAACGCCGGCACTCGGGGTAGGCCTGGAGCTTGGCGTCGTCGAAGACCATGCGCGTGTTGAGCAGGGATTCGAGATCGCGTGCGACCACGTTCTTGACCTCGTCAAGCGACAAGTGCCGCAGCACCGGCGAAGCCGGCCCGCGCCAGTCGTCATCGAACAGCTTGTCGAGCAGGCCCGGTTCGAATCCTGTCATGGGTCACTCCCTGTCTCTCGCGTCGGACAACGGGCACGGCGCCGCGCGAGGGGCGCGGCGCCAAAAAGAAACCGCGGCCTGCGCCGCGGTCGTCATTGCCCGACTGGCGTCAGACCGAGTAGGTCTTGTCGTTCTTCGTGAGGCTCCAGGCGCCTTGCGAGTTGCCGCCCTGGTTGCCGCCGATCTTCTGCTGCGTGTACTTCCACTGCACGGCGGCGTACTTCAGCGAGAAGGTCTCGCTCGGCACGCTGGCCACGTCGGTGCTCACGACCTTCGGGTTCACGCTGGCGATCAGCACGTACTTGAGCTTGATCTCCATGTACTGCACGCGCTTGCCTTCGCCGTCGGCACGGTAGAACTGCACCGTGACTTCGTCGAAGGTGGTGCCGCCCGACGCGTGCTGGTACAGCAGCGGGCTGACGACGTCCATGTCCTTCGTGAAGATCATCTCGCCGTGCTCGCAGCGCTCGGCGGTGTGGCCGCCGGCGGTCGACGCGGTGGCCGAACGCGGTTGCACGATGCTGTGCTGCCACGAGCTGACTTCGATCCAGTCCTTGTGGTCCTTGTCCTGCGACTCGCCGTTGATGGCCGGGCTGCCGAACTTGACGTAGATATCTTTCATGTTTCTTCCCCTTCTTGATTGATTGATTACTGACAGTTAACGTGTTGCAGCACGGCCCCTCGGCCGCGCACCCGATCTGCCTCCTTACTTATTCACTGACTTCGGCAGATCGGCGACCAAGCGCAGTGAAATAGACAGTTCATCCAGCTGGAAGTGCGGGCGCAGGAACGCGACCGCGCGGTACACGCCGGGCCGCCCGGGCACTTCGCCGACCTGGATGGCGGCTTCGCGCAGCGGGAACTGGGCCTTCTGTTCCTGCGTCGCGTTGTCGTCGAGCAGCACGTACTGCGCGATCCAGCGGTTCAGGAACTGTTCGACGTTGTGCGCCGAGGCAAAGCTGCCGATCTTGTCGCGCATCATGGCCTTGAGGTAGTGCGCGATGCGGGACACCGAGAAGATGTACTGCAGCTGCGCCGAGAGCACCGCGTTGGCGTTGGCGCTGTCGGTGTTGTACTTCTTGGCCTTCTGCAGCGACTGCGCGCCGAAGAACGCCGCGTAGTCGGAGTTCTTGCAGTGCACGAGCGGAATGAAGCCCAGGTCGCTGAGCTCTTTTTCGCGCCGGTCGGTGATGGCGATCTCGGTCGGGCACTTCAGGGCGATCTCGCCTTCGTCGGTCTTGAAGGTGTGCGTGGGCAGGTCTTCGACCAGGCCACCACCTTCCACGCCGCGGATGGCCGCGCACCAGCCGAAGTCGTCGAACGCGGCCGTCAGGCGCGTGGCGAAGGCCCAGGCGGCGTTGCACCAGAGGTACTTGGCGTGGTCGGTGCCGTCGACGTCTTCGACGAAGTTGAAACTGTCGACCACCGTGCCTTCGCGCGGGTGGTAGGGCAGGCGCCCGAGGAAGCGCGGCAACGTGAGGCCGACGTAGCGCGAGTCTTCCGAATCGCGGAACGACTTCCACTTGGCGTACTCGACGGTGTCGAACACCTTGGCCATGTCGCGCGGCTTGCCCAGGTCGGCAAAGCTTTCCAGGCCCAGCAGCTCGGGCGAGGCCGCGCCGATGAAGGGCGCGTGCGCGGCAGCGGCCACGTGCGCCATCTGGTCCAGGAAGTACATGTCTTCGGGCTGGCGCGTGACGTCGAAGTCGCCCACCAGCGCGCCGAACGGCGCACCGCCGAAGGTGCCGAACTCTTCTTCGTAGACCTTCTTGAACATCGCGCTCTGGTCGAACTCGACGGCGGCCTTGAAGTCGCGGATCAGGTCGCGCTTGGTGGCGTTGATGACCTTGATCTTGAGCATGGTGCCGGTCGGCGTTTCCTTGACCAGGTACTCCAGGCCGCGCCAGGTGCTCTCCAGCTTCTGGAACTCGGGCGCGTGCATCACGGCGCTGAGCTGCGCGGAGATGAGCGCGTCGAGGTCGGCCACGCGCGCGTCGATCATGGCCGACACGTTGTCGGAGACGATCACCGAGCCTTCGAGGACCTGGCTGACGAGTTCGCCGATGAGGTCCTTGGTGCGCGTGTGTTCCACGTCGGACTTGGCGACCTTGCTCTTCTCGACGATCTGGTCGAGCAGGTCGACCGAGACTTCAGACGAGGCGACACCACTCGATGCCGAAAGTGCTTGCGCGGTCATGTTCAGCTTTCGTCCTTCTTGCCGGCGCTCTGTCCCAGGCGCTGGAGTTGCTCGGTGTTGTTCAGCACGTCGGCCAGCAGGTCTTCGAGCTTGCTGTTGCCGGCCATCTTGTTGCGCAGGTCGGCCAGCTTGGTGCGCGCGTCGAGCAGGCGCTTGAGCGGCTCGATCTGCTCGACGACCGCTTCGGGCGAGAAGGCGTCCATCGAGTTGAAGGTGAGGTCGACGCCGAAGCTGCCGCCGCGCCCGTCCAGCTTGTTCGGCACCTGGAAGGCGGCACGCGGGGCCACGCCCTTCATGACGTCGTCCATGTTGTCGCGGTCGATGTTGACGAACTTGCGGTCCTTGAGCTTGGGCTGCTCGACCTCGGACTGGCCCGCCAGGTCGGCGATCACGCCGACGACGAAAGGCAATTCCTTTTTCTCGATGGCGTCACCGAGTTCCACGTCGTACGTGAGTTGCACGCGCGGCGGGCGCACTTTTTGGAGACGCTTCTGCACGCTCTGTCTTTTGGTCGCCATAAGCTTCAATACCTTCGCAATAGGACTGAGAAACGAATTAAAAAGTTGTACGACCCATTTCCAGATCGCACGCCCATTCGTTAATACATTGGTTTAAAAAACCAATTCAAAAACCGGACAATTACTTGAGCGCGTCAAATGGATTGCTGCCACCCGCGCGCGGGGCGGGCGCGGCAGGTGCCGGGCGCGGCGCGGCGACCGGGGCGGGCCGTGCGGCGGCGACCGGAGTCGGCGCGGCGGACGATGACGACGAGGGCGCGGGGGCCGGGCTGGGGGCCGCGGCGCGGCGCGTGGGCGCCGGCTTGGCTTCGGGGCCGGCGGGCACCAGGACCGACAGGCCCAGGGTTTCGCGCAGCAGGGCGGCCAGGCGGTAGGCATCGGCGTTGGCGTCGCCGCTCAGGCTGCTGTCCTTGCCCAGGTCCTCGATGGAGCGGGCCGCCAGGCGCAGGCCGCCCACGGCGGTGATGCTCTTGGCCTGCCGGCTGGAGGGGTCGCGGCGCAGCGACTCCTCGGCGGCCGAGATGGCCAGGCTGTAGCGGCCTTCGTTGAAGTAGATCTGCGCGATGCGCGACCACGGCTCACCGCGGGTCGGGTTGTCGGTGGCGAGCTGCTGGTACTGGCGGATGACGGGCGCCTTGTCGCCGGTGGCGGCTGCCGCGGCGGCATCGACCTCGGCCAGGCTCTTGTTGTAGGCCGCGGTGGCCTGGGCAACGGCCGCGTCCGGCGTGGTGGTACAGGCCGACAAAAAGACGGTGCTCGCAATGGCACCGGCAATCATCGTGCGCGACATGATTTTTCGAATCGACACATTCCCCCCTGATCTGACTTTTTAGCAGGCCGCAATCATTCATTAAATTGCGACCGTTGACAATAACAATACACGATACTACAGCCGCGTGGATGGCAAATGACGGGGGCGGATTAATGCTAATTTCCTAATCGAAAGTCATTTTCGAAATCGGTTAATCCTATTTGGTCCATCGAAATATTGTTACGACTCGCTTTTAATGAAAATATTAATTACATCTGGCGCGCTGCTGGCCGCGTTGATGCTCGGCGGGTGCAGCTCGCCGGCGCTCACGATCGCCAACATCGCGCTCGAGGCGAGCGGACTGAAGAAGCCCGAGCTGCCCGAGTCGCAAAAGCCCCCGCGCAAGGTGACGATGTCGATCGCCGCGGGCAAGAACCTCAACGCCGACGGCCGCAACCGCCCGCTGTCCGTGGTGATGCGCATCTACAAGCTGAAGGAAACGACGGGCTTCTACCAGTCGTCCTTCGATGCCTTCGTCACGCCGGGTCGCGACAAGACGCAGCTGGGCGACGACCTCGTCGAGAGCCGCGAGATCACGCTCATTCCCGACCAGCAATACACCTGGACCGAGATGGTTCCGCGCAGCGCCAACGCGGTGGCCGTGGTGGTGTTGTTCCACTCGCCCGATGCCCAGCGCTGGCGCTTCGCCTTCAACGCCGCGGACGCCGAAAAAACCGGCATCGTGATGGGCGCGCATGCCTGCGCGCTCACCGTCACGACAGGCGCGGTGGTGGGCCAGCAGAACGCACAAGGCGCCGCCCCCACGGGCGCGCTCAACCTGTTGGGGCCGGTGACTTGCCGGCCCTCGCCCGCCTGATCTGCAGCGACGGCGGGCCTGACCGAGTCGACACGACGATGCGATACATTCAAAAAAAATTGTGGGGAGTTGATCCGACGTGAGCTACGCAGCCAAGGTCCTCTGGGGAGAGGGCTTGTTTCTACGCCCCCAGCACTTCCAGCGCCAAGACGCGTACCACGAGGCGCGCCTGCGCGCCACGGCGCAGACGCTGCATCCGTACTTCTGGGGCGTGCGCTCCATCAGCTTCGACCTCGATGCGCTGGCCAGCGGCATGCTGCGCGCTTCGCAGCTGTCGCTGGTGTTCCCCGACGGTGAACCCTACGCGGCGCCGCAGGCCGACGCGCTGCCTCCGCCCATCTCGCTGGACACGCTGAGCCCGGGCCAGAACGAGATCACCTTCTACCTCGTGCTGCACCCGGTGAAGGAGCTCGGCAAGAACTACACCGACCCCAACGAAGAAGGCTTTGCCGCGCGCTACACCAGCGACGCGACGCAGTCGCTCGACCTGTACACCAACGCCGTGAGCGCCGAGGTGGTGTTCCTGCGCAAGAGCGTGAAGCTCTTGGCCGACACCGAGCCGCGCGAGCAGTTCGTGTCGATCCCGGTGATCCGCATCCGCCGCACCGCCGCGGGCGGCTTCGAGATCGACCGCAGCTTCGTGCCGCCGTGCACCAGCATCGACGCCTCGCCCACCGTGTTCCAGCAGCTGCGCCGGCTGCTCGACGTGCTGCAGGCCAAGGTCAATTCGCTCTACGGCATCCACCGCGAGCCGAGCAAGAACATCATCGAGTTCCGCTCGGGCGACATCGCCTCGTTCTGGCTGCTGCACACGGCCAACTCGGCGTTCGCCTCGCTCTCGCACCTGTTCCATCACCCGTCGCTGCACCCGGAGCGGCTGTTCCAGGAACTGCTGAGCCTGGCCGGCGCGCTGATGACGTTCGCCAAGACCTACTCGCTGAACGACCTGCCGGTGTACGACCACGAGAAGCCCGGCCCGGCCTTCGCCGAGCTCGACCGCATCGTGCGCGACCTGCTCGACACCGTCATCTCCACGCGCTACTTCGCCATCGCGCTCACCGAGACGCGCAACGCCTTCTACCTGGGGCGCCTCGATTCCGGAAAGATCGACGAGAAGACCGTGTTCTACATGTCGGTCACCGCCAGCATGCCGGCCGCCGAGCTGGCCGAGGTGGTGCCGCAGCGCTTCAAGATCGGCGCGCCCGAAGACGTCGACAAGCTCGTGCTCTCGGCCATGCCGGGCGTGCGCATCGTCTACGCGCCGCAGGTGCCGCCGGCCATTCCGATCCGCGCGGGCGCCTGCTACTTCTCCATCGACAGCAAGAGCCAGCTGTACGACCGCATGCTGCAGGCGCAAAGCGTCACCATCTATGCGCCGGCCGGCATCCCCGACATGCAACTCGAACTGATCGCCGTGACCGGCTGATCACCCGCCCGATCGTATGAACACCACCACCCTCAACAAGGCCCCTTCCCTGCTGGGCGCCGACGCGCCGCCCGCTTCGTTCACGCCGGCCGGCGTGGCGCCCGACGCCGATTCGAGCCTGCTCGACCTGCTGTACGACGGCTTCGTGATGCTGTTCCTGCTGAAGAAGAAGCAGCAGCCGGCCACCACCGAGCAGTTCCTCACGGGCATCCGCAACTACCTGGGCGAGTTCGAACGCAACGCGCGCAAGCTCGACGCCACGGCCGAGCAGATCCACGCGGCCAAGTACGCCTTCTGCGCCACGGTCGACGAGTTCGTGCTCTCGGCGCCCGAGTTCGCCATCCGCTCCGAGTGGGAGCGCCGGCCGCTGCAGCTCACGCTGTTCGGCGACCAGCTGGCGGGCGAGAACTTCTTCAACATGCTCGAGGTCGAGCGGGCGCACGGCGCCGCGCGCATCCAGACGCTCGAGGTGTTCTACATGTGCCTGCTGCTGGGCTTCCAGGGCAAGTACGCCATCGACGGCACCGAGAAGCTGGCCTACCTCACGGCACGCGTGGGCGACGAGATCGCCAACGCGCGCGGCAAGCGCACGCCGTTCGCGCCGCACTGGCCGCTGCCCGACCTGATCTCGCACTCGCTCAAGCGCGAGGCGCCGCAGTGGGTGGTGGCCGCGCTGTTCGCGCTCATCGGGCTGCTGGGCTTCATCGGCCTGTCGGCGCACCTGGGCAGCACCACGCAGGGCGCGCTCGCGAGCTACCAGGACATCGTGAAGCTCGGCCCACGCCAGGCCAACCTGACGATCTCGCTGCCATGACCACGGCCGCGACGAACCGCCTCGACCTCGCGGCCCTGCTGGCCCCGATCTCGGAGGCCAAGCCCTGCGGCGAGGACATGCTGTTCTCGCGCGAGTTCGACGCCATCCAGGAAGCGCGCAAGCACGACGATCCCTCGCTCGAACAGGGCGAATGGGTCATCGAGCTGAAGGAGGCCAACTGGCCTTTCGTGATTTCGGAGTGCGAGAAGCTGCTGCGCGCGTCCACCAAAGATTTGCGACTGGGCGTGTGGCTCACCGATGCGCTGGCCAGCCAGCGCGGCTTCGAGGGGCTGGCCGACGGCTACCGCCTGCTCAGCGGCCTGTGCCGCCAGTACTGGGACGAGCTGCATCCGCAGCCCGAGGGCGGCGACATCGAGATGCGCATCGGCACCGTCACCTGGCTGATCTCGCGCTCGGTCGAGCTGCTGCAGCGCGCGCCCATCGTGAGCGACGGCCACACCGGCCACAGCGCGCTGGTCTGGGAGACCGCACTGGCGCTCGACCAGGCCATCCGCCGCACGCCGGCACAGGCCGACGAACTGCAGCGCAACAAGGTGACGCTCGAGCAGTTCGACCGCCTGCGCCGCGCCACGCCCGCGAAGTTCTTGCAGAAGACGCACCGCGACGTGCAGGCCTGCGAGCAGGCACTGGCCGAGTTCGAGGCCGTGTTCGACGAACGCACCGCCTCCAACGGCCCGAGCTTTCGCGCCGCGAAGGACGCGGCCACAGCCATCCGCCAGGCCGTCGAGCGCTTTGCGCGCGAGGCCGGCGTACCGATCGACAACGGTGCGGCGCAGCAAGCCACCGCCGCTGCACCGGCCGCCAGCGCACCGGCTGCCCCGACCCGCATCGAACCTGTCTTCGACGCCGCCATGCCCCATTCATCTCCCACCTACCACGCGGCGGTGCATGTGCCCGCCGCGCTGCCGCCCGGCATCCACAGTCGCGCGCAGGCCATCGCGCAGCTCAAGGAAGTGGCGGCGTATTTCGAGCAGACCGAGCCCTCGAGCCCGGCCGCCTACATGGCGAACAAGGCCGCGCGCTGGGCCGACATGCCGCTGCATGCCTGGCTGCGCAACGTGATCAAGAACGAGCAGGAGCTGGCCCAGCTGGTGGACCTGCTCGATCTGCCCAAGGGCGACGACGAGTCGCGCTGACTTCGCGCCTTCGCGCTGAGTGAAAGAAGAAAGGCCCGCGTTGCGGGCCTTTCTTCTTTAGCGTCCGACGCGGAACTCGATGCGCCGGTTGCGCGAACGCCCCTCGTCGGTCGCGTTGCTCGCCACCGGCTGGTCCGGGCCCACGCCCGAGGTCGTGAGCGTCATCGGATCGATGCCCTTGCCCACCAGGTAGCCCTTGACCGATTCGGCACGCGACTGGCTCAGCGCCAGGTTCGACGCGCGGCTGCCCGCATTGTCGGTGTGGCCCACCACCGCCACCGACTTGTTGGTGAGCTTCTGCAGGATCGGCGCCATCTCGTCGAGGATGGCGCGGCCCTTGCCCGTGAGCGTGGCGCTGCCCAGCTCGAACTCGATGGTGCGGTTGGCCAGCGCCTGGTCGACCGCGATCTGCTCCGACGCGGGCACGCGCAGGCTGTTCTTGATGGTGTAGGTCGGGTTGAGCGAGTTCGCCATGTCGCTCACGATCTTCTGGCGCAGCGCCTCGTTGCCGACCTCGCCGCTCAGCGCCATCTGCGTGCCCTCGATCTGGAGCTGGCCGCGGTGGATGTCCTTGAGCGAGGGCGTGATCAGCCGCTGCACGTTGGCGCTCCAGTTGGCCGGCATGCTGACGGTGTTCACCACCTCGATCTTGTCGATCACGCCGCTGGGCCCGTAGACGCGGCGCAGCGCCTCGATGACGGCGATGCGCGTGGCTTCGTCGGGCACCTGCCCGCCGGCCACGACCGGCTCGCCCTTGCCGACGGCCGCGGCCGTGGTCTCGACGCGGGCGGCGGTGGCGCCCGCCGCCGGTTGTTGTGGTTGCTGGGCCTGCACGGCCGGCACGAGCGCGAGCCCGCAGGCCATGGACAGCACGAGAACGCGCAAAGAACAATTCATGACCGTGTCATTCCCCGATGAAGACTTCGCGAAAGGCGGTGAGCACGATGTCCAGCGGCAGCTGCGGCTGGTCGAGGTAGCTCACCAGCTTGAACATCGCGTAGTTGCTGTGGATGGTGTCCTCGACCCACTCCGGGTTGTCGATGTCGATGTTGTGCTCGGTGTAGACCTGCGGATGCAGCACGCTTTGCAGGCTGCGCGGCGACAGGCCGTTGAAGCCGATCACCAGCCGCGAGCGGCCGTCGATCTCGGTGACCAGCAGCACCAGTTCGAAGTCGGCCTTGGCCAGGAACTGCGACACCATCTCGAGCCAGAAGGTGGCGATCAGCGAGCGGTCGACCGGGTCGCGCGGCAGCGGCAGCGTGAGCCCCTTTTCCAGGTGCGACACGGCGCTGGCCATCACCGGCTGCAGCAGCAGGCCCAACGCCAGGATGGCGCGGCGCAGCGACACCTTGTGGCCGTCGAAGTTGAGCATCTGCTCGATGCGCAGCAGGCTGGTGTCGCGCGTGAACGCCGCATAGGTGGCGCGCGAGGCCGACTTCTTGAAGCCGGTTTCGATGGCCGGGTCGATGGCCTCGAACTTCTTCAGCTCGTTGTCCAGGTCGGTGCCGGCCGCCAGCGACTGCACCTGCACCGCCATGCGGTCCCAGTAGGGGCCGATGAGCATCGGCGCGCCGCGCATGAAGTCGAGCGCCTCGTCCACGTCCACCGAAGTGGCCGCCAGGAACGGGTAGCGGCGCGACGACTCGTCGCGGCTGGGGCGCACGTGCCCCGCAATGGCCACGCGGCTGCGCGAGCCCAGGCACACGAAGTGCATCGGCGCGGCGTTGTCGTAGATCAGCTTCCAGCGCGGGTCTTCCGACAGCATCTCCATGGTCTGCGACAGCCAGTGGTCGAACACCTTGATGAGCTGCGGGTTGTACAGGCCCTTCACGAAGTCGCCGCGTCCGGGCAACTTGCCGAAGTAGCACAGCTGTTGTGGCGCGCTCATTTGCCTGCTCCCCCTGCCTGCACCGGCGCCTGGGCCGGTGCCTGAACCGCTGCGGGTGCTGCTGCGCGCGGCACACCGATCTCCGCGACTGTCGACGGCAGCACCGTGCCGCGCAGGCCCTTGCCCTGCGGCGAATCGCCGCCCGAACCGGCCGACTGCGTGTTCTGGATCACGCGCAGCTTGACGGTCACGCTCGCGTTGTCGCGCGCCCACGTGAGCTCGAAGCTGCCGTCGGGCAACTTGATGCGCTGCGCCGTGCTGAGCAGGCGCTCCAGGCCGAAGTTGCCCGGCTCGTTGATCAGCTCGACCGTGCGCCCGTCGAAGGTGACGGCGGTGATCTTCGCGCCCGGCGTGCCCTGTGCGTTGGGCCAGACGAAGTTGGACCACTGCGGCGGCGTGTTGCGGTAGCGCAGCTGCTGGCCGTCGATCTCGACCATGTATTCCGTCAGCCCCGACACGGGCTGCGGCAGGATCTGGAACAGCGTCTGCGGCTGCGCGCTGCCGCCGGCACCGGCTGCGGCACCGCCCGACAGCGGCGCCACCCACTGCGCAAAGCCGTTCACGAAGTCGGGGCTCAGCGTGAGGCCCTGGTCGCCCCAGGCGCGCGGCGACAAGAGGTCGCCGCGGCGGATCACCAGCGAGCCCAGCGTGGTCGTCACGAACTTGCCGATGGCGCCTTCAGGTCCGAAGAACTGCGCGATTTCCGCCGGCGAGGCTTCGATCTTCGCGCTCGCCGAGAACGGGTACTTGGTGGCCAGCGACTGCTGGAAGGGCTGGTGCACCTGCGCGCTCCAGATCTTGTTGACCTCCACCGCGGTCGGCTGCACCGTCACCGCGTAGGCCTGCAGCAGCGGGCGCACCAGCAGCGGGCGCAGCGCCTGGCGCTGCGCGGCGTCCATGCCGGTGAGCATCTGTTCGTCGACGTACTTGAGCGCATCGGCCAGCTCGGAGCCGTTGCCTTCCAGCGTCTGCTGCATGAGCTGGCGCGCGCCCGGTCCGGGGTCGCCCTGGTTCTTGATCTGGTTGAAGCGACCGCGCAGCTTGGACAGCGTGCCCAGGTAGCCGCGCAGCAGCGAGGTGTTGTCGCGCTCGACCACCAGGCGCGCGACGCCCGCGAACTCGCGCCCGATCGGGCCCATCGGGATTTCCGTGGCGCCGCCGTTGAGGTCGACGTTCACGTTGACCTGCGACGGCGTGGCGCGGCTGAAGAGCCGCTTGAACCAGTTGAAGGCCCCGGTGCGCGCCTGCTGCAGGCCGGCGTTGACCAGCGAGGGGTTGTCCCATGAGGTCTGGTCGTACACCGTATCGAAGACCTTGCGGATCGGCGAGTTCTGCGGATCGCCCAGCTGGTTCATCGCCACCACGGCCTGCTCGAAGCTGCCCATGTCCTTCACCGCGATGCCCTGCAGGAAGCGTTGCCACTCCTTGGCGTACTCCAGTTTGTACATGGTGGCCAGCGTCTTGCGGATCTGCTCCGGGCTGCCTTCGAGCGTCAGGTCGTCGTTGCCGGCGACGTTGAGCACCCAGTCCTTGCTGGAGGTTTCCTTGTTGGCGGCGTCGCGGATCGCGTCGTCCACGTACTGCTGCCAGGCCTCGCGCGTGAACGCGCCCGAGATGGCGACGCTGCCGGCAAGGGTGCCTTCGGCTTCGGCGCTGCTGGCCGTGGCCCCGAGGATGCGCGCCACCGTCATCGGCGCGAAGCGCGTGGAGGCGCGCGCCTTGATCTCGGCGTATACGCGTTCGCGCGCCGGCATTCCGCGCACCACGCGGCGCAGGTTGTCGCGCGTCTGCTCGACCAGCGCCAGGTTGGTGTCGGCCAGCGCGGGCCAGTTGTCGTCGCCCACGCGGCGCAGGTAGAAGGTGATCATGCGCTCGGCATCGCGGATGACCGCCGCGCGCGGCATGTCGCCGCGGTTGCTCTCGAGCCAGCCGCGCCAGAAACGCGAGATCTGGTCGGTGAGGTGCGCCGTTTCCACCTGCCGCTTGTCGGACAGCATGAGGTAGGTCTTGAGCGCGTTGTAGGCGTCCTGCACATCGGCCGGCGAGGAGCCGGCATACAGGCCGCCGCCTTCCGGCGCCGCGGCGGGTGCCGTGGTGGTCGTGGCACCGGCGACCGGCAGCGGCGCGGGCGCCGTGCCGCCCGTCAGCGCGGCCACCGCGTCGGCGCGCTTCAGGCGGTCGGGGTGCGCATTGACCTCGCGCAGGAAGGCCTGCAGGTTGTCCGACACCGGCGCGAGCATGAGCTGCTTCACGCCGCCGTAGTACTCGGCGACGAGCTTGTCTTCGAGCTGGTTGCCCTGGTACAGGCCCAGCGACAGCGACAGCGGCCGGTCGTTGCGGAATTTCTCGAGCTGCTCGATGCGGTCCTGCAGGATGCCCAGCGCCTCGAAGCGCGTGCGCAGGCCGTTGTCGCTGGCCTGCAGCTTGACCACCTTGTCCAGGTCGGCCTGCACGTTCTCCACCAGCTGGCGGTTGCCGAGGTACGACCAGGTCCAGCCGCCCAGCAGCAGGCCCAGCACGGCGACGAAGGCGAAGAAGCTCACGTAGCGCACGCGCGCCTTCACGGGACTGGAGAACTGCCGCACCGTCTTCTTGTCGGCAAAGATCACCTTGGAGAACAGGTCGCGCAGGAAGAACCCGTTCTGCGAATAGATTTCCTTCGACTTGGTGGCCGCGTTGCTCAGCGTGAGTCCGAAGCGCTTGGCGATGCGCTCGGTCGACAGGCTGCGCATCGTGCCCTCTTGCAAGGCGCTGGTGAAGTAGAAGCCGCGGAACACCGGCTTGTGCTGGAACGGGTTGCTCTCGAACAGCGTGGCCAGGAAGGCGCGCAGCGCGGGCTTGATGGCCGCGAACTCGAGCGGAAAGATCAGCAGCTCGGGCGACGGGTCGCTGCTGCGGTGGTTCGCGAAGTGCGAGACGCTGATTTCCTTCAGGCCCATGTAGAGCTCGTCGAAGCGCTTGTCGAACAGCGCCACCGCGTCCTGCTTCTCGTCGCCGTCGTAGGGCAGCGAGGCGCCCCACACGCGGTCGCGCTCCATCTTGTCGCTGTCGCCGAAGAATTCTGCGAAGCCGGTGATCAGGTCGGCCTTGGTGAACATCACGTACACCGGCGCGAACACCTCGAGTCGCTCGGTGAGTTCCTGCATGCGCTGGCGCAGGTTCTTCGCGAGTTGAATGGCGAAGTCGGGCCGGCTGCCGATCAGCTCGGGAATGCTGGCCGTGATGATGATCCCGTTGATGGGCGCCTTCGGCCGGTACTTCTTGAGCAGGTCCAGAAAGCCGAACCACTCCTTGCGGTCTTCCTGGTGGATGGAATAGCGGCCCGCCGTGTCGAGCACGATGCCTTCGGTGGTGAAGAACCAGTCGCAGTTGCGCGTGCCGCCGATGCCCTGAATCACCGCGTTGCCCTTGTCGGCGAACGGGAACTGCAGGCCCGAGTTCAAAATGGCGCTGCTCTTGCCCGCCGCCGGGTTGCCGATGACCATGTACCAGGGCAGCTCGTACAGCGCCTCGCTGCCCGACATCTGGCCGATCTTCGAGGTCTTGATGGTCTTGACCGCCTCGACCATGCGCCCGCGCAGCTCGTCGATCTCGGCCTTGCGCTCGGGGTCGCTGTCGCGCACGGCGGCGTCGGCCTGGTCCTCGAGCATGTCGCCGAGCTTGCGGTTGGCCGCGCGCGTGCGCATGCGCCGCACGAACCACACCAGCAGCCACAACAGCAGCAGCACCACGAAGATGCCGACGGCCCAGATCGCGCCGACTTCGAGCGTCTGCGCCCCGAGCAGCAGGAACGCGCCGAGCGCGATGGCGCCGATCACCGACAAGGTGCGCGGATCGGCCAGGAAACTGAAGAATCGCCGCATAGAAGTTTCTGGAATCGGTCCTGTTTAAGTAGCGGGTGACGCGGGGCTCGCCGGGCCGGCCAGGAGGGCCGTCCGCGCGAGCGCGTCCTGCACGGAAATGGCGAGCACATGCCGTGCATCGCGCGCGGCCAGGTGGCACGCGAGCACGACGGCGCTCATGTCGGCCGCGGCCCCCAGGTGACCCAGGGTGGCGCAGACAGAGAGGTTGTTTTCGAAGGGCACGTGCGGCAGCCGCTCCTGCACGAGCCTGGCCACTTCGGTGACGCGGCTGGTGCGGTGGTCGGCGTCGCTCACGACCCAGTCGACCTGGGCGGTCTCGAGCGTCGAGGTGGCGAGCAGGTGCTGGGCGAAGCGATCGAGCAGGCTCGCATCGGGCGTGCGCGCGGTGTCGGCCGAGGCCTCGCGCTGGCCGCTTGCGCTGCGCGACAGGCGCACGGCCTCGGGCGGCGCCAGCAGCGCATCGCCGGCGCGCACGAGCAGCAGGCCCGCGGCGGCTTCGCCGGGCACGCGGCCCTTGCGGCGCGTGGCGGTGTACAGCAGGCCGTCGGCCTCCCAACGCGCGATGCTGGCTTCGGACACCGAGGAGTCGGCCGCCAGCGCGATCCACAGCGCAGGCCGCTGCTCGCGATGCAGCGACAGGCTGATGCGGTCGAGCAGCGCCATGCCGGACACGCCGTCTTCGCTCTTGAAGCAGTCGACGAGCCAGCGCTGCGACGCATCGCCCTCGCGCACACGCTGCTGCACCCACTGCGTGGCGATCGCGCGTTCGCTCTCGCTCCATGCGCCCGGCAACAGCAGCGAGAGGTTCAGCTGCGGCGCCGCCGCCGGCCCCGGGATGACGCCGCCGCTGGACACGAAGCGCCCGGGCGCGCGCACCGCGAGCGCATCGCCCGCGTTGGCGATGGCTTCGGCCGCGGACGCCAGCAGCTCCTGCAGCACGTCGGACATCAGGTGGATGGCGCGCAGCCGGTCGTCGGGCAGCGCATCGATATCGAAAGCTTCGCCGGCCGGTTGCAGGCTTTCGCGCAGGTGCTCGCGCAGCTCGTTCTCGTCGATGCCGTCGACGCGGCCCGCGATGACGGGGAAGCCTTCGCCGTCACGCAATTCGGGAACGATCTCTGGAGTCTGCGCCTGGCCGATCGCGGTGGCCACCGTGTCGGCATCGCTGCCGCGCGGCGTGCGAAGGGCGAAGGCGAGCACGGCCATCTGCAGGCGCTCCTGCGAAGCCTCGGTTGCTACGGCATTCGATGAGGCGGCGGCGCCTGCGGCCACCGTTGCGCCCGCCGCGGGCAGCGCAGCTGCAGGTGCAGCCGTGAAGATGCGGCGCAGCACCACATAGAAGAGCATCAACGCCAGCGGCAGCACGACAAGGTAGAGCACGATGTCGCTCGTGCTCGGCATGCGCGCCGTGTACTGCCAGTAGACGATCACGAGCACCCACACCGTGATGAACACGGCGCAGGCCAAAAGAACGGGCTTGATCAGTCGCGACAGCATCCGGAGTTTTCGAACGCCTGGGTCACGCGATGGCGATGGCAGCGGCCCACGCGGTCGCGTGACCGCATGCCATGCCTGCAGCCGAAGAAGGAGACACCGCCGTCATTCGGAGGCGGAAGCGATCTGGCTGGACAGCAGCCTGCAACCGCAGGCCGCGCGGTCGCCGTGGCGCGCCACGCGCCGGCCATCGATCGACACGCAGTCGCTGCCCGTCACGATGGGGTTGATGCCATGGCCGGGCCGCGGGCACGACACCATGTCGCCGATGCGCGCCACGCGCCGTTCATCGATGTGCGTGTTTTCGGATGCGGTGATCACGAAGCCACCGTGGTCGGTCTTGTCATGCAGAACGATCCACGGGCGGTCGTTGTCCGCCTCGGGTTGATCCTCACCCATTTGAACTCTCCCCCTTGATTGCCTCGTGGTGTGCCGGTGCGACAGATGTCGTCTCGGCATTCAGTTGCGTGACAATTTAAATCCCGGCTTGCGGTACTCCACGTGACCGTAGTCCCTGAAGGACCATCGACCACCCCACACCAAGCCCACGGACTCGGCCGCTTCGCCATAGAGGCGATAGCCTTCCATGGCCCATGGATCTTTTTCAGAGATCACCAGCTTGCCATTGCGATAGAACGCGTTGTCTGCCGCAAGTCCATACTGATGATAGCTTTGATTGGCCTTCGCCATGGTCACTGTATTGCCCAATGCAGCGAGTTTGGCTTGTCGTTCGGGGCTGCGATAACCCTCGAGCAATGCGAGGTCGTAGCCGTGCTTTTCTTTCATGATCTTGTAGACGAGCAGCAAACGATTACGAAAGTCCACATCCAGAACAGCCCAGTCCCGACTGCCTTCTTTCGTGAGCGGACGAATCTGCTCCACCTCTGCCGTCGCAAACACCTCGGGCGGCAACGGCTGCGGCGGCACCAGCTGCTCGCCCTTGAGCAAGGCCTCGATCTTCGGGTCGCTTGTGGCGGCCCAGTCATCGAAGAACAGAACCCGGCCACTTCCGAAAGTCACACTTAACAACACCGGCACGATAAGCAGGCCCATGCCCGACAGCAACAAGTAGCGATGTCTTACGGCAAAAGTACGCACTCCTGAGCCGCTGTCGCGCATCAACTGAAAACTTGCTTCGGACACAAAACCAAGACGACGTCCTATTCCAATAAAAAAGAATGCAATAGCAGTAGAAATGGAGACCGTCGCTCGCAACACACGGTCACGAAAAGAAGGGAACAAGAAGATGGCAAGTGCTGCCACCATCAAGGCAAAATAACAAAAGAGAGTGAAGAAGATCAACGGTGTTCAATGAGAGCCACTCAATTGTATGAGTCGCTTAAAAATTTGAACCCATCGCACGCAGCACCTTGTTGCATCCCAATTGCGATATCGCGTTGATCACGCCACATAAAGCCGAGGGGAGAAATCACATGCCCGCAGCCAGCCGGACCACCCATCCATGATGGGCGCGTCAGACGCCCACAAGGACCGCCCGAGCCTGCTCGGTTCGAGCGCCCCCACCGCGGCCACATCGACCGCCGCACCCGGAGGCGAATCCACGCGGGTGCTCGCACAGTTCGGTGGCCGCGAGAGCGGCGCGCGCTCCTTCTTCGCACGGCCCGGCGTGTGGGCTTCGCTCGCGGTGTTGATCGGCGTGGCGGGTGCCACGACCTACCACCTGCAATCGAAGCGCGCGGATGCGGCAGCGACGACCGTGGCGGCAGCAACGCCTGCGCCGGTTGCAGCGCCTGTCGCCAAGGAACCACCGAAGCCCGACGCGCCTGTTGCCGCCGCTGCACCGGAGCCCACGCCCGCGCGCATCATCGAAGGCGACAGCACGCCGCCGCCGGCAGCACAGCAGCAACAGCAACAACAACAGGCCTCCACGCCGTTCGCAGCCATCGGTGCGCAGCCCATGGCCGTGCCGCCGGCCGCGAAGCCTGCGCGCGTTGCAGCGGCAACATCCCCCGCGAAGAAGGCAGGCGCCGACAGCAAGGCCAGCGCCGCAGCTGCGAAGAAGCCGGAGCGCATCGCGTCGGGCTCGAAGAAGCCCGTGCGCACGGCCGCGAACGGCAAGCCCGTCAAGACCGCTGCCAACACCAGCAAGGCCGCGAAGCCCGCCGCGCGCACCGACCTCGCGCAGACGGCGGCACGGCCGAAGGGGCCCGATCCCGACACCGACCTGCTGACCGCGCTGCTCAAGCGCAGCAAGACCTCCGACCCCGCACCGTCGGCGCAGGCCACTGCCGCAACGGCGGACTGCAAGCCGGGCGCACCTTGCAAGCCTTGAGCATCCGAACCTGAGCGAATTCCCGATGCCTTCCGCTGACCGCAGCGCCCTGTGGGCCGAGCTGAGCCAGACGGCGCGGCTGTATCGCCTCGAAGCGCCCAGTGCTGCTTCATCGTCTTCGTCCGCCGCGCGAGAGAGCATCGACGCCTTGCGCGTGGAAGGCTGGGTGCAGCGCGAGGCGGTGTCCCAGCTGTTCGAGCTGCGCATCGTGTGCCTGAGCCTGCGCGCGGACCTGGCGCTGTCTTCTCTGATTGATCAACCGCTGACACTGGTCACTGTGCTGGCCGACGGCTCCATGGGCCGACGCACCGGCCTGATCCGCGCCGTCGAATCACTGGGCGCCGACGGCGGCCTGGCGCGCTACCGCCTCACGCTCGTGCCCTGGCTCTGGCTGGCCACCCAGCAAGGGCGCAGCCAGGTCTTCCAGCAACGCAGCGTGGCCGACATCATCGAACGCGTGCTCGCCCCGTACGCCGAAGCCGGCAGCTGGGCCTTCTCCTCTGAAGTGAACAGCTTCCTGGCCGACGCCCCCGTTCGCACCTACTGCACCCAGTACCGCGAGAGCGACTACGACTTCTTCTCGCGCCTGCTGGCCGAAGAAGGCCTGGCCTGGCGCATCGAGGAAGACGCCCAGGCTCCGACGGGGCACAAGCTCATCATCTTCTCGTCCAACGACACCCAGCCCGCCGATGCGGGCTCGCCCGTTCGCTTTCACCGCAAGAGCTCGCAGGAACGCAGCGACGCCGTGCAGGCGCTGGTGCGGCGCATGCGCCAGTCGGTGGCCCAGGTGCATTTGAGCGCGTGGAACGTCGACGGCAAGCGCCAGCTCACGGGCAGCGCCCCAGCGCGCTTTCCGGTCGGAGGCAAGAACGCCCCGCGCCTGGAGTACGACGACGTGCTCGGCTTGAACGACCGCAGCCGCGGCTGGGACACCAACCGCACCGTCGAGCGCTACGCCGCATTGATGATGGAAGCGGCCGAATGCCGCGCCGACCTGATGCTGGGCCACAGCACCGTGCGCACCTTGCGCGCGGGCACGCGCCTCGAGATCGACGACGCGCCCGCGCTGGGCTTGCAGGCCAAGCCTGCGCTGCTGCTGGACACCGTCGAGCACGTGGGCATCAACAACCTGCCCAAGGACACGGCCGCGTCGATTGCGGCGCAGCTGGGCGCGCTGACGGAACACCTGGTGTTCGATCAGCCGTGCGCACCCGTGACGGCCGAGGCCGATGTGTTCGGGCTGGTGACTGCAGCCACGGGCACGCACAACGACAACGACATCCACCCGCAGCCCCAGAGCCTGGCCACCGCCCAGGTCCAGGGCTACGCCAACAGCTTCTCCGGCGTGCACGCCCCGCGCCCCTGGCGCCCCGCATTGGCGGCGGCCGACGGAGCCCGCCTGCACGCCAGGCCCACGGCCAGCGGCGTGCACAGCGCCATCGTGGTCGGGCCTTCGGGCGAGACCTCCCCCAATGGCGCCGACGAGCTGTACTGCAACGACCGAGGCGACGTGCGCGTGCGCTTCCACTGGCAGAACGGATCGAGCGACAACGGCAACAGCAGCAGCAATGGAGACAACGCCCAGGACAACCGCAGCACCCGCTGGATCCGCGTGGCCCAGCGCCAGGCCGGCCCCGGCATGGGCTGGCAGTGGCTGCCGCGCATCGGGCAGGAAGTGCTGGTCAAGTTCGTCGACCTGGATGTGGACCAGCCCGTCATCGTCGGCGCGCTGTACAACGGCCGCGGCGACGGCGGCATCGCCCCCACGCCCGGTGGTGCATCGCGCGACAGCGAACAGGGCAGCGACAGCAACGACAACAACGACGTCTTCGCCCAGGCCAGCAACGCCTCGCCCAGCGCCCAGGCCAACCTCGCGGCCGGCCATGCCCCGCCCTGGCACGGCGCCAGCGCCGACGACAAGGGCCACCGCAACGCCGCGGCCCTGAGCGGCTTCAAGACCAAGGAGTTCGGCGGAGAAGGCTTCAGCCAGCTGGTGTTCGACGATTCGAACCAGCAGCTACGCGTGCAGCTGCATGCCAGCACCGCCCACAGCCAGCTGAACCTGGGCCACCTGATCCACCAGGCCGACAACTTCCGCGGCAGCTTCCGAGGCCAGGGCCTGGAGCTGCGCACCGACGGCTATGCGGCCCTGCGCGGCGGCAAGGGCGTCTTGCTGAGCACCTACCACGGCGCAGGCGGCCAGAAGCTGGAGCCCGTGGGCGACTTCGCCGCCGGCATGGCGCTGCTCAAGCAGGTGCAGCAGCTGGGCCAGGCGCTGAGCGATGCCGCCAGGACCCACGAGACCGTGCAGCTGGCAGGGCACATCGGGGCCAGCAAGGCCGATGAATCGCAACTCGACAAGGAACGCGCCCCGTACGCCGCGATGGAGCGCACCGCCAGCGGCATGGTGACGGCCGATGCGCTCGATGCCGCCTACGCGGACGCAGCAGACAAGGCCATCGCCACCGGCGAAGGCAAGGTGCCGCACACCAGCGACGCCGTGATCGCGCTGGCCGCACGCGGCGGCCTGGCGATGGTGGCGGGCCAGCAGCTGCAGGTCGTCAGCGGCGAGACCGCCACGCTGGCCAGCGGCGGCGACATCAACCTGGCGCTGGCCGACGTGCTGCGCGTGCACAGCGGGCAAGCCATCGGCGTGCTGGCCGGGGCGCAGAAGGCCGATGCGGACACGGGCCTGTCGGTGATCGCGGGCAACGACGACCTGGACTTCCAGGCGCAGCATGACGAACTGCGTGTGCAGGCCAAGGACGCGCTGAAGATCGCCAGCACCGACCAGATGGTGGAGTTCGCGGCCAAGAAGAAGATCCGCATCGCGACGGCGCAGGGCGCGTCGATCACGCTGCAGGATGGGGACATCACCTTCGAGTGTCCGGGGAAGATCACTTATCACGCGGTGCAGCGGAAGTTGGCGGGGCCGACAAGCTCGCCGTATGGGCTGCCGCTGTTCCCGCAGAGCATCTGCATCGAGTGCATGCTGAAGGCGGCACAAAGCGGAGCCCCCTTCTCCGCCTTGCAGTGAGCGTGGCGTTGGAATTCGCGACCGATCCGATCGACCCCCTCCACCTTGCCCATGCCGTGCAAGCGATGGCCGACGCCCAACCGTCATCCGTCGGCCTCTGGTTGCTGGTCGATGCGGCCTTGCTCGACCCGGCGCGCCTGGCCTCGGTGCTGCACCGCAATGGGTGGTCGCACGTCAATGCGCTGGCCAACACACCGTTGGAGGCCTATGGCGCAAGGGGACCGCAGCTGGTGGAGCTGCCACTGGACGACGAGGTGCGCGCCGAGGGCTTGCGGCGCCTCGCCACGATCGACCCGGCAGCACCCGCATTCAGCTGGATCGCCTCCAGCCACGCCGCTGCGGATTTGCAGGCCTGCTTCGGCTACCTGGCCCAGGCGCGGCACGACGGCCTGAAGCTGCATTGCCGCATGGGCGATGTGCGCGTGCTTCCGACGCTGCTTGCCACGCTGGCCGAGCCACAGACACGGCGCGTGGCGCGGGCCATCTCGCAATGGCAGTGGTTCGATCGCAGTGGTGCCGTGGTCGGCAACTGGCTTGCTGCTGATGGGAAGGACGATGTGGCCGATGTCCGCGACCATTTTGAGCTCGATGCATCGCAATTCGCGACGCTCCTGGATGCCTCGGAAGCCGACGGCATCTTTGCGCAGCTGCTCGAGACGGTGTCGCAGCTGGTGCCGCAGACCGGCCGGGCGGCGTTTCATCAGCGGCTCCAGCGCGCGCTCGAGGTCGCCACCCGCCTGCACGTAGCAGGTAACCCCGACCGGCTGCAGTTCGTGGTGCTGTCACTGACCTGTGGCGACAACTTCTACCAACACCCCGATCTGTCGGATACATGGAAGGCCGTCGCACAAGGCTCCAGCCTGTCGGGCCTGATGAAGGGCTGGAGCGACGAACTGTGGAAGGCGTTGGAGGGCAAGGCTTCATGACGCGTCTTGCTCTCCTGGTGCTTTGCGCGGTGGCGCTGGTGGCTTGCAGCAGCAAGAGGCCTGCGGCTGAAAGCTACAGCGCCAGTCTCAGCCCCTACAACCACAAAGAGGACTACATCCATCAGTTCTATGTGGACGGAGCGGGCGGCGGCAACTCGAGTCCGTACGGAGGCGGCGGCAGTTTCGTGTGCTGCATCTCTGCTCCAGCTCAATGGCGTCCCGGGCTCAGCGCGACGGTGAAATGGACGACATCGAGCGGAATTCCTGGCGACAAGCGCCCCGAGGCCATCACGCCCCGCTGGCACGAGAAGGTCGTTCCGATCGATCGATATGACGTGCCGGGTGGTCTGATGAACGTGCACTTCTTGCCGAACAACGAAGTGCGGCTGGTCGTCTCCAACATGAGGGCTGGCGCCAAGGGCTACCCTGGCCCCGCCTCTCCGGTGAAGCCGCCGGATTGGAAATGGTGAGCATGAGGCAAACAATCCATGCGCGCATTGAAAGGCCACACGCCATGAAACGTACCGCGCTCCTGACGCTTTGCGCACTGGCAGTACTGCCGCTGGCAGCTTGCAGCAGCAAGAAGCCGGCAGCTGAAAGCTACAGCGCCAACCTCAGTGCCTATAACCACACAGAGGACTACATCCACGAGTTCTATGTGGATGGGGCAGGTGGCGGCAATTCGCGCCCCTACGGCGGTGGCGGCAGCTTTGTGTGCTGCATCTCCTATCCGGCTCAATGGCGTCCCGGACTCAGCGCAACGGTGGAGTGGACAACCTCGAGCGGGATTCCAGGCGATACGCGTCCCGACGCAATCAAGCCGCACTGGCACAAGAAGATCGTCCCGATCGACAAATACGACATCCCAGGCAGCACGCTCAACGTGCACTTCCTGGCTGAAGGCGATGTTCGATTGGTCATCTCCAGCAAAGGCTCCGGCGCGAAAGGCTACCCCGGCCCCGACTACCCGGTGAAGCCGCCGAGCTGGAAGTGGTGACTCAAGGCGAGCAAGAATTTCGGAAACCCGAGGCACAACACGTGAACGCATTGAAAGGCCACACGCCATGAAACGCACAACCACCCTGACACTTTGCGCATTGGCACTGCTGGTGCTCCCGCTGGCTGCTTGCAGCAGCAAGGAGCGCACGTCAGAAAGCTACAGCGCCAACCTCAGTCCATACAACCACACGGGCGACCACATCGAACCGTACGTCGATGGCATCTTCGCCGGGCACTCAAGCGCCTACGGTGGCGGTGGAAGCTTCGTGTGCTGCATCTCCTACCCCGCCAAATGGCGTCCGGGCCTCAGCGCGAAAGTGAGGTGGGCTACATCCAGCGGGATTCCCGGTGACAGGCGGCCGGAGGCGTATGTCCAGCAGTGGCACGAGAAAGTCGTCCCGATCGAAAAATATGACGTCCCGGGCAGCACGCTCAACATCCACTTCCTTTCCGGAGGTGAAGTTCGGCTGATCATTTCCAGCAAGGGGGCAGGGGCCAAGGACTACCCCGGCCCTGCGTACCCCGTGAAACCACCCAATTGGAAATGGTGAGCCAGGTCAGCCAAGAAACATCCCAAAGAACCCGGGGAGCGACACATGGACGAATTTCGCGAAGGCTGGTACGAGGTCAGCTTTGACGCCAACACCTACGACAAGCGCTGCTTCTACTTCAAGACCATCGAACTCTGTACAGCCGAGTGCATCCTCAAGGAAACAGGGCTGCAGATACTGGTGTGGTCGGACGGGGCTGGCAGGGCCGAAACATGGTCCTCGACCTATCGACCGCTACCCACAGCGCCCACAGGCGACTGGTGGGACAACGACCCGGGCGGCGCGAACTACCAGCCCGGGCTGCCTGGCGACCACTCACGCGCCGACCGGACCCTGACCGCACGCGAACTGTGCCAACGCGCCGCCAGCGCCGACCCGAGCAAGGCCGATGCCCTGAGTTGCGCCAAAGAGATCCACGTGGGCCTGTTCTTCGACGGCACCAACAACAACCTGATTCGCGACACACGCGACCAAAGCCACACGAACGTGGTCAGTCTCTTCAACGCGCACAAGGACGACAAGGTCGAGAATTTTCGCTATTACATACCCGGCGTCGGCACGCACTTCCCCGAGATCGGCGAGGACAAGGAACTGGACAACGGCAAGCGTTTCGGCACCGGTGGTGAGGCACGCATCCATTGGGCCTTGATTCAGGTCTACAACGCATTGCATCGGGCGTATCACACGTCCGACCTCATCCAGCCGGACGAGATGAAGGAGCTCTGCACCGACCGGCTGAAGACCTGGTGGCGCTTGAGCGACAACAAGATGATCAGCATCTTCAGGGGCATTCAAGAGCGCCTGCTGAAAGCCATCAAGGACCAGCGGCCGCGGGTGACCAAGATGCATCTGTCGGTCTTCGGCTTTTCGCGTGGTGCAGCCGAAGCGCGCGCCTTTTGCCAGTGGATCCGGCTGGTCGCCGAGAACATGACGATCGGCGAAGCGACGCTGGAGCTTCATTTCCTGGGCATCTTCGACACCGTGGCGTCTGTCGGGCTGGCCGATTCGTCGCCCGTTGGCGAAGGCTTTCAGGACTGGGCTGACGGCACCATGGACATCCACGGTGTCAAACAGACCGTTCACTATGTGGCGGCCCATGAAATACGCCAGTCGTTTCCGCTGTCTACGGCGCGCATCAGGGCCACGAGCTACCCGCCGAACACCAAGGAGTTCGTCTATCCGGGGGCCCACTCTGACCTGGGCGGAGGCTACCCGTCGAAGTCCCAGGGAAAAGGCGTAGGCGGACGTACCTCATTGCTCTCGCAGATTCCCTTGATGGATATGTATTTCGAGGCAGTTTCGGCAGGCGTGCGAGTCCGCCCATTGAACGAGATGGACGCGGTGATCGAGCGAGACTTCAAGGTCGACCCTGGGCTCGATAAAGCCTTCAGCGACTACGCAGCCTGGACCACGACGGAGGAAAAGCAGAACGTCGCCAATGGGGGCGAGCCCGTGCAAAACCGCATGCGTTATCACATGGAGCTGTATTGGCGCTGGCGTGCGTCCAAGAGCGACGATGCCACCTTCAAGGCCATGGCGAGCTACAAGGCCTCCAAAGAGCAAGACCAGCAAGATCTCTGGGAGTCGGAACTCGACTGGCGTGAGGACATCAAGGCTGCCCAGGCGGCCAACCAGCCCCGACGGGTGTTCGTTCCCAGAGCAGGCGTCTACGTTGACCAGCCGCCCCGCGCCAACGAGGTGGAAAAGCGCCTGTTGCGCGCCGTGGCCGCTGCCAAGGATGTTCCGCAAACCGCCAACGACTTCTTCGACAAGTATGTCCACGACTCGCACGGCGGGTTCTGGATGCTCGGCCCCATCACGAAGGAGAACCGCGAGGACTTCGTGGCCGCCATCAAGCAGAAAAAAGCCACGCATGACCGGTTGCTGAAGGCGGCAGACGAGGAGACCCTCCCCTCTCGGGCGACGAACCTGCGCAACTATGCCCGCGGCTATGAACTCAACAACTTCGAACGCCGCGTGATCGCACAGGATGCAAAAGAACCGGGAACACTGCCTCTAATGACGGATGCAGATGCAGAAGATCTGCGAGACAACGCAGGCACGATGGCGACGCTCGCATTGAAGCTCCTGGGCACCGCCAGCCGCCGCGAACCCCGCGGCCACGGGCGTTACCGGCGCGTGTTCGACAAGAGTTGAAGAAGCCGGCTGCAGGTTCCCTCATCACCTCGCAGAACCTGCAACAGCCAACTGAGTGTCCATCGCCGCCCGGTAACGCCGGATCCAGATGAATCCGATCGCGCTCATCCGAATCCTCGGCACCCTGTCATCGGTGGTGTGCACGCTCTTCCTGATCGGCCATCGCGCACGCCCCCGTCCGTCGTGGGCACCTCGCTTGAAGAAAGCCTGGCTGTTCGTACTCGTGCTGGCTGGCACGGCGTTGCTCTACCTCGGTGCGCGCCATCTGCTCATCGACGCGAAGGACACCACGGCGCGTCTCGAAACCTACATGGCAGCCGTGACGCTAGCGCCCTGCATTCTTTCGGGATTGGTCGCCTTGCTGCTCAAGCCTTGATGCAGCTTGCGCACAAGCCCGCCGCACTGGCGCCTGCAGGCCTGTTTTTTTTGGGCACATAGGACTTTGGTCCAATGCCGGCGCGAAGCGCCTTTCCTAGGATCGCGCGGTCCTTCCCGTCACACGACACGAAAGCCGCCCTTCCATGCCGATAGCCTCTGCGTCAACGATCGCCCGTCATGCAGCCGCCGCCCTGCTGCTCGCCTTCCTTGCGGCCTGTGGCGGTGGTGGAGGCAGCGGCGCAGGCAGCCCCGCTTTCATGCCGTTGCCACCGGCCGCCGAACCGGTCACACCGGTCGCCCCCACCCACCGCATCGGCGGCACGGTCCGCGGACTCCTGGGGTCCGGGCTGGTGCTGCGGGGGGGGGGGGGGGGGAACCCCCCCCCCCCCCCCCCCGACGGCACCTTCGCCTTCCCCACGCCCTTGCGTGAAGGATCGTCCTATGCGGTGAGCGTGCAGACCCAGCCCCAGGCCCCGAGCCAGACCTGCACTGTCAATCACGCGGGCGGCCAGGTCGGTCGTGCGGATGTTGTCGACCTGGCTGTGGTGTGCGCCACCGAGAGCTTCGCGGTTGGCGGAACGGTGAGCGGCCTTGCGGGCACAGGGCTCGTGCTGCAGAACAATGCCGGCGACGACCTTGCCGTGTCAGCGGATGGGCGCTTCGTCTTCCCGACACCGGTCGCCAGCGGCGCGGCCTATGCGGTGACCGTGAAGACGCAACCCACCGGCCCCGCGCAGACCTGCAGTGTCGGCCTGGGCACTGGCGCGATCGGCGACGTGGCGGTGAACCACGTCGCAGTGGTCTGCGCGATCGACAGCTTCACCGTCGGGGGCACGATCTCCGGCCTGGTCGGCGCTGGGCTGATCCTCCAGAACAACGGGCAGGACGACCTGGCCGTTGCAGCCGGGGCCGGCACCTTCCGGTTCACGCAAGCCGTGGCCAGCGGCGCCGCCTACGCCGTGACGGTCCTGGCCTTGCCTGGCGGACCCGCACAGACCTGCAGCGTGAGCAACGCGTCCGGCACCGTGGGCGCGTCCCCGGTGACCCACGTGACGATCCTCTGCACGGTCGACAGCCACCGCGTCGGCGGCCGCATCACGGGACTGAACGGCCGCGGCCTGGTGCTGCAGAACAACGCGGGTGACGACCTGTCGATCGACTTCGGTGCCAACGGCGACTTCGCCTTCGCGGCGCCGGTGGCCAGCGGTGCCGGCTACGCGGTCAGCGTGAAGGCGCAACCGCAGTTCGTCCACCAGACCTGCACGGTCACCGACGGAACCGGGCAGGTCGTGTCAGGCCCGGTGCGCACGGTCAACGTGCACTGTGTCCTGGCGGCGCCGTCGGCGCAGCCGGCACGTTTCGCCTACGTGTCCGGTCAAGGCGACAACAGCCTGACGGCCTTCCACATCGACGCAACCACCGGGGCGTTGGCTCCCTTGCCCGAGCCGCCGACGGTCACGGGTCGCACACCGATGGGCGTGTCGCTGCACCCGAACGACCGGTTCGTCTATGTCGCAAACAACTCAGACGCCACGGTGTCCGCCTATGTCGTCCAGCCCAACGGCATGCTGGTGCCAGCGAGAACGCCAACGGTGGCAACAGGGGCCGGCCCCATCTTTCTGGGCATCGATCCCAGGGGGCGCTTCGCTTATGCAGTGAACGGCAGCAGCGACACGGTGTCCGCCTACCGCATCGATGCGACGACAGGCGAACTCACGTCGGTGGGTACAACGGCGACGGACAAGACCCCTTTCGACTTGATCGTGGACCCCACGGGCCGTTTTGTCTATGTCGCGCACTCGAGCGGCAGCGTTTCCACGCACCTCATCGACCCCACGACGGGTACGCTCTCGACCCGTATCACCACGCAAGTGGGAGGCCGGCCCAATGCCGTGACGATGCATCCCACGGGCCGCTTCGTCTACGTGGCGAACACGAGCAGCAACGATGTGTCGATCTACGCAGCCGATGCCCTCACGGGGGCGCTCACACCGGTATCGACGACACCGGCCGGCCAAGGCCCGACGTACATCGCGGTGGACCCCACCGGCCGGTTCGCTTATGTGGCGAACACCGGCGGCGACGTGTCGGCCTACGCGGTCGATGCCGACACGGGTCAGCTCACCGAAGTGACGCCGAGGGCGACAGCGGGCCAGCTCCCTTCCTCCCTGGCGATCGACCCGACGGGCCGGTTCGTCTATGTCACGAATCTCGTCAGCAACACCGTCTCGACCTACACCCTGAACACCACGACCGGCGCCCTCACGCCGAATGCGAGCGCCCCGACGGTCGCGACCGGGCGCTCCCCGCAAGGCATCGTGCTGTCGCGCCGGTAGGCGGCACGCTCACTCACCCGATGGTCGCGATCGCCGTCCCGGCGCCCACGTAACCCCCCGCCGCCGCCGCGAACACGATGCGCCCCGCGCGATGCGCAACCACCTGCATCTCCATCTTCATCGCCTCCATCACCGCGATCACGGCCCCTTCGGCGACCTCATCACCGTCGGCGACCTTCCATCCTTGCAGCGTGCCCGACACCGGCGCAGCCACGGCGGCGGCATCGGCCGCTGGTGCGTTCGCAACGCCAGGCGCAGCGGCAGCACCCGCACCACCCGCCGACGCCAACCCACGCAGCAACTCCGCCGGCAGCCCCAGCGACATGCGTCGCCCGTCGATCTCGATGGCCGTGCGGTGCAGCGAGGCATCCGGCAGCGGATCGGGCCGCATGCCTGCCTTCTCGTCGTTCGCAAAGTCCGTCTCGATCCAACGCGTGTGGACCTTGAAAGCGTCTTCCGACACGAAGTCGGGGTGCGCCATCACCGCGCGGTGGAACGGCAGCACCGTGGCTAGGCCTTCGATGCGGAATTCCTTGAGGGCGCGGCGTGCGCGTGCGATGGCCTGGGCGCGCGTGGCGCCGGTGACGATGAGCTTGGCCATCAGCGAGTCGAAGGTGCCGGGCACCTGCGAGCCGGCGTCGACGCCGGTGTCGACGCGCACGCCCGGGCCCGAGGGGGCGTCGAACACGTGGACAGGGCCGGGCGTCGGCAGGAAGCCGCGGCCCACGTCTTCGGCGTTGATGCGGAATTCGAAGGAGTGACCGCGCGGTGCGGGCGTCTCTTTGATTGACAGCGGCAGGCCTTCGGCGATGCGCAGCTGCTCGATGACGAGGTCGATGCCGGTGGTCTCCTCGGTCACGGGGTGCTCGACCTGCAGGCGCGTGTTGACCTCGAGGAAGGAGATGGCGCCGCTTGCGCTCAGCATGAACTCGACGGTGCCGGCGCCGGTGTAGCCGGCGGCCGCACAGATGTCGCGCGCCGACTGGTGGATGCGCTCGCGCTGCGCGTCGCTCAGGAAGGGCGCGGGCGCTTCTTCGACCAGCTTCTGGTTGCGCCGCTGCAGCGAGCAGTCGCGCGTGCCGAGCACGACGACGTTGCCGTGGGTGTCGGCGATGACCTGCGCCTCGACGTGCCGCGGGCGGTCGAGGAACTGTTCGACGTAGCACTCGCCGCGGCCGAAGGCGGTGATGGCTTCGCGCACGGCCGATTCGTAGAGGCCTTCGACCTCGTCGAGCCGCCACGCGACCTTGATGCCGCGCCCGCCGCCGCCGAAGGCCGCCTTGATCGCGATCGGCAGGCCGTGCTGTTCGGCAAAGGCGAGCACCTCGCCCGCGTTGCTGACCGGGTCGGCCGTGCCCGCGACGAGCGGTGCGCCGACCTTCAGGGCGAGCTTGCGGGCCTGCACCTTGTCGCCCAACGTGGCGATGGCCGAGGGCGAAGGGCCGATCCACGTCAGGCCGGCGTCGATCACGGCCTGCGCGAAGGCCGCGCTTTCGGAAAGGAAGCCGTAGCCAGGATGCACGGCATCGGCGCCGCTGCGCTTGGCGATGGCCAGCAGCTTGGGAATGTTCAAGTAGGTGTCGGCCGGGCGGTGGCCGTCCAGGCCGTAGGCCTCGTCGGCGCGGCGCACGTGCAGCGCATTCAGGTCGGGATCGGCGTAGACGGCGACCGACTGCACGCCGTGGTCGGCGCAGGCGCGTGCGATGCGCACGGCGATTTCGCCGCGGTTGGCAATCAGGACTTTTTTCATCGCAGGACTCTCGATCTCAAAGTTCGATGGGGCCGTAGCCGTCCATCGGTTGGAAGCGGACGCGGGCGTTCACGGGGATCTGCCCCGCACGGTCCAGGTGGTGGGTGGCGACCGACGCGATCACGGGGTAGCCGCCGGTGAGCGGGTGGTCGGCAAGGAACAGCACGGGCTGGCCGCTGGGCGGCACCTGGATCGAGCCGCGCGCCGTGCCTTCGCTGGGCAGCTCGGCGCTGTTCGCGCGCACCAGCGGTTGCTCGCCGTTCAGGCGGATGCCGACGCGGTTCGATTGCGGCGTCACCACCCACGGCTGGCTACACAGGCGCTCGACGGCGTCGGCGGTGAACCAGTCGGTGCGCGGGCCGAGCACGATGTCGAGCACGACCTCTTCCTGCACGGTGGGCAGGTCGGTCGGTGGCACTTCGTTGGCACCGACGACGGCACCGGTGGCGACGCTACGCACAGGCAACACGTCGCCCGCCACCACGGCCGGCGGGCCGATGCGGGCGAGCGTGTCGGTCGCGCAGCTGCCGAGCACGGGCGCCACGGCAAAGCCGCCGCGCACAGACAGATAGCTGCGGATGCCGGCGACGGGCTCGCCCACAGTGACGGTGTCGCCATCGGCCAGCGCGACGGGCTGGTAGCGCGGCAGCGGCCATTGCGCGCCGTCAGCTCGGGTCAGCATGAGCGGGCCGTCGGCGCCAGTGACGGCCATCACGGCGTTGCCGCGGCAGATGAACTGGAAGCCGCCGTAGGCGAGTTCGAGGCAGGCCACGTCCGACGCATTGCCGACCAGTCGATTGGCCGCCTGCAGCGAGCGCTGGTCCATCGCGCCGGAGGCGGACACGCCCTGCCGCGCCTGACCATGACGGCCACCGTCCTGCCACAGCGCTTGCAAGCCAGCGGCACGAACTTCAAAGGCGCCGCCGCCTTCAACGGCCGCAAGCGCGGGTGCTGCGACCACGGGCTCGGCCACCGGCAACGCCACCTTCAACGACGAGGCATCGACAAAGCGCACCGCATCGCCCGGCTGCAGCAGCGCCGGCGTCTCGCGCGACAGGTCCCACATGGGCGTGTCGGTCACGCCGATGATCTGCCAGCCGCCGGGGCTGGCCTGCGGGTACACGCCGCTGAAGCTGCCCGCGAGCCCGACCGCTCCGGCCGGGATGCGGGTGCGCGGCACCGCGCGGCGCGGCACGGTCAGGCTGGGGTGGCCGCCGCTCAGGTAGGCGAAGCCGGGCGCGAAGCCGGTGAAGGCAACGGTGTAGTCGCTGCCGGTGTGGCGGCGCACCAGCTCGTCGGGCGTGATGCCGAGCAGGCCGGCCACTTCGGCGATGTCTTCGCCGTCGTAGCGCACGGGAATCTCGATGCGCTTGTCGATGCGCGTCTCGCGGGCGTCGAGCGTTCGCTGGCGCACGGCGTGTGCCAGTGCGGCGGCCGACAGCACGGCGGGGCGGAAGGTGATGAGGATGGTGCGCGCGGCGGGCACCAGCTCGTCGATGCCGGCAAGGGGCTCCGCGCGCAGCGAAGCCAGCAGCGCGAGCGTCTGCGCCAGGTCGTCGAGCTCGACCAGCACGGCATTCAGGTTGACGCGAAGAAAGCGCATCGAGGTCGTCATGCGATCGCTGCCTCGGCGAAGGGGCGGATCGTCACGCCGGCCTGCACGAGCCGCTCGCGCACGCGGCGCGCCATCTCGACCGCGCCGGGGCTGTCGCCGTGCACGCAGATCGAGTCGGCGCGGATGCGCACCACGCTGCCGTCGATGGCGGTGACGGTGCCTTCGTTGGCAAGCCGCAGCATGCGCTCGGCCACGTCGTTCGCGTCGTGCAGCACGGCGCCAGGTTCGCGGCGCGACACCAGCGTGCCTTGCGGCGTGTAGGCGCGGTCGGCGAAGGCCTCGGCCACCACGCGCAGGCCCTGGGCCTCGGCCCAGCCCACGAGCGGCGAGCCCGCGAGCGCGACGAGCACGAGGCCGGCGTCGATCTCGCGCAGGGCCGCGATCACGTCGCGCGCCTGGCGCTCGTCGTGCGCGATGGTGTTGTACAGCGCGCCGTGCGGCTTCACGTAGCGCACCTCGGTGCCGGCCGCGGCGGCCAGACCCTTCAATGCGCCGATCTGGTAGATCACGTCGGCGCGCAGGTCGGCGCTGTCGACGTCCATGTTGCGGCGACCGAAGCCGACGAGGTCGCGGTAGGCCACGTGGGCACCGACCGCTACGCCGCGTTCCTTCGCCTGGCGCAGCGTGCGCAGGATGCCCGCGGGGTCGCCGGCATGGAAGCCGCAGGCCACGTTGGCGCTGCTGACGATGTCGAGCATGGCGGCGTCGTCGCCCATGCGCCAGACGCCGAGGCTTTCGCCGAGGTCACTGTTCAAGTCGATGTTCATCGGAGGTCTCCGGCGTGCACGGCACGCCTCAGGAATCAATGCAGCCGGCCGGCGGTTTCGCGCACGTCGTGGCGCACGGTAAGCGCGGTGCGGATCGCCACGCGGAAGGCCTTCACCTGCGCGTCCAGCGCCATGCTCGCCACGCCGGGTTTCGAGGCGGCCTGCTCGGGCAGGTAGGGCACGTGGACGAAACCGCCGCGCGTGTGCGCCAGCGCCGGGCGCGTCGCGAGCCGGTGCATCAGCGCGTAGAAGATGTGGTTGCACACGAAGGTGCCGGCGCTGTTCGACACGACCGCGGGCAGGCCCGCCGCGCGCATGTCGCGCACCATGGCCTTGATCGGCAGCGTCGAGAAATAGGCCGCCGGGCCGTCCCTGACCACGGGCAGGTCGATGGGCTGCTGTCCGGCGTTGTCGGGAATGCGCGCGTCGTCGATGTTCAGCGCGGCGCGCTCCATCGAGATCTCGGTGCGCCCGCCCGCCGCGCCGATGCACAGCACCAGCTGCAGCGGCGAGCCGATCAACGCGGCGTCGAGCGTGTCGATGGCGCGGCCGAACACGCAGGGCAGCTGTACCGCCTGCACCACGGCGCCTTCGCAGGCCCAGCCGTCAAGCGCGCGGGCAATTTCCCATGCGGGGTTGACCGGGTCGTTCTCGAAGGGCTCGAAGCCCGCGAGCAGCACGCGGCGTGCCTTGGCATCGGTGGCGGTGGTCATGCGCGGTGCCTCAGCGGAACATCAGGAAGTACAGCAGGAAGATGTTGACCACCAGCAGCGCGGCCGCGGTGGGTATCTGCACCTTGATCACCGCGTTCTTGTCGGGCAGCTCCAGCAGCGCCGCGGGCACGATGTTGAAGTTGGCCGCCATCGGCGTCATGAGCGTGCCGCAGTAGCCCGAGAACATGCCGATGGCCGCCATCACGGCCGGGTCGCCGTGGTACACGCCCACCAGCACCGGCACGCCGACGCCGCCCGTCATCACCGGGAAGGCCGCGAAGCCGTTGCCCATGATGATGGTGAACAGCGCCATGCCCAGCACGTACACGGCCACGGCCACGAAGCGGATGTCCATGTTGATGTAGCTGGTGGTGATGTGCGCCACCGCCTTGCCCACGCCGGCATCGGAGAACACCAGGCCCAGCATGCCGAGCATCTGCGGCAGCACCACGGCCCAGCCGAGCGCGTCGGTCAGGCGGCGCGACTCGCGCATGCCCTGCACGGGCGTTTCGCGCGTCAGCCAGCAGGCCAGCGCGAGCGCCACCACGCAGCCGATGCCCAGGCTCACCAGCGTGGTGTTCTTGGGGTCGAGCAGCAGCGTGCCGCCGAGCTTGATGTGGCTCATGCCCACGGTGCCGATCACGGTGACCAGCGGAATCGCCAGCGCCGGAATGAACAGCTTGTTGCCCAGGCGCGTGGCGCTGGCCTGGTACTGCTCGGGCGTGGGTTCGCGGTGCTTGCCCGCGCCGACGCCGCGCAGGCCGGCAATGACGGCCATGCCGATCGCGCCCACGCCCACGAGCGCGGGCGGCAGCTTGTCGCCGACCAGGAAGACCAGCGCATAGATGCCCCAGAAGAGCGCGCTGGTGTAGCGCTTGGGGTGCTGGCGGTCGGCCAGCGTCATCACGGCCGTGACGGCGAGGATGAAGCCGACCAGGAGGTACAGGTGCTGGATCGAGAGAATCATGATGCTCAGCGTCCTTCCTTGGCGGGCACGGCGGTGGCGGGCACGTCGGCTTCTGCAGCGCCGCCCAGCTCACGGGCCAGTGCCTGGTCGAGCCGGCGCAGGCGCCAGGCGTGGATGATGAAAGCGGCAATGGCCGTCGGGATGCCCCACATCGCGATGTGCAGCGGCTCGACGTCGATGCCCGCTTCGTGCAGGAAGGTGGTCATGAGCACGATGGCGCCGAAGGCCACGAAGATGTCTTCGCCGAAGAACAGGCCCACGTTGTCGGTGGCCGCGGCGTAGGCGCGCAGCTTGTGGCGGATGCGGTCGGGCAGCTTGCCGTAGCGTGTCTCGGTGGCGCCTTCGGCCATCGGCGCGAGCAGCGGACGCACCATCTGCGGATGGCCGCCCAGGCTGGTCAGGCCCATGGCCGCCGTGAGTTCACGCGCCGCGAGGTAGACGATCAGCAGGCGACCGGCGGTGGCCGACTTGATGCGGCTGATCCAGTTCTGTGCGTGCTGGCGCAGGCCGTGGCGCTCCAGCAGGCCGATCACCGCCAGCGGCAGAAGAATGATCAGCGGCAGGTTGCGCGTCTTGATGAAGCCGGTGCCGATGGCCGTGAGGATCGCCATCGGGCCGAAGCCGGCGGCGAACGCCGTGACGATGGCCGTGACGATCACGACCAGCATCGGATTGAAGCGCAGGATGAACCCCGCAATGATCACGGCCACGCCGATCAGCGGCCACAGGGGGACTTCAGGTGTCATGGTTGGTCTTTCGTTGCAATGCAAAACACCGGCGCAGGGGCACCGGTGCGGTCGATTGATGCAAACCTCATGCCAATGAATGAGCAATTCATTTCTTATGAATCACTCATTTCAAACAAGTTGTTGAACAATTTCATGTAGTGTGCCCAACAACAGTGTCTGAATACCCCCATGAAAACCCTGAAACGGGCGCGTTTCGGTGCACGGGCGCGGCATGGCACGGGAGCCGTCTGTTACAACGCAGGCTCGCTGCGCCCCTCTCTTTTCCCCTCCGACCGACCGGCATGACCCGACTGGATTCCCCTGCTTCCCCCGCCTCGCCGGCCGCCGGCGCGCTCACGCTCAACGACCGCGTGGCCGAGCTGATCCGCCAGAAGATCGTGAAGGGCGAGTTCTCGCCAGGGCAGCGGCTGTCGGAGGCCGCGCTGGCCGACAGCCTGGAGATTTCGCGCAACACCCTGCGCGAGGTGTTCCGCACGCTGACCAAGGAAGGCCTGCTCAAGCACGCGCCCAACCGCGGCGTGTTCGTGGCGGTACCGAGCATCGCGTCGATCATCGACATCTACCGCGTGCGCCGGCTCATCGAGTGCCAGGCGCTGGCGCAGGCCTACCCGCGCCACCCCGCCAAGAAGCACATGCGCGAGGCGGTCGAGATGGCGCTGAAATGCCGAGACGCCGGCGACTGGCTGGGCGTGGGCACGGCCAACATGGAGTTCCACAAGGGCATCGTCGAGCTGGCCGACAGCGAGCGGCTCAACGTGCTGTTCGCCCACATCCTGGTCGAGCTGCGGCTGGCCTTCGGGCTGCTGAAAGACCCGGAGTTCCTGCACGCGCCCTACGTGGACATGAACACGAAGCTGCTCGAGCTCATCGAAGCCGGCAAGTTCGCCGAAGGCTCGGCGGCGCTGAACGACTACCTCATCCACTCCGAGCGCATCGTGCTGGCCGTCTACGCGCGGCAGATGCCGGACGGCGGACTCGACAACTAGTTGAGTCCGCCCGCGCCGCGCGGGCTGCTGCGCTAGCGCTCCTTGCCCATCACCAGGTCAGGCAGGATCGTGACGATACCCGGGAACAGCGTGATCAGCGCGATGCACAGCACGAGGCAGAAGAAGAACGGAATGGCCGCCTTGGCGATCACGTTGCTGTCCTTGCCCGTCATGTTCTGCAGCACGAACAGGTTGAAGCCCACCGGCGGCGTGACCTCGGCGATCTCGACCAGCAGCACCACGAAGATGCCGAACCAGACCAGGTCGAAGCCCGCCTTCTGGATCATCGGCAGCACCACGGCGCTGGTCAGCACGATCATCGAGATGCCGTCCAGCGCCGTGCCCAGCACCAGGTACACCACCACCAGCGCACCGATCAGCGCATAGGGCGACAGGTGCATGCTGTCGACCCACTCGGCCAGCTCGCGCGGGATGCCGGTGAAGGCCATGGTCTTGGTCAGGAACGCAGCCCCGGCCAGGATGAACATGATCATGCAGCTGGTGCGCGTGGCGCCCATGATCCCGTCCTTGAAGTTCTGCCAGGTCAGGCTCTTGCCATAGGCCGCGATGGCCAGCGAGCCCAGCACGCCGAAGGCCGCGCACTCGGTGGCCGTGGCCCAGCCGGCCACCAGCACCCAGACGATGAACACGATCAGCAGCGCGCAGGGAATGAGGTTGCCCGACAGCCGGATCTTCTCCATGAAGGTGGTCGGCGGATCGGCCGGCGGCACCTGGTCAGGGTGGCGCAGGCTCCACCAGCCGATGTAGCCCGAGAACAGCAGCATCAGCAAAAAGCCCGGCAGGAAGCCGGCCAGGAAGATGCGGATGATCGAGGCGTCGGCCGCCACCGCGTACACCACCATGGTGATCGACGGCGGGATCAGGATGCCCAGCGTGCCGGCGGTGGCCAGCGAGCCGATGGCCAGCTTCTCGTTGTAGCCGCGGCGCTTGAGCTCGGGCAGCGCCACCTTGGCGATGGTGGCGCAGGTGGCGGCCGAGGAGCCCGAGACCGAGCCGAACACGCCGCAGCCGAGGATGGTGGTGTGCATGAGCCGGCCGGGCACGCGGTTCAGCCAGGGCCTCAAACCCTCGAACATTTCCTCGCTGAGCTTGGTGCGAAACAGGATCTCGCCCATCCAGATGAACAGCGGCAGCGCCGCCAGCTCCCAGCTCGCATTGCTTTCCCAGAAGGCCGAGAACAGGTTCTTGCCGGGCAGCGTGTTGGTGAAGAAGGCCTGGCCGACCCAGCCGACGATGGCCAGGGTCATGGCGATCCAGACGCCGCCGGCGAGCAAGAGAAGCATGATGGCGAGCAAGAGCGCGCCCATGAGCAGTGTTTCGAGCATGGCGTGCGTTCAGACGTCGGAGGAAAAATCGCCGGCTGCGTGCCGTTCTTCGATGGCGCGCTGGTAGCTGGGCTTTTCGCCGCGCACCACGCCCACCAACTCATCGAGCATGGCGATCAAGAGCAGCCAACAGCCGATCACGAAGGCGGACTGCGGAATCCAGATCGGAATGACCACCAACCCCGTGGCCATCTCCGCGAACTCGTAGCTCTCGTACGTGAAGCTGGTGGCCCAGTAGGTGAGGTAGGCCACCGACACTGCCGCGATCAGCAGGCACATCACGTCCAGCACACGTCGCACTTTCAGCGGCACCGCGTCCAGCAGCAGCGTCACGCGAACGAAGTCACCATGCCGGAACGCATGCGCCATCGCAAAGAAGGCCGCCGCCGCGCACAGCCAGGAGACGATGTCGTTGAGTCCGCTCACGTGCCAGTTCATCTGGCGGCCCACACCGGCCACGATCATCAGCACGAAGATCAGGAAGACGCAGAAAGCGCCCAGCGCGCCTGCACCGTCGTACAGGCGATCGAGGAAGCGGCGCACGGCTTACTTCTTTTTATAGGTGTCGACGATGGTGGCGCCATCGGCACCGGCAGCCTTGAGCCAGTCGGCCTGCATGATGCCGCCGACCTGGCGCATGTCGGTGTCCAGCTTGGGCGAAGGCTTGTGCACCTTCATGCCGCGCTCGGCGAGCAGGCGCTTGTACTCATCGTTCTTCTCCTGAGCGACCTTCCAGCCGCGCGCCTCGGCGTCGGCTGCGGCCTTGGTCACCGCTGCTTTGGTGGTCGCATCTAACGCGTCGAAGGCCTTGGCGTTCACGAGGATCGCGTTCTTCGGAATCCAGGCCTGCGTGTCGTAGAAATTCTTGATGTGCTCGAAGGTCTTGGTGTCGTAGCCGGTGGAGCCCGAGCTCATGTAGCTCTCGATCACGCCGGTGGCCATCGCCGCACTGAGTTCAGCTTGCTGGATCTGCACCGGCTGCGCACCGATGAGCTCGGCGATCTTGGCCGTGGCCGGGCTGTAGGCGCGCCACTTGATGCCGCGCAGGTCGGCCACCGAGCCGATCTCCTTCTTGGTGTAGATGCCCTGCGGCGCCCAGGGCACCACGAACAGCACCTTGATGCCTTGCGCGGCCAGCAGCTTGTCCATCGCGGGCTTGGAGGCGTCGTAGAGCTTGCGGGCCTCGGGATACGTGGTGGCCAGGAAAGGCACGCCGTCCAGTGCGTAGATCGGGTTCTCATTGGCGTAGTTGGCCAGCAGGATCTCGCCGGCCTGGGCCTGGCCGCTTTGCACGGCGCGCTTGATCTCGGGCGCCTTGAACAGCGACGCGTTGGCATGCACCGTGATCTTCAGCTTGCCGCCGGTGGCCGCGTCCACGTCTTTCGCGAACTGCGTGATGTTCTCGGTGTGGTAGTTGGTCGCGGGGTAGGCATTGGCCAGATCCCATTTGGTCTGGGCGTGAGCGCCGAGAGAGAAGGCCAGGCCCGCGAAGGCAGTGACGACGGCGTGCGCGTAGGGATTTCGCATGGAAACGCTCCAGGAGTGCAAAGAGGGAAAAGGGAGGAGAGGAAACGAATGAACGAGGCGAAGCCGCGGCGTGCAGTGCATGCACGCCGTGGCGCCGACGGCCAAGCCGGCTATTCCTTCTTCTTGGGGGCCAGCTCGAGCGGGCTGGCCGGCAAGTCCGAGCGCCGGGGCTCGGGCTTGTCCGCGACCTTGCAGTCCTGGTCCTTGAAGGGGCCGGCCTCGCGCACCCAGTCGGGGCTGATCGGATGCTGCGCGCAGACGGCCTTGCCGCTGACCTTGTTGCGCATCAGGTAGAAGCTCTCGGTGGGTTGCGCCAGGGCCGCGCCCGACAACGCCAGGCCGACGATGCCGATGAAGAGTTGGTGTTTCATGTCCATGCCTTCTTGTGATGCAACGTTGTCAGGGTGCCGGCGCCGACAGGGTCTTCGCCATCGCGATCACCAGGTTGCGGCCCTGGGCCACGATGGAATCGCGGAAGCCCTCGAAGGTTGCATCCGTGATCTTGCCGTCGCTGCCCGCGCCGAAGCGCGTCATGACCGGCGTGTGGATGTGGCCGGCGGGAATGTTCAGCTTGAAGGTGTCGCGCAGCAGCGTGTTGCGGTACGCGCTCGCATTGGAGAGGTAGTTGCCGCCGCCGCCCCGGCTGGCGCAGTTGTTGTCCAGCGGGCCCAGCGCGTCTTTCTTGCACGGCTGCACGGAGTAGGTGTCGCGCCGCAGCACGTCCCAGCCACCGGGCGTGCCGGTGTCGCGGTTGATGACGCCCTCGCCGGTCTTCGCGTCGATCATGGCCTGGAACGGCAGCGTCGACACCGTGAACTGCGGCGGCGTCTCCTTGGCCCAGGGCCGCGGCATGAAGCCGAGCCAGCGCTCCGGCGGATAGATGTCGCAGTCCAGCACCGACGGGAACCTGTCGCCGTCCATGCAGGCGGGCCAGACGTTGTCGTTGCCCGGGATGCTGGCCAGGTGGTAGCGGCCGTTGAAGTGCTCCAGGTGGAAGGCACCGCCGCCCTGGCTCATGGAGATGGACGCGTCCACGCGCTTGGGCCCGGGCTTGAACCACGGCCCCAGCGTGTCTTCCTGCATGCCCTGCAGGAAGGGCGGGTAGTTCACGGGCAGGATGAAGGTGCGGATGACGGCCGTGGTGCCGTCGCCCAGCGCCACGGTGTTGCCGTCCAGCGAGAGGATGGTCGCGCCCGAAGGGTTGCCGATGCGGATGTTCGGGTTGTCGTGAACGCCCGGCGTGCCCAGCGTGAAGGGATCGAAGCCGCTGACGAGGATGCGCTTGTGGCCCGTGCCTTCCGGGAAGTCGATCGCGTACTGGCCGCGCGACGCGCGCTCGAATTCGTTCTCCAGCGCGGCGCGCTGTGCGTCGTCGAGCGGGAAGTCGGGCTTCCACTGGCGCAGCGCGAACGTCATGGTCAGGCGCGCCCAGTACAGCATGCGGTCGTCGCTCTGCGGCAGGCTGCCCTCGACCTTGCGGCCCTGCACCCGGTCCACCGCGGCCTGCCACAGCTGCTGGCCCTCGGCCTTCAGCAGGGTGACGGCCGCGTCGTAGCTCGACGCACCGGCCAGGCCGTCCTTGCACAGCTTGAGGGCGAACGCCGGCCCGAATTTGTCGAAGCCGCTGGCCTGCAGCACCTGCTGCGAGAAGCTCGCCGCATCGCTGGCGCTGAGCTTGTTGGGCAGGCGCTGCTCTTCGTACGAGGCCGCGACGCCGGTGTCCATTGCGCACCTGGCCTGGATCGCCGGCGGCGCGGGTGGTGGGGGATTCGTCGTCGGTGGCGGTGCGGGCGGCGGTGCATTGGCAGCGGCGATCGCTGCTGCAATGGCCGCGACGGTGGCCGGGTCAGCCCCGCCACCTCCGCCGCCACCTCCGCATCCCGCCAGTACCGCCGCGCAGATGCCCAGCCCCAATGCATTCCGACGCCAGGAGATGCCGCCCTGCGGGACGCCCGATGCGTCCTTCGCTTTGCAGTCGTCCCCCGCAGAGGGGCTCGGATGAAAGTCGCTTGCCATGACGAATCGCTCCCATGAATGTGGTGTGTGCAGACAAGGAAAGCCTCGCGGCCGGTTGCCGTGAGCCTCGGCAATTGGTCAACACCACCATGCATCCAGGTCTCAACCGTTCGATCTTGGTTGAGCTTGAATTGATGTTTTGTTGAACAATTAATCGAATGATGCCCCACCATATTCGTCATGAAATTGGTGCAAACCCGCGAGATGAAGGACGCGCCAGCCAACGCCGCACAGCGGTGCCTCCGTGATTCGTGGGCTGTGCGCGAGGGCAAACGGGCACTGCGGGCAGAGCGACGCGCCGCCCCGGACTGCTGAAATAATGTTCACCCCGCCACACCCGCCGCCGGATGCGCCATGACCCTGTCCGCCTACCTGCTGTTCCTGCCCGCCTGCTTCGCCATCAACATGGCGTTCGGCCCCAACAACCTGCTGTCGGTGACCAACGGCGCGAAGCACGGCGTGTCGCCGGCCGTGATCGCGGCGAGCGGCCGGCTCGTAGCCTTCGCGGTCATGATCGCCATCGCGGGCCTGGGCATGGGCGCGGTGCTGGTCGCATCGGAGCTGGCCTTCGATGTCATCAAGTACATCGGCGCCGCGTACCTCGTGTGGATCGGCATTCGGCTGCTGCGCGCGCCGGCGCCGACTGCGCAAGTGCAGGCGCACGAAGCTGCGCCGCCGTCGATGCGCGCGCTGGTGCGCCAGGAGTTCACGGTGGCGGCCGGCAACCCGAAAGCCATCCTGGTGTTCACCGCCTTCTTCCCGCAGTTCGTGGTGCCTGGCGCGTACGCGTCGAGCTACGTGCTGCTGGGCGTGACCTTCCTGGTGTTCGAGCTGGTCGCGATCGCGCTGTATGCGCTGCTCGGCGCGCGCATGCGCCGGCTGGCCAACGGCAGCCGCGCGATGCGCTGGTTCAACCGCGTGAGCGGCAGCATGATGGTCGGCTTCGGGCTGATCCTCGCGTTCACGCGCCGGCCGGCGGGCTGAGCCGCGGCCGCGCGGCGGTCAGCACTCGACGATGTTCACGGCGAGGCCGCCGCGCGAGGTTTCCTTGTACTTGGTCTTCATGTCCGCGCCGGTCTGCATCATGGTCTGGATGACCTTGTCCAGCGACACGAAGTGCGAGCCGTCGCCGCGCAGGGCCATGCGCGCCGCGTTGATGGCCTTCACCGCGCCCATCGCGTTGCGCTCGATGCACGGGATCTGAACCAGCCCGCTGACCGGGTCGCAGGTCATGCCCAGGTTGTGCTCCATGCCGATCTCGGCGGCGTTCTCGACCTGGCCCGGCGTGCCGCCCATCACCGCGGCGAGCGCGCCCGCCGCCATCGAGCAGGCCACGCCGACCTCGCCCTGGCAGCCGACCTCGGCGCCCGAGAGCGAGCCGTTCTTCTTGTAGAGGATGCCGATGGCCGCGGCGGTGAGCAGGAACTCGACCACCGCCTCGTCGCCCGCGCCGGGAAAGAAGCGCTGGTGGTAGTGCAGCACCGCCGGAATCACGCCCGCCGCGCCGTTGGTGGGCGCGGTGACCACGCGCCCGCCGGCCGCGTTCTCTTCGTTGACGGCCATGGCGTACAGGTTGACCCAGTCCATCGCCGCGAGCGGGTCCGGCGCGGCCTGCGCCGTGCCATTGCCCTGCAGCTGACCGAACAGGTCGGCCGCACGCCGACGCACCTGCATGCGCCCGGGCAGGGTGCCGGTGCTCGCGCAGCCGCGCCGCACGGCGCCGGCCATGGCGTCCCACACCTGCAGCAATTCCGATCGCACCTCGGCCTGTGGCCGCCATTGCGTTTCGTTGGCCATCATCAGCGCGGCGATCGACAGGCCCTGCGCGCGGCATTGCGCGAGCAGTTCCGCGCCACTGTCGAAGGCGAAGGGCAGCGCGGCCGGTGCCGGACGCTGCACGCCGGCTTCGTTGCGCACGCTCTCGCCCTGCGCATCGACGACGAAGCCGCCGCCCACTGAAAAGTAATCCGCCTCGGCCAGGGTCTGGCCCTGCGCATCCAATGCAATGAAGCGCAGGCCGTTCGGGTGCCGGGGCAGGCTCTTGCGCAGGAAGAGCAGGTGCTCCTTCTCGTCGAATGCCACGGCGTGCGTGCCGAGCAGGTGCAGGCGCCGCTCGCGTCGGATGGCCGCGATGGCGGGCTCGATGGTGTCGGGATCGATGCGGTCCGGCCGGTGGCCTGCGAGCCCGAGCAGCACGGCGCGGTCGGTGCCGTGGCCGCGGCCGGTGGCGCAGAGCGAGCCGTACAGCTGCGTCACCAGCGCGGCCACCTGCGGCAGCAGGCCCCGCGATTGCAGCAGGCAGGCGAACTGCCGCGCCGCGATCATCGGCCCGACCGTGTGCGAGCTCGAAGGGCCGATGCCGATCTTGAACAGATCGAAGGCGCTGACCGGCGTCGAAGGCGCCTTCGCCGTGCTCGTCACCGCGCCTTCACCGCCAGGTTCCACAGCGCCACGAGCTGCTCGTACTCCGCCGAGGCCGCTTCCTGGTCGAGCGGGAAGACCTTGATGGCGCTCAGGTCGGGCAGCGAGGTGAGCTTGGACACCGCGATGTCGCTGCGCACCGGACGGCGGAAGTTCTTCACCAGCAGCTCCTGCTGCGTCTCCTTGCTCAGCAGGCCGTTGTAGAGCGCGACGGCGGCGTCCATGTTCTTCGCGCCCTTCACGATGAACATGCCTTCGGGCGCCAGGTAGCTGCCCTCGGTCGGGTACACCAGCTTGATCTCCTTCTGGCCGCCCGCCACGTACTCCTGCGCCGCGTACTCGATGGTCAGGCCCACCGGGTACTCGCCGGCGGCCACGCCCTTGTAGGTGCTGCCCGACGAGGCGGTGACGACCGCGTTGGCCGCCAGCTTGCCCAGGCCGTCGCGACCGAACTGCTTGAGCAGGCCGTACACCAGCATGTAGGCCGTGGCGCTCTTGCTCGGGTCGGTGATGGCGAACTTGCCCTTCCACTCGGGGCGCATGAGGTCCGACCAGGTCTTGGGCGCGGGCATGCCCTTGAGCTGGCGCTCGTTGACCATCATCACCATGACGTGCACGTTGGTGCCGACCCACAGGTCGTTCGGGCCGCGAAAGGCCGCGGGCACGGCCGCGAGGTCGGGCGACTTGTAGGGCGCCATCTGGTCCTTGTAGGCGCCCAGCGTGCCGAAGCCGCCGCTCCACAGCACGTCGCCGCGCGGGTTCTTGGCCTCGGCCTGGATGCGCTTCATCAGCGTGCCGGTGCCGCCCGTGACCTGCTGCACCGTGAGCCCGGGCGTCTTCTTCTTGACCACGGCCAGCGCGGTCTCGACGGTTTCGGTGTTGTTGGACGAATAGAGCACCACCGTCTGCGCACCCGCGACGCCCGCCGTGAAGGCCAGGGTCGCGAACGCGCATTTCGCCAGGGACTTGAAGGACATGAAAACCTCGCAGGTTGAAGTGAATGGGCGGGTCATTTGCTGGAGAAGAGGTTGATGCGGAACACCTTGATCGCCACCACGATGGGCAGCAGGATCACGCTGACCAGCGCCGCGCCGTAGGCCGAGGCCAGGCCCAGGCGGCCGCCGTCGACCTGGCGGAAGATGGCGATCGGCATGGTCTCCAGGCCGCCCGTGTAGACCACGATGGAGGCCGACAGCTCCGAGATCGTGGTCACCCACATCAGGATGGCGGCCGAGATGATCGAGGCCTTCATGGCCGGCAGCAGCACCTTGAAGAAGGTCTTCAGCGGCGACACGCCCAGGCTGATCGAGGCCTCCTCGATGGAGTCCGAGATGTTGAACAGCGTCGACGACGCATTGCGCACCGCGAAGGGCAGGCGGCGCACCGTGTAGCACAGCACCATGATCCCCGAGGTGCCCGCCAGCACCAGCCAGCCGGTGTTGAAGGTCTGCACCAGCGCAATGCCCAGCACCGTGCCCGAGATGGTCAGCGGCAGCACCACGATGTAGTCCAGCAGCTGGGTGAAGGGGTTGCGCTTCTTGATCGTCAGGTAGCTCACGAGCACCGCGAAGGCCACGCCCACCACGGTGGCCATCGAGGCGAACTTCAGCGAGTTGATGATCGGCTCGGGCGCGCCGCGCAGCGCGCGTTCCAGGCTCGAGAGCGACCACTGGCCCCAGCGCATCACGGGCCCGCTGGTCTCGGTGAAGGCGCCCACGAAGACGATGAGCAGCGGCAGCATCGACAGCACGATGATCACGCCCACGCTGAGCGTGTAGAACACCGCCGCGCCCGAGCGCACGCGCACCACGGCGGGCGCGCGGCCCTGCGTCATCGTGTAGATCTTGCGTTCGACCACGCGCTTCTGGAAGAACAGCACGATGGCCACGATGCCGATGGACACCACCGACATCGCGCTTTGCAGCGTGGGGCTGCCGCCCATCTCGCCGACGAAGGCGTTGTACGTCATGACCGACAGCAGCGGCACGCTGCTGCCCAGCACCACCGACAGCGCGAAGTTGCCCACCACCAGCGTGAACACCACCAGCGCATTGACCAGCACCGCGGGCAGGATCACCGGCACCAGCACGCGCAGCTTGGTCACCAGCGGCGAGGTGCCCAGGCTCAGGCCGGCTTCTTCGAGCTGGCCGTCGAAGCCGCGCAGCGCGGCCAGCACGCCCAGGTAGATGTAGGTGTAGTAGACCAGCGTCATGGAAAACACCATGCCGGTCCAGCCGTAGAAGGTCGGCAGCGTGATGCCCGCGCCCGCGAGCAGGTTGGTCACCAGCCCGTTGTTGCCCAGCAGCAGCAGCCACGACTGGCCGACGATGATCTCGGGGATCACGATGGTCATGATCGGGAGCACCGCCACCAGGTTCTTCAGCGGGAAGTCGTAGCGCGCCACCATGTACGCGAAGGGCACGCCCACGGCCACGGTGCAGGCCGTGACCGACACGCCGAGCACCAGCGTGTTGCGGAACGCGAGCAGGTATTCGCTGTCCTGCAGCAAGGTGATGAAGCCGGACAGCGAGAACGCGCCCGACTCGTCGCGCACGCTGTTCACGAACAGCGTGCCCAGCGGGTAGAACACGAAGAACAGCAGCAGCACGAGGCTGAGCAGGGTCAGGAAACCCCAGGGCCACCAGTTGATTTTCATGGCGTGCGTGTCCGTTCAGGCGGCGACGACGCGACTGTCGGCCGGCACCAGCACCTGCACCGCATCGCCGGCCTGGAAGTCGGCCACCATGTTGCCGGCGTGCAGCTCGACGCGGATCTCCGACTGGTCGTGCAGCCGGATGCGGTAGGCGGTCTTGAAGCCCAGGTACTGGCGGCGCAGCACCTCGCCCGCGATGGCGTTGGGCACGTGGGGCGCGGGCGCCATCAGCGACAGCGCCTCGGGGCGCGCGATGAGGATGCCCTGCGCGCCCAGCGCGGCGCCGCCCTGCTTGCCGTCGAGCTGCTGGCCGCACAGCTGGTAGCGCACGTGCGACGCAGCTCCGCCGGCGGACTCGGCCGGCACCGGGATCACGTTGGCCGAGCCGATGAAGTCCGCCACGTAGGCGTTCACCGGCGTGCCGTACAGTTCTTCGGGCGTGCCCAGCTGCGCGATGCTGCCGCGGTCCATGATGGCGATGCGGTCGGACATGGCCAGCGCCTCTTCCTGGTCGTGCGTGACGAACACGGTGGTGATGCCGGCCTCGCGCACGAGGTCGAGGATCACGTCGCGCATCTGCAGGCGCATCTTGGCGTCGAGGTTGGACAGCGGCTCGTCCATCAGCAGCACGCGCGGGCGGATCACCAGCGCGCGCGCCAGCGCCACGCGCTGGCGCTGGCCGCCGCTCATCTGCGCGGGGTAGCGGTCGGCCAGTGCCAGCAGGCTCACCTTGTCCAGCGCCTCGTTGACGCGCCGGGCGATCTCGGCCTTGGGCACCTTGCGCGCACGCAGGCCATAGGCCACGTTGTCGAAGGCCGTCTTGTCGGGGAACAGCGCGTAGTCCTGGAACACCATGCCGATGTCGCGGTGGTGGGTGGACACGCGCGTCACGTCGTCCTTGTCGAAAAGAATGCGCCCGCCGTCGGGCTCGTTGAAGCCCGCGATGCAGCGCAGCAGGGTCGTCTTGCCGCAGCCGCTGGGGCCCAGCAGGGTGTAGAAGGCGCCATCGGGCACATGCAGCGACAGGTTCTGCAGCACCGTCTGGTTGGCGAACTGCTTCACGACGTTGTCGATGGTGATGGAAGCCATGTCTCTTGTTCAGGGTGGAAGGAAGCGCGATGCTAGGTGCGCCCTCCACACGCCACCAGCCGTATTTTTTAAGGCGGCCGGTTAGTTTTTCTGCAGGCTTCCCGGTCTACGATGCGCGCCGGCCTCCAACCCCGGGCGGCACGCAACCGAACACGAAAAGAACATGAGGAAGACAAGCCCGCTCGCCAAGGTACGCATGTGGTGACCCGACGCCTCCCCCCTTTGAAGGCGCTGCGCGCCTTCGAAGCGGCGGCGCGCCATGCCAACTTCACCGCGGCCGCCGACGAACTCAGCATCACGCACAGCGCCGTCAGCCAGCAGATCCGCCTGCTGGAGGACTACCTGGGCCAGCCGCTGTTCGCGCGCGAGGCCCGCGGCGCGACGCTGCTGCCCCATGCGCGCGACTACTTCGCCGAGGTGCAGGCCAGCCTGGACCGCATCGCCAGCGCCACGGCCGCGCTGAAGTCGCCCCACCAGCGCGCCAGCCTGCGCGTGTGCACCACGCCCTCGCTGGCGATGAAGTGGCTCATCCCGCGGCTGGCCGGCTTCCAGGCCCTGGCGCCGCAGACCGACGTGCAGCTGTCGACCCTGGGCCGGCAGTTCTTCGACCAGGCCGAGGCCGACAGCGACGTGCTGATCCGCCGCATTCCCATGCAGCGCCCCGACCACACCTGCGTGCGCTGCCTGGACGACCACCTCGTGGCCGTGGCGTCGCCGCGCTTCATCGAGCGGCACCGCATCGCCAGCATGGCCGACTGCCTGGGCCACCCGCTGCTGCAGGCCGCCGGCGAAGTGGAGAACTGGCCGCGCTGGTTCGAGCTGGCCGGCGTGCGCGTGCCGCCCCAGCTGCCCGGCCCCGTGTTCGACCACCAGTTTCTTTGCATGCAGGCCGCCATGAACGACCTGGGGCTCGCGCTGGCGCCCTGGTGCCTGCTCGAGGAAGACATCCGCGCCGACCGGTTGCGCCTGGTGTTTCCCGAACCGCGCCTGCCGGCTTCGGGCGTCTACGCGCTGTACCGCACCGAAGGGCCGGTGGCCGCGCTGGCACGGCAGTTCGTCGACTGGCTCGGCACGCAGCACTGGAACGCGGGAAGCCCCACCCCATGACCACCATGCTCACTCTTCCTCCCCTGCGGCTGTCGGACTTCAAGCTGATCGCCTTCGACATGGACTCGACGCTGATCGACATCGAGACGGTCGACGAGATCGCCGACATCGCGGGCTGCGGCCCCGAGGTCGCAGCCATCACCGAGGCCACGATGCGCGGCGAGATCACCGACTACAAGGACAGCCTGCGCCGGCGCGTGGCCCTGCTGCGCGGCGTGCCGCTGTCGGCGCTGCAGGCCGTGTACGACCAGCGCCTGCACCTGAACCCCGGCGCCGAGACGCTGATCGCCGCGTGCAAGCAAGCCGGCCTGCGCGTCGTGCTGCTGAGCGGCGGCTTCACCTTCTTCACCGACCGCCTGCGCGAGCGGCTGCAGCTGGACGACACGCGCTCCAACGTGCTGGAGATCGAAGAGGGCCGGCTGACCGGGCGCATGCTGCCCCAGCCCTGGGGCGACATCTGCGACGGCGAAGCCAAGAAGGACAAGCTGCTCGACTGCTGCCGCGCGATGGGCATATCGCCGACCCAGGCCATCGCCGTGGGCGACGGCGCGAACGACCTGCCGATGATGCGCGTGGCCGGGCTGTCGGTGGCCTACCACGCCAAGCCCCTGGTGCGCGAGGCCGCCATGCTGGCGATCGACGAGGGCGGGCTCGACCGGCTGCTCGACCTGCTCAAGCCTTGAGGTATTCGGCCTTGGTGCCGAGCCAGCGGTCGATGTGGCGCTGCGCCAGCTCGGGGTGCTTCTGCAGCATCACCGGCGCGAGCTCGCGCGCCCAGTCGAGCAGCAGCGTGTCGGTCGCGAGGTCGGCAAAGCGCAGCAGCGGCGCGCCCGACTGGCGTGCGCCCAAAAATTCGCCGGGCCCGCGGATCTCGAGGTCGCGCCGCGCGATCTCGAAGCCGTCGCCGGTCTCGGCCATGGCCTTGAGCCGCGCGCGCGCCGCCTCGCCCACGCGGCCGCTGTCGCCCGGCGCATAGAGCAGCACGCAGGCCGAGGCCGCCGCGCCGCGCCCCACGCGCCCGCGCAACTGGTGCAGCTGCGAGAGGCCGAAGCGCTCGGCATGCTCGATCACCATCAGCGAGGCGTTGGGCACGTCCACGCCCACTTCGATCACCGTCGTGCTCACCAGCACCTGGATTTCGTTCGCGGTGAAAGCGGCCATCACCGCCTGCTTCTCGGCCGTGGGCATGCGCGAATGCAGCAGGCCGACCTGGATGTGGTCGCCCAGCGTGCCGGCGAGTTCGTCGCGCGTCTCGGTGGCGTTGCGCAGGTCGACCGCTTCGCTCTCCTCGATCAGCGGGCAGACCCAGTAGACCTGCCGGCCTTGCGAAATCTGCGCCTGGATGCGGTCGATGACCTCGTCGCGCCGGTGGTCGGCCACCAGCTTGGTGACGATGGGCGTGCGGCCCGGCGGCAGCTCGTCGAGCGTGGAGACGTCGAGGTCGGCGTAGTAGCTCATCGCGAGCGTGCGCGGGATGGGGGTGGCGCTCATCATCAAGAGATGGGGCTCGAGGTCGCCGCCGGCCTTGCCGCGCAAGGCCAGGCGCTGCGCGACGCCGAAGCGGTGCTGTTCGTCGATGATGGCCAGTGCCAGGTTCTTGAAGCGCACCTTCTCCGAAATGACCGCGTGCGTGCCGATGACCAGTGCGGCCTCGCCGCTCTCGACGGCGGCCGACATCTCGTCGCGTTCCTTCTTCTTCTGGCTGCCCGTGAGCCAGGCCACGCGCAGGCCGCGCTCGGCCAGCAGCGGGTCGAGCCAGCCGACCAGCTTGCCGAAGTGCTGGGCCGCGAGGATTTCGGTCGGCGCCATCAGCGCGCACTGGAAGCCCGCGTCGATGCAGCGCGCCGCGGCCAGCGCCGCGACCACGGTCTTGCCCGAGCCCACGTCGCCCTGCAGCAGGCGGTGCATCGGGACCTGCCGGTGCAGGTCGGCCGTGATCTCCTCGCCCACGCGCTGCTGCGCGCCGGTGAGGCCGAAGGGCAGCACGGCGAGCAACTGCGCATGCAGCGAACTCGCCGCCGCGTCGGTGGACGCAGGCAGCACCGGCGCACGCTGCGCCGCACGCTCCAGCCGTGCCTGCAGCTGCGAGAGCTGCTGCGCCAGCAGCTCCTCGGCCTTGATGCGCTGCCACGCCGGGTGGCTGTGGTCTTCCAGCGCAGCAATCGACACGTCGGGCGTCGGGTAGTGCAGGAAGCTCAGCGCGCTGCGCAGGTCCCACGCGCCGCGCGGGCCGATCTGCACCGGAATCGTCTCGTCGAGCAGCGCGCGCGCCAGGCCCGAGCGCACCTCGCGCCGCAGCACCGGCTGCGCGAGCCCGGCCACGGTCGAGTACACCGGCGTGAGCGCGTTGGGCAGCGCCGTGCCGGCCGCCTTGACGGTCGGGTGCATGATCTGCCGCCCCACGAAGCCGCCGCGCATCTCGCCGCGCACGCGCACCTTGGCGCCCACCGCGAGCTGCTTCTGCTGCGACGGATAGAAGTTGAAGAAGCGCAGCTGGCAGGTGTCGCTGCCGTCGTCGATGGTGGCGATGAGCTGGCGGCGCGGTCGGAACACCACCTCGCACTCGGTGACCACGCCCTCGACCTGCGCCATGTCGCCGTCGCGCGTGTCGGCCAGGCGCACGATGCGCGTCTCGTCCTCGTAGCGCATCGGCAGGTAGAGCGCGAAGTCGATGTCGCGCACGAGGCCGAGCTTGCGCAGCGCGCGCTGCACGAGGCTCAGGCCGGTGCCGGGCGGTGACGCCGGCGCGGCGGGGGGAGTCGGTTCTTTCTTGGCGGGCACGGGCAAGGCTTCTAGCGTGGACGGCAAAGGTCCGTCAAGGCGCTGCGGGCATCGGGGAACATGAACTGGAAGCCGCTGCGCAGCAGCTGCGCGGGCACCACGCGCTGGCCTTCGAGCAGCAGGTCGGCCTGCTCGCCGAGCAGCAGCTTCACGGGCGCGGCGGGCGTGGGCATCCAGCAGGGGCGGTGCAGCACGCCGGCGGCGACGCGGGTGAAGGCCTCCTGGCTCACTGCACCCGGCGCGGTGACGTTGAAGGCCTGCGCGGCGACAGGGTCGGTGGCGGACTCCGTCATCGTCCACACATGCGCGATGGCGCGGATCAGGTCATGCACATGCACCCACGACAGCCACTGCCGCCCGCTGCCCAGGCGCCCGCCCATGCCCAGCTGCACGGGCATCAGCAGCTGCGGCAGCGAGCCCTGGTGACCCAGCACGAAGCCGAAGCGCAGGCAGGCCACGCGAACGCCGTGCGCCACGGCCGCGTGCGCGGCCTGCTCCCAGCGCTGGCACAGCGTCGACATGAAGATGTCCTGCGGCGGTGCGTCTTCGGTGAGTTCGGTGGCGTCGCCCTGCGGCTGCACGCCGTAGTAGCCGATGGCGGAGCCCGAGAGCAGCAGCCACGGCTTGCGCGGGCGCGTGGCGATCCATGCGACGAGCTGCTGTGTCAAACCTTCGCGGCTTTGCAGAAGCTGCTGCTGGCGCCGCGCGCTCCAGCGCTGGCCGAGGATGCGCTCGCCCGCGAGGTTGACGACCACGTCGATGGCGTCCGCGGCGGGAATCTGGTCGAGCGACTGCACGCAGCGCACCGCGCCGCCGAAGCCCCAGGCGGCGCCGCGCGCGTCGCGCGTCCACACCGTCACCGCATGGCCGTCGGCCAGCAGGTGGCGCACGAGGATCTGGCCGATGAAGCCGGTGCCGCCCGTCACCAGCACCTGCTGCGGTGTCGTGCCGAAATGCACCGGGGCCTCGACGGCGCGCACCTGCGCCTGCTTCTGCTGCTTGAACAGGGCGCGCGCCGCGAAGCCGTCGCGCAGGCCCGAGATACCGACGCCCACGCCGCACAGCGCCAGGAAGGCGCTGAGCCAACCGTGCGGCTGCCACACCATCGCCGTCGGTTGCGCTGCCCAGCCGACCGCGCTCATCGCCAGCAGCGCGATGAACGCGCCGGCGTTGATGGCCAGCACCGTGTGCGTCACGCGTTCGGTGGGCGGCAGCAGACGGCTGCCGTCTTCGACCACGAAGTCCCACAGCGTGAGCACGATCTCGACGCCGAACACCGCGAGCAGCACCCACGCCCAGGCGCCGTGCCAGGCCCACGCCGACAGCCCGAGGAACAGCGCGCAGTAGATCGACGAGCGCGTGGCATGGATCGCCAGCTCGCGCCCCGCCGTGCCGCGCCGCGGCAGGGCTTCTGTGCCTTCGTGGTGGTAGAGCGTGTCGAAGGCGCCCAGCGCGCCTTGCGCCGCCATGAGCTGCAGGGCCAGCAGGTGCGTGTCGATCATGCGGACACCGCCTGCGGCTCCGGCACTTCCTCGAACACGCCGACCTGCGTGAAGGTGGTGCCCATGAGGCAGTGGCGGATTTCGATGCGGATGTTGAAGCGCTCGGGCGTCTCGTTGTGGTGCCAGAGGAAGGTCTTGCCCGGCGTGAACAGGCCCGGCAGCGGAATGCGCCAGCCGAACACCTCCCAGAAATAGCCGTCGCTCTGGAAATGCAGGCTGCCGCTGGGCTCCACGCTCAGCACCAGCTTCATGCCCAGCCCCATGCCCACGTACTCCAGCACCTCGCCGCGCTCGCTCTCCCGCATGAAGCTGGTGAACTGGATCGGTGGGCGCCCATGCAGGCGGTAGATGCGCTGCTTGTAGATGGCCGGGTCGTCGGGCCGGGCGTAGACCTGGATCTCGACCGGAAAGTGGCTGTCGCTGTAGGGGATGAGCGCGCCCTGGATCATCGGCTGCGTGAGGTGCCCCAGCAGCTTGCCGAACCGCGAGCAGCGCAGCTCGCTGAGCGCGCCCAGGTAGTGCAGCGCCTTGCCCGGCAGGGGGTTCTTGTCGAAGCGTCGGCGGATGTCGGGGTGCAGCCCCATCCAGGCGCCGCCCAGGATCTTCTTGAAGAGCTCGCCTTCGGAAGGAGGGGCTGGGGACGGCGTGACACGCGCGACAGAGGAATCGACCATGCGTCGATTCTGCCTCGGCAACCCCGGGCCAACCCCAAGTGACGCCCGTGATTCCGGGCCATGGGACAATCGCCGCTCTCCGCCTTTTTTCTCTTCCCATGCCTCCTTGGCACGGGCCCGTCCGGCCCTCAAGCACCATGCGCGCCTTCACGCTTTCCGATTTCGATTTCCATCTGCCGCCCGAGCTGGTGGCACAACACCCGGCCACCGAACGCTCCGCCTCCCGTCTGCTCGACGGCACAGGCCCCGCCCCGGCCGACCGCATCTTCAAGGAACTGCCCTCGCTGCTGCGCGCGGGCGACCTGCTGGTCTTCAACGACACGCGCGTGGTCAAGGCGCGCCTGTTCGGCGAGAAGCCGACCGGCGGCAAGCTCGAACTGCTGGTCGAGCGCGTGCTGCAGGGCCATGAGGTCGTGGCGCACATGAAGGTCAGCAAGAAGCCGCCCATCGGCACCACGCTCGAGATGGTCGGCGGCTTTCGCGCCACGCTGCTGGGCCGATGGCCCGAGGAAGACGGCGCGCTGTTCCGCTTCGGCTTCGAGAGCGACGCGGGCGAAGACCCGTATGCGCTGATGCAGCGCTGTGGCCACGTGCCGCTGCCGCCCTACATCACGCACACCGATTCGGCCGATGACGAGAGCCGCTACCAGACCGTGTTCGCGCGCGTGCCCGGTGCCGTGGCCGCGCCCACGGCCGCATTGCACTTCGACGAGGGCCTGCTGGCCGAGCTCGAAGCACGCGGCGTGCAGCGCGCCAACGTCACGCTGCACGTGGGCGCCGGCACCTTCCAGCCCGTGAAGACCGAGAACATCGCCGAGCACACGATGCACGCCGAGCGCTACGAAGTGCCCGAGGCCACGCAGCGCGCCATTGCCGAATGCAAGGCACGCGGCGGGCGCGTGGTTGCCGTGGGCACGACCACCGTGCGCACGCTCGAGTCGTGGGCAAAAAGCGGCGAGGCCACGGGCGACACGCGCATCTTCATCACGCCGGGCTTCGCCTTCGCGCATGTCGACGTGCTGGTGACCAACTTCCATTTGCCCAAGAGCACGCTGATGATGCTGGTCTCGGCCTTCGCGGGCTACGAGCGCGTGATGGCGCTGTATGCCCACGCCATCGCCAACGGCTACCGCTTCTTCAGCTACGGCGACGCCATGCTGCTCGCACGCACCCAGGACTGAACGACATCATGCTGAACTTCGAACTCCTCAAGACCGACCTCGACAGCCACGCGCGCCGTGCCACGCTCACGCTCAACCACGGCAAGGTCCAGACGCCGATCTTCATGCCGGTGGGCACCTACGGGACGGTCAAGGGCGTGATGCCGCGCAGCCTGGAAGAGATGGGCGCGCAGATCATCCTGGGCAACACCTTCCACCTGTGGATGCGCCCGGGGCTGGACGTGATGGCGAGCTTCGGCGGGCTGCACCAGTTCGAGAAATGGGACAAGCCCATCCTCACCGACTCGGGCGGTTTCCAGGTGTGGTCGCTGGGCGCGATGCGCAAGATCAGCGAAGAAGGCGTGAAGTTCGCGTCGCCCGTCAACGGCGACAAGCTGTTCCTCACGCCCGAGGTCTCGATGCAGATCCAGACCATCCTCAACAGCGACATCGTGATGCAGTTCGACGAGTGCACGCCCTACGACACCAAGGGCCACATCACGACCGAGGCCGAGGCGCGCGTCTCGATGGAACTGAGCCTGCGCTGGGCCAAGCGCTGCCAGGCCGAGTTCACGCGCCTGCAGAACCCCAACGCGCTGTTCGGCATCGTGCAGGGCGGCATGTTCGAGAACCTGCGCGAGGAGTCGCTGGCCGCGCTGGTCGACATGGACTTCCCCGGCTACGCCATCGGCGGCGTGAGCGTGGGCGAGCCCAAGGAAGAGATGCTGCACATCATGGGCCACACGCCGCACCGGCTGCCCGCGAACAAGCCGCGCTACCTGATGGGCGTGGGCACGCCCGAGGACCTGGTGCAGGGCGTGACCGACGGCGTCGACATGTTCGACTGCGTGATGCCCACGCGCAATGCGCGCAACGGCACGATGTTCACGCGCTTCGGCGACCTGAAGATGCGCAACGCGCGCCACAAGAGCGACCCGCAGCCGGTCGACCCCAGCTGCACCTGCCACGCCTGCGCCGGCACCTCGGGCGTGAGCTGGAACGATGGCGGGCGCGAAGGCTTCAGCCGCGCCTACCTGCACCACCTGGACCGCTGCGGCGAAATGCTCGGCCCGATGCTGTGCACGATCCACAACCTGCACTACTACCTGAACCTGATGACGGAGATCCGCGCGGCGCTCGACGCGGGCACCTTCACGGCGTTCCGCGCGCAGTTCAAGGCCGACCGCGCACGCGGCGTCTAGGGCTTCGCGGCGCCCGGCGGCTGAATGGCCAGGGGCGTCGCGTAGGGTTCGATGCGCAGCAGCTCGTTCCTGAAGACCACGACCTGCCTGAGCGGCGCCTGCACCAGCGCCCCGCTCGCGTCCTTGTGCGAGGCGTACTGCCAGAGCGTGAGCTGGCCCTTCTCGGCCAGCATGGCGGCCAGCCGCTGCACGGGCGGCGCCGCGCCGGCGCCCAGCTGGGCCGCCTCGATGCCCACCACGATGTCGTCGCGCGGCGAGATCACCTTGAAGAGCAGCACGGGCGCCGGTGCCTGCGCCTGCGCGCGGACGTGCCGCGCCGCGAAGGCGGCCGGAAGCAGCGCGAGGCAGAAGACGAAGCGGCGGTTGAAGGAGCTCATGGGTCGAAGCGTATGCCTGCCACGGCGCCCTGCCCACAGGCCGGAAGCCATACGCCGGGTGGAGGCCCGGCGGGCACCAGGGACGCCGTCATCCGGTACGCTTGCCCTGTCTTCACTGCGGTTGTCCTCACCCTCATGACCAACGCCTCCCCACCCACGGCCTATACCGCCCGCTACCCCTCGCTGGCCGGCCGCACCGTGTTCATCTCGGGCGGCGCCAGCGGCATCGGCGAATCGCTGGTGCGGGCCTTTCATGCCCAAGGCGCGAAGGTCGGCTTCTGCGACCTCGACACGGCCGCCGGCGATGCGCTCGCCGCGCAGCTGCAGGGCGCGCACCCCGCGCTGTTCGTGCCCTGCGACGTGACCGACACGGCCGCCCTCGCTGCCGCCATCGACGCGGTGCGCCAGCGCTTCGGGCCGGTGTCGGTGCTGCTGAACAACGCCGCCAACGACCGCCGCCACGAGATGGCCGACGTGACCAGCGACGACTTCGACCGCCTCGTGGCCGTCAACATCAAGCACCAGTTCTTTGCCGCGCAGGCCGTGGCCGACGACATGCGCGCGCTGGGCGGTGGCTCGATCGTCAACTTCGGCTCGATCAGCTGGCTCATGAAGGGCCGCGGCTACCCGGTCTACCAGGCCTGCAAGGCGGGCGTGAACGGCCTCACGCGCTCGCTGGCGCGCGACCTGGGCAAGCAGAACATCCGGGTCAACACGATCATGCCGGGCTGGGTGATGACCGAGCGGCAGATCAAGCTGTGGGTGAAGCCCGAATCCGCCGCGGAGATCGATGCGGCGCAGTGCCTGCCGGGGCGCGTGATGGCGGAAGACATTGCCGCGATGGCGCTGTTCCTCGCGGCCGACGATTCGCGCATGTGCACCGCGCAGGATTACGTGGTGGATGCAGGCTGGACCTGAAGCGCTTCAACGCTCGCCCCAAAGAAAAAAGCCCGGCATGCCGGGCTTTTTGCTGCGTGGGTGGCGGGACGATCAGTCGCGCAGTTCGGCCGGCAGCGTGCCGCCATTGGCGGCGATGCGAGTCATCACCTGCTTGTGCAGGCCGATGTTCCATTCGGCCGAACCCGGTTCGCCGTTGCTGTAGAGGATTTCGCTGGCCAGTTCCTTGCGCGCGGCGAGGCTGCTGTCCAGGCCCAGCAACTTGAGCAGGTCGACGATCGAGGTGCGCCAGTTCAGGCCGGCGGCACCTGGCATCGCGTCCAGGACGGCGGGCACGTCGCCCAGCGGGATCGCGGGCGGCGGTGCGGCAACGGCCGGCGCGCCGGGTGCAGCCGCCGGCGGTGCGGCGACGACTTCAGCGGCGTTGGCCGACGGGAAAATCTTGGAAAAAATCTTGCCGAAAATGCTCATGGGTGTGCTCCGTCAATGTGAATGGGAAAACCCGCGGCACGGCGTTGCGTGACGCAGCCCGGGGTTGTAGCACGACCGTGCGGCGCTTTCGCTACGTGGCCGGCTGAACCGGCGCGCCCGGCGTGACCGATTGCGCAGTGCCGGTCACAGGTGTATGCGCAGCGGCCGAGGTTCCGCAAGCGTGGCAGAACTTGGAGAACGCGCTCTTGCGCGTGCTGCAGTGGCCGCAGTGGTCGAACAGGCCGATGCCGCAGTGCGGGCAGAAGTCGATCTCGTTGTTCTTCAGGTCGACCGGCCGCTCGCAGCCGGGGCACACGCTCTTGGCCAGGCGGGCCAGCGCGACGTCGTAGCTCAGCTCTTCGCGGCGCACCTGGTCGGGCTGCTGCTCGGCGAGCTTCTGGCGCGCCAGGTAGCGGTTGAGCGCCACGATGGCGTAGCGCCCCACCAGCACCGTGAGCACGATGCCCACCACGTAGCGCACGTAGCCGCCGTAGCTCGGCAGGTAGGGCACCAGCTCGACGAAGAAGGCAAACAGGGCAAAGAAGATGAAGCCCCACACGAAGGGCCAGTAGGTGCTCTTGCGCTTCTTCACGAACAGCCAGCCGGCCACCAGCAGCAGCGGCAGGGTCAGCGCGAGCCGGTAGCCGAACACGCGCAATTCGACGCGGCGGTACTCGGCGTCCAGGCGCTGCTGTGCGTCGTGCTCCAGCACGCCCAATGCCGCGCGCGCACGCTGCTCGGCCTGGCGCGCGTCGAGTGCGATCTGGCGCTGCGCGTCGGCCTTGCGCTGCGCCGCGTCTTCCTTCTGCTTGAAGGCGTCGAGCGCCTTGGTGCGCGCGATGAGCTCGGTGTCCTGGTCGGGCTGCGCGGTGGCGCGGCGCGTGGCGATCCAGTTGCCGAAGGTCTCGCGCGCGTTGGCGCTGGCCTGCTGCGCGGTGTTGAGCTGCAGCTGCGCCTGGTCGAGGTCGCGCGCGGCCTGCAGCTCGGCGGCCTCCGAGGCCTTGATGGTGGCGCGCAGCGGCTCGGCCGCGGGCTTGTCGATGAAGTCGTCGAGCACGCGCACGCGCTCGACCTGCGGCAGGTCGCCCACGATCGTGCTGCCCAGCCCGATCAGGAAGCTCGCGAACACGAACGCCACCAGCCAGAGGCCGCGGCGGAACCACTTCTCGGACAGGCGCAGGGATTTGCTCATGGTCTTACCTTCGTTCTTTCTTTTCTTCGTTGCTTCTCTTCGCTCAGAGCTTGAGTGTGACCGGCGGCGCACCCAGGCCCGCGCGCGGCAGCCAGGCGAACACCGAGTCGACGGTCACGGTCTCGATGCGGTCCGAGAACCGCTTCTCGTTCGGATGATCGTCGAACGCGATGTTGGCCGAGCCCACGCGCCCACCCAGGCGGGTCAGCGGGCCGAGGTTCAGCGTGGTGGGCTCGTAGCCCTTGAACTGCAGCCAGGCCTGCGCCTGCGCGCGGGTGCCGATGGTGGCGGGCTCCATCGCGGCGGCCAGGGTCTCGATGGCCCACTGGTTCGACTGCTGGTACTTCTGGCCCCAGGCGTAGCTCACGATGCTGTAGGGCGCCACGTTCAGGCGCACGAGGCGCGCATCGGGCTCGCGCAGCGCGGCCATCAGCTGCGCCTGCACCGCCGGCGTGGGCACGGACCAGGCGGCCTCGTAGCGCCACAGGTCGTCGAGGAAGAACTCGCCCAGCCCCTGCCGGTAGACCGCGGCCACCGCCGTGCCGCAGTGGTTGAGCTTGTGCACCACGCGCCACGGGCCCTCGTCGGTCTTGTAGGCGATGCCCAGGTGCGAATAGCGCAGGCCGTACTTGCTCAGGTCCTGTCCGGCGCGCGCCAGGATGACCACCCGCGCGCCGCTCGCATCGAGCTGCTGCGAGGTGCGCTCGGCCAGCTGCATGCCCTTGACGATCAGCGCCGGCGTCGGCCTGACCTGTTCGCACGAGCGGCCGGCGTTCGCCTGCAAGGGCAGCACCGCTGCGACGGCGAACGCCAGCAGCAGCGCGGGGCGCACGGCGGGTTTCACGACAGTCTTTCGTTGTGAAGCAGTGCGCGGCCGACCGCATTGGGCACGAAGGCCAGCACCTCGCCCGCGGCCGAGAGCACGACGCCGGTACCGATCACGCTGACGACCACGGCCGTGCCGGCGGCTGCCGACACGCCGCGGGTGGCGCGCCCCATCACCTTGACGCTGGCGCGGGCGCCGTCCGAGGCGCGTTCGAGCAGGTAGACGGTGCCGTCGACCGAGGCCTCGACCGCGATCACGGTGAGCACCGAACCGCCCACCGACAGCGCCGCGGGCACGGCGACCACCGCGGTGGCCGAGGCACCGACGACCGACGCAGCACCGACCACCGAGGCCACGGGCAGCAGCGACAGCGCGGCCGAGGCCTCGCTCTGGGCCCGTGCGGGCAGCGGCGTCGCGACGCCCGCGAACGCGGCGCAGGCGGCGAAGGCCAGGGCGGCCATCGAGCGCACCAGGGCGGTCCTGCGCGAAGCCGGCAGGCCGCGCTGGGTGATCGAAACGGTGGAGGATGAGAGGGGTTGCATGAAGGCCTCGCGGCGCAGTGAAGGTGAGCGAATGATGGTTCGCCTTCATGTCGCGGGGCTCGAATACTTCAACCAGTTGCGATCCTGGCGTCCCGCAGTATCCCGAAGAGATACTTTGGGGCACACGCCTCAGGAGGCCAGCAGGCCGGCCACGCGCTGGCGCAGCGTCTCGGGCTGCACTTCCTGCGGCGCCACGGGGTGGCCGACGCGCAGGCCCACGCGGCTGAAGAAGCCGCGACGGAAAGGCTTGGCCATGGCGACCTGCTGGCCGCCGCGCAGCTCGATGCGGCTGAAGTACGAGCCCCAGAGGTTGGTCAGCGCCATCGGAATCACCGGCGGCTCGACGCCTTCGGCGCGCGCGCCCTCGAGGATCTTCATCACGCCGCCCTTGAAGGGCTGCAGCTCGCCGTCGCGCGTGATCGCGCCTTCGGGGAAGATGCCCAGCAGGTCGCCCTCGCGCAGCACGCCGATGGCCTTGGCAAAGGCCGCCTCGTACGCGGCCGGGTCTTCCTTCTGCGGTGCGATCGGAATGGCCTTGGCCAGCTTGAACAGCCAGCCGAGCACCGGCACCTTGAAGATGCGGTGGTCCATGATGAAGCGGATCGGGCGCGGGCTCGCGGCCATCAGCAGCACCGCGTCGATGAAGCTCACGTGGTTGCACACCAGCACGGCGGCGCCCTCGGTGGGGATGTGCTGGTCGTCCTTGATGTCGAAGCGGTACACGAAGCGCGACAGCACCCAGGCCACGAAGCGCAGCAGGTACTCGGGCACCAGCATGAAGATGTAGAACGCCACCACCGCGTTGGCGATGCCGGTGAACAAAAAGATCTGCGGAATGGTGAAGCCCGCGCCCAGCAGCGCACCCGCCAGCACCGAGCTGCCGATCATGAAGAGCGCGTTGAGGATGTTGTTCGCCGCGATGATCCGCGCGCGGTGCGTGGGCTGGCTGCGCAGCTGGATCAGGGCGTACATCGGCACGCTGTACAGGCCCGCGAAGAGCGACAGCAGCCCCAGGTCGGCCATCACGCGCCAGTGCGCCGGCTGCTGCATGAAGGCGCCCAGGCCCATGCCCGTCGCCGGGGGCAAGGCGCGCGAGGCAAAGTACAGGTCGATGGCGAACACGCTCATGCCGATGGCGCCCAGCGGCACCAGGCCGATCTCCACCTGACGACGACTCAGCGTCTCGCACAGCAGCGAGCCCACGCCGATGCCCACCGAGAACACCACCAAGAGCAGCGAAGCCACCTGCTCGTCGCCGTGCAGCACTTCCTTCGCGAAGCTCGGAAACTGGCTCAGGAACACCGCGCCGAAGAACCACATCCACGAGATGCCCAGCAGCGAGCGGAACACCACGATGTTCTCGCGCGCCAGCATCAGGTTGCGCCAGGTTTCGCTGAAGGGGTTCCAGTTGATGACCAGACTCGGGTCGGTGGCCGGCGCGGGCGGAATGGCCTGCGCCACGCCGCGCCCCACCAGCGCCAGCAGCAGGCAGGCCACGGCCACCGTGGTGTGGCCGATCTGCGGTATCGCCACCAGCAGCCCGCCCGCCACCTGGCCCAGCAGGATGGCGACGAAGGTGCCCATCTCGACCATGCCGTTGCCGCCCGTGAGCTCGCGCGAGTCGAGCACCTGCGGCAGGTAGGCGAACTTGACCGGCCCGAACAGCGTGGAGTGCAACCCCATGAGGAACACGCAGCCCAGCAGCACCACCGCGTCGGCGCGCACGAAGCCCCAGGCGGCGATCACCATGATCGCGATCTCGAGGTTCTTGACGAAGCGGATCATCTTCGTCTTGTCGAACTTGTCGGTCAGCTGCCCGGCCGTGGCCGAGAACAGCAGGAAGGGCAGGATGAACAGCGCACCGATCACCAGCCCCGCCATCGCGGGCGGCATCCAGCTCAGTTGCAGCTGGTAGGTCACCATGACGGTGAAGGCGAACTTGAAGAGATTGTCGTTCGCGGCGCCCGCGAACTGGGTCCAGAAGAAGGGCGCGAAGCGCCGCTGGCCGAGCAGGGCGAACTGGTTCGCGTGGGCGTTGGGCTCATGCACCACGGGCGCAGTCGCGGCGGCGGCGGGGGTTGTCATGCGATGCAATCTCCTCTTTGTCTTCTACCGCTGCGCCACGGGCGTTCCAGTGGCCAAGCCGCGTCATGCCGCGATGGCGGCTGGGTCGGGATTGTGCCGCAGCAGGGTGGCGCGCCAGCCCTTTTCGAGGCGGTACAGCGCCATCAGCACAGGCAGGCCGGCCAGCGACGCCACCAGGTGCTTGAGCGTGTGGCCCGACACGAGGTGGCCGGTGGCTTCGTAGATGGCGTGATCGCCCAGTTCGAAGGCCTTGGCCACCACATAGAACGCGATCACCCAGCCCAGCTTGAGCCCGACGGCGCCGCGCATCGGCGTGGCCAGCGCCAGCGTGAGCACCACCGCCATGCCGCCGAACTGCACCAGCGCCCAGGGCAGCACATTGCCGGTTTCCTGGCAGACCTCGGCCGCCAGCAGGCCGGCCGTGAGCACGAACCAGGCGGCCGGCCAGCCAGCGCGCTGGCTGACGCGTTCGCAGACGGCGATGCCGATCAGGCCCGCGAAGGCCACGGCCATGCCGGCGCGGTCGGCGGCCAGGCGGGGCGCGTCGGGCATCAGGTGATAGAAGGCCGAACCGGCAGCGGTGGCGATCAGGCCGGCGAAGAACAGCCAGGCGCAATCCAGCGTGTTGTCCGGCGGGTCGTTGGCGGGCGGCGCCAGCGGAAACCCGGCCAGCGCCTCCTGGTGCGAGCGGTCGATGCGGTTGAGCCGGTACAGCCCCAGGCAGCCGATGGCCAGGAACGGCAGGTTGCTCAGCACGTCCATCGCGTTGGGCAGGTGGAACAGCGGCCGGTTGTCGGCGAACACGGAGGCGATCGCCACGTCGGCGGCCGGCAGCGCCGGGCCGAAGAAGGCGATCAGCAAGAGCAGCGCGAAGGTGAACAACAGTCCGCGTTCGCGGCGTGTCAGGGTGGGCAGAAGCATGGCGTTCCTCGGTGGGGTGGTGGCTGGCGGGTGGAATCTAGTTGCCAGCCCTCCCCCAGGCATCGAGAATCGATACGAGGCACTATTTCACTCCCTTCGGTATCCTTTTTCTATACCTTCAACCCGTACCCTCCCTTCATGAGCACCACCGTCGACCTGGTCCAGGCCCTCAAGAACGAACTCAAAAGCGCCCGCATGACGTATGCCGACCTGGCCCGGTCGCTGGACATGGCGGAGTCCAGCGTCAAGCGCATGCTGGCCAAGAGCGACATGCCGCTGTCGCGCGTCGATGCGATCTGCCGCGCCCTGAAGATCGATTTCGCCGAGCTGGCGCGGCGCGTGGCCGACGCGCAGCCACTGCTGAAGGAGCTGACCCACGAGCAGGAAAAGGCCGTGGTCAAGGACAAGAAGCTGCTGCTGGTGGCGATCAGCGTGCTGAGCCAGTGGACGCTGGAGCAGATCGTGTCGTCGTACCGGATCACCGAGGCCGAGTGCATCGGCTGCCTGGCGCAGCTGGACCGCATCGGCATCATCGAGCTGCGCCCGCTCAACCGGTACCGCCTGAAGCTCGCCAAGACCTTCCGCTGGCGCCCGCACGGCCCGGTGATGGAGTTCTTCCGCGAGAACGTGGTGCTCGACTACTACAAGGGCGGCTTCGACGGCCCGGCCGAGGGGCTGCTGCTGGTGCACGGCTCGATCAGCCGGTCGCTGGCGCCCGCCTTCATGGAGCGGCTGCAGCGCGTGGCGCAAGACTTCGCGCAGCAGCACCAGACCGACCAGAAGCTGTCGGCCAAGGACCGCGAGGGCTACACCCTGCTGCTGGGCATGCGCAACTGGGAATTCGAGCTCTTCACCCGCCTGCGGCGGAACTGAAGGCCCGTCAGGGCTTCGCAGCTTCCAATGCGTCGCGCGTGGTGCGCGCGGCGTTCTTCGCCGCGTCGGCGAAGTCTTCGCCCGACGAGGCGTAGATGATCGCCCGCGACGAGTTCACGATGATCGGCGCGTCGGCGCGCCAGCCGGCGCGCACGGTGGCGACCGCGTCGCCGCCCTGGGCACCGACGCCCGGGATCAAGAGCGGCACCGTCGGCGCGAGTTCGCGCACGCGCTCGATCTCGGCCGGGTAGGTCGCGCCCACCACGAGGCCGAGCTGGCCGTTGAGGTTCCACGGGCCCTGCGCCAGGCGGGCGACGTGCTCGTACAGGAAGGGCTGGCCCTCGACGCTGGCCAGCCGCTGGCCCTGCAGATCGGAACCGCCGGGGTTGCTGGTGCGACACAGCAGGAAGGCTCCCTTGCCTTCGTACTGGAGATACGGCGCGACCGAGTCGAAGCCCATGAAGGGCGACAGGGTCACGGCGTCGGCGCCGTAGCGCTCGAAGGCCTCGAGCGCGTACTGCTCGGCGGTGGAGCCGATGTCGCCGCGCTTGGCGTCCAGGATGGTGGGCACGTGGGGCGCGTTGCGGCGCATGTGCTCCATCAGGCGTTCGAGCTGGTCTTCGGCGCGGTGGGCCGCGAAGTAGGCGATCTGGGGCTTGAAGGCGATGACCAGGTCGGCCGTCGCGTCGACGATGCGCGCGCAGAAGTCATAGATGCGGCTGGCGTCGCCCTTGTACGCCCCCGGGAATTTGGCGGGCTCCGGGTCGAGGCCCACGCAGAGCAGCGAGCCGTTGGTTTGCTGTGCAGCGGCCAGCTTGTCGAGGAAAGTCATGGGGCCCGATTTTACGGACCCCGCCCGCCGCTCTCAGGCCGTAGGGGTGGCCTGCTCTGCCGCCAGGCACAGGTCGGCCCAGGCGCGGGCCTTGTCGGCCGGGTTGCGCAGCAGGTAGGCGGGGTGGTAAGTGGCGACCACCGGCACGCCATTGGCCGATGCCAGCGGCACGGCGCGACCGCGCAGCTTGCCCAGCGGATCGCGGCTTTGCATCAGGCTCTGCGCGGCCAGCGGGCCCATCGCCAGCACGATGCTGGGCGCCAGCGCCGCCGCGTGGGCGTCGAAGGCGGCGTCGATCGGCTGCGGGGCGCCGGGTTGGCCAGCGGCCACGCCGCGATGCGTGCGCATCAGGTGCACGGGCGTGCGGCCGTCGTGCAGCTTCAGCGCGCGCAGCATGTTGTCGAGCAGGCGGCCGGCGTCGCCCGCGAAGGGCTCGCCGTGGCGGCCGTCGGCCTCGGGGGGCATGTCGGCCACGACCAGCCAGCCGCCCTGCACCGGCGCCGCGGCGTCGGCCTTGTCGGCGTACAGGCGGCAGGGCGCTTCGACCAGCACGGCGGCGCCTTGCGCCACGGGTGCCGGCGCGACCGGACGCGGCGCCGGAGCGGCCACGGGGCGGGCGACGGGTGCGGGTGCCGGGCGCGGCGGGGGCGGCGCGTCGTAAGACTGATCGCGCTCGTCGAGTTCCAGCGGCGGGCCTTCGGGCATGTCGGGCATGCCGGAATCAGCGGCCACGGGGACCTCCGGCTCGGCTTCGACTTCGATCTCGGGTTCCGGCGGCACAGGCCACCAGACCTTCACGCCCATCTCGTCGAGCATGGCGCGCTGGCGCGCGTCCAGGCGCAGGGTGTGGACCGCGGTGTCCGTCATCGCAAAGCTCCCCAGGCGGAGCCTGTTTCGTTGAGGCGCATGCTCATGACGACCGCGTCTTCGCGCTTGCCGTCGAACGCCGGGTAGTAGCCCTTGCGCACGCCGACGCTGCGAAAGCCTTGCCGCAGGTAGATGTCGAGCGCACGCCGGTTGCTTTCGCGCACCTCGAGCCACAGCCACAGCGCGCCCTCGCCGCGCGACCAGCCGGCCAGCGCCTCGAGCATGAGCGGCGCCCAGCCCTGGCGCTGGAAGGCCGGCGCCACGGTGATGTTGAGCAGGTGCACCTCGTCCACGCCCTTCATGGCGACGAAGTAGCCGATCAGCGTTTCGCCCAGGCTCGTGCAGGGCGACTCGACACCCGGCGCCACGCCGGGCGCCAGCAGGCACTGGCAGTGGTAGCCCACGGCCATCGAATCGGTGAAGTTGGCGCGCGTCCAGGGGTGCGTGTAGGCCGTCTGCTCGACCGCGCACACGGCATCGATCCGCTCGACGGTGAGCGGTTCAAGACGGGCTTCGACGGACTGGAGGACGGCGCTCATGCAGGGTTCGGCGGAACGGCAGCGGCAGCAGCCTTGATGGCGGCGCGTTCCTCGGTGGTTTGCGCCACTTTATCGCGAACATACAGCGGCCAGGCCTGCGCGGCGGGCACGGTGCGGCCGGCCGCGAGCAGCGCGGGCGCCAGCCGCAGCATGGCAGCGGCCGTGGGCAGCACCTCGTGGCGGGCCGTGGCGTTCGCCAGGCGCGGGCCGTAGGCGGTGAAGGCGTTGCCGGCGAGCGCCCAGCCGGCCGGCACCTCGAGCGCCTCGGGGGCGAGCAGCAGCGGCTCGGGATCGCCGCCGAACGGGCCGGCGGTGTCGAAGTCGTAGTGCGCGGCGTAGAGCTGGTCCATGCGCGCATCGAGCACGGCCACCACGCGCTGCGCGCCAAAGGCATGGCGCGCCTCGTCGGCCACGGCCAGCAGGGTGTCGACCGGCAACAGCGGCACCTTGGCGCCGAAGGCCAGGCCCTGCGCCACCGAGCAGGCGGTGCGCAGGCCGGTGAAGGAGCCCGGGCCGCGCCCGAAGACGATGGCGTCGAGCTCGGCCAGCGCGAGCCCCGCGTCGGCGAGCAGTTCGCGAATCAATGGCAGCAGCGTGCTCGACGCCTGCGCGCCGCCCACGCCGCTGTGCGCCAGCACGCGGTCGCCGTGGCGCACCGCGACCGACAGGTGCTCGGTGCTCGTGTCGAAGGCCAGCAGCTTGTCAGACATTCGGACGCCCCATTCCCGCCGGGCACGGCGTCGGGCAGACCGGTGCCACGCGCACGGCCGCCTTGCGCACGCCGAACAGGATGCCGCCCGTCACCAGCGCGAGCCCGGCGACCAGGCTCCAGTGCATCGGTTCGCCCAGCCACAGCACCGCGCCGAAGGCCGACAGGCCCGGCACCAGCGCCGTGATCATGGTGGTGCGCACGGGGCCGAAGTGCTGGATCATTTTGGTGAAGGTGATGCCCGAGATCACCACCGAGCCGACGCCCTGGAAGGCCATCTGGAACGCGACCTCGCCCCACGGCGCGCTGCCGATGTGGCTCACGACCGCGCCCGAGGCCACCAGCAAGGTGTAGACCGGCACGTAGGTCATCAAGGCGAACACGGTGATGGCGATGGTCGCGCGCACGGCGTCCAGCCCATGGCGGCGCGCCACCACGCTGTAGCAGGCCCAGCAGAAGGCGGCGCCCATGAACATCAGGTCGCCCTTCCAGACCTCGCCGCCCTCGAAGGCGTGCAGCAGGCTGCGCCCGCCGACCACGAGGTCGCCCGCGACGATCATCGCCAGGCCGATGGCGCGCGTGGGCGTGATGCGGTCGCGCAGCACCAGCGCGGCCAGCAGCGTGGTCCACAGCGGCAGGCTGCCGGGCATCAGCACGGCCGCATGGCCGGCCGGTGCGAAGAAGAAGCCGCTGTAGGCGATGAGGGCGTAGGCCACGCCGCCGAAGATGCCGGCGGTGGCCGTCACGCGCAGCGACAGCGGCGACAGACCGAAGAACGAGGACACGGCGCCGCGGTGCTTCGTCGCCAGCCACGCGCCCCAGGGCACCAGCACCAGGCTGGCGCCGCAGACGCGCGCAAAGGCCAGGTCGAAGGGCGTGAGCGAGCGCGCGGCCGAGGCGCGCGCGATGAGGATGAAGGCGGTCCAGACCACGACGGTGACCACGGCCGCGCCGATGCCGAGCATGCGGGGAGACAGGAGGGGCGGAGAGGTCTGCGGGGGCGCGACGGGCATCCCGCCATTATCGAGGGCAGGCCCCGGCCGCGCAGGGGCGGGGCGAATCAGCCGGCCTCGTCGGCGCGCAGGATCGCCAGCCCGGCCGCGCGCAGCGGCGCCAGCGCCTGCTCGGGGGCCTGCGGCGCCACCAGCAGCTGCGTCGCGCCCGCCAGCGGATTGATCACCCAGGCCGAGGCGGCCCCGAGCTTTTCGGACGAGGCCAGCACGACGGTCTCGGCCGCCGCGGCCATCAGCGCGCGCTTGATCTCGGCCTCTTCCGCATCGCCCGTGGTCAGGCCCGCCTCGGCGTGCACGCCGGTGGCGCCCATGAAGTAGGTGTCGGCATGGATGCGCGAAATGGCCGCCATGGCCGCCGCGCCGACCGCCACCATCGAATGCCGGAAGAGGCGCCCGCCGATCAGCACCACCTCGATGCCGGCGTGCGCCGCCAGCTCGACCGCCACCGACGGGCTGTGCGTGACCACCGTGGCCTGCAGCGCGAGCGGCAGGTGGCGCGCCAGCTGCACGGCCGTGGTGCCGCCGTCGATGAACACCACCTGCCCCGGCTTCACGAGGCGCGCGGCGGCGCGGCCGATGGCCACTTTTTCGTCGGGCGCGAGTTGCTGGCGGCCGCTGAAGTCGGCCTCGGCCGCCGCCACCGGCAGCGCGCCGCCATGCACGCGCTGCAGCAGCCCTTCGGCCGCGAGCTCGCGCAGGTCGCGGCGGATGGTGTCCTCGGACAGGGCCAGCTCCTCGCTGAGCGCCTTGGCGACGACCTGGCCGTCGCGCCGCAGGACCGAGAGGATGTGTTGCTTGCGCGGTCGGGTGAGCATGGGCCGATGGTAACGTGTTTGCACGTTATTGCACGAATCTTCTTGATGTTGCACGAACTCGGTTTTATGCTCGCGGCCATGACCATTCACGACCGCGTCCGGGTGCACGAAGTCACCCTCCTGTCCGACAACTGGTACACGCTGCGCACCACCGCTTTCGACTGGCGGCGCAACGACGGCGAGTGGCAGCGCATGCACCGCGAGACCTACGACCGCGGCAACGGCGCCACGCTGCTGCCCTATCACCTGGGCCAACGCACCGTGCTGCTCACGCGGCAGTTCCGCTACCCGGCCTTCGTCAACGGCCACGACGACCTGCTGATCGAAGCGGCTGCGGGCCTGCTCGACAACGCCGCGCCCGAGGAACGCATCCGCGCCGAGGTGGAAGAAGAACTGGGCTACCGGCTCGGCACCGTGCAGAAGGTGTTCGAGAGCTTCATGAGCCCGGGCTCGGTGACCGAGAAGCTGCACTTCTTCGTCGCGCCCTACGAGGCCTCGATGCGCGTCGGCGCAGGCGGCGGGCTGGCGGAGGAGGGCGAGGACATCGAGGTGCTCGAGCTGGGCATCGACGAGGCGCTGGCCATGGTGGCCGACGGCCGCATCGCCGACGCCAAGACGATCATGCTGCTGTACCACGCGAAGCTGCACGTTTTCGCGCCGGGATAATCCGCGGATGCCTCTTGCCTTCCGCCCTGCGCCCCTCGCACTGACCCTCGCCCTGCTGGCCCCGGCCGGCGCCTTCGCCCAGCAAGCCCTTCCGCCTCAAGTCGATGCCGCCCTCGCGCGTGCCAAGGTGTCGCGCGAGGCCGTGACCCTGCTCGTGGCCGATGCCGACGCGGGCCGCGCGCCGCGCCTGGCCTGGCGTTCGCAGGTGCCGGTGAACCCGGCCTCGATCATGAAGCTGGTGACCACCTACGCGGCGCTCGACCTGCTCGGCCCGGCCTACAGCTGGAACACGCCGGTCTACGTCGAGGGTTCGGTGGCCAACGGCGTGCTCAACGGCAACCTCTACATCAAGGGCCAGGGCGATCCCAAGCTGGTGCTGGAGCGCGTGTGGCTGCTGCTGCGCCACGTGCAGGGCCTGGGCATCACCACCGTGAGCGGCGACATCGTGATCGACCGCAGCGCCTTCGAGACCACGGTCGAGAACGACCCGGCCGCCTTCGACGGCGAGCCGCTGCGTCCCTACAACGCCTCGCCCGATGCGCTGCTGGTGAACTTCAAGTCGGTCAACATGACCTTCGCGCCCGACCGCGCGGGCCAGTTCGCGCGCGTGAGCTACGAGCCCCCGCTGGCCAGCGTGGCGATGCCGCCCACCGTGCCGCTGGCGCCCGGCGAATGCGGCGACTGGCGCGGTGCGCTCAAGCCCGACTTCAGCGACGTGAACCGCATCCGCTTCAACGGCGGCTTTCCCACCGGCTGCGGCGAGAAGAGCTGGGCCGTGGCCTACGCCGACCCGCGCACCTACAGCCTGCGTGCCATCGGCGGCATGTGGGCCGAGATGGGCGGGCGCGTGGGCGGCCAGATGCGCGAGGGCCGCGTGCCCGCGGGCCTGAAGCCGGCCTTCGACTTCGAATCGCCACCGCTGGCCGAGGTGGTGCGCGACATCAACAAGTACAGCAACAACGTGATGGCGCAGCAGGTGTTCCTCACGCTGGGCCTCACGCAGAAGCAGCGCGGCACCTTCGAGGCTTCGCGCAGTGCGCTGGGCCAGTGGTGGCGCGAGCGCATCGGCACGGGCGAGGCCTCGCCGGTGTTCGAGAACGGCTCGGGCCTGTCGCGCGACGAGCGCATCAGCGCCGCCGCGCTCGGCAAGATGCTGCAGGTGGCGTGGCGCTCGCCCGTGATGCCCGAGCTGGTGGCCTCGCTGCCCGCGATGGGCGTGGACGGCACGCTGAAGCGGCGCACGCTGCGCTCGGGCGGCGCGGCGCACCTGAAGACCGGCACGCTGCGCGACGCCTCGGGCGTGGCCGGCTACGTGCACGGCGCAAGCGGCCGGCGCTACGTGCTGGTGGCCATCGCCAACGGCGAGAACGCCGGCGCCGCGCGCGCCGCCTTCGACGCGCTGATCGACTGGACCGCGCAGGACCAGTGACTCGGACGGGGCCCGAGCCGCCCCGCTACTGAATAGGTTCTGCTCGCAAACGCTGCTTGCGCGCGGCCATGGCGCTGCCCAGAATCGGACGCTCGTTCGTTTTCGATACAACTCCAGGAGACGCGTCTTGACCTTGCAGCACCCACGGCATTCACAGCCCTCGTCCTTCCCGGCCCGCCGGGTCACCGCCGCGGCGACGCTCGCTGGCGCCACGTTGCTGCTCGCCGCCTGCGGTGGGGGCGGCGGTGGGGGCGGCGTCGGCATCGGCTTTCCGCCACCGGGCGGCGGCAGCGACACCGGGCGCGGCTCGGTCGTCACCAGCCCGCCCGAGCAGGGCACCAAGCTCACGGCCGACCAGTTCAGGGCCAGCCTGCAGGCCTCCGACCAGGGCAAGGCGCTGCTGCAGGTCACCGGCGCGCCCAAGTGCGGCGTCGACATGCGCTACCTCGAATACCGCACCGTCGGCGGCAAGAACGAAGCCACCAACGCCACCGCCGCGATCATGGTGCCCTCGGGTTCCGACGTGGCCTGCAGCGGCGCGCGCCCCGTGGTGCTGTACGCGCACGGCACCACGCCGGCGCGCAACTACAACCTCGCCAAGTGGACCGACACCACCCAGCCGGCCGCCGGCGAGGGCCTGATGGTGGCGGCCATGTTCGCGGCGCAGGGCTACATCGTGGTGGCGCCCAACTACGCGGGCTACGACAAGTCGACGCTGCCCTACCACCCGTACCTCAACGGCGACCAGCAGGGCAAGGACATGGTCGATGCGCTCACCGCGGCGCGCAAGACCTTCTCGGACATCGGAGCGAACGACGCCGGCTCGCTGTTCATCACCGGCTATTCGCAGGGCGGCTACGTGGCGATGGCCGCGCACCGCGAGATGCAGGCCACCGGCAAAACGGTGACGGCCTCGGCCCCGCTGGCCGCGCCCTCGGCCATCAGCCTCTTGACCGACTACACCTACCTGGGCTGGCCGGCGCTGGGCGCCACGCTGTTCGTGCCGCTGCTGTCGACCAGCTGGCAGCAGCAGTTCGGCAACGTCTACAACAGCACCAGCGACGTCTACGAAGCGCAGTACGCCACCGGCATCGACACCCTGCTGCCCACCCTCACGCCGGGCACGCTGTTCTCCAGCGGCAAGCTGCCGCAGCTGGCGCTGTTCCCGGCCGACGGCAAGCCGGGCCCGGTGAGCCCCGAGCTGGCGATCTTCTATGGGGCCAACAACCTCATCAAGCAGAGTTTCCTCACGCAGGCGGCCACCGACATCCAGTCGGCCCCCTGCCCCGGCAACGCGCTGCCGGCCACGGCCGCGTCGCTCGGCTCGGCCTCGCCGCTGGACTGCAAGCCGGCCACGGGCTTCCGCAAGGCAGCCATCGCCAACGACCTGCGCAACTGGGTGCCGACCAAGCCGATGCTGTTGTGCAGCGGCGCGAACGACCCGACCGTGAACTTCCTGAGCACGCGCGCCACGGCCGGCTACTTCCGCGCCAAGGGCATGCCGGCCGCCGCGCTCGCGGTGGTCGACCTGGAAGACCGCGGCACCACCGACAGCTATTCGGCCGCACGCGCCGGCTTCGCGCAGGCCAAGGACCTGCTGGCACAGAGCACGCCGGGCAGCGCCACCGACAAGGCGCGCGCCGTGACCGCGGCCTACCACGGCACGCTGGCGCCACCGTTCTGCCTGGCGGCAGCACGCGGGTTCTTCCAGGGGGTGCTGGCGGCCGGGGGCTGAGCCCCGCGGCAACCGATCAGGCGTGGATCAGGCCGCTGCAGCGCGCTGCAAGCGGTCTTTCACACCTTCCCACTCGGGCGTGTCGGGCGGCGTCTCGACCCAGATCAGCTTCACGCCCTGCGCGTCGAACTCGCGCAGCACCGCGAACAGCTGCTGCGCGGTGGCCGCCGCGTCGTCGGGCATGCGCCGCAGCAGCACGCGCTGCGAGCGGCTGCGCACGTTGCTGCGCGTCCACACGGCGATGTGCGCGGCGTTGGCGCCGAGCACATCGAGGCCGGTCTGGATGGCCTTGGGGTCCATCAGCCGCACCTTGGCGTCGGGCGCGTAGTGCGCCTCCAGCGTGCCCGAGGCGCGCGGGTCGGGCGTGTCGAGCACCTCGCGGTCGCGCAGCGGCTCGCCGACGGCGGCCTCGATCTGGTCACGCGTGATGAGGCCCGGGCGCAGCAGCACGGGCGCGCCGCGGCTGCAGTCGACGATGGTCGATTCGATGCCCACTTCGCAGGCGCCGCCGTCGATCACCAGAAGCGCATCGCCGAACTCGTCGTGCACGTGCTGCGCCGTGGTCGGGCTGACGCGGCCGAAGCGGTTGGCGCTGGGCCCCGCCAGGCCGGGCACGCCCTGCTCGGCGCAGGCTTCGAGCAGCGCCTGCGCCACCGGGTGCGCGGGGCAGCGCAGGCCGATGGTGTCCTGCCCGCCGGCCGCCGCCGTGCCCACGCCGGGCTGGCGCGTGACGATCAGCGTGAGCGGGCCGGGCCAGAAGGCCTGCACGAGCTTCTGCGCGAAAGGCGGCAGCGGCTGGGCGAAGCGCGACAGCGCCTGCGCGCCCTTGGCGCCCGCCGCCACGTGGACGATCAGCGGATGGTCGGCCGGCCGGCCCTTGGCCGCGAAGATGCCGGCGACGGCGGTGTCGCTGCTGGCGTCGGCGCCCAGGCCGTAGACGGTCTCGGTCGGGAAGGCGACCAGCCCGCCGGCGCGCAGCACGCGCGCGGCCTCGGCGATGGCGTCGGGAGCGTGGCCGTCGAGGATCATGCGAGCGCCGGCAGGCCCAGCAGCAGTGCGGCCTGCGAGGCATTGGCGCGCACGCTCTCGAGCGTGGCGCCGGTGAGGGTCAGGTGACCCATCTTGCGGCCGCGGCGCGGTGCCAGCTTGCCGTACAGGTGCAGGTGGGTGCCGGGCAGGGCGAGCACCTCGCTCCAGCGCGGCGCGACCGGCTTGGCGCCGTCGCCTTCGCCGCCCGGGAACCACAGGTCGCCCAGCAGGTTGAGCATGACGGCGGGGCTGTGCTGGCGCGGTGCGGTCAGCGGCAGGCCGGCGAGGGTGCGCACCTGCAGCTCGAACTGCGACACGTCGCAGGCTTCCATCGTGTAGTGGCCGCTGTTGTGCGGGCGCGGCGCCATTTCGTTGACCACCAGCGAACCATCGGCCAGCGCGAAGAACTCGACGCACAGCACGCCCACGTAATCGAGGCCGCTGGCGATGCTCTTGGCGGAATTGACCGCGCCCTGCGCCACGGTCTTGGGCATGTTCTGCGGGTGCACCTCGGTCACGGCGAGGATGCCGTCGCGGTGCAGGTTGCGCTGCGGCGGGAAATGCACGATCTGGCCGTCGCGGCCGCGCGCCAGGATCACCGAGCACTCGAACTCGAGCGGCAGCATCTTCTCGAGCACGCAGGGCACGCAGCCGGCGGCCTGCCAGGCCTCGACCAGCTCGGCGCGCGTCTTCACGCGCTGCTGGCCCTTGCCGTCGTAGCCCAGGCGGGCGGTCTTGAGGATGCCGGGCAGCAGCTGGTCATCGACGGCGGCCAGTTGCTCCGCCGTCTCGATGACGGCGTAGGGCGCGCAGGGCACGCCGCAGCGCGTGAAGTGCGCCTTCTCGGCGATGCGGTCCTGCGCGATGGCGATGGCCGAGGCCGCGGGCGACACCGGCCGCGCCACCGCCAGGTGCTCCAGCGAGGGCGCGGGCACGTTCTCGAACTCGGTCGTCACCGCGTCGGCCAGGCCGGCGAGGCGGGCCAGGCCGTCGACGTCGGCGTAGTCGGTGTGGATGTGGTGGTGGCTCACCCGACCGGCGGGGCTGTCGGCATCGGGGTCGAGCACCGCGGTGAAGTAGCCCATGCGTTGGGCCGCGTGCGCGAACATGCGCCCGAGCTGGCCGCCGCCGAGCACGCCGAGCGTGGCGCCCGGGAGGATGGGCAAATCGCCGGCATGGCCCGAATGGCCGGTGCTCACAGCGCACCCCCGCCTTGCGGCGAGAAGGGCGACACCGCCGCGCCCGCTTCGGGCGGCGGCAGCACCATGGCCTCGGCAGCGGCGGTCTGGGCCGTGCGGAAGGCGTCGAGCTTGGCGCGCAGCGCCGGGTTGTTCACCGCCAGCATGGCCACCGCGAACAGCGCCGCGTTGGCCGCGCCGGCGGTGCCGATGGCAAAGGTGGCCACGGGCACGCCCTTGGGCATCTGCACGATGCTGTAGAGGGAATCGACGCCCTGCAGGTGGCGGCTGGCCACCGGCACGCCGAGCACCGGCACCGTGGTTTTCGACGCCAGCATGCCCGGCAGGTGGGCCGCGCCGCCCGCCCCGGCGACGATCGCCGTGAGCCCGCGCCCGGCGGCGCTTTCGGCGTACGCGAACAGCGCATCGGGCATCCGGTGGGCCGAGACCACCTTCGCTTCGTGGCTGATTCCGAATTGCTGGAGAATCTCGACCGCGTGGCGCATCGTCTCCCAATCGGAGTTCGAGCCCATCACTACACCGACCTGAATGGTTTCGTTCATGGTTTCAATTTTACGTTTCACCCCCAGCTGTTCCCGATGATCGACATCACTCTCGAAAATTTCCAGGCCGAGCTGATCGAAGGCTCGGTCGCCACGCCGGTGCTGCTGGACATCTGGGCCGAATGGTGCGGCCCCTGCAAACAGCTCGGCCCGGTGCTCGAAAAGCTCGAAACCGAGTACGCCGGCCGCTTCACGCTGGCCAAGCTGGACGCCGACAAGGTGCCGCAGATTTCCTCGCAGCTGTCCGAGATGTTCGGCGTGCGCAGCATCCCGTTCTGCGTGATGTTCAAGGACGGCCAGCCGGTGGACGGCTTCGTGGGCGCCATTCCGGCCGAGAAGATCCGCGAATTCCTCGACAAGCACGTCCCGGGCGCGGATGAGGCCGAGGCGGCGTCGGAAGGCGCCGCCGCGCAGGAAGCGCTGGCCGAGGGCGACACCCTGGGCGCGCTCGAGAAGCTGCAGCACGCCGTGGCCACCGACCCGGCCAACGACGACGCGCGCTTCGACTACATCAAGCTGCTGCTGCAGGAAGGCCGCATCGACGACGCCAAGGTCGCCTTCGCGCCGGTGATCGCCAAGACCACGCTGGTGCGCCGCTTCGATTCGCTGCAGCGCTGGATGGATGCCATCGATTTCGCCGCACCCGTCACCGGATCGGCGCCGACGCTGGGCGACTTCGACGACAAGATCGCGGCCAACAAGCGCGACTTCGACGCCCGCTTCAACCGCGCCCGCCTGCTGATGGCCGCCCAGCGCTGGACCGACGCGATGGACGAGCTGCTCGACATCCTGATGCGCGACAAGACCTGGAGCGAAGACCTCGCGCGCAAGACCTACATCGCGATCCTCGACGTGATCGAGCCGCCGAAGGTGAAGGTCGCCGACGGGCAGATTCCGCCGGACGATCCGGTCGTGGCCACGTACCGTCGCCGCCTGAGCAGCGTGGTGCTGAGCTGAACGGCTGAACGACGCATTGCGCCTTTCAGTGCGCAATTGAACAAGAAAGCGACCTGAGGGTCGCTTTCTTGTTGCCGCCACCGCCCCATATAGATAGCATTGCTACTCAATTTCCGATAAAAGCGCATTGCAATGCTCCAACTGACCGAAGAACTCGAAAAAGCCCGCAAGGCCGGCGGCCTGAGCCAGGAGGCGCTGGCCACGCGCGCCGGGCTGTCACGCATGACGGTGCAGCGCATCGAAAGCGGCCAGATCGATCCGCGCCTGTCGACGCTGCTCGAAATGGCGCGCGTGCTGGGGCTCGAGCTGATGCCGGTGCCCGCCAGCCTGCGCCCGCAGCTCGAAGACTTCGTGCGCTCGGGCGGTCGCCTGCTCGGCCAGCCGGCGGGCGTGGGCGCGCCGCCGTCCATCGCGCAGAGCCTGGCCGACGAGAACCGGTGAGGCGGTGAGCACGCGCGCCGTCTTCAACACGGGCATCCGCTACCTGCGGATGCACCTGCATCTGCCCGGTGGCGGGCGGCGCGCCATCGGTTACCTCTCGCAGTACGGCGACATCCTGCGCGTGTCGTTCGACGAGGCCTACATCGCCGACGCGGGCCGGCCCACGCTGTCCCTCGCGTACCGCGGTGCCGACGAGGCCGCGACCCGCGCCATCCTGGCTTCGGCGCGCGACGCCCGCGTCTCGCGCAGCGACGGCCGCTGGCCCAGCTACTTCCAGAACCTGCTGCCCGAGGGCCACAACCGCGAGCGCCTGGCGCAGCAACGCGGCTGCGCGGCCGACGACGAGTTCGAGCTGCTGGCCGCCGCCGGGCACGACCTCATGGGCGCGCTCGAGGTCGAGCCCGTGCCCACGTCCGAGGGCATTCCCGACACCGTGCGCCACTGGCACACGGCGCTGGGGCTCGACGTGCTCGAACCCGGCTTCGTCGAGATGCCGGTGGAAGACGCCGCCGCCATCCCCGGCGTGGTGACCAAGTTCTCGGCGGTGCAGGACGGACGCCGCTACGTGGTCAAGCGCCACGGTGCGGCGGGCTCGTTCATCCTCAAGCTGCCGAGCACGCGCCACCCCGACCTGGTCGCCAACGAATACACCGGCTACCGCCTGTGCGGCGCGCTCGGCCTCGACTGCGCGCAGGCCCACGTGATCGACCGCGCCGACGCCGACCTGCCCGAGCAGGTGCCCTTCGCGCAGATCCTGGCGGTGCGCCGCTTCGACCGCACGCCCGAGGGCGGGCGCATCCACATGGAAGAGTTCGCGCAGGTGCTGCAGTACGAGCCGCGCCAGAAGTACGGCCGCGGGCTGGCCACCGACTGGCCCGCCATGCTGCGCGTGCTCGACCGCCTGTCGCCGAACCCGGTGGCCGACGTGCGCGAGTGCGTGCGCCGCCTCGTGGCCTTCATCCTGCTGGGCAACAGCGACGCGCACCTGAAGAACTGGGCGCTTCGCTACCCCGACGGCGTGGCGCCGGTGCTCGCGCCGCTGTACGACCCGGTCTGCGTGGCCGCCTTCTTCGAGGACGTGCCGGCGCGCGACTACGGCGTCAACCGCGCCATCGACGCCACGCTGCGCGCCTTCGACGGGGCGGCGCTGGAGGCGCTGCTGCGCACGGCCGGGCTGCTGCGGCCGGCGCGCTTGATGGCCATCGCGCGCGACACCGTGCGCCAGGCCCAGGCCGAGTGGCCCGCGCTGCTGGCGCAGGACGGCACGCCGGCCAGCGTGCGCCGCTGCGTCGAGGCGCGCCTCGCGGGCGGCGTGGCCCTCGCCAGCCTCGCGGCCTGAAGAAGCCCGGATGCGCCATCGGGCCTGTCTTCGCACCGGCCACGGCGTCGCATACGATGGCGCCGGTTTTAACTTGTTGCAGATTGAAAAGGAAAATTGGCCATGCGTTCCTTCGCCCGCCGTACCGCGCTCCCCGCCGTTGCCTCGGCCGCGCTGCTGCTGACCGCCCTGACCGGTTGCGGCAGCGGCATCAGCCTCGACGAGCCGATCGAAGGGCCGGTGTGGCGCCTGGTGCAGCTGGGCGACGAGCCCATCGCGCCGGGCGGCGATGCGCAGCTGCAGTTCGATCGCAACAGCGGACGGGTGAGCGGGTCGGGCGGCTGCAACCGCGTCACGGGATCGTTCACGCGCGCGGGCGTGTCGCTCAAGCTCGGCCAGATGGCCGCGACCCGCATGGCCTGCGCCGACCCGGTGCGCGGCGCCAACGAGGCGCAGTTCCTGTCGGCGCTGCAGAACACGGCCAGCTACCGGCTGGCGCCGGGGCGGCTCGCGCTGCTCGATGGCAGCGGCCGCACGGTCGCGCTGCTCAGCAGCGGCACGACGCGTTAAAGACGAAAAAACAGGTCAGCCGTGGGTGAGGCGGTCCAGCGCCTCACGGTACTTGGCCGCCGTCTTCTCGATGACTTCGGCCGGCAGGCGCGGCGCCGGGGGGGTCTTGTCCCAAGGCTTGCCGTTGATCTTGGTGGCCTCGAGCCAGTCGCGCACGAACTGCTTGTCGTAGCTCGGCGGGTTGGTGCCGGCGGCCAGCGCGGCCTCGTAGCCCTCGACCGGCCAGTAGCGCGAGCTGTCGGGCGTGAGCACCTCGTCCATCAGCACCAGCGTGTCGTTCTCGTCCAGGCCGAACTCGAACTTGGTGTCGGCAATGATCATCCCCTTGGCGAGCGCGATCTGGGCCGCCGCCTCGTAGATGGCGATGCTGACCTCGCGGATCTGCTGGGCCAGCTTGGGGCCGACGACCTCGACCACGCGCTCGTAGCTGATGTTCTCGTCGTGCTCGCCGGCCGCGGCCTTGGCTGCGGGCGTGAAGATCGGGCGCGGCAGCTTGCTCGCGTTGGTCAGGCCCTCGGGCAGCGGCACGCCGCAGACGGCGCGGTTGTCCTGGTATTCCTTCCAGCCGCTGCCGGCCAGGTAGCCGCGCACCACGGCCTCCACCGGGATCGGACGCAGGCGCTTGACCAGCATCGAGCGGCCCGTGACCTGCGCCACCTCGTCGGGTTGCACCACGCTCTCGGGCGCCTCGCCCGTCAGGTGGTTGGGGCACAGCGCGCCCAGGCGGTCGAACCACCACAGCGCCATCTTGGTGAGGATCTCGCCCTTGCCCGGGATGGGCTCGCCCATGATCACGTCGAAGGCGCTGAGCCGGTCGCTCGCGACCATCAGGATGCGGTCTTCGCCGACGGCGTAGTTGTCGCGCACCTTGCCGCGCGCAAGCAGGGGCAGGCTCTGGATGGAAGAGGTGTGAACGGTGGTCATGGACGGATGCTCGGCTGGGAAACGGTGACGGGAAAAGCGGATTGTGCGCGCAGAAAAAAGCCACCGCGAGCGGTGGCCTGCGGCGCGCAGTCTGTCTTCGTTAGATGACTTGCTGCGCCAGGTCGCCCTTGGCGTACTTGGCGGCAACGACCTGCAGCGTGTCGCCCTTGATCTTGGCGCCCTGGCCTTCGCAGCCGAACTCGATGTAGCGCTGCTTGCAGATCTGCTTGGCGGCTTCGCGCGCGGGCTTGAGCCACTCGCGGGCGTCGAACTTCTCGGGGTTCTCGGCCAGGAACTTGCGCACCGCGCCGGTCATCGCCAGGCGGATGTCGGTGTCGATGTTGATCTTGCGCACACCGTACTTGATGGCTTCCTGGATTTCCTCGACGGGCACGCCGTAGGTTTCCTTCATGTTGCCGCCGTATTTGCGGATGATTTCCAGCAGGTCCTGCGGCACCGACGACGAGCCGTGCATCACCAGGTGGGTGTTGGGCAGGCGGGCGTGGATTTCCTTCACGCGCTGGATCGACAGGATGTCGCCCGTGGGCTTGCGCGTGAACTTGTAGGCGCCGTGGCTGGTGCCGATGGCGATGGCCAGCGCGTCCAGCTGCGTGGCCTTCACGAACTGGGCGGCTTCTTCCGGATCGGTGAGCAGCGACGCATGGTCGAGCACGCCTTCGGCGCCGATGCCGTCTTCTTCACCGGCCATGCCGGTTTCGAGCGAGCCCAGGCAGCCCAGCTCGCCTTCGACCGTGACGCCGACCTTGTGGGCCAGTTCGACCACCTTGCGGGTCACGTCGACGTTGTAGTCGAACGAGGCGGGCGTCTTGCCGTCTTCGTGCAGCGAGCCGTCCATCATCACGGACGAGAAGCCCAGGTCGATCGCGCCCTGGCAGATGGCCGGGCTCTGGCCGTGGTCCTGGTGCATCACCAGCGGGATGTTCGGGTACTGCTCGATGGCGGCCTGGATCAGGTGCTTGATGAAGGCTTCACCCGCGTATTTGCGGGCGCCGGCGCTGGCCTGCAGGATGACGGGCGCGCCGGTTTCCTTGGCGGCCTCCATGACGGCCTGGACCTGTTCGAGGTTGTTGACGTTGAAGGCCGGAATGCCGTAGCCGTTGGCGGCGGCGTGGTCCAGCAGTTCGCGCATCGAGACGAGTGCCATGGGAAATACCTCGTGGGAATAGAAAAAGACGGGAAAAAGAGAAGGCGGAAAGTCGGGAGAAAACTACCCCGATTCTACCGAGCCCCCTTGTGGGACAGGGCCGACGCCACCCCGGGCGCCACGGGTACTGGCGCGCAGCTCTTTTTCAACTTTTTCAGATCGGCAACTGCGTGGTCGACAGCACCTGCTTGAGCACCACGAAGGTCCGGATCTGCCGCACGCCCGGCAGGTACAGCAGCTGCTCGGCATGCAGGCGGTTGAAGCTGTCGTTGTCGCGGGTGCGCACGAGCATGAAGTAGTCGAATTCGCCCGTGACGACGTGGCATTCGAGGCAGCCCGACACCTTCTGCGCCGCCTTCTCGAAATCAGCGAAGGAGTCGGGCGTGGAGCGGTCGAGCACCACGCCGATCATCACGAGCATGCCGACCTCGAGCGCATCGGGGTCCAGCAGGGCGACCACGCCCTTGATGAAGCCCGCGGCCCGGAGCCGCTCGACCCGCCGCAGGCAGGCCGGCGCGCTGAGGTTCACCTTGGCGGCCAGCGCCACGTTCGACACCGAGGCGTCGCGCTGCAGGGCGCGCAGGATGGCGCGGTCGGTGCGGTCGAGCTCCGTCGGGGCACGCAACTTTGTTGTGCTCATGGCTTCCTTTCCAGATGAAAAGCCTTCTGTATGGCGATACTGCCTTCTTTTGAGCGACGAAGCCAGCCAACTTCGCAAGCACATTGCAAAGCCTTCTTCCTACGATCGACAGCTTCAACCCCTCACCGCTTTTGGAGCTGCGTCGATGAACCTGAAGAAATTCCCCCGCCACGCCCTGACCTTCGGCCCCACGCCGATCCAGCCGCTGAAGCGCCTGAGCGCCCACCTGGGCGGCAAGGTCGATCTCTACGCCAAGCGCGAGGACTGCAACAGCGGCCTGGCCTTCGGCGGCAACAAGACGCGCAAGCTGGAGTACCTGATCCCCGAGGCGCTCGAAGGCGGCTACGACACGCTGGTGTCCATCGGCGGCATCCAGTCGAACCAGACGCGCCAAGTGGCGGCCGTGGCCGCGCACCTGGGCCTGAAGTGCGTGCTGGTGCAGGAGAACTGGGTCAACTACTCCGACGCGGTGTACGACCGGGTCGGCAACATCGAGATGTCGCGCATCCTCGGCGCCGACGTGCGGCTGGACGCAGCCGGCTTCGACATCGGCATCCGCCAGAGCTGGGAACAGGCCATGGCCGACGTGCGCGCGGCCGGCGGCAAGCCCTTCCCGATCCCGGCGGGCTGCTCGGAGCACCCGCGCGGCGGGCTGGGCTTCGTGGGCTTTGCCGAGGAAGTGCGCCAGCAGGAGGCCGAGCTGGGCTTCAAGTTCGACTACATCGTGGTCTGCTCGGTCACGGGCAGCACGCAGGCCGGCATGGTGGTGGGCTTCGCCGCCGACGGGCGCGCCGAGCGCGTGATCGGCATCGACGCCTCGGCCAAGCCGCAGCAGACCTACGAGCAGATCCTGCGCATCGCCAGAAACACGGCCGAGCTGGTCGAGCTGGGCCGCGACATCACCGAGAAAGACGTGGTGCTCGACCGCCGCTTCGGCGGGCCCGAGTACGGCCTGCCGAACGAAGGCACGCTGGAGGCGATCCGGTTGAGCGCGCGCTTCGAGGGCATGCTGACCGACCCGGTGTACGAGGGCAAGTCGATGCACGGGATGATCGAGAAGGTGCGGCTGGGCGAATTCCCGGCGGGCTCGAAGGTGCTCTACGCGCACCTGGGCGGTGTGCCCGCGCTGAACGCCTACAGCTTCCTGTTCCGCAACGGCTGAACCAGACGGCGCAATGAAAAAGGCCGGCATGTGCCGGCCTTTGCTTTGCTGCGAACGAACTCAGCTCGCGCGGCAGATCTTCAGCATGTTGGTGCCGCCGGGCGCGCCCATCGGCTCGCCGCAGGTGATGGCGTACACGTCGCCGCTTTGCACGATGCCGCGCTTCTTCAGATGGCTCTCGGCCTGGCGCAGCGCGGTGTCGCGGTCGCTTTCCGAATCCATGAGCAGCGGGCGCACGTTGCGGTACAGCGCCAGCTTGCGCTGCGTGGCCAGGCGCGAGGTCAGGGCGTACATGGGAATGTGTGCGCGGTGGCGGCTCATCCACAGGATGGTGGAGCCCGACTCGGTCAGCGCCACGATGGCCTTGGCGCCCAGGTGGTGCGCCGTGAACAGCGCGCCCATCGCGATCGACTGGTCGATGCGGCTGTAGGTCTTGCCGCTGAAGTCGGCGTCGAGCGTCTTGTCTTCGGCGGCCTCGGCGGCTTCGCAGATGCGGCTCATTTCCTGGACGGTCTCGAGCGGGTAGCGGCCCGAGGCGGTTTCGGCGGAGAGCATCACGGCGTCGGTGCCGTCGAGCACGGCGTTGGCCACGTCGCTCACCTCGGCGCGGGTGGGCACGGGGTTGGTGATCATCGACTCCATCATCTGGGTCGCGGTGATGACCACCTTGTCCATGTCGCGCGCCATGCGGATCATCTTTTTCTGCAGCGCCGGCACGGCGGCGTTGCCCACTTCCACGGCCAGGTCGCCGCGGGCGACCATGATGCCGTCGCTGGCGCGCAGGATTTCTTCCAGCTTCGGGATGGCTTCGGCGCGTTCGATCTTGGCGATCATGCCGGGCTTGTGGCCGTACTCGGCGGCCGCCACGTTGCACAGCTGGCGCGCCATTTCCATGTCGGTGGCGTTCTTGGGGAAGCTCACGGCCACATAGTCGGCCTGGAAGCTCATCGCGGTCTTGATGTCTTCCATGTCCTTGGCCGTCAACGCGGGCGCCGTGAGGCCGCCGCCCTGCTTGTTGATGCCCTTGTTGTTCGACAGCTCGCCGCCGAGCTTGACGGTGGTGTGCACCGCCTCGCCCTTGACGCCATCGACCGTGAGCACGATCAGGCCGTCGTTGAGCAGCAGCTTGTCGCCGGGCTTCACGTCGCGCGGCAGGTCCTTGTAGTCCAAGCCCACGGCATCGACGTCGCCCAGCTCGGTGCGCGAGGCGTCGAGCACGAACTTGGCGCCGGGTTCGAGCCAGATCTTGCCCTGCGCGAACTTGCCGACGCGGATCTTCGGGCCCTGCAGGTCGGCCATGATGGCCACTTCGCGGCCAGCCTTGCGGGCCGCCTCACGCACCATGGTGGCGCGGTCGATGTGGTCCTGCGCCGTACCGTGGCTGAAGTTCAGCCGCACCACGCTGACCTTGGCCAGGATCATCTGTTCCAGCAATTCCGGCGTGCTGGAGGCGGGGCCGAGGGTGGCGACGATCTTGGTGGCGTGGCGGGGGATGCGGTCCGAGCTCATGAAGGGGGTCTCCGTTTTGTATTCGCTACTGTATACACTTTGTGTGTCGAACGGAAGTCAGTCGCCACGGGGGATTTCCCTCCCGTGGCCGGACCGCCGCCGGAATCAGCCCGCCGCGCGCTTGGCCAGGATCTCGAAGGCCGGCAGGGTCTTGCCCTCCAGCACTTCGAGGAAGGCACCGCCGCCGGTCGAGATGTAACCGACCTGCTTTTCGATGCCGTACTTGGCGATGGCCGCCAGGGTGTCGCCGCCGCCGGCGATCGAGAAGGCGCTGCTTTCGGCAATGGCTTGCGCGATGGCCTTCGTGCCGCCCGCGAAGGCGTCGAACTCGAACACGCCCACGGGGCCGTTCCAGACGATGGTGCCGGCTTCGCGCAGCTGCGCGGCCAGGATGGCCGAGGTCTTCGGGCCGATGTCCAGGATCAGGTCGTCCTCGGCCACGTCGGTGGCGGCCTTGACGGTGGCGGGCGCGTCGGCCGCGAAGGTCTTGGCCGTGACCACGTCCACCGGGATCGGCACGTCGGCGCCGCGCGCGCGCATGGCGTCGATCACGGCCTTGGCCTGGTCGAGCAGGTCGGGCTCGGCCAGCGACTTGCCGATCGACAGGCCCGCGGCCAGCATGAAGGTGTTGGCGATGCCGCCGCCGACGATCAGCTGGTCGACGTTGGCCGACAGGCTCTTGAGGATGGTGAGCTTGGTGCTGACCTTCGAGCCCGCCACGATGGCGACCAGCGGGCGCTTGGGCTGGGCCAGCGCCTTGGTGATGGCGTCGATCTCGGCCGCCAGCAGCGGGCCGGCCGCGGCCACCTTGGCGAACTGGGCGATGCCGTAGGTGGTGGCTTCGGCGCGGTGGGCGGTGCCGAAGGCGTCGTTCACGTAGATGTCGGTGAGCGCGGCCAGCTTGCGGGCCAGCGCTTCGTCGTTCTTCTTCTCGCCCTTGTTGACGCGGCAGTTCTCCAGCAGCACGACCTGGCCGGGCTTGACGTCGACGCCGTCGACCCAGTTGGCCACCAGCGGCACTTCACGGCCCAGCAGCTCGCCCAGGCGCTGGGCGACGGGCGCCAGCGAGTCTTCGGGCTTGAACTCGCCTTCGGTCGGGCGACCCAGGTGCGAGGTGACCATCACGGCCGCGCCGGCGTCGAGCGCCAGCTGGATGCAGGGCACCGAGGCGCGGATGCGCGTGTCTTCGGTGATGCGGCCGGCATCGTCCTGCGGCACGTTGAGGTCGGCACGGATGAAGACGCGCTGGCCGGCGGCCTTGCCTTGCGCACAGAGGTCGGTGAATCGAATGACGTTCATGGGTCTGAGGATGGTGAAAGACGGGACTGCCCGCATTGTAGTTTTCGCCCTCTGGCGCCCCTGCGCGTCTCTTGCGGGGCGCTGATGCTTTTTCAGGCCTTCGCCTGCGCGGTCGCGAACTGTTCGAGGATGCCGACGAAACTCGCCGCCGCGGGCGACAGCGAGCGCCGCGCCGCGCTGTACACGCAGACCTCGCGGTGGAAGTCGGGCGACTCGAGCCGCACCATCTGCAGCCCGTGCGCGCGCACCAGCGACGCCGAGTAGGTCGGGCACACGGTCAGCCCCAGGCCCGAGGCCACCATGCCCAGCGCGGTGGTCATGTACGACACCTCCTGCGTGCCCGGCCGCATCAGGAAAGCGCGCTCCTCCGCCCCCAGCTCGGGCAGCACGCGCTGGCGGAAGTCGCGCGTGGGCGCGATGAAGGTGTAGGGCCCCAGCTCGTGCCAGCGCACCTTGCGGCGGTTGGCAAAGGCGTGGCCGGGCGGGCAGATCAGCCAGTGGCGGTCGCGGAACAGCGTGCGGCGCTCGATGGCGGCGGCGTCCACCGCCACGTCCTGGCCCACGGCCAGCTCGACGTCGCCGGCCGCCACGCCCAGCAGCAGGTGCTCGGGCAGCGTGTCGGCCAGGCGCACGTCCACGTCGGGGTACGCCTCGCGGTAGGCGGCGATCACGCGCGGCATCAGCGTGCAGGCCATGAGCTGCGGCGCTGCGAGCCGCAACAGCCCTTTCTTCTTGTCACGCAAATCGGTCACGCCCGCGACCGCGCTCGTGAGGTCGCCGAGCAGCCGGTGCACCGACGGCAGGAACTCGCGCCCCGCCTCCGACAGCTGCACGCGCCGCGTGTTGCGGTCGAGCAGCTGCACGCCCATCTCACGCTCGAGCTCGCGCACCAGCACGCTGAGCGCCGACTGCGTGAGGTGCAGCTGCCCGGCAGCGGTGGTGAAGCTGCCGGTTTCGGCCACGGCGGCGAAGGCGCGCAGCTGGCGCAGGGTGAGGTTCATATATATGGTTATTTCATCAATCGATGAATTAATTTCGATTGCATCATAAGACGCAGCATTGCCCAATCGCGGCCTCAACGGAGACACGACATGCCGACGACCGCCACCCCCACGGCGCCCCCACCCATTCGCGGGCTGCACCACTTCGCCTGGCGCTGCCGCGACAGCGAGGAAACCCGCCACTTCTACGAAGACCTGCTGGGCCTGCCGCTGGCCCACGTCATCAAGAACGACCACGTGCCGAGCACGGGCGAGTACTGCCCCTACGTGCACATCTTTTTCCAGATGCGCGACGGCGCGTACATCGCCTTCTTCGACCTGGGCGACGACACCGCCGCGCTGCCCTCGCCCAACACGCCTTCGTGGGTGAACCACATCGCGCTGCGCGTCGACTCGGGGGCCGACCTGCTGGCCGCCAAGGCGCGGCTCGAAGGCGCGGGCATCGAGGTGCTGGGCGTGACCGACCACCACATCATCGAGTCGATCTACTTCTTCGACCCCAACGGCATCCGCGTGGAACTCACCACGCCGACCGTGCCGCAAACCGAAATGGACGCGCACGCGCGCCATGCCCATGCCGACCTCGACGCGTGGACCGCGCGCAAGGCGGCGCTTCGCGCAGCGAAAGGCGCGCCGCATGTCTGAGCTGCAACTCGCCGTCATCGACGTGAAGCCCGGCGCGGCCATGGACAGCCAGTCGGGCCTGCAGCTGCTGCGCCCGCGCATCTACGGCGCCTTCCGCGCGCCGCCGGGGCCGAAAAAGATCGCGGCCATCGTGATGCACCCGACCAGCAACTTCATGGGCCACTACCTCATCGGCCCTCTGGCCGAGCGCGGCATCTGCTGCATGGGCCTGAACTCGCGCTTCGTCGGCAACGACACGGTGCTGCTGATGGAGCGTGCGATTCAAGACCTGGGCGCCGGCGTGCAGTACCTGCGCGCGGCCGGCTACGAGAAGGTGTTCCTGGTCGGCAACTCGGGCGGCGCGGCGCTCTCGGCCTTCTACCAGGCGCAGGCCGAGCAGCTCACGGCCACGCACCTGCCCGACGGCGACCCGACGCACCTGCACGCCAGCGACCTGCCCCCAGTGGACGGCCTCGCGCTGTGCGCCGCGCACCTGGGCCGCACGCGGCTGATGCGCGACTGGATCGACCCGTCGGTCACCGACGAGCACGACCCGCTCTCGGTCGACCCCGAGCTCGACATGTACGACCCGCGCCACCGCGTGCCCTACGAGGCCGAGTTTCTCGCGCGCTTCAGCGCGGCGCAGAAGGCGCGGATGGACCGCATCGAGCAGTGGTGCCTCGATCGCCTCGCGCTGCTGCGCGGCACACCCGGCGCGCCGCGCGACCAGACCTTCGTCGTCTACCGCACGCACGCCGATCCGCGCTGCGTCGACCTGTCGCTCGATGCCAACGCACGCCTGCCCGGCAGCGTCTGGGGCGATGCGCGGCAGGTGAACTATTCGGCCAACGCGATGGGCCGCACCACCTCGCTCACCGCGTTCCTCTCGCAGTGGTCGTCGCGCTCGCAGGCCGACGGGCCCACCAACCTCGCGCGCACCACGGTGCCGAAACTGCTGCTGACCTACACCGGCGACCAGTCGACCTTCCCGAGCACGCGCGACGCGTGGATGGCCGCGGGCGGCGCGCGCATCCGCAACGTCGACATCGTCGGCGGCAACCACTACCTGGCGGGCCAGCCCGAGCTGATCCCGCAGGCGGCCGATGCCATCGCCGAGTTCGCGCACGCGCTGTAGAAGAGCCATGGAAAACTTTGCATTCGCACCGGCCTACGAGTTGCCGGTCTGGCCCTTCACGCCACCGCCCGAGCTGAACGGCACGACCGTCGCGCGCCATCCGATCGTGATCGTCGGCGCCGGCCCCTCGGGCCTCACGCTGGCCTGCGACCTCGCGCAACGCGGCGTGCGCGCCGTGCTGCTCGACGAGGACGACACCGTGGGCGTGCGCGGCGCCTCGTCGCGCGGCATCTGCTACGCGCAGAAGAGCCTGGAGATCTTCGAGCGCCTGGGCATCTACGAACGCATCGCGGCCAAGGGCGTCACCTGGTCGTTCGGGCGCACCTTCTCGGGCAACGAGGAGGTCTACAACTTCAACCTGCAGGCCAACAGCGTCTCGACGCAGCCGCCCTTCATCAACCTGCAGCAGTTCTACATCGAGTGGTTCCTGGTCGATCGCATTCTCGAACTCGGCGTGACCGACCTGCGCTGGAAGAGCCGCGTGACGCGCGTCGAGCCGCTGGCCGACGGCGTGCGCATCGACATCGAGACGCCCGCCGGCAGCTACACGATCGAGGCCGATCACCTGATCGACGCCACGGGCGCGAACAGCCCGATCCGCACGCAGCTCGGCGTGGCATCGCATGTCTCGCGCAGCACCGACCGCTGGTGCATCAGCGACGTGCGCTTCGAAAAACCGCTGCCCACCGAACGCTGGACCTGGGTCGACGCGCCCTTCAACGAAGGCCGCGGCGTGTGGCAGCACCTGATGGCCGACGGCGTGTGGCGCATCGACTACCAGATGCCCGAAGACTGCGACCCGGCCGAGATCAGCCGCCCCGAAGTGGCCGGCGCGCGGCTGCGCGAACAGCTCGGGCCCGACGTGGCCTTCGAGTTCGTGTGGATCGGACCGTATGGCTACCGCGACCACCTGCTCGAGCGCTTTCGCCACGGCCGCGTGTGCTTCATCGGCGACGCCGCGCACGTGGTGAGCCCCTTCGGCGCGCGCGGCGGCAACACCGGCATCCAGGATGCGGCCAACCTCGGCTGGAAGCTCGCGTTGGTCGCGCAGGGGCAGGCCGGCGACGCGCTGCTCGACAGCTACGACGCCGAGCGCCGCCCGGCCGCGCAGGAGAACCTGACGGTCACGAGCCGTTCCGCGCGCTTCCTCGCGCCGCGCTCGCCGGCCGAGCACACGCTGCGCCGCGCCGTGGTGGCACTGGCCAAGCGCCACACCTTCGCGCGGGCGCTGGTCAACACGGGCCGCATGTCGGTCGCCAACGACTACCCCGCCGCGCCGCTGCTGCCCGAAGGCGCGCGCACGGTGCAGAACCTGCCGCTGTGCTGGGCCGATGGGCGCGAGACCACGCTGATGCAACTGCTGGCCGAGGGCACGCAGTGCCTGGGTCTGTGGTTCGCGCCGACGCGCGCGCAGGCGCAGGCCGCGTGCGATGCCACGGCCGCACTGCCGCTGCGCCTGCTGGCCGTGGGCGGCGACAGCGGCCTGCCGACCTTGCAGGCCGACGAGACGCTGGCGAGCCACCTCGGCATCGACCCCAGCGTGGGCGGCTTCGTGCTCGTGCGCCCCGATGCCTACCGCGCTGCGCTCCTTGCGCAAGCCACCCCCGACACGATCGCCGCCGCCGTCCGCACGGCGCTCGCACTCACCGCTTCGTCCTCATGATCACCGAGCCCCGCATCCCCGACCCCGACGGCTTCTACGCCGCCCTGCTGGCCGCGCACGAAGGCCGCACCGAGGCGCAGAGCGCCGACCTCAACGCGCGCCTCGTGCTGCTGCTGGCCAACCAGTGCGCCGACCAGGCCGTGCTGCTCGCGTGCATCCGCGCAGCAGCCGAGGCCGAAGAAGACACCCCCCCGACCACGACACCCACCCCATGACCGCCACCGTCTCTTTCGCTTCCGCCTCCGATACCCGCGAGCAGAAGCCCCGGCTGCAGGAACTCGCACCAGGCGCCTACGGCTACATCAGCGACTTCGATCCCAACTGCGGCTTCGTCGTCGGCGAGGAGCAGGTGGTGCTGATCGACACCCGCCCCACCCCGCGCATGGCGCGCGACTTCCTGGCGGCGATCCGCAGCGTGACCGACAAGCCGATCCGCACCATCGTGCTCACGCACTACCACGCGGTGCGCGTGATGGGCGCGAGCGCCTTCGACGAAGTGCAGGAGATCGTCGCCAGCAACGGCACGCTCGACTGGATCCGCACGCGCGGCCAGGCCGACTTCGAATCGGAGGTGGGCCGCTTCCCGCGCCTGTTCGCGGGCGTGGAAGAGATTCCGGGCCTGACCTTCCCGACCACGGTCTTCGAGCGCGAGATGGCGCTGCAGCTGGGCGGTGGCCGTGAACTGCGGCTCATGGCGCTGGGCCGCGGCCATTCGAGCGGCGACACCGTGGCCTGGCTGCCCGACAGCGGCGTGCTGTTTGCGGGCGACGTGGTCGAGAACCACTGCGGCGTGTACGCGGGCGACGCCTACATCGGCGACTGGGCCGGCACGCTCGACGCGGTGCGCGCGCTGCAGCCGCGCGTGCTGGTGCCCGGGCGTGGCGCGGTGCTGCAGGGCGAAACCGCCTGCGCCGAGGCGATCGGGCTCACGAAGGACTTTCTCTCGACGCTGCTCGACAGCGTGCGCGCGGGCATCGCCGCGGGCGAGACGCTCAAGGACTGCTTCGCGCGCGCCGAGGCGGCGATGACGCCGCGCTTCGGCGGCTGGCCGGTGTTCCAGCACGTGCTGCCCTTCGACGTCTCGCGCGCCTACGACGAGCTGCGCGGCATCGAGCACCCCGTCGTGTGGACCGCCGAGCGCGACCGCGAGCTCTGGCAGGTCCTGCGCGGCACCTGAGCCGCCCCCTTTTTCAACAAAGCAACGGAGACAACAAACGATGAAACGCTTCCTTCCCCTGCTGGCCGCGACCCTCGCGCTCGCCGCCGCATCCTTCGCGTCGGCGCAACCGGCGGCCTACCCCAGCCAGCCCGTGAAATGGATCGTGCCCTACGTGGCCGGCGGCGGCACCGACAACCTCGCGCGCTCGCTGGCCGAGGCCATGCAGCCGTCGCTTGGCCAGCCGCTGATCATCGACAACCGCCCCGGCGCGTCGACCAACATCGGCGTGTCGGTGATGATGCAGGCCAAGCCCGACGGCTACACGATCATGCAGGCCGAGAACGCGGCGCTGCTGTTCAACGAGCACATGTTCGCCAAGCTGCCCTACAAGCCGGCGACCGACTTCACCTACATCGGCACCATCGGGCGCTTCCCGGTGGCGCTGGTGGTGCACCCCGACTTTCCCGCGAAGAACGTGGCCGAGTTCGTGCGCTACGTGAAGGCCAACCCCGACAAGGTGAGCTACGCCTCGCCCGGCAACGGCTCGCCGCACCACATGGCGATGGAGCTGTTCAAGCAGAAGGCGGGCCTCACGATCACGCACGTGCCGTACAAGGGCGCCGCGCCCGCCATGACCGACGTGATGGGCGGCCAGGTGCCGACGATGATGCTCGACCTGGCCTCGGGCCTGCCGATCATCAAGTCGGGCAAGGTGCGCGTGCTGGCCATCGCGCTGCCGCAGCGCGCCAGTGCGTTGCCCGAGGTGCCGACCTTCGTCGAGGCCGGCTTCAGCGACGTCAACGCCTATGCCTTCCACGGCCTGATCGGCCCGGCCGGCATGCCGCCCGAGGCCGTGGCGCGCATCAACACCGAACTGCACAAGGCGATGAAGGCACCGAAGGTGGTGAAGCTGTTTGCGGAGTTCGGCTTCGAGGCGCTGCCCGGCACGCCGCAGGACTTCTACAAGCTCTCGCGCGCGGAGAGCGAGCGCTGGGGCAAGATCATCCAGGCAGCCGGCGTGAAGCTCGACTAGTCCAAGTCGATCACCAGCCCAGGCCGAGGTGCAGGGGCAGGTAGACCGCCATGCCGGCCAGCATCGTGCCCAGCACGCCGCGCCGCCAGAAGTAGTAGGCGCCGCCGACGACCGCCGCGTAGAGGCGGGCGTCGTGCAAGGTGGTGATCAGGTGGCCCTGCGTCATCACGATCTCGGGTGCGATCACGCCGGCCAGCGCGGCGGCAGGCGCGTAGTGCAGCGCGCGGTGCGCCCACTCGGGCAAGCCCCAGGGCCGGTCCAGGATGAAGAAGAAGCAGCGCGTGAGCACGGTGACGCCGGCGAGGCCGGCGATCACGGCCAGGGACCACCAGTCGGTGCCGCCGCTGTTCACTTGTCGTCCTCCGCGTCGGGGTCGAGCCCGAACTGCTTTTCGAGCCAGAAGCACAGCAGCACCGCCACGCCGATGGCGACCACGATGTTGAGCTTGAGCGGCAGCGCGTAGGCCCCGACCGCCGTGGCGCCCGCGATGAGCGCGGCCAGCACGCGCAGCCGCGTCGTCGCCATCGAGCAGACGATGGCCACCAGGCTCAGCACGCCGGCAAAGCCCAGGCCCCAGGTCTGCGGAATGAGGTTGGCCAGCGCGATGCCCAGCAGGCTCATGCCCATCCACGCGCACCAGGTCACGAAGTAGTTGCCGGTGAGGTAGGCCTCTTGCGCCAGCCGCTCGGCGGGCGTGGTCGGCGGCGCCGTGTACTGCTTCGTGAAGAGCGCGTAGCTCAGGTCGGCCGTCAGGTAGCCGTGCAGCAGGCGGCGCCAGCGCGGCATGTGCATGAGGTAGGGCCGCAGGTGCAGGCTGAACACGACGAAGCGCAGGTTGACGCAGAAGCCCGTCGCCAGGATCACCCAGGCCGGCGCGCCCGCGGCCAGCAGAGGGATGGCAGCCAGCTGCGAGCTGCCGGCGTAGACGAACAGGGTCATCGCCACGGCCTCGAGCACGCTCATGTCCGACTTGACCATGGCCACGCCGGTCATCAGGCCCCAGGCGCCGATGCCGAGCGCGGCCGAGGCCATGTCGCGCATGCCGGCGCGGAACTCGGGCTGGCGGCGCAGCGTGGGCGAGAGGAACATCAGCCGAAGACCTGGCCGGGCTTCAGGTCGAAGCCGCGCAGGAAGTCGGCCGCGGGCAGGCGCTTGCCGCCGGGGCGTTGCAGTTCGGTGAGCACCACGGTGGCATCGGCGGCCGCCACGGCGACGCCGGTGGCGTCGGCCGAGACGACGGTGCCGGGCGTGGCGCCTGCAAGGCCGGGCGCCACGTGCGCGGCCCAGAGCTTGACGGTCTCGCCACCGAGCGGGCTGTTGGCACCGGGGAACGGATCGAAGGCCAGCACGCGGCGCACGATGGCGGCGGCCGGCTGCGTCCAGTCGATCAGCGCTTCGTGCTTCTCGACCTTGTGGGCGTAGGTGATGCCTTCGGTGGGCTGCGGCGTGCGGACGAGTTGCCCGATCTGCGCCAGCGCCTCGACCACCATGCGGCCGCCGAGCGCGGCCAGCCGGTCGTGCAGGCGGGCGGTGTTCTCGTCGGGGGCGATGTCGAGCGCCTCGCGCAGCAGCATGTCGCCGGTGTCCAGGCCCGCGTCCATCTGCATGATGGTGATGCCGGTCTGTGCGTCGCCGGCCTCGATGGCGCGGTGGATCGGCGCCGCGCCGCGCCAGCGCGGCAGCAGGCTGGCGTGGATGTTGAGGCAGCCGTGCACCGGCAGGTCGAGCACCCACTGCGGCAGGATCAGCCCGTAGGCGGCGACCACCATCACATCGGGCTGCCATGCGAGCAACGTGTCGCGCGCGGCGGTGGCCTCGTCGGGGTACTTGCCGTCGAGCCGCAGGCTGCGCGGCTGCGCCACGGGCCAGCTGTTGGCAACGGCGCACTGCTTGACGGGCGAGGCCTGCAGCTTCATGCCGCGGCCAGCGGGCCGGTCGGGCTGGCTCATCACGCCGACGATGTCATGGCCGGCGGCGGCGATGGCCTCCAGGGCGACGCGCGCGAACTCGGGCGTGCCCGCAAAAACGACTTTCAACGCGCTCAATCCCGGATCCGTTCGAATTCGAGGTCATCCCCCGTGTGATACCGGCGCACCACGCCGGTGGGGTCGATGTAGATATAGAGCATGCGGCGCTCGTTGATGGCCTTGTAGCGCCAGGTCCAGACGGTGCCGTCGAAGGAACTGACGCGGCTGATTTCGTAGGGCTTGCCGTAGAAGGCCAGCACCTCGTTCTGGCGCCAGCGGTCGACCTGGATGTCGTGGCCGAAGCGCGCCTCGGTGAGCACCTGGGTCACCGAGACGACCTTGCCGGATGCGTCGAGGTCGATGTCGACCACCTCGAAGCCGGCCGGCATGCGCGAATACTGCAGGCGCTCGCCGCCGCCGTTGAGCGGGTAGCGGCCGGTGGGCGCGCCCAGGCGCTGCAGAGTCTCGGCGGCGGAGGTGCCGGGCTGGATGCGCGTGGGTTCGCTGACGCAACCCGCCAGGAACAGCAGTCCGGCGGCGGCCAGCGAGGACCACGCAGCCCGGTGGCTCATGCCCGTGCTTCTTTCATGTCCTCGCGCTGCTGCTTGAGGAGCTTGCTCTTGATGCGGTTGCGCTTGAGCGGCGACAGGTATTCGACGAACACCTTGCCCATGAGATGGTCGAGCTCGTGCTGGATGCACACGGCCAGCAGGCCGTCGGCCTCGATGGTGTGGGTGTTGCCGTCGGCGTCGAGCGCCTGGACCTTCACCGAGGTGGAACGCATCACGCCGTCGTAGATGCCGGGCACCGAGAGGCAGCCCTCTTCATTCAGCACCTTTTCGTCGCTGGCCCAGGTGATTTCCGGGTTGATGAGCACGATCGGCTCGTTGCGTTCTTCGGAGACGTCGATCACGACCACGCGCTCGTGCACGTCGATCTGGGTCGCGGCCAGGCCGATGCCGCTCGCGTCGTACATGGTTTCCAGCATGTCGGCGACCAGCGTCTTGATGCGCGCGTCCACGCCCTGCACCGGCTTGGCCACCGTGTGCAGGCGCTTGTCGGGGTAACTCAGAATGATTCGTTTGGCCATGAAATCGGGGGGAAGTTGTGGCTATTTTCGCCAATTCCGCGACGCGTCGCGGCGCATTGACGCGAAAACGTTGCCCTTGCAAGGGCTTCGGGCGCAGAATTCGTAGCAAATTGTGAGATTCGTATGCGCCACGATACTTCGTGCGCTCACCCATCCAGACATGACACAGCCCAGCTCCACCGAACACCAGCGCCCGACCTTCTTTGCCTTCTGGACGGCCGCCCTGGCGGTGGCCGGCAGTTGCGGCGCCACGGCGGCCTGGGCGCAGACGACCTACCCCGTCACGCCCCAGCAGCGCGCCACCGCCCAGCAGACCGCCCAGGCCGGCGTGCCGCTGAGCGAGCTGTCGCCGAAGGCGCCCGACGAGTACACCGTCAAGCCCGGTGACACGCTCTGGGCCATCTCGCGCCTGTACCTGCTGCGCCCCTGGCGCTGGCCGGAGCTGTGGGGCATGAACATCAACGAGATCCAGGACCCGCACCGCATCTACCCGGGGCAGGTGCTGTACCTGGACAAGAGCGGCGGCCGCGCGCGCCTGACCACCCGCCGCAGCGTGGGCGGCGTCGACGGCGGCACCATCAAGCTGTCGCCGCGCACGCGCTTCGACTCGCTCGCCGGCATGGCCCTGCCCACGCTCAACCCGAGCCTGATCGAGCCCTTCCTCAGCGAACCCATCGTGGTCGACGCCAACACGCTCGACGCCGCACCGCGCATCGTGGCTGGCAACGACAGCCGCGTGCTGCTGTCGCGCGGCGACCGCGCCTATGCGCGCGGCAATGCCGAGTCGCCGCTGGTCGAAAAGCCGGGCCCGGTGCAGCACTACCGCATCTTCCGCAGCGCCACGCCGCTGAAAGACCCCGGCACCGGCGAAATCCTCGGCTACGAGGCGCAGTACCTGGGCAAGGCGCAGTTGCAGCGCGGCGAATCGACCACCATCGAGACGACCGGCGACAAGGACGTCATCACCGTCGTGCCGGCCAGCATCGACATCATTGCGTCGCGCGAGGAAATGCGCGCCGGCGACCGCCTGCTGCCCGAGCCGCCGCGCCAGCTGCTGAGCTACGCGCCGCGCGCGCCCTCCACCCAGGTGGACGGCCGCATCGTGTCGGTCTACGGCAATGCCGTGCAGTACGCGGCGCAGAACCAGGTCGTGGCCATCAACAAGGGCACGCGCGACGGCGTCGACAACGGCCATGTGCTGGCCATTTTGAAGAACGGCGAGACCATCCTCGACCGCACCGGCGCACGCAAGGAAACCATCAAGCTGCCGAACGAACGCATCGGCCTGCTGATGGTGTTCCGCACCTTCGAGAAAGTCTCGTACGCACTGGTGCTCGAAATCAACGACACTCCCCGCGCCGGCGACTTCCTCGTCAATCCCTGACACGCGCCTGAGGCTTCTTTCTCGCACACTCGTTTGGAACGCGCAGAACTCGCAGGCTGGCTGCGACTTTCACTGACACCAGGCGTCGGCGACGGCGCCGCACGCCGCCTGCTCGCGGCCTTCGGGCTGCCTGACGCGATCTTCGCGCAGCCCGAGGCAACGCTGGGCGAAGTCGTCAGCACCGCCCAGGCCGCCGCGCTCAAGCAGCCGCCCTCCGGCCTGCAGGCGCAGGTCGACCAGACCTGGCAATGGCTGCACCCCGCGGACGACCCCACCGGCGGCGCCATCACGCGCCGCGTCGTGACGCTCGGCGACGCCGGCTACCCGGGCTCGCTGCTCGAGATGGTCGACCCGCCGCTGATGCTCTACGTGCTCGGCGCCGCCGCCTTCGACCTCACGCAACTCGGCCGCAGCCTTGCCGTGGTCGGCAGCCGCAACCCGACACCACAGGGCGCCAGCCATGCGCGCGCCTTTGCGCGGGCGCTGGGCGAAGCGGGCCTGCCCGTGGTCTCGGGACTGGCGCTCGGTATCGACGGTGCGGCGCACCTCGGCGCGCTCGACGCGGCCGGCGACGCCCCGGTGCTCGCCACGGTGGCCGTGGTCGGCACCGGCCTGGACCGCGTGTACCCCGCGCGGCACCGCGACCTCGCGCACCGCATCACGCTGCAGGGGCTGATCGTGAGCGAGCTGCCGCTGGGCACGCCGCCGCTCACGCAGAACTTTCCCAAGCGCAACCGCCTCATCGCGGGCCTGGCGCGCGGCACACTGGTGGTCGAGGCCGCACTGGCGTCGGGCTCGCTCATCACCGCACGGCTCACCTCGGAGCAGGGCAAGGAAGTGTTCGCGATCCCGGGCTCGATCCACTCGCCGCAATCGCGCGGCTGCCATGCGCTGATCCGCCAGGGCGCGAAGCTGGTCGAGTCGGTGAACGACATCCTCGAAGAACTGCCGCCGCTCGCGCCGGCCGCTCGCACGCCTTCCACCGACACGTCTTCGCCGGCCCCGGAGCATCCGCTGCTCGATGCCCTCGGCTTCGACCCGGTGAGCCTCGATGCGCTGAGCGCGCGCACCGGCTGGAGCGCGGCCCAGCTGCAGGCGAAGATGCTCGAGCTTGAGCTCGACGGGCATGTCTCGCGTTTGCCCGGCGGCCTATTTCAAAGAGCAGCCGTCGGCTGACGCTCGAAGTGCACGAAAGCCTGGGGACACACGACAGATTCCTCGGCTATATTGGGCCCATGTTCGAAGTGCTCGTGTTTGTGTATGAAAACTACTGGCGCGGCGATGCCTGCCCCGAACCCGAACAGCTGGGCCGCAAGCTCAGTGCGCACGGCTTCGAGGCGGACGAAATACGCGACGCCCTGCAGTGGCTCGACGGCCTGAGCCTTGCCACGCAAGGCCTGCAGTTCGAACACCAGGCCAGTGAAGGCGATGCCGACAACGCCATCACCACTGCCCGCGTCACGCTGGGCGGCGCGCCCGATGCGGCGCTGCCCCAGTCGAGCCAGTCGATGCGCGTGTACTCGCCGTCGGAGCAGGAACACCTCGGCGCCGAGTGCCTCGGCTTCATCCGTTTTCTCGAACTGTCGAACGTGCTGCCCTGCGGCCTGCGCGAGATCGTCGTCGAGCGCGCGATGGCCGCACCGGGTGACCCGGTGGCATTGGACGAACTCAAGATCATCGTGCTGATGGTGCACTGGAGCACCGGCATCGAACCCGATGCGCTGGTGCTCGACGAGCTTTGCGAGAGCCGCGAAGGCCGTACGGCACACTGAGCTCGCCTCCGAGCTGCGCGCACTTCCCCACAGACGAGAACAGCCGCGCGGCTGACTAGTTCAGAAGCCGCTCGGGATTCGCATCGAGCTTCGCCAGCGCCTCGCGCGTGGCGCGTGCGGTGAGCGTTTCTTCCTCGGCCGGCACCAGCAGGCCGGCCTGCAGGTACATCGCCAGCCGTCCGGCCTGGATGAGGAAGCTGCGGCCGTCGGCCGAGGCGAACAGGTGCAGCTGCTTGCGGTCGCTGCGCCAGACGAACTGGACCTGCGTCACGCGGTCGTTGTGGTCCAGCATGAACCAGTTGCCGACCTGCAGTTCGTGGGTCCACGCGAGCATGTCCTCGGCCACCTTGACGCCGGCGGTGTCGGAAATGACCTCGATCGCGGTCGCATCCACGCCGAGCAGCAACTCGATGCTCTGCGCGTCCAGCGGCAGGCTGGAGGCGCTGCCGTCGTCGGTCACGAAGTCTTCCAGGTGCGCCAGCCGCTCGGCCATGGCCTCGATCTTGGCCTGCGGAATGGCTTCGGTCTTCGACATGAAGGCGTCGGTGAGCGTGGCGCCGATGGTCTTGATGTGGCCTTCCTGCGGCTCGCCGACGATGCCCAGCAGGTCCATGCCCTGGCGCAGGCGCTGCAGCAGCTGCGGCAGGTCCTGGATCACGCGGGCGCGGTCGGCGCGGTTGGGCTTGGCACTCGCGGCCCAGACCAGCTCGGAGGCCACACGCTTGAGCATCACGGTGTGCTCGCCCTGCGCGCCGTAGCGCAGCGCGGCAATGGCCAGCACCTCGGCCCAGACCTTGAACAGGAACTCGCGGATCTCGTCGCGCACCGGCATGTCGTTGAGCATCTTGCGCAACTCGATGGTGTACTGGATCGCCATCGTCTCCTTCTGCTCGACCTGCTGCGCCACGCTCATGACGCGCTGCGTGGCGTCGCTCTGCGTGAGGTAGCGGCTGAGAAAAGCGACGAACTCGTCGAACACGAGCTTGAACACGCGCTGGCCGGTTTCGGGGTACTGCTCGATCACCTGCACCACGCGCTTGATCTCGTTTTCGAGCGCGCTGCCGGTGATGGCGGCGGCGTCGAAGCCCATCACGCAGGAACCCATGCGGTCGATCAGCATGCGCGCGGGGTGCTGCAGGGTGCCGAAGAATTCGGGCTCGGCGATGGCCACGCGCAGCACGGGCATCTGCAGCCGCGCGAACCACACGCGGGCGGAGAACGGAATGCGCTCTTCCGCGAGGATGGCCTGGAACATCAGCGCCACGATCTCGACCGTGGCCTTGTCGGCAGTGGTGGGCGCGCGTTTCTTGAGCTCGGCGGTGCGCCGGCGCAGGTCGACGGCGGTCTGCTGGATCAGCGTGGCCTGCTCGCCGCCGCCGTCGATGTACTGCGTGGCCGCCATGCGGTAGGCGACCTCGGCATCGGCGATGGCGCCGGCGAAGGTGCGTGAAAACACGCGGGGCGCGGCCACGCCGCCGCCGGTGCCGGTCGTGCCTCCGCCCGGTTGCGAGGCGCCGGCCTCGCCGCCGATGCGCGCGGCGACAAAGCGCTTGAGGCTCAGCAGCGCGGTCTGCGCGCGCTGCCGCGCGAAGGCGAGCGGCGAGCTGCCCATCATCGAGCTGGAGGCCGGCCCCGACGACGGCACGGACGCCGCATGCGAGGCCTGGAAAGCGAAGCCCGGACGCTGCGGCTGCGATGGCTGCTGCTGGCCGTGCGGCACGGCCGCACCTGCCGGCGCGCCCTGCCCCATCGGCATGCTCGACGACACCGGCATGCCCATGGACGACGGGCCGCCGCCCGAATCGCCCGTGCGGCGCACGAAGCTCTTGAGGTCGATTTCGGGCATCACGCCCTGCGCGATCAGGAAGGCGTTGGCGTTTTCGTAGGCCTTCACGACCACGTCCGCCAGGGCCTGCTGCGCCGTGCCCTGCACACGGCCCCAGGCCTCGCGGCTCAGGCCGGCGGCCAGCCACTGTTCCACCAGCAGCTTGGCCAGGGTCTCGGGTTTCAGCACGTCCCGGGCGTCGAGCTCGTGCGTGCCTTCGAGGTGCTGGATGCGCAGGCGCAGGTCGCTGAGTTCGAAGCTGGCTTTGTCGTGAATCGTCTGTGCCAGGCGCGAGGCGAGGATGTTGCTCTCGACCACCTCGTCGCCGATGAGCTCCAGCCGCAGCGCCGCGGGGGCCGACGAGGTGCCGCCCGCCGGGCCCGTGCCCAGTGCCTTGCGCCAGCCGGTCTGCGCCAGCGACACCCACTGCGAGGCATGGCCCTGGAACGCCACGAGGTCGTCGCGGCTTTCCTGCATGGTGCGCGCGCTGCCGACATCGGAGGCCACCGCGGTCAGCCGGTCGCGGATGGCCTGGGCCAGCGGAGCGATCGCGCCTTCCGTGGCCGCCACGAAACGCTCACGCGCCTCGCGTGCGAGCTGCAGGGAAGAAGCGGACCGCGCAGTGCTCATTGATGGATCGGAAAGGCCGGAGAGAACGGTTCATCGGCGACAGCCCCGAGCTTGCATCGGGATGCGCCACCGCACAAGTGCGGGTGACGCGAAGCTGGCGCCGAAGTATCCCTCAGACGACGGCGCCGGCGTTCGGGTCGTCGCCGCCGGAGTCGCCGTCGCGCTTGACCGGCGGGCCCTTGATCAGGTCTTCACGCTTCACGCCCAGCCACATCGCGATCGCGGCCGCCACGAAGCACGACGAGTAGATGCCGAAGCAGATGCCGATGGTCAGCGCCAGCGCAAAGTAGTGCAGCGTGGGGCCGCCGAAGAAGAACATCGACAGCACCACGAGCTGCGTGGAGCCGTGGGTGATGATCGTGCGGCTGATGGTCGAGGTGATCGCGTTGTCGATGACTTCGGTGGTCGTCATCTTGCGGTAACGACGGAAGTTCTCGCGCACGCGGTCGAAGATCACGACCGACTCGTTCACCGAGTAGCCCAGCACCGCCAGCACCGCCGCCAGCACCGCCAGCGAGAACTCCCACTGGAAGAAGGCGAAGAAGCCCAGGATGATCACCACGTCGTGCAGGTTGGCCAGCACGGTGGACAGCGCGAACTTCCATTCGAAGCGGAACGCCAGGTAGATCATGATGCCGATCACCACCATGGCCAGCGCCTTGATGCCGTTGGAGGTCAGCTCGTCGCCGACCTGCGGCCCGACGACCTCGATGCCGCGCTGCGTGGCCGACGGGTCGACCGACTTCAGCGCCTGCATGACCTGCGCGCTCTGCTGGTCGGAGCTCATGCCCTTCTGGGTGGGCAGGCGGATCTGCACGTCGCGCGAGGTGCCGTAGTTCTGCACCTGCACTTCGGGATAGCCGAGCTTGGTGACGGCCTCGCGCACCTTGCCGATGTCGGCCGATTGCTCGTAGGCCACTTCCATCACCGTGCCGCCGGTGAACTCCACCGACAGGTGCAGCCCGCGGTGGAACAGGAAGAACAGCGCCAGCGCAAAGGTTGCGAAGGAAATGATGTTCAGCACCAGGGCATGGCGCATGAACGGGATGGTCTTGTGGATGCGGAAGAATTCCATGGCGATGGTCCTCGGCCGTTACTTGGTGTCGACCACGGCCGTGCCGTCGGTCTTGGGCCGCCAGACGGTGCCGATCGACACAGACTTGAGCTTCTTCTTCTGGCCGTACCAGAAGTTCACGAGGCCGCGCGAGAAGAACACGGCGGAGAACATCGAGGTGACGATGCCGATGCAGTGCACCACCGCGAAGCCGCGCACCGGGCCCGAGCCGAAGGCCAAGAGCGCAATGCCCGCGATCAGCGTGGTCACGTTGGAGTCGAGAATCGTGCCCCAGGCGCGGTCGTAGCCTGCGTGGATGGCGGCCTGCGGCGAGGCGCCGTTGCGCAACTCTTCGCGCACGCGCTCGTTGATCAGCACGTTGGAGTCGATGGCCACGCCGATGGCCAGCGCCATGGCCGCGATGCCGGGCAGCGTGAGCGTGGCCTGCAGCATCGACAGGATGGCGACCAGCAGCATCAGGTTCACGGCCAGCGCGATCGACGAGAACAGGCCGAACAGCGCGTAGTAGGCACACATGAAGACCATGATGGCCAGGAAGCCGTACATCACGCTCTTGAAGCCTTTTTCGATGTTGTCGGCGCCGAGCGTCGGGCCGATCGTGCGCTCCTGGATGATCTCCATGGGCGCGGCCAGCGAGCCGGCGCGCAGCAGCAGGGCCAGGTCGCTGGCCTCGGCCACCGTCATCGAGCCCGAGACCTGGAAGCGGTTGCCCAGTTCGCCGTTGATCGACGGGGCCGTGAGCACTTCGCCCTTGCCCTTCTCGAAGATCAGCATGGCCATGCGCTTCTTGTAGTTCTCGCGGCTGACGTCGCGCATGATGCGACCGCCCTTGGCGTCCATGGTCAGGTCGACCTTGGGCTGGTTGCTCTGCTGGTCGAAGCCGGGCTGGGCGTCGGTGAGGTTCTCGCCGGTGACGAGCACCTGCTTCTTCACGATCACCGGGCGGCCACCGCGGTCGAGGAATTTCTCGGAGCCGAAGGGCACGGGCGCGCCGCTCAGCTCGGCCGCGCGGCCTTCGGCGCTTTCGTCGACCATGCGCATTTCGAGCGTGGCGGTGCGGCCCAGGATTTCCTTGGCCTTGGCCGTGTCCTGCACGCCGGGCAGCTGCACGACGATGCGGTCCAGGCCCTGCTGCTGGATCACCGGCTCGGCCACGCCGAGTTCGTTGATCCGGTTGTGCAGGGTCGTGATGTTCTGCTTGAGCGCGGCGTCCTGCAGGCGGCGGGCCGCCTCGGGCTTGATGGTGGCAGTCAGGCGCCAGTTGGTGCCGTCTTGCGTGTCGGTGGTGCTGAGGTCGGGGAACTGGTCCACGATCAGGCGCTTGGCGGTCTCCAGCGAGGCCGCGTCGCGGAAGGTCACCTCGACGGTCTGGCCGTTGCGGCTGACCTGGGTGCCGCGGATGCTCTTGTCGCGGAAGGTGGTGCGCAGGTCGCTCGCGAACGATTCGGCCTTCTTGTCGATGGCGCCCTTCATGTCGACCTGCAGCAGGAAGTCGACGCCGCCGCGCAGGTCCAGGCCCAGGTACATCGGGAACGCATGCAGCGACGTGAGCCACTTGGGCGAACGCGACAGCAGGTTCAGCGCCACCGTGTAGGGCGGGTCGCTGGCGTCGGGCACCAGGGCGCGCTGCACGACGTCGCGCGCCTTGAGCTGGTCGTCGGTGGTGGTGAAGCGGGCGCGCAGCGAGCCGGCGTCCAGCGTCACCAGGTCGGGCGTCAGGCCGGCCGCCTTCAGCGCCTCCTCGACCCGGGTCTGGGTGGCGGCATCGACCTTGACGGTCGTCTTGGCCGCGGACACCTGCACCGCGGGTGCCTCGCCGAAGAAATTGGGCAGGGCGTAGATGAGCCCCACGAGCAGCACGATCACGATGATCGTGTACTTCCAGACCGGGTAACGGTTCATGAGAAGGCGCTTTTCACAAGCGTTTCAGAAATGGAACACGGCGTGACTTGGGGCCCTGCGCCCTGAAGCGCAAGGTTCAGCTCACGCTTTTATTGCTTGACGGCGCCCTTGGGCAGCACCTGGACCACCGCGCTGCGCTGGATCTTGATCTCGACGCCGTTGGCGATTTCCAGGCCGAGGTACTGGTCGTTCAGCGAGGTGATCTTGCCGAGCACGCCGCCTGCCGTGGCGACTTCGTCACCCTTGGCCAGGGCTTCGATCATGGCGCGGGCCTCTTTCTGGCGCTTCATTTGCGGGCGGATCATGACGAAATACAGCACCACGAACATCAGCACCAGCGGCAGCATGCTGCCCAGCGAAGACAACATGTCGCCACCACCGGCGGCTGCGGGCGCGGTTTGAGCGAAAGCAGAGGAAATGAACAAGAGAGTCTCCAGCAGAGGGAAGAGAGAAGAAAAAGACTTCAGATGCGCGGGCCGGGCCCGCGGTTCCGCGCCCACGAGGGATGCGGGCCGCAAGTCAGAGGCTCGGCGGGGGAGGCCGCGCGCAGTCGGGCATTGTATTCGGCGCGGATGGCCGTTTCGCGCCCTTATCCGGCGCACCCCCGAGGGCTTTCAGCTATCGTTTAAATAGCAAAGAGCGCCGCAGGGGCGCTCTTTGTCAGGGGAAACGGGCCTGTCGGATCAGGCCGCTGCGCGCTGCGCCTGGGGGTTGCGCCACTTGCCCATCAGCTCGGTCCAGCGGGTGCGGGCCGCCGCGAGGTTGCGCTCCTTGACGTGGCCGTAGCCGCGGATCTGCTCGGGCAGGCTCGCGATCTCCAGCGCCAGCGCGTGGTTGTCGGCGCGCAGGCCCTTGAGCACTTCCTCGATGCTGGCGCGGTACTCGCCGATGAGGGCGCGCTCGGTCTTGCGTTCCTCGGTGCGGCCGAAGACATCGAGCGCCGTGCCGCGCAGGCCCTTGAGCTTCGCCAGGAAGCGGAAGCCCGTGAGCATCCAGGGGCCAAACTTCTGCTTCTGCAGCTGGCCCTTGGTGTTCTTCTTGGCCAGCAGCGGCGGCGCCAGGTGGTAGTTGAGCTTGTAGTCGCCCTCGAACATGCCCTCGACGCGGTCCAGGAAGGTGCGGTCGGTGTGCAGGCGGGCGACTTCGTACTCGTCCTTGTAGGCCATGAGCTTGAACAGGTAGCGCGCCACCGTTTCGGCCAGTCCCGTGCTCTTGCCGACGGCCGACTCGACCTGCTGCACACGGCCGACGAAGGCCTTGTATTCCTCGGCGTAGGCGGCGTTCTGGTAGCTGGTCAGGAACTCGGCGCGACGAGCGACGAGGGCCTCGACCGTCTCGCGCTTCTTGAACTCGATGACCTGGCCCGGGCGCACGCGCTTTTGCAGCTCGTCCGGGCGCACGGCGGCCTGGCGGCCCCACTCGAAGGCGGTCTTGTTGTTCTCGACGGCCACGGCGTTCAGCTCGATGGCGCGCATCAGCGACTCGTGCGCCAGCGGCACCCAGCCCTTCTGCCAGGCGTAGCCCAGGATCATCGGGTTGACGTAGATGGTGTCGCCCATCAGCGCGGTGGCGGCGGCATCGGCGTCGAAGGCGCCCAGGCCGTCAATGCCCACGGCGCGCGCAATTTCAGCGGCGCAGGCGTCTTCGGGGTTCTGCCAGTTGGCGTTGCGCACGAAGGCGGCCGTGGGCGCGCTGTGGCTGTTGAGCGCCACGTGCGTGCGCCCTTCGCGCATGCGCGCCATGGTCTCGGCGTTGATCGTGACGAGCGGGTCGCAGGCCAGGATCAGGTCGGCCGCCGCGGTGCCCACGCGGGTGGTGCGGATGTCGTCCTGCGTGTCGCCGATGAGCACGTGGCTCCAGGTGGCGCCGCCCTTTTGCGCCAGGCCCGCCGCGTCCTGCGTGACGATGCCCTTGGCCTCGATGTGCGCGGCCATGCCCAGCAGCTGGCCGATGGTGATCACGCCCGTGCCGCCGACGCCGGCCACCACCACGCCCCAGACCTTGCCGCCCGCGAGCGACGGAATGGCGGGCTCGGCCAGCAGGCCGAACTCGGCCGGCGTGGCCGCCTTGTTCTTGCCCTTTTTCTTGAGCTGGCCGCCTTCGACGGTCACGAAGCTCGGGCAGAAGCCCTTCAGGCAGCTCATGTCCTTGTTGCAACTGCTCTGGTTGATGGTGCGCTTGCGGCCGAACTCGGTCTCCAGCGGCTCCACCGAGAGGCAGTTGCTCTGCACGCTGCAGTCGCCGCAGCCTTCGCAGACCAGCTCGTTGATGACCACGCGCTTCGCCGGATCGACGGCCGTGCCGCGCTTGCGGCGGCGGCGCTTCTCGGTCGCGCAGGTCTGGTCGTAGATGATGGCCGTGGTGCCGGCGATGGCGCGGAACTCGCGCTGGATGTCGTCGAGCAGGTCGCGGTGCTTCACCTGCACGTGGTCGCCGGGGATGTTCACGCCCTCGTACTTCTCGGGCTCGTCGGTGACGATGACGACCTTCTTCGTGCCCTCGGCATGCAGGCTCTCTGCAATCTGCAGCACCGAGTGGCCCTCGGGGCGCTCGCCCACGGTCTGGCCGCCGGTCATGGCGACCGCGTCGTTGTAGAGGATCTTGTAGGTGATGTTCACGCCGGCCGCGATGCTCTGGCGAATGGCGAGCAGGCCGCTGTGGAAGTACGTGCCGTCGCCCAGGTTGGCGAAGATGTGCTGGTCGGTCGTGAAGGGCTGCTGGCCCACCCATGGCACGCCCTCGCCGCCCATCTGCGTGAAGCCGATGGTGGAGCGGTCCATCCAGGTCGCCATGAAGTGGCAGCCGATGCCGCCCATCGCGCGCGAGCCTTCGGGCACGACGGTGCTGGTGTTGTGCGGGCAGCCCGAGCAGAACCAGGGCTGGCGCGTGGCGTCGGCCACGCTGGTGGAGGCCTGCTGCACCACCATCGCGCGCTCCTTGGCCTCCAGGATGGCCAGCTGCGCGTCGATGCGCGCGGCCATGTCGGCGCCGGCGGCGGCCAGCAAGCCCGTCTTCTTCAGGCGCCCGGCGATAGCCTTGGCGATGAGGGCCGGGTTCAGGTCGGCGTTGGCGCGCAGCAGCGTGTGCGAGGTCGGGTTGGGCATCGACCATTCGCCGCCGGAGTAGCCGTCGTCCGTGGAGCTGGCGCCTTCGTCGAACTTGCCGACCACGTTGGGGCGCACGTCGGAGCGCCAGTTGTAGAGCTCTTCCTTGAGCTGGTATTCGATGACCTGGCGCTTCTCCTCGACCACCAGGATTTCCTGCAGGCCGGTGGCGAACTCGCGCGTGAGCTGCGCCTCCAGCGGCCACACCACGCCCACCTTGTGCAGGCGGATGCCCAGCTGGCGGCAGGCCGCGTCGTCCAGGCCCAGGTCGATGAGCGCCTGGCGCGTGTCGTTGTAGGCCTTGCCGCTGGCCATGATGCCGAAGCGGTCGTTCGGGCCTTCGATCACGTTGTGGTTCAGGCGGTTGGCGCGGATGTAGGCCAGCGCGGCGTACCACTTGTAGTGCATGAGCCGGGCTTCCTGCTCCAGCGCATGGTCGGGCCAGCGGATGTGCAGGCCGCCGGGCGGCATCTCGAAGTCGGTGGGAATGACGATGTCGACGCGCTCGGGGTCGATCATGGCCGTGGCGCTGGACTCGACGATCTCCTGGATCGTCTTCATGCCCGACCACACGCCCGAGAAGCGGCTCAGCGCGAAGGCGTGGATGCCGAGGTCGAGGATTTCCTGCACGTTGGCCGGGAAGAACACCGGCGTGCCGCAGGCCTTGAAGATGTGGTCGCTCTGGTGCGCGGCCGTGCTGCTCTTGGAGATGTGGTCGTCGCCGGCCACCGCGATCACGCCGCCCCAGGCGGTGGTGCCGGCCATGTTGGCGTGCTTGAAGACGTCGGAGCAGCGGTCCACGCCCGGACCCTTGCCGTACCAGATGCCGAAGACGCCGTCGAACTTGTTGGTGCCCTGGGGCGAGAAGCCCAGTTGCTGCGTGCCCCACAGCGCCGTGGCCGCGAGCTCTTCGTTCACGCCGGGCTGGAAGACGATGTTCTGTTCCTTGAGGAACTTGCTGGCCTTCCACAGCGCCTGGTCGTAGCCGCCGAGCGGGGAGCCGCGGTAGCCGCTGATGAAGCCGGCGGTGTTCTTGCCGACCTGCTTGTCGCGCAGGCGCTGCAGCATCGGCAGCTTGACCAGGGCCTGCACGCCGCTCATGAAGGCGCGCCCATAGTCGAGGCTGTATTTGTCGTCGAGCGTGACGGTTTCTAGCGCGCGGCGAATGTGCTCGGGCAGCGGGGCGTTCATGTTCTCTGTCTCCGTATTGGCAGGGCTTTGTGGGCCTGGCTGAGGGGTGTGGGTCTGTGCCCGGTAGGGCGCAAGCCCATGGTGACGCAAAGTGTATGCCGGGGTCTGCGACAGGTGTTTGCGTTTTTTGCCTCGGAAAAACGACTTTCAGAAAGAATCTTGCTTAACATCCACCCCTATGGAAAGCATTGACAAGTTCGACCTCGCTATCCTGCAAGAACTGCAGACCGATGGCCGCCTCACGAACGCCGAATTGGCGCAGCGCGTGGGCCTGTCGGCGGCGCCCTGCTGGCGCCGCGTGCGCGCGCTGGAAGACGCCGGCTTCATCAAGGGCTACCGCGCCGAGATCGACCGCCACAAGATCGGACTGGGCGTGCTCGCCTTCGTGCGCGTGGACACCGAGCGCGTCACCCACGAGGCCACGCGCAAACTGGAAGACGCGATCCGCAAGATGCCCGAGGTGGTGGCCTGCCACTACATCAGCGGCACCGGCACCTTCGAGCTGCAGGTGGTGGCGCAGGACCTGAACGGTTTCTCGGCCTTCGCGCGGCAGAACCTCATGAACCTGCCGAACGTGAAAGACCTGCACACCAGCTTCTCGCTGGGCGAGGTGAAGGCCAACAGCGCGCTGCCGCTGGGGCACCTGGCGAAGTAGCCGCCCCAAAAAAGAAAAGGGCCGCCTCCCGCGAGGGAGCCGGCCCGACGGCGATGCGCCTTGGCGGACTGATTAGAAGGTGATGTCCTTCTCGACGTCCTGCAGCTTGCGGCGGGCCAGCGCCAGGTTCGACTTCGCCTTGTCGAGCACGAAGTAGATGAACACGCCTTCCTTCTGCGCCATCGGGCGCAGCAGGTGGTACTGCTTGCCCAGCGTGATCAGGATGTCTTCGATGGTGTCGCTCAGGCCCAGCGCGCGCATCGTCTTGAGCTTGGCACGCATCACTTCGGTGTTGCCGGCGGCGGCCACTTCGAGGTCCACGCCGGAGCCGGCGGCGCCCAGCATCATGCCGCTGGCGGAATCGACCACGGCAGCGCACAGGGCGCCGTCGGCGGTCAGGAGGGAGTCGAGGCTGGTCTGGATCGAGGCCATGTCAGTAAATCCTGTGAGTGAAATTCATGCGAATGAAAAAGAGGGTGGAGACGTCGCATGCCAATCCGTCTCCGCCCGTGAATTCGTAGCCAGAACCTAGAGCTGCGGCGCCTCAAGCGCCCGCACGCAGGCCGCCGTGCGGTACATCGCCTGCGCGAGCACCGCATCGGCGTCGGCGATGACGTTCACCACCAGCGAGGTCTCGCCGCTGTGCACCGGGCTGACGAGCGCAAAGCCGTTGTCGGTCGCGACCGTGATGCAGGTGCAGCGGCCCAGGCGCGCCTCCTGGGACACCACGGCGCCGATCGCGGCGATCGAGCTGGCCATGGCGGCGATGCGCGCGGGCTCGACGTCGCGCCGCGCGACGCTGGCGATCTCGAAGCCGTCGGGCGTGGCGATCACCACCGAAGCGACGCCCGTGACCTCGTCGAGCACGCGGCGGGCCTCGACCGCGGCGCGCAGCTTCAGGGCGTGGGGAATCTTCATGGCGCGGCCTCCTCGTCGAGCACTTCGATCTGCATCAGCAGCGTCTCGATCAGCGCGACCACATCGTCCTTGCGGCGCGGGTCGACCGCCAGCAGCGGCAGCACCAGCCCGCGCGCCGCCAGCGCCTGCGCGTAGTCGTCCAGCGTGGGGGTGGGGTGCGACGGCAGGCGGCTCACGCCCACGGCGCAGGGCATGCGCTCGAGCGCGCCGGCGAAGCCGTCCAGGTACTGGGCCAGGTCGGCCATCGGGTCAGGCCGGCTGTTGTCCAGCAGGATCGCCAGGCCCAGCGCGTCGCGCACCAGGATCTTCCACATGAAGTCGAAGCGGCTCTGGCCCGGCGTGCCGTACAGGCGCAGCCGGTCGCCGTTGTCCAGCGTCACCTGGCCGAAGTCGAGCCCCACCGTGGTGGTGGCCTTGGCGACCGAGGTGTCGGCGTTGGCGACCTCGGTGGCGATCGGCGCGGTCTCGCTGATGGCCGCGATGGCCGTGGTCTTGCCCACGCCCATCGGGCCCGTGAAGACGAGCTTGAAGTCCCTCATGCGGCGCCCGTTCAGGCCAGCCCGAGGCGTCGGCGGATGCGCGAGAGCAGGCCCCGCTTGTGCTGCGCGGCCTCGCCGCTGGCGCCAGCCCCCGAGGGGCGCGGCGCGCGGGCTTCTTCCGACCAGGTCAGCGCGCCTTCTTCCTCCAGCAGGCCGAGGAAGGTGCTGCACTCCTGCACGTCGATGCGGCCCAGCACGCTCAGGCTTTCGGCCGATTGCGCGCTCTTGGACAAAGCCGCCGCCAGCCGCACGTAGATCGGATGGCGCTGCAGGGTCACCTGCGAGGGCCAGCGGATCAGCGAGGCGCGCGCGCGGATCGAGCGCACCATGGCGCGCGCCGCGTCGCCCGAGGCCCCGCTGGGCGCGACCTGATTGAGCAGCGCGACCAGCTCTTCCGCATAGATGGGACGTGCCAGCGTGCGGCGCGCGGGCGCGGCGGCCACGGCCTCGCCGCGCGCCACCATCGGCACCACGAAGCGCGCGGCCGGCGTCTGCCGCTCGGCGGCGGGCGCATCGCCGTCCACCAGCAACAGGTCGCAGGGCTGCGACTCGCTGACCGTCCACAACGACCGGAGATTGGAGCTGAGGCGAACGATGATCCTCAGGAGCTCGACCTCGACCTGAGGGAGCCCCATGACGCCCAAAACCAATGGCATACCTTCTTCCCTGAGCAATTGTTCTTAATAGTTCCTTATTGTTATATGTGTTAACTAATTGATGCGTTGTGTATCGAGTCGATGCCCAAATTTGGACACGCACCGAGAAGTAACGCACACGCTGGGAGCGCCGAGCCGGCGGCGCGGCCCTTCGCGAGACCTCTGGGACACTGGGGCCCATGAATTCCGAAGAAGCTGGCCCACGGGCCCTGTCGCACCTCCACACCCTGGGCCTGCTGACCGACGCGGAACACGCGCAGGCGCTCGCGCACCCCGACCTGCCGAACACCGCGCTGCGCACCCCGAGCGAAGCGCTGGGCTGGGCGGCCGCCAAGGGCATCGTGGCGCCAGAGGCGCTGCCCGGCTTGCGCGACCGTGCCGCCCCCGGCGCGCAAGACGAGGCGCACCGCACCGTGGCGAACGCGGTGGCCATGGTCAGCGGCCAGGCGCCGGCCTGGGTGCTGCTCGAGATCAGCCTCATGGCGAACCGCCTGGAAGACGGCGTGACCGATGACGCGCTCGATCGGCTCCAAGCGCTGCAGCTGATCGACCCCGCGCAGCACGCACAGGCCCTCGGCCTGCTGCCCGCACAGGAACCCGAATGGGCAGCGCCCGCCTCGCCGGCCGCCACGCTCGCCTGGGCCGTGCGCACCGGCGTGCTGACGCCCGCGCAACTGCAGGCCCTCGCATCGCCGATGTCCGCGGTCTCGCCGGAAGGCCGGCAGGTCGTGGCCGATGCGCTCGTCCGCACGGAACGCAGCAGCGGCGGCCACACGAAGACCGTGCGCACCCGCAGCGTGACGTGGAGTTCCACTGGCGCCTCCGGCTCGCCCCGCGCGGGCAAGGTGATCGCTGTCGTGGCCGTGGTGGCCGTCGCGCTCTACTTCCTGTTCGCCCGGTAGGCGGCAAGGGGTCCCGATAGCGACCGCCTAAAATGCTCGCCCACCGCTTCCCGCCGGGCGGCAAGACACAAGGACCCCGAATGAACTCTCTACGCCGTGCCCTGGCCCTCGGCCTCGCTGCCGCCACGCTCGCCTTCGGTGCCCAGGCCCAGAACCGCGAACTCACCGTGGCCTCCAGCGCCACCTACGCGCCGTTTGCCTTCGAGAACAAGGACAAGCAGATCGTCGGCTTCGACATCGACATCATCAACGCCATCGCCAAGCAGCAGGGCCTGAAGATCAAGATCGTCAACACGCCCTTCACCGGCATCTTCGGCGCGCTGAACAACGGCGACGTCGACCTCGTGATCTCGGGCGTCACCATCAACGAGAAGCGCAAGCAGAGCTACGACTTCACGCCGCCGTACTTCGCGGCACGCCAGCTCATCGCGCTGCCGAAGAACAGCACCGTGGCCTCGCTGAAGGACCTCACGGGCAAGAAGATCGCCGTGGTCAGCGCCTCCACGGCCGACGACATCGCCTCGCGCGAGTTCGGCAAGACCAGCCCCAACATCCGCCGCTTCGAGAGCACGCCGCTCATCATTTCCGAGCTGGCCGGCGGCGGCGTCGATGCCGCCATGGGCGACAACGGCGTGATCGCCTACCGCGTGGCGCAACACCCCGAGCTGAAGACGCTGGACGACAAGTCCTTCCCCGAAGAGGGCTTCGGCATCGTCGTGAAGAAGGGCGACAAGGCGCTGCTCGACAAGCTGTCGGCCGGCCTGGCGGCCATCCGCGCCGACGGCAGCTACGTGACGATCTACAAGAAGTGGTTCAACAAGGACCCCAACGTGCGCTGAGCCGCACGGCATTTTCCTGAACACGGCCGCCCTCACGCGGCCGTTTCGTTTTTCCGCTGACCGACAGATAGACAGAGAGTTGAGGACGCAAGCATGGAACAACCAGTGCTGCTTTTCGGATGGTTCCGCTGGGACATCCTCGTGGAATACAAGGACCTGTTCTGGCAGGGCGCCTGGATGACGCTGCGCATGACCGTGGTCTGCGTGCTGCTGGGCGCCAGCTGGGGCCTGTGCCTGGCGCTGGCGCGGCTGGCGCAGGCGCGCCACGCGCCGTGGACCTGGCTCACGCGCGTGTTCCTGCGCTGGCCCGCCACGGTGTACGTGAGCTTCTTCCGCGGCACGCCGCTGTTCGTGCAGATCCTGCTCATCCACTTCGCGGTGATGCCGGTGTTCATCCACCCGAGCACGGGCATCCTGATCGACGGCGAGCTGGCGCGCACGCTCAAGCAGGAGCACGGCGCCCTCATCTCGGGCGTGGTCGCGCTCACGCTGAACTCGGCGGCCTACATCTCCGAAGTGTTCCGCGCCGGCATCCAGTCGATCTCGCGCGGGCAGTTCGACGCCGGCCGCTCGCTGGGCCTGAGCCCGGCGCAGGTGATGCGCTACGTGGTGCTGCCGCAGGCCTTTCGCCGCATGCTGCCGCCGCTGGGCAACAACGCGATCGCGCTGCTCAAGGACACCTCGCTGGTGTCGGCCATCGGCCTGGCCGAGCTGGCCTACGCCGCGCGCACCGTGGCCGGCGCCTATGCGCGCTACTGGGAGCCGTACCTGGCGATCTCGGTGGTGTACTGGGTGATGACGCTGGTGCTGACCACGCTGCTGCGACGGCTGGAACACCGTCTCGCGCGCAGCGACCGGGGCTAGGACCCGCCGTCCTGCGCCAGGGAGGGCGCACCCGCGCCGCCCCACTTCCGCACATAGCGCTCATGGCGCGCGGTCCATTCCGCGCTCCCGAAAGCGCCGCCGCTCTGGTGCGTCACGGAAATCGGCCACGTCCCCAACCGCAGCCCCTGCCGGCGCGCGGTTCTGCAGAAGTCGACGTCGTAGAAGTGGAAGTCGAACTGCGGATCGAATGCCACCGCGCGGGCCAGGAGCGTGCGCCGGTTCGCCGCCAGGAACACGCCGTCCAGCAGCTCGCAGTCGGCCGGCACCGCGCCAAAGCAGTTGACGGGGCCGAAGGGCTGCGGCCCGTGGGCAATGATTCCCGAGAGATGCGCCAGGTCGTCCCAGACAAGGTCGGTGCCGATGTAGCTCCAGCTCACATGCTGGTCGGATTGGCGCCGGTTGCCCGCCAGGCCGATCACGTCGTAGGCGCGCAATCCCTGCGCCACGCGATCGGCCAGGAAGAGGTCTTCGAGCCACACATCGTCATGAACGAAGACGAGCATGTCGCTCGCATCGGGCGCCATGAGCGCGCTGTTGTAGACCTCGGACAACCCGCGCCGGTTCTCGAAGCTCACGCGCGGCCTCAGGCGACCATCGAAGTTGAGCCGTCGCAGCGATTGCCCCAGGGCGGAATCGGCCCAGAACCCGGCTTCGGAACATCTTGTCGCGCTGACGATATCGATCATTGTTCTCTTGGAAAGATGAGGCTGCGGACAGCGGCGGCAGTATTGCACAGGCCATGCGCCGAAAGCTTCGCGCCACAATAGCGCGACATGCCGCCCATATCCCCCGAAGAGACACCCCTCCCGCCGGCCCGGCCGCAGCCCTCGAACCTCGCGGCGCTCGAGCCCCTGAAGCTCCCCGTGTTCCGCATGCTGTGGAGCACCTGGCTCATCGCCAACATCTGCATGTGGATGAACGATGTGGCGGCGGCGTGGATGATGACCTCGCTGACCACCTCGCCGATCTGGGTCGCGCTGGTGCAGTCGGCCTCCACCCTGCCGGTGTTCCTGCTCGGTCTTCCGAGCGGCGCGCTGGCCGACATCCTCGATCGCCGGCGCTGGCTGGTGGCCACCCAGTTCTGGCTGGCCGGCACCGCCGTGGTGCTGTGCGCCGCCATCGCGCTCGACGTGATGACCGCGCCACTGTTGCTGGCGCTCACCTTCGCCAACGGGATCGGGCTGGCGCTGCGCTGGCCGGTGTTCTCGGCCATCGTGCCCGAGCTCGTTCCGCGCCAACAGCTGCCGGCGGCGCTGGGCCTGAACGGCATCGCCATGAACGCCTCGCGCATCGTCGGCCCGCTCACGGCCGGCATGCTGATCGCGAGCGCGGGCAGCGTGTGGGTGTTCGCGCTCAACGCGGTGCTGTCGGTGGCCTCGGGCTTCGTGGTGCTGCGCTGGCGCCGCGAGCACACGCCCAACCCGCTGGGGCGCGAGAAGCTCATCAGCGCGATGCGCGTGGGCGTGCAGTTCGTGCGCCAGTCGCAGCGCATGCGGGCGGTGCTCACGCGCGTGTCGCTGTTCTTCTTCCACTCGACCGCCCTGCTGGCGCTGCTGCCGCTGCTGGCACGCAACCTCCAGGGCGGCGGCGCCGGCACCTTCACGCTGCTGCTGGCCGCCATGGGCACGGGCGCGATCATCGCGGTGCTCTTCCTGCCGCGGCTGCGCCAGGCGCTCGGGCGCGACCAGCTGGTGCTGCGCGGCGCCATGCTGCAGTCGGCCGCCACGGCCGTGATGGCCGTGGCGCCCAACGCCTGGGTCGCGGTGCCGGCGATGTTCTTCGGCGGCATGGCGTGGATCACGGTGGCCAACTCGCTGTCGGTGTCGGCCCAGCTGGCGCTGCCCGACTGGGTGCGCGCGCGCGGCATGTCGACCTACCAGATGGCGATCATGGGCGCGAGCGCGATCGGCGCGGCGCTGTGGGGCCAGGTGGCCACCGTCACGTCGCTGAAGCTGAGCCTGGCCATCGCCGCCGTGAGCGGCACGCTGCTGATGCTGGCGGCCATGCGCTGGGTGACCGACGTGAGCGGCGAAGACGACGTGCGCCCCGCCCAGGCCGGTTGGGCCACCGGCCCGCCGGCCGAGGCGCCGCAGGAAGACGGCCGCGTGGTGATCACGGTCGAGTATCTGATCGACCCGTCGCGCGCCGCGGCCTTCCACCTCGTGATGCAGCAGACCCGGCGCGCGCGCCTGGGCCAGGGCGCCATCGGCTGGGAGCTGCTGCACGACATCGCGCAGCCCGAACGCTACGTGGAGCAGATCGTGGACGAGTCGTGGACCGACCACCTGCGCCGCTTCAACCGCGCCACCGCCGCCGACATGGCGCTGCGCGAACGCCGCCTGGCCTTCCACCTGGGCGAGTCGCCGCCGGTGATCACGCGCTTCGTGGTGCGGCGCTGAGCAGCAGGGCCGTCAGCGGAAGAACGCCAGCCGCGCGAGGAAGGTGTGGTCGGCCTCCGCCGCCATCAGCCCGACCAGCACCAAAAGGCACAGCGGCGGCAGCAGGATCGCGTAGACCAGCGCCATCCGCTCCCACGCCATGTGCATGAAGACCGCGACGATGAGCCCGGCTTTCAGCAGCATGAAGACGATGATCAGGCCCCAGCGCAGGTAGCCCTGCACATGGAAGTAGTCGACCATGTACGACATCGCGCTGAGCACGAACAGGAGCCCCCAGATCTTCAGGTACAGGCCGATCGGATGCTGCTGGCCGGTGGTGGCGTGGGTGGTGTTCATGATGATGGTCCTCACCAGAGATAGAACAGCGCGAAGATGAAGACCCACACCAGGTCGACGAAGTGCCAGTACAGGCCCACGATCTCGACCACCTGGTAGTTGCCGGCCTTGTCGTAGTCGCCGCGAATGAGCTTGAAGGCCACTGCGAACAGCAGCACCACGCCGGCCGACACGTGCAGCCCGTGGAAGCCGGTGATCATGAAGAAGGCCGCGCCGAACTGCGCCGCGCCCATCGGGTTGCCCCAGGGCCGCACGCCCTCCTCGAGGATCAGCTTGGACCACTCGAAGGCCTGCATGCCCACGAAGAGCTCGCCGAAGGTGGCGGTCACGAGCATCAGCGTGGCGGCGTTCACGCGGTCGCCGCGGTAGGCGAAGTTGACCGCCATCGCCATCGTGCCGCTGCTGCTGATGAGCACGAAGGTCATGATCGCGATCAGCAAAAGCGGCACGTCGGCCCCGCCCACGTGCAGCGCGAACACCTCGCTCGGATTCGGCCAGGCCACGGTGGTCGAGACGCGCACCGTCATGTAGCCCGTGAGGAAGCAGCTGAAGATGAAGATGTCGCTCAGCAGGAAGATCCACATCATGGCCTTGCCCCACGAGACGTGGAAGGCCTGGCGGTCGGACGACCAGTCGGCCACCAGCCCGCGCCAGCCGCTCGTGGCGACGGCGGAGCCGGTGAGGGTTGCGGTGCTGGAGTTCATGCGAAGCCTCCTCACGCCGTGCCGCAGAGGACGCGCGCCACCTCCGGCGTCACCCACCCCAGCAGCGCGAACAGCGCCAGCCACACGGCCAGCATGAAGTGCCAGTAGCGCGCGCACAGCGCGATGCGCCATCCGGCCCGGGCGGGGTCGGCCCACGCGACGCGCGCCGCCATCGCCCACCCGACCAGCCCGCCCGCCAGGTGCAGCCCGTGCATGGCGGTCAGCAGGTAGAAGAAGCTGCCCGACGGGTTGCCCGCCGGCAGCACCTGCGCGTGCGCCATCGCGGCCCAGGCCCACAGCTGCACGCCGAGAAAGCCCACCGCGCACAGGCCGCCGGCCAGCAGCAGGCGACGCATGCGCGCCGGGTCCACGCGGCGCGAGGCGGCTTCCAGCGCCACGCTGCCCGCCACCAGCAGCGCCGAGCTGAGCCACAGCTGCCACGGCAGCGCGAGCGCGACCGCGTCGCCGCTGCTCATGCGCATCACGTAGGCCACGGTGAACAGGGAGAACAGCGCGGTGACCACGCCCATGAAGACCCACAGGCCGATGCCGGCGGCGCTCGCGTGCGCGTCGCGCAGCCGCACGTCGCGGGGCAGGCCGCGCAGGCGCAGGGCGGCGTCCGCGTTCATGCCGGTGCTCCGCGCGCGCCGCTCACCGGCACGTCGTCCTTGTCGTCGCTCGCCTGCGGCGGTGCGTTCTGCGCGATGAAGTCTTCCGCCGCGCCCGGCACGCCGTAGGCGTAGGCCCAGCGGTAGGCCACGGGCAGCCGCGGCCCCCAGTTGCCGTGGCCGGGCGGCGTCTCGGGCGTCTGCCATTCGAGCGAGGCGGCGCGCCACGGGTTGGCGCCGGCCGGCCGGCCGCGCCAGGCGCTCCAGGCCAGGTTGACGATGAAGAGCAGCTGCGCCGCGCCGACCACCAGCGCCACCACGGTGATGAATTCATTCAGGCTGAAGGCCGACGGCGGGATGAACTTGTAGCCGTCGAAGTTGTAGTAGCGCCGCGGCATGCCCAGCACACCGAGGTAGTGCATCGGGAAATAGATCGCGTAGGTGCCCAGGAAGGTGATCCAGAAATGCAGCCGCCCGAGCCGGTCGTCCAGCATGCGCCCGGTGATCTTGGGGAACCAGTGGTAGATGCCGCCGAACACCACCAGGAGCGGCGCCACGCCCATCACCATGTGGAAGTGCGCCACCACGAAGTAGGTGCCCGACAGCGGGATGTCCACGCTCACGTTGCCCAGGAAGAGGCCCGTGAGCCCGCCGATGACGAAGGTGCACACGAAGGCCAGCGCGAACAGCATCGGCACCGACAGGTGGATGTCGCCGCGCCACAGCGTGAGCAGCCAGTTGTAGACCTTGATCGCCGTGGGCACCGCGATGACCAGCGTGGTGGTGGCGAAGAAGAAGCCGAAGTACGGATTCATGCCGCTCACGAACATGTGGTGCGCCCACACCACCACGCTGAGCCCGCCGATGGCCACGATGGCCCACACCATCGTGCGGTAGCCGAAGATGCGCTTGCGCGCGTGCACGCTGATCAGGTCCGACACGATGCCGAAGGCCGGCAGCGCCACGATGTAGACCTCGGGGTGGCCGAAGAACCAGAACAGGTGCTGGAACAGCAGCGGGCTGCCGCCCTTGTGGCCCGACAGCTGCCCCATCGACACCAGCGCCGGCATGAAGAAGCTGGTGCCCACCGTGCGGTCCAGCAGCAGCATCACGCCGCTGACGAACAGCGCCGGAAAACCCAGCAGCGCCAGCACCGTGGCCACGAAGATGCCCCACACCGTGAGCGGCATGCGCAGCAGCGTCATGCCCCGGCAGCGCGCCTGCAGCACGGTGGTCGCGTAGTTCAGGCCGCCCATGGTGGTGGCCACGATGAAGATCAGCAGCGACACCAGCATCAGCACGATGCCGCCGCCGTGGCCCGGCGTGCCGGGCAGGATCGACTGCGGCGGGTACAGCGTCCAGCCCGCGCCGGTGGGGCCGCCCGCCACGAAGAAGCTGGCCATCAGCACCACCACCGACAGCAGGTAGACCCAGAAGCTCAGCATGTTGAGGTAGGGGAACACCATGTCGCGCGCCCCCACCATCAGCGGGATCAGGTAGTTGCCGAAGCCGCCGAGGAACAGCGCCGTGAGCAGGTAGATCACCATGATCATCCCGTGCATGGTCACGAACTGGTAGTAGCGCTCGGCGTTGATGAACTCGAACTGACCCGGGAACCCGAGCTGCAGCCGCATCAGGTTGGACAGCACCAGGCCGACCACGCCCACCGCGATGGCGGTGCAGGCGTACTGCACGGCGATCACCTTGTGGTCCTGGCTCCAGACGTAGCGGCGCAGGAAGCCCTGCGGCGCCGGGTGGCCGGCGTCGTCGTGCTCGTCGTCTTGAGTGAGCGCAGAAGAAGTCATCGCGCGGCCTTCTGTTCGGTGGCAGCCTGCGCCGGCGGGCTGCCCAGACTCTGGATGTAGGCCACCAGCGCGGCCAGCTCCTCGTCGCTCAGGTCGATCTTCGGCATCACCGGCGGGAAGCCCTTCACGTGGCGCGCCTGCGGGTCGCGGATGAAGCTGCGCAGGTAGGCCTCGTCGACCAGCGCCGTGGTGCCGTCGGCCATCGACTCGTTCTTGCCGTACAGACCCTTCCAGGTCGGCCCCACGCGTGTGCTGCCGTCGATGGTGTGGCAGGCCACGCAGCCCTTGGCGTCGGCCAGCGCGCGGCCCTGGTCGACGCGTGCGCCACCGCCGGCCGGTGCCTGGGCAGCCTGCGCCGCCTTGGCCGCTTGCGCCAGCTGCATCGCGCCGAAGGTCGGCAGCGCCGTGCGCCAGGCGTCGTAGGCCGCCGCGTCCTCCACCACCACGAAGCCGCGCATGTTCGGATGCCCCACGCCGCACAGCTGCGCGCACAGCGCCTCGTAGCGGCCCGCGACGGTGGGCGTGAACCAGAAGCGGCTCACCTGCCCCGGCACGATGTTCATGCGGGCGCGGATGGGCGGCACGAAGAAGTCGTGCAGCACGTCGTGGGAGCGCATCAGCACCAGCACCGGCTGGCCGATCGGCAGGTGCACCTCGTCGCCGGGAACCAGCAGGTCGTCCCGCCCCGCCGCGTCGGCCGGGTCGAGCCCGAAGGGGTTGGTGGCGCTGACGAAGCGCGCATCGGTCGCGCCCAGCTTGCCGTCCGCGCCCGGCAGGCGAAAGCGCCACTGCCACTGCTGGCCCAGCACCTCGAGCACGCGCGCATCATGCGGCGTGCGCACGTAGTTCGCGTACACCACGAGGCCGGGCGCCAGCAGCGCCATGATGCCGACGGTGGTGGCGCCGATCAGCCAGCGCTCGAGCGTCTTGTTCTCAGGCGCATGCGGCGCCACACGGCGCCCCTCGCGGTGGCGAAAGCGCACCACGGTGTAGGCGAGGAACAGGTTGATGACGACGAAGAACAGGCCCGTGATGAGCAGCGTGATGGTCAGCGTGTCGTCCATGCGCTGCCAGTTGGAGGCCAGCGGCGTCGTCCACCACGGGTTGACGGCGTGGAACGCCACCGAGGCCACCACGATGAGCAACAGGACGACGGCGATGGTCATGTGCTGCGCTCCCTGGGGTGGCCATCGTGGGTTCCGGGAGTCGCATGCGCGGCGGCTTCAGCGGATCGCCGGGATCCGCGGCTCTTCGCCCTCGAAGCGGGCCTCGGGGTGCGTGGCCTCCAGCATCGCCTCGACCTCGCGCACGCGCGACGGCGGCAGGTCGACCATCAACAGGACCTGGCCCTGCGCGATGGCGCTCTCGAAACGCGCCAGCCGCGGGCTCGGGATCGACACGCCGACCATGGTGGCCGACCAGGCGCCCACCACGCCGCCCAGCAGCGCCAGGCCCACGGCCACGGCCCATTCGGGCTCGTCGCCGAACACGGGGAACAGCAGCGCGGCCAGCAGCCCGACGACCACGCCGCAGGCGGTGCCGAGCACCCAGCCGGTCTTGGCGGCGTGAACGAGGTCGGAGGTCTGCCAGACGTTGGCCGCATGGAGCCCGGCCATGTCCTGGCCTTCGCGTGCGGCGAAATGCAGGTGCGCGATGTCGACACGCGCCTGCAGCAGATCGTGCATCGCCTGCCTGGCACTCGCCAGGTCCGGCAACAGCCAATAGATGCGTCTTTTCACGGCGCCTCCTTTCCGTCTTGCGACGAGCAAGAGACCATGCTTGAGTTATAGGCTCAACAAGGGCCGCATTCAAGTCGGCGCGCCATCGGGACCGACCCGGTGAGTACGGAAGTTCGTCGGTTTCCAGAAGGGCAATTGCACTGAATAATCCGCCGCTCCAGGCCCCCACGGCCTCATGAAAAACAAGAAGGAGCAGACGACATGCGCATGGAGCGAGGCCCCCGGTTTTCCCACTTTTCTCGGTTTTCTTTTCCCCGCCGTCATCCGGCATCCCCCCTTCCCTGGCTCGCGGCCGCCCTTGCAGGGCTCGCAGGCGGCGCCGCGCACGCGGCCTGCGGCCCCACCGCCACGCCGGTCACCGGCGACACGGTGGTCTGCGACGGCACCACGACCGTATCGCCCAGCGTGATCGCCACGCCGGGCAGCACCGGCGTCACCATCACCGTGAACAGCGGCGCCACGCTGACCACCAACGCCACGCAGGCGCTGCTGGTGCGCGATGCGAGCACCATCACCAACAACGGCACGATCACGGTGTCGGGCGGCTCGGGCTCGGCGCGCGCGGCGATGGTCGCCACGGGCAACGACAACACGCTGACCAACAACGGCAGCCTGCGCACCACGAGCAGCGGCACCTCCGGCATCCTGGTGACGTCGAACAGCAGCACGCGCACGCGCATCACCAACAACGGCAGCATCGTCACCACGGGGGGCAGCTCGCACGGTATCTCTTTGCTGGGCCCGGGCAACACGGTGATCAACAACGGCAGCATCTCGGCCATCGGCAGCTCGGCCAAGGGCGTGTACCTGCAGGGCGGCAACCTCGTGGCCAACCTGCTGGTGAACACCGGCAGCATCGCCACCACGGGCGCCAACTCGCCGTCGGGCGGCGCCGACGCGGTGCATGCGAACACGCTGGGCGGCACCTTCTTCTCGCGCGTGGAGAACCGGGCCGGCGCCACGCTCTCGAGCGCCAACGGCTACGGCTACCGCGGCCAGAACGGCAACGACGTGCTGGTCAACGCCGGCACCATCGAAGGCCACGGCGGCACCGCCAGCACCGACGCGATCTACATGGGCGCGCTCGGCAACGGCACGCTGATATTGCAGACCGGCTCGGTCATCAAGGGTGGCGCCGACGGCGGTGTCGGCAAGACGGCCAGCACCTTTCTCGAAGGCAGCGGCACGGTCGACAACGCCTTCCGCAACTTCCAGCACCTGACGATGCGCGGCACCGCGTGGTCGTGGCAGACCGACGCGAGCTTCTCGGATTCGATCCGCGTCGAGTCCGGCCGCTTCACCCTGCCCGCCACGCTGACCAGCCCGGTCATCACCGTGTTGCCCGGCACCACCGTGGCCGGCACCGGCACCTTCGCGGGCCACGTGACGAACCAGGGCACGCTGCTGCCCGGCCCGAACGACGGCGTCGGCTTCGGCGCCTTCACGGTGCGCGGCAACTACGTGGGCGGCAGCGGCGCACTGCTGCAGGTCAACACCGTGCTGGCGGGTGACAACGCGCCCTCGGACAAGCTGGTGATCGACGGCGGCGCGGCCACGGGGTCCACCGGCCTGCGCGTGGTGAACCGCGGCGGCCTGGGCGCGCCCACGCTGGCCGACGGCATCCTGGTGGTGCAGGCCGTCAACGGCGGCACCACGGCCGACCACGCGTTCTCGCTGACCCAGGCGGTGGAGGCCGGTGCCTACAACTACCGGCTGTTCCGCGGCGGCGCGACAGGCAGCAACCGCGACAACTGGTACCTGCGCAACAACGGCTACCTCGTGGGCGGCACCGTGGTGGGCTCGCTGGAAGAAGCCGCCGAGGTGATCGCCGAGACGGGCTCGCCAGCGACGGTGGAGCAGGTCAAGCTCTACCGGCCCGAGGTGCCGCTGTACAGCGCCCTGCCGATCGCCGTGCGCCGCCTCGGGCTGGCGCAGCTGGGCACCTTCCACGACCGGCAGGGCGACGCCCAGCTGCTCGCGGACGGTGAAGGCCGGCAGGCCTCGTGGGGCCGCGTGTTCGGCGAAAGCACGCGGCAGCGCCTGCGCGGCGATGCCAATCCGCAGTTCGACGGCAGCGTCAGCGGCCTGCAGCTGGGCCACGACTTCCTGGCGGCCACCGACAGCGCGGGCGGGCACCACCGCGTCGGCGTGCTGGGCGGCTACACGCGGGCCAGCGGCCACGCGAGCGGCGTCGCCGGCGGCGCCACCAACGAGGCGGCCGGCCGGCTCACCGTCGAGGGCTACAGCCTGGGCGCCTACTGGACGCGCATCGCGAACAGCGGCTGGTACAGCGACGCCGTGCTGCTGGCCACGCGCTACAAGGCCGATGCGCGCTCCACCCTGGGGCGCGGCGGCCGCCCGCACGGCACCAGCGTGACCGCATCGCTCGAGGCCGGCTACCCGCTGGCGCTGAGCGACACCGTCACGCTGCAGCCGCAGGTGCAGCTGATCTGGCAGCGCAGCTCGCTCGACGACTTCGACGACGGCCTCTCGACCGTGCGCTTCCAGCGCGACAACGCCGTCACCGGCCGGCTGGGCGCACGGCTCGAAGGCCGCTTCGAGGCAGGCGGCGGCGTCTGGAAGCCCTACCTCAAGCTCAACCTGTGGCACACCTTCAGCGGCAGCAACGCGATCTACTTCGGGCCGAGCGACCGGGTCGCCAACCGCCGCAACGCGAGCGCCCTCGAAGTGGGCGGCGGCATCGTCGGGCAGGTGAACAAGACGCTGTCGGTCTACGGCGGCCTGGCCTACACCAGCGCCATCGGCATCACCGAGCAGACCGGCGTGCAGGGCCAGCTGGGGCTGCGCATGCGCTGGTGACCCCGGGGCGCCGAGCGCCCGGACGGCTCGACTTTTGACCGTCCGTGCAAATTTGATGGCATGCGGTTTGCTTGATAAAGATCAACGGGTATCCACGGATAGCCAGTCTTTTTTGACCGTATGGATAATTTAGCCCATCATCCCGTCCGCCCGCCACGAGGTACACCCCGATGAATCACCCCCCCTTGCGCAGCCGCTTCTGGTCCGACCTGACCAGTGAAGAGTTCTCCCGCCTCGACCGCGAACGGCTGATCGCCGTGCTGCCGGTGGGGGCGACCGAACAGCACGGCCCCCATTTGCCGATGTCGACCGACACCGCCACCATCGACGGCATGGTGCGCGCCAGCCTGCCCTACCTGCCCGACGACCTGCCGGTGCTGTTCCTGCCCACCGTGCCCTACGGCAAGAGCAACGAGCACTCGCGCTACCCGGGCACGCTCACGGTGTCGGCGAACACGCTGATCTCGCTGTGGAAGGACGTCGGCGCCTGCGTCGCCAAGGCCGGCGTGCGCAAGCTGGTGCTCTACAACAGCCACGGCGGCCAGATGAGCGTCATGGACATCGTGGCGCGCGACCTGCGCGAAGAGCACGACATGATGGTCGTGGCCGCCAACTGGTACACGCTGGGCCTGCCCGAAGGCCTGTTCACCGCGCACGAAGGCAAGCACGGCATCCACGCGGGCGACCTCGAGAGCTCGGTGATGCTGCACCTCACGCCCGACTACGTGCGCCGCGACCAATTCCAGAACTTCGGCTCCATGACCGAGCAGCTGGCGGCCGAGAACAAGTTTCTTTCGATCACGCCCAGCGGCAAGCTCGGCTGGCAGATGCACGACATCAACCCGGCCGGCGCCGCCGGCGACGCCACCCGCGCCAGCGCCGAGAAGGGCGCCGCGGTGCTCGACCACGTGGGCCGGCGCTTCGTCGAGCTGCTGCACGAGATCGACCGCTTCCCGCTCTCGCGCCTGGCCAACGTTCCGGCCTGGCGCTGACGCCAAGGAGTCCCATGGAAAGCACCACGCCATCCACGCCGCCCCTGGTCCGCCTGCGCAACGTCGGCAAGCGTTTTGCCAACGGCACGCTCGCCCTGCAGGGCATGACGCTCGACATCGGCGAGCACGACTTCGTCAGCTTCCTGGGCCCCTCGGGCTGCGGCAAGAGCACCGCACTGCGGCTGATCGCCGGGCTCACGCGCATCAGCTCGGGCGACATGCAATGGTCGGGCGCCAACACCGGCAGCGCCAAGGACAGCAAGAGCGACCGCGACCTGGGCTTCGTGTTCCAGGAGCCCACGCTCATGCCCTGGACCAAGGTGTTCGACAACGTCTGGCTGCCGCTCAAGCTCGCGGGCATGAGCCGCGACGAAGCCGCGCCGGTGGTGCAGCACGTGCTGGAGCTGGTCGGCCTCTCGCGCTTTGCCGACGTGTACCCGCGCGAGCTCTCGGGCGGCATGAAGATGCGCGTGTCGATCGCGCGCGCGCTGGTCACGCACCCGCGCCTGCTGCTCATGGACGAGCCCTTTGCCGCGCTCGACGAAATGACGCGCATCAAGCTCAACAACGACCTGCTGGCCATCTGGCGCGAGCACCGCTTCTCGATCGTGTTCGTCACGCACAGCGTGTACGAGTCGGTCTACCTGTCGAACCGCATCGTCGTGATGGCGGCGCGCCCGGGCCGCGTGATCGACGAGATCGCCATCGACGAGCCCTACCCGCGCGGCGAAGCCTTCCGCACCTCCAGCCGCTACAACGCGCACTGCACGGCTGTTTCGCAATCTCTGCACGGAGCACTCCATGGCCTCGACATCGACCATTGAAACCGTGATGCCCCTCGACACCACCAACGAAGCCACGCCATCCGCCGAGACGCTGCGCGCGCACGAAGACAAGCTGCGCCGGCGCGAGGCCACGCTGCGCATCGTCGTGCCGGTCGTCATCGTCGCGGCGCTGCTGCTGGTGTGGGAATGGATGGTGCGCGCCAACGACATCCCGCACTACATCCTGCCCGCGCCCTCGCTCATCCTGCGCACGCTGTTCGACAACTGGGGGTCGCTCTCGGGCGCGCTGTGGTTCACGGTGAAGCTCACGCTCCTGGCGCTGGGCGCCGCCATCGTCGGCGGCGTGCTGCTGGCGATTGCCTTCGCGCTGTTCAAGTGGGTGGAAATCGGCCTGTTCCCGATCGCCGTGATCCTGCAGGTGACGCCGATCATCGCGATCGCGCCGCTCATCTTGATCTACGTGTCGAGCACCACCGCGGCGCTCTTGCTGTGCGCCTGGATCGTGGCCTTCTTCCCTATCCTGTCGAACACCGTCATCGGCCTGAAGAGCGCCGACAGCAACCTGCGCGACCTGTTCCAGCTGTACAAGGCCTCGCCCTGGCAGACCTTCCGCTACCTGCTGGCGCCCAGCGCGCTGCCGTACTTCATGGCGGGCCTGAAGATCGCCGGCGGCCTGAGCCTGATCGGCGCGGTGGTGGCCGAGTTCACGGCCGGCACGGCGGGCAAGGAAACGGGGCTGGCCTCGCGCATCCTCGAGTCGAGCTTCCGCACCGAGATCCCGATGATGTTCGCGGCGCTGCTGCTGGTGTCGTTGCTGGGCATCGTGATCTTCATCGTGTTCGCCGCCCTGTCGCGCCTCGTGCTCGGCCACTGGCATGAAAGCGAAATGCGCCGTGAACGCTAGAACCCCGCTGTCCACCGTCGACTGGGACGCCGTGCGCGAGGACCTGCGCGGCCTGAACGTGATCGCCACGCCCAGCCAGCGCAAGCAGCTGTCGAAGGACTTCTACTGGTACAGCCCGATCCTCACGGCGCAGCTCGCGGGCTGCGTGGCCGACCTCGTGGTCAAGGCCAGCACCGAGGACGACGTGCGCCAGGCCGCGGCCGTGGCCGCGAAGTGGAAGCTGCCGCTCACCGTGCGCGCCGGCGGCACCGGCAACTACGGCCAGTGCGTGCCGCTCGAAGGCGGGCTCGTGCTCGACGTGACGCAGATGTGCCGCGTGCTCGACCTGGCCGAGGGCCGCATCCGCGTCGAGGCCGGCGCGCGCATGCACGACATCGACCTGGCCGCGCGCGAGACCGGGCAGGCGCTGCGCATGTGGCCCTCGACCTGGCACGTGGCCAGCATTGGCGGCTTCATCGCGGGCGGCTTCGGCGGCATCGGCTCGTTCCGACACGGCATCCTGCGCGACCCCGGCAACCTGCTGCGCGCGCGCGTGATGACGGTGGAGCGCGAGCCGCGCGTCATCGAGCTGGTGGGCGACGAGATCCAGCAGGTGCACCATGCCTACGGCACCAACGGCGTGATCCTCGACGTGGAAGTGGCGCTGAGCCCGGCGGTCGACTGGGTGCACTGCACGGCGCTGTTCGACACCTACCGCGGCGCGCTCGACTTCGGCATTGCCGCGCAGGCGCCCTCGCTGGACATCTTCCTGCTGTCGACCGTGGAGGCGCGCTTCTCGCCCTACTACACGGCCATGGGCGATCGCTTTCCGCCCGACCGGCACGCGGTGTTCACCATGGTCTCGCCCGACTCCATGGCCGAGTTCCGCGCGCTCGCGGCGGCGCACGGCGGCACCCTGTCGGTGGCCGGCACCGAGGCCGAGCTGCAGGCCGAGGGCCTGCCGCCGGCCTACGAGTGCGCCTTCAACCACACGACGCTGCAGGCGCTGAAGGCCGACCGCAGCTGGACCTACCTGCAGGTGGCCTACGCCCAGCCCTTCGACCCGGCCGTGGTCGAGCGCCACATGCAGATCTTCGGCGACGACGTGCTGCAGCACCAGGACTTCGCGCGCGCCAACGGCGAGTGCGGCACCTTCGGCATCCTGCTCGTGCGCTGGAAGGGCGAGGCCCACCAGTACGAGGTGATGCGCGAGATCGAGTCGCAGGGCGGCGCGCAGATCTTCAACCCGCACGTCTTCACCATCGAGGACGGCGGCATGAAGACCATCGACACGCAGCAGATCGAGTTCAAGAAGCGCAGCGACCCGATGGGCCTGATGAACCCCGGCAAGACCCGCGGCTGGACGCCCGACATGGCCGTCGAGCGCTGAGAAACAATTAGTCTTCGCATCCCGTCCCCACCCCAACCTCCACAGGAGTCCGTCCCCATGCGCATCCCCGCTTTCTCTCTTCGGCCGCTGGCCTTCGGCCTGGCCCTCGCAGGCGCCGCCTTCGCCGCACAGGCCCAGGACAAAGTGGTGTTCGCCACCAACTGGAAGGCGCAGGCCGGCCACGGCGGCTTCTACCAGGCGCTGGTGGATGGCACCTACAAGAAGTACGGGCTCGACGTGGAAATCATGCAGGGCGGCCCGATGGTCAACAACCGGCCCATGCTGCCGGCCGGCAAGGTCGACTTCCTCATGACCGGCAACCTGCTGCAGTCCTTCGACAACGTGAAGAACGGCGTGCCCACCGTGGTGGTCGCGGCCATCTTCCAGAAGGACCCGCAGGCCATGTTCGCCCACCCGGGCCAGGGCTACGACACCTTCAAGGACATGACCAAGGCGCCCGTGGCCTTCATCGGCAAGGACGGCCAGTTCAGCTTCTGGCAGTGGATGAAGTCGGAGCACGGCTTCAAGGACGCGCAGCTCAAGCCCTACACCTTCAACGTGGGCCCGTTCCTGGCCGACAAGAAATCGATCCAGCAGGGCTACGCCATCTCGGAGCCGCTGTCGATCAAGGCCCAGGCCGGCTTCGACCCGGTGGTGCACCTCCTGGCCGACCACGGCTTCTCGACCTACGCCACCACCATCGAGACCCGCGCCGACCTCATCAAGACCAAGCCCGAGACGGTGCGCAAGTTCATCGAGGCCTCGATCGTCGGCTGGAACAACTACCTCTACGGCGACAACAAGGCCGCCAACGAGCTCATCGCCAAGACCAACCCCGACGCCACGCCGGCCGCGCTGCAGGGCTCCATCGACCTCATCAAGAAGATGGGCATCATCGACAGCGGCGACTCGCTCACCAAGGGCATCGGCGCCATGGACGAAGCCCGCGTGAAGGACTTCTACGACAAGATGGTCAAGGCCGGCCTGTACAAGCCGGGCGAGATCGACCTGTCGAAGGTCGCGACCACGCAGTTCGTCAACAAGGGCGTCGGTGTCGACGTCCGCAAGAAGCTCACCGGCAAGTAATTTGCTTCGTTTTTTCCCGTGGGTCGCGCGGGGCTTGCGCCGGGGTCAGATGCCGGCGCCTGGGTTGCCATAAGGCACTGCGCGGCCTTTGTTCCCTTGGGCTCTGACCCCGTCTCGCCGAACAGGCGAACCGGCCCGAACCATGAAAACGCTCGTCGTCCATTGCCATCCGAACCCTGACAGCTTCAACCACGCGCTGTACTGCACCGCCCTCGAGGCTCTCACGCCGCGACATCCCGTCAAGGCCATCGACCTGTACGCCGAGGGCTTCGACCCGACGCTGACACGCGAAGAGCGCATCGCCTACCTCGACAACCCCGAACTGATCCGCGAGCGCGTGAAACCCCACGTCGAAGCGCTGCTGTGGGCCGAGCACCTGGTGTTCGTCTACCCCACCTGGTTCCATGGACCGCCGTCCATGCTCAAGGGCTGGCTCGAGCGCGTGTGGCTGCCGGGCGTGGCCTTCCTGCCGGCCGAGCGCAAGGGGCAACTCGCGAAGTCGGGCATGCGGCACATCCGCCGGCTGACGGTGGTGACCACCGGCGGCTCGCCGCGCTGGTTCGTGATGGCCATCGGCGACCCGGGGCGGCGGCTGTTCACGCGCGCGCTGCGGGCGCTGTTCGCGTGGCGCTGCAAGGTGACGTGGCTGCAGCTGCACGACATGAACGCCGTCACCGACAGTGACCGCACCCATTTCATCGCGCGCGTGGCGCGCACGCTGCACAACATCCAGTAGACAAGCAGGGAGACACACACCATGAGCCTCGAACGCACGCTGACCGTCCGTGTCGAACGCATCTCGCGGCAGACGCCGGAAATCCTGGCCTTCGAGCTGACGCACCCGTGGGGCCGGCCGCTGCCCGGCTACGAGGCCGGCGCGCACATCGACGTGCACATGCCCGGCGGCTTCTCGCGCCAGTACTCGCTGGCGCGCGCGCCCTCGGGCAGCGGCGGCTACGTGATCGGCGTGAAGCGCGAGCACGCCAGCCGCGGTGGCTCGGCCTCGATGCACGAGCGCGTGCGCGAGGGCGACCTCATTGCGATCAGCGCACCGCGCAACACCTTCCCGCTGCGCGCCGAAGCCCGCCGCCACCTGCTGCTGGCCGGCGGCATCGGCATGACGCCGCTGCTGGCCATGGCGCAGGCACTGGCCGCGCGCGGCGCCGACTTCACGCTGTGCGTGTTCGCGCGCAGCGAGGAGCACCTGGCCTTCGCCGAAGCGCTGCACGCGCCCGCGCTGGCGCCGCACCTGAAGCTGCACCTGGACCAGGGCGACGCGTCGCAACGCATCGACCTGCGCGCCCTGCTGGCCGAGCGCGCGCCCGACACGCACCTGTACGTGTGCGGCCCCGGCGGCTTCATGCAGGCGGTGCGCGAGGCCGCCGCGCACTGGCCCGAAGACGCGCTGCACACCGAGTACTTCGCCGCGCCCACCGGCACGGCCGCCGCCACCACGGGCCTGCCCTTCACGCTGAAGCTGGCGCGGCGCGGCATCGAGGTGCCGGTGGCGGCCGACCAGACCGCGGTCGACGCGCTGCACGAAGTGGGCATCGACATCCCCGTGTCGTGCCAGCAGGGCCTGTGCGGCACCTGCGTGGTCGAGGGCGACGGCGAAGGCGCCGAGCACCGCGACTTCTGCCTCACGGGCACCGAGCGGCGCACCAAGGTGGCGCTGTGCTGCTCGCGCGCCAAGGGCCCCGACCTGGTGCTGCAGCTGTGAGCCTGACCGACACCGACAGCGAAGCCCCCGCCACGCGCGGGCGTTCGCGCAAGTACACGCAGGTGCTGGGCCTCATCAACCAGGCCGCCATCGAGGTGTTCGCCAGCGAAGGGCTGGCCGGCGCGTCGACGCAGGCCATCGCCGACAAGGCGGGCCTGTCGAAGGCGCAGCTGCACTACTACATCGAGAGCAAGGAGGCGCTGTACCGCCAGGTGCTGCAGGACATCCTGACCGACTGGATCGTGGTGTTCGGCTTCAGCGACGAGGCCTTCGGCCCGCGCAAGGTGCTGGGCGACCTGATCCAGCGCAAGATGATGTTCTCGTTCGAGCACCCGCTGCGCTCGCGCATCTTCACCGCCGAGATGATGCGCGGCGCGCCCGTCATCAACAGCATGATGGACACGAGCAAGCAGCGCACCGACCAGGCCGCCGCCGTGATCCAGAACTGGATGAACCAGGGCCTCATGGACACCGCCGACCCGATGCTGGTGCTGTTCCACATCTGGGCCGTGACGCAGTTCTACGCCGACCACGCCACGCAGGCCGCCTACTACCGCAACACGGCGCAGCAGGGCGACGACAAGGACCGCCGCTACCTGATCGAGCAGGTGACGGAGTTCCTGCTCAAGGGCGCGGGCGTCAAGTAGCCGCGCGCTGCGGCAGGTACATGGTGGCTTCCACCTCGACGAGCACCTCGTCGCCCGGCAGGAAGCGCGACACCTCGACCACCGTGCTCACCGGCGGCTCGCCCGGATAGAACAGGCCGCGCACGCGGTTGTAGAAGGCGTAGTGCGGCAGGTGGCGGAAGTACTGCACCAGCTTCACCACGTCTTCCATGGTGCCGCCGTGCTCGGCCGCGATCTGGCGGATGCGCTCCAGCACGAACCAGCTCTGCGCCACGATGGGCGCCTCGAAGACGTCGACCGACATCTGGCCCGTGGCATAGCCCACGCCCTGCAGCGCGGTGCGCGCGGCTTCGGGAATGGCGTCGTAGCCCGCCACCGCGCGGCGCGTGGCCGGGTCGACGGCGACCACGCCGCTCATGAAGACGAAATCGCCGACGCGCTTGGCGGCGGCATAGTTGGCCATCGGCTTGCCCATGCTCATGGTGTGTTCTCCAGTGCCCGGCCTGCGCGGTAGACGGTGCGTTGCCGTCCGCGCGGGCCGATGAGTTCGTGTTCGTCGGTGGCGGCCAGCACCACCAGGTCGGCCGGGCAGCCCGGCGCGATGCGGCCGTCCCACGCGAGCCCCAGCGCCTTGGCGGGGTTCACGGTGATGGTGTCGAGCCAGTCGGCCGCAGGCGCCAGGTGCGCCATCTGCACGCCCAGGCCGAAGGTCTCGAGCAGGTCGTAGCTGCCGTAGGGATAGAAGGCGTCCTGCACGTTGTCGGTGGCCAGGCTGGCGCGCAGGCCGTGCGCAGCGGCCTCGCGGATGCGCGTGATGCCGCGCGCCACGGGCGTGCGGTCCCACGCGCCCTGCAGGTAGAGGTTGGTGGTCGGCAGCGCGACGAGGTGCAGCCCGGCGCCGGCGCACAAGGTGAGCGTCTCGGCGGCCACCGCGTCGTCCTGCACCGAGAGCGAGCAGGCGTGGCCGCAGACCACGCGGCCCTGGAAGTCGCGCGCGCGCACCAGCTGCGCGATGCTGCGCAGGCCGCTGGCGTCGGTGTCCAGGCCTTCGTCGACGTGGAAGTCGAGCCCCAGCCCGTGCTGCTGCGCGAGGTCGAACACGCGGCCCAGCTTGGCGAAGAGGCCGTCGTTGCGGTAGATGAAAGCGCCCAGCGAACCGCCCGCGCGCTTCACCTCGCGCGCGATGCGCTCGCCGGCGGCAAGGTCGGCGAACACGTCGAGCGGCACGAGCGCGACGAACTGCAGCTCGATGCGGCCGGCCCATTCCTCGCGCAGCGCCTCGAACACGGCCAGCGCGGCCGGCGGCTCGGGCTCGACCCAGTCGAGGTGCGTGCGCAGTGCCCGCGTGCCGGCGCGCCAGGCCTCGTTCAGCGCGCGCTCCATGCGCAGGCGCAGCGACGCGCCGGTCCAGCTCGCGCGGTGGCGGCCCATGCGCTCGATGGCGGTGAACAGGTCGCCCTGCGCGGCGCCGACGTCCTGCACGGTGAAGTTCTTGTCGATGTGCGCATGCGCCTCGACGAGGGCGCTCAGCAGCGTGCCGCGCGCGTGCGTCTGCGAGGCGCTGGGTTCGATGGCCGCGACCTTGTCGCCGTCGATCGTGACGTCGAAGACCTGCGCATCGCCCGCCGCGAAGCCCCGCAGCGGCGCCGGAATGCGCAGCGCTTCGAGCGTCGTCGTCATGCGCGCTGACGCCAGTCGCGCAGCCAGCCCAGGCCGGCCGAGGTGCCGCCGGGCTCCATGCCGCGGCGCGGGCGGTATTCGCAACCGACCCAGCCCTGCCAGCCGCACTGCGCCGACACCTCGTCGATCACGCCGAAGAGGTAGTCGTAGTTCTGCTCGCCCACATCGGGCTCGTGGCGTTCGGGCACGCCCGCGATCTGCAGGTGGCCGACGCGGCCGGTCGGCAGGTACTGGCGCAGCTTCATTGCCACGTCGCCCTCGACGATCTGGCAGTGGTACAGGTCCATCTGCACCTTGAGGTTGGCGGCGCCCACGGTCTCGACGATCTGGTGCGCGTGGTCCTGCCGGTTGAGAAAGAAGCGCGGAATGTCGCGCGTGTTGATCGGCTCGATGAGCACATCACGCCCGGCCTTCGCGGCCTCGGCTGCGGCCCAGCGCAGGTTCCCGACATAGACGGCCTCTGCCGCCTCGCGCGTGAGGCCTTCGGGCACGAGGCCGGCCATGACGTGGATGCGCGGGCAGTCGAGTGCCACGGCGTAGTCGATGGCCTTGGCGATGCCTTCGCGGAACTCGCCCTCGCGCCCCGGCAGGCAGGCCAGGCCGCGCTCGCCGCCGGCCCAGTCGCCGGGCGGGCCGTTGAACAGCACCTGCTGCAGGCCGTTGTGCTTCAGGCGCGCGACGATCTCTTCTTTCGAGAAGTCGTAGGGGAAGAGGTACTCGACGGCCTGGAAGCCGTCTTTCGCGGCGGCGTCGAAGCGGTCGAGAAATGCGAGCTCCGGGTAGAGCATCGAGAGGTTGGCGGCGAATTGGGGCATGGGGTGTTTGTACTACCAGCGCGCACCGAAAGTGCGGCGCAGTTCATCGATCTGGTCGGGGGCGAGTGGTGCGGGCCGGGTGGCCTGCGTGAGCATCTGCAGGCGGGCGGTTTCTTCCAGCTCTTCGAGCACGGCCATGGCCGCGGCCGGCGTCTCGTGCCAGACGTTGGGGCCCAGGCGCGCGAGCATCGCCGCGCGGATCGGCGTGCCGGCCGCGCCGTAGCGCGCGATGGTTTGTGCCACCTGTTCGGCCGCCTCGGGCGCGCCGGGGCGGTGGTACGGGATGACTGGCACATGGCCGACCTTCATCACGAAGTAGGGCGTGAGCGCGGGCAGCAGTTCGGCCTGCGGGTTGCCCAGGGTCAGGGCCACGCAGTGCGTGCTGTGCGTGTGGATCACGCAGGCCGTGGCGGCATCGAAGCCGCGCGCGGCGGCGTAGATGCGCGTGTGCAGCGCGATGGTCTTGCTGGCGCGGTCGCCGCCGGTCTGCACGCCCTGCGCATCGAGCCGCGCGAGCCGCGCGGGGTCGAGAAAGCCCAGGCAGGCGTCGGTCGGCGTGATGAGAAAACCGTCGTCCAGCCGCACGCTGATGTTGCCGGCCGTGGCATGCACGTAGCCGCGCTCGAACAGGCTGCGGCCGACGCGGCAGATTTCGTCGCGGGCTTCGTTCTCGGTCATGCGAGCACTGTAAAAGCTTTGGTGAAGAAATCGTCGCTGCCGAAGTTGCCCGACTTCAGCGTGATGTGCAGCCCCGCTTCGGGCGCCGCATCGCAGCGCGCATGGCACCACGGCACGCCGGGGTCGATCTGCGGGCCGATCTGCATCTGCGCGATGCCCAGCGCCTGCACGCAGGCGCCCGAGGTTTCGCCGCCGGCCACCACCAGCTGGTGCACGCCGCGCTCGACCAGACCGCGCGCAATGGCGGCGATGGTGCGCTCGACCATGGCGCCGGCTTCTTCCACGCCGAGCCGCCCCTGCACCGATTTCACGGCGCCGGCTTCGGCGGTCGAGTAGACGAGCACGGAGCCCTGGTCGATCAGCGGTGCGGCCCAGGCCAGCACTTCGGCCGTCACGTCGACGCCCGCCGCGATGCGCAGCGGGTCGATGGCCATGGCCGCGCCGCCGCGCTGGATGAAGTCGAGCACCTGCCGGTTGGTGGCCAGCGAGCAGCTGCCCGACACCACCGCCGTCTTGCCGCCGGCCTTCGGCAAGGCGCTGGCCTGCGACGACGGCGCAAGGCCGAAGTTGGCCGGCAGGCCGATGGCCACGCCCGAGCCCGCCGTGAGCAGCGGCAGCTTCGCGAGGGCCGGGCCCATGCGCAGCAGGTCGTCGTTCGAGACCGCGTCGACGATGGCGATCGACACGCCCTCGGCCTTCAGCTGCGCGATGCGTTCTTCGATGGCCGCTGCTCCGCGTGCGACCACCGCATGGTCGATGAGCCCGACCTTGCGCGTGCACTGCGCCTGCAGCACGCGCACGAGGTTCGGGTCGGTCATCGGCGTGAGCGGATGGTTCTGCATGCCGCTCTCGTTGAGCAGCACGTCGCCCGCGAACAGGTAGCCCTTGAACACGGTGCGCTTGTTGTCGGGGAAGGCAGGCGTGGCGATGGTGAAGTCACAGCCCAGCGCGTCCATCAGCGCCTCGGTCACGGGGCCGATGTTGCCCCTGACCTCGCCGGTGAAGGTGCTATCGAAGGTCGAGCAGTACTTGAAGTAGATCTGCTGCGCGCCCTGCGCCTGCAGCCAGCGCAGCGCTTCGAGCGACTGCGCGATGGCCTCGGCCGGCGCGATGGTGCGCGACTTGAGCGCGACCACGACCGCATCCACGTCGGCATCGAGCGGGCCGGCCGGCACGCCGATGGTCTGCACCACGCGCATGCCGGCGCGCACGAGGTTGTTGGCCAGGTCGGTGGCGCCGGTGAAGTCGTCGGCGATGCAGCCGAGCACGAGCTTCGCCATCGCTCAGCCCTTCAGCGCCAGCGTGACCGCCTGCGCGTTCTCGCGCACGTAGTCGCGCAGGATGGCGTCGAAGCTGGCGTCGGCCTTCAGGCCCAGCGCCTCGGCGCGCGCGGCGTGGATGCGGCTGGGCCAGCTGGTGACGATCTTCGCGATGGCGGCGTCGGGTTCCCAGTCGATGAGGGCGGTGGCCTCGGTGCCGGCGATGCGCTCGAGCGCCTGCGCCATCTCGCGCACGGTGGTGGTCAGCGCGGGCAGGTTGACCGCGGTGCGCGCGCCCCATTCGGCGGCGCCGGCGGTGGCCGCGCGCACGATGCCCGCGACGGTGTTGCCGGGCGAAGCCAGCGCGACCGGCGTCTCGGGCGCCACGGGGCAGCGCGCGCGCACGCCGGCCAGCGGCTCGCGCAGCATGCCGCTCAGGAAGCTGGAGGCCGCGCCGTTCGGACGACCCGGGCGCACCGACACCGTCATGAGCCGCACGTTGCGGCCCTGCACGAAGCCCTTGCGCGTGTAGTCGGCCACGAGCTGCTCGCCGATGAACTTCTGGATGCCGTAGCTGTTCTGCGGCGTGGGCAGCGTGGTGTCTTCGATCACCGCGGGCAGGCGCTGCTCGGGCGAATCGCCGAACACGGCGACGGAGCTGGAGAACACGAACACGGGCGCGTGGCCCGCGCTGCGGCAGGCGTCGAGCAGGGCGCGCGTGGTGTCCAGGTTGCTGCGCATGCCGAGGTCGAAGTCGGCCTCGCACTCGCCGCTCACGGCGGCGGCGAGGTGGAACACGGCGTCGGTGTCGGCCAGCGGCAGCGCACCGTTGGCCGCCTGCTCGTACAGGTCGCCCTGCACGAACTGGATGCGCGCGTCGGCTGCGAGGTCGGCGGGCGGCGGCACGCGGTCGGCGAGCGTGATGCGTGCGATGTCCTGGGGCTGGCCGCCGGCCAGTGCGAGCGGGCCGCCGGCAAGCAGGGTGCGGGCGAGGCGGGCGCCGAGGAAGCCGCAGCCGCCGGTGATGAGAACGTTCATGGTGTGTGTCTTTCCTGGGTCGGTGGAGCGCTGGCGCTCGATGTTATTTTTTCGATTCTTTCGCAGCGGGCAGTTCGATGCCCGGGAAGATCTTGATGACCGCGCTGTCGTCCTCGCGCGCGAAGCCGGCCGTGGAGGCCTGCATGAACATCTGGTGCGCGGTGGACGACAGCGGCAGCGGAAACTTGCTGGCGCGCGCCACGTCGAGCACCAGGCCCAGGTCCTTCACGAAGATGTCGACGGCCGACAGCGGCGTGTAGTCGCCCGCCAGCACGTGGGCCATGCGGTTCTCGAACATCCAGCTGTTGCCGGCGCTGTGGGTGATGACCTCGTACAGCGCGTCGGGGTTCACGCCCTCGCGCAGGCCCAGCGCCATGGCCTCGGCCGCGGCGGCGATGTGCACGCCGGCCAGCAGCTGGTTGATGACCTTCACCTTGCTGCCCGCGCCGGCCGAATCGCCCAGGCGGTAGACCTTGGCGGCCATCGCGTCGAGCATCGCGCCGGCCTTCTCGTAGGCGGCGGGGGTGCCGGCGGTCATCATCGTCATCTGGCCGCTGGCGGCCTTGGCGGCGCCGCCGGAAATGGGCGCGTCGAGGTACAGGATGCCCTGCTGCGCGAGGCGCGCCTCGAGCGCGACCGACCAGTTCGGGTCGACGGTGGAACACATCACGAACAGGCTGCCGGGCTTCATCGACGCCGCGCAGCCGGGCGTGGTGCCGTCGCCAAACAGCACCGATTCGGTCTGCGCCGCGTTGACGACCACGCTGACCACGATGTCGCACTGCGCGCCGAGCGCGGCCAGCGTGTCGCAGGCGGTGCCGCCTTCGCGCGCGAAGGCTTCGGCGACGCCGGGGCGCACGTCGAACACATGCGGTGCATGGCCCGCGCGGCGCAGCGATTGCGCCATGCCGCTGCCCATGGCGCCCAGGCCCACGAGGCCGACGACGGGGGTGTTGCTGGAAGAAGAAGTCATGTCGTGCGTCCTTCGATCAACGGTTGACCAACTGCTTGGGCGTGAGCCACACGCCGATGGCGCCGAGCACCAGCGCGCCGGCCAGCACGTACATGCCGATCTGCGTGCTGCCCGTGAGGTCCTTCAGGTAGCCGATGAGGTACGGGCTCACGAAGCCCGCGAGGTTGCCCACCGAGTTGATGACCGCAATGCCAGCGGCCGCCGCCGTGCCCGAGAGGAAGGCGGTGGGCAGCGACCAGAACAGCGGCGCGCAGGTGAGCACGCCGGCTGCGGCGAGCGACAGGAAGGTCAGCGACACGACCGTGTTCTGCGTGTACGAGGCCGCGACCGTGAAGCCCACGGCGCCCATCATCGCGGGGATGATCAGGTGCCAGCGGCGTTCGCGGCGCGCGTCGGCACTGCGGCCGAACAGGTTCATCGCGACGATCGCGCACAGGAACGGAATGGCGCTGAGCAGGCCGATGTTGAAGTTGCCCTGCACGCCCGTGGCCTTCACCAATGTGGGCAGCCAGAAGGTCAGCGCGTACTGGCCCATGACGAAGGCGAAGTAGATGAGCGCCATCCACCACACGCGCGCGTCGCGGAACATCGCGCCCACCGAATGCGGGCCCTTGGCGCCGTGCGCCTGGTCGCGGTCGACCTCGCGCTGCAGCAGCTGCTTTTCTTCGGGCGAGAGCCAGCGTGCGTGCTGGATGCCGTTGTCCAGGTAGAACAGCACCATCACGCCCACCAGCACGGCGGGAATGGCTTCGATGATGAACATCCACTGCCAGCCGTGCATGGCCGACACGCCGTGGAAGGCGTCCATGATCCAGCCCGACAGCGGGTTGCCGAAGATGCCCGCCACGGGAATCGCCGACATGAACACCGCGATGATCCGCGCGCGCCGGTGCGACGGGTACCAGTGCGTCAGGTACAGGATCACGCCGGGGTAGAAGCCCGCCTCGGCCACGCCCAGCAGGAAGCGCAGGATGTAGAAGCTGGTCGGCGTTTCCACGAACACGAAGCAGGCCGACAGCAGGCCCCAGGTGATCATGATCCGCGCGATCCACACGCGCGCGCCCACGCGGTTGAGCAGCAGGTTGCTGGGCACCTCGAACAGGAAGTAGCCCAGGAAGAAGATGCCGGCACCCAGGCCGAACACGGTTTCGCTGAAGCCGAGGTCCGCGCCCATCTGCAGCTTGGCGAAGCCGACGTTCACGCGGTCGAGGTACGCGACCACGTAGCACAGCATCAGGAAGGGCACGAGGCGCCAGAACACCTTGGCGTAGGCGCGTTTTTCGAGCGCGGCGTCGGGCGCGTCAGCCGCGAGGGGCGCGCCGGCCTGGAGGGTGGAAGTCATTGGGAGGGAGTCCGCTGGATGAAAAAACGGGGTCGTCCCGTCACCCTGCGGCGCGGTCGCCCCTTACTTGTCAGGTCATCATACAAATTTAAGACAAGCCCCCGGATACGGGATAACCCGCACATTCTGCCCTCTTCAGAAAACCGTAAGCGTGGGCTTACTTGCCCGCAGGCCAGCCTTCGACCAAGGGTCGGGCGAGCTGGGCGCCTTCCTGCTGCCAGAAGGCCGGGTCGGCCTGCTCGATGCGGCGGATGGCGTTGTCCATGTGGGCCTTGGCGGCTTCGCGCGCGGCCAGCGGGTCGCCGGCATCGATCGCCTCGACGATGCGCGCGTGCTCCTGCGCCACTTCGCGCACGAAGTCGGCGCGGCGCGCCTCGTTGGCGCGCGTGACGCGGGTGGCGCCATGCAGGAACTGCCGCAGGTACTGCAGCGTCCCGATGAGGAAGGGGTTGCGCGCGGCCTCGGCGATGGCGCGGTGAAAGCGCACGTCCTCGTCGGCCCCGTTGCCGCCCATCGACACCGCCGCATGCAGCGCATCGATGGCGTCGCGGATGCGCAGCATGTCCTCGGGCGTGCGGCGCTCGGCCGCGAGCGCGGCCACCTCGGCCTCGAGCGCGCGGCGCAGCTCGACCATCTGCACCACCGCTTCGCGCGACGCCACATGCGGCATCTCGAAGCGCAGCGGTTCGACGCCGGCAGCGCGCACGTACACGCCGCTGCCCTGGCGCGAATCGACCAGCCCGAGCGACTTCAGCCGCGACACCGCCTCGCGCACCACCGTGCGGCTCACGCCGAACTGGGTGGCCAACGCGGTCTCGGTGGGCAGCCGGTCGCCTTCCGACAGGCGCCCGCTGCGCACCTCGGCCACGAGCGCTTCCGCCACCTGGTCGGCCAGGCGGACGGCGGGGGCAAGGGACTGGAAACGGGGGGTCATGGGCGCGGGAAGGCGGTGGGGCCTGCGACTCTAACGCAGGCACCGCACCGTCACGCCGCATGGCCGCGCCGGCGCTGTCGTCAGGCGCCGAGCGCGTGGCGCGCGGCCCGCGCGATGCTCGCCGCGTCCACGCCGAAGAAACCGCGCAGCGCGGCGCGCGTGTCGCTGCGACCGAAGCCATCGGTGCCCAGCGTGAGGTAGCGGCGGCCTTCGGGCAGGAAGGCGCGCACGCTCTCGGGCAGGGCGCGCACGTAGTCGGTGGCGGCGACGATCGGGGCCTTGCCGCCGCCCTTGCCGAGCTGCTGCGCGACGAAGGGCGTGCCGGCGTCTTTCTCGCCGGCCAGCGCGCGCTGCTCGCAGGCCTGGCCGTCGCGTGCGAGTTCGCTCCAGCTCGTGACGCTGAACACCTCGGCCGCGATGCCTTCGTCGGCCAGCTGTTGCGCGGCCTTGATGACTTCGGTGAGGATCGCGCCCGAGCCCAGCAGCGTGACGCTCTGCTTCGCCTTGCCCGATGCCGGCGCATACGTGCCGAAGCGGTAGCAGCCGCGCAGGATGTCGGCCTCGGCGCCCGCCGGCAGGTCGGGCTGCGCGTAGTTCTCGTTCATGAGCGTGACGTAATAGAACACGTCCTGCTGCTCGACCATCATCTCGCGGATGCCCGCATCGACGATGACGGCCATCTCGCCCGCGAAGGCCGGGTCGTAGGCCTTGCAGTTGGGAATCGTCGCGGCCACGAGGTGGCTGCTGCCGTCCTGGTGCTGCAGGCCTTCGCCGCCGAGCGTGGTGCGCCCCGACGTGGCGCCCAGCAAAAAGCCGCGCGCGCGCTGGTCGGCCGCCGCCCAGATGGCGTCGCCCACGCGCTGGAAGCCGAACATCGAGTAGTAGATGTAGAACGGCAGCATCGCCAGGCCGTGCACGCTGTAGCTGGTGGCCGCCGCCGTCCAGCTGGCGATGGCGCCGGCTTCGCTGATGCCCTCTTCGAGGATCTGGCCGTCGGTGGCTTCGCGGTAGCTCAGCACCGAGCCGATGTCTTCCGGCGCATAGCGCTGGCCCACGCTCGAGTAGATGCCGACCTGCTTGAACAGGTTGGCCATGCCGAAGGTGCGCGCCTCGTCGGCCACGATGGGCACGATGCGCGGGCCCAGGGCCTTGTCCTTCATGAGGTTGCCCAGCATGCGCACGAAGGCCATGGTGGTGCTCATCTCCTTGCCCGCGGCGGCCGTGGCGAACTGCGCGTAGGCCGCGATGTCGGGCTTGGGCACCACGTCGCATGCGGTTTCGCGGCGCGGCATGGCGCCGCCGAGCGCTTCGCGGTGCTGGCGCAGGTAGCGCATCTCGGCGCTGTCTTCGGCCGGGCGGTAGAAGTCCATCGCGGTGGCCTGCGCGTCGGTGAGCGGCAGGTTGAAGCGGTCGCGGAACTCGATGAGGTCCACGTCGCCCATCTTCTTGTGCGAGTGCGTGGTCATCTTGCCCTGCGCGGCGCTGCCCATGCCGTAGCCCTTCTTGGTGTGGGCCAGGATGACGGTGGGCTGGCCCTTGTGGGCGGCAGCGGCTGCGTACGCGGCATGGATCTTCACGAGGTCGTGGCCGCCGCGCTTCAGGCGGTCGATCTGCTCGTCGGTCATGCCTTCGGCCAGGCGCGCGAGCTCGGGGTTCTGGCCGAAGAAGTTGTCGCGGTTGAAGCGGCCGTCCTTCGCGGCGAAGGTCTGCATCTGGCCGTCGACGGTGTTGGCGAACACGCGGGCCAGGGCACCGCTCACGTCCTGCGCGAACAGGCCGTCCCAGTCGCTGCCCCACACGAGCTTGACGACGTTCCAGCCGGCGCCGGCGAAGAGCTTTTCGAGCTCGTCGATGATGCGGCCGTTGCCGCGCACCGGGCCATCGAGGCGCTGCAGGTTGCAGTTGACGACCCACACAAGGTTGTCGAGCTTTTCGCGCGCGGCGAGCGTCAGCGCGCTCATCGATTCGGGCTCGTCCATCTCGCCGTCGCCGAACACGCCCCAGACCTTGCGGCCTTCGCAGTTCAGCAGGTTGCGGTGCGTGAGGTAGCGCATGAAGCGCGCGTGGTAGATCGAGCTGATCGGGCCGATGCCCATCGAGCCGGTGGGGAACTGCCAGAAGTCCGGCATCAGGTACGGGTGCGGGTAGCTGCACAGGCCGCGCGCGCCGCTGCCGTCGGTGAAGGCCGGTGCGGTGAGTTCCTGGCGGTAGTGGTTCAGGTCTTCTTCGCTCAGGCGGCCTTCGAGGTAGGCCCGCGCATACACGCCGGGTGCGCTGTGCGGCTGGAAGAACACCAAATCGCCGCGGTGCGCCGGGCTGCGCGCATGGAAGAAGTGGTTGAAGCCGGTCTCGAACAGGTCGGCCGCGCTCGCGTAGCTGGCGATGTGGCCGCCGAGTTCGCCATACGCCTGGTTGGCCTTGGCCACCATGGCGAGCGCGTTCCAGCGCATGAGCGAGGCGAGCTTTTCTTCCACCGCGAGGTCACCCGGGAACGGCGGCTGGTCGGCCGCGGCGATGGTGTTGACGTACGGCGTGGCCAGCTCGGGCTGCCAGCCGATGCGCTGCTGCCGCGCCAGGCGCGCCAGCTCGGCCAGCATCTGGCGCGCGCGCTGCGGACCTTGCGTCTGCGCCAGCGCCAGGAAGGCGTCGCGCCATTCGGCGGTCTCTTCGGGGTCGGGGTCGTGCGACGGCGGCGTGTCGAGCAACAGGGCGCGCATCTGGTCGGCGGAGATCGGGGCGTTCATGCCAGCACTTTAAGCCGCCTTGCGGAAAATTAGCTACCGGCACCTGCGACTTCATGGCTATTCGCAAGCATAAAATGCCGCGACTCAAGCGCTTTACGGAATTTCATGGAACTCGACGCCATCGACCTGCGCATTCTCGACGAGCTGCAACGCGACGGCGCCCTGTCGAACGTCGAACTGGCGCGCCGCGTGCACCTGTCGCCCTCGCCCTGCCTGGCGCGCGTGAAGGTGCTGGAGACCAGCGGCGTGATCGACCGCTACGTGGCGCTGGCGAACGCCAAGGCGCTGGGCCTGGGGCTCAACGTGTTCATCTCGATCAGCCTGACGACGCAGAGCAAGCAGTCGCTGGCCGACTTCGAGCAGCGCATCGCCGAGCACGACGAGGTGATGGAGTGCTATCTGATGACCGGCGACAGCGACTACCTGATCCGCATCGCCGTGGCCGACATGGCGGCGCTGGAGCGCTTCATCATGGAGCAGCTCACGCCGATTCCGGGGATCGAGAAGATCCGCTCGAGCTTTGCGCTCAAGCAGGTGAGATACAAAACGGCGCTGCCGTTGCCAGCAGCGCCGTCCTGAAGCAAGCGCAAGCCGCCGCAGCGGCAGCCTCGCCTTACTTCGCCAGCTTGATCTGGATCGGGTCGGCCGTGAGGTAGCCGACGGCCGCGGCGTAGCGGTCCTTGTAGTTGGCGCGCACCAGCGGGTCGAGCGTGGCCTGCACCTTCGAGTGGATGCCGCCCCAGTCACCCGCGTGCTGGAAGTTGCTCATGATGTAGGTCCAGCCGTTGATCTCGTCCACGGCATGCAGGCCGGTCGATTCGCCGCCCGCGGGGATCGACATGAGGCGCGAGAGCTTCTTGGTGTCGATGTTGTAGGCCCACAGGAAGTTGTTGACGTGGCTGCTGCTGTCCTCGCCGATGAACAGCGTGCGCAGCTTTTCCGAGAACTTGATGTTGTCGGGGTTGCCGATCTTGTCGGGGCTGGAGGTGTTGCCCAGCGCGTCGGGCGTGGGGAGGTCTTCGCCCACGATCAGCGCGCGGGTCTGCGTCGGCACCCAGTCGCTGTTGATGGACTTGCCGTCGGTGTCCTTCTGGCCGCCCGCAAGGTTGTGCGCCATCACGCCGCCGGCGCTGAGCTTCTTGGGCAGCGCGATGTTGTTGGCCGCCGACCAGCCCTTGCCGCCGCTGACCATCGAGTCCTGGATGTTCTGCAGCGCGGAGTAGGCCACCTTGTCCTTGATGTTGACGGTGGTGCCTTCCATCTTGGTGAAGGCCATGCTGGCGCCCTTCACGTTGGCGTAGCGGTGGGTTTCCAGGAAGGCCGCGGCCTTTTCCATGCCGGGCTTCACGCGGCCCCAGCTGGCCTTGCCGTCCAGGTACATGGCGGTGTACGTGGGGTCGAGCGGGTCGGCGGTGGTCACGTCCATGATGTCGGTGGCCTTGAGCGTATTGGCCAGTGCCTCGATCTCGGCGCTGGTGGCATGGCCCAGGTTGATCCACGTCATCTTGGTGGCGGCTGCGGCGGGGTCGATCGAGTAGCCGGCTTCGTAGCGGGCCACGTAGAGCGTGCCGGCCGACAGGTCTTTTTCCTTGTCGGCGACGAACATGAAGAAGCCGCCGTTGGTGTAGTCGTCGCCCATGATGGCGGTGCGGTTGTCGGGCATGACCTGGATCAGCTCGTGCGAGATGCGGCCCATGCAGTAGTGCTTCTTCACGCTGCCGGTGCCGTCGGGGTTCACGGTGACCTCGGGCAGGTGGCCGTAGTGGTACGGGTTGGCCTTGGTCTCGTCGCCGAACACGTTCTTGCTGTAGGCCTTGAACATGTCGGTGCCGGCGGCGGTGGTCGCGTCAGGCTCGTACTCTTCGCTGGACAGGTGGGTGTTCCACGGCGACAGGCTGGCGCCGCAGGTGATCCACAGGCCGTGGGCGCTCGACATGTCGACGTTGTGGTACTTGACCAGGCTCAGCTTGCCGGTGGTCTGGTCCTGGTCGAGCGTGAGCACCGCGATGGGCGAAGGCAGCGTGCCGTAGGTGTTGTCGCCCTTCAGGTTGCGACTGGTGTATTCGAACTGCACAACGGCGAACACCGCCTTGCCCTTGACGCCGGGCACGTTGGCGTTGGGCAGCGAGATCAGCGAGGTGCCGTCCGGGCTGTCCGAGAAGAACTGGCGCTCCTTGCCCGCCACCGAGGCGTCGATGATCGGCTGGTTCTTGATGTCGACGTAGCCGCCCGCGAGGATCTTGCCGCCCTTGCCGTCCGGCACCATGTCGCCGGTCAGGAAGAAGGGCTGGTAGGCCAGGCGGTATTCGGTAGAGCTGCCGTTGTCGAACGACACCTTGAGCGTGGAGCCGACCGTGTTCGTGGCCATGGCGGCCGGGTCGGCCAGCGTGGGCGCGGCCATGCCGTTGAATTCGGCCGAGACGAACTGCGCAGCCGGTGCGGGTGCCGGCGCGGGGGCCGGCGGCGGCACCACGAAGGGCGGGAAGGCCTGGCCACCGCCGCCGCCACCGCCGCAGGCGGTGAGGAAGGCGACGCCGCCCAGCGGGAGCATCGGGGCGGCGCCCAGCAGTTTCAGGGCGTGACGGCGGGAGGCGCCGGGCGCCTTGGCTTGATCAGTCATTTGTTTTCCAGGGATCGTGGGTGGTTCGGCATGAGGCCGAAAGTCGACCTCTGTCAGGGCGCAGACCTTAAAAGGCGCCCATGACGAAGGCATGCATCGCGCATGACAGAACGATGACGACCGCCACGACCACACCCCGCCCACGCACCGGCCGGCGGCATGCAAAACGGCGCGGGATCACCGCGCCGTCGTGTCGTTCAAGGAAAAGAAATGGGCGTCAGGGCGCCGGCAGTTGCCTCGGCCACAACGCCCACAGCCGCAGCGGCTGGTTCACGCTCGCCGCCAGCCGGCCGGCCTCGGCGCCGGTGCCCGCGAAGTAGTCGGCGCGCACGGCGCCCAGGATGGCGCTGCCGGTGTCCTGCGCCACCACCAGCTTCTGCAGCTGCGCGGTCGGGCCGTTCGATGCGAGCCACACCGGCGTGCCGTAGGGAATGCTCTCGCGGTCGACCGCGATGGAGCGCCCCGCCGTCAGCGGCACGCCCTGCGCGCCGCGCGGGCCGAAGGCGGCGTCGAGCTCGCTCATCGTCTCTTCGCGGAAGAACACATAGCGCGGGTTGCTCCACAGCAGCTGCGACACGCGCTGTGGGTTCTGCGCCACCCAGGCCTTGGTGTCGTCGGGCCACTTGCCGACCTTGGCGACGCCCTGGCTCATCAACCACTGTTGCACGCTGCGGTACGGCTGCTCGTTGGTGGCCGCATAGGCCACGCGCACGGTGTGCTGGTAGCCGTTGGCCTCGGTGATGCGCAAGCGGCCCGAGCCCTGGATGTGCAGCATCAGCGCGTCGATGGGGTCGGCCATCCAGGCGATCTCGCGACCGCGCAGCGCGGCCTGGGCCTCGGGCAGGGTCTCGATCTCCTGGCGCGTGAACCAGGGGCGCTTGGGCACGAGGCCGTCGGGCGCCTGGTACAGCGGCACGCTGAAGCCGGCCGAGGGCACGCGCGAGGCCTCGTACACGGGCTCGTAGTAGCTGGTGAGCTTGCCTTCGCTCTGGCCCGCGAGCGATTCGACGCGGTAGGGCTGCAGCCGGTCGGTCATCCAGCGGCGCTGCTCCTCGGGCGTGGCGATAGCGAGCTGGCGCACCTCGCGGCACAGCGGCGCGAAGGCGGCGTTGGGGCGTGCGCAGTTGGCCAGCAGCGCGATCCACGCTTCGTGCAGCGGGTCTTCGCTGAAGCCCGGCAGTTCGGACCAGCCCACGGGCACCCAGCGGCTTTTCGGATGCGCGAGCGATCCGGTCAGCGGACCGAGGTCGCGCGGCGGGGTGACGGTGGGTCGGGTGGGGGCGTCGGGGGCGCGGGGGCCGAGGGAACAGCCGGCAAGCGTTGCTACGATCGCAAGCCCGACCAGCCACTGGAGTCCATTTCTCATGGGTTTGATTCTGCTTGAAGCCCTCGCCGCGGGACTCGTCCTGATCTTGATCATCTGGTGGACCATGTTTTCCGGGCGCAACAAGGGTGAATTGCATGACGACCCCGACGCCGAGCGTGAGGACACCGATTCGCCGCCCAAAGTGTGAATTGCTCGTGTAGCCACACGGCGCGGCCCACTGTCGGACAAGCACCCTATTGCTACAACTTTAGTAGCAATCATCGCAGCATTCACGGGCGATGGCGAAAGTTTTCTTATTTTCCGTAGGGCTTTGAGCACGTACCATCGCATACCCGCCGGGGGCTAAGCTGTGGCCCGCTTGATTCAACCTTGAAAGGGATCGCCATGAAAAAGTTCGTTCTTGCAACCACCGCAGCTGCCCTCGTCCTGTCCGGCTGTGCCGGCGGAATGACCGACACCCAGCGCAACACGGGCATCGGTGCCGGCATCGGCGCGCTCGGCGGCGCCGCCATCGGCTCGGCCACCGGCGGCAACCGCGGTGCCATCGGCACGGGCGCGGTGGTCGGCGCGGCGGCCGGCGCGCTCGGCGGCTACCTGTGGTCGCAGCGCATGGAAAACCAGAAGCGCCAGATGGAAGCCGCCACCCAAGGCACCGGCGTGGCCGTGACGCAGACGGCCAACAACGAGCTCAAGCTCGCCATTCCGAGCGACGTGTCGTTCGACGTGGGCCGCTCCAACATCAAGTCGAACTTCGCGCCCGTGCTCGACCAGTTCGCCAACGGCCTGCGCAACAACCCGAACGCCGAGGTGCGCATCATCGGCCACACCGACAGCACCGGCTCCGACGCCATCAACAACCCGCTGTCGGTGGACCGCGCCGCCAGCACGCGCGACTACCTGGTGGCACGCGGCGTGAGCGCCGCGGCGTTCCGCATCGAAGGCCGCGGCTCGCATGAGCCGGTGGCCGACAACAACAGCGACGCCGGCCGGGCACAGAACCGCCGCGTCGAGATCTACGTGGGCGAGCGCGCACAGCGCGGCTGATCGCCGCCCCACCGGGAAACCGGCCGCCCTATCGAACGGCCGGTTCCCGCTTCAGTTTTCATTGGTCCAAGCAGAGGGAAAATTCATGAGGAAGTTTGTTGTGTCTAGCGCGGCCCTGGCCGCTGTGTTGTTCATCGCGGGGTGCGCATCGTCGACCCCGCCGGCCGAAGCACCGGCCGCACAGCAGGCCGCACCGGCCAACAGCTGGACCGCCCGACTGGACGCGCTGAAGGCCGAGCTCGAAAGCTCCACCAAGGGCACCGGCGTGGTGATCTCGCAGACCGCCGACAACCAGCTTCACGTCGTGATTCCGAATGAACTCTCGTTCGACACGGGCCGCGCCAACGTCAAGCGCAACCTCGCCCAGGTGCTCGACAAGGTCGCCGAAGGCCTGAAGAGCGCCACCACCGCCAGCCTGCGCGTGGTCGGCCACACCGACAGCACGGGCAGCGAGGAAGGCAACGAACGCCTCTCGGTGAGCCGCGCCGACAGCGTGCGCAACCACCTGGTCGGCCGCGGCGTGTCGACCACCGTGATCACCACCGACGGCCGCGGCTCGCGCGAGCCGCTGGCGGACAACGGCACGGCCGCCGGCCGCGCGCAGAACCGCCGCGTCGAAATCTTCGTCGCCGAGAAGATCTGAGCCCAGGTGCTGCGCGCACGTCGCGCGGCACCGTCAGGAAATCCCGCATGAGGGCACGGCGCCGCCGGCCCTAACATCGCGCGGCCTGCACGCGGCGCGCGCACCGCGCGCCGGGCGGACACGAGAGGAAACTCCGATGAACGCCATCGCGCCGGCCCCATCGAGCGTCGCATCCCGCTTTGCCCCGGACATCATCGCCGCGGGCACCGGTGCGCAACCCCAGTACCTTGTGACCGGCGGCGACCAGCTGTTCGCCGCCCGCTGGCAGCAGGACGCGTGCTGGCTGCCCTTCCACGGCGCGGCGCATCACGTGCTGGTGCTGCACGAAAACGGCAGCACGGCGGTGCGCAAGTACGAGCGCGGCAAGCTCGTCGCCTCGCGCTCGCGGCTGGGCAGCGTGAGCTTCATCCCCTGCGACGGCACCGAATGGGAGATCGGCGGGCGTTGCGGCGTGGTGCACCTGTACATCGGTCAGGCGCTGATCGCGCGTGTCGCCGCCGAGGAAGGCCTCGGGCCGGCGGTGGAGATCGACCCCTTCTTCGCGATCCGCGACCCGTGGCTGCAAGGCTTCTTCCAGATGCTGGTGAGCGAGGTGGAGCTGTACGGCAGCGTGCCCGCGAGCCCCGATTCGCTGCTGCTCTCGCAGAGCCAGCACCTGCTGGCCCATCACCTCGTGCGGCGCCACTGCGCACCGGGGCGCGGTGCACCGCCGCGCACGGAGGGCGCGCGCCGGCAGCCGGTCCTGACACCGCGGCAGCTGCGCCGGGTGACCGAGCACATCGACACGCACCTGGCCACGCCCCTGGGCCTGGCCGACCTGGCGGGGCTGGTGCACCTGTCGCAGGACCACTTCATCCGCAGCTTCAAGGCGGCCAGCGGCATGGCGCCCTACCAGTACCTGCTGCGCCGCCGCCTGGAAGGCGCCGCCGAACTGCTGCGCACCAGCGACCTGCCCGTCGAGGCCGTGGCCGCGCGCATGGGCTTCGGCAGCGCCGCGTACTTCTCGACGCGCTTCCGCGCCTTCCTCGGCGTGGCGCCGGGCGCCTACCGCCGCATGCGCTGAACCGCGCAGCAACTTGCGCAAAAGCGCGCCACTTTCGACATCCCGTGCTTCGTTCGGGCCAACATGCCATGGCGTGGGAAGCCGCTCCTAGACTGGCTTAGCAGGCCGATCCTGGCCGCATCACCCACGGAGACACCATGACCCTGACCGCCCTGAAAGCCACGCCGCCCGCCAGCGCCGCCCATGCGCGCATCACGCTGCCGTACCCGCATTTCCAGAAGCTCGACAACTATCCATGGAAGCCGTGGGTCATGCCCGGCGTGGCCTACAAGCTGCTGAGCATCAACCGGCGCAGCGGCGGCTTCACCTGCCTGCTGAAGGTCGATCCCGGCACCGAGGCGCCGGTGCACCACCACCTGGGCGCCATCGAGGTGATCGTGCTCGAGGGCGACATCTACTACGAGCGCAACGACATCGGCCGCCCGGGCGACTACATGCACGAGCCCGCCGGCGACATCCACCAGCCGCGCTCCGACGGCGGCTGCGTGCTGTTCTGCGTGTTCGAGGGCGCGATTGCCGGGCTGGGCGAGGACGGCAACGTCGTCGGCATCGTCGACGGCCGCAGCATGCTGGAGATGGCCACGCGCGACGGCGCGGCGCAGCACGTGCACAGCTGAGGCCCGACCTGCGGGCTAGAGGTCGCGCAGGCGGTTGGCGAGTTCCACCGCCGACTTCACTTCCATCTTCTCGAACACGCGCGCCCGGTGGACCTCCACCGTGCGCACGCTGATCGCGAGCTGGTCGGCGATGAGCTTGTTCGGCAGGCCCTCGACCACGAGGCGCATCACGTCGCGCTCGCGGTCGGTCAGCTCGGCGATGCGGTCGGCCAGGCCGCGGCGCACGCGCTGCACCTCGAGCGCGCGCTGCGACATGCCCAGCGCCTGCTCGATGCGGTCGACCAGCGCGTTGTCCGAGAACGGCTTCTCGCAGAAGTCGAAGGCGCCGCGCTTGACCGCCTCGACGGCGGTGGGCACGTCGGCATGGCCGGTCAGGAAGATCACGGGCATCTCGGCCAGCAGGCCGCGCTCGGCCAGCCGGTCGAACAGCACCAGCCCGCTCATGCCGGGCATGCGCACGTCCAACAGCAGGCAGCGCGGCTGATCGGGCAGCGGCGCCTCGTCCAGGTACTGCTCGAAGGCCTCGGCGCTGCCGAAGTGCTCGCTGGCCAGGCGGCGCGAACGCAGCAGCCAGGCCAGCGCCTCGCGCACGCTGGCGTCGTCGTCCACGATAAAGATCAAGCCATCGATCAGCGGTTGCATGCCATGAGGTCCAGCGGAACAGAGAAAACGAAGAAGAAAAAGGCGGCTATCCCGCAGCCGGGAGCGTAAACCTGAAGACGGTGCCCCGGGGGCGGTTGGGCTCGAACATCAGCGCGCCGCCATGTTGCTCCACCACGGTGCGGCACAGGCTCAGGCCCAGGCCCATGCCGTCGGGGCGCGTGGTGAAGAAGGGCGTGAACAGGCGCGCCGCCACCTCGTCGCTGATGCCGCAGCCCAGGTCGGCCACGGAGAACTCGAGCCAGCGGCGGCCGTCGGCCGGCACGGTGGCGCCCACCGGCAGGGCGCGCGCCACGCGCAGGCGCAGCACGCGGCTGCCGGGCGTGTGGTCGGCGCCGTCCATGGCCTGCATGGCATTGCGCGCCAGGTTCAGCAGCACCTGCTCGACCAGCGTGCGGTCGCACACCACGGCGGGCAGGCGCTCTTCGCACACGATCTCGATCGTCACGTCGAGCTTGCGCGCCTGCAGCCGCACCAGCGGCAGCACGGCGTCGATCAGCGCCTGCGGCGCCACGGCCTCGCGCATGCGGTCGCGCCGGCGCACGAAGTCGTGCACGCTGCGGATCACCTGGCCGGCGCGGTCGGCCTGCTCGGCGATGCGCTTCACGGCCATGGCCACCTCGGCCTGCTCGCCGCGCGCCTCGGGCCCGATCAGGTTGAGCGAGCCGGTGGCATAGCTGGCGATGGCGGCCAGCGGCTGCGTGAGCTCGTGGCTCAGCAGCGAGGCCATCTCGCCCACGGTGGCCAGGCGCGCGCTGGCCTGCAGGCGCTCCTGGCTGGCGCGCGAGAGTTCCTCGACGCGGCGCTGCTCGCTCACGTCGATGAAGGCGCTCATCCAGCCGGTCTGCACCTTGTGCGCGTTGATCAGCGGCGCCTCGAAGATGAGCACCGGAAAGCGCGTGCCGTCCTTGCGCATGAAGACCGACTCGAAGCCCTCGCGCGGCGGCAGGCCGCCCGCGAAGCGGCGCGTCTGGCGCAGGTGGTACTCGTGGGCCAGCTCGGTCGGCCAGTAGGGCGCCTCGACGCTGTCGGCCATGAGCTCTTCGGGCGTGAAGCCGACCATCTCGCAGAAAGCCGGGTTGACGTAGGTGATGCGCCCCTGCAGGTCGCGCGCGCGCAGGCCGGTGATGACCGAGTCTTCCATCGCCTTGCGAAAGGCCAGCGCGTCGGCCAGGTCGCGTTCGGCGCGCAGGCGACGGCGGGTGTCGCGCGCCAGCAGCACGAGCACCGACACGAGCGCGATCGAGATCGCCGTGACCAGCGCCGTGAGCATGTTCGGGAACAGGTCGGGCGCGGCGCGCCAGCCGTCCACGCGCAGCATGAGCGAGGCGCCCGGCAGGTCGATGCGCTGCTGCGAGGTGAACACGCGCGTGCCGATGCGCCGCGAGGTGCCCAGCGCCACCAGCCGCGTGCCGTCGGCCTCGGTGAAGGCGACCTCCTGGCCGCGCGTGAGCGTAGGGCCGACCAGCTCGACCAGCGTGTCGCGCAGCGAATAGCTGGCCACCAGGTAGTCGCCGGCGTCCATCGGCAGGCACAGCTCCATCACTTCGACGCCACCGCCGCCGGCCACGGGCACGTAGTGGCTGGGCGAGTAGGCGGGCGCGCCGGCCTTGCGCGCGGTGGCGCAGGCCTGCGCCACGTCGGACTGCGCGGGGCCGCGGTTGCTCTCCTCGAGGATGCGCGTGCGGTAGGGCGTGTTCACGGCCTCGATGGGTTGCAGCTGCGCGTCGCGCCATTCGAGCCGCAGCCATTCGCGGTGCTCGCGCAGCTGCGCCGCCGCGCGGTCGGCCCAGTGCGTGCGCTCCATGCCCGGCGCGAGCGTGGCGCGCAGGCTCTGGGCGTTGCGCTGCAGGCCGCTGCGCAGGTCGACGACGGCGTCGGCGGTGTCGCGCTCCAGCGCGGCCTGCACCTGCTCGACCTCGTGCCGACCGGCCAGCCACACGACGGTGACCAGCAGCGCCGACACCAGCACCGCCAGCAGCAGCCACAGAAACCAGCGCTTCCACAGCGAGCGCAGGCGCGCGAAGGCGACGCCCCATCCCCGGCGCTGCGGCTGCTGTTGCGGCGGCGGCGGTGCAGGAACGTCGAGCGCCTCGTCGGCCATCGTCAGGCAAGCACGCGGTGCGACAGCGCGGGCAGCTGGGCGCGCGTGCGCTCGACCTGCCGGGCGTCGAGGTCGAACAGCACCACGCCCTCTTCGGCGGCCTGCTGCGCCACCACCGTGCCCCAGGGGTCGATGACCAGCGACTGGCCCCAGGTCTGGCGGCCGTTCTCGTGCGTGCCGCCCTGCGCGGGCGCGACCACCCAGGCCAGGTTCTCGATTGCGCGCGCGCGCAGCAGCACCTCCCAGTGGGCGGCGCCGGTGGTGCGCGTGAAGGCGCTGGGCACCAGCAGCAGGTCGGCGCCCTGCCCCGCCAGCGCGCGGTACAGCTCGGGAAAGCGCAGGTCGTAGCACACGCTCATGCCCACGCGCCAGGCGTGGCCGTCGCGCGAGGGCAGCTCGAACACCACGGGCTGCGCGCCCGGTGCGATGACGCGGCGCTCGTCGTAGCGCTCGGTGCCGTTGTCGAAGAAGAACAGGTGGATCTTGTCGTAGCGCGCCACGCACTTGCCCTCGGGCGAGAAGGCCAGCGAGCTGTTGAACACGTGGTCGGCGTCGTCGCTCTCGATGGGCAGCGTGCCGCCCACGATCCACAGGCCGAACTCGCGCGCCGCGTCGGCCAGGAAGCCCTGCACCGTGCCGGCGCCTGCGGTTTCGCGCAGGCCGAGTTTGTCGGTGTCGCGCGCGCCCATCATGCAGAAATACTCGGGCAGCACCGCGAGCTCGGCGCCGTCGCGCGCCGCCTGCCCGAGCAGCGCATGGGCGCGCACGAGGTTGGCTTCGCGGGCGATGGCGGACACCATCTGGATGGCTGCGACTTTCATTGCGTGGTCTCCGTTTTCTTGCCTTCGCTGGCGCCCGTGGATGTCGACCCACCCGGCAGGCCGGGCAGCAGCTGCAGCGAGCGCGGCACCTTGGCGATCTTGGGGTCGGCCCAGGTGCCTTCGACGTGGAACTCCTGCGTGGCGGCCGCGGCGAGCGGCTTGCTCAGCACCCACTGCGCGAGGAAGGTGCCCAGGCCGATGGCCGGGTTGATGGCCGTGGCCACCAGCGCGGCCGTGCCGGCGTTGATCTCGGGCACCACCACCACGCGCAGGTTCTGCGTCTCGCGCACGATGTCGGCCGAGCCGTCCATGAGCGCGGCGGCGTTCACGCCCTTCATCTGCAGGTTGTTGGTGCTGGCGATGCCCTTGTTGATCTTGGCGTCGCCGCGGATGAAGTCGAAGGCGAAGCCCTGGCTGAAGACGTCGCGGAAATCGAGCGTGAGTCGGCGCGGCAGCGCCTGCAGGCTCAGCACGCCCAGCAGCTTGGCCAGGCCCGGGTCGGCCTTGAGGAACTGGCCCTGCTCCACGTCGACCTGCAGCTGACCGCCCAGGCTGGGGTAGTCGAGCGAGAACGGCGAGCCGCGCCAGTTGACCTCGCCCTCGAGCCGCCCCTTGCCGCGGCGCAGCACGCCCGGCATGCCGAAGCGCGTGAGCAGGTCGCCGGCGTCGACGATGTCGAGCTTGAAGTTCATGGCCGTGGTGCGGCGCTGGCCGGCGCTTGCGCCGCCGCCCGCCGGCGCGGCCCAGGTGCCCTTGGCGGTGAAGGTGGCCTCGGGCACGCTGAAGGCGAGCTTGTTGAGCAGCCATTCGCGCCCGCCGCGGTTGACGGCGTCGATCTCGGCGCGGCCCAGGCGCTTGCCGAGCAGCTCGAAGTCGTCGACCACGATGTCCAGCGCCGGCAGGGTGCCGGGTTGCTCGTCGAGCAGGGTCTCGACCTGCGTGGCCTCGGCCGGCGCGATCTTCAGGCGCGCGAGCCGCGCATAGAGCCGGCCGGCCTGGCTGTGGCTGTACTCGGCGTAGCCGCTCAGCTCGGAGGCGTCGACGTTGGCACGCCACAGCGCGCCTTCGCGCGTGCCGCCGAGCACCACGTTGTGCAAGGTGCGCCCCGCGATGCCCAGCTGCTGCGCGCGCACCGCGATGCGCGTGGGCAGGTAGGCCAGGTCGGGATCGTCGGCGCGCTCGCCGCCGCCGACCACCGCGGCGGTGCCCACCAGCGTCTGCCAGGCGCCCATGTCGAGCTTGGCGACGTTGACGTTGGCGAACACGCCGCGGTCGGGCGGCAGCGCCGTCTCGCCGGGCGCCAGCCCGATGCCGATGCCGCCGCGCAGCACGTGCGCCTGGCCGTTGGCCGACAGCTCGCGCACGTACTGCACCGACCCGACGCGGCCGAGCTCGAGCGTCAGCTGGTCCTGCGTGGCGCGGCGGGCGTCGCGCGCCAGCACCTTCTTCTCGATGCGCAGCGGCATCAGTTCTTCAGCCGTCTTGACCAGCGGCGTGGGCAGCTGCAGCGCCAGCCCCTGCAGGCTGCTGGTGAGCGAGAACTCGGGCGTGTCGTCGCGCATCGAGAAGGTGGCGGCGTAGGGCGTGCTGCCGGTGGCGTGCTTGGCCAGGCGCGCGAGCCAGTCGACCTCGCGCGCGCCGCGCAGGCCTTCGGCGCTGGCCGTGCCCTGCGCCTTCAGCGCCAGTTCGCGCTGCGGCCCGCTGAAGCGGCCCTTGCCCTCGACGCGCACCTCGCCGCCCAGCAGGCGGGCCTGCACGCCGGCCAGCGAGAAGCCGGTGTCGGTGAAGCTGAGCGTGCCGCGCGCCTGCGTGAACGGCGGCGCCTCGGGCACCACCTGCAGCTCGTTGTCGGCCAGCGTCACGGTGGCCTGCACCTTGGTGTTGTCGACGTTTTCCAGCGGCAGGTCGAGGCGCAGCTTGTAGTCGGCCGAGCCGGTGGCGCGCGCGCGCTGCAGGAACGGCCCGGCCTCGCCGGCCAGCGGCGCACCGGCGCGCAGCACTTCGCCCAACGGCCCCTTGGCCTGCGCATCAACACGCAACAGCGCGGCGTGGTGCGACATGTCGGCGATCTGCGCCTCGGCCTTCGTGACCTCGACGCCGGGCGCGCCGGCAATGCGCCCGCGCGCATTGCGCACCAGCATGCCTGCGCGCTCGAACACCAGCTCGCCCGACACGCCCGTGAGCGCCGGCCACACGGGCGGCGGCGCGGCGGGCGGGCCGGTGCGCGACGCCGGGGTCGCGGGCGCGGCCGTGGCGGCCGCGAGCGAGGGCGGCACGTAGGCGTAGTGCACGTCCGACACCTTGGCCGCGATGCGGAACTCGCCCTGCTTCGGGTCCATGAAGGGCATGTCGTGCAGGTCGCCGCGCACGCGGAAATCGACCGTGCTGGCGGTGCCCTTGACGACCGATTCGCGCACGTAGTCGCGCGTGTGCTGCGGAATGTCGAGCGGCAGGTAGCGGAACACGCGGGTGCCGTCGGCGCGCGTGAGCTTGCCCTGCAGGTCGAGCACGCCGGGGTGCTGCGCGCGGCTGCTCGAGGTGGCGGGGTCGCTGGTGCGCCAGTGGGCCTCGGCCTCGCCCTCGGCGTCGGCGTTGGCAAAGCGCAGCTTCGACACCTGCACCTGCATGGCGCCGTTGTCGAGCTTCCATTGCAGCTGGGTCGAGAGCCGGTCGATGGGGATCACCGGGTCTTCGAACACGCCGGGGAATTCGAGCGTGCCCTTGGCCATGGCCAGCGTGGCGGTGCCGCCGGTGTGGCTCGCGTCGAAGTCGAGCGTGGCGCCGCTGAGGCCCGGGGTGCCGGGGTGCACGCGCGGCGGCGCGGCGGGGGCGCCGGCCGGTACCGGGGTGCTTTGGGCGGTGGCTGCAGGCGCCGGCTGCGAGGCCACGCGCAGGCCGCTGACCCGGCCCTTGGCCTGGTAGCGCGCGATCGCGTCGGGCGCGCCCTGCCAGTTCATGTCGATGCGCTCGACCAGCCCGCGCGGCGCGTAGGCGCCCAGCACGCGGTGCGTGGCCTCGCCCAACGGCAGGCGGTCGGCGATGAGGGCCAGCGCCGCAAGATCAAGCCGGTCGGCCTTCAACGCGCCGTGCTCGGGCGTGCGGCCCTTGGCGGGCGTGTGCTGCAGCCACAGGTTGCCGCCGGGCCAGCGCAGGCCGTCGACGGTGTCGAACTGCAAGGCGGTGGTCGAGAACTCGAAGGTGTCCGCGTTCATCTGTCCCGCCAGCCGGCCGGTGACGGCGCGCAGCACCAGCGGCTGCAGCCCCTTGCCGAGCGAGGCGTCGATGCGGTTCAGGCCCAGGTCGGCCGCGCCGCCGACGATGCGCCCGTCGTCCACGTCGGCCCACAGGCGCAGCGCGCCGTTGCCTTCGCGGATGCGCGCGTCGAGCGAAACGTACTGGCCCAGGCGCGTGACGTCGATGTAGGGCAGGTCGGCATAGAGCTGGCCGTCCCAGGTCTGCCAGTGGCCGCTGCGGATCGACAGCAGCGGCTGGCGGAACTGGCCGCGCAGCGTGAAGCGCTCGCCCCAGCCGGCCGGCGGCGTGGCATCCAGCCGCAGGCCGTGGCGGCGCGCGCCGTTGCGGGACACGAAGCGCACGTCGGTCAGCAGCAGCGGTTCGGCGCGGCGCTGCTCGTCGGTCCAGCGCACGGTGCCGCCTTCGATGACGAACTCGCGCTGCGCGAAAAACCAGTCGGCGGCGCGGGTTTCTCCGGTCGTGTCGGTCTCCATGTGCAATCCAGCCACATGGAGTTTTCCCTGAGTGTCGCGGCGCACGTCGAGCTGCGGGCCCTCAATGTAGAGCTGCTCGAAATTCAGGCGCCAGAGCGACCGCGGCGACACGCTCGCCACCACCCGCACGAGGCGAAGGGCCTCGCGCTGGTCTGCGTCCTGCAGCACCACGTCGCGCAATTCGAAGGCCGGAAATAGCCCTTCGGAACGGGCGGTGATGGCGCCGATGCGCACCGGGACACCGATGGCCTTGCTAGCCTGCGCCTCGAGTGCACCGCGAAAATCGCCGATTCGCGGCACAATCCACGCGTGCAGGACCACGACTGACAGTGCCAGCAGAAGCCACGCAGCGAAGAGCAGACCCAATAGCCAGCGCGCTGTCACAGCGGTGATTTGGAGCAGACGTGAAGGGGAAGACGCCGTGTCGTTCATTGAGGATCGCGCTGTGTCGGGAATTATGACCGCCAGCCTTGAGCCGGGTTCCGCGCCAACCCACACCAGTGTGAATCAGTTGCCATCCAATCCGACGCCTTCCGCGTTTTCTTCCAGTTCCCGATTCGTCCAGCGGCTGCGCCGCCGCTATGCGGCCGAGCTCGAATTGCTGCCGCCCGGCGAGCCCCGGCGCGAATCGATGACCGTCGCCTACGACGCCCTGCGCGCACGCGGCGTGGCCGTGGGCGATGCGTTGCGCATCGTGCGCCAGCTCACGATGGAACGTCTGGTCGCACTCGACTGCGACCAGCAGGCCCCGCTCGCGGTGGTGACCACCGCCGTGACCGAGCTGGCCGAACTGGCCCTGGACATCGCCTGCCAGGACGCCTGCCATGAACTCGACGCCCAGCACGGCGCGCCGCTCGGCCCCGAAGGCCAGCGCTCGCAGCTGTGGGTGATCGGCATGGGCAAGCTGGGCGCGCGCGAGCTCAATGTGTCCAGCGACATCGACCTCATCTACCTGTACGACGTCGACGGCGACACGGCCGGCGATGCCGACGGGCGCGGCAAGCTGTCCAACCAGGAGTACTTTGCGCGGGCCGTGAAGCGCATCTATGCGCTGGTGGGCGACGTGACCGAGCACGGCTTCGTGTTCCGCGTCGACCTGGCGCTGCGGCCCAACGGCAACTCGGGCCCGAGCGTGGTCTCGCTCGACGCGCTCGAAGAGTATTTCCAGGTGCAGGGCCGCGAATGGGAGCGCTTTGCCTGGATGAAGAGCCGCGTGGTCGCGCCGCGCGCCGTGGTGCTCGGCGGCCAGGCCCAGGCGCTGCGCAACGTGGTGCTGCCCTTCGTGTTCCGCCGCTACCTCGACTACAGCGTGTTCGACTCGCTGCGCATCCTGCACCGCCAGATCCGCGAGCAGTCGGCACGCCGCAGCGCCGGACGCCCCGAGCGCGCCAACGACGTGAAGCTCTCGCGCGGCGGCATCCGCGAAATCGAATTCACCGTGCAGCTCTTGCAGGTGGTGCGCGGCGGCCAGTTCCCCGAGCTGCGCACGCGCCCCACGCTCGACGCGCTGCAGCGGCTGGCGCGCGCCAACCTCATGCCGCAGGACACGGCCGACACGCTGGCCGCGGCCTACGAGTTCCTGCGCCGCGTAGAGCACCGCATCCAGTACCTGGACGACCAGCAGACCCACGTGCTGCCGGTCAACGACGACGACCTGCGCTGGATCGCGCAGTCGATGGGCTACGCCGATTGCTGCCCCTTCCTCGAACAGCTCGACACGCACCGCGAGTTCGTGGCCCAGGAGTTCGACAAGCTGCTGGGCGGCGAGAAGCCCTGCAACGGCAAGTGCAACGGCAAGAAGGCCGCCGCGCCCGCCGACCTGGTCGACCTGCTCGACGACCTGCCGCCCGTGTTCGCCGAGCGCATCCGCGACTGGTGCGAGACGCCGCGCGTGCTCGCCCTGCGCGAGGAAACCCGGGGCCGCCTGCGCCAGCTGGTGCAACGCACCGGCCAGTGGCTGAAGGAGCCCGACGGCGAGGGCGCGGGACAGACGCCGCGCCACGTCGATGCCGCCATGCGCTGGGCCGACTGGATCGAGCCGCTGATGCGCCGCGAGAGCTACCTGGCGCTGCTGGTCGAACGCCCCGCCGTGCAGGAGCGCCTGCTGCGCCTGCTGGGCGCCGCGAAATGGCCGGCGCGCTACCTCATGCAGCACCCGGGCGTGATCGACGAACTCGCGAGCGACGAGATGCTCTCGGGCCGCTTCATCGCCGACGAATTCGAGCGCGAACTCGAAGCGCGCCACACCTCGCTCACCCGCACCGGCGAGGCCGACGAAGAGCGCCTCTTGAACCTGCTGCGCCACGCCCACCATGCCGAGGTGTTCCGCACGCTGGCGCGCGACGTCGATGGCCGCATCACCGTCGAGCAGGTGGCCGACGACCTGAGCGCGCTGGCCGACACCACGCTGCGCGTGACCGCCCGCTGGTGCTGGCCGCATGTGCGCAACCGGCACCGCGAGGTGCCGCAGTTCGCGATCATCGGCTACGGAAAACTGGGCGGCAAAGAACTCGGTTACGGCAGCGACCTGGACATCGTGTTCGTCTACGACGACGACGACGAGCGCGCCGGCGAGGTCTATGCGGCCTACGTGCGCAAGCTCATCAACTGGCTCACGGTGAAGACGCGCGAGGGCGACCTGTTCGAGATCGACACCGCACTGCGGCCCAACGGCAACTCGGGCCTGCTCACCACCAGCTTCGAGGCCTACGAAAAGTACCAGCTCGGTCGCGGCAGCAACACCGCATGGACCTGGGAACACCAGGCCATGACGCGCGCGCGCTTCGTGCTGGGCAGCGCCGACCACGGCGCCGAGCTGGGCGCGCGCTTCGACCAGGTGCGCGAAGCCGTGCTGGTGGCCCCGCGCGACCGCGAGGCGCTGAAGGCCGAGATCATCGGCATGCGCAACAAGCTGCGCGGCGCCCGTCCCGTGAAGGCCGACCGCTTCGACGTGAAGCACAGCCCCGGCGGCATGGTCGATGCCGAGTTCGCGGTGCAGTTCCTGGTGCTGTCGGCCTCGGGCGCGCACCCCGAGCTGATTCCCAACCTGGGCAACATCGCGCTGCTGCTGCGCGCCGAGCAGGCCGGGCTGCTGCCCGAAGGCGTGGGCCGCAACGCCGCCACCGCCTACCGCGAGCTGCGCCGCGTGCAGCACACCGCACGCCTGAACGAAGAGCCCACGCAGGTCACGCCGCCCGCCCTGAGCGCCGAACGCGACGCCATGCTGGCCTTGTGGAAGGCGGTCTTTGGCTGACCGCGCCCTCGCCTCCCGCGCGCTGACGGCCTGCGCCCTGGCCGCCGCGCTCGTGCTGGCCGGCTGCGCCAGCGGACCGCGCAGCAGTGGTGGCGGCGTCGCCAGTGGCCGCGACGGCCCCGGCAGCAACATCCCCTCGGACCTCGACCGCGTGCCCGATGCCGAACCCCGCATCGAGGCGATCCGCAGCAGCGGCGGCACCAGCAAGCCGTACACGGTGCTGGGCCGGGGCTACGTGCCGATCACCGACGACCGGCCGTTCCGCGAATCGGGCATCGCCTCGTGGTACGGCCGCAAGTTCCATGCAGCCTCGACCGCGAGCGGCGAACCCTACGACATGTACGCCATGACGGCCGCGCACAAGACGCTGCCGCTGCCGAGCTATGTGCGCGTGCGCAACCCGGCCAACGGGCGCGAGGTGATCGTGCGCGTGAACGACCGCGGCCCCTTCGTGGACGGCCGCGTGATCGACCTGAGCTACACGGCGGCGCTGAAGCTCGACCTGCTGCGCGGCGTGGCGCCGGTGGAGATCGAGCGCATCACCAACGACGACATCCGCACCGGCGCCTGGCGCCGCGATGCGGGCACGGCCTATGCGGCTGCACCGGCACCGGCCCCCGCGCCCGTCCGGGTGGCGGCGGCGCCGGTGGCCGTGCCGTCGGCCTGGGTCGCGCCGGTTGCAATGACGGCTGCTGCAGCACCCGCAGCGACGATGCCCGTGGCACCGCAGACGCCGGTGATGGCCGCGGCACCGTCGGAGCCCGAGGCACCGACCGGCCCGCGCGAAGCGATGGTGGTGACGGACCTCGCGCCGCTGGCCCCGCTCGCTGCGCCCGCCGCACCCTCGGCGCCGTCGTCCGCCGCGTCCGGCTTCTGGGTGCAACTCGGCGCGTTCCGCGAACGCGACGGCGCCGAGAGCCTGAGAAACCAGGCCGCGCGCGGCCTGCCCACGCTGGCACCGCAGCTGCGCGTGTTCAGCGAAGCCGGCACGCACCGCCTGCAGGCCGGGCCGTTCCCGTCGCGCAATGCGGCGGGCGAGGCCGTCACGCAGCTGCGCGACAACCTGCGCATCGCGCCGATGGTGGTCGAGCGGCGCTGAGGTTCAGGGCATCGCCTTGGCCACGACCTGCGAACGCAGGCCCACACCGAGGCGGTTCCAGGCGTTGATCTGCGCCACGGCGAGCGAGAGCTCGACGATTTCCTGGTCGCTGAACACGGCCTTCAGGGCTTCGAACTCGGCATCGCGATCGGCGTGGTGGTCGGCCAGGCGCGTGAGCGTTTCGGCCCAGTCCAGCGCGGCCCGCTCGCGTTCGTTGAACAGACTCACTTCGCGCCAGGTGGCCAGGCTGTTGATGCGCTGCCAGTCTTCGCCCTGCACGCGCAGGTCGCGCACGTGCATGTCCAGGCAGTAGGCGCAGCCGTTGATCTGCGAGACGCGGGCAAAGACGAGGTCGATCAGCACCTTGCCGAGCGTGCTCGACTCGAAGCTGCCGTTGACGGCGATCATGGCCTGGAAGGACTTCGGGGCGAACTTGGTCCAGGCGAGACGGAGGGCGGGGGCTTGGCTCATGAGATGTACTCCAGGGTGGTTGAAGGAAAAACAGCGAAATCTGCTTGCTACACCCTGAAGACGCGTCAGCCACCGGCCCTGTGACAGGCCGCGCGAATTTTTTCTTCAACCGCCCCGTTTGGCCGCGAACAGTTGGGCGATGCGCGCCAGCTTGTCGGGGTTGCGCTGGGCGCGGATGCGCACGATGCGCTCGCCCTCGATCTCGAAGGTCTGGGCCGATTCGAGTTCGCCGTCCAGAAAGCGCAGCATGCCGGGCTCGCCGTTGAGCTCGACCAGTTCCATGTGCACGCCGGCGCCCATGCGGCGCCAGAGCGAGAAGTACAGCTGCGCCAGCCGCTGGCTGCCGCGCAGGATCTTGCTGAAGGTCTGCACCTTGCCCCCGCCGTCGCCGATGAGTTCGACGTCTTCCGCCATCAGCGCCTTCAGGTCCTGCATGCTGCCGCGCGCGGCAGCGTCGGCAAAGGCACGCAGCAGGCGCTGGTGGGTGTCGCGCGAGACCTGGAAGCGCGGGCGCGCCTCCTGCACCTGGGCCTTGGCGCGGTGCACCAGCTGGCGGCAGGCGGCCTCGCTCTTGCCGAGGGTCTGGGCGATCTCGTCGTAGTCGGCGTCGAACACCTCGCGCATGAGGAAGGCGGCGCGCGCCTCGGGCGCCAGGCGCTCGAGCACGGCCAGGAAGGCGACGGAGATGTTGTCGACGCGCTCGAGCGTTTCCTCGGGCGTGTCGGGCGACCCGGTGAGCGTGGGCTCGGGCATCCACGGGCCGATGTAGTGCTCGCGCTGGACCTTGGCGCTGCGCAGCCGGTCGATCGACAGGCGGGTGACGACGGTCACGAGCCAGGCTTCGGCGCTGTCGAAACTGGCCTTGTCGGCTTCATGCCAGCGCAGCCAGGCGTCCTGCACCACCTCTTCGGCCTCGGCCACGGAGCCGAGCATGCGGTAGGCGATGCCCTGGAGGCGGCGGCGGTGGCTGTCGAAGGTGAGGGTCGGGTCGTCCATGCCCGATTAGACGTTCGAGGCCCGTGCGCTGTGACAGGCCGCGGCCAAAAAAATCGCCCCGGCATGCGGGGCGATTTCATCGATGTCCTGGGACGGCTCAGGCGCCCTGGTATTCGGGCTTGGGGCCCAGCGTGGCCGAGACTTCCTTGCGGTAGCGGTTCAACTCCTGCACGGTCTTGAAGCTGCGGTTCATCAACAGGCTCAGGTTGTGCAGGATGCGCTCGCCGACCTTGGTTTCCCAGCCGGCGTCGAACTTGATCTGCTTGTCCAGCCAATGCTCGAGCCAGTCGGGATCGGGCATGCGGCTCTGGATGGTGTCGTTCGGGAACAGCGCCTTGTTCACGTGCAGGTTGGTCGGGTGCAGCGCCTGGGCCGTGCGGCGCGCGCTGGCCATGAGCACGCCCACCTTGGTGAAGGCGGCACGGGCTTCGTCGCCGAACTTTTCCATGGCGCGCTTCATGTAGCGCAGGTAGGCGCCGCCGTGGCGGGCTTCGTCCTGGCTCAGCGTGGTGTAGATGTGCTTGATGACCGGCTCGGTGTGCCACTGGGCGGCGCGGCGGTACCAGTGGTTCAGGCGGATCTCGCCGCAGAAGTGCAGCATGAGGGTTTCGAGCGGGGGCGCCGGGTCGAAGTCGAAGCGCACCTCGTGCAGTTCCTGTTCGGTGGGCGCGTGCTGCGGGCTGAAGCGCTTCAGGTACTCCATGAGCACCAGCGAGTGCTTCTGCTCTTCGAAGAACCAGATCGACATGAACGCCGAAAAGTCGCTATCGTGCCGGTTGTCGCGCAGGAACATCTCGGTGGCCGGCAGCGCCGACCACTCGGTGATGGCATTCATCTTGATGGTCTGCGCCTGCTCTTCAGTCAGCAAGGAAGCGTCGAACGACTGCCAGGGGATGTCCTTGTCCATGTCCCAGCGGACGGATTCGAGTTGTCTGAAGAGTTCCGGGTAGAGCATCAAAGTCTTTCAATGGCCGCCGATTTTAGTCGGGCCGTTTGGCGCGCCCGTGACAGACGCGCGATGATGTGCTTGTGCGCGCGCCCGCGCCATAGATGCACACCCCCCTTTTCGATCCAGGAGCCCGTCATGCGAACCCCCGCCCGATTGTCGATGCTGCGACGTTGCGCCACGGCCTTTTCCCTCGTGGCGGGCCTGTCCGCCGCCCTGTCGGCGGGTGCCCAGACGGCCCCCGCCGCCCCTGCCGCGCCCGCGGTGGGCAGCGCCGCCGGGTGCCCGGCGATCCTGCAGCACAGCTTCCCGCGGCTGCAGGATGAAAAGCCCCAGAACCTGTGCCAGTACTCCGGAAAAGTGGTCCTGGTGGTCAACACGGCCAGTTTTTGCGGCTTCACCCCGCAGTACAAGGGGCTGGAGGCGCTGGACATGAAGTACCGCGCCCGCGGCCTGGTGGTGCTGGGCTTCCCGTCGAACGATTTCTCCCAGGAATCGGGCTCCAACAAGGAAATCGCCGATTTCTGCGAAAGCACCTTCGGCGTGAAATTCCCGATGTTCGCCAAGTCGTCGGTGCGCGGCACCGACGCCAACCCGCTGTTCAAGCAGCTCGCGCAGGCCTCGGGCACGACGCCGAAGTGGAACTTCTACAAGTACCTGATCGGGCGCGACGGCAAGGTGGTGCAGGCGTGGTCGAGCATGACGGCGCCCGACGAGAACGGCTTCGTCCAGGTCATCGAGAAACAGCTCGGCCCCAGCGGCGACTGACCGCCCTGCAATGTGAACTTTGAGTCACAAACGTTTACCACTCGAACGGGAACCGTGCGGCGGCACCGCGCTCATACTTGAGCGTGGGCGGCCAAGGCCCACAGGTTTTCATGTTGCGAGGTCTTCCGGGCGCCTGCCGTCCGGTTGAAATCCCGAGGCGATTCTTCTCCTCCTCCCTCCCTCCCTCCTTCGTGTCGGGGCGCCTCGCAGCATTTTTGTCTTCCCGCCGAAAGCGGGGCCCGCGATGACGCAGCGCCCCCTCGGCCTTCCTGTACGCGGTGGCCCGAACGGCCCCAAGAAAAAAGCGCCCCGCGGGGCGCTTTGTCGTTTCAGGGCTGGGTGTCGATGAAGCTCGGCCGCAGCATGAGCTTGTCGTACAACTTGGCCAGGTTGGCGTGGTCGCCGCGCCAGTCGATCTCGGGAAAACGCAGCCCCAGCCAGCCCAGCGCGCAGCCGACCGCGATGTCGGACAGGCTCAGGTGGATGCCGCTGCAGAAGGGCTTGTCGCCCAGGCCCTTGGCCATGGCGGCCACGCCGGCCTGGACCTTGGCGCGCTGGCGCTCGATCCAGGCGGCGCTGCGCTCGGCGTCGGCGCGGCCGGTCCAGGTGGCTTCGAGGCGCCAGAGCACGCCGGCGTCCATGACGCCGTCGGCCAGCGCTTCCCAGGTCTTGACCTCGGCGCGTTCGCGGCTTTGCTGCGGAATGAGCTTGCCCACGGGCGACAGGGTGTCGATGTACTCGACGATGACGCGCGAGTCGAACATCGCCTCGCCGCCTTCCATGATCAGGCACGGCACCTTGCCCAGCGGATTCGAGTGGGCGATCGTGGTGTCGGCGGACCAGACGTCTTCGATCACGAACTGGTAGTCGAGCCGCTTTTCGGCCAGCACCACGCGCACCTTGCGCACATACGGGCTGGCGGCGGATCCGATCAGTTTCATGAAGGCTCTCTCCCCATCGCTTGTTAACGTTTGTTCGCAGGCATTTTAGGTGAAGGGAAAAAGACAGCGCCCGAATTCCCCCGCGGCGCGGCCACCCGTCGGCCGCCTAAAATTCGGGCATGAGCTTTTCCACCGTCTCCGCCCTCTCCCCCCTTGACGGCCGCTATGCGGCCAAACTCGCGGCCTTGCGCCCGCTGATGAGCGAACAGGGCTATATGCACCGTCGCGTGCAGGTGGAGGTGGCCTGGTTCATTGCGCTGTCCGACTGCGGCTTTGCCGAGTTCAAGCCCCTCACGGGCGGCGCCCGCAAGTACCTGATGGGGCTGGTGTCGCACTTCTCCGAGGCCGACGCGCTGGCCATCAAGGACATCGAGAAGACCACCAACCACGACGTGAAGGCCGTCGAATACTGGATCAAGTCGAAGTTCGAAGCCCGGCCGGAGCTGCTGGCCGCCGCCGAGTTCGTGCACTTCGCCTGCACCAGCGAAGACATCAACAACACCAGCCACGCCCTGCAGATCCAGGCCGCACGCGACACCGTGGTGCTGCCGGCCATCGACGGCCTGATCGCCAAGCTGCGCGAAATGGCGCACCAGTTCGCCGACGTGTCGATGCTCTCGCGCACGCACGGCCAGACCGCCAGCCCGACCACCGTCGGCAAGGAAATCGCCAACGTGGCGGTGCGCCTGACCAAGGCCCGCGCGCAAATCGCCGCCGTGCAGCTGCTGGGCAAGATGAACGGTGCCGTGGGCAACTACAACGCCCACCTGGCCGCCTGGCCCGAATTCGACTGGGAAGCCTTCAGCCGCAAGGTCGTCGAGACGCCCGCGCCGCTGGGCCTGGGCCTGAGCTTCCAGCCCTACAGCATCCAGATCGAGCCGCACGACTACATGGCCGAGCTGTTCGACGCCGTGGCGCGCGTCAACACCATCCTGGTCGACTTCTCGCGCGACATCTGGGGCTACGTGAGCCTGGGCTACTTCAAGCAGCGCCTGAAGAAGGGCGAGATCGGCTCGTCGACCATGCCGCACAAGGTCAACCCGATCGACTTCGAGAACGCCGAGGGCAACCTGGGCCTGGCCAACGCGGTGCTGCGCCACCTGAGCGAGAAGCTGCCCATCAGCCGCTGGCAGCGCGACCTGACCGACAGCACGGTGCTGCGCAACATCGGCGTGGCCTTCGGCTACGCCACGCTGGCCTACGCGAGCCTGGCCACCGGCCTGGGCAAGCTCGAGATCAACCAGGAAGCGCTGGCCGACGACCTCGAGGCCTCGTGGGAAGTGCTGGCCGAACCGATCCAGACCGTGATGCGCCGCTTCGGCGTGCAGGGCGCCTACGAGCAGCTCAAGGAAGTCACGCGCGGCAAGACCGTGACGGCCGAGGCGCTGCACGGGCTGATCCGCTCGCTGGAGATTCCCGAGGAAGAGAAGACCCGCCTTCTGGCCATGACGCCGGCCAGCTACACCGGCAAGGCGGCCGAGCTGGCCCGTAGAATTTAGACTTCCCCCGCGACGATCCGCCGGCCCGTGCCGCCCACGGCCGGTGCGCCTCGTTCGCCATTCGATACCCACCAGCCAACGTGCCCTGTGCAGGGCACGCCAGCCGACAACCCAGACGGGACGCCTCGACGTCCCCGTTGTTCATGCGGCGCGCCCCACTGAGACGCCTCTGGCTCACGCTCCACCGATGGATCGGCCTCACGCTCGGGCCGCTGCTCGCCCTCACGGCGCTCCTGGGCGCCGTGCTGGTGGTGGCGCTGTCGCTCGACCGCGCGGCGCATCCTGAGCTCTTCGTCGCGCACAGCAACAGCAGTGCGACCCCCGCGCCGCTGGAGCCCCTGCGCCAGCGCCTGCTCGCCGAGTTCGGCCCCGACACCAATTTCACGCTGCGCCCGCCACGCCAGCCCGGCGACACGCTCTGGGTGCTGGTGCGCGGCCCGTGGGACGGCACGCTCTACCTCGACCCCGCCACCGGCGCCGAACAGGGCCGCCGCGGCACGCACGAAGGCGCCTACAACCTGCTGTTCGAGCTGCACAGCAGCCTGCTGCTGGAAGACACGGGCAAGGGCATCCTCGCCATTGCCGCGCTGGCGTACCTGTTCCTGCTGGTCACCGGCGTGGTGCTGTGGTGGCCGGCGCGCTGGCCGCCCTCGCTGCGCATCGTGCTGGACCGCGGCCTGCTGCGCGGGCTGTTCGACCTGCACCGCACGGGCGGCGCCGTGCTCGGACTGCTGATCGCGGTGTCGGTCTTCACCGGCGCCTACATGGCCTGGCGACCGCTGGGCGGCTTCATCTCGACCGCGCTCGGGCAAACACCTGCCAAGGCGCCCGGGGTGCCCAAGGGCACCGCCACCGGCCCGCGCCTGCCGCTCGACGACCTCGTCGCCCGCGCGCAGGCCGTGTTCCCCGGCCAGCCCATCGGCTACGTGCAGGTGCCCGGCCGCGCGGACCGGCCGCTGCGCGTGCGCTTCCGGCTCGCCGACGACCCGCACCCGAACGGCATCGGCTCGGTGTGGGTGCACCCGGTCACGGGCGAGCTGCTCGGCGTGCGCCGCTGGCAGGACATGGACACCGGCAACGGCGTGGTGGTCGTGATCTATCCGCTGCACACCGGCGTGCTCGGCGGCGTGGTGCACCAGGCGGTCACCGCGCTGCTGGGCCTGGCGCTGGCCGGTCTCGGCCTGAGCGGCGTGTGGCTCTGGTGGCGCCGGCGTGCGGTGGCTGCGGCCGCGCGCAGCCAGGCACTGTCGCGCGGCGCGGCGCCCTGAACGACGCACACATCCCATCCCTTCATCCATCACAAATACATCGAGGAGGACTCCCTTGTTCCCGCACAAAAAAACCGCCATCGCCCTGGCCCTGCTGCCCCTGAGCCTGCACAGCTTCGCGGCCGACGCCGAGCCGTCGAAGTCGCTCGAGGCCATCACCGTCACCGGCGACTGGCTCGGCACGCCCACCGAGACCAAGGTGCTCGAGCACGCCGGCGCGCGCAGCATCGTGGAGCGCCAGCAGATCCAGGAAAGCGGCTCGGCCAGCGTGCGCGACGTGCTGCGCCAGGTGCCCGGCGTGCAGGTGCAGGAGAGCAACGGCACCGGCGGCAGCGACATCTCGCTCAACGTGGGCGTGCGCGGCCTGACCTCGCGGCTGTCGCCGCGCTCGACCGTGTTGCTGGACGGCGTGCCGCTGGCCTACGCGCCCTACGGCCAGCCGCAGCTGTCGCTGGCACCGGTGTCGCTGGGCAGCCTCGAGGCGGTCGACGTGGTGCGCGGCGCGGGCTCGGTGCGCTACGGCCCCCAGAACGTGGGCGGCATCATCAACTTCGTGACGCGCTCGATCCCCAAGCAGTTCGCGGGCGAAGTCGGCGTGGGCGTGGAGAGCGCCGGCCACGGCGGCGGCACCAAGACCACCCCCAGCCTGTTCATCGGCGGCACCAACGAGAACGGCCTGGGCCTGGCGCTGCTCTACTCGGGCACGCACGGCGACGGCTTTCGCCAGAGCAACGACAAGACCCGCATCGACGACCTGATGCTCAAGGGCGCCTACCGCCTCTCGAAGACCGACGACATCGCGATCTCGCTGCACCACTTCGAAGGCAAGGGGCGCATGCCCGGCGGCCTGACGACGGCGCAGTTCGCGGCCAACCCGTTCCAGTCGGACCGCCCCTACGACGAGTTCACGGGCCGCCGCACCGACGGCTCGCTCAAGTACACGCACAACGACGGCGTGAACAAGTTCGAGATGCTGACCTACTACACGGACTCGTACCGCAGCAGCTACCTCGAGCAGGAAGGCACGGGCGCCAACGCCAACCGGCGTCGCCTGACCACCGCGCCGCGCAACTACAAGACCTACGCCTTCGAGCCCCGCTACTCGCGCCTGATCGACTCGGGCAGCGTGGTGCAGGAGATCAGCATCGGCGCGCGCTACCTGAAGGAAGAGGCCTCCGAGGTGGCCACGCGCAGCAGTTACTACCGGCCGGCGCCGGGCTTCGACGCCTACGCGCTCGCGCAGCCCGCGTACCAGACCAGCAAGGGCGGCACGACCGCGCACGCGTTCTACATCGACGACCGCATCGACTTCGGCAACTGGACGGTCACGCCCGGCGTGCGCTACGAATCCTTCCGCTCGCACAACGACGTGTTCACCGTGGCCAACAACCGCATCACCAACGCGATCTACCCGAAGATCGATTCCAACGAGGTGCTGCCCACGCTGTCGGTGCTCTACCGCATGAGCGAGCGCTGGTCGCTGTTCGCCAATGCGGGCGTGTCGTTCGGTCCGCAGCAGTACGCCCAGCTCGCGCAGTCGACCACCAGCCTGCATCCCGAGAAGGCCAAGACCTACGAGATCGGCACCAAGTACAAGGGCGAATCCTGGAGCGGCGAGCTGACGCTGTTCAACATCAACTTCGACAAGGAGCTGCAGCTGGCGCGCTCCATCACCGGCGACATCGGCCAGTGGACCGACCTGGGCGCCACGCGCCACCGCGGACTGGAGTCGGCGCTGCGCTACGACCTGGGCAGCCTGAGCGATGCGCTCAAGGGGCTGTCGGTGTCGGGCACCTACACCTACACGCAGGCCACCTCGAAGGCTGGCGTGTTCGCGGGGCGCGACCTGCCCTTCTACTCGCGCCATGTCGCGACGCTCGGCGCACGCTACGAGCGCGGGCCGTGGACGCTCAACGCCGACCTCTACGCGCAATCGAAGCAGCGTTCGCCGGGCTCGCCGGACGACGGCGCGAAGTACATCACCGTGGAAGACCCGAGCGGGCGGCTGGGCGACATCCCGGGCTACGGCACGGTGAACCTGCGCGCGGCCTACGACTTCGGCCCCTCGCTGAGCCACCTGAAGCTGGCCGTGGGCGTGAAGAACCTGTTCGACCGCCGCTACTACAACCGTTCGGTCGACAACAACGGCGGCAAGTACGTGGGCCAGCCGCGCACGGTGTACCTGCAGGCGTCGCTGGCGTTCTGAGGCCGGAGGGGCGCGCGCATACACTCGCGCACCCATGGCTCTCAAATCCACCATCTTCAAGGCCACCCTCGCGGTGGCCGACATCGACCACGGCTACTACGCCGACCATGCGCTGACCCTGGCGCGCCACCCCAGCGAGACCGACGAGCGGATGATGATCCGGCTGGTCGCGCTCGCGCTCAACGCGCACCAGCTGCAGGACATCTGCAACGGCGACGGCACGCTGGCCTTCGGCGCGGGCCTGTCGAACGTCGAGGAGCCCGACGTGTGGCTGCGCGACTTCACGGGCCAGACCAAGATCTGGATCGAGGTCGGCCAGCCGGAAGACAAGCCCATCATCAAGGCCTGCGGCAAGGCGGACGAGGTGATCGTCTACTGCTTCAACCACGCGGCCGAGATCTGGTGGCGCGGCATCGAGAGCAAGCTCACGCGGCCGCAGAACCTGAAGGTCTACCGCGTGCCGACCGAGGCCTCGCAGGCGCTCGCCAGGCTGGCGCAGCGCAGCATGCAGCTGCAGGCGACGATCCAGGAAAGCACGCTGACGCTGGGCGACGGCGTCAACAGCATCGACGTCGAGTTGCTGCGCTGGAAGTAACGAGCCCGCGCGGCTAGGCCGCCGGCATCATCTCGCCGCACTGCCAGCACTGCTCGAAGCCGCCTTCGACCTGCTCGCCGCACACGCACAGCCAGCTGCGTTGCGGGCGGTTCTGCAGTTCGTGCAACAGGCGCTTCGCGAGCTCGTACTGCGATTCGTCGTCGATCCAGATCTCGGGCAGGCACTGGTCGGGCGGCAGCTGGCCCATGACCGCGCCGAGGAATTCGCGCTGCACCGTCGCGGCCACGCCCTCCTCGCGCAAGGCGTGCGCCCACACGGTCGCGATCGCGAGGTTGGGGGCTTGCGCGAGGCGGCGCATGGTCAGGGGGCCCAGTTCTTCTCGTCGTCCGGGTCGAACTCGGTCTCTGCAGCGGTCGGCTCGGCTTCGCGTGCGCGCTCGGCATAGCGGTTGAAGCGCCAGGCCGAGTCTTCCATGGTGATGCGGCGCCAGGTGACGCGCTTCTCGACCGGCGTCATGGCCGGCCAGTACTGCACCTCGTCGAAGGTGCGGCCGCAACCCTTGCACTCGTCGTCGCCCTGGCTGGTCGAGCAGATCGCGATGCAGGGCGTGTCGGGCGTGCTGTGGTACCAGTCGAGCCACGCGGCCCAGGCCTTGGCGGGAAAGCCGACCTCGTCGACCTCGTCTTCGTGGTGGAAGACCATGAGCGCGTAGACCTCGGCCAGCGCGCGCAATTCGGGCGCCAGCGTGATGCCGTCGGGCGAGGGAGACTTCTCGCGCCAGTGGTTGATGGCGGCCTCGATGTCGGTGATGTGGATGGCGGCCATGGAGAGTGAAAAAACAGCGAGCGGCGATCATAGTCCCGCAATGTCCCGCTCCTTTTTAGGGCCATAGTCGCTCCCAAAAATGGAGCATCAAATGCCCGCTGCATGCGCCCCTCCGGACATTTGCCTTCAAATGTAAAGAAAACTTTTGGTTGCCTCGGCGCGGTCTTCAATGCTCTAATCCCGCCCACGAAGGGGAGTAGCTCCCGATCGCTGTCCCCGGGCAGCGTGAATCGTCAGGTCGTCAATACGAAGCACAACACTTCCGGCCTGTCGGGCGACACACGCGCGGACCCAGGTCGGCGCGCTTGCTGTTGTCGAGCGAGACCTTCGATTTGAACCTGCGCAGGTTTGGTCGAAGCGTTCGCAAGTCCCCGGTGTCACCCGGCCTTCGCTCCCCCGCTTTCGACCGCACCCGCACAGGGTGAATCGAAACGCATCGGCATGCCGCTGCCCGTCGTGGTCCCCATCAGGGAGCTGCGGGCGTGGCGCCAAGACAAAGAGGAATCTATGGAACAGTTCATGGCCCCGGAATTCTGGGTCGCAGTCGGTCAGATCATCATGATCGACATTCTTTTGGGCGGCGACAACGCCGTCGTCATCGCGCTGGCCTGTCGCAAGCTGCCGCCCGCGCAACGCACCCAGGGCATCCTGTGGGGTACCGCCGGCGCCATCGTGCTGCGCGTGATCCTGATCTTCTTCGCGCTCACGCTGCTCGCGATTCCGTTCCTGAAGCTGGTGGGCGCGATCCTGCTGCTGTGGATCGGCGTGAAACTGCTGGCCCCCGACCATGACGACGCGCACGGCAACATCGCCGGCAGCGACCGCCTCTGGGGCGCCGTGAAGACCGTGATCGTGGCCGACCTGGTCATGAGCGTGGACAACGTGATCGCCATCGCCGGTGCCGCACAAGGCGCGGGCGACGGCCACCAGATGCCGCTGGTGATCTTCGGCCTGCTCGTGAGCATCCCGATCATCGTCTGGGGCAGCCAGCTGGTCATCAAGCTGATGGACCGCTTCCCGATGATCATCACGCTGGGCGGCATGCTGCTGGGCTGGATCGCCGGCACGATGGCCGTGTCCGACCCGGCCCTGGCGAACCCCGCCAACTGGACCTGGGTGCCGAAGGTGCCGCAGACCGACACCATCAAGTACGCCGCCGGCATCATCGGTGCGCTGCTGGTGCTGGCGATCGGCAAGTGGGTGGCTTCGCGCAAGCCGGCCCCCGCCACCCCGGCCCACTGAGCGTTCGTTGAACGATAAACGCCCCGCACTGAAACTTCTTGCATCAATCCGGTCTCTGTCACTCTAACTATCAAAGGAGAGCACTCATGGAAAAGATCATTCTTTACGTCGACGACGCCGTCTATGCCAGCGAGCAGTTCGCCGAACTGGCGCCGGATGCCGACAACGTCGTGGCGCGCCATTGGGTGCTCGTGGCCTGCGCGCCGCGCATGACACACCGGATCAGCAAGTGGGTGAGCCACAGCGCGCGCGAGAACTGGCGCGCCAAGTGGTTCAGCAAGGTGCAGGCGCAGATGCTGCCGCTGCTCGAACGCAACGGCGGCCAGGTGACGGCGGTGCTGGCCAAGGGCCCGCTGACCGACCTGACGCAGCAACTCAAGCGCGAGCACGCGGCCACCCACGTGGTCGATGCGCGCCGCCCGAAGATCGGCGTCGACCTGGAACCGGTCACGCCCGACCAGACCCCGCCCAAGCAATCGGGCTGGGCCTTTCCCGGCGCCGTGATGGGCATGGGCGCGCTGCTGGTGCTGGCCAACGAGCTGGCCGAGTAAGCCTGATCAGGGCCGCACGCCCTCCCGAGCCGACACAAGCCCCGCTGCGGCAACGCAGCGGGGCTTGTTCTTTTGTGCGGGCCCGTGGGGTATCCTGCGGCGCATGCGCATCCTCCTCAAATGGCTGCTCAGCGCCGTGGCGCTGCTCGCGGTCGCCTACCTCTACAGCGGCGTCCAGGTCCAGAGTTTCGGTTCGGCGCTGCTCGCGGCCGCCGTGATCGGCCTGCTCAACATGGTCGTGCGGCCCGTGCTGGTGATCCTGACGCTGCCGGTCACCATCGTCACGCTCGGGCTGTTCCTGTTCGTGATCAACGCCCTGCTGTTCTGGGCCGCATCGGGCCTGCTCGGCGGCTTCCATGTGAACGGCTTCCTCGCCGCGCTGCTGGGCTCGCTGATCTACTCGCTGCTCGGGCTGCTCATCGAGAGCGCGCTGGGCGGGCTGCTGTCCTCCCGGCGCTGAACGCCGCCCCTCGACGTTTCACTACTTCAGCGGCGGCTCCTCGGCCTGCTGCTTGACCAGCACGTCGACGGCGCGCGCGCGCGTGTCGATGATCGATGCCTCGTAATGGTCGATGGGCGCGCCCGACTTGCGGACCAGCTCCTGCGCCGCCTTGAAGCGATCGCGCGCCGCCGGGTAGTCGAGGATCGCCACGTTGGCCTCGGCATCGGCGCGGATCGCGCGCAGCGTGTCGTTCTGCGCGCCGTACAGATTGGCCAGCGTGCGCCAGGCCGTGGCGTCGCGCGGATGGACGGCCACCCAGTCGCGCAGCACGGGCACCATCGGCGCAGGCTGGCGCTGGGCGATCGCGGCTTCGGCTGCGAGGATCATCTCGGGCCGCTCCTTCGATTTGGCGTCGAGCAGTGCCGCCGCGCGAGAAGCGCCGCCGGCCGCGAGTTCGATCTCCGCCTGCAGCCAGCGCGCCTGCTTGGATGCGGCCGCATCGTCGGCCGTGCGGGCCACAAGCCGCTCGGCCAGCGCACGCGCCGCCTTGAAATCGCGCAGCTCCTTGGCCGCCATCGCCGCCGCGTAGAGCGTGCCCGCCTGCTGGGCGGGTGAACTGCCCGCGAACTCGCCGCTCGACGCGGCATTGACCCACAGCCGCAGCACATCGACGCCCGGGCGCGTCAGCACGCGGGCGCGCGAGGCGACCATGGCGTGGTCCATCACCAGCGGCACCACCGGCGGCGCGGCGTCGGCGCGGAACTGGAAGCGGCCCTGCATGTCCGAGATGCGCTCGGTCGTCAGCGGGTGGCTGCGCAGGTAGGGGTACGAGCCGTTGTCGTTCAGGCGCGAGGCGTACTGCAGCTTCTCGAACATCGCCGCGGCGCCCTGCGGCGCAAAGCCCGCCTGCGTCATCACGCCGAAGCCGATGCGGTCGGCTTCGCGCTCCATGTCGCGCGAGAAGCTCAGCTGGTTCTGCATGAACAGCGCCTGGCTGCCCATGATCACGGCCTGGCCGGCGTCGGAATTGCGGCTCTTGCTGGCGGCGATCATCCCGAGGATCAGGCCGGCGATCATCAGGGGCATCTGCTTGCCCTGCTTGTTCATGATGCGCGAGATGTGGCGCTGCGTGACGTGCGACAGCTCGTGCCCGAGCACCGTCGCCAGCTCGTCGCGGCTGCCGACCGCGGCCAGCAGCCCCAGGTTCAGCCCGAGGTAGCCGCCCGGCAGCGCGAAGGCGTTGATGTTGCGGTCGCGCCCCAGCAGGATGGTCCAGGCGAAGCGCTCGTCGAGTTCGGGCGTGAGCTCGCCGCGCGCGCGCGCGGCGGCCAGCAGGCGCTGCCAGATGTCCTGCACGTAGGCGGCGATCACCGGGTCGTCGATGTAGTCGGTGTCGCGGTACAGCTCGCGCACGATCTGGTCGCCCAGTCGGCGCTCAGCGCTCGCCGTCATCTCGCCGCCGTCACCGAGGCCTGGCAGGATCTGCTGCACCTGCGCCAGCGCGGGGACCGGCAGCAGCACCTGGGAAGCTATCAAAAAAGTAGCGCACACCGCATGCCGGAGGGGCGTCGGGCGCGTTTTCTTGTGGGAAGAAGGAGTCAAGCGCGGCATTCCTCGTCTGTGGCTCGGGCTCGTATGATGCATCTTCAAAACGAACGTTCACCGATGAGCACCCTCACCCATTTTGACGCCCAGGGCCAGGCCCACATGGTCGACGTGGCGGCCAAGCCCGCCACCCACCGCGTGGCCGTGGCCACCGGCCGCATCGAGATGCAGCCCGCGACGCTGGCGCTGATCGAATCGGGCACCGCCAAGAAGGGCGACGTGCTGGGCATCGCGCGCATCGCCGGCATCCAGGCCGCCAAGAAGACCAGCGACCTGATCCCGCTGTGCCACCCGTTGGCGCTGACCCGCGTGGCCGTGGCCTTCGCGCTCGCCGAGGGCGGCCAGGCGCCGCAGGTGGCCTGCACCGCGACCGTCGAGACCGTCGGCCCGACCGGCGTGGAAATGGAAGCCTTGACCGCCGTGCAGGTCGCGCTGCTCACCATCTACGACATGTGCAAGGCCGTGGACCGCGGGATGCGGATCACCGACGTGCATGTGCTGGAGAAGCACGGCGGGAAGTCGGGCAGCTACGTCGCGACGGCGGGCTGAACCAAGACGGCTACAGCTCGGGCGCGTCGTCCGGGCGGTTGTCCAGCCAGCGGGCGAACGCGGCCGGGAACGCTACACGGAAGCGCTCGGCCCAGGCATGGGCCTCGGCATCGCGGCCCAGCAACTCGGCGCTTTCGATCAACTTCACGATGACGCGCGGCTCGGGCGAAAAATGCAGCACGCGCCCGGCCAGTTCGTGCATGTGCGCGGCATTCGCCGGCGTGACGGCCGTCAGCGTCACCTCGGCGAAATCCACCTGGCGCGAGAACAGCCACGAGCCCTGCAGCTTGGCGAGCGTGTCGTCGCGGTAGGCCGGCATGCGGGCATCGCGCGGCAGGTAGATCTGGCTTATGCGGGTGTAGTCCCAGGCGGCGTAGCAGATGAGGGCCATCCAGGCTGCTGCTGCGGCGAAGGCGGCGCGCTTTCTGCTGTTCGCGTTCGGGCGCTTGGGCGATGCCGGCCACAGGATGCCGAGGCACAGGCCGAACACCAGCTGGAACGGGCCGTACCAGAGCGGGTACTCGAGCAGGCTGTGCAACAGGATGACGCCGAGCAGGCCCCACGCCATCAGCCGCAAGGGGTCGCGCTCGCGCCACGGCTTTGCCGCAACCACCATCCACAAGAAGCCACCGCAGATCAACAGCGCCGCCGGAATGCCCAGCTCGACGGCGAGGTGCAGCGGCAGGTTGTGAGCGTTGTCGAGGATCACGGGGAAACGCGGGCCGTTGTACAGCGTGGCGAAGTGCGCGAAGCTGAGTTCGCCCCAGCCCCAGCCGGTGAGGGGGCGCTGAGCGATCAGGGTCAGGACGTTCTGCCAGAGGACGACGCGGCTGTCGGTAGTGACGGCGGCGGGCTGCAGGCGGTGGAGCATGCCGGTGCCGGAGGCGACCGCGTGGCCAGCGTCACCGCCGCTGGCCAGGTACGGCAGCAGCCAGTGCAGGGCGGCGTATAGCGGGATGGCGGCGAGCAGGAGCGCGGGGGTGGGCAGTCGGAAGTCTGTCGAGCCGGAGTGCCGCGGCGCCCGGCGACGCTCCCGCCACGCCATGGCAGCGGTACCGATGGCGATCAGCAGCAACTGCAGGAAGCCGGTGCGTGATCCCGAGGCCACAAGGGCCGCTACCAGAAGCCCGCCGGCGGGAACGAACAGCCGGCGGATGCGCGGTGACCGCGATGTGGCGTGCCACCACAGCGCTGCGACCGGCGTCAGACTGATCAACGTGGCGAACTGGTTGGGCTGGCGGAGGTTGCCCCAGCCGCGGCCGGAAATGGGCGACGAGGTCAACGCACCAAGGAACTCAGTGACACCGTAGTACTGGAGCAGGCCCAGGAGGGCGCTGAGCAGACCGGCGGCGAGCAGCCCGACGGCCAACGCGTGACCCAGCGGGCCGCGCTGCCGCGCCGCTCCTGCGCCGAGACAAGCTGCTGTGGCGATCCCGGCCAAAGCGCCCAAGGTCGGTAGCAAGAGCGTGGCTCCGGTACCCACGGCTGCGGACAACACGACGAAAAACGCCATCACCGCCAGCCCGGCGCGCAGTCCCCTCGAGGGAAAGGCGGACGGCGCCATCGCAAGCAGCCCCGCAACACAGCCCCATGACATCAGTTGCTGCCAGACATTGATCGAAGGGCCGCCCACCAGCGGGGAAAGAAACGGCCAGGCCACGAGGCCGGCACAGACGAATTCAGCAAGCCGTAAAGGCGTGTGCAGAGGAGGCGCCGGCAAGGACGCGTCAAGGCGATTCATCGACCCATCATGCCAACCCGCCATCGCCGATGAGTGGCAGCGCGCGGCGGATGAGTGGATTTGCATTTGGAAACAGTTATGGACACTCTATAACAATCCTAAATAACCATTGCCTGTCGCTCGGCCACCGCAGCGGCAGCCGAGAGGCCTGTTCGATGACCAGACAACAATTCGCCGTGAAAGCGGCTGCCGCGCGGCGCCGCAGCTTGCAGGGCTTCACCCTCATCGAGGTCATGATCGTCGTGGCCGTCATCGGCATCCTGGCTGCCATCGCGCTCCCGAGCTACAACGACTACGTTCGACGCGGGCAACTGCCTGAGGCGTTCAATACGCTTTCCGCCTATCGGGCGACGATGGAGCAGTACTACCAGGACAACCGGAACTACGGGCCCTCGGGAACCAATTGCGCCGCCAACGCGGCGGCCGCCTTTACGCCTTCCGGTGCCAAGTACTTCGGCTACACCTGCTCGACGTCCGCCAGCCAGCAGAACTATGTCATCACTGCCACAGGCAGCGCGGGACGGGCGGTCGGCCATACGTACACCATCAACCAGAACGGCGACCGAGCCACCACCCAATTCAAGGGCAGCACCGTGACGCAACCGTGCTGGCTTACCAGCACCAATGCCTGCTGATCGAACCATGCCGATCACCGTGCGTCAACGCGGCTTCACACTGGTCGAGCTGGTCGTCACCATCGCGGTGCTGGCGCTGATCCTCTTCGCTGCGATGCCGAGCATCGGCTCATGGCTGGAGAACACCCGCATCCGCAACGTTGCCGATTCGCTGCAAAACGGGCTCCAACTGGCGCGCGGCGAAGCTGTGCGGCGCAATCAGAGCGTGTCGCTGTGGCTGGTGTCGCTCAACGACCCTGCGGTGCTGAGCGATGACTGTTCTCTCTCGGGTGCCAGCGGCGCCTGGATCGTGAGCGTGAATTCGCCGGTCGGACATTGCGCAGATGCGCCGTCCACGAACAGCTCCCCCATGATCGTCACAGGACGCGCATCTGGGGACAGTGGGGGACGAGTCTCGGTGGCGGCCGTGCAATCCGCTGACGGCTCGACCGAGGGCACGCGCGTCACATTCAACGGATTCGGACGCGTTGCCAACACCGACGCCATTGGCCAGATTGACGTGACCGGGACCACCACTGGCGCCCGAGCGTTGCGCATCGTTGTCTCGCCCTCCGGCTCGGTGCGCATGTGCGAGCCGGCCATCGTCGACAGCGCGGCAAAGGATCCCCGTAAATGCTGAATCGAATGAATCGCGTGCGTGCGACCGACCGGCTTCGCCCGATGCGGTGCACGTCCCGCCAAGCACGGCACGCTCGAGGCATCGCCTTGATCGAAGTGCTCGTGGCATTGCTGATCTTCATGCTCGGCGTGCTCGGCTTGGTAGGCCTGCAGGCATCGATGACACGCGCCCAAACCGCTTCCAAGGTGCGCGCCGATGCCGCTTACCTGGCCAGCGAACTGAACGGACGCATGTGGTCCGATCTTGCCAATCTCGCGAGCTATGACGGCGCCGGCTGCGCCTCCCAAGCTCGATGCAGCGAATGGCAGAGCAAAGTCGGCAGCAGCCTGCCTGGTGGGACCGGTGCAGTCACGGTCAATGCGACCTCTGGCGATGTCGCCGTCACCATCAGCTGGACGATGCCGGGTGGTGAAACACATCAGTACGTCACCCACACCACCGTCGCCAAGGCTGCGAACTGAGATGCGCACCATTCACCAATCCCCCGTCGCCAAGTGTCCTTCCCAGCGCGGCTTCACGCTGGTCGAGCTCATGGTCGGCCTCGTCCTGGGACTTCTCACAGTGCTGGTCATCAGCCAGGTGCTCGCGCTGGCCGAAGGCAAGAAGCGCTCCATCACGATGGGCAGCGATGCGCAGGTCAACGGCGCGTTGTCGCTGTTCACCCTCCAACGCGACGTGCAGATGGCTGGCTACGGTGCGGCCGCCAGCCCGGATGCCCTCGGCTGTTCAGTGACGGGGAAGTACGACGCCGGCGGCGCGTCGTTCGTTTTTCCGCTGGCACCCGTGGTCATCACCAACGGCACCAGCACCGACACCGACGCGCCGGACACGATCACCGTCTTGCAGGGTCAGACCACCAACTTTTCCGTACCCATGGTCCTCAAGGAGGAGCACCCGCAGTCCAGCAACTATTTCGAAGTGGCGTCCTCATTGGGAGCCTCGGTCGGCAACATGATGATTGCCGTGCCGAAACTCCAAGGTTCCGGCGTGGGGTGCACGCTCTTCACCGTGACCAACGACACCACATCCCCCGCCACGACCCTGGGCCCTACGCGCGTGCCCCACGCCGCCACCGCTGCGAGCAAGTGGAATCAGAACAGCATATTTCCGGCGAGTGGATACATGTCAGGCAGCTATCTGCTGAACATGGGTTCGATGGTCTATCGCAGTTACTCGATCAGCAGTGCCCACAGCCTCCAGATGGTCGAACGCTCTCCGGTGAATGGAGCACTGACCGATCCGCCGTTGGAACTCTATCCGCAGATCGTCAACCTCCAGGCCCTGTACGGCAAGGACACCAATGGCGACGGCGTCGTCGACACCTACGACAACGTGACGCCGACCACCAACGTGGGCTGGCTCCAGGTGCTCGCGATCCGTATCGCGGTGGTGGCGCGCAGCAATCAGTACGAAAAAGAGATCGTCACAGCGAATGCCCCCCAATGGGACGTCGGTGCCAACGCCACCATCGCCGGCACCGCAACCTGCCACGGCACCAGCAAGTGCATTGCACTGCGAGTGAGCCAGGTCGCCGAATGGCAACACTATCGCTTCAAGGTCTACGACACGATCGTGCCGCTGCGCAACGTCCTCTGGAACTCCTGAGTCATCGCCATGCAAATCAGGCCTTTGAATCTTTCCCCACGACGACGCGCACAGCGCGGCGTCTCACTGCTTTTTGCCCTGCTGACGCTGGTTGCGCTTTTGCTTGCAACGTTGGCACTGGTGCGTTCGGTGGATACCAGCACGCTGCTTCTGGGCAACATGGGCTTCAAGCAGGATGCCACCTCTGCAGCAGACCAAGCTGCACGCCAGGCCATTGATTGGCTGACCGCCAACAGCGCCAGCCTGAACACCGATGCGGCATCGAGCGGCTACTACGCAAGCACGCAGGAGCTTGCTGCCGATGGGGTCACGGCAAAACCGCCCATTGATGTCACTGGCCGGCAACTCGCGACAAGCAACAACCGCCAACTGATCGACTGGGACGGCAACACCTGCCAGTCCGCCACGACGGGCACCTACAACGGCTGCACCGTCACCACGGCGGATGCTGGCGTCATCAACAGCAACAACGCCCGATTCGTCATCTTCAGACTGTGCTCCAAACCGGGCAACTACGTCACCGACGCGAGTATCAGTTGCGCCAAACCGATTTCAGGTGGCGGCGCCAACGTGAGCAAGAAGGGCGAGATGAACTACGCCGAACAGCCGTTTCCCGGTGGTGCATCCGGCCCGTACTACCGCATCGTGGTCCGCGTGCTGGGCGCGCGCAACACCGCCAGCTTCACCGAAACCATTGTGCATTTCTGATGAGGAAGCGCCTCCTCCGGCGCGAGACACAAAGAACTCAACATCATGACAAATAGATCCAATCCTGCCCTCGACCGCAAGTACAAAAGGCAGGCCATCTGTTGTGCGGTGATGGTCTGCGCGTTGCTGCTGGGGTCGTTCGCTCCCGTGATCGAAGCGGCACCCACCGACCTCTCGAACCAGCCGCTGGCAACACTCCCTGCGGTTCAAGCCAAGCCGAATCTGTTGTTCGTTCTCGATGACTCGGGAAGCATGGACAGCGACTACATGCCAGACGAAATGTCCAACGGCAGTGGCAACGGCAGGTATGGATACCGCTCCGCGCAGTGCAATGGCGTGGCCTACGATCCGTTGATGACCTATGCGCCACCGCTCAACGCTGATGGGACGTCCTACCCCAATGCAGTTTTTACAGCGGCACGTGTCGATGGTTATGACACGTCGAGTGGCACCACAAACCTCAACAACCGGTACTACTACACCTACAGCGGCACGCAGCCCAAGATGGGCTGGATATACACCAGCAGTGGCGCCGTCCGGAACACCTTCTACAACGAGTGCCGAACTTCGACTGACTCGTCGAGCAGCGTTTTTACCCTCGTCACGGTCACCAGCGCTTCCAACGACGCTCAAAACTACGCCAACTGGTACTCGTACTACCGCAAGCGCTACCTGTTGATGCGCACCGCCATGGGGCGGGCGATCTCGGTGCTCGACTCGAGCTATCGCGTTGGCTTCAGCACGATCAGCGATGGAACTGCTGTAGATGGCAGCAACTACTTTCGGGACGTCAAGGATTTCGATAGCGACCAGAAGGCCAACTTCTACAGCAGCCTCTACAACGCCTCGCCGAATGGCTGGACACCCTTGCGCGCAGCCTTGTCCAAAGCAGGGCGCTACTTCGCCAACAAGGCCCCAGATCAAAGCTACGATCCAGTCCAGTACTCCTGCCAACGCAACTACGCACTGCTTTCTACAGACGGCTACTGGAACAAGGCCAAGGGCTTGAAGCTCAACGGTACCAGCGAAATTGGGCAACAAGACGGTAGCGAAGCCCGCCCGATGCGGGATGACACGCGGTTGATCGTTACCACGGTGACACCCTACACCGTGGCGCTGACCCAGAATGCGCTTTCCACCCAGTCCCAATCCAGAGACTGGACGCGCACCTCCGTCACGGTTTCTTCAACGCCCAAGACTAACAATCCGAACAAGGGGAAGTACCTCGTCACTACGCGCACAAATCAGCGCTACACCGAGACGCAAACCCGGACCCGTACAACGCCGCAATCTGCAACCGAGTCCTACACCGAGACGGTCGTGACAACCGATGGTGTCGAGACATCCAGAAGCACCAGCCCGCGCACCACCTCCACCTGGATCAACACCGCGACGCCAACCGAGACGTTCACCGGCAATGGTCCTCCCACTGTTGACAGCAGTTTCACAACTGGGACATCGACCTCGACCTACCAGACCGCAAAGGGAGATGACCAGACGACCTATTCGAATCCGGCCCCTGGAGGCTGGAGTGCATGGTCTACACCAGCGGTCACATCCAATTCGCCCCCGGTTCGCCAGCCGGCCGTTGCAGGCACACCCACTCAAACGCCGTCCACATCTGGCGGCACCGGCAACACACTGGCCGACGTTGCCCAATACTACTTTGCAACAGACCTGCGCACGAGTGCGCTCGGCAATTGCACCTCAAGCAGTTCCGGCAGCAACCAGGATGTTTGCAGCAACATCGTGCGACCGGTCGGTAACGACAGGGCTGCATGGCAGCACATGAACTCGTTCACGATCGGCCTCGGCGTGAGCGGCACGCTGCCTTACGACAAGAACTACCTGACCCAGACCACCGGCACCTACGCCGACCTGACCAGCGGCGCCTTGACTTGGCCTGTGCCGGAGGGCGCGGATCTGAACAACGGCGAGGGTGGCAACGCCACCAACGTCGACGACCTGTGGCACGCAGCCGTCAATGGCCGCGGCCAGTACTACTCGGCACTCGATGCCGGTGCACTGAGCGAAGCCATTAACGGTGTCGTCACCTCGGTGCAGCAAGTGGCCGGCTCCGGCGCCACCGCCTCGACCAGTTCGCTTCAACTGGTGGCCGGCGACAACAACCTGGTCTTCCGGGCCAGCTACACCACGCAGTTGTGGACCGGTGATCTTCAGGCCTTCTCAATCAACGGCTCGACAGGCGTTATTGCGAATACCGCCACCTGGTCTGCCCAAGCGAAACTCGACGCGACCACTCCTTCGTCCCGCAGAATCTATTTCAGCGATGGCTCGGCCCTGCGAAGCTTCGAGTATGGAAATCTGAGCGCCACGCAAAAAGGCTACTTCGACAACCTCTGCAGCCAGACTCTCATTGCAGCGCAGTGCCCGCAGCTGTCGGCCAGCAACAAGACCGTGGCCAACAACGGCACCAACCTGGTCAACTACCTTCGCGGCGTACGTACCCACGAGTCTGCCAGCGTCGACGCATCCAACACCAACATCCCCGCGCTCTATCGCAAACGCGATCATGTGCTGGGCGACATCATCAACGGCGCCCCAGTCCATGTCGGGAAGCCGCCGTTCCGGTACGCTGACGCAGGCTACGCTGATTTCGTCACTGCGAAGGCAGCGCGTACGCCCGTGGTGTATGTGGGGTCGAACGACGGCATGTTGCATGCCTTCTCGGCCGCCACCAACGACACGGGCGGCACCGAGCTCTGGGCCTACGTACCGAGCGCAGTCATGCCCAACCTCTACAAGATGGCCGACACGAGCTACGGATCGAAGCATCAATACTCCGTGGACGGCGCGCCGGTCATGGGCGACATCAAGGTCGGAACCACCTGGAAAACCATCGTCGTTGGCGGCCTCAACAGTGGTGGACGCGGCTATTACGCACTCGACATCACCGACCCCAACGATCCCAAGGCCCTTTGGGAATTCACCGACGCCAACCTGGGCCTCAGCTTCGGCAACCCGGTGATTGCCAAACGCAGCGACGGCACCTGGATCGTTACCTTCGCCTCTGGCTACAACAACGCCGATGGCAAAGGTCACCTCTACGTGTTGAATGCCAATACCGGCGCCCTGCTGCTGGACATCGCTACCAGCGACGGCAGCAGCACGGATCCGAGCGGCCTGGCAAAGATCAACGCCTGGATCGAAAGCACCAGCGACAACACGGCCAAACGCTTCTATGGCGGCGATTTGCAAGGCAACCTCTGGCGTTTCGATATTGACGCGCTCCTGCCGCCCAACCGGGCAGCGATGCGACTCGCCAAGTTCCAGGTCGATGCCTCGACGCCGCAACCCATCACCACCAAACCGGAAACCGTCGAGATCTCCGGCCGCCCGGTGGTCGTGGTTGCGACAGGTCGATACCTCGGCGCAACCGACATCACGGATTCGACGCAGCAAAGCATCTATGCGGTGAGAGACACACTTACTGCCACCGGATGGAGCGACGTGCGCGCCGATACTGCGAACTTCGTCAGGCAGACATTTACCTTGAACGGCCCCGTGGCAACGGCCACTGCGGCTTCGGTATCCAATACGGCGGTCAACTGGTCGACCAAGGGAGGATGGTGGATCGATCTGCCGCATTCACGTGAACGCGTGAACACTAACCTGGGCCTGCAATACAGCACCCTGTCGATTGCCACCGCCATCCCGAATGGCGATGCCTGCGCATCGGGCGGCACGGCTTGGCGCTACTACCTCAACGTGGCCAATGGCGGTGTAGTCACCACCAACCCGGCCGGAGGACTCTGGAGCACCGACGGATTGATCATGGGCATGACATGGGTGCAGGACAGCAATGGCAATGCTCGCATCATTTATCAGAAGAGCAATGGCGACAACGTGATCGAGACGCCGCCCGTGGCAACGTCCTCCGGCTCTGGTAGCGTGCATCGGACCTCCTGGCGCGAGCTGGTGGACTGATCTGCGATGAAAGCGGCCCTGGCTTGGTGTGCGCCAGGCCAGGCGAAGATGCGATACATATTTTGTGCGAGCGCAGTGCTCTCTTTGGCGCTTCACGCCGGCATGCTTTCGACACGCATCTCTCCGGTCGCCCCAATGTGGGCGGCAAGTAGTCCCGTCAAGCATGTCGCCAGCTCCATGCAGGCGCGAACGGTTCGTGCCCTTCCTTCCTTGCCTTCGCCAATTCATGCATCCCCCCCGGCGAGCGAGACGTCTCACGTATCTGGACGCGCGTCCATCCTCAAGGAGGAACTGTCAACACGCACACGATCTCTCGCGGCCCCTGCCCCTGCCCCTGCCCCTGCCCCTGCCCCTGCCCCTGCCCCTGCCCCTGCCCCTGTCGCGCTCGAGGTTGAGATCGACAGCTACATTCCACGCAATCAACTGTCGACGCCCCCCGTTGCCAAAACGACCATCGCGCTCGAGGCTCCGCCTGGCGAATTAACGGACGAGCGACTTGTCGGTATTCTTTCGCTCTTCATTGATGAGCAAGGTCGCGTTCAGCGCATCGACGCCGAAGAGCCGACACTCCCCCCAGCTTTCGAGCAAGCCGCACGCGAAGCTTTCATGGCCGCGGAGTTTTCTCCCGGCGAGGTGAATGGTCTGGCAGTTAGGTCAAGGCTGCGAGTAGAAGTAGTGTTCAACAGCACGTCGCTTTCACTCTGAAGATGCCCCGATGGCTAGCACTCCGGATCGTGTGAAACTTGAAGGCCCGTGTAACCCCGCCGGTCCGCGCGGACTGTTCAACCAGCGGCGAGCTTTGGCCAGGTCCGTTGAGCCACGCAATACACTTGCCGTGATTCACTCGATCTGTCAGCTTGCGTGGGCCATCCGTCCATGTTTCGAACTCGGCGCATTCGGCGCGTGCGTCGCGATCTTGTCCGCGAACTTCTAACTCAACGCCCCTCCTCCTCGAGCACATGAGCCTACAGCGTCACACGGCCTACAACCTGATCGGCCAAGCTCTGCCGCTGGTGGTGTCGCTGCTCACAATACCAGTCTACTTGCGCTTGATTGGGGAGACTCGCTTTGGAGTGCTGGCTCTGATCTGGCTCTTCTTCGGATATTTGGGTCTGTTCGACCTGGGAATTGGCCAGGCAACAGCCCGTCAGCTCGCACAAATGACCGGAAAACCGAAGAGCGAACATGCCAAGGTACTTTGGACGGCGCTGTCGCTCAGCCTCGGACTCGGATTGGCGGGCGCCCTCGCTGCCCAGCCTCTAGGCGTGTGGTTCTTTACACAGCACTCATCCATCGAGGTCGGCTTGCGTGTCGAACTCCTTGCAGCCTTGCCGTGGGCCGCAGCATTGGTGCCGGCGACAACCCTCGCAGGCGTGTTGAGCGGTTCATTTCAGGCTCGCAATGCATTCGGAGAGCTCAACCTGATCGGCGCATCAGTCAGTGTGCTGGCATTGCTAGCCCCCTTGGCTGTAGCAATGACGATTGGCATTCAGCTACCTGGACTTGTTGCCGCGGTAGTCGCCGTTCGTTTACTCGTGCTGGTACCGATGCTGTTGCGCTGCGGCACTCACTATCTCGCGGGTTCTTCGGTATCGGTCGATGGGCAATACGCCTGGCAGTTGCTGAGGTTTGGCGGATGGACAACCGTCAGTGGAATTGTTGGGCCGCTCATGACCGTTGCCGACCGCTTTGCAATCGGTGCCCAATTGGGCGCCAAGTCAATCAGCTACTACGTCATTCCCTTCCAAATGACGGAACGCACTACGTTGCTTTCATCGGCACTGAACCAAGCCCTGTTTCCTCGTTTTGCCCGTTCAACCTCAGACGCCGAACGGCATCAGCTGGCCATGTTTGGCCTGCGTACGCTCGGCGTATGGCTGTCGCCGCTCATGGCGGCGGGATTGTTGTTGTCGGCGCCATTCCTCGCGTGGTGGATCTCACCGGAGCTCGCCGTCCAGTCTGCTGACGTGATGCAAGTCCTGTGCCTTGCCTTCTGGCTTAACAGCCTCGCTATCGTGCCCTTCACCAAGCTGATCGCAAGCGGGCGCCCCGATCTCGTGGCAAAGAGTCATATGGTCGAGTTGCTGCCATACCTCGCAGCGTTGTACATCGCGCTTCAAGCATGGGGCCTTGTGGGCGCCGCTGCGGTATTTACCGCCAGGGTTGCGATAGATTTCCTTCTTCTCTCCTACTTGGCGGGCACGCTGCTTTCGACGCTCCGGCTTCTTGCGATCCCTGCAGTCCTTATGGCTGCGATTCTGGCGCTTGTCATGAGGACAAAGCTCTCCTCAACGTCTCAATGGCCGTTCGGACTCGTGCTGTTGCTCGCTCTGCTGGCATGGTCTCTGATCCAAAGGATCACGGCCAATCGCGGGGTGAATCACGATGCGCATGCGCGGTCGAATTGATAGCGACAGCTTCAAGAGCAGGCACGTTGCGAATCAAACGTCCCTTGCAACTCAATACCATTGACTCATGATCACCAGCCCTCGCGATCTCATTGGCCTTTCTATCGATGGTGAGGTCTTGGAGGTAGGCCCCGGTAGCCGCCCCTTCGTCGTTGCACCCACTGCAAAAGTTAGATATGCAGATCGCTCAGTCGAAGGGGGTCGGGACAAGAACTTTCCAGAGTTAGTCGGAATGCCACCTGGTATTCAATCTCACTACGACATCGATCTCGATACTGAAGGACTGCCGCAACTTGAATCAGGCTCTCTTGATGGACTAGTCGCCTCGCATGTCATTGAGCATGTCGCTAATCCGCTTGAAGTCATTGCAGAGTTCTCCAGGGTGCTCCGCGTTGGCGGAAAGCTGCTGTTGGTGGTGCCGGACCGAAGCCGGACTTTCGACGCGATGCGAATGCCCACGCCTTTTTCGGTGCCGCTTGCCAAATATCGTGCGGGTGTGACTGAAGTAGACGAAGCGAGCATTCGTGAGTTTTGCGAGGCAATCTACAACCAGCCACCAATACACCCGCGTGAAGTTCGCGGGTGGTACAACCCAAAGCTTTTGGATGCGGCGCGATTCGCATTGCATCGGAGGCGCACCATTCACGTCCATGCATGGAGTCCGGAGGAGTTTGCGTCATTGCTGGTTGCCGGAATGTCAGAGGGGGCGTGGCACTGGCGATTGAATTCGATGTATTTCGCTGAGCATCTCCCCAGATCTCAAGCCATCGAGTTCGCCCTTCTTCTAGAAAAGATTCCGGACCAAGGTACAAAGCAGGCGCCCCGAAGATTCGTCGAGGACTGGTGTGAGAAGGCGATGGTCGATGCCGTGACTCACCCGCTGCGAATGTTGCGTTTTCAAGAAGCAATGATCAGAGACGGCATTGATCAACAGATCGCCACGCTCCCCTCGATGAAGATGATGGCGCAATGCAAGGCAGAAGGTCGGACGAATTGCCAAGAGCAACTTGCATTGCTAGGGACCGAACTCGATACCGAGCGCGCCCGCGAAAAACAGGCGCGAGAGCGCGGCACCACATTGTTCAAGTCCGTTTCGTGGCACATCACCAACTTGTTAGGCAAGGTGACGGGCCTTGTTCGGGGCTAAGGGGCATATGCGGGCCCACGAACGGAGACTCCCATGAACGTCGTCGTATTGATGTCCACTTGGCAGGGCGAGCGCCTCGTGGAAGAGCAACTTCGCTCCATCCTCGATCAATTGCCAACTGGCGGCCGCGTGATCGTGCGCGACGATGGATCGACCGACGAAACCGTCGCGCGCGTTCAAGCGCTCGGGGATTCGCGCATTACGGTGACCTGCGGACCCAACGTCGGTTTCGTCCGAAGCTTCTTCAAGCTACTCGACGCCGCGCCCGACGACGCAGATCTGATCATGCTGAGCGACCAGGACGACGTATGGCTGCCGAACAAGATCGAGCGAGCTGCCGCACACCTAGCACCGCTGCAAGACAAACCCGCGTTGTATTGCTCACGCCTTCGGCTGGTCAACGAACAGCTGCTCCCCCTCGGTCTATCGCCAATGTGGGAGCGGCCACCGTCGTTTCGCAATGCGCTGACGGAAAATATCGTGACCGGTTGCACCTGTGCTATCAATCGCGCGGCCCTGCCTTTGGCGCGTCAATATGGCGACCCGGATCGCATCTATTTTCACGACTGGTGGCTATACCTGGTCATCGCGGCGTTCGGCCAGGTCGTCGTTGATCGCGAGCCCACCATCCTTTATCGGCAGCATGGCGCCAATGCGATTGGAATGGGCTCCGGCATGGAACGCTACCTCGCGATCCTGCGCTTTCTCCGCAAGAAGAACTGGGTTCATATCATGTACGAGCAGATCGAGAATTTTCGCGCTGTACACGCCGCAGAACTGAATGCGGTGGACCGACAGTTGCTGGACACTTACTTCGACAGCCGCAGACCAACAACCGCCATGCGACTGCTGATAACCCCAGCGCGCTTTCGCCAATCACTTGTCGGCGATGTGCTGCTGCGCCTGCTTCTGCTGGGAAGCTGGATTACCGGCCGAGGCCTGATCAGCCGCCCCCGATGAGGAACTGTGGGCTGGCCAACACGCGTCTACAACGGCCGCGTTCTCCGTCCAAAGCGGCGCAACATGAAATCACCCAGTCCAGAGAGCATCGCGTACAACTTTGCGCGACGTTCAGTCTCCAGCAACAGGGTAATTGCACTACCACTTGTCAGATCCCAGAACGCTCCCAACGCCCAACGCAGGTCGGCTCCAGCGAAGCGCCGGCACATTTCAAGCTGGTTACGGGTGATGTAGTAGCGACGTAGCGGAGAGTGCCCAGTCAGCACGAGCGGGAATCCAAATACCACACGGGTTGTGGAATTCCCCATCGAATGGGCAAGTATCACCACTCGGTTTTCCATCACCATCAGCCCCTGGCTGCGACAGCGCAGACAAAACTCCAGATCAACTGTATCTATGAAAAGCCGTGTATCAAAAAATCCCACTTGGGGGAAAACCGATACGCGCACCAAGCTGCCCGATGTGATGGTCGTGCGCACCGACCGCCATTGCTCCGTTTCCTTCAAGATTTCGCCGGCGCGATGGTAATCACGCCCTGTCCCACGGTCGCGATGGCTCATGGCCAGGATCGCGACACGGTCTAGCTGCGGCAATGTCGCAGAAGCAGCCAGCAATTGCGCAATAGCTTCCGGAGCTACCTGGCTGTCCTGATCAAAGGTCGCAAGCCATTCGGCTCCAAATTGAATGGCGGCACGGGCGCCCTGATTGAGGGCTTCGGCAATGCCAAGGTTCTCGAGGTTGAGGACCACTGAGCACCCAGCTTGCAACGCCATCGAATGCACAGCTTCGGCGTTGTTTGAACCGTTGTCCACGACCAAGAGCCCGTGCACTTGCTCGCGCAAGGCCTGCAACCGGTCGGCCAGCTTGTCGTCCGGGTTGTAGGTAACGACCACAGCGAACACTGTGCCGCTCATGGAATCGGACATCGATTGCGATGGGATTGACACGCCGAGAACCATTCAAGCAGACACTGTCGCCGTCAGCGTAATGCACTCTCTCTGTGCCGCATCGCTGTGCCCCAGGAATTCCGCCATATCTTCGCGGATCGCTTGGGAACGGATATTGCCCATTTGCGCCGGATCTGCCAGTCGGCTCAAGGAAGCCATCGCCCGCCAGCCGGATTGCGAAGAAGCAACACGAATATCGATGAACCCGGCGTCCTGAAGCAGCCTTTCCAACGCCTTTGGTGCAAACACTTGGAGATGGTGTGGCGGATGAAGTCCCGCCCAACCCGCACCAAAATACGCATGGCCGCGTGCATTGATGTTGGGGGTTTCGATCCAGAAATGCCCCCCTGGTTTGAGCAATTGACGCGCAGCTCGTAAGAGCGTGGATGGCTCGTGCACATGCTCGATGACATGACTGATGGTGACCGCATCGAACTTGCTACCGCTGTTGACCAATTCATCCAGAGGCCCTTCGTGAACATCGAACCCTTTCGCGCGTGCGACTGCCGCCGCTTGTGTGTCGAATTCGGTGCCACAACCCTGCCAGCCCGCGACGCGTGCCCACGCCAGGAAACGGCCGTTTCCGCAGCCAATATCCAGCACTGTGCCGGGCTTGATCGAAACAGGAAGATGCCGCATGGCCGCATCGAAACGCGGCCTCAAAAATGGGCGAAGCCACATCGCGCCTGCAAAGACATCCCTCGGCTTGAACGGCTTGCTGCTGAAGCGCACGCGAATGTATGCGCGCAGGATGGCCTGTTTGAGAGACCCACGCCAATCCGTTCCTGGCTGCTCTGGATCATCGTCCAACTGGCTTTCGTGCGTTCCGTAGTCTTGATACGCTAGATGGATCGTTTGACGATTGGGCCTGGGATCCAAATAGGCTGTGCCGCACTGCTCGCAGCCGTACAGATCCCAACGTCCCGGTGCGTTGAACAAATGATCTGCCAAGCCCTGATGCACGCAATGACGGCGCTCACCTGCGCAGATCGGGCAGGCGCGCAGATGCTCCAGGCCTTCGGATGGCCAATCACGACTCTGGTTGTTCTCTTTACTCATGCTGAGAGGTGGGCAAGACTTGCCTGTTCCGATGAAGTGCTCAATGGAGCAAGGATATGCAGGAGCGCAGACTGCCGGTTGGCCAGCCTGCAACACCGTTCATGTCCCTGGGAGCTCGGGCTCGATGCCATGCGCAGGCCTGGCTCCTCGCCGCAGGTCGAAAGCGCTTCGAAGCGCTGCAAAAAAAATCGCAGCCAACAACGATTGCGTTCCCATCAACAACAGCGCAACGCCGGGGATGATCTGCCGCATGGCGGTCTCGGGATCCAGCGCTCCGAAGCCGGTACGCCCCCATTGCCACGTGAGGCTCGCACACATTGCCAATCCAGCCAGCGTCGCAAGCGCTCCCCCGACCGACAGCCATCCTCCGCCGGCCGCGCGCAGCGCCCATCGTTCCCGCGGGTGCGGCGTATTCAGACGCGCGCAATGCCGAGCAAGTACAGCGCCCATGGCGAACAGCATGGTCTGATAGCCCACCACCATGCCTGCGGCCGCGAACAGTTGGGTATGGATGCCGACCGGCCAGCGGCCCAGGTTGACCGGGTGGAAGTGCGCAAGCAACAGTTGCGTGAGACTCAACAAGGTCAGCACCGCACCCGGATACAGAAACAACCAGCGCGGCGTGAACAGCAGCAGAAATCGGAAATGCCGCCAGCCGTCGCGCCAGGTCCGCAAATGCGGGGGCCGATCTCGGCCGTCCGGAGAAAGAACGGTCGGCACTTCGGCGACACGCAGCCCGCTCAAGGATGCCTTGACGATCATCTCGCTGGCGAACTCCATGCCTTCACAACTTAGCTCAAGTTGTCGGATGGCTTCGCGCTCGAAGCCGCGCAAGCCGCAGTGGAAGTCGCCAATCTTGGACTTGAAGAATAGCCGTCCCATGAAGCTGAGCACCGGGTTGCCCAGGTAGCGATGCAATGGAGGCATTGCACTGGGCAAGATGCCACCGCGGAAGCGGTTCCCCATCACAAGCTGATTTCCCCCGCGCAGTTCGGCGACAAAGGGGGCAAGGGCGCCGAAGTCATAGCTATCGTCGGCATCGCCCATGATGACGTAACGGCCTGCCGCAGCATCGATGCCGGCGATCAGTGCCGCACCATAACCGCGCACCGGCACGTCGACGACGCGCGCGCCGCACGACGCAGCCAGCCTCTGTGACCCATCCGTCGAGCCGTTGTCGGCCACCAGCACTTCACCGTGAATGCCGGCGAGCGCCAGGAAGGCTTTTGCCTTGCCAATGCAAGTCGGCAAAGTGCGCGCCTCGTTGAGGCAAGGCATCAGGATCGTCAATTCGAGCTGTGGCCCAGCCCCGACGACGGTGGGCATGGATGCGGATATAAGGGGCGGCGATACGTCGGAGATTGAGCGCACGACGGCCTCGCTTGCAGAAGCACCCGGCGTATGGTCGCCCTTGCCGCTCGAGCAGTGCTGCAAAAGGTTGGCCTCGATGGCTGGTATCTCTCCCATACCTCCCACCAGCCCAAAACCTGGCGAGGGGCCTGCATTTGACCCGACAGCAGCGTCGTCCAATGACAACCGAACTTGCGTGATCATTTCAGCGCTTCGAGAGTTCAACATGGGCGCGACCCTCGGTGCGCCAGCAGGTCAGCTTCTGCGGCGATTTGATCCAGTCTTCTTCCCTTCCTATGGTGACGACGTCCCCGCCGCCACGGATCAGGTCGGCGAATCGCACCTGGCCCTCATCGTTGACCCAGGTGACCACGTCGGCATAGTTGCGGCGCCAGATGGCCCCGCTTCGGTAGCTGCCCCCGCCCGACGGGAACAACCAGGGACATGCGTCTTCGACCCGATCGAGCACCAGATCGACAATGACTTTGCGCTCGCGCTCGGTTTCAGTTTGCTTGGGCCCCGGCACCACGCGGCAGGTATAGAGGTAAACCTGATCGCGGGGACCGGATTGAGCCCCCGATCGCTCAACGACATCCGGGTTGCCCTTGTAGCTGATGTAATCGCAGTCCGAGGTGTCGACGCGCAGGCCGAAACGCCGCAGTTGATAGTCGAAAGTCGACGCAGCGGGCGCCACTGGCCGCCCATCCGCTTCGATCGCCCGCACGAGCTTGAGCGTACGCAGCCGTGTGAGGTTGGTCTCGATCACCGCCAAGGCACGCCGACCGACTGGCCCTTCCGGCGTGAGGCCGGTGCTGATGCCCAGGAAAGCCGAACCAGGCGCCAGCGACGGCAGGAGAAACGACTGCGATTGCGAGTCCATTGGAAGATACAGGTACGGCTCAGTTTGCAGACGCTGAGGTATCGTCGCCTGCGCCCATTGTCCGCCCCATGGCTGCCCGCCCCAACGGAATTCAGCTGCCTGCCACAGCAGCACCCCCTGGATGCCGAAGACCACGGCGAGTGCGTAGGCGAGTGCACGCGGCGCGCCGACAAACACGCGATGCAGCCCCGCTGCCAGGAGCACAGCCGCCACGCATGCCATGGGTAGAAAGTAGCGGCTGTTGCCACTGATGGCGATCCAGATCACCCAGCTGATCAGGAACGCCGCAGCCAGACAGGCAAAGGGCTGACGACTTGGTTGCACGGCCGCAGTGGTGCCGCGCCATCGCCGCCACGCGCCAACCGCCAACCCCATCACGACCAGCATCAGCAGGCCAGCATAGCGCGCGTCGGCCGCCATGATTTCGGTGTGAATCAGCCGCCGCGGGCTCAACATGTCGAAGGGCCGCGCAAGCGCTTCGGTCAGAGAGGAGGGTAGAAAGCGCGGGTCGCGCATTGCGTTGAACAATCGTCCCAGCGCTTCGATCGCCGACATGTACGGAGCGGTTTGGTTGCGCATCTCCCCTGTCGTGGCGTCGGGTGGCTGAAAGACATCGTTCAACATCGGGAAGAACGGGTTGCCGAAGGCCTGCTCAAGGCGCCATGCCCATGGCGCGAAGATAGCGAACGCGGCCCCGCCCGCACAGACCGTAAATACCAGCACGGCGCGCACTCGCAACCGAACCGTCGCCACGCAGCCCAGCACGAATGGCAGTGCCGGGATAAGCGCCAGGAACGCGTTCGACAGCTTCAACGCCGCGGCCGCGCCGAGCAACGCGCCAGCCAAAGCGACAAGGCCGAGGCGGCCGCCATTGAAAGCGTTTGCGATCGCGACGTATCCGCCGAGCGCCAACGCACCCGTCGTGATGTCGGTGAATGACGAGCCTATTTCCTGCAGCAGCACAGGATTGAACAACGCAAGCCCAACCGCAGCCCAGGTCACCACGATAGGGGCCGTGCCATCACTGCGGCGGCTGACGGCGCACGCCAGTTCGTAGGTCATCCACAGGATCACGCTGTGCAGGCACGCGAAGGTGATGCCGATGGCGAGCGAGGGCCAGCCCGCATGCACCATCAGGTACAGGGGGAGATGCGCGTAGGGGTTCAGATAGGTCAGTGACCCCACCGGAAAGAAGTCGATCGCAAAGCGATCGTTGAGGGCACTGAAACCAGCGTACAGGTGGTAATGCAGCGCATCCCATGGCACGTCCTTGCCGGCGAAAAGCGTCCACGCGACCGCGAGCAGCGTGCATATGACGTAGACCGCTGGGCGCGTGAGACTGCGGTTCGCATCGGCAAACCTGAGCCGGCGTCCAACGTTGATAGAGAGGTTCATCCGGCTGAATGCAGAGGGATTGTCGAGTGCGGCATCGTCGCCGCACAGCGATCAACGAAAAAGCGGCCCGTCGAAGGGCCGCTTTTCATCAAGGCTAGCTCACCCAGTTCAGGGGCGGCATTCAGCCGGCACGAACTTCACATTGATGGTCGTCGTGCACTTCCACGTCAGTTGAGCGCTGCCGGTGGCGACGGCCGTGGGGGTCAGGACGATGTTGCCGCCTGCGCCCGGAATGAGTGAAGCAACCGTCACTTCGCCCCCAGCTGCAATTGTCACGCCCGACACATATTTGGTGGCACCAGGGAAGCTGTAGCCGTTGTTGGTCGCCGTCACAGATTGCAGATCCCCGAACGACGACGCCGTTTCGGCCACTGCCAATTTGGCCGGCGCTGCCATCAGAAGAAGTTCGCTGACCTTGGCGCGGGTCGTGTAATCCTGATAGGCCGGCAGCGCCACCGCAGCCAAGATACCAATGATCGCCACAACGATCATCAATTCGATCAGGGTGAAACCCTTTTGCACATTGCGTGCGATAGAACGACGGTTCATTCATTAACTCCAGGTTGGTTTGTAGAGCCCGGGAACCAGCCCGGAGCGAGGAACCTTCCGCAGCATCCGTGCCACCCGGTTCCCCCACTCTGCAACCCTCGATCGGGCCGTCTTTGGTCACAAGATGGTTACATGATGTGACACAACTCGCACTCAGATGCCAAATGTGTCGACAAATTTGTCATGCCCGACCGTTTCCGGTCAGAAGGTCAGCACCCCATCCGCCTTGAGCCAGCGGATGTCCCGCCGCGCCAACCCAGCCACCTCCCGCCCCGCCAGCATCTCGATCTGGCTCATGATTTCCTCGGTCTCGGCCGGCTTGGTGTGGGTGATGTAGATCGGGTACTGCTTGCCCGGATCGATATGCGCCAGCTCGTGCGCCAGCGCCACCGGCGACAGGTGCAGGCTGCGTTCGGCCAAAGCCTCCTCGCGGGAGCTGAAGGCGGTCTCGATGACCAGCATCGCCACGTCGATCGCGTTGACGCGCTCCCAGAACGGGGGATTGCGTTCGGTGTCGCCGCTGAAGACCCAGTGGGCGCCGCCTTCGGCCCTTCGGATGGCGAAGCCGCAGGCCGGCACGGTGTGGACGGCTGGCAGCACCTCGATCAGCTTGGGGGCGTCGCTGCCCAGTTCGAGGCGCTGCCCGACGGTGATCTCGTGAAAGCTCACGAAGGGCGATTCGGGGCTGGGAATGCGTTCGAAATTCGGCCAGATGACGTTGTTGAACACATGCGCCCGCAATGCGTCGATGGTGGCGGCCAATGCATGCACGCGCAGGGGCCGGGCGCGGCGGCTGCCGACGGCGTCGAGCATCAGGGGCAGGGCGGCGATGTGGTCGAGGTGCGAGTGGGTGAGCACCACGTCGTCGATGGCGGCCATCTCGTCGAGGGTGAGGTCGCCGACGCCCGTGCCGGCGTCCACGAGCAGGTCCGCATCGACCAGGAACGAGGTGGTGCGGCAGTCCTTGGCGATGGCGCCCGAGCAACCCAGCACGCGAACCTGCATTGTGGAAGACCCCTTGTATGCGTCTGTCGTCATTTGGTGTCGAACCGGGTGGCGCCGTCCCAGTCCGGGTCCTGCGGGCGAAGCGCCATCGAGGCTAAACGCTGGGCGTAGAGCTGGTAAAGGACTTTTTTCGCATCCGCGGCGAGCAGGGGAGCCAGCAAGTTCCGGCCCAGCGCCCAATCCTGCCGGCGGTAGGCGGCAAGCACCTGGCTCCAGCGGTCGAGTTGCTGCCGTGTGTCCTGCGCCTCGGCCGCGGCTTCCGGCGCGAGCGGGGTGTAGATGGCGACGGCCTGGGCCTTGCCCTTGACGCGCACGCTGTCGAGTTCCTGCCAGACGAAGCCGGGCGCCGCCTCGCGGGTGGCGCCGCTGGCCACGATCTCGACCCCGTAGTGTCCGCTCAGGCCCTCGAGCCGGGACGCGAGATTGACCGCGTCGCCGACCACGGTATAGCTGCGGCGCGCGGTCGAGCCCATGTCGCCGACGCTCATGAGGCCGCTGTTCAAACCGATGCCCGCGCTGATCTCTGGGCGGCCGTTGGCGCGGTGCTGGCGGTTGATGTCGTGCACGGCGGCGGCCATGTCGATCGCCGCCTGCACGGCGAGCGCGGCATGGCCGGGCGTGTCGATGGGCGCGCCCCAGAAGGCCATGACGCAGTCGCCCATGTATTTGTCGACGGTGCCGCGGTGCGCACTGATCACCTCGGTGAGCCGGCTGAAGACGGTGTTCAAGAAAGCCTGCAGCTCGGCCGGCGCCATCTGCTCCGACAGCCGGGTGAAGTCGCGCATGTCGCAGAACATCACGGTCATTTCCTTGCTCTCGGCGCGCATGCTGTAGCGGCCGGGGCGCACGAGCATTTCGTCGACCAGCTGCGGCGGCACGTAGGTGCCGAAGAGCCGCACCAGCCCGCGCCGCGCACGCGATTCGACGAAGTAGCCCCAGCTCATGTTGAGCGCGAAGGCCAGCGCCACCATGACGAGCGCCGACGCCAGCGGGAGCACGAGGCTGTGGCCGACGTAGAGCCAGGTGTTGAGGCCGACCAGCGCGGCGACCACGCCCGCGCCGAGCAGCACGGCGCGCGATGCGGACAGCAGCGACAGCCCGAACGCGAGCAGCAGCCCCGCCGCCAGCACGGTCAGCACTTCATAACCCGGTGCGTAGTCGGGCACGGCCAGCAGGCGCCGGTCGAGCAGGCCCGAGACGATGTTGGCGTGCACTTCGACGCCCGGGAACGCAGCGCCGACGGGGGTGGCGCGCAGGTCCTGCAGGCCGGGCGCGGTGGCGCCGAGCAGCACGATCTTGTCCTTCAACTCGCCCGGCGCCAGTCGGCCCTCGAGGACGTCGGCGGCGGCCACGTAGCGGAACGATCCTGCGCGCGGCCCGCCGGGACCGCGAAACGGCACCTGCAGGCTGGCGCTCTGGTCGACCGGGATGCGCAGCGACCCCAGCACCAGCGCCTGCAGGCGCGGAAAGTTGCCGTCGCCGGCCACGAGCGCCGGCCGCACGGGCGGCGAGCCGTTCGCCAGCCGGTACACCGCCAGCGCCAGCGACTCGTAGTGCCCGGGCGACGCATGCTGGCCTTCGTAGCGGGCGATGAGCGGCACGCTGCGGATCACGCCGTCGTCGCTGCCGTCACCGACCAGGGTGTTCAGGAACCCCGCGACCGGCGCCGCGCGCCCCAGCACCGGCAGGCTGGCGCCGAAGCCGTTCCAGAGCGTGACGAAAGAAGCATGGGGCGGAAAGGCGTCGGGCGGCAGCACCGGCGTCGCCGGCAGCAGCCCCTTGGCGCTGGGCTGTTCGGTGCGCGTGAAGTAGTAGCCGAGCGCCACGGGCTGGCCACGCAGGGCCTGGGCCAGTGTGGCGTCGTGATCGAGGGTGGGCGCGAGCTGGTCGATTTCGGCAGCGAGGCCCGGCACGCCGCTCAATGGCCCGGCTGCAATCTCCTTCAGGCGCCCGAGGCCGGAGCTGCGATCGGGCTCGAGAAACATCACGTCGAAGCCCAGCACGGCCACGTGCTGGCGGGCCAGCAGTTCCGTCGTGAGGCTGGCGATCTTGTCGCGCGGCCAGGGCCACTGGCCTTCGCGCGCCAGGCTGGCGTCGTCGACATCGACGATCACGACCCGCGTGTCGGGCGTGCCCGGCATGGTGGCGCGCAGGCGGGCGTCGTAGATCAGGTGGTCCAGGTGCTCGATCACACCCAGCCGCCAAGCGCCGGTGGCATGGAGCAGCGCCAGCAGCACCGGCAGCAGCGTGATGGCGATGCGCGGCCAGTGCCGCCGCAATGCGCTCATGGCTGATCAGCCTTGGACAACAAATGCCTGTCGGCGAAAAAACGGGGGGCGGAGCGGGGCGCCGGAAGCGGCTCAGATCCGGACGAACTGCATGCGCGAGGCGCCGCCGAGTTCGAGCACGTCGCCTTCCTGCAGCGCGACGGCTTCGGCGCCCAGCGGGGCGCCGTTGAGCGTGACGCTGCCCACGACGGTGGCCGCCACGTAGCCCTGGCGGCGGCGGGTGACGACGGCCACGGCGACGCCGGGCTTGCCGATGGTGGTGACCACCTTCTGCAGCGGGACGTCCTGGCCTTCGTTGGCGCCCGAGAGCACGCGCAGCACAGGCACGCCCAGCTCGACCAGCGCGCCCGATTCGGTGGGCGCCGACGAGAGCGGCATCGGCGCCGAATACTCGGAGAGCGAGGCCCGCACGGAGCCGGGGCCGGCCATGAGGTTGCTGTGCGAACGGAAATGGATGCGGCAGCCGCCGACCTCGATGACGTCGTTGTCCTGGAGCGCCTGCTTCTGGACGGCCAGCGCATTGACGTAGGTGCCGTTGGTGCTGTTGAGATCTTCAATTTCGACTTCGCCGCCGCTCATGTGCAGCACGGCATGCTCGCCGCTGACGGCGAGATTGTCGATCACGATGTCGTTGTAGGCGCGCCGGCCCAACGTCGTGCGATTCTTGGCGAGCGCCACTTGGCCGATGACGACGCCATCGACCGAAATGATCATCTTCGGCATGGCCGATTACTCCCCGTTTGCAAAGATCCAGCACCGTCAGGCGGCGCAAACGGTCCGCCGCCTGGGTTGGCTGCTACATGGCCCCGCGGGTCGCTTCGCTGACGCCCGCCTTGGCCAGAACAACTGAAATGTTATCCCGTCCGCCATTGTCGTTTGAAATTGCAACCAAAAGTGAAGCCATCTCCTTCAGCCCCAGATCACGGCTCAAAAGCGTGAAAAGCTGCGCATCCGGCACCATCTCGCTGAGCCCGTCGGAGCACAGCATGTACAGGTCGCCCGGCCTGGCGCTGTGCTCGTGCATCTCCAGCAACACCTGGGCTTCCACGCCCACGGCCCGCGTCACGAGGTTGCGGGTGGGGGAGTTCAGGGCCTCTTCGGGCGTGATGGCGCCCGCATCGAGCTGCTGCTGGCGCAGCGAATGGTCGCGCGTGAGCTGCTCCAGCTTGTTGTTGCGCAGGCGGTAGCAGCGCGAGTCGCCGATGTGGCCGACGACCACGCGCTGGGGGCGGAACGCCGCCAGCACCAGGGTCGTGCCCATGCCTCGCAGTTCTTCGTGTGTGATGCCCGCCTGGAGGATGGCGCCGTTGGCCTCGTCGGTGGCCGCCTGCAGCGCACGCCGGACCACACGGGCCGGCGCCTGCATGCCGGCCTGGGCGAACCAGCGCCCGAAGCTCGCGTGCATCAGCGAAATGGCCATGGCACTGGCCACCTCGCCGCCCTTGTAGCCGCCCATGCCGTCGGCCAGCAGCGCCAGACCGAGGGCCGGATCGACATGCACCGCGTCTTCGTTGTGGGCGCGCAGGCGCCCGACATCGGTCAGCGCCGCAAACTCCCAGCTCAGCGCCGGTCGACTGGAGAAAAGGGAAACGCCAACACCTGCCATCGTTTGTCAGCGCTCGCTTTTTAAGGGATCAGTGCGCAGCAGCGCGTGCGCGCCGTTGCAGGAAGCGGCCCAGGGCCACGACGAGCACCGCGCCGGCGATCGCGCCCACGTAGTGCATCCAGGGGTTGGCCGCCAGCGCCTCATGCAGCGACACGTCGCTCACGATGGTCTCGCCGCCGACCCAGCCGATCAGCGCGGCGCCCAGCATGACGATGATCGGGAAGCGTTCCATGAGCTTGATCATGAGCGTGCTGCCGAAAATCACCAAGGGGATGCTGATGGCCAGACCCAACACCAGCAGCACCATGCTGCCTTGCGCGGCGGCCGCCACGGCGATCACGTTGTCCAGGCTCATCACCAGGTCGGCCAGCAGGATGGTCCGCACGGCCGCGAACATGCTGCCGTATTCCTTGGACTCGCCGTCGCCTTCGTCTTCCTCGCTGAGCAGCTGCAGGCCGATCCACAGCAGCAGGGCGCCGCCGATGATCTGCAGGTAGGGCAGCGCCAACAGCTTGGCCGCCACCACCGTCAGCACGATGCGCAGCACGACGGCCGCGCCCGAGCCGAACAGCACGGCTTTTTTCTGTTGCGCGGGCGGCAGCGATCGCGCCGCCATGGCGATCACGACGGCGTTGTCGCCCGAGAGGATGATGTTGATCCAGACGATCTTGATCAGACCGATCCAGAAGTCCGTGCTTTGAAGAAGTTCCATGTCTCTGATTCCACTGTGTTGTAGTTAAAAAAGCGCCCGCAACTCAATGCGGGCGCTTTTTCATTTCTGCGTGGTAATGCGAGCGGCGGGAATGCCGCCAGCGGTGGGTGTGCTTTTTACAGCTTGCCCTTGAGCAGCTTGGCCAGCTCCGAGAAGTTGCGCGTCACGGTGAAGCCGCACTCTTCCATGATGGCGAGCTTGGCTTCGGCCGTGTCGGCGCCGCCGGAGATCAGCGCGCCGGCGTGGCCCATGCGCTTGCCGGGAGGGGCGGTGACACCGGCGATGAAGCCGACGACCGGCTTCTTCATGTTGTCCTTGCACCAGCGGGCTGCGTCAGCCTCGTCGGGGCCGCCGATTTCGCCGATCATGATGACGGCGTCGGTGTCCGGATCGTCATTGAAGGCCTTCATCACGTCGATGTGCTTCAGGCCGTTGATCGGGTCGCCGCCGATGCCGACTGCCGACGATTGGCCCAGGCCGATTTCCGTCAGTTGAGCCACGGCTTCGTACGTCAGCGTGCCCGAGCGCGAGACCACGCCGATGCGGCCCTTGCGGTGGATGTGGCCGGGCATGATGCCGATCTTGATTTCGTCGGGCGTGATCAGGCCGGGGCAGTTCGGGCCCAGCAGCAGGGTCTTCTTGCCGCCGGCCGCTTCCTTGGCCTTCATCTTGTTGCGCACTTCGAGCATGTCGCGAACCGGAATGCCTTCGGTGATGCAGATCGCCATGTCCAGGTCGGCTTCGACAGCTTCCCAGATGGCGGCCGCGGCGCCTGCCGGCGGCACGTAGATCACCGACACGGTGGCGCCGGTCTGCGTGGCGGCTTCCTTCACCGAACCGAAGATCGGGATGTTGAAGATCGACTCGCCGGCCTTCTTCGGGTTCACGCCGGCCACGAAGGCGTTCTTGCCGTTCGCGTATTCCTGGCACTTCTCGGTGTGGAACTGACCGGTCTTGCCGGTGATGCCTTGCGTGATGACTTTGGTGTCTTTGTTGATGTAGATCGACATGACTTGTTCCTTAGGCCTTCTTGACTGCTGCCACGACCTTCTGGGCCGCGTCCGCCATGGTGTCGGCGCTGATGATCGGCAGGCCCGACTCGGCCAGCAGCTTCTTGCCTTCGACTTCGTTGGTGCCCTTCATGCGCACGACCAGCGGCACTTGCAGGTTCACGGCCTTGCAGGCTGCGATCACGCCGGTGGCGATGGTGTCGCACTTCATGATGCCGCCGAAGATGTTCACGAGGATGGCTTCCACGTTCTTGTTCTTCAGCATGATCTTGAAGGCTTCCGTGACCTTCTCGGGGGTGGCACCGCCGCCCACGTCCAGGAAGTTGGCCGGCTCGCCGCCGAACAGCTTGATGGTGTCCATGGTGGCCATGGCCAGACCGGCGCCGTTCACCAGGCAGCCGATGTTGCCGTCCAGCGAGATGTAGGCGAGGTCGAACTTCGAGGCTTCGACTTCGGCCGCGTCTTCTTCGTCCAGGTCGCGCAGGGCCACGATTTCGGGGTGGCGGAACAGCGCGTTGCTGTCGAAGTTGAACTTGGCGTCCAGGGCGACGACGTTGCCCTTGCTGTCACGGTTGAGCGGGTTGATCTCGACCAGCGAGGCGTCCGTCTCCATATAGCAGGTGTAGAGCTTCTTCAGGATGTCGACCGTCTGGGCGGTCGAATCGGCCGGCATGCCGATGCCGTCGGCGATTTCCTTGGCTTGCGCGTCGGTCAGGCCGTCCTTGGGGTCGGCGTAGACCGTGATGATCTTCTCGGGGGTGGAATGGGCCACTTCCTCGATGTCCATGCCGCCTTCGCTCGAAGCGATGAACGCCACCTTCTGGGTGGCGCGGTCGGTCACGGCCGAAATGTAGTATTCCTTGTTGATGTCGGCGCCGTCTTCGATGTAGAGGCGACGCACCTTCTGGCCTTCAGGGCCGGTCTGGTGGGTCTTGAGCTGCATGCCGAGGATCTCGCCAGCCAGCTTCTTGACGTCTTCGATCGACTTGGCGACCTTGACGCCACCGCCCTTGCCGCGGCCACCCGCGTGGATCTGGGCCTTGACGACCCAGACCGGGCCTCCAAGCTTCTGGGCGGCCTCGACCGCCTCCTGAACCGTATAGGCCGGGATGCCGCGCGGCACCGGCACGCCGAACTTGGCAAGGATTTCCTTGCCTTGGTACTCGTGAATCTTCATGAGGGATGTCTCTCGGAAGGAGGAGGTTGAGAACGGGAGATCGGGAGTGAGACTGTTGTTTCTGCTCTGTTGTTCGCGGGCGACGGCAGCCTGACGGCTGGGGGCGGCGAACAACCGCGGACTGTATCATGGTGCGCCGCACCAATACTTGATGCGCGGTTGCGGTCAATACGTACTTTCTTCTAGCCACCCTACGCATACTCCGATATGGCCAAGGTTTTCATCGACGGCGAAGCCGGCACCACCGGCCTGCAAATTCGCGAGCGGCTGCAGACGATGCCGCAGATCGAGCTCGTGAGCATCGCGCCCGAGCTGCGCAAGGACGTGGCCGCCAAGCGCGAGCTGATGGCCGGCGTCGACCTCGTGGTGCTGTGCCTGCACGACGACGCGGCGCGCGAGTCGGTCGCGCTGATCGACCAGCTCCCGGGCCGAAAGCCCAAGATCATCGACGCCTCGACCGCCCACCGCATCGCGCCGGGCTGGGTCTTCGGCTTCCCCGAACTCGTCGAAGGCCACTGGCAGGCCGTGGCCCAGGCCGACCGCGTCGGCAACCCCGGCTGCTACGCCACGGGCGCCATCGCCATGGTGCGTCCGCTGGTCGACGCGGGCCTGCTGCCGGCCGACTTCCCGGTGTCGCTGCCTTCGGTGAGCGGCTACTCCGGCGGCGGCCGGACCATGATCGAGGACTACGAGGGCGGCAAGGCGCCGCTGTTCGAGACCTACGCGCTGGGCCTGAAGCACAAGCACATCCCCGAAATCATGACCTACACCGGCCTCACGCGCCGTCCGGTCTTCATTCCGTCGGTGGGCAATTTCAAGCAGGGCATGCTGGTGCAGCTGCCGCTGCACCTGGACCTGCTGCCCGGCAAGCCCAAGGCCGGCGACCTGCAGGACGCCCTGGCCGCGCACTACGCCCGGAGCAACACGCCCGAGCAGTTCGTGAAGGTGCTGCCGCCGACCGACGACGGCAAGCTCGACGCGCTGGCGCTCAACGACACCAACCAGCTCGAGATCCGCGTGTTCCCGAACGAGGACCACCGCCACGCCGTGGTGATCGCGCGCCTGGACAACCTGGGCAAGGGCGCCAGCGGCGCCGCGGTGCAGAACCTCAAGCTGATGCTGGCGCTCTGAGCCCCCGCCTCTAGCGCTGACAAGAAAGGCCGGCCCGCAAGGACCGGCCTTTTTGCTTTCAGTCGACCCGCATCGTGCCCGTGTCGCGGTAGCGCACGTGCCACGAAAACGCCTCTTCGAGCCGGTGCGGCGTGTGGCCGCCGCAGGTCGCCACAGCACGCGTGTGGTAGTCCTGCAACATCGCGCGGTACGGCTCGGCCGCGCAGTTGGCGATGATCGCCGCCGCCCGCTCGCGCGGCGCCAGCCCGCGCAGGTCGGCCAGGCCCACCTCGGTGACCAGGATGTCGACGTCCTGCGGCGCATGGTCCACGTGCGACACCATCGGCACGATGCTCGACACCGCGCCCTGCTTGGCGACCGACTTGGTCGCGAAGATCGACAGGTAGGCGTTGCGCGCAAAGTCGCCCGAGCCGCCGATGCCGTTCATCATGTGCGTGCCCAGCACGTGGGTCGAATTGACGTTGCCGTAGATGTCGGCCTCCAGTGCCGTGTTCAGCGCGATGATGCCCAGGCGCCGGATGATCTCCGGGTGGTTGCTCACCTCCTGCGGCCGCAGCACCAGCCGGTCCTTGTAGCGCGCCAGGTCGCCGAACACCTGCCGCGCCTTCGCGGGCGACAGCGTGATCGACGAGCCCGAGGCGAAGTCCAGCTTGCCGGCGTCAAACAGGTCGAAGGTCGAGTCCTGCAGCACCTCCGAGTACATCGTGAGGTGCTCGAACGGCCCCGCGCCCAGCCCCGACATCACCGCGTTGGCGACCGTGCCGATGCCGGCCTGCAGCGGCAGCAGCCGCTCGGTGAGCCGGCCCTGCGCCACCTCGCGCTCGAAGAAGGCCACCAGGTGCGCCGCGATGGCCGCGGTCTCGGCGTCGGCCGGCAGCACGGTGGAGGTGCTGTCGGCCTTGTCGGTGATGACGATGCCCAGGATCTTCTCGGGCGGGATCTCGATGGCGCTGGTGCCGATGCGGTCGTGCGGCGCCACCAGCGGCATCGGTTCGCGCTGCGGGCGGTGCTTGGGAATGAAGATGTCGTGCAGCCCTTCGAGCGCGGTCGACTGCGAGGTGTTGATCTCGACGATCACCTTGTCGGCCAGGATCGCGAAGCTCGCGCTGTTGCCGATCGAGGTGCTCGGCACCAGCGCGCCGGTCTCGGTGATGGCCACGGCCTCGATGATCGCGATGTCGATCGGCGGAATCTGCCGCGTGCGCAGCATCTCGACCGTTTCCGACAGGTGGTGGTCGATGAACATCACCTCGCCGCGGTTGATCGCCTGACGCAGCACGGTGTCGACCTGGAACGGCATACGTCGGCTGATGGCGCCGGCCTCAGTCAGCTGGCGGTCCACGTCGCCGCCGAGCGAGGCGCCGGTCATCAGCGTGATCTTCATCGGCTCGCGGCGCGCGCGGGCCGCGAGCGCCAGCGGGACGGCCTTGGCGTCACCGGCGCGCGTGAACCCACTCATGCCGACCACCATGCCGTCGCGAATCCATTCGGCGGCGGCTTCAGCGGTGGTGATCCTGCTGCGCAGGGCGGGCAGGCGGATGCGGTCTTCGTGCGGCATGGGGGACAAAACGTCTTTCTTTCGTCAGGCAGGAAAAAGAAAAGCCGGCACCGCGCGCGGCGGGTGTCAGCGCAGGAAGTAGTCGACCGGCACCAGCGGCGCCGGCGCCGGGGCGCCCACCGACTGGCACAGGTCGATCTCGAGCGTGCGGCACAGGGCCTCGAGCGGCAGGTCGTTCGACTCGGTGCCGAAGGGCTCCTCGATTTCGTCGCCGAGCGCGTCCAGACCGAAGAAGGTGTAGGCCACGATCAGCACCACCACCGGCGTCATGAACCCGACCGAGTCCACCAGCCCGAAGGGCAGCAGGTAGCAGTACAGGTACGCCGTGCGGTGCAGCAGCAGGGTGTACGAAAAGGGGATGGGCGTGCTGAGGATGCGCTCGCACGACGCGGCCGCCGCGCTCAGCGCCGACAGCGTGCCGTCGACACCCGCCGCCAGCGCCGGGTCGATGCGCCGCGCGCGCAGCGCTTCGCGCAGGTCGGCGCCCATGTGCATCAGCAGCGCATGCGGCCGGTTGGCGACCTGGGTCAGGCCCTGCCACTCCGCCTCGCGCAGGAAAGGTTGGGTGTCAGCCGCGGCGTCGGTGCCGCGCAGCTGGTGGCGCAGCGCATGGGCGAAGGCCGCGGCGCGCAAGGTCATGCGCACGCGCAAGTCGTCCAGGCGGCGGACGGTGTCGGCGCCGGCGTTCACCGGCGCATCGCCGTCGATGAGGCTCTGGCACTGGCGCGCCAGGTTGCGCGAACGCAGGATCACCTCGCCCCAGAGCTTGCGCGCTTCCCAGAAGCGGTCGTAGGCCGCGGTGTTGCGAAAGCCCAGGAAGATCGCCAGCGGCAGGCCGAGCAGCGCGAAGGGCACGGTGCCGAGCGGAATCTTGATCGAGCCGAAGCGCCCGTGCAGCACCGTGACGACGATGGCCACGATCACGTTGAGCGTCAGCGCCGCCGCGATGCGCGGCAGGACGGAGCCCCGCCAGGACAGAAACAGCTTGAGCCCGGACGGGCGTTTCCGGACGATCATGAAAGCGGGGGGCAGGGGAGACAGACAGGCATGGAGGCCGCGCACACCGCAAGGCCCGCGCGGGCGCTGATTGTCGCCGAGGCGTCAGCGCGAGGGCGGCGGGCCGCCCCAAGACCGACGAAGACGGTCGGGCTCAGCGCACGAGCCACAGCCCCACGCCCAAGAGGACCGCCTGCGCGGCCAGCGCGATGTAGAAGAGCTTGCGCGAGGGCGTCGCCATCTCCTGCAGCACCTCGTGGATGCGGCGCGTGAGCAGGGCGCGCAGGGCAGGGTCTTCGCCCGTCGCCGGCGTCGTCGCACCGTGCGCGGCACGCTCCTGCTGCCACTCGGCCAGCATGTCGCTCAGGGGCAGGCGGCCCAGCACGAAGCCGACCACCGCGCGCACGGCCCGGCCTTCGCCGAGCACCGGCGCGAGCTGCTGGCACAGGGCGTCGGGCGAGAGCCAGTCGGCCACGCGCTGCAGGCCGCCGTGGGTGCGCGGCATGGCTTCGATGCGGCCCGCGATCGCGTCGCCCAGCCGCTGCGACACGGCCTCGCCGCGCGCCGCGACCAGGTGCTGCATCGCGCGGGCGCGGCCCCGCTGCACGCCGAGCAAAAAGTACACACCGACGAACAGCGACAGCAGCACGGCCACCAGCAGCGGCGGCGACATGATCAGCGCCAGGATGGCGCCCGCGCCACCGGCCCGCGCCGCCGGGATGCCCGGGCCCTGCAGCTGGGTCAGGTAGTAGAAGAACACGCCGCCGCCGAGAAACAGGCCGATCAGCGCGCCCTTGATGGCCGAGCCGACGAAGGCGAAGCCGGCCTTGGCGCCGGTGCGAACGAGGGACTGCGGGTGGGCGGGTTGCGACGACATGAAGGGTTCCTCCGGTTTTTCTGGAAAGCCGCCTCCTGGGAGGCCGGTCGCTGGCGATCATGCCACCGCCTTCCCGCACCATAATCGCGCCACACAACAACGAGGAGGATCGTCATGGGAACCGTCAAGTTTCAGAAACCGACCGGCGCATTCGTCGCCGCATCCTGGGCCGCGCTGATCATCGGCGCCATCGTGTACCTGCTCGGGCTGTGGAATGCCGCGATGCAGCTCAACGAGAAGGGCTACTACTTCACCATCCTCATGTACGGCCTGTTCTCGGCCGTGTCGCTGCAAAAGACGGTGCGCGACCGGCTCGAGGGCATCTCGGTCACCGGCATCTACTTCGGCCTGTGCTGGGTCTCGCTGCTGCTGTCGGTGGGCCTGCTGGCCGTGGGCCTGTTCAACGCCTCGCTGGCTGCGAGCGAGAAGGGCTTCTACGCCATGGCGTTCCTGCTGAGCCTGTTCGGCGCGGTGGCGGTGCAGAAGAACGTGCGCGACATCGCCGCGTACAAGGCCGAGAACCCGCTGGCCGACGACGTCACGGCCACCGAGTAAGCCAGCAGCCCAAGCTCAGCCCGCCTCGAGCAGGCGGCGCAGGGCCTGCAGGTCGCGCGCGATCCATCCGGCGTCGCGCGCAAAGGCCGCATCGTCCATGTGCGGCTGGCGCAGCAGCGTGAACTGCAGCTCGCACACACCCGGCGCCACGCCGATCACGCGAAACGGCAGGTAGACCTCGGGCACGCCTTCGGGCGCCACCCAGTGGTCGAGCACGCCGAACTCATTGGGCGGCGCAAAGCGCATGCGGGCCTCGCCGCTTTCGGGCGTGCGCACGATCCAGTGGTCGCCGTGCGGCACCAGCGCGCTCTTCGCGAGGCCGCTGGCCCAGTCGGGCAGCCGCTTCGGGTCGGACGCGAGCGCATAGGCGTCGCGCCATTCGCAGTGCACGCGCTGCGTGATGACGCGGGACAGGGCCGCGTCGCCTTCATTCGCCGTTGGGGTCGTCGCTTGGGTCATCGAAGTCGCTCCTGAGCACCTTGGACACGACGGCGCCCGAGAAACCGCGCGCCATCAGGAATCGCATCTGTTTCGCGCGCTCCTTCGCATCGGCGGGTGGCGCGTCGAAGCGGCGGCGCCACAGGGCCGTGGCGCGCTCGACTTCGGTCTCCTGCAAGCCGGCCACCGCCTGCGCGATGGCTTCGGGCGCGATGCCCTTGGCCTGCAGCTCCTGCTTCACGCGCAGCGCGCCCGAGCGGGCGGCACGCTGGTGCAGCACCGAGGCGACCACGCGCGGCTCGCTGATGAAGTCCTTGGCCGCCAGCTCGTCGAGCGCCTTCGCCAACGTGCCGGGCTCTTCCTCGTGCTTGGCCAGCTTGCGCTCCAGCTCCGCGCGCGAATGCTCGCGCTGGCTCAGGAGGCGCAGGGCGCGGCCTTTGAGGGAGGGGGCACTGAAGGCCATTCGGAGGTGGTGGGTCGCTCACGCGGCCCACGCACTGCGCGAAGGCCGCTTATCTCAAACTTACTCCGCCGCCTTGTCGGCCTTCGATGCCTTGGCGGGCTTCTCGGCCTTCTCGGGTTCGCTGCCGGCATCGGCCGCGAGCAGCGGAATGCCCAGCGACTCGCGCACCTTGTTCTCGATCTCGCGCGACAGGTCGGGGTTCTCGCGCAGGAATTCGCGGGCGTTGTCGCGGCCCTGGCCGATCTTCTCGCCGTTGTAGGCGTACCAGGCGCCCGACTTGTCGATGATCTTGGCGTTCACGCCCATGTCGATGATCTCGCCCTCGCGGCTGATGCCTTCGCCGAACAGGATGTCGAACTCGGCCGTCTTGAACGGGGGCGACACCTTGTTCTTCACCACCTTCACCTTGGTTTCGTTGCCGATGGCCTCGTCGCCCTTCTTGATGGTGCCGATGCGGCGGATGTCCAGGCGCACCGAGGCGTAGAACTTCAGCGCATTGCCGCCGGTGGTGGTTTCGGGCGAGCCGAACATCACGCCGATCTTCATGCGGATCTGGTTGATGAAGATGACCATGCAGTTGGTCTTCTTGATCGTGGCCGTGAGCTTGCGCAGCGCCTGGCTCATGAGGCGGGCCTGGAGACCCGGCAGCGAGTCGCCCATTTCGCCTTCGATTTCAGCCTTGGGCGTGAGCGCGGCGACCGAGTCGACCACGATCAGGTCGACGGCACCCGAGCGCACCAGCGAGTCGACGATTTCGAGCGCTTGTTCGCCGGTGTCCGGCTGGCTGATCAGCAGGTCGGACAGGTTCACGCCGAGCTTCTGGGCGTACTGCACGTCGAGGGCGTGCTCGGCGTCGACGAAGGCGCAGGTGCCGGCCTGCTTCTGCATGGAGGCGATCACCTGCAGCGTGAGCGTGGTCTTGCCCGAGGATTCCGGGCCGTAGATTTCAACGACGCGGCCACGGGGCAGGCCGCCGACGCCCAGGGCGATGTCCAGGCCCAGCGAGCCGGTGGAGACCACCTGGATGTCTTCGAGCGCCTCGCCTTCGCCCAGGCGCATGATCGTGCCCTTGCCGAACTGCTTTTCGATCTGGGCCAGCGCGGCCTGCAGGGCTTTGGCCTTTTCACTGTTGGCGACCGAGATGCTTGCGCCCTTGACGACTGCGTCCATGTGGAAATCTCCTTGAATATCAACGGTTTGTGTCGGGATTCATCCATCTGATTTTAACCACAGGCTGGATGCTTGAACAGTAGTGTAGGGGCTCATGGCGTTTCGCAAACCCACTTTAAAGTCAGTTTGCCTTACCATCTGAGGCCATGGCCGACCCCGCCTTTCCCACCGATCCCGACGCCTGGCGCCAGACCCACCTGGGCCGCCTGCTGGGCCATGCGATGCGCCGTTTCGACGAGCGCGTGCTGGCGCTCATGGCGCACGACATCGACGTGCCGCTGGCGCTGTCGAACCTGGCGGCGCGCGCCCAGGTGAGCGCGGCGCACATCCACATCACACGGCACCTGGCGCGCGAGGGCTCGCGCCTGACCGAGCTGGCCGAGCGCGCCGGCATGACCAAGCAGGCCATGGGCACGCTGGTCGACCAGTGCGAGGCCTGGGGGCTGGTCACGCGCGGGCCCGACCCGCTCGATGCGCGCGCGCGGCGCGTGCTGTTCACGGCCGACGGGCTGGCCTGGCTGGACGCCTTCCGCCGCGCCGTGACGCAGACCGAGCGCGAGTTCCGCGCCAGCGTGGGCGACGAGATCGCCACCGTGGTAACCATCGGACTCGAAGCCTATACAGCGGGCTAGACTCGCGTTGAGACAAATGTGAACTGCGCCGGCATGGCGCCTGAATCCGCCGGAGGTGGCTCATGCGAATACTGATTGCCGAAGACGACCAGGTGCTGGCCGATGCCCTGCTGCGCAGCCTGCGCACCTCGGGCGCGGCGGTCGATCATGTGGCCAACGGCTCGCAGGCCGACACCGCGCTCATGACCCACAGCGAGTTCGACCTGCTGATCCTCGACCTCGGGCTGCCCAGCCTGCACGGCATCGAGATCCTCAAGCGCCTGCGCGCGCGCGGCTCGCAGCTGCCGGTGCTGGTGCTCACGGCGGCCGACAGCGTGGAAGAGCGCGTGAAGGGCCTGGACCACGGCGCCGACGACTACATGGCCAAGCCCTTCAGCCTGCAGGAGCTCGAGGCGCGCGTGCGCGCCCTCACGCGGCGCGGCATGGGCGCCACCAGCAACGCGATCCGCCACGGCCCGCTGGTCTACGACCAGGCCGGCCGCGTGGCGACCATCGACGGCAAGATGATCGAGCTGTCGGCGCGCGAACTGGGCCTGCTCGAGGTGCTGCTGCAGCGCGCCGGCCGGCTGGTCAGCAAGGACCAGCTGGTGGACCGGCTGTGCGAATGGGGCGAAGAGGTGAGCATCAACGCCATCGAGGTCTACATCCACCGCCTGCGCAAGAAGATCGAGAAGGGACCGGTGCGCATCGCGACGGTGCGCGGGCTGGGCTACTGCCTCGAGAAGATTCCGTCCTGATGCGCCAGACCCCGCGGGCCGCCGGCACGCAGCGCCGCGCCATGCATCCAGAGGCCGGGAGGCCGGCTTGAAGCTCTTCCAGCGCGCCCAGCGCTCCCTGTTCGGCGAGATCCTCGACTGGATGCTCACGCCGCTGCTGCTGCTCGTGCCGGTGAGCATCGGCGTGACGTGGCTGGTGGCGCAGGGCATCGCCAACGCGCCCTTCGACCGCGCGCTGGAGCACAACGTGAAGGTGCTGGCCGAGCTGGTCACGGTGAAGCAGGGGCAGACGCACTTCGTGCTGTCGCAATCGGCGCGCGAGATCCTGCGCGCCGACGACGCCGGCCACATCTACTACCAGCTGCTCGACGGCCACGGCACGCTGCTGCACGGCGAGCGCGACCTGCCCCAGCCCAACGTGGACGACCCGCCCGGCACCAACGTGGTCCTGCTGCACAACAGCACGGTGCACGGCCAGCCGGTGCGCGTGGCCTCGCTGTGGATTCCCAGCGGCAGCGAAGAAGTGCCGCCCTCGCTGCTGCAGCTGGCCGAGACGCGCGAGAAGCAGGCGGTGCTCGCCACCGAGATCATCAAGGGCGTGCTGCTGCCGCAGTTCGCGATCCTGCCGCTGGCGGTGCTGCTGATCTGGCTGGCGCTGGTGCGCGGCATCAAGCCGCTGTCGGTGGTCGAGGCGCGCATCCGCGAGCGCCGCCCCGGCGACCTGAGCCCGCTCGACGAGTCCTCGGTGCCGCTCGAGGTGGTGCCGCTGGTGTCGTCGGTGAACGAGCTGCTCGACAAGCTCAACGACTCCATCTTCACGCAGAAGCGCTTCCTGGCCGACGCGGCCCACCAGCTCAAGACGCCGCTCGCAGGCCTGCGCATGCAGGCCGACCTGGCGCAGCGCGAGGGCGCCAACGCCGACGAGTTGAAGCAGTCGCTCAAGCAGATCGGCCGCGCCAGCGTGCGCGCCACGCACACCGTGAACCAGCTGCTGTCGCTGGCGCGCGCCGAGGGCACCAGCGCCATGACGCACTGCCAGCCCTGCGACCTCGCGCGGCTGACCATCGAGGTGGTGCGCGAGGCCGTGCCGCGCGCCATCGAGAAGCGCATCGACCTCGGTTACGACGGTGTCCAGGCCGGCGCGCCCGGCGTGATGGTCGACGGCAACCCGACGCTGCTGAAAGAGCTGGTGCGCAACCTGGTCGACAACGCGCTCAACTACACGCCCTCGACGCCCGAGCGCCCCGGCGTGGTCACGGCGCGCGTGCTGGCCGACCCCTTCGGCCATGTGCAGCTGGTGCAGGTGGAAGACAACGGCCCCGGCATCGCCGAGGCCGACCGCGAGCTGGTGTTCGAGCCCTTCTACCGCGTGCTCGGCAACGAGGCCGATGGCTCCGGGCTGGGCCTGCCGATCGTGCGCGAGATCGCCAACCAGCACCGCGCACGGGTCAAGCTCGAGGACGCGCACCCCGGCAAGCATCCGCCGGGCGCGCTCTTCACCGTGCGCTTCGAGGAGGCCCCGTCGGAATGAATCCGCTCGACACGCTGCGCCAACGCTTCCTGGAAATCCGCCTCGACACCGACGTGTCGGACATGTTCGACTTCGGCGCCGATCTGCTGGAACAGGATTCAGCCGAAGCGCTCGCCTTCCACTACACGCTGCTGCACGACACCGGCATGGACAGCGAGCTCTACGACTGGCTGTGCCGCAAGTTCGGCGAGCGCGGCGACGAAGCCGAAGACCACCTGCTCGCGCAGTTCGACCGCGAGCCCGACCCTGCGATGCAGGCCACGGTGCTGCAGCTGCTCGGCGGCTTCAAGTACCGCAAGGGCCGCCGCCTGAAAGAAACCGCGGCCCTGGCGCGTGCCGCGCTCGCGTCGCCGCACGACGAGCTGCGCTGCAAGGGGCTGTGGGTGATCGGCTGGCTCGGCGGCACGACGGACATCGCCAAGGTCGCGCCGCTGCTCGCGCACGACGCCGTCGCCACGAACCGCCGATGGGCCGCGAGCGCGCTGATGCAGATCGTGTTCAACCGCCGCAGCGCTGCGCCCAAGGCGCTCGAGCCCTTGCGCCAGGCGCTCGACACCGAGACCGATCCGGCCGTGCTGGGCGGCATCCTGGTCGCGGTGCAGGAAATCGCGGGCAAGAAGTTCGGCCTGAGCTCGAGTTCACACGAGCCGCCGTCCGAAGAAAAACTGCAGGCCGCGCTGGCCAAGGCGCGGCGCATGTTCGCGCGCGCTGCTGCGGCCTGATTCGGGTCAGGGCGCGGGCGTTCCCGAAGGCTTGGCTTCCTTGCGGATCTGCACCCACTCGGGGTGGATCTGCCGCGCCATGCGCTGCGGCTCGCGCTCGTCGAGCGCCGCGGGCGCGAGCCCGAAGCCGGCCAGGTCGCCGCGCGTCCACAGCCAGTAGCCCGCATTGGCGGCGAGCAGGGCGATGAGGACCAGGCGCAGCTTCATGCCCTCGCTCAGAAAGACATGCCGCGCGGACGCACGCTCACCTCGTCGCTCGAGATCAGTTGCAGGCCGGCGTCGGTGCGCACCTGCAGCTCGCCGCCCCAGGCCACGCCTTCGCACAGGCCGGCGGTGCCGTCGCTGAGCGTCACCTCGCGCCCGCGCAACACGTCGCGCGCCGCAAAGCGTTCGGCAAAAGGCGCGAAGCCGTGGGCCTCGAAGGCGAGCACGCTGCGCACCAGCGGCTCGGCCAGCGACAGCAGCACCTCGGGCGCGGACGCGTCGGGCTGCCACTGGCGCAGCCAGGCCGGCGGCGTGCGCATGCCGTCGCCCTCGCGCGGGCCGATGTTGATGCCGATGCCCACCACGAGGTAGCGCGCGGCATCGGGCCGGGCGGTCTGCGGCATCGCGGTCTCGATGAGGATGCCGACCAGCTTGCGGTCGTTCACCCAGATGTCGTTGGGCCACTTGAGGCCGACCTGGTGCGCGCCCGTCGGGTCGAGGCTTTCGGCCACGCTCACGCCCACGGCCAGCGACAGGCCCGACCAGTCGGCCGGCGCCAGCGGCATGCCGAGCGAAAAGGTGAGCGAGGCGGGCGCCTCGGGCTGTTGCGCGCTCTGCCACGGACGGCCGAGGCGACCGCGCCCGGCCGTCTGGCGCTCGGCCACGAGCAGCACGGGGTCGGTGCGGCCGGCGCGCGCACGGCGCATCAGCTCGGTATTGGTGGAATCGATTTCGGCCACAGCCTCGACCGCGAAGCCGGGCAGCAGCGGCGCGACCGTCGCGGCGATCCGGTCTTCGAACCAGGCGCTGGCCGGCGTCGTGGCCATCGTCAGTCTCCGGCGGCGGCCGGGGCGTCGCCCTTGGACTTCTTCTTGCCGTCGGCCTTTTTCTTGTCGGCCTTCTTGTCCGATTTTTTCTTCTCGGCTTTCTTTTCGGCCTTCTTCGCTTCCTTGGCCTCGGCCTTCTTCTTCTCGGCTTTTTTCTTGGCCTTCTTCTTTTTCTTCTTGTCTTTTTCCTCGTCCTCGTCCTTGGGCGTCAGCAGCGTGCCGCGGCACATCTCGGAACCACACCAGCACGGGAACTCGGACAGCAGCTTCTCGGTGTACGGCTCGTCGATGATCAGGCCGTAGTCGTAGTTCAGTTCCTCGCCGGCGGCGATGTTTCTCAGGGCCTTGATATAAACGCGCCCATCGACTTCGTCGGCCTCGCAGTTCGGCTCGCACGAGTGATTGATCCAGCGCGCGTCGTTGCCCTTCACATTGCCGTCGATCACGCGGCCGTCGTCGATGTGGAAGTAGAAGGTGTGGTTCGGCTGGGTCGGGTCGTGCGGATGGCGGCGCAGCGCCTCTTTCCAGCTGATGACCTCGCCCTTGTATTCGATCAGCGTTTCACCTTCGGCCAGGTCCTGCAGGGCGAACACGCCGTTGCCGTGGACGTCCGAGCGGCGCATCTGGATGCGCCGGCCACCGGAGCGCGTGGCGGCGGAGCGCGCCTCGGGCTCGGTCACGGGGGCGGCTTCCTTGTCGCGGCCGGCGGAAAGTGGGGATTTGGAAGGCATCGCCGAAGTCTGTTAGGTTGAATATGCACACATGCGTGTGCGCGCGTGCGCACGCGGAAGCCGCAGAGTATAGAGAGCCCTCAGATGACAAAGACTTTGGTAATCGCAGAAAAGCCGTCGGTGGCCCAGGACATCGTCCGGGCCCTCACGCCGGTGGCCGGCAAGTTCGACAAACATGACGAGCATTTCGAGAACGACACCTACGTCGTGACCAGCGCCGTGGGCCACCTGGTCGAGATCCAGGCCCCGGAGGAATTCGACGTCAAGCGCGGCAAGTGGAGCTTCGCCAACCTGCCGGTGATCCCGCCGCACTTCGACCTCAAGCCGGTCGACAAGACCAAGACGCGCCTGAACGCCGTGGTCAAGCAGGCCAAGCGCAAGGACGTGACGCAGCTCATCAACGCCTGCGACGCGGGCCGCGAGGGCGAGCTGATCTTCCGCCTGATCGAGCAGTACGCCGGCGGCAAGAGCCCGCTGGGCAAGCCCGTGAAGCGACTGTGGCTGCAGTCGATGACGCCGCAGGCGATCCGCGACGGCTTCGATGCGCTGCGCACCGAAAAGCAGATGCAGGGCCTGGCCGACGCCGCGCGCTCGCGCTCGGAGGCCGACTGGCTCGTGGGCATCAACGGCACGCGCGCCATGACCGCATTCAATTCGCGCGACGGCGGCTTCTTCCTCACGACCGTGGGCCGCGTGCAGACGCCCACGCTGTCGGTGGTGGTGGAGCGCGAGGAGCAGATCCGCAAGTTCGTCTCGCGCGAGTACTGGGAAATCCACGGCAGCTTCGCGGCCGAGGCCGGCCAGTACCCGGGCAAGTGGTTCAACCCCGACTGGAAGAAAGCCAACGCGCCGCTGCTGGCCAACGGCGAACCCGATGCCGAGCAGCGCGCCGACCGCGTGTGGTCCGAGCAGGAAGCCCGCGCCATCGCCGACGCCTCGCGCGGCAAGCCCGCCACGGTCACCGAAGAGAGCAAGCCCACCACGCAGGCCTCGCCCGCGCTGTTCGACCTGACCTCGCTGCAGCGCGAGGCCAACGGCCGCTTCGGCTTCAGTGCCAAGACCACGCTGGCGCTGGCGCAGAGCCTGTACGAACGCCACAAGGCGCTGACCTACCCGCGTACCGATTCGCGTGCGCTGCCGGAAGACTATCTGCCCGTCGTCAAGCAGACCATGGAGATGCTCGCCGGCAGCGGCATGAAGCACCTGGCGCCGTTCGCGCAGCAGGCGGTCGACGGCAACTACGTCAAGCCCAACAAGCGCATCTTCGACAACGCCAAGGTGTCGGATCACTTCGCCATCATCCCGACGCTGCAGGCCCCGAGCGGGCTGAGCGAAGCCGAGCAGAAGCTGTATGACTTCGTGGTGCGCCGCTTCCTGTCGGTGTTCTTCCCGAGCGCCGAGCACCAGGTGACCACGCGCATCAGCACGGTGGAGCAGGGCGGCAAGAAGTACCCCTTCCGCACCGACGGCAAGGTGCTGGTGAAGCCGGGCTGGCTCGCCATCTACGGCAAGGAAGCCCAGGACGACGAGAAGGAAGACGACAAGGACGGCAAGCGCCTCGTGCCGGTGAAGCCGGGCGAGATCGTGCAGACCGAGTCGGCCGACCTCAAGGGCCTGAAGACGCGCCCGCCGGCCCGCTATTCGGAAGCCACGCTGCTGGGCGCCATGGAAGGCGCCGGCAAGACCATCGACGACGACGAGCTGCGCGAGGCCATGCAGGAAAAGGGCCTGGGCACGCCAGCCACGCGCGCGGCCACCATCGAAGGGCTGATCGCCGAGAAGTACATGCTGCGCGAAGGCCGCGAGCTCATCCCGACCGCCAAGGCCTTCCAGCTCATGACACTGCTGCGCGGCCTGGGCGTGGAAGAACTCTCCAAGGCCGAGCTCACGGGCGAGTGGGAATACAAGCTCGCGCAGATGGAAAAGGGCGCCTTGAGCCGCGACGCCTTCATGCGCGAGATCGCCGAGATGACGGAGCACATCGTCAAGAAGGCAAAGGAGTACGACCGCGACACCGTGCCCGGCGACTACGCCACGCTCGCCACGCCCTGCCCGAACTGCGGCGGCGTGGTGAAGGAGAACTACCGCCGCTACGGCTGCACCGGCAAGAGCGGCACGGGCGAGGACGCCTGCGGCTTCTCGTTCGGCAAGTCGCCGGCCGGGCGCACCTTCGAGGTGGCCGAGGCCGAGCAGCTGCTGGCCAACAAGCACATCGGCCCGCTGGAGGGCTTCCGCTCCAAGGCGGGCTGGCCCTTCACGGCCGAGATCATCCTCAAGTACGACGGGGAAGAAGCCAAGAACTGGAAGCTCGAGTTCGACTTCGGCGACGACAAGAATGAAGACAGCGGCGAGATCGTCGACTTCAGCCAGCAGGACACCGTGGGCCCGTGCCCGGTGTGCGGAGCGCCGGTGTTCGATCACGGCAGCAACTACGTCTGCGAGAAGTCGGTGCCGACGAACGAGCAGCCGACCCCGAGCTGCACCTTCAAGACCGGCAAGATCATCCTGCAGCAGCCGGTCGAGCGCGACCAGATGGAGAAGCTGCTCGCCACCGGCAAGACCGACCTGCTCGACAAGTTCGTGTCGATGCGCACGCGCCGCGCCTTCAAGGCCTTCCTCACGTGGAACGCCGAAGAAGGCAAGGTGACCTTCGAGTTCGCGCCGCGCGAAGGCGGCAGCAAGTTCCCGCCGCGCAAGACCTTCGGCAAGCCGGCGGCCAAGACCGCGGCCGCCAAGAAGGTCGCGGCGAAGAAGACGCCCGCCGCCAAGAAGGCACCGGCCGAGAAGAAGGCAGCCAAGCCGCGCAAGCCCGGCGCAGGCCTCAAGCCCAGCGACTCGCTGGCCGCGGTGATCGGCGCCGAACCGGTGGCGCGCACCGAGGTCATCAAGAAGCTGTGGGACTACATCAAGGCCAACAACCTGCAGGACGCGACCAACAAGCGCGCGATCAACGCCGACGCCAAGCTGAAACCCGTGTTCGGCAAAGACCAGGTGACGATGTTCGAACTCGCGGGCATCGTGGGCAAGCACCTCTCGGCGCCCGACGCGGCCTGACGACGCATGCAGCGCCGACACCTCGCGGCCCTGTGCGCCGCCGCGCTGCTGGGCGGCGCGGGCCTGGCCCAGGCCGCCGCGTGGCCTGACAAGCCCGTCAAGCTGGTCGTGCCTTTCCCACCCGGACAGGCCACCGACATCTTTGCCCGCGCGCTCGCCGAACAGCTCGGCAAGCGGCTGGGCCAGCCCGTGATCGTCGACAACAAGGCGGGCGCGGGCAGCAACATCGGCACCGAGTTCGTGGTGCGCGCGCCGCCCGACGGCTACACGCTGGTGGTGGCGGGCAGCGCGATGGCGGTGAACCAGACGCTCTATGCCAAGCCGGGCTTCGACCCGCGCAAGGACCTCGTCGGCATCTCGCTCATCGCGAAGGTGCCGCTGGTGTTCCTGGCCACGCCCGAAAGCGGCATCCGCACGCTGACCGAGCTCACGGCGCGCGCCAAGGCCGAGCCCGGCAAGCTCAGCTACGCGAGCGCCGGCATCGGCGGCACGCAGCACCTGTCGGGCGAGATGTACAAATCGGCGGCGCATGTGTTCATCACGCACATTCCGTACCGGGGCAGCGGGCCGGCGCAGGCGGACTTCCTGGGCAACCAGGTGCCGCTGATGGTCGACTCGGTGACGGCCGCGCTGCCGCACATCAAGGCAGGCAAGGCGGTTGCGCTGGCGGTGACGTCGGCCACGCGCTCGTCGCAACTGCCCGAGGTGCCCACCGTGCGCGAGAGCGGCGTGGCCGGCACGAAGAACTTCGAAGCCGTCGGCTGGCTCGGCCTGATGGCCCCGCGCGGCACGCCGCCCGAGATCGTGGCGCGGTTGAACCACGAAGTGACCGACATCCTGAAGAGCGAGCAGATGGCGCGCTTCATCCGCGACCGGGGCTCCGAGCCGGCGCCGACGACAGGCGCCGAGTTCGACCGCTTCGTGGCGAGCGAGATCGGGCTCTGGGGTGCGGCGGTGAAGGCCTCGGGCGCGAAGCCCGAGTAACTTCTCAGGCCGGCGCAGCCAACGGCAGCGCCATCGCTTCCCCGCTGCGGTCGACTTCGGCCAGCAGCCAGTGGCGGAAATGATCCAGCGTGGCCAGCTGGCCGCGCCCCTCGGGGTAGCAGAACCAGTAGCCCTCGCTGCCCCGGTAGCCGCCGTGGGGCAGCGGCTCTTCCACCAGCCCCGACGTGATTTCGTCCTGCACCAGGCAGCGCGGCACCAGCGCCACGCCCATGCCGGCCATGACGGCGCGGATCATGGTCTGGAACTGGTCGAACTGCAGCCCGGCCAGCGGGTCGAGCCCGCGCACGCCGTGCGCCTCGCTCCAGTGCAGCCACGACTGCGGCACGCTCACATGGCGCAGCAGGGTGCAGCGCGCCACGTCCTGCGGCGTGCGGATGGCGGCCTCGGCCTGCGCGGCGCGTGGGGCGATCAGCGCCACGTCCTGCCCCGCGAGGTAGTGCGAGCGCGCGCCGGGCCAGTGGCCGTCGCCGAACAGGATGGCGCAGTCGAGCTCGGGCCGCTCGAAGTCGTAGCCGTGCACGAAGGGCACGAAATGCAGCGTGATCTGCGGGTGGCGCTGCTGGAAGTCGGGCAGGCGCGGAATCAGCCACTTGGCGCCGAAGGTGGGCAGGGTCGACAAATGCAGTGCGCCGCCGCCGTCGCCGCTGGTGATGAGCTCCAGCGTGGCCGCCTCCAGCTGCGCCAGCAGGGCGCGCACCGCCTTTTCGTAGCGCTCGCCGGCGGGCGTGAGCGCCAGGCGCTTGCGGCTGCGCTCGAACAGCGGCGCGCCGATCCAGCGCTCGAGCTCCTGCACCTGCTTGCTCACCGCGCCCTGCGTGAGGTGCAGCGCCTCGGCCGCGCGCGAGACGCCGCCGAAGCGCACCACGGTGGAGAAGGCGCGCAGCAGGTTCAGGGGCGGGTTGAGGCGTCGCAGCGGCATGGGGGAGCCCATCAAGTCATTCCAGATTGGAATGATATCGGGTATATCCTTTGCTTCAGGTGAGCTGCAGCTTTGCACATTCACTCATCGTTCCATTGGAAGAACCCTCATGCAACGTCGTCATTTCCTCTCCACCCTGGCTGCCGTTTCTTTCGCGCCAGGAATATCCTTTGCCCAAGGCAAGCCGATCCGCCTGGTCGTGCCCTTCCCACCCAGCGGCGCCACCGACATCACGGCCCGCGTGCTCTCCGAGCCCCTGGCCAAGATCCTCCAGCAGCCCGTGGTGATCGACAACCGCGCCGGCGCGGGCGGCTCGATCGGCATGGCCGAGTTGGCGCGCGCCACGCCCGACGGCCTGAGCTTCGGCGTGGCCACGCTGTCCACGCACGGCGTGAACCCGGCCGTGTACCAGAAGCTGCCCTACGACCCGATCAAGGGCTTTGCCGCCGTGACCGAGCTGGTGAAGGCGCCGGGCGTGATCGTCATCAACCCGGCCGTGCTGCCCGTCGGCAGCTTCGCGGAACTCGTGAAGTACCTGAAGGCCAACCCCGGCAAGGTGTCGTACGCCTCGCCGGGCAACGGCACCATCGGCCACATGTGGGGCGAGCTGTTCAAGAGCAGCACCGGAACCTCGATGGTGCACATCCCCTACCGCGGTGCGGGCCCGGCCATCAACGACGTGCTCGCGGGCCAGGTGCCGGTGTACTTCGACCAGGTGGCCTCGTCGCTGCCGCACGTGAAGGCCGGCAAGCTGAAGGCGCTGGCCGTGTCCTGGAGCGGCCGCCTCGACGTGCTGCCCGAAGTGCCGACCTACGGCGAGCTGGGCTACGCGGCCAGCAACGACCCGTCGTGGTTCGGCATGATCGCGCCCGCCGGCACGCCGCCCGAGCTGGTGCTGCGCATGCAGCAGGCCGTGGCCACGGCGCTGAAAGACCCCGCCGTGCGCGAGCGCCTGGCATTGCAGGGGCTGTACGCCTCGGGCACCACGCCGGCCGAGTTCACGAAGCAGATCGCGAGCGAGATCGAGAAGATGAAGAAGGTGGCCGCCTTCGCGCGCATCCGATTGGACTGACCGACACCGCCTATGCATCCAGTCCTGAAACTGATTCAAACCCGCGCCCAGGTGACGAGCGTCGCCGGGCACACCCCGCTGGTGCTGGACTCCCCGCACAGCGGCACCGTCTACCCCGAGGACTTCCGGCCCGTGTGCGAGCTCGCCACGCTGCGCCGGGCCGAGGACACCCACGTCGAGAGGCTCTACGCCTTCGCGAACGACATGGGCGCCGCCTGGATCGAGGCGCACTTTCCGCGCAGCTACCTCGACGCCAACCGCGACATGACCGAGGTCGACACCACCATGCTCGACGGCCCGTGGACCGACCCGGTGTCGACCGACCCGCGCGTGCTGTCCAAGGTGCGCCTGGGCAAGGGCCTGATCTGGAAGCTCACCGACGAGGGCCTGCCGATCTACGACCGGCCGCTCACGGTGGCCGAGGTGCGCCAGCGCATCGACCAGTGCTGGCGCCCGTACCACGCGGCGGTGGCCCAGGCCATCGACGAAGCGCATGCGCGGCACGGCTACAGCATCCACATCAACTGCCACTCGATGCCCGCCATCGCGGGCAGCCACGCCACCGACTTCCCGGGGCTGGCGCACGCCGACTTCGTGATCGGCGACCGCGACGGCAGCACGGCCGACCCGGCGCTGTCGCACAAGTTGTGCGCGCACCTGCGCGCATGCGGCTACAGCGTGGACTACAACCACCCGTACAAGGGCGTGGAGCTGGTGCGCCGCCACGGCGACCCGGCGGCGAACCGGCACAGCATCCAGGTCGAGATCAACCGCAAGCTCTACATGGACGAGGCCACGCTGGCGCTCGACGAAGCCGGCGCCACGCGGCTGCAGGCCGACCTGCGTTCGATGGTCGAGATGCTGCTGGCGACCGACCCGCGCGTGGCAGGCTGAACAACGCCGCCCCTGCAGGGGCTGGTGTCTTTGTTACAGGGCGGCCGGGGGCCCCGGCCTATAGTGGGACGTCCTTAGTTTTCTGGAGTCCTGCCGTGAAGTCGATCCTTGCCGCCCTCGCCGTCCTTGCGACCGGTCTGCTGGTCTCGGGCTGCGCCGGCACCGCGCCGTCGCCGTCTTCTTCCTCGTCTTCATCGGGCAGCGGCGTGACGGTGTTCGGCACCATCGACGCCGGCGTCAGCGGCACGACGAACAAGTCGTCGCGCTGAGCCAGAGCCTCAGGCGACCGTCGCCAGGTAGCCCCGCAGCGCATCGCGCAACTGGCGTGACAGCGTCTGCAGGTCGGGCCGCCCGCCCGTGCCGATGTGGGTGTGCGCGACCAGGCCGTAGATGATGGTCTGGCACACGCGCGCCGCTTCCTTCTTCTGCGGGGCGTCGGCCCCCACATCCCCTGCCGCGTCGAGCACGCCCACCCATTCGGCCACGAAGCGGTCGTACATCTTGCGGTAGGCCTCGGGGCTGGAGAGGTGGCGCTCCAGCAGGTAGTGCGCGCCCCAGGCCACAGGCTGCGTGCGGTGCGCGTCGAGCTGCGCATCGATCACCGCGTCGACGATCTCGCGCCACGGCCGGCCTTCGTTCGCGGCCACGACCGCGCGCATGTCCAGCAGCAGCGCCTTGGAGCGCAGGTGCAGGCACACGCGCGCCAGGTCTTCCTTGTTTTCGAAGTATTCGTAGAAGCTGCCCAGGCCCGTGCCCGCCACGGCCACGATCTCGCGGATCGTGATGGCGGCGTAGCCCTTCTCGACCAAAAGCCGAACAAAGGCTTCCTGCAGCGCCTGCGAGGTGTGACGCGCACGGGACTGGCGCGGCTTCCTCCTCGGGGCGGCGGCGGGTGCGCGGGCGCCGGTCATGGCCGCCGAACCCGAACACCTCGCGGGCGGGTTGTTCCTAGAATTTTTGATCCCATCGAAAGGCATTCTGCAATGACCTCGCCCGACCGCGCCCCCGAGACAACGCCCCCCGCCGTCTACACCGGCGAGGGCGATGCGTGGCTACCCGACGCGCTCTCGCGCGGCCCGTGGGACCCGCGCGCGCAGCACGGCGGCGCACCCGCCGCGCTGCTCGCGCACATCGCCGAACGCGCGGCGCCCGGCCCCGGCTGGCAGCTGGCGCGGCTCACGCTCGAGCTGGTGAAGCCGGTGCCGGTGGCGCCGCTGGCCACGCGCACGCAGTCGCAGGCCTCGCGCGCCACGGTGCGCGTGGGCATCGACCTGCTCGCGGGCGACACCGTGGTGGCCCGCGCGCACGCGCTGCTGTTGAAGACCTCGCCGCTGACGCTGCCGGCGAACCTGCCCGCGGGCGATGCGCCGCGCGAACTGCGCCCGCTGCCCGACGACTGCACCGAGCGGCTGCGCATTCCCGGCCTGCCCGACGGCCTCTCGTTCCACCAGACCGCCGTCGAATCGCGCCTGGCGCAGGGCGACATCGCGCAGCCCGGCGCGGGCGCCGCGTGGTTCCGGCTGGCGGTGCCGCTGGTGCGCGGCGTGGCCACCTCGCCCGCGATGCGCGCGGCGGCGGCAGCCGACTTCGGCAACGGCCTGAGCTGGGTGCTGTCGCCCGCCGACTTCCTGTTCTCGAACGCCGACCTGAGCCTGAACCTGTTCCGCGTGCCCGAAGGCGAGTGGATCGGCCTGCGCGCCAGCACCGAGATGCACGCCGGCGGCGCGGGCCTCACCGTGTCCCACCTGTACGACACGCGCGGCCTCATCGGCCTCGCGACCCAGACGCTGGTGGTGCGCGAACGCGCCGCCGCCGCCTGAACACGCCCCTCTTTCACCGCTTCACGGAGACAACGCCATGACCATTCCCGGCATCCATCCCGACAACCAGGTCCCCGAACTCAAGGACTACAACGTCTACACCAGCGACCCCGCGCTGCGCGGCGCGGTGGGGCGCGGCGGCGCCGCCTGGCGCGACGACGAGCTGGTGCGCCAGGGCGCCGAGTACGGCGCCGAGGCCACGCTGCGCGCCGCCGAGGACGCCAACCACCACGAACCCGAGCTGCACACGCACTCGCGCACCGGCACGCGCATCGACAGCGTGCAGTTTCACCCCGCGTGGCACACCATGATGTCGATCGCGCGGCGCAACGGCATCGCCAACCTGCCGTTCTTCGACGAGCGGCCCTCGGCCTGGGTGGGCTACGGTGCCTCGCTGTACATGCACAGCCAGATCGAGTCGGGCTCCACCTGCCCGACCACCATGACCAAGGCCTGCATCCCCGTGATGCGCCGCAACGCCGCGCTGTACGCCGACCTGCGCGACAAGCTCGCCGCCCACGTGCACGACCCACGCGACATCCCGCTCGAGGGCAAGACCTCGATGACCGTCGGCATGGGCATGACCGAGAAGCAGGGCGGCAGCGACGTGCGCACCAACACCACGCGCGCCGTGCCGGCCGGCAGCGGCCCGTGGGGCGAAGAGTTCCTCATCACCGGCCACAAGTGGTTCTTCTCGGCGCCGATGTGCGACGGCCACCTGGTGCTGGCCAAGACCGACGAGCACGGCTCCTCGTGCTTCTTCGTGCCGCGCTGGCGGCCCGACGGCAGCAAGAACGCGATCCACATCCAGCGCCTGAAGGACAAGGTCGGCAACCGCTCCAACTCCAGCAGCGAGGTCGAGTTCAAGGAGGCCTGGGGCGTGCTCGTGGGCGACGAGGGCCGCGGCATCCCGACCATCATCGAGATGGCCACCGTGACGCGGCTGGACTGCGCGCTCGCCAGCGCCGGCTTCATGCGCCAGGGCTTCGCGCAGGCGCTGCACTACACGCGCAACCGTTTTGCCTTCGGCAAGGCGCTGGTCGACCAGCCGGTGATGACCGAGCTGCTGGCCGACATGGCGCTGGAAACCGAAAGCGCCACGCTGCTGGCGATGGAGCTGGCCTCGCGCTTCGGCTCGCCCGCGCCGCTGGACACGGCCTGGCGCCGGCTGCTCACGCCCGCCGCCAAGTTCTGGAACTGCAAGCGCGCGGTGGCGCTCACCGGCGAGGCGATGGAGGTGTTCGGCGGCAACGGCTATGTGGAAGACGGCCCGATGGGCCGCCTGTTCCGCGAGGCGCCCGTCAACTCGATCTGGGAAGGCTCGGGCAACGTGATGTGCCTCGATGTGCTGCGCGCCGTGTCGCGCAACCCCGACGACGCGCACCTCGTGCTCGACCACCTGCAGGAAGTGACCGCAGGCGAAGCGCGCCTGCAGACCGAGGTGCAGGCCCTGCGCCAGATGGTGCAGCTGGCGCCGCAGGACCTGGAACGCCAGGCGCGCCGCTTCACGCAGCGGCTGGTGCGCGCGGCGCAGGCCGGCCTGATGCTGCAGCACGCGAGCCCGCTCGCGGCGGCCGCGTTCGTGTCCAGCCGCTTCGATCCCGACTGGGGCCCAGTGACCGGCATCAGCGCCGGCACCAGCGACCCCGGCGCGCTGGTGCGCGCCGCCTGGCACTGAGCACGGAGCCGACACGGATGGATTTCGTTTCCCTGCTCGACCAGCACGCCCGCACCCAGCCTGACCACGAATGCCTGCGCGCCGCAGGCCGCGCCTGGACGTACGCCGAGTTCGCCGAGCTCTCGCGCCGCGCCGCCACCGTGCTGCGCGCCCAGGGCGTGGGCCCTGGCGACAAGGTCGCGCTGCTGTGCTTCAACACGGTCGGCTTCGTCGCCGCGATGTTCGGCGCCTGGCGCCTCGGCGCGGCCGTGGTGCCGGTCAACCACAAGCTGCAGGCGCCGGAGATCGACTACGTGCTGGCCCATGCCGGCGTGCGTCTGTGCGTGTCCGACGGCACGCTCGCCACGCAGTTCGCCGCACGCATCGCGCACCGCTGCGACTGGCTCGCGACCGACAGCGCCGCCGATGGCCTGCCGATCTTCGACGACCTGACGGCGCAGGCCGCGCCACTCGGCGATGACGACGCCCCGGCGCCCGGCACCGACACGCTGGCCCAGGTGCTCTACACCTCGGGCACCACCGGCAAGCCCAAGGGCTGCCTGCACAGCCACCGCAACGTCTTCATGGCGGCGGTGTGCACGGCGGCGGGCATGTCGCTGTCGCGCAACGAGCGCACGCTGGTCGCGATGCCGGTGTGGCATTCGTCGCCGCTCAACAACTGGCTGCTGGGCACGCTGCTGATGGGCGGCACCGTGGTGCTGCTGCGCGAGTACGCGCCCAAGGCCTTTCTCGACACGCTGGCGGAGGAGCGCATCACCTTCACCTTCGGCGCACCCATCGCTTTCCTGGCGCCGCTGTCGGTGGTGCCCGACGTGCAGGACTACGACTTCAGCGCGATGCGCCTGTGGGCCTACGGCGGCGGCCCGCTCGGCGCCGACATGGCGCGCAAGCTGGCCGACAGCTACCGCAGCGACCGCTTCGTGCAGGTCTACGGCATGACCGAATCGGGCCCGCTGGGCACCGTGCTCTACCCGGAAGACGCGATCGCCAAGGCCGGCTCGATCGGCCGCGCGGGCGTGCCCGGCGTGGCCATCGAGGTGCGCCACCCCGACGGCCGGCGCTGCGGCGCGGGCGAGGTCGGCGAGATCCACCTGCGTTCGCCGGCCGTGATGCAGGGCTACCTCGACAACCCGCAGGCGAGCGCCGAGGCCTTCGACGCGCAAGGCTGGTACCGCACGGGCGACCTCGCGCGGGTGGACGAAGACGGCTTCCTGTTCATCGTCGACCGGCTGCGCGACATGATCATCACGGGCGGCGAGAACGTCTATTCGAAAGAAGTGGAAGACGCGCTGGGCGCCCACCCCGACGTGCAGGACGTGGCCGTCATCGGCCGCCCGCACCCCGAGTGGGGCGAGACCGTGACAGCGGTGCTGGTGGCGCGCGGCGGGCGCGCGCTCGAGGCGCGCGAGCTGGTGCGTTTTCTCGAGGACCGGCTGGCGCGCTACAAGATTCCGCGCATCTTCGAAGTGCGCGAGAGCCTGCCGCGCACGGCGACGGGCAAGCTGCTCAAGCACCTGCTGCGCGACGCGGGCTGAGCGTTGGACAGTGCGGTCGTTGATCGGCCGCACGCCAGCGCTGCTTCCCGTGCGCAGGACACCGGGTGCTTCCCGCAGCGAAATCAAGGAGGAGGCCGAAGGCCGGGGGACATTCGCGGAGGGAAGTACCCGGTGGCCTG
>NZ_JBXAIT010000006.1:0-599552 GCF_058796495.1 Variovorax sp. GW823-FHT04B03
TCCCGCAGCGAAATCAAGGAGGAGGCCGCAGGCCGGGGGACATTCGCGGAGGGAAGTACCCGGTGGCCTGGGCACGCGCCCTGAACAAGCGCCTTACAACCCCAGCTGCCGAAAATCCCGAGGCGCGTGCCCCGTCCACTGCAGGAACGCGCGCGAAAAGCTCTTCTCGTTGCGAAAGCCCACCGCCAGCGCCACCTGCTTGATCGGCCGCGTGGTCCGGCGCAGCTGCTCCACCGCCAGCTCGTGCCGCACCTCGTTCTTCAGCACCTGCAGCGAGGTGCCTTCCTCATGCAGCTGCCGATGCAAGGTGCGCCCCGACACGTTCAGCAGCCCCGCCAGCGCCTCGGCCGTGGTCGCCTCGCCGGCACGCGCGCGCAGCAGTTCGCGCACGCGCTGCCCCAGCAGGCGGTCGCGGCGGTACTGCAGCACCGTGAGCGGCAGGGCGCGCTTGAGCATGGTGCGCAGCGCGCGCTCGTCGCGCAGCAGCGGCAGCGCGAGGTAGCGTTCGTCGAAGCTGATGCTGGCCTGCGGCGCGTCGAAGTGCACGTCGGGCGTGAACATCAGCGGGTAGGCGTCGCGGTGCGGCGGCGCCGCGAACGGAAAGGTGGCCTGGCGCAGCGAGATGCGCGAGTCGATCGCCCAGCACACGTAGCCGTGCATGAAACGCAGGCTCGTCACCAGGCAGAACTCGCGGAACGCCGGATCGAGCGGGCGGTTCTCGGTGATGCGCAGCGTGGCCACGCCGCCGGTCACGTCCAGCGCGAGCGTGATGTCCTCGGTCAGCAGGCGGTGGTGGCGGCACCAGCGTTTCATGGCCACGCCCAGGTCGGGCGAGGTGAGCGAGGCGCGGCACAGCATGCCGTAGCTGCCCCAGGGCAGGCGGCGCGAGAACCAGCCCAGCGCCTCGTCGTCCAGCTCCTGCATCGCGTGGCCCGACAGCGCCTCGAACTGCGCGGCCGTCACCCGGGCGCCCGGGCGGGCCAGCTCGCGCGGCGCGATCTGTGCCGCCTGCAGGGCCTGCGCCGGGTCCTTGCCGTAGCGGGCATATCCTTGCACGATGGCTCGCACGAAGGCCATCGGCGTGACGGCGCGGGCGGGTCGCAGGAAGGCGGGGGACGACGTGGTGGAGGGCATCGGTCGTGGCGCAATTTGCAACCATTGTGGCGCCAATTGCGGCGCCACGAGGCGTAAGCTGCGTTTTTTCAAGCGCCATCCGCGCGGGCAGCCCTGCGCGCCGACCCCTTCAGAGGAGACAAGACTCATGCACGATTTCGGCCTCAACTTCGATCTGGGCGACGACATCGACGCGCTGCGCAGCGCGATCCAGGACTTCGCCGCCAACGAAATCGCGCCCCGCGCCGCCGAGATCGACCGCGACAACCTGTTCCCGCACGACCTGTGGCAAAAGCTCGGCGAACTGGGCCTGCACGGCATGACGGTGAAGGAAGAATTCGGCGGCACCGAGCTGGGTTACCTGGCCCACATCGTGGCCATGGAAGAAGTCTCGCGCGCCTCGGCCTCGGTGGGCCTGTCGTACGGCGCGCACTCCAACCTGTGCGTGAACCAGATCCACCGCAACGGCAGCGAAGCGCAGAAGAAGAAATACCTGCCCAAGCTGGTGAGCGGCGAGCACGTGGGCGCGCTGGCCATGAGCGAGCCCAACGCCGGCTCCGACGTGGTGAGCATGAAGCTCAAGGCCGACAAGAAGGACGGCTACTACGTGCTCAACGGCGGCAAGATGTGGATCACCAACGGCGGCGACGCCGACACGCTGGTCATCTACGCCAAGACCGAACCCGAGATGGGCGCGCGCGGCATGACGGCCTTCATCGTCGAAAAGAATTTCAAAGGTTTTTCGGCCGGCACCAAGCTCGACAAGCTCGGCATGCGCGGCTCCAACACCTTCCCGCTGTTCTTCGACAACTGCGAAGTGCCCGAAGAGAACGTGCTCGGCGGCGAAGGCATGGGCGCCAAGGTGCTGATGAGCGGCCTGGACTACGAGCGCGCCGTGCTCTCGGGCGGCCCGCTGGGCATCATGGCCGCCTGCATGGACGCCGTGATCCCCTACATCCACGAGCGCCAGCAGTTCGGCCAGAGCATCGGCGAGTTCCAGCTGATGCAGGGCAAGATCGCCGACATGTACTCGACCTGGCAGGCCACCCGCGCCTACGTGTACGCCGTGGGCAAGGCCTGCGACCGCAACGACCATGCGCGCACCTTCCGCAAGGACGCGGCCGGCGCCATCCTGTACTCGGCCGAGAAGGCGACCTGGATGGCCGGCGAGGCGATCCAGACGCTGGGCGGCGTGGGCTACACCAAGGACTTCCCGGTCGAGCGGCTGTGGCGCGACGCCAAGCTGTACGAGATCGGCGCGGGCACGAGCGAAGTGCGGCGCATGCTGATCGGTCGCGAGCTGTTCTCCGAAACCGCATAAGCCGCGCTGCACACCCTCACCCCACCCTCTCCCCGCAGGGAGAGGGCGCCAGACAAGGAGACAAGACGATGCCACTGACGCAGAGCCTGGCCCAAGGCGCCACGGACGTCCCCCTCATCGAGCAAGCCATCGGCGACTTCTTCGACGACATGGTCGAGAAGCAGCCCGACCGCGAAGCCCTCGTCAGCCGCCACGAAGGCCAGCGCTTCACCTACCGCGAACTGCAGACCGCGTCGAACAAGCTGGCCAGCGCACTGCTGGGCCTGGGGCTCGTGCCCGGCGACCGCGTGGGCATCTGGTCACACAACAACGTGCCCTGGGTGCTGATGCAGATCGCCACCGCCAAGGTCGGCCTGATCCTCGTGAACATCAACCCCGCCTACCGCACCTCGGAGCTCGAGTACGCGCTCAACAAGGTCGGCTGCAAGGCGCTGGTGACGATGGCGCAGTTCAAGACCAGCGACTACCTGGGCATGCTGCGCGAGCTGGGCCCGGCCAAGCTGCCGCTGCTGCAGCACACCTTCTGGATCGACAAGCCCGGCCAGGGCGACGAGCAGCCCGGCATGCGCCGCTTCAGCGAACTGCTGGCCGGCGGCGATGCGGCCGACGCGCGCGTGGCCGCCACGCAGAAGACGCTGAAGGCCACCGACCCGATCAACATCCAGTTCACCAGCGGCACCACGGGCTTTCCCAAGGGCGCGACGCTCACGCACCGCAACATCCTGAACAACGGCTTCTTCATCGGCGAGTGCATGAAGCTCACGCCGGCCGACCGCCTGTGCATTCCGGTGCCGCTGTACCACTGCTTCGGCATGGTGCTGGGCAACCTGGCCTGCCTCACGCACGGCTCGGCCATCGTGTATCCGAACGACGGTTTCGACCCGCTCACGGTGCTCGAGACCGTGCAGGCCGAGAAGTGCACGGGCCTGCACGGCGTGCCCACGATGTTCATCGCCGAGCTGGACCATCCGCGCTTCAAGGAGTTCGACCTGTCCACGCTGCGCACCGGCATCATGGCCGGCTCGCCGTGCCCCATCGAGGTGATGAAGCGCGTGGTCAACGAGATGCACCTGGGCGAGATCACCATCGCCTACGGCATGACCGAGACCAGCCCCGTGAGCTGCCAGAGCAGCACCGACACGCCGCTGGACCGCCGCGTGTCGACCGTGGGCACGGTGCAGCCGCACCTCGAGGTGAAGATCATCGACCCCGAGACCGGCGCGATCATGCCGCCGGGCCAGTCGGGCGAGCTGTGCACGCGCGGCTACTCGGTGATGCACGGCTACTGGGAGGACGAGCCCAAGACGCGCGAGGCCATCGACGCCGAGCGCTGGATGCACACCGGCGACCTCTCCACGATGGATGCCGAGGGCTACGTGAACATCGTCGGGCGCATCAAGGACCTGGTGATCCGCGGCGGCGAGAACATCTACCCGCGCGAGATCGAAGAGTTCCTGTACCGCCACCCGAAGGTGCAGGACGTGCAGGTGGTCGGCCTGCCCGACAAGAAGTACGGCGAAGAGCTGTGCGCCTGGATCATCGTCAAGCCCGGCCAGACGGCCACCGACACCGAGATCCGCGACTTCTGCAAGGGCCAGATCGCGCACTACAAGGTGCCCAAGTACATCCAGTTCGTTTCCGAGTTCCCGATGACGGTGACCGGCAAGATCCAGAAATTCAAGATCCGCGACGCCATGACCGAGCAGCTCGGTCTCAGCCAAGAAAAGACAGCATGAGCAAACTCGAAACCAAACTCAACGCACGGTCCGCAGACTTCCAGGCGAACGCTGCCGCCATGCGCGCGCTGGTCGACGACCTGCAGCAGCAGTTCGCGAAAGTGGAGCAGGGCGGCGGCGAGGCCGCGCGCGCCAAGCACACGGCGCGCGGCAAGCTGCTGCCGCGCGACCGCGTGGCCGAGCTGCTCGACCCGGGCACGCCCTTCCTCGAAATCGCGCCGCTGGCCGCGCATGCGATGTACCTCGATGCCAAGGGGGCCGAGTCGGCACCGGGCGCCGGCATCATCGCGGGCATCGGTCGGGTGAACGGCGTGGACTGCATGATCGTGTGCAACGACGCCACCGTGAAGGGCGGCACCTACTACCCGATGACGGTCAAGAAGCACCTGCGCGCGCAGGAGATCGCCGAGCAGAACCGCCTGCCCTGCATCTACCTCGTGGACTCGGGCGGCGCCAACCTGCCGAACCAGGACGAGGTGTTCCCCGACCGCGATCACTTCGGCCGCATCTTCTACAACCAGGCCAACATGAGCGCCCAGGGCATCCCGCAGATCGCGGTGGTCATGGGCTCGTGCACGGCCGGCGGCGCGTACGTGCCGGCGATGAGCGACGAGTCGATCATCGTGAAGAACCAGGGCACCATCTTCCTGGGTGGCCCGCCGCTCGTGAAGGCGGCCACCGGCGAGGTCGTGTCGGCCGAAGACCTGGGCGGCGGCGACGTGCACACGCGCCTGTCGGGCGTGGTCGACCACCTGGCGCAGAACGACCTGCACGCGCTGGCGCTGGCACGCTCGGCGGTGGCCAACCTCAACGCGAAGGCCGCCGACACGCCGCAAGGCACCGCGGTGCGCGCGCCCGACTTTCCGCGCGAAGAGCTGTACGGCGTGATCCCCACCGACACGCGCAAGCCCTTCGACGTGCGCGAGATCATTGCGCGCATCGTCGACGGCAGCGAGTTCCACGAGTTCAAGGCCCGTTTCGGCGCCACGCTGGTCTGCGGCTTTGCCGAGATCGAGGGCATGCCCGTGGGCATCATCGCGAACAACGGCATCCTGTTCAGCGAGTCGGCACAGAAGGGCGCGCACTTCATCGAGCTGTGCTGCCAGCGCAAGATCCCGCTGGTGTTCCTGCAGAACATCACCGGCTTCATGGTGGGCCGCAAGTACGAGAACGAAGGCATCGCGCGCCACGGCGCCAAGATGGTGACGGCTGTGGCCACGGCCAACGTGCCCAAGTTCACGATCATCATCGGCGGCAGCTTCGGCGCCGGCAACTACGGCATGTGCGGCCGCGCGTACAGCCCGCGCTTCCTCTGGATGTGGCCCAACGCGCGCATCAGCGTGATGGGCGGCGAGCAGGCCGCGAGCGTGCTGGCCACCGTGAAGCGCGACGGCATCGAACTGAAGGGCGGCAGCTGGAGCGCCGACGAAGAAGAAGCCTTCAAGGCCCCGATCCGCCAGCAGTACGAAGACCAGGGCCACCCCTACTACGCCACCGCGCGCCTGTGGGACGACGGCATCATCGACCCGGCCGACACGCGCCGCGTGCTCGCACTGGGCCTGGCCGCCTCGCGCAACGCGCCGATCCCCGAACCCAAGTTCGGCATCTTCCGCATGTGACCAGGGGCACCGCATGAGCAGCACCTTCACCAAGCTGAACCTCGCCATCGACGGCGCGGTGGCCCGCATCTGGCTCGACCAGCCCGACGCACGCAACGCCTTCGACGACATCGTCATCGCCGAGCTCACGCAGGCCTTCACCGAAGCTGGCGCCGCGCCGCAGGTGAAAGCCATCGTGCTCGGCGCGAACGGCCCGGCCTTCTGCGCGGGCGCCAACCTCAACTGGATGCGCCGCATGGCCGACTACACGCGGGGCGAGAACCTCGCCGACGCGGGCAAGCTGGCCGACATGCTGCGCACCATCGCCGAGTGCCCCAAGCCCACCATCGCGCGCGTGCAGGGCGACGTGTACGCGGGCGGCATGGGGCTGGTCGCGGCCTGCGACATGGCCGTGAGCGTGGACACCGCGTGGTACTGCCTCAGCGAAGTGAAGATCGGCCTCGTGCCCGCGACCATCAGCCCGTACGTGCTGCGTGCGATGGGCCCGCGCGCCTCGCAGCGCTACTTCCTCACGGCCGAGCGCTTCACCGCCGCCGAGGCGCACCGCATCGGCTTCGTGCATGAGGTGGTGGCTGCCGACGCGCTCGACGCCAAGGTCGACGAGCTGCTCAAGGCCCTCACCGGCGCCAGCCCCGCCGCCGTGCGTGCCTGCAAGCAGCTGATCGCCGACGTGGCCGGCCGCGAGATCGACGGCGCGCTCATCGCCAAGACGGTCGAAGGCATCGCCGACATCCGCGCCAGCGACGAAGGCCGCGAGGGCGTGCAGGCCTTCCTGCAGAAGCGCAAGCCGTCCTGGCTCGCCGGCTGACAGCCAACCAAGGACCGCCATGAACGCACTCGACATGCCGCAACTGCTCGCACTGGCCGCCGCCATCGGCTGGGCCAGCGGCGTGCGCCTGTACCTCGTCGTGCTGCTGACCGGCCTGGTCGGCTACTTCGGCTGGGTGCCGCTGCCTTCGGGGCTGCAGATGCTTGCGCATCCGATCGTGCTCGCGGTCAGCGGTTTCATGGTGTTCGTCGAGTTCTTCGCCGACAAGATCCCGGGCCTGGACTCGCTGTGGGACGTGGTGCACACCGCCATCCGCATCCCCGCCGGCGCGGCGCTCGCGGCCAGCGTGTTCGGTGCCGACCATGGCGCCATGGCCGTCGTCGCGGCGCTGCTGGGTGGCGGCTTCGCGGCCACGGCGCATGCGGCCAAGGCCACCACGCGCGCGGCCATCAACACCTCGCCCGAGCCGTTCTCGAACGTCGGTGCGTCGCTGGTCGAAGACTCGATGGTGCCGGCCGGGTTGTGGCTCGCGGTCGCGCATCCGCTGGTCTTTCTGGTGCTGTTCGTCTTCGTGCTCGTGCTCAGCGTGTGGCTCATCCGCAAGAGCTGGCGTTTTCTGCGCGCGCTGTTCAGCCGCGTGGCACGCATCTTCAGTGGCCGGCCCGATCCGGGCGTCACGTCCGCCTTTCAACTGAAAAAGAATCCTCCGGGAGACACTCCGAATGTTTAAGAAGATCCTCATCGCCAACCGTGGCGAGATCGCCTGCCGCGTGGCCGCAACCGCTCGTCGCATGGCGGTTCGCACCGTCGCCGTGTACTCCGATGCCGACGCGCACGCCAACCATGTGCGCGCCTGCGACGAGTCGGTGTACCTCGGCGGCAGCGCCCCGAAGGACAGCTACCTGCGCTGGGAAAAGATCCTCGAGGCCGCCAAGGCCACGGGCGCTGAAGCCGTGCACCCGGGCTACGGCTTCCTCAGCGAGAACGAAGAGTTCGCGCAGGCCTGCGCCGACGCCGGGCTGGCCTTCATCGGCCCGCCGCCCTCGGCGATCAAGGCCATGGGCCTGAAGGCCGAGTCGAAGCAGCTGATGGAAAAGGCCGGCGTGCCGCTCGTGCCCGGCTACCACGGCAGCGACCAGGACCCGGCGCTGCTGCAGCGCGAGGCCGACCGCATCGGCTACCCGGTGCTCATCAAGGCCAGCGCCGGCGGTGGCGGCAAGGGCATGCGCGCGGTCGACAAGGCCGCCGACTTCGAAGCCGCGCTGGCCTCGTGCAAGCGCGAAGCCATCAACAGCTTCGGCGACGACGCGGTGCTGATCGAGAAGTACGTGCAGCGCCCGCGCCATATCGAGATCCAGGTGTTCGGCGACACGCAGGGCAACTACGTCTACCTGTTCGAGCGCGACTGCTCGGTGCAGCGCCGTCACCAGAAGGTGCTCGAGGAAGCGCCCGCGCCCGGCATGACCGAGGCGATGCGCAAGCAGATGGGCGATGCGGCCGTGGCCGCGGCGCGTGCCGTGAACTACGTGGGCGCGGGCACGGTGGAGTTCATCGTCGAGCAGCGCGAAGGCGGCGAGATGAACTTCTTCTTCATGGAGATGAACACGCGCCTGCAGGTGGAGCACCCGGTGACCGAAGCCATCACCGGCCTCGACCTGGTGGAGTGGCAATTGCGCGTGGCCTCGGGCGAACCGCTGCCCGCCAAGCAATCGGAGCTGCAGATCCACGGCCACGCCATCGAGGCGCGCATCTGCGCCGAGAACCCCGACAACAACTTCCTGCCCGCCACCGGCACCTTGCGCGTGTACCGCAAGCCGCAGGCCACCGCCTTCCAGCGCAGCCGCGTGCGCATCGACGACGGCGTGCGCGAGGGCGGCGAGATCTCGCCCTTCTACGACTCGATGATCGCCAAGCTCATCGTGCACGGCAGCACGCGCGCCGAGGCGCTGGCCCGGCTCGATGCCGCGCTGGCCCAGGTGCAGATCGTGGGCGTGTCGACCAACGTGCAGTTCTTGCGCGGCATCCTGGCGACCGAGTCGTTCTCGAAGGCCAACCTCGACACCGCGCTCATCGAGCGCGAGCGCGCCGTGCTGTTCGACCGCGAGCCACTGGGCCTGCCGCTGGCCGCGGCCGCCGCCATCACGCGCACGCTGGTCACCGAGTGGCCGACGCAACTGCCCGACCCCTTCGAGCGCCGCGACGGCTGGCGCGCACATGGCGAGTACAAGCGCCGCTTCGACTTCGAGTTCCGTGGTGCCGAGCACAGCGCACTGCTGACCTACCGCCGCGACGGCGGCCTGCACCTCGCCGTGGGCGGTGTCGAAGGCCCGCTCACCATCGGTCGCTTTCCCTCGGGTGAGTTCGAGCTCGAGTTCGCCGGCACGCGCCAGACCCTCGACGTGCACCTGGACGGCGCCACCGCCCACGTGTTCGCCGCGAAGGGCGCCACGCGCCTCACCGCCATCGACCGCCTCGCCCATGCGGGCGACACCCACGCCGAAGGCGGCCGCCTCACGGCGCCGATGCCCGGCAAGGTCGTGTCCTTCGCGGTCAAGGCTGGCGACAAGGTCAGCCGCGGCCAGCCGCTGGCCGTGATGGAAGCCATGAAGATGGAGCACACCATCGCCGCGCCGGCCGACGGCACGGTGGAAGAACTGATGTTCTCGCCGGGCGAGCAGGTGGCGGAGGGCGACGAATTGTTGCGAATGGCGGCTGCCGCTTAACCCCGATCCGGGCGCTCGCCCGTATCAGCGGTGGTAGTCATTCTTTTCAAGGAGTCCTGATGAGCCGCCGCACCCTTTCCCTGTCGACACCTCGCGCCGCCGTGCGCCACCGCGCAGGCGCTGTCCTGCTGGCCCTGGCGGCCGCCCTGTCGCTGGCCGGCTGCGACCGCCAGCGCAGTGCCGAGTCGGCCGCGCCGGCCTCCGCGTCCATGCCGGCGCCGCCGATGGGCTATGGCGGTGCCATGAAAGCACAGCGGGCGAGCGCACCGCAGGCCGAGATCGCCGCGTCGCAGTCCGACGAGGCGCGGGGCGGCAGTGGCGAGACCGCGCTGCAGCGCTTTCTGGCCGTGCGGCAGGACCTGAATGTCGAAGTGCCGGCTGAACAGCTGGCCGATGCCTGGGGCAAGGTGCGCGACCTGTGCGGCACGCTGAAGTGCGAGCTGCTGTCGTCTTCGCTGCTGCGCGAGACGCCGCAGCAGCCGGGCAATGCCCTGCTCGAGATGCGCGTGGAACCCGCCGACGTCGACAAGCTGCTCGGCGGCCTGGCCGGCGTGGCGAACGTGGTCTCACACACCACCACCAGCGAGGACAAGACCTCCGAGGTGATCGACGTCGAGGCCCGCATCAAGAACCGCACCGAGTTCCGCGACAGCCTGCGCGTGATGCTGCGCGACACCGTCACCAAGCGCACCATGGCCGACCTGCTGGCGATCCAGCGCATGCTGTCGGACACCCAGGCCGAGCTCGACGCCATCGCCACCCAGCGCAAGGTGCTGGCGCAGCAGACCAGCAAGCAGCACATCCAGATCCAGTTCACGCCCAAGCGCGCGCTGGTCAGCGGCAGCGACGGCTACAGCCCGATGGCGCACGCGCTGCGCAACGCCGGCGACGTGCTGGCCGAAAGCGTGGGTGCGCTCATCACCTTCGTGGCCGCGGCGCTGCCGTGGCTGCTGCTGGTGGTGCTGCCCGTGGGGTGGCTGGTGCGGGTGCTGTGGCGTCGTCGCCGCGCCAAGGTGGCGTGAGACACTGCGCGCCGGCCGCGCCCGACACAGCGCGGCCGCACGACAAGAAGGAGGGGCCGCATGGCGGGTCGATTTTGGAAGTTTCTTGCGGGGCTGGGCCTGGGGAAGGCGCAGGACGATGGGGCGGTGCCTGCCTCCGTGCCAGGTGCGCCTGAACCGGCGCCACCGCCCGCAGCGCCCCCTGCACTGCGCTACACCTTCGACGTCAAACTTGCCCAGCCCATGGAACGGTTGATTGCCGCCCCGTGGGCCTCGGCGCCCCCGACGCCGCCGAAGCCCTTGAAGCGCCCACCACGGAACCCGCCCGCGCCACCCGTCGAGGCACCTCCGCCGCAGTTCGACGCGACCCCGGACCTGCCGGAGCCCTTCGGCTACAAGGTCTGCTGGTTTGCCGTGCAAGCCTCGGACCCCGCACAAGTGCTCGATGCCCTCGGGTGGGCGTCCGAAGGGCCGGCCAACTGGCACACCGGCATCGCGGCGGCCTACCGCCGGACGTCTGGCGGACAGGCCCCCTGGGTGTTCGCATCACCGCCCGTCGACGGCTGGGTGTTGCTCGTGGGGGACGGCCTGCCGTATCCCGCCGTGTACCCGGAGGACCGCCTCGAAGGCATCGGGCAGGCCTTCGACGTGATCTTCACGCGCCTGAAGGACCATTTCGGCGAAGCGCAGTTCTTCGGCAGCCACCGTGTCGCCGACTTCGTCACCTGGGCGCGCGCACGCCGCGGCGAGCCCGGGCGGCAGTTCTGCTATGCAGGCAGCAGCGGCGAGGTGTATGCGAACGTGGGCGCACAGAGCGCCGAGGAAGCCGCACTGGGCTTTGCCGTGCTCAGCGGACTGTCGCCGGTCGATGCGCGCGATCGGCTCTCGGACCTGCTCGAGGATGAATTCGCACGGGAGGCAGCGCTGGTCGCCTCAGGCATGTCGCGGCGCGACGCCGACCGCCAGGTCCGTCCGACTGGCCGCAGCGTCATGCCCGGCGAAGAAGACGTCACGGCGCTCGCCGGTGCGTGGAGTGTCGACCCCACGCAGTTCGACGAACCGGACCGGGGTTACGCGCCGGGCGTGGGGTTGATGGCCCGCGTTCCGACGGACCTGGGGCAAGCGCCCGTCAGCCCACCACCACTTCACTGATCTGCATCACCGGCGCGATGTCGGTGTAGTTCTTCACGTCGCCCATGATCTCCTTCACGTGCGGGCCGAAGGCCTTCTGGAAGGACTCGACCGATTCGGCGAACACGTGGCACATGCCGACGTAGGTGGGCGGCGAGCCCGGGGCGCCGCCGCCCAGGCCCTTGTCGATGGTGTACGAGAGGCAGGCGTCGCCCATGCGGGCCTTGAGCATCGGCATGTGCTGGTCGCGGTAGTAGTCGTGGTCGAACCGCGCGCCGGGGGTGTGGGGGTACATCACGCTGACTTTGATCATGGAAGGTGTCTCCTGGGTGGCTGAATGCGGTCGAGCATAGGAGATGGCGCGCGACGCAACAAGCCGGCGCCTTCTAAGATGGCGCCCATGCGAATCTCCGTCTACCTCACCGACAACCGTCCCGATCCCTGGATCGATGGCCTGAAGGCCGAACTCCCCGAAGCCACCATCGAAGCCTGGACGCCCGGCGCGCCGCAGGCCGACCACGGCGTGGTGTGGGCGCCGCCCCAGCAGTTCCTCGACGAGCAGCCCGACCTGCGCGGCCTGTTCAACATCGGCGCGGGCGTCGATGCGCTGCTCAAGCTCAAGGTGCCGGCGCACACGCGCATCGTGCGCCTGGACGACGCGGGCATGTCGGTGCAGATGGCCGAATACGTGTGCCACACGCTCATCCGCCACTTCCGCGAGTTCGACGTGTACGAAGCGGATGCGCGCGAGGGCAAGTGGAGCTACCGCAAGCCGAAGCTGCGGCGCGACTTCCCCGTAGGCATCATGGGCCTGGGCGTGCTCGGCGAGCGCGTGGCCAAGGCCGTGGCGCAGTTCGAATTTCCGGTGCTCGGCTGGAGCCGCTCTGCCAAGGCCATCGACGGCGTGCAGGTGTTCAGCGGCGAGGCGCAGTTCGACGAGTTCCTGGCCTCCACGCGCGTGCTGGTCAACCTGCTGCCGCTGACCGAGGCCACGCGCGGCATCCTGAACCGCACCACGCTGGGCAAGCTCAAGCCCGAGGGCTACCTCATCAGCATCGCGCGCGGCGGCCACCTGGTGGAAGACGACCTGATCCCGATGCTCGACGCCGGCCAGCTCGCGGGCGCGACGCTCGACGTGTTCCAGGTCGAGCCGCTGCCGGCCGACCACGCCTTCTGGCGCCACCCGAAGATCACCGTCACGCCGCACGGCTCGGCGCGCACGCTGCGCGAGGAGTCCATCGCCCAGATCGCCGGGAAGATCCGCGCGATGGAGCAGGGGCTGCCGATCGCCGGCATCGTCGATCCCGTCCGCGGCTACTGACGGCCCGGCGCCGACGACGACGAACCGGCTGACACGCGGCCGGCGGGGGAAAACCCCGACGCTTTTGTTTTTCACATACGAGAAAATTTCTTCATGGTTGTGAAAACAGCGTTCCGCGTGATCGAGATCGTCGAGCTCTTTGCCCGGGAGAAGCAGCCGCTGGCCCTGTCCGAGATGGCGCGGCTGCTCGACATGCCGGTGTCCAGCTGCCTGGGCCTGATCCGCACGCTCGAAGAGCAGGGCTACATGTACGAGACCGGCCGCCGCCAGGGCTACTACCCCACGGGCCGGCTGCTGGCCATGGCGCAGGTCATCGCCGCGCACGACCCGGTGCTCGACCGGGTGAAGGCCACGCTCGAGGAACTGCGCGACGCCGCCTGCGAAACGGTGGTGTTCGGCAAGTTCCGCGATGCCGAGCACGTCGTGTACCTCGACGTGCTGAGCGCGCCGCAGCGCATCCGCTACACGGCCGAGTCGGGCGAAACGCGCCCCGCGTACGCCAACTCGCTGGGCCGCGCGCTGCTGTCCACGCTCGCGCCCGAAGCGCGCCGCAAGCTGCTCGAGGGCATGACGCTCGCGCCGCTGACCGACGCCACGCTCACCACCGCCGACGCCATCGAGGCCGAGCTGCAGCGCGGCGCCGCGCGCGGCTGGTACGGCAACCTCGGCGAAAGCATTCCCGACCTGATCGGCCTGGCCTGGCCGCTGCGCATCGGCGGCGAGGCCTACGCAATCTCGGTGGCCGGCCCGCGCTACCGCATGGAAGCGCGCATCGACGACATCGCCGCGATGCTGCGCTCGGCCTGCCTGGCGATCGAACCCAAGACAGAGAACCCCCGATGACTGCCACCGCTGCGCGCTACTTCGTCCGCGAGGACGAGATCACCGGCTACCACCCTGCCAACCACACCGGCACGCTGAACAAGCGCCTGATCGGTCCCGAGACGGTGGGCGCAAAGCAGCTCGAGGTGCTGGTGGGCCACATCCAGAAGGGCAAGGGCGCGCTGCCGCATGCGCACCCGGGCATCGAACAGGTCTGCTACATGCTCGAAGGCCGCGCGGTCGCCGAGGTGGGCGGCCAGCGGCAGGAGTTGCACCCTGGCGACAGCTGCTTTTTTCCGGCCGACGCGATGCACACCTTCACGGTGGTGAGCGACGAGCCGGTGCGCGTGCTGGTGATCTACAGCCCGCCGTACGAGGAATCGCCGGAGCGCGTGATCCGGCCCTGAACGACAACCCCGGAGACACACCCATGCAGACGAAGAACGCGACAGAAACAGTCGCGGTGGAAAGCCGCCGCCGTTTCATTTCCATCGGTGCTGCGGCGGGCCTGGCGGGCGCCGCGCCCTGGGCCTTCGCGCAGGACGGCGGCTACCCGAAGCAGCCGATCAAGCTCGTCGTGCCCTTCGCGGCCGGCAGCGGCACCGACGCGGTGGCGCGCATCACCGCGCAGATGCTGGGCGAGGCGCTCAAGGCCTCGGTGATCGTCGACAACCGGGCCGGCGCCAGCGGCGTGATCGCGGCCGAGCTGGTGGCCAAGGCGCCGCCCGACGGCTACACGCTCTTCATGACGACCAACACCACGCACTCGGCCAACCCGAGCCTGATGAAGTCGCTGCCCTACGACCCGGTGAAAGACTTCGCGCCCGTCAGCCGCATGGGCAACCTGCCGTTCATGCTGGTGGTGAACAACGATCTGCCCGTGAAGAGCGTGGCCGAGCTGCTGGCCTGGGGCCGCGCGCATCCGGGCAAGCTGACCTACGCCAGCGGCAACAGCACCGGCATCGTGAGCGGCGCCACGCTGTCGCGCATGAGCGGCATCCCGATGCTGCACGTGCCCTACAAGAGCACGCCGCCGGCCATCGCCGACCTCATCGGCGGGCAGGTGTCGATGATGGTGGTCGACCTCGCCGCGGGGCTCGCCACGGTCAAGGCCGGCAAGATGCGCGCGATTGCGGTCACCACGCAGGAGCGCACCAAGCTCTTTCCCGAGCTGCCGCCGCTGGCCGACACGCCCGAGCTCAAGGGCTTCGACATCACCTCGTGGAACGGCGTGTTCGCGCCGGCCGGCACGCCGCGCGATGTCGTGCTGAAACTCAACAAGGCGCTGTCGGAGATGGCGAACGGCGCGGCGTTTCGCGAGCGCGTGACGAAGCTGGGCTTCGATGCGTTCGGCAGCACGCCGGAAGAACTCGGGGCGTTCACCGTGTCCGAACTGGCGAAGTGGAAGAAGTTGATCCAGGCCGCGGGCATCCAACCCGAATGAGCGGCGCGACCGGCCCCCTCGAAGGCATCCGCATCCTCGACCTCACGGCCGTGGTGATGGGCCCGTACGCCACGCAGACGCTCGGCGACCTCGGCGCCGACGTCATCAAGGTCGAACCGCCGTCGGGCGACAACCTGCGCGCGGTCGGCCCGATGCGCCATGCGGGCATGGGCGCGATGGCGATGCACCTGAACCGCAACAAGCGCTCCATCGTGCTCGACCTCAAGCAGCCCGAAGGCCGCGAGGCCTGCCTGCGGCTCGCGGCGGGCTGTGATGCGCTCATCTACAACACGCGCCCGCAGGCGATGGCGCGGCTGGGGCTCGGCTACGAGGCCGTGGCCGCGGTCAATCCGAAGATCGTGTACCTCGGCGCCTTCGGCTACGGCGAAGAAGGCCCCTATGCCGGCAAGCCTGCGTACGACGACCTGATCCAGGGCGCGGCCGGCGTGGCCTTGCTCTTCGCGCAGCAAAGCGGTGGGGAACCGCGCTACGCGCCCGTCACGCTGGCCGACCGCGCCGTGGGGCTACAGGCCGCCATCGCGCTGCTCGCCGCCGTGCTGAGCGCGCAGCGCACCGGCAAAGGCCAGGCCGTGGAGGTGCCGATGTTCGAGGCGCTCTCGCAGTTCGTGATGGGCGACCACCTCGGCGGCCACAGCTTCGAGCCGCCGCTCGGGCCCATCGGCTACGCGCGTCTGCTCGCGGAGCACCGCAAGCCCTACGCCACGGCCGACGGTTACCTCGGCGTGCTCATCTACAACGACAAGCACTGGCAGGCCTTCTTCGACGTGATCGGCCGGCCCGAGCTGCGCAGCTCGCCGATGTTCGGCACGCACACGGCGCGCGCCGCGAACATCGGCGCGGTCTATGCGTTCGTGGCCGAGGTGATGGCCACGCGCGGCAGCGACGAATGGATGGTGCTGCTCGAAGCCGCCGACATTCCGGTCGCGCGCCTGCACACCACCGAGAGCCTGCTCGACGACCCGCACCTGCGCGCCGTCGATTTCTTCCCCGAGTTCGACCACCCGAGCGAAGGCCGCATCCGCACGCTCGCGCCCGTCGGCCGCTACAGCGCCACGCCCGCGGCCATCCGCCGGCCTGCACCGCGCATCGGCGAGCAGAGCGTGGAGTTGCTGCGCGAAGCGGGCTACGCGGAAGAAGCCATAGCCGACATGCTCGCGCGCGGCGTCACGCTGCAGCCGGAACCCATGAAAGGCAAGAGCGAATGAATTTCTCCCTGAACGAAGACCAGCGTTCGCTCGTCGCGGCCATCGAGCGCCTGTGCGAAGACTTCCCCATCGACTACTGGCGCGACCACGACGACCGCGCCGTGTTCCCGCACGAATTCCACCGCGCCGTCGCCGACAGCGGCTGGCTCGGCATCGCCATGCCCGAAGCGCAGGGCGGCGCGGGGCTGGGCATCACCGAGGCGGCGCTGATGATGCGTGCCATCAGCGCGTCGGGCGCGGGCATGTCGGGTGCGTCGTCGGTGCACATGAACATCTTCGGCCTCAACCCGGTGGTGGTGTTCGGCACCGAGGCGCAGCGCCAGCGCTTCCTGCCGCCGCTGATCGCGGGCACCGAGAAGGCCTGCTTCGCCGTGACCGAGCCCGACGCGGGGCTCGACACCACAAGCCTCAAGACGCAGGCGGTGCGCCAGCCGAACGGCAGCTATGTGCTGCACGGCCGCAAGATCTGGATCTCGACCGCGCAGGTGGCCGACCGCATGCTGATCCTCACGCGCACCACGCCGCTGGATCAGGTGAAGAAGCCCACGCAAGGCCTCACGCTGTTCTACACGGCGCTGGACCGAAGCAAGGTCGAGGTGCGCGAGATCCACAAGCTGGGCCGCGCGGCGGTCGACTCCAACATGCTCTTCATCGACGGCCTCGAGGTGCCCGAAGAAGACCGCATCGGCGAGGAAGGCCGGGGCTTCGAATACATCCTGCACGGCCTGAACCCCGAGCGCATCTTGATCGCCGCCGAAGCCATCGGCATCGGCCGCGCCGCGCTGCGCATCGCTTCGCAGTACGCGCAGGAGCGCGTCGTGTTCGGCCGGCCCATCGGCCAGAACCAGGGTGTGGCGCATCCGCTCGCGCGCGCCTGGGCCAACCTGGAGGCGGCCGACCTCATGATGCTCAAGGCCGCCACGCTCTATGACGCGGGCGAGCCCTGCGGCATCGAAGCCAATGCCGCCAAGTACCTGGCGGCTGAGGCGGCGCACGACGCCTGCCAGAACGCCGTGCTCACGCTGGGTGGCATGGGTTACGCGAAGGAATACCATGTCGAGCGCCTGCTGCGCGAGAGCTACATCCCGCGCATCGCACCGGTCAGCCCGCAGATGATCCTGAACTTCATCGCCGAGAAGGCACTGGGGCTGCCGAAGTCGTACTGACCACTGCCCATGAACCCACACGCCACCATCACCCGCCATCTCGTCGTCCACGGCCTCGTGCAGGGCGTGGGTTATCGCTGGTCGATGGTGCAGGCCGCGCAGCGGCTCGGCGTGCGCGGCTGGGTGCGCAACCGGCGCGACGGCAAGGTCGAAGCGCTCGTGGCCGGCGAGGCCGATGCGGTCGAGGCGCTGGTGCACTGGGCGCGCCAGGGGCCGGCCGGTGCGCGCGTGGAGGCGGTCGATGTGAGCGAGGCCGACGCCACGGGCGATCTGCCCGACGGCTTCGTGCAGCGCGAAACCGTCTAGCGGCTGTTTTCCTGCGGGGCCGACCGGTTGGCACCATTTGCAACCCCACAGGCGCGCATTGCTACCTTCCGCGACTTGTGTACCAAGCAGCGAAAGCCCATGTGTCAGACAATCGAAGCCGGTTTTTCATCCCCCTCCCGCGACAGCGACACCAGAGACATCCCATGAAACTCCCCACCCAGGTCAAGCTCGTCGACGTCGGTCCGCGCGACGGCCTCCAGAACGAAAAGCAACCCGTCTCCGCCGAGGTCAAGATCGGTCTCGTGCACCGCCTGCAGGACGCCGGCCTGAAGGAGATCGAGGTCACCAGCTTCGTCTCGCCCAAGTGGGTGCCGCAGATGGCCGACAACGCCGAAGTGATGCACGGCATCACGCGCAAGCCGGGCGTCCTCTACTCGGTGCTCACGCCCAACATGAAGGGCTTCGAGGCCGCCATTGCCGCGCCGCGCGAAGAGTGGCCCGACGAGATCGTGGTGTTCGGCGCCGCGAGCGAGGCCTTCAGCCAGAAGAACATCAACTGCTCGATCGCCGAGAGCATCGAGCGCTTCGCGCCCGTGGTCGAGGCGGCGCGCGCGAAGGGCATCGCCGTGCGCGGCGCGATGTCGTGCACGGTGGGCTGCCCGTACGAAGGCGAGATCGATCCGTCCAAGGTCGGCTACCTCGCGCAACTGATGAAGGGCATCGGCGTGCAGCGCGTGGACGTGGCCGACACCATCGGCGTGGGCACGCCGCGCAAGGTGCAGGCGGCCATGGAGGCCACGCTGGCGCACTTCGATGTCGACGCCATCTCCGGCCACTTCCACGACACCTACGGGCAGGCGCTGGTCAACACGCTGGCGGCGCTCGAACTCGGCGTGTGGAACTTCCAGTCGTCCTCGGCGGGTCTCGGCGGTTGCCCCTACGCCAAGGGCGCGACGGGCAACGTCGCGACCGAAGACGTGGTCTACATGCTGCACGGCATGGGCATCGCCACCGGTATCGACCTGGACAAGCTCATCGACGCGGGCGTGTACATCAGCGAAGCGCTGGGGCGCGAGCCGAACTCGCGCGCCTCGAAGGCGATCCGCACCAAGCGCGCGGGCTGAGCCTTCCTTCTTTCTTCTCAGCGCCCGAAGGCGCGCAGCCCCAGCAGCACCACCACCGCGGCGGCCAGCAGCACGGTGGTGCACTGCCAGAAGAGCACCGGGCGGCGCTCGATCAGCGGCGGCATCCGCGCACTCCAGAACTCCGGGCCCGGCGTGCGCAGGTCGTGCGCGAACTCCGACACCGCCTGCTGCCGCTTCGCGGCCTGCGGGTGCAGCGCCTTCTGCAGCACGGCATCGACCCACGCGGGCAGCTCGGGCCGCAGGTGGCGCACGGGCACGTAGCGCAGCCGCCCCACGTCGGCTTGCGTGCGGATGCGCGACACCTGCAGGCCGTAGGGCAGCTGGCCGCACAGCATCTGGTAGACGATCGCGGCCAGCGAGAACAGGTCGGAGCGCGCGCTGCCGCCGTGGCCGGTGAAGTACTCGGGCGCGGTGTACTGCAGCGTGCCTTCGATGGCGAGCGCGCGGGCCTCGCCGCTGCCGTCGGCCAGGCCGGCCACGTGGGTCGCGGCCAGGTCGATGATCTTCACGGTGCCGGCGCGGTCGATCATCACGTTCTCGGGCCGCAGGTCCTGGTGCAGCATCTCCTTGCCGTGCAGCGCCTGCAGCCCGCGCGCCAGCTGCGCGACGATGCCGCGCACGCTGTCCAGGTCGGGCCGGGGGTGGTCGACCATCCACTGCGCGAGCGTGTGGCCGTCGACGTACTCCATGGCCACGTACAGGTGCGCGCGCGGGCGCTCGACGGCGCTGGCCTTGAGCACGTGCGGGCTGTCGATGCGCCGCGCCACCCACTCCTCGAGCACGAAGCGGTCGAGGTAGCCGGGGTCGTCGCGCAGGTCGACCGACGGCAGTTTCAGCACGGCGGGCTGGCCGGTGGCGTCGTCGGTGGCCAGGTAGACGTGGCTGCGCGCGCTCATGTGCAGCTCGCGCACGAGGCTGAAGCCCTCGAAGCGCGCCCGCGGCGCCAGCGCCGGCGGCATCGCCAGGCCTTCGCGCTGCAGCTGCGCGGGCGGCGCGGCGGCGTCGGGCAGTTCGTCGATGCGCAGCAGCTGCACCGTGATGTCGTCGGTGCTGCCCCGGGTGCGCGCGGTTTCCGCGAGCCAGCGTGCTGCTTCGTCGAAGTCGTCGGCATGCAGCGCCAGCGCTTCGTGCACGGCGGCGGCGTCCAGGTGCGTGTAGGCGCCGTCGGTGGCCAGCAGGTAGACCTCGCCCACCTCGGCTTGCCAGCAACGGTGGTCGATTTCGACATGGGCGCCCGCGCCCAGCGCGCGCCCGAGGTACGACTCGGCCGACGACACGCGCACGCGGTGGTCCTCGGTGAGCTGTTCGAGCGCGCCGGCATGCAGCCGGTGGATGCGCGCGTCGCCCACGTGCAGCAGGTGCGCGTCGCGGCCCTTGAGGATCAGCGCGCTGAAGGTGCAGACGTAGCCGCTGTCCTTGTCGAAGCGCGCGTCGCTGCGCATCGTCTGCGCATGCAGCCAGGCGTTGGTGGCGCCCAGCACGCGCTGCGCCGCGCGCTGCACCGACCAGGTGTCGGAGGTCGCGTAGTAGTCGTCGAGAAAGCCGCGCACGGCCGCCGCGCTCGCCACCTGGCTCACGCGGCTGGAGCCGATGCCGTCGGCCAGCGCCACGGCGATGCCCTTGGAAAGAAGCAGCGCGCCCTCGGGCAGCATGGCGCCGTGGAAGTCCTGGTTGACCGGCGCGTGAAGCCCCGCCAGCGAATGCTGGCCGAGCGTCACGCGCAGCTGCTTGCGCGGCGGCGCGGGCATGCGAACGATGCGGTGGCTCAGCCGGCGACGCGCTTGGCCGCCGTCTTGTAGTGCGTGGCGTACAGCGTGAGGCCCACGAAGGTCAGGCCGCCGACGAGGTTGCCGATCACGGTGGGCAGTTCGTTCCAGATCAGGTAGTCCATGAAGGTGAACTTGCCGCCCAGCATCAGGCCGGCGGGGAACAGGAACATGTTGACGATGGAGTGCTCGAAGCCCATGTAGAAGAAGACCATCACGGGCATCCACATGCCGATGGCCTTGCCCGACACGGTGGTCGACATCATGGCCGCGACCACGCCGGTCGAGACCATCCAGTTGCACATCACGCCGCGGATGAACAGCGTGAGCATGCCGGCCGCGCCGTGCGCCGCATAGCCGACGGTGCGGCCTTCGCCGATGTGGCCGAGCTTCTCGCCGATGGCGTTGGGCGCTTCGCTGAAGCCGAAGGTGAAGATGATCGCCATGAACACCGCCACCGTCAGCGCGCCGGCGAAGTTGCCCACGAACACCAGGCTCCAGTTGCGCATCACGCCGGCCCAGGTGGCGCCGGGGCGCTTGTCGAGCACGGCCAGCGGCGCCAGCGTGAACACGCCGGTGAGCAGGTCGAAGCCCAGCAGGTACAGCATGATGAAACCGACCGGGAACAGCATGGCGCCGACCAGCGCATTGCCGGTGTTCACGGTGATGCTCACGGCGAAGGCGGCGGCCAGCGCGAGGATGGCGCCGGCCATGTACGAGCGGATCAGCGTGTCGCGCGTGGACATCAGCAGCTTGGATTCACCGGCGTCGACCATCTTGGTCACGAATTCGGCAGGGGCGAGGTAGGCCATTCGGGGTCCTTGGAGAGAGGCTGAAAAAACGGAAGAGGGCGAAGCGGCGTCAGGCCAGCGCGACGAGCACGCGGCCGTCCTCGACGCGCACCGCATGCGCGCGCACCGAGTGCTCGGGCGCCTCCAGGCATTCGCCGCTGCGCAGGTCGAAGTGGTTCTTGTAGAGCGGCGAGGCCACGACGATGCGCTCGCCCAGGCTGCCGACCAGCCCGCGCGAGAGCACGCTGACGCCGGCCTTCGGGTCGACGTTGTCGATGGCGAAGAGCGACGGCTCCTGGCCGACGCGGAAGATCGCGACATGCACGCCGTCGACCAGCGCGCACACGCCGGTATCGGGGAGGATGTCGCCGGCGGCGCACACGGCGGTCCAGGTCTGGGTGTCTGTGGTCATGGTGGGCTTTCTTCCTTGTCGTTGGCTCAGGCTTCGCTGGTTTCGCGGCGCTCTTCGGGGCGTGCGGGACGGTTCTGGCCGCGCTCCTGCACGAAGACGATGTGCTCGTCGGGCTTCTCGCTGTTCACGAAGGAGCGGAAGCGCTGGCGCGTGGCGGGGTCGTTCACCGCGGTCTTCCATTCGCACTGGTAGGTGTCGACCACGTGCTGCATCTGCGCCTCGAGCTCGGCGCCCAGGCCCAGCGTGTCCTGCAGCAGCACGCCCTTGAGGTAGTCGAGGCCGCCCTCGAGGTTCTCGCGCCAGGTGCTGGTGCGCTGCAGGCGGTCGGCCGTGCGCACGTAGAACATCAGGAAGCGGTCGATCATGCGGATGAGGTCGGCCTTGCTCAGGTCGCTCGCCAGCAGCTCGGCATGGCGCGGCTTCATGCCGCCGTTGCCGCACACATAGAGGTTCCAGCCCTTGTCGGTGGCGATGATGCCGACGTCCTTGCCCTGCGCCTCGGCGCATTCGCGGGTGCAGCCCGACACGCCGAACTTGATCTTGTGCGGCGCGCGCAGGCCCTTGTAGCGGTTCTCCAGTTCCACGGCCAGGCCGACGCTGTCGTCCACGCCGTAGCGGCACCAGGTCGAGCCCACGCAGCTCTTCACCGTGCGCAGCGACTTGCCGTAGGCATGGCCCGACTCGAAGCCGGCGGCGATGAGTTCTTCCCAGATGGACGGCAGCTGCTCGACGCGCGCACCGAACATGTCCACGCGTGCCCCGCCGGTGATCTTGGTGTACAGGCCGTACTTCTTCGCGACCTGGCCCACGGCGATCAGCCCCTCGGGCGTGACCTCGCCACCGGGCATGCGCGGCACCACGGAGTAGGTGCCGTCCTTCTGGATGTTGCCCAGGAAGTAGTCGTTGCTGTCCTGCAGGCCGGCCAGGTCTTTCTTGAGCACGAACTCGTTCCAGCACGAGGCGAAGATGCTCGCGGCGGTCGGCTTGCAGATGTCGCAGCCCAGGCCCTTTCCATGCTTCGCGAGCAGGTCGGCGAAGCTGCGGATCTCGCCCACGCGGATGAGGTGGTACAGCTCCTGGCGCGAGTAGGGGAAGTGCTCGCACAGGTGGTTGTTCACGGCCATGCCGCGCTTGGCCATTTCCATCTTCATGACCTGCGTGACCAGCGGCACGCAGCCGCCGCAGGTGGCGCCGGCCTGGGTGCAGGCCTTCATCTCGGCGGGCGTGCACACGCCCTGGCCCACGGCTTCGCAGATCTGGCCCTTGGTGACGCTGTTGCACGAGCAGATCTGTGCGGTGTCGGGAAGGGCCTCGACGCCCAGGCCCGGTTTCGCCTTGCCGTCGCTCGACGGCAGGATCAAAAACTCGGGTTCGTCGGGCAGCGCGATGCCGTTGAGCGCCAGCTGCAGCAGCGTGCCGTACTCGCCGGCGTCGCCGACCAGCACCGCGCCCAGCAGCTGCTTGCCGTCTTCGCTGACCACGATCTTCTTGTAGACCTGCTTGCGCTCGTCGATGTACTGGTAGGCGCGCGACTTCGGCGTCTTGCCGTGCGCGTCGCCGATGCTGGCCACGTCGACGCCCATCAGCTTGAGCTTGGTGCTCAGGTCGGCGCCGGTGAAGGCGGCGTCGTCCTGGCCGGCGATGTGGCGCGCGGCCACGCGGGCCATGTCGTAGCCCGGCGCGACGAGGCCGAAGGTCTGTTCGTTCCACGACGCGCATTCGCCGATGGCGTAGACGTTGCGGTCGCTGGTGCGGCAGTGGCTGTCGATCGCCACGCCGCCGCGCGGGCCCACGGCCAGCAGGCTCTGGCGCGCCAGTTCGTCGCGCGGGCGGATGCCGGCGGAGAACACGATCATGTCGGTCTCCAGGTGCGTGCCGTCGGCGAACACCATGCGGTGCCGTGCGCTCGCGCCGTCGACGATCTCCACCGTGTTGCGGCCGGTGTGCACGTGCAGGCCCAGCGCCTCGATGCTGCCGCGCAATGCACGGCCACCGCCTTCGTCGACCTGCACCGCCATCAGGCGCGGTGCGAACTCGACGACGTGCGTTTCCAGGCCCATGTCGCGCAGCGCCTTGGCGCATTCCAGGCCCAGCAGGCCGCCGCCCACCACCACGCCGCTGCGCGATCTGGCGCCGCAGGCCTTCATGGCGTCGAGGTCCTCGATGGTGCGGTAGACAAAGCAGTTCGGCCGGTCGCGGCCCGGCACGGCCGGCACGAAGGGGTTGGAGCCGGTGGCCAGCACCAGCTTGTCGTAGGCGATCACCTCGCCGTCGGCCGTGGTCACGGTGTTGTTGCGCCGCTCGACGGCCACGGCCCGCGCGGCCAGGCGCAGCGTGAAGCCGCTGCGCTCGAAGAAGCCGGGCTCGACCAGCGACAGGTCGTCGGCCGTTTTGCCGGAGAAGTACTCGGACAGGTGCACCCGGTCGTAGGCCGGGCGTGGCTCTTCGCACAGCACGGTGACCTGTGCGTCGGGAATGCCGAGCGTGTGGAGTTGCTCGAGGAACTTGTGGCCGACCATGCCGTGGCCGATGACTGCGATCTTCATTGGGGGTCCTGCACGCAACCGGCCCTGGAAGGCGCCCCCGCAGCCGCTGTCGAACAGACAGCGTCGTTGGGGCCCCCGCGACGGAACGGATGCGAAATGGGTTGGAGCAGACGAACCGGCGGCGGGCGGCCATCGGTGCGCTTGAACCCCGCCGTCGTTAGCGGAGGCATTGCGAACCCGCCGCAGAGGCCGGTGGGTCGCCACCGTGTTCAGCAATAAGCGTGCCGCGCTCAAAAGCCCGTGCGGCGGGCCTCACCGGCCCGTGGCGCACCGAAACCGGACCGGGCGCGACGGGGCACGCACGGGCGTCGTGCGCCGGCGCTCTCCGCATTGGTGCGCCGGGGTGGAGGGGCGGATGCGGGCGGTGGCGTCGGTGCGCGGGGCTTTTCCGTATGCTCGGGGCCTTGCAACGCAGGGCGAACGCCCCCACGAACCCCGAAGAACTTGCCATGTGCGGCTCCGAACTCCATTCCCTCCCTGAAGGTGTCCAGCGCGTCTCCCGCGTGCTGCAGGACGCCGGCCATCCCCATGCACCCCGCATGCTCGACGACGCCTGCCGCACCGCGCAGCAGGCCGCCGACGCGCTCGGCATCTCGGTCGGGCAGATCGCCAAGAGCATCATCTTCCGCCGCAAGAGCGACGAGGCGGCGGTGCTGGTCATCACCTCGGGCGACAAGCGCGTCGACGAGAAGAAGGTCGACGCCATCGTCGGCAAGACCGGCCGCGCCGACGCCGACTTCGTGAAGGCGCGCACCGGCTTCACCATCGGCGGCGTGTCGCCGGTGGGCCATGTGACCAAGCCCGTGGTGCTGATCGACCGCGAGCTGTTCCGCTTCGAGGAGATCTGGGCCGCCGCGGGCCATCCGCACGCGGTGTTCCAGCTGCACCCGAACGATCTCGAGAAGCTCACCGGCGCGCCGGTGGCCGACGTGGTGTGAACTTCGACGAAGCGCATGCGCTCGCCGAGCGCGCCGGGACCGTGCAGCGCATGGACGGCGAGGTGCCTTCGCCGTGCTCGTCGGTGTGCCGCATGGACCGCCTGAGCGGCTTCTGCGAAGGGTGCCTGCGCACCATTCCCGAGATCGCCGGCTGGAGCAAGATGGAAGACGACAGCCGCCGCCAGGTGTGGCGCGCGATCGAACTGCGGGCCCAGGCCGGCATCTGGCGCGTGCCAGAACCCACCACAGGAGACCACGACGCATGAAGCACATCGACTTCTATCTCGATTTCATCTCACCCTACGCGCACCTGGCGTTCGAGCAGCTGCCCGAGGCGCTCGAAGGCCTGAGCGTGAGCGTGGCCTACAAGCCGGTGCTGCTGGGCGCGCTGCTCAAGCACCACGGCCAGCTCGGGCCGGCGGAGATTCCCTCCAAGCGCAGCTGGACCTACCGCCACGTGCTGTGGCTGGGCCAGGCGCACGGCATCCCCATCGAGATGCCGGCCTCGCACCCCTACAACCCGCTGCCGCACCTGCGCCTGGCCGTGGCCACGGGCGACGACGGCAGCATCAGCCGCCTTGCGGCCGAAACCCTCTTTCGCCATGTGTGGCGCGGCGGCGAAGAGGCGGGCGATGCCACGCGGCTGGCCGCGCTCACGGCGCAGCTGCAGCCGAAGCGCGACGTGAACGGCGACGAGAACAAGGCCCTGCTCAAGCGCAACACCGACGAAGCCGTGGCGCAGGGCGTGTTCGGCGTGCCCTGCTACGTGGTCGACGGGCGCCTGTTCTGGGGCTTCGACGGCCTGGCGATGCTGCGCGCCTACCTGCAGGGCGACGCCTGGTTCGACGGTCCGCAATGGACCGGTGCCGACCAGCGCCCCTCGTTGCTGCGCAAGAGCTGAGGCTTTTTGCTGCTTCGCAGCAAGGACTGAGGACAAACCCGCGCAGGGTCCTTGTTTCTTACAAGCTGAAACGAGCAGCGCGGGTTTCACCCTAAACCGTAAGCGCCCGTTCAGTTTCGCGAAAGCCTCGGGTCAGTCGCGCCTCCAAGAATGCCCCACGGTCCCGAATGCCGGGAACCGATGGACGCATACATACACACCAGGAGACGACGATGGCAGCCACGCTAGATTCAAGGGGAGTGCCGCATCCGGCCCCCCGGCCCATGTCCGCGGAGGAGAAGAAGGTCATCTTCGCCTCCTCGCTCGGCACCGTGTTCGAGTGGTACGACTTCTATCTGTACGGTTCGCTCGCCGCGATCATCGCGAAGCAGTTCTTCAGCGGCCTGGATGCGGGCGCGGCCTTCATCTTCGCGCTGCTGGCTTTCGCCGCCGGCTTCCTGGTGCGTCCATTCGGCGCCATCGTGTTCGGCCGCCTGGGCGACATGATCGGTCGCAAGTACACCTTCCTGGTGACGATCCTGATCATGGGCCTGTCGACCTTCATCGTCGGCCTCTTGCCCAGCTACGCGACCATCGGCGTCGCGGCGCCGGTGATCCTGATCGCGCTGCGCATGCTGCAGGGCCTGGCGCTCGGCGGCGAGTACGGCGGTGCCGCCACCTACGTGGCCGAGCACTCGCCGCACGGCAAGCGCGGTGCCTACACCTCGTGGATCCAGACCACGGCCACGCTCGGCCTGTTCCTGAGCCTGATCGTGATCCTGGGCGTGCGCACCTGGCTCGGTGAGCAGGCCTTCGGCGAGTGGGGCTGGCGCATTCCGTTCCTGGTCTCCATCCTGCTCCTGGCCATCTCGGTGTGGATCCGCCTGACGCTGTCGGAGTCGCCCGCCTTCCAGAAGATGAAGGCCGAGGGCAAGACCTCGAAGGCGCCGCTCGCCGAATCCTTCGGCCAGTGGAAGAACCTGAAGATCGTGATCCTGGCGCTGATCGGCCTCACGGCCGGCCAGGCCGTGGTCTGGTACTCGGGCCAGTTCTATGCGCTGTTCTTCCTGACGCAGCAGCTCAAGGTCGATGCGACCACCGCCAACCTGATGATCGCCGCCGCGCTGCTGCTGGGCACGCCCTTCTTCGTGGTGTTCGGCACGCTGTCCGACAAGATCGGCCGCAAGCCGATCATCATGGCCGGTTGCCTGCTGGCCGTGGTCACCTACTTCCCGGTCTTCAAGATGCTGACCGAAGCCGCCAACCCTGACCTGGCCCGCGCACAAGCCACGGCCGGCGTCACCGTGACGGCCGACCCGAAGACCTGCTCGTTCCAGGGCAACCCCGTGGCCCGCGAGATCGACTTCAAGAGCTCGTGCGACATCGCCAAGCGCTACCTCGTGCAGAACTCGGTGAGCTACGAGAACGTGGCCGGCGCGCCCGGCTCCGCGGCCGTCGTGAAGATCGGCGACAAGACCGTCGAGGCGCCCACCGGCGTGGTCGCGAACTCCAAGTTCGACGAGACCAGCGTCAAGGCCATCGCCGCCTTCAAGAAGGGCGTGGCCGAAGACCTGAAGGTCGCCGGCTACCCGTCCAAGGCCGATCCCGCCAAGATCAACAAGGTGCTGACCATCGTGCTGCTGTTCTGGCTGGTGCTGCTGGTGACCATGGTCTATGGCCCGATCGCCGCGATGCTGGTCGAGATGTTCCCCACGCGCATCCGCTACACCTCGATGAGCCTGCCGTACCACATCGGCAACGGCTGGTTCGGCGGCCTGCTGCCGACCACCGCCTTCGCCATCGTGGCCTCGACCGGCAACATGTACAACGGCCTGTGGTACCCGATCATCATCGCGGGCATCACGCTGGTGATCGGCACGCTGTTCATCCGCGAGACCAAGGACGTGGACATCTACGCCAACGACTGATCGGTGGCATCTGGAGGGGGCCGCGCGGCGGCTGCCCTCCGTTCAACAAAGAGGCTTCATGCCCCGCGGCATGAGGCCTTTTTCTTGAACCCTCTTCGTCCCCCTTTTCACCTTCTCAGGAGACAGTACCCATGTGGAAAATCGTAGTCGGCTTCGTCATCTTCGCCGCCATTGCCCTGTATGTGATTTCGATGGGCGGCGACAAGATCGACATGTCCGGCGAGAAGCACGGCGGCGACACGACGCACGCCCCCGCACCGGCGGCCACGCCGGCGCCTGGCGCGTCGGCACCGGCCGCCGCGGCCTCCGCCGCGAAGTAACGCAACGGGGCGCGCGTCAGCGCTTGAAGCGGCCTTCGCTGATGATCGCGAGGTCCGCGAAGTCGATGCCGCTGTGGTCCTGCGGCGAGTAGCTCACCTCGAGCCCGCCGCCCAGGTCGTAGCCCTTGAGGCTTTCGAGCGCCGCGAGCACCTTGGCGCGCGTGGGCTTGGGGCCCGCGCGGCGCAATGCCTCCACCAGCACCTTGGCCGAGGCGAAGCCTTCGAGCGCAGCCGGTGACAGCTCGCCCTGGCCCTTGGCGCGGGCGAGCGTCAGCGCCTCCTTCACCATCGGCTGGCCCATCGAGCGTTCGCTGGGGAACACCTGCGTCACGATCACGCCGCGGCTGGCGTCGCCCAGCTGCTTGATGAAGCCCGACGAGGCGTTGTTCGACAGCGTGACCACCTGCGCCGCCGAGCCTGCGGCGCGCAGCGCCTTGATGCCGTCGACCACCGCCACGCCCGAGCCGATCCACACCACCGCCTGCGCGTCGGCCTTCATGATGGCGGGCACGATGGTCTTGTAGTCGGGCTTCTCGCGGTCGGCCGGCACGGTCGCGATCGGCTGGGCCTTGCCCTTGGTGAAGCCGTTCATCGCGCCCTGCAGCGCGTCGGCGCCGAACGAGTCGGTCACGTGGACCACGGCGATGCGCGTCAGGCCGATGGTCAGCAGGTGCTGCACCGCCTTCTCGGCTTCGCGCTGGTAGGTGGCGCGCACGTTGAACACATGCTTTTGCAGCGGCTTGTGCAGCACCATCGCGCCGGTCGAGGGGCCGATGAGCGCCACCTCGTTCTTGTCCAGGTACGGGATGATGGCCTGCGAGTGCGGCGTGCCGCGGCTCATGAAGAGCGCGAGCACCTTCTTGTCCTCGATCAGCACGCGCGCGTTATCGCCCGCGCGCTTGACGTCGAAGGCGTCGTCCATGCGGATGACCTCGATCTTCTCGCCGTGGATGCCGCCCTGGGCATTGGCCGCGTCGATCACCAGCTGCGCGCCGCCGATGGTCTCGTTCACGCTGGCGGCTACCGAGCCGGTCATGCCCGCGGTCTGGCCGATCACGATCTGGGCCGAGGCGCCCATCGCGTACAGCGCCAGCAGGGCGGCCACGCCGAGCGCGTGCCGTGAACCTGCCACTTTCTTCTTCGTCATGAAAGCCTTTCGGAGCCTTCGGGAGACTCGCTGAACAATTGTGAAAACAAATGTCGCATTTGTTTCATAAAGTGTCTTTGGACGCATCCAGACAAACCCCTGCGCGGGCGCCGCCCATGCGCCGGCGTGGGCCGAAGCGTCACGAAGCACTCCCTAGAATGTTTGCCCCACCCCCCAAGGCACTCATGACACAGGGCTCCATCCGGATTCGCGGCGCGCGCCAGCACAACCTCCAGAACCTCGACCTCGACATCCGCACCGGCGAGATGACCGTGGTCACCGGGCCCAGCGGCTCGGGCAAGTCGAGCCTCGTGTTCGACACCCTCTACGCCGAAGGCCAGCGCCGCTACGTGGAGACCTTTTCCGCCTACGCGCGCCAGTTCCTGGACCGCATGGACAAGCCCGCCGTCGACAAGGTGGAGGGCGTGCCGCCCGCCATCGCCATCGACCAGACCAACCCGGTGCGCTCCTCGCGCTCCACGGTCGGCACGATGACCGAGCTGAACGACCACCTGAAGCTGCTCTACGCGCGCGCGGCCCAGCTGTTCGACCGCGAGACCGCGCTGCCGGTGCGTCACGACTCGCCCGACAGCATCTATGCGCAGATCGCCGAGCGCGCGGCGGCCGCGGGCGACCCGCGCATCGTCATCACCTTCTCGGTCGAGCTGCCGGCCGGCACCACGGCGGACGAAGTGACGCAGTGGCTGTCGGCCAGCGGCTTCACGCGCGTGCAGGCCGAGCGCGAGGTGGCCACGCCCACCGGCCCGCGCAAGGTGCTCGACGTGGTGGCCGACCGCTTCCGCATCTCGAGCGCGGAGCGCGCGCGCGTGGTCGAGGCGATCGAGGTGGCGCTCAAGCGCGGCAGCGGGCGCGTCACCGTGCATGCGACGGGCGCCGAAGAAAACGCACCGACCGACGTCTGGAAGTTCTCCACCGGCCTGCATTGCCCCGAAAGCGACATCCGCTACACCGACCCCATCCCGTCGATGTTCTCGTTCAACTCGGCGGTGGGCGCCTGCGACACCTGCCGCGGCTTCGGCCGTGTGATCGGCGTCGACCTGGGGCTCGTGATCCCGAACGACAAGCTCACGCTGCGCGCCGGCGCCATCAAGACCATCCAGACGCCCGCGTGGAAAGAGGCGCAGGACGACCTCATGCGCCACGCCGAGGCCGCCGGCATTCCGCGCGACACGCCGTGGAACAAGCTCACCGAGGAGCAGAAGCACTGGGTGATCGAGGGCACGCCCAACTACAAGGACGGCAACTGGAACAAGCAGTGGTACGGCGTGCGCCGCTTCTTCGGCTACCTGGAGAGCAAGGCCTACAAGATGCACATCCGCGTGCTCTTGTCGAAGTACCGCAGCTACACGCCGTGCCCCGTGTGCAGCGGCGCGCGCCTGAAGCTCGATCCGCTGCTGTGGCGCATCGGCAGCAAGGACGACGCCGACGCCGTGCTGCCGCCTGAAAAGCGCTTCCTGCCCACCGGCGCGAAGTGGAGCCGCGCGCAGCTCGAGGCGCTGCCCGGCCTGTGCCTGCACGACCTGATGCTGCTGCCCATCGAGCGGCTGCGCAAGTTCTTCGATCGCGTGGAGCACCACGGCAACGGCAGCCCCGCGAGCGAAGGGGAAGCCCAAGCGCTGAAGCTGCTGTTCGAAGAGATCACCACGCGCCTGCGCTACCTGCACGACGTGGGCATCGGCTACCTCACGCTCGACCGCCAGAGCCGCACGCTCAGCGGCGGCGAGGTGCAGCGCATCAACCTCACGACGGCGCTGGGCACCTCGCTGGTGAACACGCTGTTCGTGCTCGACGAGCCCAGCATCGGCCTGCATCCGCGCGACATGAACCGCATCACCGAGGCCATGCTGCGCCTGCGCGATGCCGGCAACACGCTGGTGGTGGTCGAGCACGACCCGGCCGTGATGCTCGCGGCCGACCGCGTGATCGACATGGGCCCCGGCCCCGGCGCGCGCGGCGGGCAGATCGTGTTCGATGGCGGCACCGACCAGCTGCGCGACGCCGACACGCTCACCGGCCAGTACCTGGGCGGACGCAAGAAGATCGGCATGGGCTTCAAGCGGCTCGTGAGCGAGAACACGCACCGGCTCATCCTCGAAGGCGTGCGCGAGCACAACCTGAAGAACATCACGGTCGACTTTCCGCTCGCGCGCCTCGTGTGCGTGACCGGTGTGAGCGGCTCGGGCAAGTCCACGCTCATCCAGGACGTGCTGGCGCCCGCGCTCATGCGCCATTTCGGCAAGGCCACCGAGACGCCGGGCGCGCACGACCGCATGCTCGGCGCCGATCACCTGGGCGACGTGGTCTTCGTCGACCAGTCGCCCATCGGCAAGACCGCGCGCTCCAACCCCGCGAGCTACGTGGGCGCGTGGGACGCCATCCGCGAAATCTTCGCCACCGCGGCGCTGTCGCGCCAGCGCGGCTACACCGCGAGCAAGTTCAGCTTCAATTCCGGCGACGGGCGTTGCCCGACCTGCGGCGGTTCGGGCTTCGAGCACGTCGAGATGCAGTTCCTGTCCGACGTGTACCTGCGCTGCCCCGACTGCGACGGCAAGCGCTACCGGCCCGAGATCCTCGAAGTGAAGATCGAGCGCAAGGGCCGCGGCTACAACGTGGCCGACATCCTGGAGCTCACCGTGGCCGAGGCCGCGGCGCTGTTCGACACCGACCGCGACGTGCTGCGCGTGCTGCAGCCCATCGTCGACGTGGGCCTGGACTACGTGAAGCTCGGCCAGCCCGTGCCCACGCTCTCGGGCGGCGAGGCACAACGCCTGAAGCTCGCGGGCTTCCTGGCCGAGGCGGCCAAGAGCGCGACCGCGAGCCGCCAGATGGTGGCGCGCAAGGGCACGCTGTTTTTGTTCGACGAGCCGACCACGGGCCTGCACTTCGACGACATCGCGCGTCTGATGCGCGCGCTGCGCAAGCTGCTCGACGCGGGCCATTCGCTCATCGTCATCGAGCACAACCTGGACGTGATCCGCGCCAGCGACTGGCTGATCGACCTCGGCCCCGAAGGCGGCGAGGGCGGCGGCCAGGTGGTGGCCGAAGGCACGCCCGAGCAGCTGCGCGAGAACCGCGCCTCGCTCACCGGCGCGGCGCTGGCCGACTACGAACTCGCCGTCGGACCGGGCGCCTACAAGGTGGCCGAGCGCGCCGCGCGGCGCTACATCGCCAACGCCAAGACGGCGCCCGGCGGCAACGCCATCGAGATCGTCAACGCGCGCGAGCACAACCTGAAGAATCTCAGCGTGGACATTCCGCGCGGCAAGTTCAGCGTGGTGACGGGCGTGAGCGGCTCGGGCAAGTCGACGCTCGCGTTCGACATTCTTTTCAACGAAGGCCAGCGCCGGTATCTCGAATCGCTCAACGCCTACGCGCGCAGCATCGTGCAGCCCGCGGGCCGGCCCGAGGTGGACGCGGTGTACGGCATTCCGCCGACCGTGGCCATCGAGCAGCGCCTGTCGCGCGGCGGCCGCAAGAGCACGGTGGGCACCACCACCGAGGTGTGGCACTTCCTGCGCCTGTTGTACGTGAAGCTGGGCATCCAGCACTGCGTGCACGACGGCGCGGCCGTGCAGCCGCAGACGCCCGACAGCATCGCCGCGCAGCTCATGCGCAACTTCAAGGGCCAGCACATCGGCCTGCTCGCGCCGCTGGTGAGCAACCGCAAGGGCGTGTACACCGAGCTGGCCGACTGGGCGCGCCCGCGCGGCTTCACGCACCTGCGCGTGGACGGCGACTTCCTGCCGACCACGGGCTTTCCGCGCATCGACCGCTTCAAGGAACACAGCATCGAGCTGCCCGTCGCCAGCCTCGACGTGCTGCCCTCGCAGGAGAACGAACTGCGCGCGGCGCTCACCAAGGCGCTCGAGCACGGCAAGGGCGTGGTCCATGTGCTGAGCGAGCTCGACGGCCTGCGCGCCGCCATGATGGCCGGCGTGTCCGCCGTGGGCATCGGCCGCGTGCAGGTGTTCTCCACGCTGCGCGCCTGTCCGGTGTGCAGCACCAGCTACGCCGAGCTCGACCCGCGCCTGTTCAGCTACAACAGCAAGCACGGCTGGTGCCCCGACTGCGTGGGCACGGGCGTGAAGCTCAGCAAGGACCAGCGCAAGGTCTTCGACGATTCGATCCGCGACGACGACAGCAAGGGCCGTGAACAGACCTTTGCCGAGCCCGAGGTCGAAGACCTCGCCGACGTGGCCTGCCCGACCTGCGAAGGCACGCGCCTGAACGCCACCGCGCGCGCCGTGGGCTTCGGCACCGCGGCCGACGGCTCGGGCGGCATCGGCATCACGCAGCTGGCGCGCATGAGCGTGACCGAGGTGCGCCAGTGGTTCGAAGGGCTGGTGCTCACCGGCCGCGAAGCCGAGATCGCGCGCGACCTCGTGCCCGAGATCAAGAGCCGCCTCGAATTCCTCGAAGAGGTGGGCCTGGGGTATCTGACGCTCGACCGTGGCGCGCCCACGCTCTCGGGCGGCGAGGCGCAACGCATCCGCCTGGCGGCGCAGCTGGGCAGCAACCTGCAGGGCGTGTGCTACGTGCTCGACGAGCCGACCATCGGCCTGCATGCACGCGACAACCAGATCCTGCTGAACGCGCTGCACAAGCTCGGCGAGAAGGGCAACACGCTGGTGGTGGTGGAGCACGACGAAGACACCATCCGCCGCGCCGACCACATCATCGACATCGGCCCCAGTGCCGGCAAGCGCGGCGGGCGCCTCGTGGCCGAAGGCACGGTGGCCGACATCCAGAAGGCCGGCGATTCGCAGACCGGCCGCTACCTGCGCGATGCCATCAAGCACCCGCTGCAGGCGCGCCGCCTCATTCCCTCGCCCGACCCGAAGGCGGAAGACAGCGGCAACTGGCTCACCGTGCACGGCGCCGACCTGCACAACCTGCAGGACGTGACCGCCACGCTGCCGCTGCACCGCCTCGTGGTGGTCACGGGCGTGAGCGGATCGGGCAAGTCGACGCTCGCGCGCGACGTGCTGCTGGCCAGCGTGCAGGGCATCGTGGTGCAGCGCATGACCAAGGCCGGCCGCGACGCCGATGCCGCGGGCAAGCGCCCGGCCTGGGTCGGCTGCCGCGGCGTCGACGGCTACGAGGTCATCGACCGCGTGCTCGAGGTCGACCAGACGCCCATCGGCAAGACGCCGCGCAGCTGCCCCGCCACCTACATCGGTTTCTGGGACACCATCCGCAAGCTCTTCGCCGACACGCTCGAAGCCAAGGCGCGCGGCTACGGCCCGGCGCGCTTCAGCTTCAACACCGGCGAAGGCCGCTGCCCGGGCTGCGAAGGCGCGGGCGTGCGCACCATCGAGATGAGCTTCCTGCCCGACGTGAAGGTGCCCTGCGAGGTCTGCCACGGCGCGCGCTTCAACCCCGAGACGCTGGCCGTGAGCTGGCGCGGCAAGAGCATCGGCGACGTGCTGAAGATGGAGGTCGACGAGGCGGTGGAGTTCTTCGCCAGCATGCCCAACATCGCGCACCCGCTGCAACTGCTGAAGGACGTGGGCCTGGGCTACCTCACGCTGGGGCAGCCGTCACCCACGCTGTCGGGCGGCGAGGCGCAGCGTATCAAGCTGGTGACCGAGCTGAGCAAGGTGCGCGACGACATCACGCGCCGCGGCCAGAAGGCGCCGCACACACTGTACGTGCTCGACGAGCCGACCGTGGGCCTGCACATGGCCGACGTCGAGAAGCTGATCCACGTGCTGCACCGGCTGGTGAACGGCGGCCACAGCGTGGTGGTGATCGAGCACGACCTCGACCTGATCGCCGAAGCCGACTGGATCCTCGACCTCGGGCCCGAGGGCGGCAACGCCGGCGGACGCATCGTGGCGGCGGCGCCGCCGGAGGAGGTGGTGCGATTGGGTACGCACACTGGCGTAGCTCTAAAGGCCGTGTTGGCACGTTGACGCGCACAGGCGCACAATGGCCTCAACCCTTGGCGCAGGCGCATCCTGAATCAGCCATGGTGGAGACCGTGTGAACGGATGAAGCGCCGTGCCGGGGGCTACGCAAGGAGCCGCGCCATGACCCGCTTCATCGATGTTCACAGCCTGGTTCGCCTGGTGGATGAGACCGGCGTCCCGGAATTCCTCGTCACGCTGGCCGACGCGCTGCGCGACGACTTCCTGCGATGGCGCGAGTTCGACAAGAAGGCGCGGGTGGCCAGCCATTCGCACCTGGGCGTGATCGAGCTCATGCCCGTGGCCGACGACGGCGCCTACGCCTTCAAGTACGTCAACGGCCACCCGCACAACACGCAGGTCGGCCTGCCCACGGTCATGGCCTTCGGCGTGCTGGCCGAGGTCGACACGGGCTACCCCGTGCTGCTGTCCGAACTCACGCTCACCACCGCGCTGCGCACGGCCGCCACTTCGGCCATGGCCGCCAAGGCGCTGGCGCGGCCCGACGCGCGCAGCCTGGCGCTCATCGGCAACGGTTCGCAGAGCGAGTTCCAGGCGCTGGCTTTCCATGCGCTGCTGGGCATCGAGCAGGTGCGCGTGTTCGACATCGACCCGCGCGCCACCGACAAGCTGGTGCGCCACCTCGCGGCCTGCACGCCGATGGAGATCGTGCGCGCCGACTCCACCGCCGAGGCGGTGCGCGGCGCCGACATCGTGACCACCATCACCGCCTACCAGGGCCACGCCACCGTGCTCACGCCCGACATGATCGAGCCCGGCATGCACATCAACGCCGTGGGCGGCGATTCGCCCGGCAAGACCGAGCTGCACCCCGACGTGCTGCGCGGCGCACGCGTGTTCGTCGAGTACGAGCCGCAGACCCGCATCGAGGGCGAGATCCAGCAGCTGGCGCCCGACTTCCCGGTGCACGAGCTGTGGCGCGTGCTGCTGGGCGAAGTGCCGGGCCGCGAGCGGCCGGAGCAGGTGACGGTGTTCGACTCGGTCGGCTTCGCGCTGGAGGACTACACGGCGCTGCGCTGCATTCAGCAGCTGGCGCTGGAGCGTGGCGTGGGCCGGCAGATCGCGCTGGTGCCCGAGCTCGACGATCCGAAGGACCTGTTCGGTCTCACCGCCTCGGGGCGGCGCCGGGCGGTGCTGCGGCGTGCGGCATGATGGCAGGCCCTGTCGTCACGCCCTTCGCCGCTTCATGCTCACCATCTACAACGACCAGCACGCCCTGCACCAAGGCAAAGTCGAAATGTTCCGGGGCGAGCTGGTGCCCTGCTTCGAGGTGCCCGCCCGCGTCGACCATGTGAGGCACGAGCTCGAGCGGCGCGGCCTCGGCCCGCTGCAGGCGCCCGATGCATTCGATGAGGCGCTGCTGGCGAAGGTGCACGCACCGCGTTACCTCGACTTCATCGCCCATGCCTGGGACGAATGGGTGGCGCTCGACGCCGCCAACGCCACGCGCGACGCGCTGCCCTCGTACTGGCCCACGCGCGGCATGCGCACCGACGTGCTGCCGAAGAGCTTTCCCGCGCGCCTGGGCCTTTTTTCGTTCGACGCCGGCACGCCGCTGATGGCGGGCAGCTGGGCCGCTGCGCGCCACGGCGCCGCCTGCGCGTGGACGGCGACGCAGCGCGTCATCGGCGGCCAGCGCAGCGCCTTCGCGCTCACGCGCCCGCCCGGCCACCACGCGGGCGCCGACTTCTTCGGCGGCTACTGCTTCGTCAACAACGCCGCCGTCGCCGCGCAGGCGCTGCGCGATGCGGGCGTCGAACGCGTGGCCGTGCTCGATGTCGACTACCACCACGGCAACGGCACGCAGGCCATCTTCTACGAACGCAGCGACGTGCACTTCGCCAGCTTGCACGGCGACCCGCTGACCGACTACCCGTACTACCTGGGCCATGCCGACGAGCGCGGCGCGGGCGCGGGCGAGGGCTTCAACCACAACCTGCCGCTGCCGCGCGGCACCGACTTCACGGCCTGGCGCACGGCGCTGCGCACAGCGCTCGACGGCATCGCGAAGGTCAAGGCCGGCGCGCTCGTGGTCTCGCTGGGCGTCGACACCTTCGAGGGCGACCCGATCTCGGGCTTCAAGCTGAAGAGCGACGACTACCTGCGCATGGGCGAAGACCTCGCGCGCGCCGGCCTGCCGACGGTGTTCGTGTTCGAGGGCGGCTATGCGGTGGCCGAGGTGGGTGTGAACGCGGTCAACGTTCTCGAAGGCTTCGCGCAAGCCGCGGGCTGAAGGCGGAGTTGCTTCGGCGACAGCAGTCGGGTGAGCCCCGATTGCTGCACCGGACGGGGCAGGGCCCAATGCGCGGCTCGATCCACGCTTCAGGAGCCTTCCGTCATGTTTCGCCGTTCCCTTCTCCGTGCCGCCACGCTGGCCGCCTGCGGCCTCGCTGCGCCGCTGGCGGTGCTTGCACAGGCCTTTCCCGCGAAGCCCATCAAGCTCGTGATCGCCTTTCCCGCGGGCGGCCCGACCGACATCACCATGCGCCAGCTGGCCGACAACGCCAGCAAGATCCTGGGCCAGCCCGTGATCATCGACAACAAGCCCGGCGCCGGCGGCACGCTGCCCGCGCAGGCGCTGCAGACCGCGCAGCCCGACGGCTACACCGTCGCGCAGATTCCGCTGGGCGTGTTCCGCCTGGGCTACACCACCAAGATCAACTGGGACCCGCTCAAGGACATCAGCTACGTGCTGAACGTCACCGGCTATGCCTTCGGCATCGTCGTGCCGGCCGACAGCCCCTTCAAGACCTGGGCCGACTTCGTCGCCTACGCCAAGGCCAACCCCGGCAAGCTCACCTACGGCTCGACCGGCAACCTGACCAGCCCGCACCTCACGACCGAGATCGTGGCGCAGAAGGCCGGCATCACGCTGCAGCACGTGCCCTACAAGGGCAGCGCCGACCTGATGCTGGCCGTGGTCAGCGGCCAGCTCATGGCGGCGGCCGACAGCACCGGCTTCGCGCCGCAGGTCGAGGCCGGCAAGCTGCGCGTGCTCAACACCTGGGGCGAGAAGCGCCTGGCCAAGTTCCCCGACGCGCCCACGCTGAAGGAGCTGGGCTACGACGTGGTGCAGAACTCGCCCTTCGGCATCGGCGCCCCCAAGGGCACCCCGCCCGAGGTCGTGAAGAAGCTGCACGACGCCTTCAAGCAGGCGATGGAAGAGCCCAGCTACGTCGCCTCGCTCGGCCGCTACGACATGCTGCCCAACTACATGAGCTCGGCCACGTACACCAAGTTCGCGCAGGACACGGTGGTGCGCGAGAAGGTGATCATCGACAAGCTGGGGTTGGCGAAAGAGAAGTAAGCGCCCGCCGGAAAAGGGGAGGCGTGCGCGGCGCCTACCCCGATCCGCGACCGTTGTCCTGAACTCACCCCCTATATCCCTCCGTAATCTAGGCGTTAACCCTATGTAATCCCTTTGTCTTCCAGTGAAGGAAAACTCGGACCCAGTCTCGCGGCAACAAGGCCCGGACGTCCCAAAGTCGCGCCCGTTCTCGGCGCAGCGGCATCCCCCTCCTGGAGTGACACCAATGAAAAAATCCCTGCTTGTTCTGGCTGCCATCGCAGCCTGCGGCGCCGCGTCGGCGCAATCGACCGTGACCCTGTTCGGCGTGGTCGATGCCGCCTACCGCAACGTAGCGAACAAGAGCGTTTCGACCACCCCCTTCGGTCCCGCCTACAGCGTGAAGGCCAGCCGCAGCGAGCTGGCGAATTCGGGCCTGAGCTCGAGCCGCCTCGGTTTCCGCGGCGTGGAAGACCTGGGCGGCGGCCTGTCGGCCAGCTTCTGGCTCGAAGCCCCGATCACCAATGACGACGGCGCCACCGGCGTCTCGAACTTCACCCGCCGTTCGACGGTGAGCCTGGCAGGCAGCTTCGGCGAACTGCGCCTGGGCCGCGACAAGACCGCGACGGTGATGAACGAAGAACAGTTCGACCCGTTCGGCGACACCGGCATCGGCGGCTCGCTGATCATCGACGCCAACGAAGCCAGCGTGCCGGGCAGCGGCTACGGCAGCAACGGCACCTACAAGCGCGCCAGCAACATGGTGCAGTACTTCCTGCCGCGCCTGGGTGGCTTCTACGGCAACGTGGCTTACGGCCTGGCCGAGCAGACGCGCCTGTCGCCCGACACCGCCGCCAGCACCAACACCGGCCGCCACATCGGCGGTCGCCTGGGCTACACGACGGGCCCGTTCGACATCGCTGCCAGCTACGCACAGAACGACACCAGCTTCACGACCGGCAGCGGCGCCGCCGCCGTGGCACGCCCGGGCAAGGTCAAGACCTTCAACCTCGGCGCGACCTACGACTTCGGCGTGGCCAAGCTGTTCGGCGAAATCTCGCGTTCGAAGGACGAGCGCAACGCGCTGAACATCTTCACGCCCGGCCAGGACGTGGACCTCACCGGCTACCTGCTGGGCGTGACCGTGCCGGTCGGCCCGGGCGTGATCCGCGCGTCGTATTCGCAGGTCAAGTACGACTTCAACCGCGTGCCCGTGTTCGGCGTGAACAATGCCGATCCGAAGGCCAACAAGCTCGCGCTGGGCTACGTGCACAACCTGTCCAAGCGCACCGCGCTGTACGGCACGGTCGCGCGCGTCAGCAACAAGAACGGCGCGGCGCTCACGGTGGGTGCAGGACCGTCGTACGCCACCACGTTCAACCGCACCGCGCTGCAGGCCAAGAGCTCGATGGGCTACGAGTTCGGCATCCGCCACACGTTCTGATGTCCTGAAGGGTCGCGCATCGCGCGACCCTCACCCCTGCAAGTTTCTCCAAGGGTCGTTCAACCGGTCCATTCGGCCCGCCCTGCGCGGGCCTTTTTTTCGTGCGCGGCGCCCGCGTGGCGCGCTTGGCTCAGCGCGCCGACAGCACCGCGTGCGCGGCCTGCGCGAACCCCGCACCGCGCTCGCCCTGCGTCACGTAGCGCGGCAGGTGCTCCAGCTGCGGCACGAAGCGCGCGACGTTCGCCACGCCGATGCTGTGCGCGAAGCTGCGGAACATCAGCTGGTCGTTGGTGGAATCGCCCACGTAGGCCCAGCGGTCCATCTCGTCGTCGAGCGTGCGGCCCCAGAGCTCGCGCACGATCCAGCGCGCGCCTTCGAGCTTGTCGTTGTCGCCGTACCAGCCGTTGATGTGGATGCTGCTCACGGTGGCGTGCATGCCTTCGCTGCGCATCAGCGCGACGACGCGCGCGATGGTGTCGTCGTCGAGCGTCACGAACTCGCTGTGGTCGATGGCGATGTCGGTCTCGCGCCCCGGCGAGTCGGTGGCGCGGCCGGCGCCCGGAATCTCGCGCTCGATGCGCGCCAGCACGGCCTGCATGCGCGCGAAGTTGGCGGCGCGCGTGGCGGCGTCCTGCTGGTAGCGCTTCTCGACGCCGCCATCGGCCGCCGGGCGCAGCGCCACCGCGCCGTTCTCGGCCACGATGGCGTCGACCGGCCAGCTGTTCACGAAGGGCAGGCTCCAGCCCACGGGCCGGCCGGTGATGGCAACCACCGCCAGGCCGGCGGCCTTCAGGTCGGCCAGCGCCTTCAAAGCATCGGGCGTGATCGCGCCGTCGGTGGTGAGCGTGTCATCGATGTCGGTGAACACGCCGACCAGCGCCGCGCGCGCGTCGGCGGGCCAGCGCGCGAGCGGCAGCAGGTGGTGGGGCGAGGCGGGCAGGGGAGGCGAAGACATGGACAGGATTCTCGAAAGGGCCTGTGATCGTACCGGCGCTTTCGTGTAGCATCCCGCCCCCGCCGCGCTTTCGGGCCGGCGTGGCACCTTCCACCATGCCTCACATCCTCGTCGACCACCTGCGCAAGACCTACCGTGTGTCCGAGCGCGACCCCGGCCTGCGCGGCGCGTTGCGCGGCCTGCTGCAGCGCCGCCACCGCACGGTGGAGGCGCTGTCGGGTGTGTCGTTCGCGCTGGAGCGCGGCGAGCTGCTGGGCTTCATCGGGCCGAACGGCGCGGGCAAGTCGACCACCATCAAGATCCTCTCGGGCATCCTGCGGCCCGACGGCGGGCGCGTGGAAGTCGACGGCCGCGACCCCTTTGCCGACCGCGAACGGCACGTGGCGCGCATCGGCGTGGTCTTCGGCCAGCGCACGCAACTGTGGTGGGACCTGCCCGTGGGCGACGGCTTCGACCTGCTGCGTGACATCTACCGCGTCGACCCGCAGCGCTACCGCCGCACACGCGACGAGCTGGTCGCGCTGCTGCACCTGGAGCGTGTGCTCGACCAGCCGGTGCGCCAGCTCTCGCTGGGCCAGCGCATGCGCGCGGAGATCGCGGCGGCGCTGCTGCACGAGCCCGACATCCTGTTCCTCGACGAGCCGACCATCGGCCTCGACGCGCCTTCGAAGCTCGCCGTGCGCGACTTCGTGCGCCGCGCCAACCGCGAGCGCGGCACCACCGTGCTGCTGACCACGCACGACATGCACGACATCGAGGCCCTGGCCCAGCGCGTGATCGTCATCGGCCACGGCCGCGTGCTGGCCGACAGCCCCGTCGAGGCATTGCGCGCGCAGGTGATGGCCGAGCGCCGGCTGGTGGTCGACTTTGCGCAAGACGCCACGCTGCCTGCGCAGGTCGACGGCGCCACCGTGCATTCGCGCGACGGCCAGACGCTGGTGCTCGACTTCGATCCCAAGCAGACCCCCGCGCCCGCGCTCATCGCCCGCATCGCCGGCGCGCACGCCGTGGAAGACATCCGCCTCGAAGGCCTCGCGATCGAAGCCGTGATCGCGCGCTTCTACGCCATGCACGGAGCGGCCGAGGCGTGAGGCCGGCCATGGGCCCGCGCGACCTCGCCCGGCCGTATGTCGCGGCGTTCGTCTCACGTTTCCTGCAGATGCTGCAGTACCGCACCGCGGCGCTCGCGGGCTTTGCCACGCAGTGCTGGTGGGGCGGCATCAAGGTGATGGTGTTCGCCGCGTTCTACAGCGGCAGCGCCATCGCGGGCGCGGCCTCGTCGATGTCGCTGGCCCAGGCCATCACCTACACCTGGCTCGCGCAGGGCCTGCTGGTGCTCATGCCCTGGCTCGGCGACCCGGAGGTGGCGCAGGCCGCGCGCACCGGCGCGGTGGCCTACGACCGCCTGCGCCCGGTGGACGCCTACGCGCTGTGGTTCGCGCGCACCGCAGGCTGGATCGCGGCGCGCCTGCTGCCGCGCGTGGCACTGATGGCGGCCTTCGCCGCGGTCGCATTGCCGCTGGTGGGGCTGGGCGACTGGGCCTGGCAATTGCCCGCGAACGCGGTGGCCGGCGCGGCGTTCCTGCTGTCGGTGGGGCTGGGCCTCTTGCTTTCGACTGCGATGGTGATGCTGCTCAACGTGGCGACCACGGCGGCGCTCAACGAGCGCGGCATCCAGGCGGTGGCGACGCCCGTGGTCATCGTGTTCTCGGGCAACCTGCTGCCGCTGGCACTGCTGCCCGACGCCTGGCAGACCGCGCTGCTGGTGCAGCCGCTGGCGGGGCTGTTCGATATTCCGGCGCGGCTGTACTTCGGGCACCTGAGCGGCTGGCATGCGCTGGGCGCGCTGGGGCTGCAGTGCTTCTGGAGCGTCGCGCTGGTCGCGTTCGGGCGGATGGCGATGGGGCGCACGATGCGCAGTCTGCAGGTGCAAGGTGGCTAGGGTGACGGGCGCGCGCAGGGAGCCACTCCCGCCCTCGGAGGCAGCACTGTCGTATGGTGGCGGGTGCGACAACCCCGCCCCTGCCATGCGCTCCGTCATTCCCGTTGAAGCCGATGCGCCGACGCCCCTCGCCGTGCGGGCCGTGACCTGCGCGATCGACCAGATCGCCGTGGCCGATCTGCCGCGCAGCGCGAGTTCCCCGCTCTTCGAACGCCTTCGCCGCTCCGTGCGCGGGGTGACCCTTCGCACGCCGCCTTCGAACGAGGCCGCGCGCTGGCACACGCACACGATCGGCGGCGTCGCGCGGCGCTTTGCGCAGCCCCTCACGTTCACGCCATACGCCTCCGTGAAGCCTTGCTCGGCACGTTGCGGCTTCTGCTCGGAAAACCTGCGCAAGACCGACGGCGGAACCTCGGCGTCCCGGCTGCGTCCGGCGCCCGACTACTTCGACGGCCTGTCCCGTGCGCTGCGGGCCCTGCGCGGCGTGCCGCTGTCGTGGTCGCTCTCGGGCCTGGAAACGAGCGACGACGCCGACTGGATGCTCCGGCTGCTGCACACGCTGGCCGCGGGCGAAAGCGAAGGCCCGGTGGTCGAGGACCGTGTGCTCTACACCAACGGCGCAGGCTTTGCCGGCCCGCAGGGCGAGGCGCTGCGGCGCGCGCTGCAACGCTTCGAAATGAGCTGGCTGGAGCTGTCCCGCCACCACCACGACGGCGCGGTCAACCAGGCCATCATGCGGTTCCGGCCCGAGGTGGCCATCGGCGATGCCGCCGTGTTCGAACGCACCGCGCGCCAGCTCGCCGATGCGGTGGCGCTGCGGCTCGTGTGCATCCTCCAGCGCGGCGGCGTCGCGCAGCCGACCGACGTGGCCGCGTACCTCGCGTGGGCACGGCAATGCGGCGCCGGGACCGTCGTCTTCCGGGAGTTCTCGCGGCTCGACGACGGCTATCGCGACAACGCCACCGCGCGCTATCTGCGCACGCAGCGGGTCTCGATGGACGCGCTGCTGACGGCCTGCCTCGACGACCCCGACATCTCGCGCGGGTGGACCCTCGAAAGCCTCACCGAGGGCTACTACTTCTGGAACCTGCGCCTGCGCACCGACAGCGGCCTGACGGTCGTCTTCGAAAGCGCCGACTACGGCGCCATGCACGCGCGCCACGCGACCGGCGATGTCTACAAGCTCGTCTACTTTGCCGACGGACAGCTGTGCGCCGGCTGGGAGCCGGGGCACGACGTGCTGCTCGACACGCGCACCGCGAAGGCCTGCCCATGAGCAGTCACAGCTGGCTGATGCTCGACCATGAATCGCCGCGCTACCGGCTGCCGGACGACCTGCGCGCGCGCGACCCGATGGGCGGGCGCGATTGCGGATGGCTCGAGCAGATGCTGCCCTTCGTGCGCCGGTTCTCGCAACCGGGCGAGACGGTGTTCGACCCCTTCGCCGGCTTCGGCACGACGCTGCTCGCGGCACGCCTCGAGGACCGACGGGCCCTGGGCTGCGAAGTCGATGCAGGCCGCATCGACCTCATCCGCGAGCGGCTGGCGCGCCACGGCCTCGCCCACGGCACGACGCTCCTGCACGCCTCGTGCGATGCGCTCGAAGACGCCGCGCTCCCGCCCTTCGACCTGTGCCTGACGAACGTGCCCTACTTCGGTTGCCGCTGGACCGGTGCGCAGGCAACCTCCCAGCTTTACGACAGCCCGAGCTACGCGCAGCACCTCGATGGCCTGCGCAACGTCTTCCACCGCGTGCGCGCCGGATTGCGCGAGGGCGGTGCCTGCATCGCGATGGTGGAGAACCTGCGGCTCGGCGATCGCGTGCTGCCGCTGGCCTTCGATCTCGCCCGCATCCTGGGTTCGCTCTTCACGATGGAGGAGGAGCGCGTGCTGGTTTATTCGCACGACGCGGCAGACAACGACACCGATGCCCGCACCGACCGGCGCCACGAACACGCGCTGGTTTTTCGCAAGCAGCGCGAGCGCATCGACCTGCCGGCCACGGCCGCGCTGCTCGATGCGATGCGCGAAGAAGGACACGTCTTCACGCTGTTCGGCAGCTTCGCGCGCTGGCAGCAGGACCCACAGGGCACGCCGCCCGCAGACGCCGACATCCGCGTCGACGCCGACCCGCAGCGCCTGGACGCCCTGCTGCGATGGCTGCAAGGGCAGGGCTTCTCGGTGACGAGCTGGGGCGACCCGGTCACCGTGCCCCTTCACCTCGACAGCTACCGCGGCCGCTTCTATTTCCGCGCCGATCGCATCGATGCGCGCGGCGCATTGATCAGGCTCGACATCTGCTACGAGCAATGAGTGGCATGACGCAATCCGCACAGCGGTGGATCGACCCGCACCACGACCGCGCTCGGTGTGCGCAGGACACTGGGTGCTTCCCGCAGCGAAATCAAGGAGGAGGGCGAAGCCCGGGGGACATTCGCGGAGGGAAGTACCCGGTGGCCTGTGCACGCGCCCTGAACAGCGGCGAGGGCCACTGAAGATGGGCGCACTTCCCCTTTTCCTCCGCCTCATGGCCGCTTCCATCAGCGGCCAGGCCAGGTACCCCGCGTCCGCACTGCTGCTGACCCTCGGCCAGTTCCTCGGCACAGGCATCGAGGTCGTCGCCGTCTGGGCGCTGTTCCATCGCTTCGGCGAGGTGCAGGGCTGGGGCATCGGCGAAGTCGCGTTGTTCTACGGCCTCGTGAACTGCATGTTCGCCCTTGCCGATGCGCTGGGCCGCGGCTTCGACGTGCTGGGCACCGAGTTCCTGCGCACCGGCACCTTCGACCGGCTGCTGCTGCGCCCGCGCCCGCTTGCGCTGCAGCTCATGGGCCACGACGTGCGCATCAGCCGCTTGGGCCGTCTGCTGCAGGGCCTGCTCGTGCTGGCCTTTGCGACCGTGCAGGCCGACATCGCATGGACGCCCAGCGCCGTGGCCGTCGCGCTGTTCGCCCTGGCCGGTGGCATCGCGCTGTTCCTCGGCATCCTCGTGCTGCAGGGCACGCTGTCGTTCTGGACCGTCGAGAGCCTGGAGATCGCCAACGTGCTCACCTACGGCGGCGTGCAGGCGGCGCAGTACCCGCTGGCGCTCTATGCGCAGTGGTTCCGCCGCGTGCTGACCTTCATCGTGCCGCTGGCGTGCGTGGCGTACTACCCGGTGCTGGCGATCCTGGGCAAGCCCGATCCGCTGGGCGCGCCGGCCTGGGTGGGGTGGGTGTCGCCGCTCGCGGGCTTCGTGTTCCTCGCGGCGGCATTCGGTGCGTGGCGCCTCGGGCTGCGCCACTACACCTCGTCGGGCAGCTAGCCGATCAGCCGGCGCTCTGCAGCGCCAGGCCCGCGTGCTCGCGCAGCGGATGGAAGTGGATCTTCGGAAAACGCTCCTGCGCCAGCCGCACGTCGTACGGCGAGGTGCACAGGAAGGCCAGCGTGTCGGCCGCATCTTTCGCCATGCGAACCGGGTAGGCGTGGACGAACTCGCGCAGCTCGGCCGGGGTGTCGGCCGTGATCCAGCGCGCGCCCGTGTACTGGCAGCCTTCGAGGCGCACGTCGGCGTCGTACTCGGCCTTCAGGCGGTGCTGCACCACTTCGAATTGCAGCTGGCCGACGGCGCCCAGGAGCATCGGGCCACCGACCTCGGGGCGGAACACCTGGATCGCGCCTTCTTCCCCCAGCTGGGCCAGGCCCTGCTGCAGCTGCTTGGTGCGCAGCGGGTTCTTCAAAATCACGGTCATGAACAGCTCGGGCGCGAAGAAGGGCAGCCCGGTGAACTGCAGGTTCGCGCCGTCGGTGATCGTGTCGCCCAGCTGCACGCCGCCGTGCGTGGTGAAGCCCACGATGTCGCCCGCGTAGGCCTCTTCCACCGCCTCGCGGCGCTGGCTCATGAAGGTCACGACGCTGGTGGGGCGCAGCTCCTTCGCGGTGCGCTGCACCTTCAGCTTCATGCCCGGCGTGTACTTGCCCGAGGCCATGCGCACGAAGGCGATGCGGTCGCGGTGGTTGGCGTCCATGTTGGCCTGCACCTTGAAGACCACGCCCGCGAAGTCCTTGTCTTCGGGCTGGATCTCTTTCACCACCGGCTGGCGGTTGACCAGCGTGGTGCTGGTGCGCGACTGCGGCGAGGGCGCCAGGTCGACCAGCGCGTCGAGCACTTCCATCACGCCGAAGTTGTTCACGCCGGAGCCGAAGAACACGGGCGTCTGCTTGCCGGCCAGGAAGGCCTCGCGGTCCCAGGTGGGTGAGGCGCCGGTGGCCAGTTCCATGCTTTCCATGGCGTGCTCGAAGTCGGCGCCGAAGCGCTTGACGAGCGTGTCGCGTTCGCTCAGCGGAATGGTCTCGAAGTCGTGCGGCAGCCGCTCGCTGCCCGACTCGAACACCGTCATCGCCTGCGTGCGCAGGTTCATGATGCCGCGGAAGCTCTTGCCCTGGCCCACGGGCCAGGTCATGGGCACGCAGGGCATGCCGAGTTCGCGCTCCACCTCGTCCAGGATGTCCAGCGGCTCGCGCACTTCCCGGTCCATCTTGTTGACGAAGGTGATGATGGGCGTGTCGCGCTGGCGGCAGACCTCGATCAGCCGGCGCGTCTGCGCTTCCACGCCGTTGGCGGCGTCGATCACCATCAGCGCCGAGTCGACGGCCGTGAGCACGCGGTAGGTGTCTTCCGAGAAGTCCTTGTGGCCGGGCGTGTCGAGCAGGTTGATGACGTGCTCGCGGTACACCATCTGCATCACCGACGAGGCCACCGAGATGCCGCGCTGCTTCTCGATTTCCATCCAGTCGGAGGTGGCGTGGCGCGAGGCCTTGCGCGCCTTCACCGAGCCGGCGATCTGGATCGCGCCCGAGAACAGCAGCAATTTTTCGGTCAGCGTGGTCTTGCCGGCGTCAGGGTGGGAAATGATCGCGAAGGTGCGACGGCGGCGGGTTTCGGCGAGAAAAGACAAGGTGGGCAATCTGCAGGGGAATCCCCCGATTTTAGGAGGCCGCCCCGCCAACCCCGGGCTGTAGGCCTAAAACGCCTCCGTCACCCCGTACGCCCGCATCTGCGCCTCGACCTGCGCCGCGTCCTGGCTCAGCACCACGAGGTCGTGCGCCTTGCCCTCGCGGTCCTTCACGTGGCGCGTGAGCAGGGCCTCGGGCCGGAAGCCCAGGGCCTGGAAGACGGCGATGGCGCCGCGCTGGTCGACGGTCATCTGGGCGACGATCTTTTCCTGCCCGTGCGCGAAGGCCAGCGCGCAGCCCTCCTGCGCCAGCTGCTGGCCCAGGCCGCCGCCGCGCAGCGCGGGCGACACCAGCACGCGCAGTTCGGCCACGTGGCCCGACCACGAGTGCGGGTCGCGGATGACGGCGGCGCAGCCCAGCACGGCGCCGTCGCGCACGGCGAGCACGCTGTCGATGTCGCCGCGCTCGATGGCGCGGACCCAGGCGGCCATCACCTTGGGCTCGGTGATGTCGCGCGGCAGAAAGAGCAGGTCGTGCGCCGGCAGCGCCTGCGCGAAGGCCAGGACGGCGGGGGCGTCGGCGCCGGTCATCAGGCGCAGGGCGATGTCGCCGTCCGCGTGGGCGACGGTGCGCGGGTAGGTGCGGGAAGAAGATGCGGTCATGGGAGGGTGTTCGATGGTTGTCTTCGTCAGGTGGAGCGCACGCCCAGCCACTCGTCGAGCTTGGGCCACAGCCGACGCACGGCGTTGGTGCCGGCCGCCAGGCTCACGTGGCCGCCCTTGAGCACCACCTCTTCCTTGTCGGTGGAGCCGATGCCGGCGATCAGCGGCTGGCCCGCCTCGTAGGGCACGATGTGGTCGTGCTGCGCCAGCGCGTGCAGCACCGGCACGGTGATGTTCTTCAGCAGCACGGGGCGCCCGCCGAGCACCAGCTCGCCCTTGTGCAGCTTGTTGTCCCACATGAGTTCCTTCACCGTCTGGCGGAAGTACTCGCCGGCCAGCGGCAGCATCTCGGCGCCCCAGCGGTCGAACATGCGGTACGACTTGACGAACTCGTCGTTGGCCATGTTGTCCCACAGCTGCACCAGCCCGGCGCCGCGCCCGGCGGGGCGCAGCATGTCGAAGGAGGCGAACAGCATCTCGGGCGGCACGTTGCCCACGGTGTCGATGAGGCGGTCGACGTCGAAGTAGCGCCGGTCGGACCACGCGTGGAACAGCTTCATGCGGCTGAAGTCGATCGGCGTGGTGAAGAGCGCGAGGTTCTTCATCGGCCCGCCGGGGTGCAGCGCCGCGTACAACGTAGAGAGCACGCCGCCCATGCAGTAGCCGGCGATGGTCACGTCTTCCTCGCCCGAGTCTTCCTGCACGCGGCGGATCGAATCGGGAATGAAATCGAGCACGTAGTCCTCGATGCGCAGGCGCTTCTCGTCGGGGCGCGGTGCGTTCCAGTCCATCACATAGACGTCGTAGCCCTTGAGCAGCAAGTACTCGACCATGCTCTGGCCCGGCGCGAGGTCGAAGATGTAGGCGCGGTTGGTGGTGGCCATCACCATGAGCACCGGCACGCGGTAGATCTCGTCGACCATCGGGCGGTAGTGGTACAGGCTCAGCGTGCCGCGCCGGTGGATCTCGTCCTTGGGCGTGAGGCCGACGGCGGGCGCGGTCGAGGTCAGGAAGTCCAACCCCTTGATGTTGCGCTGGATCGTGCGCTCGATCTCGCCGCGGATGTCGGGCAGCTGGAAGGTGTCGGGCGGCGCGCTCATGAGCGGCGCTTTCCGGCGGGGCGTTTCTTTGCGGCGGCGGTCTTGGCGGCCGGGGCAGGCGCTGCCGCCGCCGCGGGCGGCTGCTTGGTGCGGCGCGGCCGGGGCGGCGCGGTGGCCGCGTCGGCGGTCCGCGCGGCAGGGCCGGCCCCGCCTTCCAGCGCGCGGCGGATGCCCGCCAGGTGGTCGTCGATGCGGTGCAGTTGTTCGCCCAGCGCCTGCAGGTCGCCGCGCGTCGGCAGGTTCAGCAGCGTGAGGTAACGCGCCATCAGGTCGCCCACCGCCTTCTGCGCGGTGAGCGAGGCGTTCATGCCGCCGTGCATGCCCTGGCGGAACGGGTCCGAGGCCATGGCTTCGTTGGCGAATTCGTTGGTGCTTTTTTCCCACTGGGCCGTGAGCTCGCGCCACAGGGCCATGGGATCGAGGGACGGAAACTGGCTCATGAAAACACCTCCGTCTGGGTTCGTTGTCGTGTCTCTTTTTTCTTCAGTGATCGTCGCGCCGCGCCGCCCGTGCGGTGTGCGCGGCGATGGCCTCGATGATCTGCGGCCACATCGCGATCGGCAGCGCGTGGCCCATGCGCGGGATGCGCAACAGCGTCGCGCCGGGAATGGCCTCGGCCACGTCGATGCCGCAGGCCACGGGCACCAGCGGATCGACGTCGCCGTGGATCACCAGCGTGGGCACCTGCACCGCGCGCAGCGCCGGCTTGCGGTTGCCCGACGCGAACACGGCCGCCAGCTGGCGCGCCACGCCGCCCGGGTTGAGGCCGCGCAGGAAGGCCAGTTGCGCGCGCCCGGCGTCGCGCGCCTCGTCGAGCGGAAAGGCGTCGGGCCCGCGCAGCACGCGCCACAGCTTGGCGTGGTGCGGCAGGTAGGCCTCGAAGCTGGTCGGCGCGGGCGCGAACAGCACCGCCAGCGCCTCGGGCGTGGGCGGCGGCAGGGCCGGGTCGCCGGTGCTCGACATGATGCTGGTGAGCGAGCGCATCCGGCCCGGGTGGTGGATGGCCATCTCCTGCCCGATGGCGCCGCCCATCGACGCGCCCACGACGTGGGCGCGCGCGATGCCCAGCGCGTCGAGCAGGCCGGCGCAGTCATCGGCCATGTCGCGCAACGTGTAGGGCACCTGCAGCGGCCGCCCCGCCATGGCCTGCAGCATCAGCGCCTGGATGTCGGGCACGCCGGCGTGCGGCAGGTGGGTCGAGTGGCCGATGTCGCGGTTGTCGAAGCGGATCACATGGTGGCCGCCGGCCTGCGCCAGGGCGGCGCAGAACGCGTCGTCCCAGGCGACCATCTGGGCGCCGAGGCCCATGACCAGCAACAGCGGCGGCGCCTCGGGGTCGCCGAAGCTGTCCCAGGCCAGTTCGATGCCGTTGGCGCGGGTGCGCCGTTCGGTGCGGGGCGCGACGGCGGTCATGCGGGCCTTTCTTTGCTTCTTGTTACTTGCGCTGCAGCAGCTTCGTGACCTCGTCCACGTTGGCCTGGATGCGCTGGCGCACCACGTCGAAGGCGTCGGCCTGCGACTTGGCGGCCAGGGTGGCCAGTTCCTTGATGTCGTCGACCGCGCGCTGGAACGACTGGCGGCCCAGCTCGTCGAGCTTGGCGAGGTTTTCCTTCGGGTCCTTGCCCGGCATCGCCTTGGCGGCGGTCTGCCATTCGGCGATGGCCGTCTTGATCATTTCGGTCTGTCGCTGCACCACGGTCTGCAGGCCCTGGTAGGACTTCTCGTTGGCCTGCATCAGCGCCTGCAAGTCCTTGCGGCCGCTGTCGAGCAGCTTGCCGGCGCCGCCGGTCAGGTTCAGGTTCTGCAGGCGCTCGGCCATGCCCTTGAGGTTCTTCATCGGATCGAGCATGTCCGCGGCGGACGGCGCCGCCTGCTTCGCGCCGGCGCTGCTGGCGGTGGTTTTTTTCGCGGCGGCTTTCTTGGCAGTGGCCATGGTGCGGAATCTCCTGTGTCGGGTGATGAAAACAATCGAACGGGTGGATGCAGGCAGCGGCCGGGCGGCCGGGGCCCGCCGCCACGATACGCCGGGCCGGCGCGGCCCAGGGCGCTCCAAGCGCGGATTTGCCTGCGGAGTTTCCCGGGGTGGCCCGCGCCGCACGGCCCGGCCTGGCGGGCGCCCGCGCTTTCCGTGATGTGGGATGCCCCGGTCGATTGGCGGGCCGGGCGGCCGCGACTACAATCCGGCGCTCCGAGGAGCGTTGCAGCGCCGTCAGGCGTGAGGCTCGGACCACATCGCAACCACGCTCACCCGCTGTTCTCGCGGTGAGTCTTTCTTCCCCGTACGCAGTGGCATCTTTCAAACCAGTTTTGGAGTTCACATGAGCGCTGTACTCAAGCCCACCCCCGTCTCGACCGCCGACCAGGCGATTGCCGACCTGTCCCTTGCCGCCTGGGGCCGCAAGGAAATCAAGATCGCCGAAACCGAGATGCCCGGCCTGATGGCCATCCGTGAAGAGTTCTCGAAGGGCCAGGCCCTGAAGGGCGCGCGCATCACGGGCTCGCTGCACATGACCATCCAGACGGCCGTGCTGATCGAGACGCTGCAAGCCCTGGGCGCCGAAGTGCGCTGGGCCTCGTGCAACATCTTCTCGACGCAGGACCACGCCGCCGCCGCCATCGCCGCCGCCGGCACGCCGGTGTTCGCCATCAAGGGCGAGTCGCTGAAGGACTACTGGGACTACACCCACGCCATCTTCGACTTCGGTCCCAAGGGCTCGAAGGGCGAAGGCCCGAACATGATCCTGGACGACGGCGGCGACGCCACGCTGCTCATGCACCTGGGCCAGCGCGCTGAAAAAGACCTGGGCGTGCTCGCCAACCCGACCAGCGAAGAAGAACGCATTCTTTACGCCGCCATCAAGGCCAAGCTGGCCGTGGACGACACCTGGTACACCCGCAAGTCGGCCGAGATCATCGGCGTGACCGAAGAGACGACCACCGGCGTGCACCGCCTGAACGAGATGAGCGCCAAGGGCACGCTGCTGTTCCGCGCCATCAACGTGAACGACTCGGTCACCAAGAGCAAGTTCGACAACCTGTACGGCTGCCGCGAATCGCTGGTGGACGGCATCAAGCGCGCCACCGACGTGATGATCGCCGGCAAGGTGGCCTGCGTGGCCGGCTACGGCGACGTGGGCAAGGGCTCGGCCCAGGCGCTGCGTGCACTGTCGGCGCAAGTGTGGGTGACTGAAATCGACCCGATCAACGCCCTGCAGGCCGCGATGGAAGGCTACAAGGTCGTGACCATGGAGTACGCCGCCGACAAGGCCGACATCTTCGTGACCACCACCGGCAATCGCGACGTGATCCGCCACGAGCACATGGCCGCCATGAAGGACCAGGCCATCGTCTGCAACATCGGCCACTTCGACAACGAGATCGACGTCGCGTCGATCGAGAAGTACGAGTGGGAAGAGATCAAGCCCCAGGTCGACCACATCACCTTCCCGGACGGCAAGAAGATCATCCTGCTGGCCAAGGGCCGCCTCGTGAACCTGGGCTGCGGCACGGGCCACCCGAGCTTCGTGATGTCGTCGTCGTTCGCCAACCAGACCATCGCCCAGATCGAGCTGTTCACCAAGCCCGACGCCTACCAGGCCGGCAAGGTCTACGTGCTGCCCAAGCACCTGGACGAGAAGGTCGCGCGCCTGCACCTGAAGAAGGTCGGCGCCATGCTCACCGAGCTGACCGACTCGCAAGCCGCCTACATCGGCGTGGACAAGAACGGCCCTTACAAGCCGGACACCTACCGCTATTGATCCGCGTGCGCGCCGATCAACTGTTGGTAGAGCGCGGCCTGGCCGCGTCGCGTTCGCAAGCCGTGCGGCTCATCGCCGGCGGCATGCGCTGGCGTGACGCGGGCACGAGCGACGCGTGGCGCAACGTCGCCAAGAACAAGGACGAAGTGCCCGAGTCGGCCGAGCTCGAGCTCGCCGACGCCGCCGAGGCACGCTACGTGTCGCGCGGCGGCCTCAAGCTCGAAGGTGCGCTGAAGACCAGCGGCGTGGACCCGACCGGCAAGCTCTGCCTGGACGTCGGCCAGTCGACCGGCGGCTTCACCGATTGCCTGCTGCAGCACGGCGCCGCCAAGGTGGTGGGCGTCGACGTGGGCCATGGGCAGCTGCATGCGCGCATGCGCGAGGACGAACGCGTGGTCGCCATCGAAGGCGTCAATGCGCGGGCGTTGTCGCCGGCCGATCTGCAGGTGGACGATGGCGAGGACGACGAGGTTGGTGAGGCGCTCGAAGTTGTCGAAGCCCCGGCCGAGCCGCGCTTCGACCTCATCGTCGGCGACCTGTCGTTCATCTCGCTCACGCTGGTGCTGCCGGCCGTGGTGCAGTTCCTGGCCGACGACGGCCAGTTGCTGATGCTGGTCAAGCCGCAGTTCGAGCTGCAGCCCGGCCAGGTCGGCAAGGGCGGCATCGTGCGCGACGAGGCGATGTACCCTGTGGTCGAGAAGCGCCTGCACGACGCCTGCGCGGCGCTCGAGCTGAAGGTGCTGCGCTGGTTCGACAGCCCGATCGCCGGGGGCGACGGCAACCGCGAGTTTTTCATTCACGCCGTTCGTGCTGCTGCCAAGGCGGGCGACGGTTCCTAAGGAGACGCAGGTGCGCCTTCCGCTGAGTTTCGAATTCTTCCCGACCAAGACGCCCGAAGGCGCGGTCAAGCTGCGCGCCGTGCGCCAGCAGCTGTATGCGCGCAAGCCGCAGTTCTGCTCCGTCACCTACGGCGCGGGCGGCTCCACGCACCAGGGCACCTTCGGTGCGGTGCAGGAGATCCTGGCCGAGGGCGTGGACGCCGCCAGCCACTTCTCGTGCATCGGCGCCACGCGCGCCACGGTGCGCGAGCAGCTGGCCGAGCTGAAGGCCATGGGCGTGAAGCGCCTCGTCGCGCTGCGCGGCGACCTGCCCAGCGGCTACGGCATCGGCGGCGAGTTCCAGTACGCGAGCGACCTCGTCGCCTTCATCCGCGAGGAGACCGGCCGCGACTTCCACATCGAGGTGGCCTGCTACCCCGAAGTGCATCCGCAGGCGCGCTCGCCCGAAGCCGACCTGCAGGCCTTCGCGACCAAGATGAAGGCCGGCGCCGACTCGGCCATCACGCAGTATTTCTTCAGCCCCGAGGCCTACTTCCGCTTCGTCGACGACGCGCGCAAGCTGGGGCTCGACACGCCGATCGTGCCGGGCATCATGCCCATCACGAGCTCGACGCAGCTCATGCGTTTCTCGGACGCCTGCGGCGCCGAGATTCCGCGCTGGATCCGCCTGCGCCTGCAGGGCTTCGGCGACGACACGGCCTCCATCAAGGCCTTCGGCCTGGACGTGGTGACCGACCTGTGCGCGCGCCTGCAAGCGGGCGGCGCACCCGCGATCCACTTCTACACGATGAACCAGTCGGCGGCCACGCTGGCGATCCTGGAGCGCCTGGATTGAGAGGGCTGCGCGCGGTCGCCGTCGCGGTCTCCTGCGTGCTCGCAGGGTGCACCATGCCGCCTGCCACGCAGGAGAAAGACGCGGACACCGCCGCCGCGCCGGCGGCGTCCGGCAAGCGGCTGCAGCCGCTGGGACGCGGCCTGGCCGTGCCGCCCGGTGCCGCCCCGCGCTCGGCCGTGCCGTCGGTGCGCTACGACCTCGCGGTGTCGGGCACCGGCGAATCGCTGGACGACGGCGTACCCGGCGATGAGCCGCGCGAGATCTTCGAGCGCGGCGGCGCCTCGTGGTACGGCATCCAGTTCCACCAGCGCAAGACCGCCAACGGCGAGCGCTTCGACATGGGTGCCATGACGGCGGCCCACAAGACGCTGCCCTTCAACACGCGCGTGTGCGTGCGCAGCCTGGTCAACGGCAGCGAGGTGCTGGTGCGCGTCAACGACCGCGGGCCCTTCACGCCGGGCCGCATCATCGACCTGAGCCGCGCCGCGGCCGACCGCATCGGTCTCACGAGCATGGGCATCAAGCAGGTGGCGCTGTCGGTCATCGACCGCGAGGGCATGCGCTGCGGCGGCCAGGCCGTGGCGGCGGAAGATCTGCAGCCCGCGCTGTTGCCGGAGGCGCCGACCTCGCGCGTGCGCGCGCCGGCACCCGCGCGCAAGCGGGTGATCGTGCCGCCGCGCAAGCGCCGCTGAGCGGCCTGCCTCAGCCGCCGCTCTCGAGCGAGTAGGCGGCGTTGCGGTCCTGGGCCAGGCGCTCGGCCAGCTGGGGCAGTGCCTCGGCCAGTTGCGCCTTCAGCGTGTAGGGCGGGTTGATCAAAAACATCCCGCTGGCCGGCAGGCCCGGGCGCTGCGTTTCGCCCGAGGCGGCGTCCTTCGTGATCTTGCTCGACTTGACCGTCAGCGTGGCGTGCAGCCACGGCTTGCCGGCCTTGGTCGCCATCGTCTTCAGGCGGCGCGGCAGATCGTGCGCCTCGGGGCGCGGAATGATCGGGTACCAGACGGCGTAGGTGCCCGTGGCGAAGCGCTTGAGCGCCTCGGCCGCGAAGTCGAGCACGCGGCCGTAGTCGGTCTTCATTTCGTAGCTCGGGTCCATCAGCACCAGCGCGCGGCGCGAGGGCGGCGGCAGGAACTTGGTGGCGCTGCCGAAGCCGTCGTCGCGCAGCACGGCGATGCGGCGGCCGGCCTCGAGCTGGGCGATGTTGGCGTCCAGCGTGCGGGCGTCGGTCGGGTGCAGCTCGAACAGCTTGAGCTTGTCGTGGTCACGCAGCAGGTGCTGCACGATGAACGGCGAGCCGGGGTAGACGCGCGCGCCGCCCTTGGGGTTGAAGTCGTGGATCACGCTCAGGTAGCGGGCGATGGCTTCGGCGACCGGCTTGTCCTCGGCGGGGGCTGCGGGCTTCTTGCCCGTCGACTTGGCGGCGGGGGCGGGTGTGGCGGGGGCTTTTTCCGGTTCGGCGAAGAAGCGCAGCACGCCGTCGGCCGCTTCGCCGCTGGTGCCGGCGTAGTCGCCGTCGAGCCGGTACAGGCCGGCGCCGGCGTGGGTGTCGACGACGGTCAGCGCGGCGTCTTTTTCAAGCAGGTGGTCGAGGGTGGCAATCAGGACCGTGTGCTTGAGCACGTCGGCGTGGTTGCCGGCATGGAACGCGTGGCGGTAACTGAACATGGAATGAGGCCTGAAAAAGTGGAAAGGGGAGCGCTAGACTCGCGCGGCGCTACATTGATTTACAAAACACAACGAGGGGCAGCAATGCGAGGAGCCGGATGGCGATTTTGGGGCCTGTGCGTCGGCGCGGGTGTTTTGTCTATTTTGACGGGCTGCGCCTCCGTGACCCACGGCACCACGCAGAACGTGAAGGTCGAGACCCTGTCGCCCGAGGGCAAGGTGGTCGACGGCGCCCGCTGCCGGGTCTCGAACGACCGCAATGATGCGGTGGTGCGCTCGGGCCTGACCCTGCCGGTGCGGCGCTCGGGCGAGAACCTGAACATCGAATGCACCCAGTCCGGCCTGCCGCCGGCCCGCGGCCAGGCGATTTCGCGCGTCAACGTGGGCCTGGTCGGCAACGTGATGATCGGCGGCCTGGTCGGCGTGGCGATCGACACCGGCACCGGCGCGGGCTTCAACTACCCGAGCTGGATCCAGCTGATCTTCGGCGAGGTGCGCAGCTTCGACCGCAGCGCGCAGACCGGCGACGAGGCGACGACCGGCATGAAGATCGGCACGACCGAGATGGCGGCCGCACCGGCGCCGAAGACGGCCACAGCAGTGCCTGCGCCTGCGCCCGCGCCGGCCGTGGTCGCGCCACCGCCGCCTCCCGTGGCGGTTGCGCCGCCCGCTCCGGCGCGCCCCGCGCCCGCAGCACCGTCCGCCGCGCCCGACGCCCGCGTCTCGATGGACGATCTGCGCGGCCTGCTGCCCGCCAAGCCGTGAAGCCGATGTGGAAGAACGCCGCGCCGTGGCTGTGCGCCGCGGGCGCCCTGCTGGCCGCTGGCCCGGCCGCCGCGCTGGAGCCCGACGCCCTGTTCGCCAAGCTGACCGGCAGCGTCTGGGCCGTGCGCACCTTCGACGCGCAGGAGCGTCCGCTGCGCGCCGGCAGCGCCGTGGTGATCGCACCCGGCCGGCTCGTCACCAACTGCCACGTGCTCGCCAAGGCCAGCAATTTCGTGGTCAAGCGCGACAACGTCACCTACGGCGCCACGCTCGAATACCCGGACCCGGGGCGCGACCTGTGCCAGATCAAGGTCGCCAACTTCACGGCGCCGCCGGTGGCGCTGGCGCCTGCTGGCACCGCGCGGGTGGGGCAGCGCGTGTACGCCATCGGCAACCCGCGCGGGTTGGAAAACACGCTCAGCGAAGGCCTGTTGTCGGGCCTGCGCGGCGGCGACGGGGAGGCGCGGCTGCTGCAGACCACGGCGGCGATCGCGCCCGGGTCGAGCGGCGGCGGGCTGTTCGACAGCGACGGCCGCCTGCTGGGCATCACCACCTTCGCCGCCCGCGACGGCGGCAACCTGAATTTCGCCATGCCGGCCGAGTTCCTGGCGGAACTGCCAGCCCGCGCCCAGGCGCAACTGGCGGCACGGGCCCGGGAGCCTGCGGGCGCTGCCGCCCGACGGGTGGCCGACGCCGGTGGGGCGGGCATCCCGCTGACCGAGCCGCTGCGCGCCGGCGACGCGCTCGAGTACGTGCGCACGGACCGGCTGACGGGCAACCGGGCGCCGGTGATCTACCGGGTGGACCGGGTCAGCGGCGACGAGGTGTCGTTCAATGCCGGCAGCCGGATCGAGAAGACCAACGGGCAGGTGGTCTCCATCACGTCGCCGGCCGGCGGCCTGTTCGACACCGCGTCGCCGCCGGGCGGCTGGGCATTGCGCAAGGACGACATCCAGCCCGGCATGCGCTGGCAGCTCGACTACGTGACGACCACCGGCGACCGGCTGCGGCATGAACTCACCGCCTCGGTGGGCGGCGAGCAGACGATGCGTGTGGACGGGGTGGAGTTGAACGTGATGCGCATCGGCTACGAGGGCTGGATCTTCGCCTCCAGCACCACCAGCTTGCCGCTGACCGGCGCCAGCACGCGCTTTCGGGGCGCCGCCTGGTACAGCCCCGAGCTGGGCCGGGTCGTCCGTTTCGAGGGCGAATACCAGCGCGGGGTCTCCTCGGGGGCCAACGAGAGCCTGGAGCTGGTCCGCATCCAGCGCTGAGGCCGCCGGAAGCCCGAAAATTGGCCGTTTGGCCATTTCTTCATATAATCGCGGGCTTCGCAGCGTTTTTGTAGCCCCGCGGCGAAGGCATGCCAGCTGCCCTTTCATTGGGCGAAAGGCGTGAAAACCCACCTAAGAGATTCCCATCAGAGGAACGCCGACCGTGGAAAAGGGCTCGCCAAACCCTCTTTCAAGAGAAAAACTCATGACCAAAACGTTCAGCGCCAAGCCCGCTGACGTGACGCACGAGTGGTTTGTGATTGACGCGACCGACAAGGTCCTCGGACGAGTAGCCAGCGAAGTTGCTCTCCGTTTGCGCGGCAAACACAAGGCCATTTACACGCCTCACGTCGATACCGGTGACTACATCGTCATCATCAACGCCGCGCAACTGCGCGTCACCGGCGCCAAGTCGATCGACAAGGTGTACTACCGTCACTCGGGCTACCCGGGCGGTATCACGGCGACGAACTTCCGCGACATGCAGAACAAGCACCCGGGCCGCGCCCTGGAAAAGGCTGTCAAGGGCATGCTGCCCAAGGGCCCGCTTGGTTACGCGATGATCAAGAAACTCAAGGTGTACGGTGGTGCCGAGCACCCGCATACCGCCCAACAGCCCAAAGTGCTGGAACTGTAAGGAGCCTTGAGAATGATTGGTGAATGGAACAATGGCACCGGCCGTCGCAAATCCAGCGTCGCCCGCGTGTTTCTGAAAAAAGGCACCGGCAAGATCACGGTCAACGGCAAGGACATCCAAGCGTTCTTCGGCCGTGAAACCTCGATCATGATCGCCAAGCAGCCCCTGGCGCTGACCAACAACCTCGAAGCTTTCGACGTGATGGTCAACGTGAACGGCGGCGGCGAATCGGGTCAAGCCGGCGCCACGCGCCACGGCATCACCCGTGCCCTGATCGACTACGACGCTTCGCTGAAGCCCGTCCTGAGCCAAGCCGGCTTCGTGACGCGCGACGCACGTGAAGTCGAGCGTAAGAAGGTCGGTCTGCACTCCGCCCGTCGCCGCAAGCAGTTCAGCAAGCGCTGATCCCCTGCTCGTTGCGAGACAAGAAGCCGCCCTCGGGCGGCTTTTTCGTGGCCGCGTCCCCCGGGTGCCCCTGGTGGATGCGGCGCCCGACCCCACTTGCGATGGGTGCTCGCCACAGTCGGCCTGCCGAAAATGCGGCATTGCAGTAGCATCCGTCCCATTGGCCGCCCAAGCGGCCCCCCAAGGAGTTTCACCCCATGAGCGCTGTTGCCGAAAACATCCAGACCCAGATGCCCGAGCCGATCGTCTTCACCGACAGCGCGGCCGCCAAGGTCGCCGACCTGATCGCCGAAGAGGGCAATCCCGACCTGAAGTTGCGCGTGTTCGTGCAGGGCGGCGGGTGCTCGGGCTTCCAGTACGGTTTCACCTTCGACGAGATCACCAACGAAGACGACACCACCATGACCAAGAACGGTGTGTCGCTGCTGATCGACGCCATGAGCTACCAGTACTTGCTCGGCGCCGAGATCGACTACAAGGAAGACCTGCAGGGCGCCCAGTTCGTCATCAAGAACCCGAACGCCACCAGCACCTGCGGCTGCGGTTCCAGCTTCTCGGCCTGATGCCTGGATGCTGCTGACCAGCCCCCTCGAAAAAGCCGCCTCCGGGCGGCTTTTTGCTGCCCGTCGTTTTCCTGCTGAGTCCACGCCTTCCCGATGAGCCCCGACACCGCCGTCCCCGTCGATCCCGCCCGCAAGAGCCTGCTGTGGCTCGTGGCCGTCGGCTTCTTCATGCAGACGCTCGACGCGACCATCATCAACACGGCGCTGCCCGCCATGGCCGCCAGCCTGGGCGAGAGCCCGCTGCGCATGCAGTCGGTGGTGGTGGCCTACGCGCTCACGATGGCGATGCTGATCCCGGCCTCGGGTTGGATCGCCGACCGCTTCGGCACGCGGCGCGTCTTCTTCTGCGCCATCGTGCTGTTCGCGGCCGGCTCGGTGCTGTGCGCGCTCTCGCAGGGGCTGGGGCAGCTCGTGGCGGCGCGGGTGGTGCAGGGCCTGGGCGGGGCGCTGCTGCTGCCTGTGGGGCGCCTGGCGCTGCTGCGCACGGTGCCGCGCGGCGAGTTCCTGCAGGCAATGAGCTTCGTGGCCATCCCGGGGCTCATCGGGCCGCTGCTGGGCCCCACGCTCGGCGGCTGGCTGGTGCAGTACGCCTCCTGGCACTGGATCTTCCTGATCAACGTGCCGGTGGGGCTGGCGGGCTGCATCGCCACGCTGCGCTACATGCCGGACCTGCGCGGCGCCCTCCAGAAGCGCTTCGACGGCGTGGGCTACGCGCTGCTGGCCTTCGGCATGGTGGCGATCTCGCTGGCGGTCGATGGCGTGTCGGGGCTCGGGCTGCGCCAGGGCGGGGTGATGGCGGTGCTGATCTTCGGCTTCGCCAGCGTGGTCGCCTACTGGCTGCGCGCGGCGCGCACGCCCGAGCCGCTGTTCTCGCCCGCGCTGTTCGGCATCCCGACGCTGAGCATCGGCCTGCTGGGCAACCTGTTCTCGCGCCTGGGCAGCAGCTGCATGCCCTTCCTGGTGCCGCTGCTGCTGCAGGTGTCGATGGGCTATTCGCCGGTGCGCGCGGGGCTGATGATGCTGCCGGTCGCGCTGGCCGGCATGGCGATGAAGCGCTTTGCCACGCCGCTGATCACGCGCCATGGCTACCGCCGCGTGCTCGTGGCCAACACGGTGCTGGTGGGCTGCACCATGGCCAGCTTCGGCCTCACGGCGCCGGGGCAGCCGGTGGCGCTGCACCTGCTGCAGCTGCTGGTGTTCGGCGCGGTCAATTCGCTGCAGTTCACGGCCATGAACACCATCACCCTGAAGGACCTCGACGGCGGCATGGCCAGCAGCGGCAACAGCCTGCTGTCGATGGTGCAGATGCTGGCGATGAGCCTGGGCGTGGCCGCCGCCGGCGCAGTGCTGGCGGGCTACAACGGCGTGTTCGGCACGGCCACGGCGGTGCAGACGCTCGATGCGTTCCAGGCCACGTTCGCGACGATGGGGCTCATCACGGTGGCTTCGGCCCTGATCTTCTGGCATCTGCCGGCAGAAGTACGGGCGGCGCAACCTGCGCAGCCGGAGGTTTCCGGCCAGGGCTGACGCAATTCAGGCGGGGTAGATCGCGCCGAGCACCCGCGCCCGGCGCGCGCCGGTCACGCTCGCGAGGTTGCCGGGTTCGCGCCGGACGGTGCGCCGGGCCAGCCACGCGAAGGCGGCCGCCTCGACCTGCTGGGGCGGCAGGCCGTGTTCCGACGACGCCTGCACCTGCACGCCAGGCAGCAGGGCGCGCAGGCGGGCCATGAGGTGGTCGTTGAGTGCGCCGCCGCCGCAGACGATCAGCAAGGCGCTCTCTTTTTGATAGCTTCTCAGCGCTGCCGCACAGGTGCTGGCGGTCAGCTCGGCCAGCGTGGCCTGCACGTCGACAGGCGCCCAGGTGGCCGTGCCCAGGTGGCTGGCCAGCCAGTCCGGATGGAATAAATCGCGCCCCGTGCTCTTCGGCGGCGCCTTGGCGAAATACGGTTCGGCCTGCAGCCGGGCCAGCAGCTCGGGCAGCACGCGCCCGCTGGCCGCCCACTGGCCGCCCCGGTCGAAGGGCTGGCCGAGGTGGCGCTGGCACCAGTGGTCCATCAGCGCGTTGGCGGGGCCGCAATCGAAGCCCAGCAGGGAGGCAGTGCCAGCAGGCGCGTTCGCGGCGGGCAGCAGGCTCAGGTTGGAGATGCCGCCGAGGTTCAGCACGGCGACGGGCGCGTCGGGCCGGGCGAACAAGGCCTGGTGAAAGGCCGGCACCAGTGGGGCGCCCTGGCCGCCGGCCGCGAGGTCGCGGCTGCGGAAGTCGGCGACCACGTCGATGCCGCTCAGTTCGGCCAGCAGCGAGGGGTTGTTGACCTGCAGCGTGTAGCCCGTGCCGTCGAACTCGAGCGGCCGGTGGCGCACGGTCTGGCCGTGGGCGCCGATGGCGGTGACGGCTGTCGGGGCGGTGCCGGTGCGGGCCAGCAGCTGCGCGACCACGTCGGCATACACCCGCGCCAGGCCGTTGCCGGCCAGGGCCGCGCGGTGCAGTTCGTTGTCGCCGGGGGTGTTGAGCGCCAGCAGCTCGGCGCGCAGCGGGGCGGGAAAGTCGGCGCTGGCGTGGCCGATCACCGCGAGGTGGCCGTCGTCGGAGAAATCGGCAATGACGCCGTCGACCCCGTCGAGCGAGGTGCCCGACATCAGGCCGATGAAGCGTTGCTGCGGCGGCTGCGATGTGGCGGCCATGCCCAGGGGAGCGAGGCTCAGTCGGCGCTGGCCTGGATCACCGAGAAGGCGGCAGCCAGCTCGGTGCGGGCGCCCACGGCGATGCGTTCGAAGGCCGGGCGCAGGGCCGCGGTGATCGGTGCGCCGCCTTCTTGCGCGATCGTGGTCGGGTCCTGGTAGGCCCCGGCGACGCGGTATTCGAAATGCAGGTGCGGGCCGGTGGCCCAGCCGGTGGAGCCGACGGCGCCGATGGTCTGGCCCTGGCTCACGCTCTCGCCGGCCTTCACGTTGATGCGGCTCAGGTGGGCGTAGGCCGTCTGCTGGTTGTTGCGGTGGTTGATGATGACGATGTTGCCGTAGCCGCTTTGCGTGCCGGCGAAATCGACCGTGCCATCGCCGACCGTGCGCACCGCGGTGCCCGTGGGCGCCGCGTAGTCGATGCCGTTGTGCTGGCGCCAGCTGTTCAGGATCGGGTGCATGCGCATCGCGAAACCGCTGGACACGCGCGAGAACTCGACCGGCGACGCCAGGTAGGCCTTGCGCAGGCTGTCGCCGTTCGGGCGGTAGTAGCTGCCCTTCTGGCCCGCGCCCGGGGGCTGGAACCAGACGGCCTGGTGGACCTTGCCGTTGTTCTCGAACTCGGCCGAGAGCACGCGGCCGCTGCGCAGCGCCTGGCCGTCGGCTTCGAAGGTCTCGTAGACCACGGCGAAGCGGTCGCCCTTGCGCAGCGAACGCACGTCGACGTCGCCCGCGAAGATGTCGGCCAGCTGGCTCGCCACGGCGTCGGGAATACGCGAGTCGTCGGTGGCGGCGAACAGCGAGCTGCGGATGGTGCCGCTGGCCAGGCGCGTGCCCGGCGTCAGCATGTCGCGCTCGGTGCGGGCGACAAAACCGGTGGGCGTGCGCTCGACGACGAAACGCTTGAAGCCGCCGTCGGCGTCGGGAATCCAGCGGGCGCTCAGCTTCTGTAGCTGGTTTTCCTGCGTGGCTTCGGCCGTCACGGTGCGGCCCACGCGCGCGAACAGCGCCATGCGCGCCTCGGCGTTGCCGCGCACGAAGGCGGTGGCGGCGGGGTCGGAAATGCCCAGGCGCTTCATCAGCGCCTCGGCCGTGTCGCTGGAGCGCGAGACGTCGGTGCGGAACAGCGTGAAGCTGAAGTTCTCAAGCGACGCCGACTGGTCGGCGAAAGACACCGGCGCGGTGGCTTCGAGCACTTGCTGGATGGGGAGGTCGGACGCGTCGGGACCGAGCGAGGCGACCGCGAGGGTGCCGGCGCTGAGCAGCATCGCAGCGATCGCTGCGGTGATCTGCTTGGGGTACGTCCGGAATGTGTACGCCACGCGGGAAGCGAGAAGCTCCTCGGCGGCAAGGATGCCGTTGATCAAACTGTGGATTCCAACTCAGGTTCTGCAGGTCCGTGCTGCAAGGCCCAGTGCGTTCAGGGCGGCAGGAGACGGTGCGGAAAAAAAGCGCCGCTTAGAATCCGGCGCTTGAAAAGTCGGGCTGAGTATAGCTTCGGCCACCGGAAAAACCGCCAAAAAAGCCCATGAACGCCGAATCTGTTACATCCACCAGCCTCTCCGATGGTGTAAGACAAGCCCTCGAAATCTCCCTCCGCGGCGCTGACGAGCTGCTGCCGCAGGACGAGTGGGTCAAGAAGCTCCAGAAGGCGGAAGCCAGCGGCAAGCCGCTGCGCATCAAGCTGGGCCTGGACCCGACCGCACCGGATATTCATATCGGACACACGGTGGTGCTCAACAAGATGCGCCAGCTCCAGGACCTGGGGCACCGCGTGATCTTCCTGATCGGCGACTTCACCTCCCTGATCGGCGACCCCTCGGGCCGCAACAGCACCCGCCCGCCGCTCACGGCCGAGCAGATCCGCGCCAACGCCGAGACCTACTTCGCCCAGGCCAAGCTGGTGCTGGACGAATCGAAGACCGAGATCCGCTACAACTCAGAGTGGAGCGACCCGCTGGGCGCGCGCGGCATGATCCAGCTGGCGGCCAAGTACACGGTGGCGCGCATGATGGAGCGCGACGACTTCAACAAGCGCTTCAAGGCCGGCCAGTCGATCTCGGTGCACGAGTTCCTGTACCCGCTGATGCAGGGCTACGACTCGGTGGCGCTCGAAAGCGACCTCGAACTGGGCGGCACCGACCAGAAGTTCAACCTGCTCGTCGGCCGCCATCTCCAGCAGGAATACGGACAAGAGCCGCAGTGCATACTCACTATGCCGCTGCTCGAAGGGCTCGACGGCGTCGAGAAGATGTCCAAGAGCAAGGGCAACTACATCGGCATCAGCGAGGACGCCAACAGCATGTTCGCCAAGGTGCTGTCGATCTCCGACACGCTGATGTGGCGCTGGTACACGCTGCTGAGCTTCCAGTCGGTGGCGCAGATCGAGGCGCTGAAGGCCGAGATCGCGGCCGGGCGCAACCCGAAGGACGCCAAGGTGGCGCTGGCCAAGGAAATCACCGCACGCTTCCACAGCGCGGCGGCGGCCGATGCGGCGGAGCAGGACTTCATCAACCGCAGCAAGGGCGGCGTGCCCGACGAGATTCCCGAGGTGGCGCTCAGCGGCGCCCCGCTGGGCATCGGCCAGCTGCTCAAGCAGGCCAACCTGGCGGCTTCGTCGGGCGAGGGCAATCGCCTGATCGATGGCGGCGGCGTGCGCATCGATTCGGTCGTGGTGTCCGACAAGGGGCTGAAGCTGCCCGCGGGCAGCTACGTGGTGCAGGTCGGCAAGCGCAAGTTTGCGCGAGTGACCCTGAGCTGATCGCAAAAAAAGGCCCCTCGGGGCCTTTTTCAATGGGCGCTCGCGTGAGGGCTCAGCGGACCTCGATGGTCACGCGCCGGTTGCGGGGCTCGTCCACCTCGTCGGCGGTCGGCACGGCCAGGTCGCGTTCGCCGCGGCCGACGGCCTCGATGCGGTTCGCCGGGAACTGGCGCTCCACGAACAGCTGCACCACTTCCTGCGCGCGGCGGCGCGACAGCTGGTCGTTCTGCTCGCCGGCGCCCTTGGTGTCGGTGTGGCCGGTCACCACGATGTCGCCGCCGCTGCGGGCCAGCGCGGCGGCCAGCGCCTCGGTCATGATCTGCTGCGACGCCGCCGTCAGCGTGGTGGTGCCCACTTCGAAGAACACCGTGTAGCGCTGCGGAAGCGGCGGGCGCATGTCGAACAGGGGCTTGTTCTCGGCCTGGACCTTGGCCGCGTCGGCCTGGTCGACCACCGGCGCACCGCTCGCGCCCACCGCGGCCGTGGCGCGCTGGTAGGGCTTGGAGAGCACTTCTTCGCCGTCCTTGGCGCGCACCACCACGGCGGAGGGCGTGCCGTCGGCCTGGGGCAGCAGCACCACGCGCGTGCCCGGCGAGGAGCAGGCGGCCAGGAACAGGGCGATCGTGGTCGCGAGAAGAAGGGAGGAGCGGCGTAACAGTGTCTGCATCTTTTCAGGGTTGGCCGTCGGTCTGCACGATGAAGTCCGTGCCCCGAATGCCGATGGTGGCGGTCTGGGTTTCGACGCGCACGGCGTCGGGGTTGGTCTTGCCGATGAGGCCCGTGATCATGCGCATCGAGCCGCGCAGCAGCGACACGAGCATGCCGCCGTCGCGGGTGGTGCCGTCGAAGTGGAATTCCTTCAGGTCCATGCGCGAGGACGGGCCGACCATCAGCGTGGTGTTGTCGCGCAGTACGACGGCCGCCGACGAGTCCGGGCCGGTCACGATGCGGTCGACCGCGCCCAGCGCGTCGCCGGGAGCGGCGTTGCGGGTGGCACCGGCGCCGTCGAGCAGCTGGACGTTGCCGCGCACCGTCTTCACGAACCCGGCCTGCTGGGGCGCGGCTGCTGCTGCGGACGCCGCAGCGGGTGCCTGGGCCTGGGCCAGGGTGGCTGCGCCGACGATGGCGAGCCCGAGGGCGGCGGTCAAAAATTTCTTCATCATTTGCCTCTCTGTGACTGATTGCTTCGCAATGAGCGCAAATATTAAGGCGAAGGCGTTACATATGGTCACGCGGCTGATAATTCAGCCGATTCCTGCGACGTAATGCCCGCCCGCACAGGCCCTTTTTACCTGATCTTGTTCTTTCTGCATGACGTTGACCCCTAAAACGCTGCTTCGCGTCTCTGTCGCGGTGGCCCTGATCACCATCCTCCTGAAGGGATGGGCCGGCTACCTGACGAACTCGATGGGCCTGATTTCGGACGCCATGGAGTCCTGCGTCAACCTCGCCAGCGCCATGTTCGCGCTGGCCATGGTGACCATCGCCGAGCGCCCGGCCGACGAGGACCATCCCTACGGCCACCACAAGGCCGAGTACTTCTCGTCCGGCTTCGAGGGCCTGCTGATCGTGGCCGCCGCCGTCGCCATCCTGTGGGTGTCGGTGCTGCGGCTGCTGTCGCCGCAGCCGCTGGAGCAGCTGGGCTGGGGCCTGGCGCTGTCGGTGCTCAGCTCGGGCTTCAACGCGGCGCTGGCGTTCGTGCTGTTCCGGGCGGCGCGCGCGCACCGCTCCATCGCGCTGGAGGCCGACGGGCGCCACCTGATGACCGACGTGTGGACCTCGGTCGGCGTGCTGGTCGGCATCGTGGCCGTGCATTTCAGCGGCTGGCTCTGGCTCGACCCGCTGATCGCCATCGGCGTGGCGCTCAACATCGTGCGCGAGGGCTTCAAGCTCGTGTGGCGCTCCTCGCAGGGCCTGATGGACGAGGCGCTCGATGCCGAGACGCTCGCCACCGTGCGCGCCACGCTCGACGCGTTCGCCGCCAACCATGCCGAGGGCGACCGCCTGCGCTTCGACGACATGGTGACGCGCGGCGCCGGCCAGCGCCGCTTTGCCGACCTGCACATGCACGTGCCCGGCGACTGGACCCTGCAGCGCGCCGCCAACCTGCGCGACGAACTGGAGCAGGCGCTCATGGACGCCGTGCCCGGCCTGCGCGTGACCATCCAACTGCTGCCGCTCACCATGGAAGCGCGCGCCACCCGACTCGAGGACCACCATTCATGAAAGCCGTGCTCCAGCGCGTCGCCCACGCCCGCGTCGACATCGCGGGCCAGACCGTCGGCGCCATCGAGGCCGGCCTGCTGGTGCTGCTGTGCGCCGAACGCGGCGACGCCGACAGCGTGGCCGACCGCCTGCTCGCCAAGATCCTCAAGCTGCGCATCTTCTCGGACGAGGCCGGCAAGATGAACCGCAGCGTGCAGGACATCGGCGGCGGCCTGCTGGTCGTGAGCCAGTTCACGCTGGCCGCCGACGTGAGCGGCGGCAACCGCCCCAGCTTCACGCTCGCGGCGCCGCCCGACGAGGGCCGCCGGCTCTACGAGTACTTCGTGGCGCAGGCGCGCGGCGCGCACCCGGTGGTGGCGACGGGCGAGTTCGGCGCCGACATGCAGGTGCACCTGCTGAACGACGGGCCGGTCACGATCCCGCTGCAGATGACGGCGTGAACGGCGCGGGGCGGATCACCGCTTCCCACGCCACCTTCGGTTCGTCGTAGCGCAGCACGCGCACCTCCTCGAGGTGCTGCAGTTGCCAGCCGTCGGCAAACAGCCGCTCGACCGCGGCGCGGTCGAAGAAGCGCTTGGGGAAACCGTCCACCGTGTAGAAAAAATCTTCGTCCCGCCCGCTGGCCGACGGGCCGCGCGCGCCGTGGTGCCGGTCGTTGACCGAATTGAGGCGGCACAGCAGCACGCCACCCGGCCGCAGCACGCGGTGGATGCGCCGCACCAGTGCCAGCGTCTCGTCCCACGCGAAGTAGTGCAACGACAGGCTCGCGAGCACGGCGCCGACCGTGGCGCCCTCCGCCAGCGGCCACGCGTCGCGGAAATCGCCGCAGTGAAATTCGGCCCCTGCGGGCACGCGTTGCCGCGCCTGCGCCAGGGCGTCAGACGACAGCTCGACCGCCACCACCCGCAAGCCGGCCTCGACCAGCGTGGCGGTGTCGCGACCGGCCGCACAGCCCAGTTCAAGCACCGGCCCGTCGCCGGCGCATGCGCGCAGCAGCGGCAGCCAGCGCGCCAGCCAGGGATCGGTGTCCTGCACGGCCGAGGCCCCCTGTCAGCGCCCGTACGGGCTGCGGATGCCCAGGCCCGCGAGGATCTCGATTTCGTACGCTTCCATCTCGTCCGCGTCGGCTTCGCTGGTCTCGTGGTCCCAGCCCTGCGCGTGCAGCGTGCCATGCACCAGCAGGTGCGCGTAGTGCGCGGCGAGGGTCTTGCGGTTTTCCTTGGCCTCGCGTGCCACCACGGGCGCGCACAGCACCAGGTCGGCCATCACGACCGGGCCCTGCGCATAGTCGAAGGTGAGCACGTTGGTGGCGTAGTCCTTGCCGCGGAACTCGCGGTTCAGGCGCTGGCCCTCCTCGGCATCGACGATGCGCACGGTGATCTCTCCGTCGATGTCCAGCGCATGACGAATCCAGCGGTTCACGCTGTGGCGCGGCAGCGCGGCGCGGTGGCGCTCCACGCCCTTGAAGCGCCCGAACTGCAGCGACAGCGACAGGGCCGGAAGCAGAGAGGCCGCCATGTCAGTGGCCTCCCGAGCGCTTGCGCTGCCCGTCGTAGGCATCGACGATCTTCGCTACCAGCGGATGGCGCACCACGTCGGCGCTCGTGAAGTGCGTGGTCGCGATGCCGGCCACGCGCTTGAGCACGCGCTCGGCGTCGATCAGTCCGCTGAGCTGCTGCTTGGGCAGGTCGATCTGGCTCACGTCGCCCGTCACCACCGCCTTGGCGCCGAAGCCGATGCGCGTGAGGAACATCTTCATCTGCTCCACCGAGGTGTTCTGCGCTTCATCGAGGATCACGAAGGCGTTGTTCAGCGTGCGCCCGCGCATGAAGGCCAGCGGCGCAATCTCGAGCACGTTGCGTTCGAAGGCCTTCTGCACCTTCTCGTAGCCCATGAGGTCGTACAGCGCGTCGTACAGCGGGCGCAGGTAGGGGTCGACCTTCTGCGTCAGATCGCCCGGCAGGAAGCCCAGGCGCTCGCCCGCTTCCACGGCCGGGCGCGTGAGCACGATGCGCTGCACCGCCGCGCGCTCCAGCGCATCGACCGCGCAGGCCACCGCCAGGTAGGTCTTGCCGGTGCCGGCCGGGCCGATGCCGAAGGTGATGTCGTGCTTGGCGATGTTGTCCAGGTACAGCGCCTGCGTGGGCGTGCGCGCGCGCAGGTCGGCGCGGCGCGTGACGAGCATGGCCGCGTCCTCGTCGCTCATCGAGCCGTCGCCGGCCAGCGTGAGCTGCACCACGGCCGGGTCGATGGCGCGCTGGGCGATCTCGTACAGCGCCTGCAGCACCTCCATGGCGCGCTGCGCCGGGGCCTTGGGGCCGTCGACCTTGAACTGCTCGTGGCGGTGCGCGATCTTCACGCCCAGGGCGTCCTCGATGCGGCGCAGGTGCGCATCCAGCGGGCCGCACAGGTGGCCGAGGCGCGAATTGTTCAGGGGGGTAAAGGTGTGTCGCAGAATCACGCCGGACATTTCAAGGAAAAAGGGCACCCATGATAGGCAAACTGACCGGCACGCTCGCAGAGCGCAACCCCCCGCAGGTGGTGGTGGACTGCAACGGCGTCGGCTACGAGGTCGACGTGCCGATGAGCACGTTCTACAACCTGCCCAACGTCGGCGCGAAGGTGTCGCTGCTCACGCACTTCGTCGTGCGCGAGGACGCGCAGATTCTCTACGGCTTCGGCACCGCCGAGGAGCGGGCGGCGTTCCGCCAGCTCATCAAGATCACCGGCGTGGGCCCGCGCACCGCGCTGGGCCTGCTCTCGGGCATGAGCGTGGGCGAGCTGGCGCAGGCCATCACCACGCAGGAGCTGGGCCGGCTCGTGAAGATCCCGGGCATCGGCAAGAAGACCGCCGAGCGGCTGCTGCTGGAGCTCAAGGGCAAGCTGGGCGCCGACATCGGCCTGCCGGCGCATGCCGCGTCCGACGCGCAGGCCGACATCCTGCAGGCGCTGGTGGCGCTGGGCTACAGCGACAAGGAAGCCGCGCTGGCGCTGAAGGCACTGCCGAAGGACGCGAGCGTGAGCGACGGCATCAAGATGGCACTGAAAGCCCTGGCGAAGTGAGTTGGCGCGAGGCGTGGTCGCGCGCGCAGGCGCTGCGCCACGAGTCGGCCGAGACCGACGCCGTGCTGATGCACACGGCCATGGCCTTGTCGGTGCCGATCATCTGGCTCTACGGCTTTGCGGGCGTGGCCTACGGCCAGCTGCCGATGCTGACGCCGGCCGGCTTCGTCGACATGCCGGGCGTCTGCGCGTGGCTCACGGCGGTCATGGCGTACGCGGTCGGCATCCTGTTCATCGACTGGCTGGTGCGCGGCGACGTGGCGCCACCGCCGGTGCCGACGTCGATCGTCGTGCGGCACTGGCAGTCGGGCTGGCCCCGGTCGCCGGCGTTGCCACCGGAGCCATCGCCCGGCTTCCTGCAAGGCAGCGCGTCCCCGTTTCGCAGCGTGTGCCTGATCGTCGCGGCCGTGGCCTGCGTGTCGGCACTGGTGTTCAGCGGCCTCGACACGCTGGGCTGGTCGGTCGTCGCGCGGCCGGGTGGGTTGGCGCCGCGCGCCGAGTGGCCGCTGTACCCGCTGCCGTGGATCTGGCCCTGGCTGCTGCCGCTGGCGCGCCAGCCCTTCGCGCTGGGCACCGTCGCGGTCGGCGCGGTGCTGCTCGTCGCGGCGATCTTCATGCGCTGGCGCCGGATGCGCGGCGCTTGGTTTCCGTTCTTCACGGCGCTGCCGATCCTCGTGGCGCCGCATTTCCTGGGCGCCGCGGGCTTCGACTACGCCGCTGCGCGCGGGCTCGGCGGATTGAACGAACCCGCACTGGCGAGTGCGCTCGCGCAGCATCCGGGGCGCTACAACGTCTACACTTTCCTGAGCCTGTGGGGCGGCATCGGTGCCGGCACGGTCGGCCTGGTGCTTGGCTTCTGGTTCGGCCGCTCGCGGGTCATGGACGAGGACTGAGCGCTGGCCCGGCGCCCTGCAAGGAGACACCCTCTGTGAGCGCTTCTTTCTTCGATTCGCCCGCGCACCTGAGCGGCGGCCCCCTGACGCCGCGGATGCGCGCCGAGATGCCGTTCGAGCTCGTCGGCCCGCGCCTGCAGGCCGTGTGCGGCAACTTCACGCCCGTGCCCATGCCGCGCCAGCAGACCGTGTCGGGCGGTATCGAGGTGCGGCGCGCCGGCGGTGTCGACGTGGCGCTCATCGGCCAGAACCTGCAGCGCGTGCACCGCGATGCGCAGGCCATCCGGCGCGACGACCGCGAGCATTTCTTCCTCGTGTTCCAGGACCACGGCGGCGCGCTCATGTGCCAGGGCGCGCAGCAGATCGCGGTGCAGGCCGGCGACATCGTGCTGATCGATTCGGCGCGGCCCTCGGAGTTCGTCTACGACGGCGCCAGCTCGCAGCAGGTGTCGGTGCACCTGCCGCGCGCCGACATGCTCGCGCGCTTCGGCCCCACGCTGCAGGGCGGCGTGTGCGTGCGACGCGGCGACGCGCTGGGCTTCGCGATGCGCGCCATCCTCGCGCGCCTGCTCGACAGCGGGCAGTCCGACGACGCGCACCTGGTCGAGGCCTTTCTCGGCGTGTTCGGCTCGGTGCTGGTCGAGCGCGCGCGGCAGGCGCCGGCGCTGCTGTCGCGCAACGCGGGCGAGGGCGTGCTGCGCCGCGCGATGGACCACGTGGCGCTGCAGTTCCACGACCCGGCCTTCCACGCGGGCGAACTGGCGCGGCACCTGGGCGTGTCGCCGCGGCTGCTGCAGCGGGCCTTCGAGGCCTTGGGCGTTTCGCCGAGTCGCCACATCCTCGACACCCGGCTGGCGGCGGCGCGCGCCGCGCTCGATGCGGCGGCGCGGCAGGGCGGCCCCGCGCCGGCCATCGCGGTGGTCGCCTACGACTGCGGCTTCAACGACCTGTCGTTCTTCTACCGCGAGTTCCGCAAGCGCTACGGCGTGCCGCCGGGACGCCTGGCACTTGGACCCCTGACGCACTGACTGACGCCTGAGTCCATTCGCTGACGCCTGGCTCCAAGACGCCGGCCCCTGCTTTTCCTACAGTGACCTGGCGCGCCCGCCCTGCGGCGGCGCGCGCCAGCGTCAACCCAACCAGGACAAAGCAATGCAAGAGACAAGAATGACGATCGGCGGTCGCGCGGTGCCAGGCACGGCCTCCTTCGAAGTGCGCAACCCCGCCAACGGCCAGGTGATCGGCACCGCGCCGAACGGTTCGCGCGACGACCTCGCCGCCGCCGTGGCCGCCGCGCAGAAGGCCTTCACGAGCTGGTCGCGCAAGTCCGACGACGAACTGGCCGCCGCCTGCCGCGCCGTGACCGAGAAGATCGGCGCGCACGCCGAAGAGCTCGCGCGCCTGCTCACGTTGGAGCAGGGCAAGCCGCTCAACGGCCTGGGCTCGCGCTGGGAACTGGGCGGCGCCGCGGCCTGGGCCGGCGCCACCGCGGCGCTGTCGCTGCCGCCGCGCGTGCTGCAGGACAACGCGCAGGGCCACGTCGAGATCTTCCGCAAGCCTGTGGGTGTGGTGGGCTCGATCACGCCGTGGAACTTCCCCGTGCTGATCGCCGTGTGGCACGTGCTGCCGGCGCTGCGCACGGGCAACACGGTCGTCATCAAGCCCTCGCCGTACACGCCGCTGGCCACGCTGCGTTTTGTCGAGCTGCTCAACGAAGTGCTGCCCGAAGGCGTGGTCAACAGCGTGAGCTGCGACGACCGCACCTCCAACCTCGGCGCCGACATGGCGAGCGACCCCGTCATCCGCAAGATCGTGTTCACCGGCTCCTGCGCCACCGGCAAGAAGGTGATGCAGTCGGCCGCCAGCACCATGAAGCGGCTCACGCTCGAGCTCGGTGGCAACGACGCCGGCATCGTGCTGCCCGACGCCGACCCCAAGGCCATCGCCGAAGGCCTGTTCTGGGGCGCGTTCCTCAACAACGGCCAGACCTGCGCGGCCATGAAGCGCCTGTACGTGCACGCCAGCATCCACGACGAGGTGTGCGAGCACCTCGCGGCCTTTGCCAGGCAGGTGCCGATGGGCGACGGCATGGACGAGAAGAACGTGCTCGGCCCGGTGCAGAACCGCATGCAGTTCGACAAGGTCGCGCGGCTCGTGGCCGACGCGAAAAAGAAGGGCCAGGTGCTCACCGGCGGCGAGCCGGGCGAGGGCCTCTTCTTCCCCGCGACCATCGTCGCGGGCCTGAAGAACGGCGATGCGCTGGTCGACGAAGAACAGTTCGGGCCCGCGCTGCCCGTCATCCGCTACACCGACGTCGAAGAGGCCATCCGCGCCGCCAATGACAGCGAGAACGGCCTCGGCGGTTCCGTGTGGTCCAAGGACATCGAGCACGCCAAGCGCATCGCCTCGCGCCTGGAATGCGGCTCGGTGTGGATCAACAAGCACGGCGCCATCCAGCCCAACGCGCCCTTCGGCGGCGTGAAGGCTTCGGGGCTCGGTGTGGAGTTCGCGGAAGAAGGGCTGAAGGAGTACACCGACGCGCAGGTGATCTTCTCCTGATGCATTGCAGAGCGTGGCGTGCGCCACGCTCTGTTCAGGTGCGCAGCGCGGCGGTCAGCGTGCCGAGCAGCGCATCGGTCTCGACCAGGCTCGGCGGATGGATCGGCGCGGGCCACGTGCTGTGGATCGCGACCACGAGCCGTTCCTTCGGATGGATGTAGACCTGCTGGCCGAAGATGCCGAGCGCGGCGAACAGGCCGCCGTCGAGTTCGGGCAGCGCCTTCGCGCCGGTCGGGAAGGTCCACCACTGGTAGCCGTACCCCATCGGTTCGAAGCCCGCGAGCGTGCCGGGTGCGAGGTGGCTCGATGCATCGACGCGCGTGGCATCGGCCACCCAGCCGTCGGGCAGCACCTTCTGGCCGCCGGCCATGCCGCCGCCGAGCACGAAAAGGCCGAAGCGCCCGAAGTCGCGCAGCGTGGCGTTCACGCCGCTGCCGGTGAACTCCTGGCCGTCGACCGCATCGAGCTGCCAGTAGGCATCGGCCTCCATGCCGAAGGGCGCCCAGATCTTTTGCGAGAGGTAGTCGCTGATCGGCCGGCGGATCGCGCTGGCCAGGATCTCGCCGACCAGGCAGGTCTCGCCGGTGCTGTAGTTGAAGCGCGTGCCCGCCGGTGCCACGCGCTGGCGCTGCGCCATGAACTTCAGCACCGCGCCTTTTTCGCGCGTGAGCTGCACGCGCATCAGCTGGCGCCGGTCGGAGTCGGCGTCGAGGTAGTCCTCGTTCCAGGCCACGCCCGAGCTCATCTGCAGCACCTGCTTCACCGTCACGTCGTCATACGCCGAGCCACTCAATGCGGGGAGGTAGCGCACCACCGGGTCGTCGAGGCTGGCGATGTGGCCGTCCTGCACGGCCGCGCCGACCAGCGTGGAGGTCAGCGACTTCGCGACCGAGAACGACAGCCACTTCGTCGTCGCGTCGTTGCCCATGGCGTAGCGCTCGAGCACGACGTGGTCGTCCTTGATCACCAGCAGGCCGGCCGTGTGGTTGCGCGCCATGAAGCCGTCGATGCCGAAGCGCTGCGCATCGACCGGTGTGCCCTCGGGCAGCGGAAGCACCTGCGTGCCGCGCCGGATCGCTCGCGTCGCGTAGAGCCGGTCCATCTGGCGGTAGGTCGGCGCCTGCAGCGCGGGCGCCAGCGTCATCAGGTCTTCGTAGCGGCCGATGGCCTCGTCGGACGCACTCATTTCGCAGCAGGCCGGTTCAGCCCCAGCGTCGGCGTCTCGTCGAAGAAGTTCCAGGGCTTGAGCAGCGCATGCACCCACTCGGTCGGCATGATCGGCCATTCCTCGGCGCGCGCGACGTGCGTGGTGCCGGTGGTGAGCCACACCACGTTGTCGGTGTTCACGATCTCCTGGTTGTCGGCCGTGAACTGGCCCAGGCCCGTGTCCTTGTTCGAGCGGTTCGGGTACTTGCCTTCGGGGAACAGCTCCTCGGGGTCGTAGCGCGTCACCCAGAGCTGGCGGTCCATGAAGCTCAGGCGGTGGTTGATCCACTCGTCCTTCGCGAAGTTGGCGCCCTTGGCAATCGGGTGCGTGCCGCCCGCGTACGGCACCAGCTGGTACGACACCGGGTTGCCGACCTTGTTGTTGCGCGACGGGTTGCTCAGCAGGCGGATGGTCGAGGGGTCGAACTTCTGCGCCGCCTGCTGCTCGGTGCGCACCGTGCGCTGCACCGTCTGCATGGTGCTGGTGCGCGGACCGCCGCGCGTGTTGGGCAGCACCACCGGGTCGACCTCGGTGAGCGTGTTCTGCTCGCCGTCCACGTCGAGGTCGAGGCGGAAGTTGTAGATGTGCTGGTGCGTGGTGCCGACGATGTGGTGGTCCAGCAGCGTGCCGTAGCGCGTGTCCTCGGCGGCCGTGGGGTCCTGCATGGTGCGCGCCTTCACGCCCTTCACCGCTTCGATGCCGGTGGCGCCCGCGTGGATGCCGATGGTGCCGTTCTCGGCGAACACCCAGTCGAACAGGTAGTCGTAGTTGCCCACCGTGCTGATCCAGCGCACCACCAGCTCGCGCCGCTCGGTGCTGATGTTGGGCTTGCCCATTTCCTGGTGCTTGAACTCGGGGTTGGCATAGCGTTCGAAGACGGCGATGGCGCGCGGCACCTTGGTGGGCGCGCCGGTGTAGTCGGCCAGCGTGGCGTCCAGCAGCACGGCGTTCTGCGGCGCGTCCTTGTTGGGTTCGATGGGCGAGGTGAGCGTGCCCATGCCGTACTCGCCCGAGTCGAGGTACGCCTTGAAGTACCAGCCGGTGTCGGGGTCGCCGTAGGGCACGATCATGCCGCCCAGCGAGCCTTCGTACATCACCTTGCGCTTCGTGCCTTTGTCGTTGTAGGTGACGGTGGAGAGCACCAGGCCCACGCGCGAGTCGAGCCGCACGTGGAAGTCCCAGTTGCGCCAGTGCATCGTGTGGCCGGTGATCGTGTAGTTCTTGCCCTCGGGCTCGGTGATCTCCAGCGGCTTGGGCGCGGGCGTGGCCGCGCGGTCGCGCCCGTCGTAGGGCGTGGGTTTGAGCGGCACGGGCACCAGGCCGCCGTCCTCGATCTTGATGACCTTCTTCTGTTCCAGGTCGACCACCGCCACCAGGCCCTCGATGGGGTGCGCCCAGTAGTTGCCGTCGCCCACGTCCAGGTAGCTCACCACCTTCAGCAGGCGGTCTTCCTGGCGCAGCGAATCCTTGCCGTCGAAGTAGCCCACGGTGAGCGGCGTGGCGACCACCTTCTTCACGTCGGCGATGCCGCGCGTGGCGAGGGCCTTGGCGTAGTCGGGACTGGCCTCGATGGCGCTCTGCACGGTGGCGAAGTCGTCCAGCAGCACCATGCCGTGCGCGCCCTCGATCGGCTTCCACGCGGTGAGCGTGCGCGCCGCGAGATCGACCGTGCCCTCGATGACCTTCTTGCCGTCCAGCGCCACGAAGGCCGCCTGGCGCGGCGCGCGCACGGGCTGGCCGGTGAGCGCGAAGTTCCAGACCTCGTCCTTGGGCGGGCGCTTCACGCTGATCTCGGTGAAGCGCAGGCCGGCCTTGTGGCGCCCCGAGGCCTTGAGCACCTCGAGCGTGGCCTGGATCTCGGCCTCGGTGAGCGGGTTCAGCGGGTTGGGCACGCGCTCGACCACGAAGGTCTTGTCCAGGCTGGACTGGAACACCTGGTTCACGAAATCGTGCGGCACGTAGGCCGCGCCCTTGCGCATGACCACGGGCACGTCCAGCTGCATCGGCTGGCCGTTGACCAGCGCCGTCTTCGAGCCGGGCTTCAGGCGCACCAGCGTGCCGTTGCGCGCCACGGTGAACACGTTGGCAAAGCTGTCCCAGCGCAGTGTGCCGCCGAAGTCTTCCACCGTCTTCTTCAGCGGCACCATGTGGGCTGCGCCGCCGTGGGCCCGGGCCGGCTCAGTGCTCAGGGGGCCGAGGGCGAGTGCCAGGGCAGAGGCCAGGGCGGTGCCCAGGAGACGCCGTGCGGCGCCGCGGCCGGGCGTTCGGTGGTAGCTGCTGCGCATGGCTGCATCCTTCTTCGCGTGTTGTGGTGGACAACCGCGAAGGTAAGAGCGCCGCCGGCGCGGGCGTTATCAAGATTTGGCAAACCACCGCGCGCGCGTGGCGGACGGCAGCTCGCCGAACAGGCGCGCGTAGTCGATGGCAAAGCGCGACAGGTGCCAGAAGCCCCAGCGCGCGGCGATGTCGCCGATGGTGTCGTCGCGGCAGGCCTGCATCTCGCAGCGCACGCGGTTCAGGCGCATCACGCGCAGGTAGGTGACGGGGCTCAGGTGCAGCACGTCCTCGAAGGCGTACTGCAGCGAGCGGCGCGACACGCCGGTGGCCGCGCACAGGTCGGGCACGCTGATGGGCTCGTCGGCGTGCGCCTGCATGTACTCGCGCGCCTTGGCCACGATGTGGCGCCGCGCCGCCGTGCTGGCGGGCAGCCGGGCCTCGAAGGCCTTCGAGCCCATGCACTGCAGCACCGCGTCGGCCAGCGACAGCGACAGCATGTGGCGCGCGGCCGGCTGTTCGAGCTGCGCGAGGTTGTCGCGCGCCAGCGACAGGGCGGCGCCCAGCAGGCGGGTGAAGGCGGTTTCGTCGAAGCCGGGGTGCTGCACCGGCGCGGGCGCCGGCATGCGCAGCTCGAAGTCGGGGCCGAACAGGGTGGTGGCCAGCTTCGCCAGCGGTTCGGTGTCGACGCACACGGCCATCAGGTCCATGCCGGCGCCGGCCAGCAGCTCGAACTCGCCCCGCGGCGGCAGCGCGCTGAGCTGGCGCCCGCCCAGGTCGTGGCCGCAGTACCAGCTGCCCGGGGCGGCCGTCTCGGTGAGCGCGAAGGCGATGGCGCCGGGGCGGCCCCGGCCGCGCTGCAGCACGGTCTGGTTGGCGCGCTCGTGGAAGACCTGCACGAAGTCCAGGTGCAGGTCTTCGGCCAGCCCCTCGAAGCGGCCGTTGGACAGCTGCTCGTAGTGCTGGTCCCAGGCGCCCACGCCCGAGGCCTGCGCCTGGGCTTCGGCGGTGAGTTGTCGGCTGAAGTGAAGAAGCTCGGTCATGGTGCGCGCTGGCGCAGTCGCCATCGCGCAGCCGATGAGCAGAAACCGTGCCTGTCACGGCGCAGTGTGTGGGAAGCGCCGCCGGCCGACCATGTTGCTTACCCTTGGTCAGGGCCGCTCAGGCGGTCATTCGAGCGTCAGGCCGATGTCCTTCACCAGCGCGCCCCAGTCGCGCAGGTCGCTGCGGATCGTGGCGGTGAACTGCTCGGGCGTGTTCTGCGGCAGGTCGTTGAAGTTCAGCTCGTACATGCGGCGCACCACCGCGGGGTCGCGCAGCACCTGGTTCACGGCCTCGTTGAGCTTCTTCACGACGGCCGGCGGCGTCTTGGCCGGTGCCAGCAGGCCGTACCAGGCGTATGTGGTGAAGGGGTAGCCGCTCTCGGTCATGGTCGGCACGTCGGGCAGCATCGGGATGCGCGAGGGGCCGCTGTTGGCCAGCGCCCGGATGCGCCCGGCGCGCACGATCTCCACGGTCGAGGAGATGTCGGCGAAGGCCGCATCGACCTGGCCGCCCACGAGGTCCTGCACGCAGGGGCCGCTGCCCTTGTAGGGCACGTGCGTCATGACGAGGCCGGCCTGCTTCTTCAGGCTTTCCATCGCCAGGTGGCCGCCCGAGCCGTTGCCCCACGAGCAGTAGCTGAGCTTGTCGGGCCGCGCCTTGGCGTAGGCGACGAACTCCTGGATCGTCTTCACCGGCAGGTCCTTGCGCACCAGCAGCAGGTTGCCGCCGCGCCCGACCTGGGCGATGGGCACGAAGTCCTTCAGCGGGTCGTAGGGCAGCTTCTTGTAGAGGCTGGGGTTCACCACCATCGTCGCGGCGTAGGTGAACAGCAGCCGGTAGCCGTCGGGCGTGGAACGCGCCACCACCTCGCTGCCGAGGATGCCGTTGGCGCCCGGGCGGTTGTCGACCACGAAGGGCTGCTTCAGGATCTTGCCGAGGCCGTCGCCGATCAGCCGCGCGATGGTGTCGGTGCCGCCGGCCGCCGCGGTGGGCACCACCAGCGTCACGGGCTTGTCGGGGTAGCTGTCGGTCTGTTGTGCGTGGCTGGCCGTTGCCAGTGCGGCCAGGGAGCAGGCGGCCAGCAGCGTGCGCAGGCCGAAGCGGAATGGTGTTGTCGTTGTCATGGTCCGTGTCTCCGATGGAAAGGCTTCAGCGGATGCCGAAGCGCGCCTGCGTGCCTTGTTCGATCATGTCCGCGCCCACGCGATACAGGTTGCGCGAGACGTAACTGGGCACTTCGCGTGCCCGCTCGCGCAGCCATTCGGCCTTGAGCGAGCGCGCCTCGGCGATCTCGCTGGCCTCGCCCTCGGCGGTGGCCAGCAGGTCGATCACGTGCAGCGCGAGCTGCCACTGCTTGGCCGCAGCCAGCGCGCGTGCCTGGTCGATCACGCCGCGCTTGTCGGTGATGGCGTCGGCCACCGCGCGGCCGATGGCCTCGGGCGCGGCCGGGTGCAGCGAGGTCGGGTTGCGGTCCCACCAGCCGTTCTCCGAGCGGTAGATGTCGCGCACGATGTAGCCCGGGTCGCCGTAGGTGGGCTTCATCCACTCGACCGCGAACAGCTCGTCGGGAAAGCGGATGCGCGCCAGGATGTCGCGCTCGTTGAGCCCCTCGTTCATGAGCCGCACCACCTCGGCGCGCACCCAGCGCAGCGCACGGGCCGTGTGCACGAGCACGTGCTGCACCTGGTCTTCGCCCTCGAGCGTGGCGCCGAATTCGCGCACCGCCTTGCGCGGCTTCAATGCCGCCAGCGTCTCCAGCGTGTCGGCCCAGCGCACCGTGTCGCGCATCGTGCGAAAGGGCGTGCCGATGTTGGGAATGGAGTCGATCAGCGCCGCGCCGCCGTACAGCACGCGCTGCGCCGGGCTCCACAGCGCGATCGCGTCGTCGGTTTCCGAGGGCGCCCAGCGCAGCTCGATGCGGCGCTCGCCGCTGCCGATCTGCAGCACGTCGTCGAAGGTCTCGGTGGGCGGGTGCGTCACCAGCCGGTGGTCGAAGAAGCCGGCGGGGCGGTTGAACTGGATCTCGGCCATGCGGTGCTGCAGGGCCAGCGTCTCGCGGTAGCGCGCCAGGCGGCGCGGCACGTTGCGGTGCGCAATGATGCGCGGCGGCGCATCGCCGCGCGCGGCGGCATGGGCCAGCCACATCGGCACGCCGGCGTTGTAGCCGATGTGGCCGTGGCTGAAGCACAGCGCATGCACCGGCGCGTCGCTGAGCTGGCGCAGCGCGTCGATCATGCCCTGCGTCACCGAGCCGCCCGGGCCGGCGTCGATCACGACCAGGCCCACGTTGGTCTCGGCCACGAACGATTGGCCTTGTCCGCGCAGGATGTGCAGGCCGGGCGCCACGGTCTCGGTGCCGGTGCCGACGATGAGGAAGGGCTTTTCTTCTTCGGTTGCTTTTGGTTTTTCAGCGGTGGCGCTCATGCGGAATCCTTGGTGACGGTGAGGGGCGGCAGCTGGTAGCGGCCGTCGAGCAGGTCGGCGCGCGGCACGTAGGCGCGCAGGCACAGGTAGAAGCTGCCTTCGGGCGCCGGCAGCCAGTTGGCGAATGCGGCCTCGCCTTCGGGGCGTGCGTGCTGGATGTGCAGCGTGAGCCCGCCGTCCGCGTCGCGCCGCAGCCCCGGCGTGCGGTCGCCGACGGCGTAGCGGTCGATCGGGTTGTCGACCAGCATGTAGTCGCGCGTGTCGTACATCGTGAGCGACCAGAAGGCGTCGACCGGCGGCAGTGCGTCGGGCGCGAAGCGCAGCGTGTAGCGGCGCTGGCCGGTGAGGGCCTCGCCGGCGGCGTCGTGCCAGGCCATCGGGTAGGTGGCCTCGCGGCTTTCGAGCATGCCGATGTACTTGAGCGCGATCAGCGCGCGCGCCAGGTGGTCGTCGCCGAAGGAACCTTCCACGAGCGGCATCTGCACCCAGCCCGAGGCCGTGGTGCGGCCCGACTGCGCCTCGCGCAGCCGTGGCAGCACGGTGTCGAGCGCGGCCTGCAGTGCGGCGCGCTGGCCGTCGTCGAGTGGGCTCGCGCCGGGCCCGATGCCGAGCGATGCATAGCGCGCGAGCCGCGCGGCATCGTCAGCCGGCGGTGCGTTGTCGCGCAGCGCCGCGTTCACCTGCGCGGCGAAGTGCTCGGCGGTGAGCGGTGCCTTCGGATCGCAGGCCGGGTCGAAGGCGCGCGGCGCCGAGCGGCGGCCGGCCTCCCAGTCGGCCAGCGTGCGCACGAGAAAGCCGTCTTGCAAGGCGTTGACGGCGGGCACGTCCTGCGGGCCGTCGACCAGCAGGCGCCCGATGATCCACAGCCAGCGCGTGGGCGCCTCGATGCGCGCGCCCGGCGCGTCGAAGGCCGCGGGCAGCGTGCCGCGCCATCCCGGCGGCGTGACCACGAAGGCGCGCGCCGCCGTGCCCGTGAGGCGCTGCCCCAGGTGGGCGAAGGGGTTGGTGAAGAAGTCGAGCAGGCCCAGCACGTAGTAGCGCCCGGCCGTGTCGGGCACGTCGATCACGAGCGGGCCCTCGCCCAGGTCGAGCCAGGCGTTGGTGTAGAGCGTGTCGTTGTTCGGCGTGACGACGCGGCTCTTGCCCGCGCCCAGCAGCTGGCGCGCGTGCGTGAACACGTTGCACCAGCGCAGCGGCTTGGGCGCTTCGCCGGCGGTGTCGGTGCGCTGCGGCGAGGTGGCCGCGCGCATGCGGCACATCTCGTACAGCGGGTAGGCGTAGACCACGGCCTCTTCGGCCAGGGCGTGAAGGGTGTCGGTGTGCGGTTGCATCGTGCTCAGCCCTGTTGTGCCTGCAGCGCCGGGATGCGCCAGCCCTGCACGCCCTCGCGCGGGTAGTACATGCGCAGGATCAGGTAGAAGCGCCCGGCCGGCGCGGGCAGCCAGTTGGCGGCGTCGGCGGGGCGTGCGTGGCTCACCGCCAGCTCGAGGCTGCCGTCGGCGTTGCGCTTCAGCCCGGGCGTGCGGTCGCCGATGGCGTGGCGGCGGATGTCGTTGGGGTAGAGAAAACGGTCGCTGTCGTACAGCGTGACCGACCAGAAGGCGTCGGCGGGCGGCAGGTCGCCGGCCTCGAAGCGCATCGTGTAGCGGCGCTGGCCGTCCAGCGGTTCCTGCGTGGCATCGTGGTGTGCGGCGGCGTACACCGCCTCGCTGGTGGCCAGCGCGCCCAGGCCCAGGTAGGCGGTGCGTGCGCGGCCGAGGAACTCGTTGCCGTAGCGGCCGGTGGCCGGCGTCATCGACCAGGGCTTGGGCCGGCGGTTGCGGCCCACCGCGCCGACCAGCTGCACGCCCTCGGCGAAGCCTTCGATCAGGCCTTCGCGCAGCGGCGCTTCGAGTGCGTCCCACGAGAACGCGGCGTTCGCCAGCAGCCCGCCCTGGCCGAACCACGCCACGAGGCCGCGGTCTTCCACGCGGCCCGGCGCCTCGGCCAGTGCATGGCACACGTTGGTGAAGAAGCGCGGCGCCACGTCTGCGGCCGGCTCGCCGTGCTCGAAGGCGGCGGCCATGGCGTCCTCGTGCGGGCCGGCCCACTGCTCGATGGCGGACGGGCGGCCCTGCAGCACGGTGCCGGGCGCGGGTGTCAGCTGGATCTCCGCCTGCAGCGCGCGCGCGGCCGGCCAGTCGCTCTCGTCGCCCACCAGGATGCGGCCGATGAGCCAGACCAGGTCGGTCGGGCAGCGCACCACGCGGTGGCCGGCAAGCGATTCCGGCACGGTGCCGCCGGGGCCCACGAGCACCACGGTCTCGCCCTCGGGGTTGCAGTTGCGCGGGCCCAGGTTCTCGAAGTTCTCGGTGTAGGCGTCGTACAGCGGCAGCACGAAGTAGCGCCCCGGGTGGCGCGCCGACGCGGGCACGGTGAGCAGCATCGGCCCGTGCGCCAGGTGCAGCCAGGCCATGGTGTAGAGCAGGTCGTTGGCGGGCGTGACCACGTCGCGGTCTTCGTGGGTGGACGGGCGCGGCGCGTGGTGCAGCGTGTTCAGCGGCGCGCGCACATCGGAGCCGGCCGAGGCGCCGCTGCGGCGTTCGGCGCGCGGCGCGGTCTGCATGGCGCAGGTGCGGTAGGTCTCGGTGAGCGGATAGCCGTAGACGAAGGCGGCCAGGCCGATGGAACGGGCGAGCGCCTTGCGGGCGGCGGCGATGTCGGGCACGGGAGCGGGAGCGTTCATGGGAAAGACCTCGGGGTTCGAAAAAAAGGGGAGGGGGAAGGCGGTTCAGTCGAGCTTCACGCCCGTGGCCTGCGTGAGCTTCAGCGTCACGGGCAGGAAGGCCTTGTAGGCCGCGGCGGCCTCGGGCGGCAGGTTGCCCACGGGCTCGGCGCCGAGCTCCTCGATGCGCCGGCTCACCTCGGGCTGGCGCACCACCGCGCTGACCTCGCGGCCCAGGCGCTCGACGATGGCGTCGGGCGTCTTGGCCGGCGCCATCAGCGAGGTCGGGCCGGTCATGGCGTAGACCTCGTCGGCATAGCCCTGCTCGGCGAAGGTGGGCACGTCGGGCAGCGCGCGGGCGCGCCGGGGGCCGGCCACGGCCAGCGGGCGCAGCTTGCCGGCCTTGATGTACGGCTGCAGCGTGGTGACCGAGCCCACGGTCATCTGGATCACGCCGCCGATCAGGTCGATCGCCATCGGGCTCTCGCCCTTGTAGGGCACGTGCATCGTCTGCAGGCCGTAGGCTTTGTCCATGTAGACCTGCACCTGGTGCGGCTGCGTGCCCGGGCCCCACGAGCCCATCGAGTATTTGCCGGGCGCGGCCTTCGCGGCGGCGATCAGGCTCTTGAAGTCGGTGGCCGGCACCGACGGGTGCACCGCCAGCACGGTGCGCGTGGTGGCGATGTCCGACACCATGCGCAGGTCGGTGCGCGGGTCGTAAGGCAGCTTGCTGTAGAGCACCAGGTTCGCCGTGACGGGGCCCGGCACCGTGAGCAGCAGCGTGTGGCCGTCGGGCGGGCTCTTGGCGACGTAGTCGGTGCCGATGATGCCGCCCGCGCCGCTGCGGTTCTCGACCACCACCGGCTGGCCCAGCCGCTTGGACAGGCCCTCGGCCACGAGCCGCGCGAGGATGTCGGTCGAGCCGCCCGCCTGGTACTGCACGATGATGCGCACGGGCTTGGAGGGGAAGGGCGCCTCCGTGGCTGCCGCCGCCGCGCTTGCGGCGAGCACCAGTGCCGCGCCCGCGCCGAGTGCGCGCCCGAGTCCGTTCTTCGATGTCGTCGTCATGCGATGTCTCCGGTGGTTGTTGTCGTTCTTCAGCGTGCGCGGCCGACGACCAGCGCGTCGACCGCCACGCAGCCGCCCTCGGCCTGCGGGCGCGCGATCAGCGGGTTGATCTCGGCGCTGTCGAGCGAGTCGCCTGCGCGCTGCGCGAAGTCGGCCAGCGCGCACAGCGCGTCGGCGATCGAATCGAGGTCGACCGGCGGCCGGCCGCGTGCGCCGTTCAGGATCGCGAAGGCGCGCAGCTCGCGCACCATGGCCAGTGCGTCGTCGCGCGTGATCGGCAGTGCGCGCAGCGACACGTCGCGCAGCGTCTCGACGTGGATGCCGCCCAGGCCGAACATCAGCACCGGCCCGAACACCGGGTCGCGGTGCACGCCCGCGATGCACTCGACGCCGCCGCTCAGCATGCGCGCCACCAGCGCGCCGTCGAGCCGCGCCTCGGGCCGTGCCGTGAGTGCGAGGTCGCGCGTGCGCTCGAAGGCCGCGCGCGCCTGCGCCGCGCCGCGCAGCCCGAGCGCCACGCCGCCGACGTCCGACTTGTGCGGGATGTCGGCGCTGACGATCTTCACCACCACCGCCTCGCCGAGCGCCTCGGCGGCGGCCGCCGCTTCGTCGGCGCTGCGCACCACGCGGTGCGCGACCACGGGCACGCCGGCGCCGGCCAGCAGCGCGAGCGCGTCGGGCTCGGACATCGTGCCGGGCGCGAGCGTCAAAGGCGCCTTGGTCGATGCGGGCGTTGCAGCCACCGCAGCCGCAGGCTTCAGCCCCGCCAGCGCGGCGATCGTGCGGATGCCGTCCGACGGGTCGGCGAACACCAGGCAGCGCATGGCCTCGAGTTCGGCGCGGCGCTGTGGCGTCAGCAGCGTGCTCACCGCCAGCAGCGTGTCGGGATAGGCCTCGCGCAACGACGCCACCAACGAGCGCAGCACCGGCCAGAACGCGTCCGACGCGCCCGCGGCGGCCAGGAAGCCCATCCACGAGGCGAAGCCCTGGTCGTCCAGCATCACGCGCGCCGTGCGATCGATCAGCGTCATGTCGTTGGTGACCTGGCCCGTGATGTCGACCGGGTTGCGCGGCGCCGCGAAGGGCACCCAACGGCGCAGCGTGTCCTGCGCAGCCTCGCTCAGCGGCCGGGCGTCCAGGCCCTGGGCCGAGGCCTCGTCGGCCATCAGCGCGCCGACGCCGCCCGAGAGCGTGAACAGGCCGATCGAGCGGTCGCGCGGGCGGCCCGCCACGGCGGCGCTGTGGGCCAGGTCGAAGAACTCCGTGAGGTTGCGCGCGCGCAGCACGCCGTACTGGCGGAACACCGCGTCGTACACCGCGTCGTCGCCCGCCAGCGCGGCGGTGTGCGAGGCCGCGGCCTCGGCGCCCAGCGCGGTGCGCCCGACCTTGACCATCACCACCGGCTTGCCGTTGGCCTGCGCCAGGGCCAGCGCCGCGCGCAGGCGGGGGCCGTCGCGACAGCCTTCCATGTAGGCCATGATCACGTCGGTGTCGGGGTCCTGCGCGAGCCAGGCCAGGCAGTCGGCAACCTGCACGTCGGCCTCGTTGCCGGTGGTGGCCCACAGCGACAGGCCGACGCCGCGCGCCCGCGCCATCGCGTAGGCATAGGCGCCGAACGCGCCCGACTGGCTCACCAGCCCGATGCGTCCCGGCATCACGCGGCCCACGCCGGGCGCCGGCGAGAAGGTGGCGTACACGTGGCGCGCGATGTTCATGAAGCCCAGGCAGTTGGGGCCGACCAGCCGCACGCCCGCGGCACGCGCCTTGTCGCCCAGCCGCGCCTGCGCCGCGGCGCCCTCGGCGCCCACTTCGGCAAAGCCCGAGGAGAACAGCACCACGCCCTTCACGCCCGCCGCGATGGCGTCGTCGAGCGCGCCGTCGACCAGCGCCGACGGCACCGCGAGGATGGCCAGGTCCACCGGCTGGCCGATGGCGCGCAGGCTGGGGAAGGCCGGCAGGTCCTGGATGCGGTCGGCGTTCGGGTTGACCGGGTAGAGCGCGCCCTCGAAGCCGAAGCGGCGCTGGTAGTCGACGGGAATGCCGCCGATCTTCTGCGCGTTGGACGAGGCGCCGACCACCGCGATGGCACGCGGCGCGAACAGCGCTGAGAGGGATTCGGCTTGCGAAGAAAAGAAGTCCATGGGCATGGCGGAGGGTTCGGAAGTCAGAAGTTGTGGCGGATGCCGGTGGCGAGCACGCGCACGTCGTTGCCGCTGTTGGCCACCACCGGGATGGTCGCGAGCGAGGCCGAGGCGCCGTGCCGGTTCAGCAGGCGCAGCCAGCGCGCATAGACCACGGTGCGTTTGCTCAGGTAGTAGTCGTAGCCCAGCGTCCAGGCCAGCTGCGAGCGTTCGCTCTCGGCCACCTTGCGCTGCGTGGCGCCGAAGATCAGGTTCGAGGCCGGCGTCACGTTGTAGGTGGCGCCCAGGTTCACGAGCTTCGCGGTCGGCACGTTGGGCAGGCTCGAGGCGTTGCGCACGTAGCTGGCGTACAGCTGCAGACCGATCGAGGGCAGCTCGTAGGAGCCGGTCAGCGCCTGGTAGGTCGTGGTGGCGGGCGAGGCCACGGGCGCCGCCGCCGAGCCCGAGCGCGCGCGCTGGAAGGCGTAGGCGATGTAGTAGGGCTTGCGCGCCCAGCCGATGTTGCCGCCGTAGACGTTGCCGCTCTGGTGGCTCGGCGCGCTCGATTCGCCCGGCGCGTAGGCCAGGTCGGCAAAGAACTCCATGCTGGCCGGCGTGCGGTAGCGCACCATGTTGCTGGCGCGGGCCGCGAAGGGCGTGAGGCCCGGCTGCGCGTCGGTGGCCGCCACCAGGTTGATGGGCGAGAACACCGAGTTCAGGCCGTAGGGGTCGGCCTTGAACAGCGCGTAGAACATCGGCGTGTACATGCGGCCCGCGTCGATCTGTCCCCACGGCGCCGAGAACCCGACGAAGGACTGCCGGCTGAACGACATCGCGGGGCCGGGCAGCGTGCCGTTGCCGGTGTCGGGCGCAAAGCCGCTCTCCAGCGTGAAGTGCGCGCCCAGGCCGCCGCCCAGGTCCTCGGTGCCGCGAAAGCCGATGCGCGAGGCGGTCTGGCCGCCGTCCTCCAGCCGCGTGGAGGAGGCGGGGCCCGACCTGGCGTGCGCCACGTACAGGTCGAGCGTGCCGTAGACGCTCACGGTGCTTTGCGCGGACGCAAGGGCGCAGGCCGCGAGCGCGAGGGCCGCGGTGGCTGTCTTCTTCATTTGGGTTGTCTCCGGTGTGGCGAGCCGCTAGGCGGTGCCGCCTGTGTGCTTGTCGATGTCCGGGGCTTACGATAGAAATGAAGGGCCCCCGAATCTGTCAACGCTTTGACAGATTCGTGAACACCAGGGCAGGGAGAACCCGCTGACCCGACCACCTGCAACCCCCCCTCCCGACGCCGAAGACAGCGCCGAGCTGCTCGACCGCGCGCTGCGCTGGAACGAGCTGTTCTCCCAATGGCCCGACGCGCGCCGCGCCGAGCTCATGAAGTCGGCGCGGCTGGTGCGCTACCGCCGCCGCACGCAGGTGCTGGCGCGCGACCGCCACAAGCGCGAGCTGCTGGCGGTGGTGTCAGGCTGCCTGGAAATCAGCAGCATGAGCCCGCAGGGGCGCAAGTACGTCAACGCGCTGCTCGGGCCCGGCCAGGTGGCGCCGCTGGTGCGCCTGCTCGAGGACGTGCCGCTGCCCTACGACTACCACGCGCACGAAGACTCGGTGATCGTCCACCTGCCCAGCGACGCCGTGATCGCGGTGCTCGACGCCGAGCCCGCGCTGTGGCGCGGCGTGGCCCGGCTGGGCCTGAAGCGCCAGCGGCTGAGCGTGGTGCTGCTGCAGAACCAGATGCTGAACTCGGTGCGCGGGCGCGTGGCCGCCACGCTGATGAGCGTGATCCACTTCTACGGCATGCAGGTGGAGGCCGCCGCGAGCCTGCCGGTGCGGCTGTCGCAGAACGACCTCGCGGCGATGCTGGGGCTGTCGCGCCAGACCATCAACAAGGAGCTGGGGCGGCTGGTCGCGGAAGGCGTGATCGACATGAGCTACAAGCGCATCCGCATCGTGGACCCCGACCAGCTCGCGGTCATCGCGACGGGCACCGGGCCGCAGTGAGCGGCGCGCACCGCAGCGCGCAGGCTCAGGGGTGGATCTTCTCGCCCTTGGCGAGCATCTCGACGAACTGCGCGATGCGCCGGGCGCGCGTCTCGGGCTTCTTCGCGCCCTGCGTGCGGAACAGCACGGCGAAGCGGTTGCGCGCGTCGAGCGTGGCGAAGAAGGCCTTGGCCTTGCGGTTGGCGTCGAGCGCGGCCTGCAGGTCGGGCGGCACGGTGGCCACGCTCGGGGCGTCGTAGGCCGCCTCCCAGCGGCCATCGGCGCGGGCACGCTCCACCTCGGCCAGGCCGCCGGGCTGCATGCGGCCCTCGTCGATGAGCTTCAGGGCCTTGTCGCGGTTGATCTTCGACCAGATGCTGCGCGCGGTGCGCGGCGTGAAGCGCTGCAGGAAGAACTGCGCGTCCAGGCTCTTGCGCTGGCCGTCGATCCAGCCGAAGCACAGCGCGATCTCCAGCGCCTCGGGGTGGTCGACCGAGGCGATTCCGCTGGCCTTCTTCGCGATGCGCAGCCAGACGCCGGCGTGGCTCGCATGGTGTTTCTTGTACCAACGCAGCAGCGCGGCGGCGTCGGCGCATTCCAGCGGCGTGTCGTCGACGATGCGGTCGGTCTTGACCGCGGTCTTCTTCGCCGCCGGGCTCATGGCACCCACCAGTAGCGCAGCGCGTGGAAGTAGATCGGCGCCGCGAAGATCACCGAGTCGAGCCGGTCGAGCATGCCGCCGTGGCCTTCGATCATGGAGCCCCAGTCCTTCACGCCGCGGTCGCGCTTGATGGCCGACATCACCAGCCCGCCGAAGAAGCCCAAGAGGCAGATCATGAAGGCCATGAGCGCCGCCTGCCACGGGTTGAAGGGCGTGGCCCAATACAGCGCCGCGCCCATGGCGGTGGCGCTGGCCACGCCGCCGATCAGGCCTTCCCAGGTCTTCGACGGCGACAGCTCGGGCGCCACCTTGCGCTTGCCGAAGAGCTTGCCCCACACATACTGCAGCACGTCGCTGCCCTGCACCACGATCACCAGGAAGGCGATCAGCAGCAGGTTGCGGCCCTCGAAGCCCGGGATCTGCAGCGTGAGCAGCGCCGGCACGTGGCTGATGCAGAACACGCACACCATCAGGCCCCACTGGATCTTCGAGGTGCGCTCCAGGAAGCGCTGCGTGTCGCCGCCCACGGCCGCCAAGATCGGCAGCAGCAGGAAGGCGTAGACCGGGATGTAGATCGAATACAGCCCGTACCAGTCGATCCAGATCAGGAAGTACTGGCCCGGCAGCGCCACGAAGAAGGCCAGCGCGATCGCGCCGTGGTCGCCGCGCCGCGTGTAGGCCAGGCTGATGAACTCGCGCAGCGCATAGAACGAGATCAGGTAGAACAGCACGATCACGCCGCCCTTGCCGAAGGCAAAGGCCAGGCCGATCACCGCCACCATCACCCACCACGCGTTGACGCGCGAGTTGAGGTTGTCGATCACCGAGTGCGGCTGGCCGTGCGCCACGCGCCACTTGAGCAGCGCACCGATGGCCGAGGCCAGCACGAGCACGCCGAAGACGCCGCCGAAGAGCTTGAAGGTGGTCCAGGCGAAGGGGGACATTTCGATCACGAGGCGGTCCCTCCGTTTTGTTCGATGCGGTCGTACTCGGGGCGCAGGTCGAGCATGGCCGTGCGTGCGCGGGCAAGGAAGGCGACCTTGTCTTCGCCTTCCTCGAGCCGGATCGGCGCGCCGAAGCGCACCGTGCAGGCCAGCGGGATCGGCACCAGCGTGCCCTTGGGCAGCACGCGCTTGAGGTTCTCGATCCACACCGGCACCAGCCGCACGGTGGGGCAGGCGCGTGCCAGGTGGAAGAGGCCGCTTTTCAGCGGCAGCAGGATGTCGTCGCCCGTGTTGCGCGTGCCCTCGGGGAACATGATGAGCGAGTCGCCGCCTTCCAGCGCCTCCTTCATCTGGTCGACCGGGTTGCCGCCCTGGCCTGAGCCGTCGCGGCGGATCATGAGCGCGTTGAACACGTCCTTGCCGATGAAGTTGCGCAGCTTCGAGGCCTCCCAGTAGTCCTGCCCGGCCACGGGCCGCGTGAGCGCGCGCAGGTCGGAGGGCAGCGTGGCCCACAAGAGCACGAAGTCACCGTGGCTGGTGTGGTTGGCGAAGTACAGCGTCTGCTCGGCCTTGGGCGTGGTGCCCGACCAGATGGCGCGCACGCCGGTCAGGAGGCCGGCCGCGCCGATGATGAGCTGGCCCGCCACCACCGCGAGGCCGCGGCGCACGATGGCGCTTGGCCGGGCGCCGTCGTCGCTGCTGCTGTCGTTCTTGTTGTTGCCGTTGTCGTTGTTCAAGCGAGTTCCTGTGTCATGAGGGCGAGCAGGAAGAGCGCGTTCTGGCAGGCGATCACGATGGCGTGGCGCTGCATCAGTTGGCGGGTTCCCTGCACGCGGTCGGCGAGCGCGCGGGCGTTGGGCTGCGGCGGCGGGTCGCGCAGCCCGAGCACCGACAGGGCGTTGTCCATCGCGCCCAGCGAGGCGATCTGGCCGTTGGCCAGGCCTTCGAACAGCGCCTGGTCCAGCCGCAGCCGGAAGGCGAAGTAGCGTTCGAGCACGCCCAGCACCATCACCGCGGCAAAAGCCAGGATGGCGGTGTTCGAGAGCCCGCGCAGCGTGAGCGCCAGCACCAGGGCGGCGATGCAGGTGAGCGCGAAGCCCCAGAGGGCGAGCATGGCCGCCGCGCGCAGCAGGCCGGCCAGGGTGGTGCAGGTGGCGCGTTCGTTGTCAGTCATGGCGCGAAGGTGTTCCAAGGGGTTCGAGTGCGGTACGCCAGGCGGCGTGCAGCACGATCTGCGGACGGGCGCGGCGCACGGCGTCTTCGGCCTGTGCCAGGCCGTGGTCGCGGCCCAGCCAGGCGATCACGGCGGCGGCGCTGCGCGAGAAGCCCAGCGCGCAGCAGACCCACACGGCCGAACCGTCGGCCGCCGCCGCGCGGCGCTGGCCTTCGATGACGGCCGCGGCGCGGCGCAGGCGCACGGGCGGCGGCACCACGAGGTCGAGCAGCGGCACGCAGCGCGCACGGTCGGGCGACACGCCGACCGGCAGTTGCAGCTCGGCGCACAGGCTCACGAGCCGGGGCTGGCCGGCGGCGAGCCATTCGGCCTGCGTGGGGCGGCGGCCCAGGCGCAGGCCGGGCACCACCTCGACCGAGGCCGGCAGCTTGCGCGTCCAGAGCCACACATTGAAGGCCGCGGCCAGGCGGTAGGGCGCGAACAGCCAGCGCGCCGCCCAGCCCATGCGGCCGTGGCCGTCCATTTGGAAGCCGCGCGCGCCGAAGCCGAGGTAATTGAGCGCCACCAGCGCGAGCGCAGCGGCCGGCCAGGCCAGCCACAGCGCCACGCCGCCGGTCGCCAGCGCCGCGAACAGGCACAGCGCCGCGCCCACGGCGTAGAAGCCCGCGAGCTTCAGCCGCTGCGGATCGCGCGCCAGGCGCCACGCGCGCAGCATCGACACCCGGCGCGCCATCGGCCACAGCCACACGCAGAAGATGCCCAGCAGCGCGCCGGTCGGGATGTCGATGAAGTGGTGCTGCCAGGTCGTGAGCACCGAGGCGCAGATCGCAAAAGCCCACACATGCAGCACGAGCCGCGCCCACAGCGGCCGGATGAAGCGCCGGTACCAGTCCCACAGGATCACGGCCAGCGCGATGTGCAGCGAGGGCGCCTGGTTGTAGGGCTGGTCGAAGCCGCGCAGCGCGTTGAACAGGAAGGCCGGCGCGCCCTCCACCGGCGGCTGGCCGAAGCTGAAGTGCAGCGGCCAGAGGATGAAGCAGGTGCAGGCGATGAGCGTGGCGCTCACGAGCCGCAGCGCATGCCGGTCGAGCGTGTGGCGGTCGCGCGCCAGGAACAGCGACAGCGCGTAGAAGACGTTGATGGTCCAGTACGGAAAGATCGTCCAGGCCCAGAAGGGCACCTGCCGCTCCCAGTCGAAGGCCATCGAGGGCACGCTGGCGCGCGTGGTGGCCCACCAGTTGGCGAAGCCGTAGGTCGCATAGAACAGCGGCCCCAGAAACACCAGCCACGCGGCGGCGCGTTTCCACGGCCGGGGCGCGCGCCGGGCGGTCATTGCGCGACGCGCACCGCCAGCGACACCGTGAAGATGCCCCACTCGTCCACCCGCTGGTCGATCTTGCGGAAGCCCGCCTCTTCGACCAGCTGGTCCATCTCGGCCTGCGTGCGCCGGCGCATCACCCAGGCTTCGCCCTGGCGGTGGCTGGTGAGCGCGCGGGCGATCATTTCGAGCTGCGGGTGCCAGGGCTGGCCGGTGTAGACCAGGTAGCCCCGGTCTTCCACCGCGTCGCCCACGCCCGCCAGCGAGCGGCGCACCATCTCGTTGTCGGTGAACAGCTCGTACAGGCCCGACACCACGGCCAGCGTGGGCCGCGGCGTCACGCTCGCCAGGCTGATGCGGTCGAAGGCGTCGGCCTGCACGAACTGGGCGACGTCTTCCAGGCCCTTCTCGGCGATCAGGGCCGTGCCGTCGCGCACGTTGATGTCGCTGTAGTCGCGCAGCAGGATCGAGCTGGCCTTCACCGGGCTGGCCAGCACCGCGTCGAGCACGTAGCGGCCGTGGCCGGCCGCGATGTCCATGAGCCGCACCTCGCGGTGCATCTCGACCAGCCGCTCCATCGCGATGCGCAGCAGCTCTTCCACGTGGATCTTGCGCTGGCGGATGCCGCGCCAGCCGATGGAGTCCAGGTAGGTGCGGTCGACCGAGCGGCCCAGCGCGCCCTTGCCCTGCGGCTGGTTGCGGTAGACGTAGTCGAGCGTGCTGCCCGAGTCGAAGCCCGTGGCGTGGCCCAGCGCGATGCCGCTGGACAGCGCGCCGCCCACGCGCAGCCCGCCGCGCGTGATCGCCCAGTAGGCGCCGCGCGGCGACAGGGGCGAGAGTGGTTCGGCCAGCGCGCGCGATTCGTCGGCGGTGTTGCCGCGCAGGTGCGCCTCGCGCAGGTCGACCGGCACGGCCGGCTCGTCGAAGCGCTGCAGGATGAATTCGCGGATCGACGCCACCGCGGGCGCCCGGTCTTTCTCGCCCAGCGTGTCGTGGAAGAAGCCCGGCAGCACCGTCTTCGTCTTCACCGCGCTGCCCAGCCGATCGAAGAACTGGTGCTGCGGCTTGTGGTGCACCACCCAGTCGGCGCCCGAGATGAGCAGCTGCACCGGCAGCGTGATCGCGTTGGCGTCGGCCACCACGCGGTCGGCCGCCTCGTACAGGCCCAGCAGGATGTTGACGGCGATCGGGCGCGAGATCAGCGGGTCGTTCTTATAGCTCTCGATGCGCGCGGGGTCGTGCGTGAGGAACTTCGGCTTCACGTAGCTGTTCACGAAGAACAGCCCGCGCAGCTTGTGCATGAGCGCCAGCCCCGGCCGCGCGAACGGCACGTAGAGCTTGACCTTGAAGGCCGGCGAGGCCAGCGTGAGGCCACGCACCTTGGGCGCGTAGTCGTGCGCCCAGGTGGCGATCAGCACCGCGCCCACGCTCTGCGCCACCACGTGGATGTCGTGCTCGGGCACGCCGTGGGCGGCGGCGATGTGCTGCACGAAGGTCTGCACGTCGCGCACCGAGGTGCCGAAGCTGGGGCTGTAGCCGCGCTGGCCCGGCGACAGGCCGTGGCCGCGCGCGTCCCAGGCGAAGAAGTCGAAGTCGGGCAGGTCCAGCTCGTCCACCAGGTGCGCCATGCGCGCGCCGTGCTCGTGGCCGCGGTGGAACAGCAGCACGGCGCCGCGCCGCGCGGCGCCCGTGGCCGGCCAGTGGCGGTAGAACAGCGATTCGCCGTCGTGCGTGCGGAAGTGGTGTTCGGCGGCGACGCGGGGTGTGGAAAGGGTCATGAAGAAGGGTCTTCTTTATTTATTTGTATGGGGTTGTTTCAGGCGGCAGGCGCCTCGGCCTCGGCCAGGGCGCGGCGGATGCGGTTGACGACCGTCCAGGCCACCAGCGCGGCCAAGAGCGGCATCAGCAGGGCGGTCCAGCCCGGCAGCGGCCCGCCGAGGGCGACATACAACCCGAGCGCGCCGAACACGAAGGCCCGGTCGCTCTTGCCCATCGGTCCGTCGTAGCGGCGCGAGGCGCCCACCGTCGGGCCCAGCGCGCCGGCGAATTCGCTCAGCCCGGCCAGCACGATCACCGTGCCGACCCAGAACGGCGCGAACGGCGCCACCAGCGCGAAGGGCAGGTAGAGCGCGGCGTCGGAGACCACGTCGGTGAGTTCGTTGAGGAAGGCGCCCAGCCGGCTTTGCTGGTGGTGTTCGCGCGCCAGCATGCCGTCGATGGCGTTGAAGGCCATGCGCAGGAACATCCAGGCGGGGATCAGGCCGAAGGCCGCCAGCGAGGGGGCGGCGAAGAACAGCCAGAGCCCGAGCCCGACCGACACCGCGCAGGCCGCCAGCGTCACCTGGTTGGCCGTCACGCCCATCGCATGCAGCCGGACCACGAGCGGCCGCAGCAAGGCCTGGAAACGCGGTTTCAGTTCGTAGATGGACACGTTCTGACTTCCCTCTCTTGTTATGTTCTCCAAGCATTCTGCCAGTGTGGCCAAGGACTAAACTCATCGCCGCAGCCCCATTCCAAATGACCATCCAGACCGACGATTTCGCCCCCGCCCCGCAACGCGTGGTGTCCGCCGCCCCCACCTCGCCCAACGAGGAGGCGATCGAGCGGGCCCTGCGGCCCAAGCTGCTCGACGAGTACGTCGGCCAGGCCAAGGTGCGCGAGCAGCTCGAGATCTTCATCGGCGCCGCGCGCAAGCGCAAAGAGGCGCTCGACCATGTGCTGCTGTTCGGCCCGCCGGGCCTGGGCAAGACCACGCTGTCGCACATCATCGCGGCCGAACTGGGCGTCAACCTGCGCCAGACCTCGGGCCCCGTGCTCGAAAAGCCCAAGGACCTGGCGGCGCTGCTGACCAACCTCGAGCCCAACGACGTGCTCTTCATCGACGAGATCCACCGCCTGAGCCCGGTCGTCGAGGAAATCCTGTACCCCGCGCTGGAGGACTACCAGATCGACATCATGATCGGCGAGGGCCCCGCGGCGCGCAGCATCAAGCTCGACCTGCAGCCCTTCACGCTGGTGGGCGCCACCACCCGCGCCGGCATGCTGACCAACCCGCTGCGCGACCGCTTCGGCATCGTGGCGCGGCTGGAGTTCTACACGCCCGAGGAGCTGGCGCTCATCGTGCGCCGCAGCGCGGGCCTGCTCAAGGTCGAGACCGACGCTGCCGGCGGCTTCGAGATCGCGCGCCGTTCGCGCGGCACGCCCCGCATCGCCAACCGCCTGCTGCGCCGCGTGCGCGACTACGCCGAGGTCAAGGGCAACGGCCGCATCACCGAGGACATCGCGCACAAGGCGCTGGCCATGCTCGACGTCGACCCGCAGGGCTTCGACCTCATGGACCGCAAGCTGCTCGAGGCCGTCATCCACCGCTTCGACGGCGGTCCGGTCGGCCTGGACAACGTGGCCGCCAGCATCGGCGAAGAGCGCGACACCATCGAAGACGTGATCGAGCCCTACCTCATCCAGCAGGGCTACCTGCAACGCACGCCGCGCGGGCGAATCGCCACGCTCGCGGCCTACCGCCACCTGGGCGTGGTGCCGCCCTCGGGCCGCGCCGACGGCTCGGACCTGTTCGGCGCCTGAAGAGAAAACCATGCACACCCACGACCTGAGCGCCTGGCAGCACGACCACCACTTCGGCGCCGGCAATGCCGCCGCCGAACGCAGCACCCGCCTCGTGATGTGGATCACCGCCGCCATGATGGTGGTCGAGATCGGCGCCGGCTGGTGGTTCAACTCCATGGCGCTTTTGGCCGACGGCTGGCACATGAGTTCGCACGCGCTGGCCATCGGCCTGAGCGCCTTTGCCTACGCCGCCGCGCGGCGCTACGCCCGCGACCCGCGCTTTGCCTTCGGCACCTGGAAGATCGAGGTGCTCGGCGGCTTCGCGAGCGCGCTGCTGCTGCTCGGCGTCGCCGCGCTCATGGTGGTGGGTTCGCTGGAGCGGCTGTGGTCGCCCGTGGCCATCCACTACCCCGAGGCCATCTCGATCGCGGTGCTGGGCCTGGTGGTGAACCTGGTCTGCGCGCGGCTCTTGGGGCATTCGCATGACCATCACGGCCATGACCACGGGCACGGCCATGACCACCACCACGGCCACGACCACGCACACGGCCACGACCTCAACCTGCGCTCCGCCTACCTGCACGTGGTGGCCGACGCCGCCACCTCGGTGCTCGCCATCGCGGCGCTGCTGGGCGGCTGGTTCTACGGCTGGTCCTGGCTCGACCCGGCCATGGGCATCGTCGGCGCCGTGCTCGTCGCCGTCTGGGCCAAGGGCTTGCTGAAGGAAACCGGCAAGGTCCTGCTCGACCGCGAGATGGACCACCCCGTCACCGCCGAAATCCGCGAAGGCGTCGAGACGATGCTGGCCGATTCCGAAACCCGCGTGGCCGACCTGCACGTCTGGCGCGTCGGCCGCGATGCGTACGCCTGCGCGCTCACGGTGGTGACGCATTCGGCCACGCTCACGGCGGATCAGGTGCGGGCGTGCTTCTCGATGCACGAGGAGATCCGGCACTCGACGGTGGAGATCCAGCGCTGCGCTGAGTAGAGGAAGGGTTCCGCTGTTGCAGCCATCTCCTGTCTATCCATGAGAACGATGGCTCCGGCTTGCTTCAGAAATTCACGTGGACCCGTTTGCCGTGAGCGAACGCAAATCGGCGGCGCTGCATGAGCTTCCTTGATGCTTCTTGCGCCAGGACAGGCATCGGAAAAGCGCGCAAGTCACGAAACAGCACCTGGGTCGTTCTCGGCGCCATGTTTCTTTTCAGCCTTTCGGGCTGCAGCGTCCGCAAGGATTCGCCTGAAGAGCGCATCGGCAATTTCCAGTTCCAGTACGTGGATTTCACCGGCTACTTGCGTCCGGCCGATCCCTCGTACCTCATCGTCCGCCATGGCCGCCTTTTCCCGAAGGAGGTGAAGGCGCCTGATGAGACAGGTCGGTTCATCGCGATCGAAGCACGTTTGGCGGGCCCCCATCCAACATGGCTTGTGAGCAGTGCTTCCAACTTCTATTTCCTCAAGGAAGCATCGGATGGTTCGGTTGCGGTCACTCCGCTTCCGACCACGGCAAGGGCGATACCGAACGCATGGATCGCCAACGGAATTGCCACCACCCGACTCGATGCGGGCCGTTGGTTTGTTCACGACGCCAGAACGCATGAGCTGACGAATGGAAGAGCGCCGCCATACACGGGGCGAATTCTCGATGAGCGCTCGCTCCAGATTCAGTTGCTGCCGCTTCAATCGATTCCCGGGGTGGATTTCGATCTGGACGAAATCGTTTCGGTGTCGCCTGACAACAGCACGGCAGCTTGGTTCTCCTATCTGTTCTCATCAGGGGAGAAAAAAGGCGCTCTCACCGTCGTCGACAAAGACGGTGAAACGATGCCGTTCACCAAGTTGGATCCACTGCTCTACGACGATGCATCTCCCCTCAACGATGCCTGGACGCCGTGGTTCAACACCTTTGCCAGCTGGCGTCGCACGAAGGAAGGTCGCTGGGTCGTCGATATCGACCACGAAAAAGTGGCGGAACTGGTGGAGAAGCGGCGCCGAGAGAAAGAGGCTGAGGACGCTTGCCGCAAGCGTCAGCTCGAGCGGCCACTCGACTTGCGCGAGACCTCGACGACGGGGCCAGTCGCCGCCGTGGAGTCGATTCTGGACTGCGATCCGAACGCCGGAAAAAACGCACATCGGCTTCCCTTGCGCCGCAATGCAACAGATGGTCGCTTCTGATAGGGCGAGCGAAATCTACCCACTTCGAGGAGATTTCGCATGCCGCACGATCAGCATCTGCGCCGTGTAGTACGTCGCCAGCACCCACAGCGACGCCAGCGGCAGCGGCGACACGAAGCGGTTGATCGCCAGCAGCGCGTCGCTCAGCATGAAGAAGCAGGCGCCCACAGCCACCCACAGCGCGGCCGGGTCGCTTGAACGCAGCACCGCCGCACGCCCGATGGCCTGCGCCGCCATGCAGGCGATCACCACCACGTAGAAGCCGACCGGAATGCGCAGCGCCACCGGCAGGCCGCCCTGCCACAGGAAGGCGTACATGCCCGCGCCGATCAGCAAGGTGGCTGCCAGCGCGCGGGGCCGCGGGAACAGCCCGACGCCGATGCGGAACAGCGCGATGTACGCCAGGTGCGCGAGCAGGAAGCACACGAGCCCGGGCACGAAGAGGTTGGCCGGCCCCATCAGCAGCACGTCGCCCGCGAGCGAGAAGACCAGGCCGGTCAGCAGCAGTGCATCGAAGCGCGTGAGGCCGCCGGGCTGGCGTTGCGCGCGGCGGGCCGCGAAGGCGATGGCGATCCCCAGCGCCAATGGCTTGAAGAGGAGGTGCAGCCAGCCGATGCCCAAGGCCGCGCTCGCCGTGGCCAGCGCGGCGGCCTCGACCAGCAGCACCTCGGTGACCGACAGCCGGCCCTGCAGCACTGCGCCCACGGCCCACAGCCCGGCCGTGAGCGCGGCCAGCCAGACGGCGGCCTGCGGCAGCGGCACGGCGTCGGAGTACCAGAGGAACACCGTCACGCCGGCCAGCAGCGCGAGGAACTGCAGGCCCGCGAACCACTGCACGCCCTGGCTCACCACGGGCTCGTAGCGCGTGACTTTCGCGATGTCGAAGGCGGGCTTCGGGTAGCGCGCCGCCACGTCGTCGGGGCGCCAGCCGGGCGGCTTGAACCACACGCGCAGCTTGTCGGACCAGCGGCGCGCGTGCCATGAATCCTTCGCGAGCGCCCAGTAGACCTCGGCGTTGGCCCACAGCGGGTCCCAGCTTTTCAGCTCGCCGCGCGTGCCGTATACGCAGCGCTCGTCCTCCTCGCGGAAGGTGCCGAAGAGGCGGTCCCACACGATCAGCACGCCGCCGTAGTTGCGGTCCAGATACGTGTCGTTCACCGCGTGGTGCACGCGGTGGTTCGAGGGCGAGCAGAACCAGCGGTCGAACCAGCCCAGCTTGCCGACCTGTTCGGTGTGGACCCAGAACTGGTAGAGCAGGTCGATGAGCGCCACCACGACGAACACCAGCGGCGGAACGCCGGCCACGGCCATCGGCAGGTAGAAGAGCCAGCCCAGCAGCGCGCCGCTCGAGGTCTGGCGCAGCGCGGTCGACAGGTTGTAGTGCTGGCTCTGGTGGTGCACCACGTGCGCGGCCCACAGAACGGCCGACTCGTGGCCCATGCGGTGCAGCCAGTAGTAGCAGAAGTCGTAGAACACCAGCGCCAGCAGCCAGCCGTACCAGGTGGTCCAGAACTCGCGCGCCGCCTCTTGCGGAAAGAGCGCCACCGCCGAATACACGGCCGTGTAGATGCCGATGCGCAGAAGCCCCGTGAGCACCGCGCTGATCTGGCTCAGCATGCCCAGCCCGATGCTGTTCACGGCGTCGGCCAGGCGGTAGGTGTCCTGCCCGGTGCCGCGCCGGGCACGCGCGCGGCCGACCGCGAACTCGATCGCGATCAGCAGGAAGAACACGGGGGACACGAGAACGATGATCTGGCCAGAGCGCATCGTCCGATTGTGGCGTTGCCCCGGTGCCACGCGTCACCGGGATGTCACGGAGTCGCCATCGTGCGGTCACGCGCGGCTGCGAACCTGCCGGACCATGCAACGCGACGACGCTTTCCTTCGCGCCTGGCGCGACACCGCGATCCAGCCTCCCGAGCCGGAGGACGACGATGCGGCGCGTCCGGCGCTGCGCTATCGCACCCTCTGGATCTCCGACCTGCACCTGGGCACGCCCGGCTGCCAGGCCCGGGCGCTGCTCGACTTCCTCAAGCACACCGAGTGCGAGACCCTGTTCCTGGTCGGCGACATCATCGACGGCTGGCAGCTCAAGCGCCACTGGTACTGGCCACAGGCGCACAACGACGTGATCCAGAAGCTGCTGCGCAAGGCGCGCAAGGGCACGCGCGTGATCTTCATTCCGGGCAACCACGACGAGTTCGCCCGCAAGTACCTGAACCACAACTTCGGCGGCATCGACGTGGCCGACGAATGGATTCACGAAACCGCCGACGGCCGCAAGCTGTGGATCATCCACGGCGACCTGTTCGACGGCGTGATCCAGTGCGCCAAGTGGCTGGCCTATGTGGGCGACTCGCTCTACGAGTTCACGCTCAAGCTCAACCGCCACCTCAACTCGCTGCGCGCGCGCATGGGGCTGCCGTACTGGTCGCTTTCGAAGTACCTCAAGGGCAAGGTCAAGCGCGCCGTGAGCTACGTGGGCGACTTCGAGAACGCCGTGGCCCGAGAGGCCCGCAACCGCGGCGCGCAGGGCGTGGTGTGCGGCCACATCCACCACGCCGAGATGCGCGACATCGACGGCATCCTGTACTGCAACGACGGCGACTGGGTGGAAAGCCTCACCGCGCTGGCCGAGCATGCCGACGGCACGCTCGAGATCATCGACTGGGCGCAGCACATGCCCGTCGGGACGCAAGCGGTGCCGGCACGCGAAGCGGTCGCGGCCTGAACGTCCGGCCCTGCACGGGCCCCGACGGAAGAACTGAAGAAAAAAGCGCTCACCGCCATGGTGGGGCGCCCACGTTCGTCCGATCCGACGATGCCGCGCCGGCGCGCGCGCCGCACACTTGCCGGGTGTGAACCCTGTGAGACAACACCATGGCCTGGACCCTCAGCGCGGCGGAGACCGCGTTTCGCGACGAGGTTCGCGACTTTCTCGCGCGCGAGCTGACGCCTGAGCTGCGCGCCGCAGGGCGTCGCTGCTCCGGCATCTTCACTGACTACGCCGACGGCAACCGCTGGCACCGCGTGCTGGCCCAACGCGGCTGGAGCGTGCCGCACTGGCCGGTGGAGCACGGCGGCACCGGCTGGACGCCGATGCAGCACTACCTCTTCGCGAGCGAGCTGGCCGCGGCCGACGCGCCGCCGCGCGCGCCCATGGGGCCCGGCATGGTCGCGCCGGTGATCATCGCCTTCGGCACCGAGGCGCAGAAGCAGGCCTGGCTGCCGGGCATCCGCTCGGGCGAGGACTACTGGTGCCAGGGCTACTCCGAGCCGCAGTCGGGCTCCGACCTGGCCTCGCTGCAGTGCAAGGCGGTGCGCGACGGCGACGACTACGTCATCAACGGCACCAAGATCTGGACCACCCACGCGCAGTACGCCAACCGCATGTTCTGCCTTGTGCGCACGGCCTCGGGCGGCAAGGCGCAGCAGGGCATCAGCTTCCTGTGCTTCGACATCCCCCAGGCCGGCCTGACGATCCGCCCGATCATCAGCATCTCGGGCGACCACGAGCTCAACCAGGTGTTCTTCGACGACGTGCGCGTGCCGGCCAGCGGCCTTATCGGCGAGGAGAACCAGGGCTGGACGGTGGCCAAGTACCTGCTGCAGCACGAGCGCGGCGGGGCCTGGGCGCCGATGCTGCGCGCGCGCCTGCGCCGGCTGCGCGCCGCTGCCGACAGCGCCTTTGCTGCCGCAGGCGACACCGCCGCCGACGAGGCGCGCGAGATGGCGCTGCGCCTGGCCGAGATGGACTGCGCCATCGACGCGGTCGAGGCCACCGAGCTGCAGTCGCTGCGCGCCCAGGCGCGTGGCGAGCCGCACGGCATCCGGCCCTCGATGGGCAAGGTGATGGGCTCCGAGCTGCGCCAGCGCCTGACGGAACTCGGTGTGGAGATTGCCGCGCACTACGCGGCGGCCGACCTGCCGTTGGACGACAGCCTGCAGGGCGCGCTGGCCGTGCCCGAGGAGGCGGTGTTCTCGATGTCCGCCTACCTCAACGACCGCGCCGCGTCGATCTACGCCGGCTCCAACGAAGTGCAGCGCAACATCATCGCGGCCCAGTTGCTGCAATCACGCTGAGGCCCGTTTTTCATGACCACCCTCACCGAACAAGACGACACCCTCGCGATGCTGCGCGACAGCCTCGCGCGCTACCTCGACGACCAGCACGGCTTCGAGCAGCGACTTCATGCGCTGGCCGCCGCCGACGATGCGCCGCCGCCGTTCTGGCAAGGCCTGGCAAGTGACCTCGGCTTGCTGGGCGCGGCGCTGCCCGAATCGCAGGGCGGGCTGGGCCTCGGCCTGGCCGCGCACCTTGCGCTGATGCCCACGCTGGGCGGCGCGCTCGCGGCCGAGCCCTACGTGTCCACGCTGGTGATCGGCGCCGGCCTGCTGCAGCGCCATCCGGGCGCGCAGGCCGATGCGCTGCTCGCGCGCGTCGTCGCGGGGCAGGCCGTGCTGGCCTTCGCGCACGACGAGCCGCACGGCCGCCATGCGCGCGACGATGTGCGCACGACGCTCGTGCGCGAGGCCGACGGCCGGCTGCGGCTCGACGGCCGCAAGGCCGTGGTGCAGGCCGCGCCGTGGGCCAGCCATTTCATCGTCACGGCGCGCAGCGACAAGGGCCTGTCGTTGCTGGTCGTGCCCAAGGACGCGCCCGGCGTGCAGCTGCGCGCCTACCGCACGCGCGACGGCGGCCGCGCGGCCGACATCGCCTTCGAGGCGGTGCGCTTGAGCGCCGACGCGCTGCTCGGCACCGAAGGCACTGCGCTGCCGCAGATCGAGCAGGCGCTCGACGAAGCCACGCTCGCGGTCTGCGCCGAGTCCATCGGCATCCTGCGCCGGCTGATGCGCGACACGCTCGACTACGTGCGCCAGCGCAAGCAGTTCGGCGTGCCGATCTCCAGCTTTCAGGTGCTGCAGCACCGGCTCGCCGACATGCACATAGCGCTCGAGCAGGCCGACGCGCTCACCGCCAGCGTGGGCGAGGCACTGGCCGCGGGGGCCGATGCGGCCTCGCGCGCACGTGCCGTGTCCTCCGCCAAGGTCGCGGTCGCCAAGGCCTGCCGCGCCGTGGGGCAGGGCGCGGTGCAGCTGCACGGCGGCATGGGCATGACCGAAGAACTCGCCGTCGGCCACTACGTGCGCCGCGCCACCCTCATCGAAGGCCAGTTCGGCCCGCCCGCGTGGCACCTTCGCCGCGTGGCGCAGCTGCAGCAACAACAACCCTTCTCACAGCACTAACCCCATGACAGCACTGGACGACCGCACGCCGGTCATCGTCGGCGTCGGCGAGATCACGCACCGCACCAAGGAGGCCGCCGAAGGCCTCGAACCCATCGAGCTGATGGCGCGCGCCATGCGCGCCGCCGCACAGGACAGCGGCGCCGCCGCGCTGCTGGCCGACCTCGACTCGCTCGACGTCGTCTGCGAGTACTCGTGGCCCTACACCGACGCGCCCGCGTTGCTCAACGCGCGGCTGGGCTGCAGCCCGGCGCGCAGCGTCTACGGCGTCACCGGCGGCGAAGCGCCGGTGCGCTACATCCACGAGGCCGCGCTGCGCATCGCGCGCGGCGAGAGCAAGGTGGCGGCCATCACCGGCGCCGAGGCGCGCTACACGGTGGACGCCGCCGCCAAGCTCGGCATTCCGCTGGCCTGGACCCCGCGCGACGACAGCGTGAAGCTGGTGCGCGGCACCGACATCTGTCACCCCGTGGCGATCCAGCTCGGCGCGGCCATGCCGACCACCATCTACCCGTTCTACGAGAACGCCGCGCTCGCGCACTGGGGCCAGACGCCGCGCCAGGCGCAGGACGAGTCGTCGCGCCTGTGGGCGCGCTATTCCGAAGTGGCCGCCGCCAACCCCTATGCCTGGCTGCGCAAGCCCTTCACACCCGAAGACATCGCGCGCGTCGACGCGGCCAACCGCCTCATCGCCTGGCCCTACACCAAGCACATGGTGGCCAACCCGCTGGTCAACATGGGCGCGGCCGTGCTGCTCACCAGCGTGGGCCATGCGCGCGAACTCGGCATTCCCGAAGACCGCTGGGTCTATGTGTGGGACGGCGCTGCCGCGCGCGAGCCGCGCGACTACCTGCAGCGCGACCAGTACCACCGCTCGCACGCGCAGGACCTGGTGATGGAAACCGTGCTCGCGCAGGTCGGCGGCGACGCCTCGGCCTTCGAGATGCTGGAGCTGTACAGCTGCTTCCCCATCGTGCCCAAGATGGCGCGCCGCACGCTGGGCCTGGCGCCCGAGGCGCGCATGACCTCCACCGGCGGCCTGAGCTTCTTCGGCGCGCCGCTCAACGACTACATGACGCACGCCGCCGCCGGCCTGGTGCGCGCACTGCGCGCCGCGCCGAAGGGCAAGGCGGCGCTGCTCTACGGACAGGGTGAGTACGTCACCAAGCACCACGCGCTGGTGCTGGGCTCCAGCCCGCCGCCGCAGGGGCTTCCGAAGCCCGGCTACGACGTGCAGGCCGCCGCCGATGCGCGGCGCGGCCCGGTGCCGCCGCTGGTGCTGCAGTACGCGGGCGCCGCCACGCTGGAGACTTTCACCGTGGTCTACGGCCGCGACGGCCAGCCTTCGCAGGGCATCGTGATCGCGCGCACGCCGGCCGGCGAACGGCTCATGGCGCGCGTCGAGGCCACGGATGCGGCTTCGCTGAAGGTGCTGACCGACCTCGACCGCAGCCCTGTCGGCTGCAGCGGCACGGTGACGGCCGGTGCGGACGATCTCTTGAACTGGAGCGTGTCATGAGCGCAGTCACCGTCGAACGCCTGCCGGGCCACGTCGCCCTCGTCACCATCGACCGCCCCGAGGCGCGCAACGCCGTCAACGGCGACGTGGCGTCGGGCCTCGAAGCCGCCGTCGATGCCACCGAGGCCGACGACGACATCCGCGCCGTCGTGCTCACCGGCGCCGGCCGCGAAGCCTTCTGCGCGGGCGCCGATCTGAAGGAAGTGTCGGCCGGGCGCGGCAGTGCGCTGCGCACCGAGCGCGGCGGCTTCGCGGGCTTCGTGTACCGCGAGCGCAGCAAGCCGTGGATCGCCTCCGTCAACGGCAAGGCGCTGGCCGGCGGCACCGAGCTCGTGCTGGCCTGCGACCTCGTCGTGGCCGTGCGGCAGGCCGCCTTCGGCCTGCCCGAGGTGCTGCGCGGGCTGATCGCCGCGGCGGGCGGGCTGTACCGGCTGCCGCGCGCCATTCCGCCCAACATCGCGCTCGAACTGATCCTCACGGCCGGCCAGCTCGATGCCGAGCGCGCGCATGGCTTCGGCCTGGTCAACCGCCTCGTGGCCGATGTGGACGCGCTGCGCGAAGCCGCGCTGGTGCTGGCCGCCGAGATCGCGCGCAACGGCCCCGTGGCGGTGCGCCAGAGCCTGCGCGTGGTGCGCGAGGCGAACAGCGGGCTCGACGAGGCCGCGCTGCGCGCCCTCACGCGCGACGCCTTCGAGCGCGTGGCCGCGAGCGAAGACTTCAAGGAAGGCCCGCGCGCCTTCATCGAAAAGCGCGCGCCGCGTTGGACTGGTCGCTGAACAAGGAAGAGGCCGCCATGTCCGACAGCGAAGCAGACGACATCCTCCTCGACCGCAGCCGCGCAGGCATCGCACTGCTCACGCTGAACCGCCCCGCGCGCCTCAACGCACTGAGCCAGCCCACCGTGCGGCGCCTGTGCGCCGCGCTCGACGCACTGGCGCAGGACGACAGCGTGCGCGTGCTGGTGCTCACCGGCGCGGGTCGCGGCTTCTGCGCCGGCTGGGACCTCACGACGCCGCTCACGCGCCGCGACGACCAGCCGCTCGACGGCGAGCCCTCGGTGGCCGACCTGATGGCGGGGCAGGAGCTGTTCGCCGGCATGGTGCGGCGGCTGCGCGCGCTCGACAAGGTGGTGATCGCCGCCGTCAACGGCGTGGCCGTGGGTGCGGGCTTTGCGCTCACGCTGGGCGCCGACATCCGCGTGGCCGCGCGCTCGGCGTCGTTCCATGTGGGCGCGGTGCGCATCGGCCTCACGGCCGGCGAGTGCGGCATCAGCTACCACCTGCCGCGCCTGGTGGGCGCCTCGCGCGCCTTCGAGCTCATGCTCACGGGCCGCCCCGTGCCGGCCGACGAGGCCGAGCGCATCGGCCTCGTCGCCGCGCTGGTCGACGACGAAGCCCTGCTGCCGCGCGCGCTCGCCCTGGCCGCCGACGTGCTGCGCAACAGCCCCTACGCCACGCGCCACACCAAGCAGCTCATGTGGGCCAACCTCGAAGCACCGAGCCTCGATGCCGCGCTCGAGGTGGAGAACCGCGCCCAGGTGCTGGCGCTGAAAACCGAGGATTTCCGCGAGGCCGCCGCCGCCTTTGCGGCCAAGCGCGCGCCCGTCTTCACGGGGCGTTGAACGGTCTTTCCGCGCTTTCGTCGCTTCCGACGATGCGACGGCGGCGCCCGCGCGCCAAGATGCCTTCACACAACAGGCCGCCGGGTGCGCGCCAGAGGAGACACACATGGCAGGACCCCTGAAAGGACTTCGGGTCGTCGAGATGGCCGGCATCGGCCCCGGCCCCTTTTGCGCGATGCTGTTCGCCGACATGGGCGCGGAGGTGCTGCGCATCGCGCGCCCCGGCACGCGGCGCGACCCCCACGACATCCTCGCGCGCGGGCGCAGCACCTGGGAGGTCGACCTGCGCGCCCCCGACGCCGCCGCGCCGGTGCTCGACGCCATCGCGCGCGCCGACATCCTCATCGAGGGCTTCCGCCCCGGCGTGATGGAACGCCTGGGCCTGGGCCCGACCGAATGCCTGGCGCGCAACCCGCGCCTGGTCTACGGCCGCATGACCGGCTGGGGCCAGCACGGCCCGCTGGCGCACGCGGCCGGCCACGACATCAACTACATCGCCATCAGCGGCGCGCTGCACGCCATCGGCCGCTCGGGCGAGGCGCCCGTGCCGCCGCTGAACTACGTGGGCGACTTCGGCGGCGGCGCCATGCTGCTGGCCTTCGGCCTGCTGGCTGCGCTGCACGAGGTCAAGGCCTCGGGCCAGGGCCAGGTGGTCGACGCCGCCATGACCGACGGCGCTGCGTTGCTGTCGGCCATGATGTACGGCTTCAAGTCGGCCGGCCAGTGGAGCAACCAGCGCGGCGAGAACCTGCTCGACGGCGGCGCCCACTTCTACGACACCTACGCCTGCGCCGACGGCAAGTACGTGGCCATCGGTTCCATCGAGCCGCAGTTCTACGCCCTGCTGCGCGAGCGCTGCGGCCTGGTCGACGACCCCGCCTTCGACGCCCAGATGGACGCCGACCGCTGGCCGCTGCTCAAGCTGCGCCTGGCCGACGTGTTCCGCACCCGCACGCGCGACGAGTGGTGCGTGCTGCTCGAAGGCAGCGACGCCTGCTTCGCGCCCGTGCTCGACTGGGACGAAGCCCCGCAGCACCCGCACAACGTGGCGCGCGGCACCTTCGCCACCGTGGGCGGCGTGGTGCAGCCCGCGCCCGCGCCGCGCTTCAGCCGCACCGCGCCGGTCGTTCCGCCGGCCGTGTCGCCCGACGACGGGCCCGCGCTGCTCAAGCGCTGGGGCGCGGCAGCGCCCGTGGCCGAAGCACGCTGACGTCCTTGTTTTCCGGGCATGCGCGTTCGCGCATGCATGGCATTTCCGCACCGCACCGACAGGAGCCTTGTCCATGCCCACCACGCCACCGCCGCTGTACCTCACGCAGGCCCTGCACCGCGCCATGCAGTGCAGCCCGCGCGCCGTCGCCACCGTGTTCCAGGGCCGCACGCGCACGTACGGCGAACTCGGCGAGCGCGTCGCGCGCCTGGCGGGCGGGCTGCGCCGCCTGGGCATGCAGCCCGGCGACCGCGTGGGCGTGCTTGCGCTCAACGCCGACCGCACGCTGGAGTACTACCTGGCCGTGTGGTGGGCCGGCGGCGTGGTCAACCCGGTCAACACGCGCTGGAGCGTGGCCGAGATGGCGCATTCGCTCGACGACTGCGCGACGCACATCCTGTTCGTCGACGACCAGTTCCTGGCGACGGCGGACGAACTGCGCGCCGCCGCGCGCGTCGTCACCACCTGGGTCTACATGGGCGAGCGCCAGGCGCCCACGGGCATGACCGATTGCGAAGCGCTGGTCCGCGAGAGCGAGCCCGTGCCCGACGCACTGCGCGGCGGCGACGACCTGGCCGGCGTGTTCTACACCGGCGGCACCACCGGCCGGCCCAAGGGCGTGATGCTCAGCCACGCGGCGCTGGTGATCAATGCGCAGGTGTCGATGCTCGGCGCCTTCTTCGACGACAGCGCGCGGCTGCTGCAGGTGGCGCCGCTCTTTCACCTGGCGGGGCTGTCTTTCCTGCTGCGCGGCGTGCTCATGGGCTGCGCGCAGATCATCCTGCCGGGCTTCTCGGTGGACGGCATGCTCGCCGCCATCGAACGCGACCGCGCCACCAACCTCATGGCCGTGCCCGCCATGCTGCAGATGCTGGTGGACGACCCGCGCACCGCGCAGGCCGACCTGTCGAGCGTGCGCTTCGTGGGCTACGGCGCCTCGCCCATCACCGAGGCGCTGCTGGAGCGCGCCTTCGCCACCTTCCCGCAGGCCGAGTTCGCGCAGGGCTACGGCATGACCGAGCTGTCGGCCGGCGTGAGCTACCTCACGCGCCACTACCACTCGCCCGAAGGCCGCAAGCTCGGCAAGCTGGCCTCGGCCGGGCAGGCGCTCTCGGGCATCGACCTGCGCGTGTGTGACAGCGACGGCCGCGAGGTGCCGCGCGGCACCGTCGGCGAACTCACCGTGCGCAGCCCGTGCGTGATGCAGGGCTACTGGAACCTGCCCGAGCAGACGGCCGCCGCGCTGCGCGACGGCTGGATGCACACCGGCGACGCCGCCCGCATGGACGACGACGGCTTCGTCTTCATCGTCGACCGCTACAAGGACATGATCGTGAGCGGCGGCGAGAACATCTACTGCGCCGAGGTCGAGGGCGCACTCGCGCGCCACCCCGTCGTGGCAGCCGCCGCCGTCATCGGCGTGCCCGACGAGCGCTGGGGCGAGGCCGTGCATGCGGTGGTGGTGCGCAAGCCGGGCAGCGATGCCGATGCCGACGCGCTCATCGCCCACTGCCGCGAACTGATCGCCGGCTACAAGTGCCCGCGCAGCGTCGCGTTCGTCGACGCGCTGCCGATCTCGGGCGCCGGCAAGGTCATGAAGTACCGCCTGCGCGAGCCGCACTGGGCCGGCCACGCACGCCGGGTTGCCTGACGAAAAAAACCACCAAGGAGACGACACCATGTTCCTCACCCAGCCCCTGCACAAGGGCCGCCGCGAGAAGGCCCGCGAGACCGCCGTGGTCTGCGGCGGCCAGCGCCTGGACTTCGCGACCCTCACCGACCGCGTGGCGCGCCTGGGCGCCGTGCTGCAGCAGCTCGGCATGGCGCGCGGCGGCCGCGTCGGCATGATGAGCCTGAACTCGCACCGCTTCGTCGAGTTCTTCTTCGGCACCTGGTGGGGCGGCGGCGTCATCAACCCGGTGAACATCCGCTGGAACCCGAAGGAGGTCGCCTACTCGCTGGACGACTGCGACACGCGCATCCTGCTGGTGGACGACCTGTTCGCGCCCATGGCCGGCGAGCTGCGCAAGCTCTCGACCTCGCTGCGCACCGTGGTGTACTGCGGCGACGGCTCCGTGCCCGAGGGCATGGTCGGCTACGAGGCGCTCCTGGCCGACGCGCAGCCCATCGACGATGCGCCGCACAGCGCCGACGAGCTGGCCGCCATCATGTACACCGGCGGCACCACCGGGCGGCCCAAGGGCGTGATGCTCACGCATGGCAGCCTCTACATCAACGCGCTGAGTTCGGTGGCCGCGGTGCCGCGCGAGACGCGCAACGCCGCCGTGGTCATCGCCGTGCCCATGTTCCACGTGGCCGGCTGCGGGCTGTCGCTGCAGAGCATCCTGCGGCTGGTGCCCCAGCACGTGGTGCCGATGTTCGACGAGGTGGCGATCCTGCAGGCCATCCAGGCCGCGCGCGCCACCGAGATGTTCCTGGTGCCCACCATGATCAAGCGCGTGATCGAGCACCCGCGCTTTGCCGAGTTCGACCTGTCGAGCCTGCAGATGCTGCTGTACGGCGCCGCGCCGATCGACGTGGCGCTGCTCGAGCAGGCCATGGCCGCGCTGCCCGCCACGAGCTTCTCGCAGGCCTACGGCATGACCGAGCTGTCGCCCACTGTCGCCGTGCTGATGCCGCACTTCCATCTGCCCGGCCCCGACCGCAACCGCCTGCTGCGCGCGGCCGGCACGCCGGTGCCCGTGGCAGAGATCCGCATCGTCGACAGCGAGGACAACGAGCTGTCCCCCGGCCAGGTCGGCGAGATCGTCGCGCGCGGCCCGATGGTCATGAAGGGCTACTGGAACAAGCCCGCCGAGACCGAGGCCGCGCTGCGCGGTGGCTGGATGCACACCGGCGACGGCGGCTACATGGACGAGCACGGCCTGCTGTTCGTGGTCGACCGCATGAAGGACATGATCGTGAGCGGCGGCGAGAACGTGTACTCGGCCGAGGTCGAGAACGCCATCGCCCAGATGCCGCAGGTGCTCATGTCCGCCGTCATCGGCGTGCCCGACGACAAGTGGGGCGAGCGCGTGCATGCCGTGATCGTGCTGCGCGAAGGCATGCCGCTCACGGCCGACGACGTCATCGCCCATTGCCGCGACCAGATCGCCAACTACAAGTGCCCGCGCAGCGTGGAGTTCCGCGATGCGCTGCCGCTGTCGGCCGCCGGCAAGCTGCAGAAATTCCAATTGCGTGAACCCTTCTGGGCCGGCAAGGAACGCCGCGTCGGCTGACCCCATTCCCCTCATTCCAAGACACTGAAGGACACCCCATGCCCATCGATTTCCGCCGCTCGTGGAGCGACGAAGAACTGGAGCTGTACCGCGACAACGTGGTGCGTTTCGTCGAGACCGAAGTCGTGCCGCACGACGAAGAGGCGCGCAAGCGCGGCCACGTCGGCCACGAGGTCTGGCGCAAGGCCGGCGCCCTCGGCCTGCTGTGCTCCGACATTCCCGAGGCCTACGGCGGCGCGGGCGGCGACTTCCGCCACGAGGCCGTGTTCTACGAAGAGAAGGCGCGCCGCGCACTGAGCGGCATGGCCAGCTCGGTGCACACCATCGTGGCGCACTACTTCCTGAACCACGGCACCGAGGAACAGAAGCAGCGCTATTTGCCGCGCATGGCTCGCGGCGAGCTGGTCGGCGCCATCGCCATGACCGAGCCCGGCGCCGGCTCCGACCTGCAGGGCGTGCGCACGCGCGCCGAGAAGCAGCCCGACGGCAGCTACCGCATCCGCGGCTCCAAGACCTTCATCACCAACGGCTTTCTCGCGGGCGTGGTGCTGGTCGTGGCCAAGACCGACCCGACGCAGGGCGCCAAGGGCACCTCGATCCTCATCGTCGAGACCGAGGGCTGCGAGGGCTACCGCGTGGGCCGCGTGCTCGACAAGATCGGCATGAAGGCGCAGGACACCTCCGAGCTCTTCTTCGACGACGTGCACGTGCCGGCCGATGCGCTGCTCGGCGGCCAGGAAGGGCAGGGCTTCTTCCAGCTCATGAGCGATCTGCCGTACGAGCGCACCATCATCGGCGTGAATGCGCTGGCCACCATGGAAGGCGCCTACCAGGCCACGCTCGACTACGTGCGCGACCGCAAGGCCTTCGGCAAGCCGATCGCCGAGTTCCAGAACACCAAGTTCAAGCTGGCCGAGATCGCCACGCAGATCAAGGTCGGCCGTGCCTTCATCGACCGCTGCGTGGAAGACCTCGTGGCCGGCAAGCTCGACACCGCCACCGCCTCCATGGCCAAGCTCTGGGCCTCCGAGACGCAGGGCCGCGTGGTCGACGAGTGCCTGCAGCTGTTCGGCGGCTATGGCTTCATGACCGAGTACATGGTGGCGCGCATGTACGCCGACGGGCGCGTGCAGCGCATCTACGGCGGCACCAACGAGATCATGAAAGAAGTGATCTCGCGCGCGCTGTGACGGCGATGAACGAGGTGCTGCAGATCGAGCGGCGCGGCGAGGTCGCCTGGCTCACGCTGAACCGCCCCGAGCGCCTCAACGCGCTCGACCCGGCGCTGGTGCGCGCGCTGCGCGACTACTTCGAAGGCCTGAACGCGCGCAGCCCCGAGCGCGTGATCGTTCTGCAGGGCGCGGGCCGCGCCTTCTGCGCCGGGCTCGACCTGAAGGAGCAGGTGGGCGGCGAAGACCTCGGCGTGGCCGACATGCTCGAACAGCAGAAGGGCATCCGCGACATCATGCTGGCCATGCGGCGCTGCCCGCAGCCCATCGTCAGCGTGGTGCAGGGCGCGGCCAGCGGCGGCGGCTTTGCGCTCGCGCTGGCGTCGGACGTGCGTCTGGCCACGCCCGACGCGCGCATGAACGCCGCCTTCATCCGCATCGGCCTGTCGGCCTGCGACGTGGGCGTGAGCTACTTCCTGCCGCGCATGGTCGGCAGCTCGGTGGCGGCCGAGTACATGCTCACCGGCCGCTTCATGGACGCGCAGCGCGCTTACGCACTGGGCCTCGTGAGCCGCGTCGACGCGCTGCCCTCGCTGCAGGCCGAGGCGCAGGCGCTGGCCGACGACATGCTCAACGCGACGCCCGTGGCGCTGCGCCTGACCAAGGAGGCGCTCGGCATTGCCGTGGACGCCGGCAGCATGGAAGCGGTGATTGCCATGGAAGACCGCAACCAGGTGCTGTGCACCCAGACCCGCGATTTCCGCGAAGGCATGAACGCCTTCCTCGAGAAGCGCGCGCCCGTCTACACGGGGCGCTGAGCTTCATCCCGAACTTCAACGGACCGCACACAAGGATTCCCATGACCCTCGACGACCTGATGTTCAAGCCCGGCCTGCTGGCCGGCCGCCGCTACCTCGTGACCGGCGGCGGCAGCGGCCTGGGCCGCGTGATGAGCGAGGCGCTGCTGCTGCTCGGCGCCCACGTGTACATCTGCGGGCGCCGCGCGCCCGTGCTCGAAGAAACCGCCGCCGAGCTGATGCACCTGCACGGCGGGCGCGTGACACCCAAGACCTGCGACATCCGCCACGACACGCAGATCACCGAGATGCTCGATGAAATCTGGGCCGACGGCGGCGCGCTCGACGGCCTCGTCAACAACGCCGCGGGCAACTTCGTGAGCCGCACCGAAGACCTGTCGCCGCGCGCCTTCGACGCCATCTCGAGCATCGTCTTTCGTGGCAGCTTCTGCATGACGCTCGAATGCGGAAAACGCTGGCTCGCAGAGGGCAAGGCCGCGTCGGTGCTGTCGATCCTCACCACCTGGGTGTGGAACGGCTCGCCCTTCACCGTGCCCTCGGCCATGTCGAAGGCCGGGCTGCACGCCATGACACAGTCGCTCGCGGTCGAGTGGGCCGGGCGCGGCATCCGCTTCAACGCCATCGCGCCGGGCCTGTTCCCCACCGAGGGCATGAGCGCACGCCTGAACCCCGGCGGCGGCGAGCACAAGGCCGAGCGCAACCCGATGGAGCGCAACGGCCGCATGCCCGAGCTGGCCAACCTCGCGGCCTACCTGCTCGGCCCGGGCTCGGAGTACGTCAACGGCCAGACCATCGCCATCGACGGCGCGCAGTTCCAGGCCACGGGCGGGAATTTCTCGCGCATGTCGCAGTGGCAGGACGAGGACTGGAAGCGCGCGCGCGAGCACATTGCGGGGCGCGACGCGCAGGACAAGCGGCAGCGGCTGGCGGCCTGAAACGCCGCAACCTAGGGAAAAACTTCAGCGTCAGGATTCCAAAGTATCGGAACAAGCCCCGACGAGATCACAAAGAACGCCCCCTCTTTCCAGAATTTAACGACCGTTAACCGGCCCGTGCGCGACGTCTTCACGACGTGGCTTCACCGGCAGGGCGACGGTCTTTTCATTCCATTCCAAGACAAAAGAGGGTTCGTTCCGTCATGACGAGATCACCGAAGTTCAAGCGCAGGGCCGTGGCCCGCGCCGCCGTGTGCGTGTGGGGTTCGATGCTGGCCACCGCGGCCGGCGCACAGGCCTATCCGGGAGACCCCGGCATGATCGGCGACCCGGCCAGCTGGCGCACGAAGGAGTTCCTGGCCGACTGGGGGCTCGGGGCGATGAAGACCGAGTACGCCTATGCGGCGGGCTTCACCGGCAAGGGCGTGAAGCTGGGCGTGATCGACTCGGGCTTCGACGTGCGCCACACGCGCGAATTGCCGCTCACGCGCTTCACGGCGCTGGTGACGGCGACGTCCAACGGGGCGTACAGCGAGTTCGCGGCGGATGGGTCCGTGCTCAACGGCAAAGACGTGGGCTACGGTTTCCACGGCACCCACGTGTCCGGCACCGTGGGCGCCAGCCGGGACGGGCAGGACGTCAAGAACAACATGCACGGCGTAGCGTTCAATGCCCACGTGGTCGTGGGCAACACCAATGCGCCCGACGCGCTGAGTTCGAGTGCCGGGTTGAGTCCGGACAGCTACCCCCTCGCCACGACCGAGAACTTCCGCAACCTCTACCAGGGCATGCGCGACGCGGGCGTGCGGGTCATCAACAACAGCTGGGGCAATCCGAGCAATCGGAATTTCAGCACACAGAATGCGGTCACCGCCGACTACCTGCAGTACCTGCGCGGGCCGTCCTGGGTCGACGCCGCGATCGACGCCACGAAGCCCCAGGCCGATGGCAAGGAAGGGGTCATCCAGGTGTTCGCCGCCGACAACCAGGGGCAGGCCAATCCGGCGGCGCGCGGGGCGCTGCCGTATTTCAGGCCCGACGTGGAGGGGCACTGGCTGACGGTGACGGGCGCCATGGAAAGGTGGGACAAGAAGGGCTACCTGCAGAACGGCTCCCTCAACAAGTGCGGCATCGCCAAGTACTGGTGCGTGGCCACCCCCGGGTCCGGCATCACGAGCACGGTGTTCGATGGGGCCTACGGGACCTACACCGGCACCTCGATGGCGGCGCCGCATGCCACGGGGGCCCTGGGCATCATCATGGAGCGCTTTCCGTACATGACCAACGAGCAGGCGCTGCAGGTGCTGCTCACCACGGCCACGAAGCTCGACGGCACGCGCCAGACGGCGCCCGACGAGGTGATCGGCTGGGGCCTCGTCAACCTCGAGAACGCCATGAAGGGGCCGGGCCAGCTGCTCAAGCGCACGGTCATCGACATGCCTGGCGGGATGGCCGATACGTGGCGCCACGACATCTCGGAAACGGGGCTGGTCCAGCGCAAGCAGGAAGAGGCCGCCGAGATCGCACGCCTGGGCGCGCTCATGAAGGGACCGGTGGCCCTGGATACCTTCAGGCCCGAGGGCGAGGAGGCCGTCGCGTTGCTCCAGGCCCTGCGCACGGCCATGCTGTCGGGTGGTGACTACGCCCAGGCGCTGGCCGCCGCAAAGGCAAATCCCCTGGCGAAGGGCACCGCCGGGCGGTTTGAAATCTTTCGCCGGCTTGCCGGCCCGGGAGATCCCCAATGGGCCGAGATATCGGCGTACCTGGTGGTTCCCGTAGACGACATCATGACGGCGGTCGAGGACCGGGCGATGGCGATCAACGTCGACTGGGAGCGCCTGACCCACCTGCGCAGCAAGACCGACGAGGACTACCGCGGCAGCCTCGTGAAGGCCGGCGCCGGGCGGCTGGTGCTCACCGGCACCAACACCTACTCGGGCGACACGCACGTCCAGGCGGGTGAGCTCGCGCTGGGCGAGGGCGGCACCACCGGCTCCATCACCAGCCACGTGGCCATCGACGCGGGCGCCAGCTTCGCCATCGACCGAAGCGATGCCTACGACTTCACCTACAACATCACCGGCGCGGGCGACCTGCGCACCACGGGCGGCACGACCGGCGAAGGCGTCACCACGCTGAGCGGCGCCAACAACTACAGCGGTGCGACCTGGGTCCAGGGCGGCACGCTGCGCGCGGGCTCGGCCACCGGTTTGTCGAGCGCCAGCGCGTTCACGGTGGCCGGCAAGGCGAAGCTCGACCTCAACGGCTTCGACGCCACCATCGGCTCGCTGGCCGGCGCGGGCGACGTCGCCGTGGGCACCGGCACGCTGACCACCGGCGGCAACGACCGTTCGACGCAGTTCGCGGGCCGCTTCAGCGGCAGCGGCGGTCTCGTCAAGGCGGGCGCGGGCCGCTTCGAGCTCACCGGCGACTCCGGCGCCTTCACCGGCAAGACCTCGGTGGCGCAGGGCACGCTGTCGGTCAACGGCACGCTGGGCGGCACGATGGCCGTGTGGTCGGGCGGTCGCCTGCAGGGCACCGGCACGGTCGGCAGCACCACCGTCGCCACCGGCGGTGTCGTGGCGCCGGGCAACTCCATCGGCACGTTGCACGTGGCCGGCAACGCGCGCTTCGCGCCGGGCGCGACCTTCGAAGCCGAACTGAGCGGCACCGACGCGCAGGCCGACCGGCTCGACGTCAGCGGCCACGCCACGCTCGATGGCGGCACGGTGCGCGTGCTCGGCGGCTACAACCTCGGCACGCGCTACACGCTGCTGAACGCCGAGGGCGGCGTGAGCGGCACCTTCGCCGACTTCAGCGTGGCCAAGGACTACCTCTTCCTTTCGCCGAAGCTGGGCTATACCGCGACACAGGTCTACACGGAAGCCATGCGCAACAGCGTGTCGTTCGCGTCGGTCGCGCAGTCGGGCAACCAGCGTGCGATGGGCGTGAACCTCGATGGCGCGGCCGCCTGGAGCCCGGCGCTGGCCGCCGCGCTGCAGCTGGAGAGCGTGCCGGCCGCACGCACGGCCTTCGACAGTCTGTCGGGCGAAGTGCATGCCTCCGCGAAGACCGCGCTCATCGAAGACAGCCGCTTCGTGCGCGAGGCCGCGATGGAGCGCCTGCGTGCCTCGGCCGGCACGGCGGGCGCATCCACGGCGCCGGTCAAGGTCAACGACGGCGCCGGCCAGTCGCACATGGCCGCCCCGACCACGGGAGAGACCGTCTTCTGGAGCCAGGCCCTGCATTCGACCGGCCATGCGCGCGGCGACGGCAACGCCGCGCGGCTCGATCGCTCGGTCGACGGCCTGCTGATGGGCGGCGACACCCGCGTGGGCGACAACGTGCGCCTGGGCGTGACCGGCGGCTACAGCCGCAGCAAGGTCGACGTCGACGCGCGCTCGTCCTCGGGCGATGCCACCAGCTATCACCTGGGCCTGTACGGCGGCACCACGCTCGGTCCGTGGGCCCTGCGCGCCGGCGCAGCTTATGCGCGGCACGACGTGGACACCACACGCCAGGCGCGCGTGGCGGGCCTGGCGGATTCGCTCAAGAGCAACCACGACGCATCGACCACGCAGGTCTTCGGCGAAGTGGGCTACAGCCTGGCGGCCGGCGACGTGGCGCTGGAGCCCTTCGCCAACCTGGCGCACGTCACGCTGCACACCGACGCGTTCTCGGAGCGCGGCACGTGGGCGGCGCTGCAGGCGCGCAGCAGCAGCGCGAACGTCGGCCTGTCGACGCTGGGCCTGCGCGCATCGACCGCGCTGCGCCTGGGCAGCGTCGACGCCACGCTCAAGGGCATGGTCGGCTGGCGCCGCGCCTACGGCGACCTGACGCCCTTCACCAGCGTTGCGCTGCCGGGCGCCACCGGCTTCTCGGACATCGCGGGCGTCGCGGTGGCGAAGAACGCGGCGGTGCTGCAACTCGGCATGGACTTCGCGTTCTCGCCGCGCGCGACCTTCGGTGTGTCGTACGGCGGCCAGTTCGGCGGCAAGGCGCGCGACCAGTCGGTGAAGGCGAATCTGAACGTGTCGTTCTGACGAAAGGCGAGGGTTGGGGCCCGTCTGCCATGTGTCGGCGGGCGGGCCCTTTTTTTTGGGCTAGCGGATCACGCCCAGCTTGCGCGCAATCGCCACCGCCTCCGTGCGCCGCTTCGCACCCAGCTTCATGTGGATGTTGCGCAGGTGCGTGCGCACTGTGCTCTCCGACACGAACAGCTTCTCGCCCATCGCGTTGTTCGAGTAGCCCTCGGCCAAGAGCTGCAGCACGCGGATCTCCTTGCGCGTGAGCGGCTCCTTGGTGGCGTCGCCCGAGGGCGCCTCGGCGTCGATCGGCGAGGGCGGCGGGCCCAGCACCTGCAGCAGCCGCTGCAGGTAGTCGGCCAGGATCGGGTCGCTGCGCAGCACGGGCGCTACGGCACCGGCTTCTTGCTGCATGGCAGCGGCATAGCGGTGCACCAGCGTGCCCACGGCCGGGCCTTCGTCGAGGATCAGCCGCACGAAGCCTTCCTGGCTCGCGGCCTGCAGCACGGCGCCGATTTCTTCGATGGCGGTGGCGAGGTCGCCCGCGCGCTGCAGCGCCAGCGCACGCAGCACGCGCAGCTTGAGGGCGCGGCGGTTGCGGTTGGCGGCCACGGCCGCGTGCAGTTCGGCGTCGAGCACGGTGAGGGCCGCGCGCGCGTCGCCGAAGGCGATGTCCCAGCGCGCCCGCGCGAGCGCGAGGTAGTCGAGGTCGTGCGCGGGCAGGCGCTGGCGGCGCTCGCGCTCCCACAGCTCGGGGTCGTCGGCGCGTTGCAGTTCGTCGCGCGAGGCGGGGCCGTTGCCCTGCAGCAGCAGCATGTGGGCGCGCTCCAGCTTGGCGCCCGCGACCACGCGCGGCAGCTGGCGGTGATGGCCGAGGTACTCGAGTTCGGTCAGGGCCTGGAATGCGGCGTCGATGTCGCCCGCGTGGAACGCGATGCGCGAGCGCATGACGTGGCTCAGGATCATGTGATCGGGCAGGCCCACGTCGCGCGCCAGCGGCAGGTACACGTTCAGCAGGTGCTCGGCCTGCACCAGCTGGTTGGTCTCGTACACGGCGCCCGCGTACAGCACACCGGCCCAGGCGTTGCCGTGGCTGTGGTTGTACGACACGGCATGCGTGGAATCGACCGCCATGCGCAGCCGCGCGGTGGCCTGGCGCAGCCGGCCTTCGGTGAGGTCGAACAGGCCCGCCAGCGACTCGGTGTACATGCGGTTGAAGGTGCTGTTGCCCTGCTCGCGCCGCGCGGCCTCGAGCAGGCGCTGCGCTTCGCGCTGGTCGCCGCGCACCGCGAGGATGTGGGCCATGGCGTTGAGCAGCACGCCCTCGGCAAAGGCCAGGCCGGTGGGCAGGCGTGCGAGGCTTTCGCGGCCGGCTTCGTAGGCGGCGTCGTGCTGGTCTTCCATGGCCAGCAGCAGCGGAATGAGCGTGTGGGCGTTGGCGCGCACCTCGGGAATGGGGCTGTCGAGGCAGCCCGACTGTTCGAGCAGGCGCATCGCGTCCCACGGGCCGTGCGTGAAGCAGGTGGCCCACAGCGCGATGAGCTGCAAGAACGGATGTTCGCGCAACTGATGTTCAGGGATGGCCGAGAACCAGCGCGCCAGCATGCGCATGCGGCCCTGCTCGAGGAACTGCTCGGCGTAGCTGTCGAGCAGCGTGAGCGCGTGCGGGTGGTCGCCGCCCTCGATGGCATGGTCGATGGCGGGCACGGGCCGGCCATGCGACTCGTACCAGCCCGAGGCCGCGAGGTGCAGCCGCGCGAGTTCGCCGGGCCGCTCGCGCGCCAGCTGCGCACGCAGGAAGTCGGCAAAGAGGCTGTGGTAGCGCCACGCGCGCACCTCGCCGCCGGCATCGCCGCTCACGGGCGTGAGGAACAGGTTGGCGGCGGCCAGCTGCTCGAGGATGACGGCGCTGTCGCCGCGCGGGTTGAGCGCCTGGCACACCGAGGCGTCGAGCTGGCGCAGGATGCTGGTGCGCAGCAGAAAGTCGTGGATCTCGGGCGGCTGGTGCGCGAGCACGTCTTCGGCCAGGTAGTCGGCCACGGCGCGGTCGGAGCCCGAGAAGCGTTCGATGAAGCCGGTCTCGATGCCGTGCCGCTCCAGCGCCATCGACGCCAGCCAGATGGCCGCGACCCAGCCTTCGGTCTTGCGGTGCAGCTGCGAGAGCAGGTCGGCCGGCAACGCCTGCGGCGGCTGCGCGGCGGCGTGCGGCGCATGGGCCTGGCGCAGGCCGATGAAGGCGCTGGTTTCTTCCAGCGAGAAGCGCAGGCGGTCGGTGTCGATCTCGATGAGCTGGCCGCGCGCGCGCAGCCGGCCCAGCCCCAGGTCGGGCAGGCTGCGCGAGCCGATCACGATCTGTCCGCGCCGCGGCAGGTGCTCCACCAGCTCGCGCACGAGGCCCAGCACGGCGGGCTCCTGCACCACCTCGAAGTCGTCCAGGAACAGCGTGAAGGGCGAGTCGTGCGCGGCCAGCGCGGCCACGGCGTCGAAGGGCGCGTGGCTCGCGGGCTCGTCCACGCCGATGCGCTGCACGGCCTCGGCCAGGCAGTTGAGAAAGCGCGACACGTCGTTGTCGGCGCGGTCGAGCGTGAGCCAGGCGGTGGCGATGCCCTGCGCGTCCATGCGCTCGCGGATCTGCGCCATGGCGGTGGTCTTGCCGAAGCCGGCGGGCGCGCGCACCAGCACGAGCTTGACGGTGGCGGCGGCGATCTCTTCGCTGATGGCGGTGCGCGGCACCTGCGTGGCCACGAAGGCCGGCGGGTTCAGCTTGGTCTCGAGAATCCGGAGCGAAGAAGGGGGAACGGGGGCTGGAGCAGGCATCGCGAAGGGGGAGTGAGTGCCTGGAAATTCCGTCGCTTCCGACGATTCCGGCAACCGATTCTGCTTCCTAAACTGGCCGCAGACAAACTGAATTCCCCTGCATCCGGTGGCCTTGCGCACCCGGGCGGCGCCTTGCCCATGACCCACGACGTCTTCATCTACGACCACGTGCGCACGCCGCGCGGCAAGGGGCGCGCCGACGGCGCGCTGCACCCCATCACGCCGGTGCAGCTGGCCACGCAGGTGCTGCAGGCGCTGCGCGAACGCCATGCACTCGACCCCACGCAGATCGAGGACGTGGGCCTGGGCGTGGTGATGCCGGTGGGCGAGCAGGGCGCCGACATCGCGCGCGTCGCGCTGCTGTCGGCGGGCTACGGCGACAGCGTGGTGGGCTTCCAGCTCAACCGCTTCTGCACCTCGGCGCTCGACACGCTGAAGATGGGTTTCGGCCTCGTGGCCTCGGGCCAGGCCGACGCGGTGATCGGCGGCGGCGTGGAGTCGATGTCGCGCGTGACCATCGGCAGCGACGGCGGTGCGGTCTACACCGACCCCGCCGTGGGCCAGCGCTACCCCTACATCCCCAACGGCGTGGCGGCCGACCTCATGGCCATGCTCGACGGCGTGGACCGCGAGGCGGTCGATGCCTACGCCGTCGAAAGCCAGCGCCGCGCCGCCGTGGCGCAGGCCGAGGGCCGCTTCGACCGCTCGCTCGTGCCCGTGCGCGACCGGCTCGGCCGCACCGTGCTCGCGAAAGACGAGGCCAACCGCCCCGGCACCACGATGGCCGACCTGGCCAAGCTCAAGCCCGCCTTCGCGGGCGTGGCCGCGCAGGGCTACGAAGCGATCCTGCTGCAGCGCTATCCGCAGCTGTCGCACATCGACGCGATCCACACGGGCGGCAACTCGAGCGGCATCGTCGACGGCGCCTGCGCGGTGCTGCTGGGCAACCGCGACTACGGCACGCGCAACGGCTTGAAGCCGCGCGCGCGCATCGTCGGCAGCGCCTCGTGCGCCGACGAGCCGCTGCTGAGCCTGGGCGGCCCGATGCCCGCCACCGAGCGCCTGCTGGCGCGCTGCGGCCTGAGCATCGGCGACATCGACCTGTTCGAAGTGAACGAGGCCTTCTCGGTGGTGCCGATGCGTTATGCGCGCCACTTCGACATCGACCCCGCGCGCATCAACGTGAACGGCGGCGCCATCGCGCTGGGCCACCCGCTGGGCGCGACCGGCGCGATCCTCACGGGCACGCTGCTCGACGAGCTGGAGCGGCGCGACGCCCGCCTGGGCCTGGTCACGCTGTGCGCCGCGGCGGGGCAGTCGACCGCGCTGGTGATCGAGCGCGTCTGAGCAGCACGTCTTCTCTTTCCTTTTTTCCTATGCCTTCCCACATCCGATTCGAGGTCGATGCCGACGGCGTCGCGCTCCTCACCCTCGACGTGCCCGAGCGGCCGATGAACGTGTTCACGCCCGGCTTCACGGCCGCGCTGCGCGAGGCCGTGGCGCAGATCGCGCAGCGCGCCGACGTGCGCGGCGCGGTCATCACCTCGGGCAAGGCCAGCGGCTTCATGGCCGGGGCCGACCTGAAGGACCTCGTGGGCTTTCATGCCACGGGCGGCGGCGCGGCCGAGGCCATCGAGGCGATCGCACCCGGCGGGCGCGCGCTGCGAGAGCTGGAACGCTGCGGCAAGCCGGTGGCGGTGGCCATCAACGGCGTGGCGCTGGGCGGCGGTTTCGAACTCGCGCTGGCCTGCCATCACCGCGTGCTGCTCGACGAACCGCGCGCGGTGGTCGGTCTGCCCGAGGTCACGGTCGGCCTGCTGCCCGTGGGCGGCGGCACGCAACGGCTGCCGCGCCTGATCGGCATTGCGCGTGCGCTGCCGCTGCTGCTGTCGGGCCGGCATGTGGCGCCGGCCGAGGCGCTGGCGCTGGGCATGGTCGATGCGCTCGCGCCGGCCGACCAGCTCGTGGCCGTGGCCCGTCGCTGGGTGCTCGACCACCCCGACGCCGGCCAGCAGCCGTGGGACGTGAAGGGCTTCCAGGTGCCGGGCGGCGCGGGTGCACTGGCGCCGCATGCGGGCGCGAGCTTCGGCGCGACGCTGGCGCAGGTGCGGCGCGACACGCACGACCAGCTGCCCGCGCCGCTGGCCATCCTGTCGGCCGTGTACGAAGGCACGCAGCTGCCGATGGACGCGGGCCTGGCGGTCGAGGCGCAGTGCTTCGGCCCCTTGCTCGCCGGCCCGGTGGCGCGCAACCTGATGCGCACGCTGTTCGTGAACCGGGGCGCGGCGCTGCGGCGCAAGGGCGACTTGAGTGCGGTCAACGTTGCGTATGTCGAGCGGCTGCGGCAGCTGTACCGCAGTGAGGGTGCGGCGCTGTTGAGCGAGGGCGTGTCGCCTGCGCTGATCGCGAACGCCGCGCGGCAGGCCGGGCTGGGCGAGAGTCCGCTGGTTGCCGATGCAACGCCGGGACAAGCCACTGCATCGCAGCCCGACGCACGCGCCGTCGGCGAGCGCCTGCTGTCGCTGCTCGCGCTCGAAGCGGCGCGTTGCCTCGAAGAAGGCGTGCTGAAGCAACCGGTCGAGGCCGACCTCGGCGCCGTGCTCGCGCTGGGCTATCCCGACTGGACCGGCGGCACGCTCTCGTACATCGAGACCGTTGGCCTCCCGGCCTTCGTCGCGCGCTGCGACGCACTCGCACAGCGCCACGGCGAGCGCTTCAAGCCCACGGATGCGTTGCGCCAGCGCGCGCAATCGAACACCTCGTTCTATCTCACGGAGCAGGTCGCGTGACCTCAGGCCGCGCGCAAGCGCTGCAGTCGCTGGTCGCCCAGTTGCAGCTCGAACAGCTCGAGAAGAACCTGTTTCGCGGCACCAGCACCGACATCGGCGCGCCCGCCGTCTTCGGCGGCCAGGTGCTCGGTCAGGCGCTGATGGCCGCAGCCCGCACGGTCGACGGGCATGCGGCGCATTCGCTGCACGGCTACTTCCTGCGCGCGGGCGACAAGGCCGCGCCCATCGTCTACGACGTGGATCGCATCCGCGACGGCGCGAGCTTCACGACGCGGCGCGTGGTCGCCATCCAGCATGGCGAGCCGATCTTCCACATGTCGGCCTCGTTCCATCGGCGCGAGGAGGGCGTGTCGCACCAGTGCGCCATGCCCGAGGCGCCGCCGCCCGAAGACCTCACGCCCCGCGCCGGCCCTCGCGTGCGCGTGGAAGGGCCCATCGAGTTCCGCTACGTCGACCCGCGTGACCCGGTCACGGCCGGCCCGCGCCCGCCGCACAGCCAGCTCTGGCTGCGCACCGCCGACGCGCTGCCCGACGACCCGCTGCTGCACCAGGCCATGCTGGCCTATGCCTCCGACTACAGCTTCATGGGCGTGGCGATGCAGCCGCACGGCCTGGCGTTTCAGCAACCCGGCGTGCAGGGCGTGAGCCTGGACCACGCGATGTGGTTCCACCGCGACTTCCGCTGCGACGACTGGCTGCTGTACGACGCCGACTCGCCCTCGGCCGAGCATGCGCGGGGCTTCTGCCGCGGCGCGCTGTTCGATCGCGCCGGCCGGCTCGTGGCTTCGGTCGCGCAGGAAGGGCTGATCCGGGTGCGCCGATGATCAAGCTCGTCTTCTGCCTGCGGCGGCTGCCGCACCTGGACCGCGCGCAGTTCCAGCACCACTGGCGACACGTGCACGCGCCGCTCGTCGCCGAGCGCGCCGAGGCGCTGGGCCTGAGGCGCTACGTGCAGTCGCACACGCTCGACGATGTACTCGTGCAGCCGCTGGCCGTGCCGCGCGGCAGCCCCGCGCCCTTCGACGGCGTGGCCGAGCTGTGGTGGGACAGCCTCGAGGCGCGCACCGGCGCGCGGCGCGAGGAAGCCCGCCGCGCGAGCGCCGAGCTGCTCGCGGACGAGCGCCGCTTCATCGACCTGGCGGCCTCGCCGATCTTCTTCACCGACGAATTCGCCGTGGTCGGCGACCCCGCCGCCGAGGCGGTGCGCGACTACCTGCAGGCGCGCGGCCGCCTGTAATCGTCGCTTCGGACGATGCCTGCGCGCAGGGCGCGTCCCTAAACTTTTTCCCACAGGCTGGCGCGTCGCCGGCCGCGAGGAGACCCCCTTTGTTTCAAGGCGAAAGTATCGAAGTCCTGCCCTTGCAGGACGGGCTGGTGGAGCTGCGCTTCGACCGGCGCGGCGAGGCCATCAACAAGCTCGACGCGCGCACCGTCGACGAGTTCCGCCAGGCCACCGAACGCATCGTGGCCTCGCCGGATGTGCGCGGCGTGCTGGTGACGAGCGCGAAAGACGTGTTCATCGTCGGCGCCGACATCACCGAGTTCGGCGCCACCTTCCAGCAGGCCGAGGCCGACATCGCGCGCGGCGTGCGTGCCAGCAACGAGCTGTTCAACGCCTTCGAAGACCTGGCCGTGCCCAGCGTGGTCGCCATCAACGGCTTCGCGCTCGGCGGCGGGCTGGAGCTGGCGATGCTCGCGCCGCTGCGCGTGATGGCCGACACGGCGCAGGTCGGCGTGCCCGAGGTGAAGCTGGGCCTGTTCCCCGGCTTCGGCGGCACGGTGCGGCTGTCGCGCCTGGCGGGCCTGGCCACGGCCATCGACTGGGTGGCGAGCGGCAAGCCGGCCAAGGCGCCGGCCGCGCTGGCCGCGGGCGTGACCGACGAGGTCGCCGCGCCCGAGGCCCTGCGCGAACGCGCGCTCGCGCTGCTGCAGCGCGCGGTGCGCGGAGAGATCGACTGGCAGGCGGCGCAGCAGCGCAAGCGCGCGCCGCTGGCGCTGCCGAAGCAAGAGGCCGGCGCGCTGGTCGAGGCCGCGCGCACGCAGGTGGCGGCGCGCAGCGGCAAGCACCAGCCCGCTGCCCTCATCGCGCTCGAAATGATGGCCGAGGCCGCCGGCCGCGACCGCGCGGGCGCGCTCGACCTCGAGTCGGCCGCCTTCGGCCGCGTCGCGAAGACGCAGGCCGCCGCCTCGCTGGTGCAGGCCTTTCTCAACGACCAGGCGCTCAAGAAGCTCTACAAGCGCCACGCGCGCGAAGGCCGTCCGGTGAAGCAGGCGGCCGTGCTCGGCGCCGGCATCATGGGCGGCGGCATCGCCTACACCAGCGCGCTGCGCGGCACGCCGGTGCGCATGAAGGACATCGCGCAGCCGCAGCTCGACCTGGGCATGGCCGAGGCCGGCAAGCAGCTCGCCAAGCAGGTGAAGAACGGTCGGCTCGCGCAGGCCAAGGCCGATGCCATTCAAGCCTCGATCGTGCCGCAGCTCGACGAGGCCGGCTTCGACAGCGTGGACTGCGTGGTCGAGGCCGTGGTCGAGAACCTCGAGGTCAAGCGCAAGGTGCTGGCCGCGCTGGAAGGCAGCGTCAAGCCCGGCACCGTGATCGCCTCGAACACCTCAAGCCTGCGCATCGACGACATCGCCCAGCCGCTCGCGCGGCCCGAGGACTTCGTCGGCATGCACTTCTTCAACCCCGTGCCGGTGATGCAGCTGGTGGAAGTGATCCAGGGCGCGAAGACGCGCGACGCCGCCGTGTCCACCGCCGTGGGCTATGCCGTGGCCATGGGCAAGACGCCCATCGTGGTGAAAGACTGCCCGGGCTTCCTGGTCAACCGCATCCTCACGCCGTACATCAACGCCTTCGTGCAGCTGGTGGCCGATGGCGCCGACTTCGAGGCGGTCGACCGCGCGATGGAAGCCTTCGGCTGGCCCATGGGCCCGGCCTACCTGCAGGACGTGGTGGGCATGGACGTGGGCGCGCACGTGGGCGACGTGATCGCCGCGGGCTACCCGCAGCGCATGCCGGCCCTCGAACGCAACGCCGTGAAGCTGATGGTGGCGAACAAGCGCTACGGCCAGAAGAACGGCGCCGGTTTCTACCGCTACGAGAACGACCCCACGGGCCGCCCGCGCAAGTCGGCCGCGCCCGAGGCGCATGCGCTGGTCGCCACGCTGCAGCCGCAAGGGCGGCGCGACTTCGCCGACGCGGAGATCGTCGAACGCATGATGCTGCCGATGGTGGTCGAGGCCGCGCACGCGCTCGAAGACGGCGTGGTCGCCACGCCGGCCGAGCTCGACATGGCGCTGCTGCTCGGCGTGGGCTTTCCGGCCTATGCGGGCGGCGCGCTCAAGTACGCCGACTGGCTGGGGCTGGACCGCGTGGTCGCGCTGTGCGACAAACATGCGGCGCTCGGCGCGCCGTATGTGCCCACGGCGCGCATGCGCGAGATGGCGGCGCGCAAGTTGCGCTACTACCCGGTCTGAACGGCAGGCGTTTTCGGTTTTCTTTCTTTCTTCCTTTCTCTCTCTATCCAAGGACAACAAGAGATGCAACTCGATTCCAGCATTGCCGCCGTCGTCACGGGCGGCGCCTCGGGCCTCGGGGCCGCCACCGCGCGCCGCCTGGCCAGCCACGGCGTGAAGGTCGCGCTGTTCGACCTCAACGTGGAGCAGGGCGAGGCCCTGGCCAAGGAACTGGGCGGCGTGTTCTGCAAGGTCGATGTCACGTCGGAAGAGCAGGTCGACGCGGCCTTCGCCAAGGCCCGCGCCGCGCACGGCCAGGAGCGCGTGCTGGTCAACTGCGCCGGCACCGGCAACGCGGTGAAGACCGCGAGCCGCGACAAGGCCTCGGGCGAGATCAAGCACTTTCCGCTCGCCAACTTCGACCGCATCATCCAGATCAACCTCGTGGGCACCTTCCGCTGCATCGCCAAGTCGGCGGCCGGCATGCTCACGCTCGCTACGCTGGAAGACGGCGAGCGCGGCGCCATCGTCAACACCGCCTCGGTCGCCGCGCAAGACGGCCAGATGGGCCAGGCCGCCTACACCGCCTCGAAGGCCGGCGTGGTCGGCATGACGCTGCCCATCGCGCGCGACCTCATGGGCGAGGGCATCCGCGTGAACACCATCCTGCCGGGCATCTTCAACACGCCGCTGCTGCAGGGCGCGCCCGACAACGTGAAGGCCGCGCTGGCCGCCTCGGTGCCCTTCCCCAAGCGCCTGGGCAACCCGGCCGAGTACGCGACGCTGGCCGAACTGATGATCACCAACGGCTACTTCAACGGCGAGAGCGTGCGGCTGGACGGCGCGATCCGGATGGCGCCGCGCTGACGCCAGGGCGAAGGGCCGTCGTCAGCCCTTCTGCGCACGCCCCCGCGCCTGCACCGCCTCGCGCCGCGCGCGCAGCACCTCGGGCGTGAGCGACGCGGCCCAGTCGCGCGTGGAGGCCTGCTCCAGCGCCATGCCTTCGGCGAAGCTGCGCGCATGGCCGTCGTCGATCAGGCGCTTGTAGACCGGCAGCATCTCGGGCAGCGCGCTCGCGATGTCGGCGGCCAGGGCCAGCGCCTCGGGCATCAGCTGCTCGGGCGTGGTCACGCGGTTGACCAGCCCCCAGCGCTCGGCCTGCTCGGCGCCGACGAAGTTGCCGCTGAAGGCCATCTCCTTGGCGCGCGCAATGCCGATGAGCCGCGACAGCCGCTGCGACAGCCCCCAGCCCGGGATCACGCCGATGCGCGCGTGGGTGTCGGCAAAGCGCGCCTCGCTCGAGGCAATCAGCAGGTCACAGGCCAGCGCCACCTCGAGGCCGCCGGTGATGGCCGCGCCGTTCACGGCGCCGATCACCGGGCGCGGAAAGTTCGCGAGCGCGGTGGCCACGTCGGTGCCGGCGTCGCCGGTGATGGCGCCGGGGTCGATCTCGCGCAGGTCCAGGCCGGCGCAGAAGGCGCGGCCCGCGCCGGTGACGATCAGCACGCGCACGCTGTCGTCCCGCGCGAGCGTGTCGAGCGTGCGCACCAGCGCGCGTCGCAGCGCGAGCGACAGGGCGTTCATCGCCTGCGGGCGGTTCAGCGTGAGGCAGGCGCAGCCGTCCTGCGGACGGGTGAGCAGGAGGATGTTGTCGGCGTCGTGGTCGGTTGCAGGTGTGTTCATGGCGTGTCAGTGTTGGGCGCAGGCCGGGCCGCGGCATCGTCGGAACGGACGAATCCGGCGGGCTTGTCCCGCTCACGACTCGAAACCCGCGCCCGCGTCGGCACCATGCGCCGCATTGTCTTCAATCCGTCCATCCTTGAATTTGAGAGAGAAAGAAGGAGCGTCCCCATGGACTTCAGCCTCACCCCGGCCCAGCTCGACCTGCAGGAACGAACGCGCCGCTTCATCGCCGAAGAGGTGATTCCGCTCGAATCCGACCCCCGGCAGGATTCGCACGGCCCCGCCGAGGCGCTGCGCGACGAGCTGGTGGCGCGCGCGCGCCGCGCCGGCCTGCTCACGCCGCACGCGTCGAAGGAACACGGCGGGCTGGGCCTGTCGCACGTCGACAAGGCCATCGTGTTCGAGGAGGCGGGCTACTCGCCGCTCGGCCCGGTGGCCCTCAACATCCACGCGCCCGACGAAGGCAACGTGCACCTGATGGAGGTGGTGGCCACGCCGGCGCAGAAGGCGCGCTGGCTGCAGCCGCTCATCGACGGGCACGTGCGCTCGTGCTTCTGCATGACCGAGCCGCCACCCGGCGCCGGCTCCGACCCGTCGATGATGCAGACCGTGGCCGTGCGCGACGGCGACCACTATGTGATCACCGGGCGCAAGTGGTTCATCACCGGCGCCACCGGCGCGGGCTTCGCGATCATCATGGCGCGCATGGAAGACGGCTCGTCGACCATGTTCCTGGCCGACATGGACCAGCCCGAGATCGTGATCGAACGGCAGATCGACGCGCTCGACAGCTGCTTCACCGGCGGCCACGGCGTGGTGCGCTTCGACGGCCTGCGCGTGCCGGCCACCGACGTGCTGGGCGCCATCGGCGAAGGCTTTCGCTACGCGCAGGTGCGGCTGGCACCCGCGCGCCTCACGCACTGCATGCGCTGGCTCGGCGCCGCGCGCCGCGTGCATGAGCTCGCCGCCGACTACGCCCGCCGCCGCCAGGCCTTCGGCCATGCGCTGGTGGAGCACGAGGGCGTGGGCTTCATGCTGGCCGACAACGAGATGGACCTGCACGTCTCGCGCCTGACCATCTGGCATTGCGCGTGGGTGCTCGACCAGGGCGGCAAGGGCCGGCACGAGTCGAGCGTGGCCAAGGTGCTGTGCTCGGAGGCCGAGTGGCGCGTGGTCGACCGCTCGGTGCAGATCCTGGGTGCGAGCGGCGTGTCGGACGAGACCGTGGCCGCGCGCATCTTCCGCGACATGCGGGCTTTCCGGATCTATGACGGCCCCTCGGAGGTGCACCGCTGGAGCATGGCCAAGCGCCTCGCCAAGGCTTGAGAAGGTGTGAACGAACCCGCCATGTCCGCTCATCCCGCCCAGACACGCCCCCTCGGCGTTGCAAATGCTCGCCATAGCCCGAGCTATGGCTGCGCTTTGCGCCTTGAGGGGCCGCGCCTGGACGGGCTGCTCGGCCACGCCGGATTCATTCACACCTTCTGAGCCCGCAAAGGCTGCCGCCCAAAATCGTCGGTTCCGACGACGCTGTGCGGCGGCGCGGCGCCAACAATGCGCTGGACTGCCGAACCGAACCCATCACCGGAGATTTCACATGCCCGAAGCCTATATCGTCGCCGCCGCGCGCACCGCCGGCGGCCGCCGCAACGGCCGCCTCGCCGGATGGCACCCGGCCGACCTGGCCGCACAGGTGCTCAACGCCCTCGTGGAGCGCACCGACGCCGACCCCGCCCTGATCGAGGACGTCATCATGGGCTGCGTCGGCCAGGCCGGCGAGCAGGCCTCCAACGTGGCGCGCAACGCGGTGCTGGCCTCGCGCCTGCCCGAGTCGGTGCCCGCCACCTCGGTCGACCGCCAGTGTGGCTCGTCGCAGCAGGCGCTGCACTTCGCGGCGCAGGCCGTGATGTCGGGCACGATGGACATCGTGATCGCCGCCGGCGTCGAGAGCATGAGCCGCGTGCCCATGGGCCTGCCCACCACGCTGCCGCTGAAGAACAACCTGGGCTTCTACGTGAGCCCCGGCATGGAAAAGCGCTACCCCGGCATCCAGTTCAGCCAGTTCACGGGCGCCGAGATGATCGCGCGCAACTACGGGATCGAGAAGGACGCGCTCGACCGCTACGCGCTCGAAAGCCACCACCGCGCCATCGCCGCCACGAAGGCCGGCCACTTCGAGCGCGAGATCGTGCCCGTGGCCGTGCGCATGGCCGACGGCACCGAGACCGGCGAGCTGCACACCACCGACGAAGGCATCCGCTACGACGCCACGCTGGAGAGCATCGCCGGCGTCAAGCTCATCGCCGAAGGCGGGCGCTGCACGGCGGCCACCGCCAGCCAGATCTGCGACGGCGCCAGCGGCCTCATGGTCGTGAACGAGCGCGGCCTGAAGACGCTGGGCGTGAAGCCGCTGGCGCGCATCCACCACATGAGCGTGCTGGGCCACGACCCGGTCATCATGCTCGAGGCCCCGCTGCCCGCCACGCAGCGCGCGCTGCAAAAGGCCGGCATGAAGATCGAGGACATCGACCTGTACGAAGTCAACGAAGCCTTCGCGCCCGTGCCCATCGCCTGGCTCAAGGCGCTGGGCGCCGACCCGGCCCGCATCAACGTGAACGGCGGCGCCATCGCGCTGGGCCACCCGCTGGGCGCCTCGGGCACCAAGCTGATGACCACGCTGGTGAACGCCCTGGGCCAGCGCGGCAAGCGCTACGGCCTGCAGACGATGTGCGAAGGCGGCGGCATGGCGAATGTGACCATCATCGAACGGCTCTGACGAAGCCGGGCGGCCCTTGCGCCGCCAACCTGGCAGCGCCCGCGGGGGCGGCGCTGACCTTTTCCGTTCCCTCAAAAAAAGAGATCGACGCATGATTCATGACACCGATCGCGGAGACAAAGAGAACACCCCCCTGTTGCGCATCGACGCGGTGTCGGTGCGCTTCGGCGGCATCGTGGCGCTCGACGGCGTCTCGTTCGACGTGCGGCGGGGCCAGATCTGCGGCCTCATCGGGCCGAACGGGGCGGGCAAGAGCACGCTGTTCAACTGTCTCTCGCGCCTGTACGAGTGCAGCGCCGGCCGCATCGAGTTCGACGGCCATCCGCTCACGCGCCTGCCGCGCCACCGCATGGCGGGCCTGGGCATCGGGCGCACCTTCCAGAACCTGGCGCTGTTTCGCACGATGACCGTGCGCGACAACGTGCTGGTGGGCTGCCACAGCAAGCACCACGCGGGCTTTCTGCGCAACGCCTTCCGGCTGCCCGGCGTGGCGGCCATCGAGTCGCAGGCGCGGGCGCGGGCCGACCAGCTGATCCACTTTCTCGACCTCGAGGCCGTGGCCGAACGCGAAGTGGCCGACCTGCCCTTCGGCACACAGAAGCGCGTCGAGCTGGCACGCGCACTGGCGGCCGAGCCGCAACTGCTGCTGCTCGACGAACCGGCCTGCGGCCTGAACCACGAAGAACTCGAAAGCCTGGGCACGCTGATCCGCGACATCCGCGACCGCCTGAACGTGACGGTGCTGCTGGTCGAACACCACATGAGCCTCGTGATGGGCGTGTCGGACAAGGTAGTGGCGCTGAACTTCGGCAAGAAGATCGCCGAGGGCACACCGGCCGAGGTGCGCGCGCACCCCGAGGTGATCCGCGCCTACCTGGGCGAAGAGGCAGAAGCGGAGGCGATGGCATGACGACGAACATTCTCGAAGTGCGCGGCTTGCACGCGGCCTACGGCCCGACGCGCGTGCTGCAGGGCATCGACCTCGACATTCCCACCGGCCAGGTCGTGGCGCTGCTGGGCGCCAACGGCGCCGGCAAGACCACCACGCTGCGCGCGCTGTGCCAGATGATGGTGAGCACCGAGGGCCGCATCATGCTGGCCGGCCAGCGCATCGACGGCCGCTCCACCGAGCAGATCGCCAAGGCCGGCGTGGGCCACGTGCCCGACGGGCGCGGCACCTTCCTGGGCCTCACGACCGAAGAGAACCTGCGGCTGGGCGCCTACGCCCGTGCCAGCAGGGACGGCATCGACGCCGACATGGAGCGCGTGTTCGACTACTTCCCGCGCCTGCGCGAGCGCCGCGCCCAGCAGGCCGGCACGCTGTCGGGCGGCGAGCAGCAGATGCTCGCCATCGGCCGCGCGCTCATGGGCAAGCCGCGCCTGCTGCTGCTCGACGAGCCCTCCTTCGGGCTCGCGCCACTCATCGTGAAGGACATCTTCTCGATCATGCGGCGCATCAACAAGGAAGAGCGCGTGTCGATCCTGCTGGTGGAGCAGAACGCCAAGCTCGCGCTCGACCTGGCCGACTCGGCCTACCTCCTGGAAACCGGCCGCATCGTGCTCTCGGGCACCGCCGCCGACATCCGCCGCAACGACGCCGTCCGCAAGGCGTACCTCGGCGAATAAGGGCCACACACCGATGAACGCATTCCTGCACCAACTGCTGGCGGGCCTGGCCACCGGCGGCATCTACGCCAGCGTTGCGCTGGCGCTGGTGATGATCTACCAGGCCACGCACCACATCAACTTCGCGCAGGGCGAGATGGCGATGTTCTCGACCTTCATCGCCTGGAGCCTCATGCAGGCCGGCCTGCCGTACTGGGCCGCCTTCGTCGCGACCGTAGCCCTGTCCTTCGTGCTCGCGGCCGTGGTGGAGTTCACCGTCATCCGGCCCATGCACGACAAGCCGGCGCTGTCGGTGGTGGTGGTGTTCATCGGCCTGCTGGTGATCTTCCACAGCCTGGCGGGCTGGCTCTTCGGCTACACCATCAAGCAGTTCCCGAGCCCGTTCCCGTCGGACGCGTGGTTCGGCAGCGCCATGATGTCGGCGCACGAGATGGGCGCCATCGGCGTCACGCTGCTGGTGGTGCTGTTGCTGTTCGCGTTCTTCCGCTTCACGCCGCTGGGCCTGGCCATGCGCGCCGCGGCGCAGAACGCGGCCTCGTCGCGGCTGGTGGGCATCAACGTCGGGCGCATGCTGATGCTGGGCTGGGGCCTGGCCGGCGCCATCGGCGCGGTGGCCGGGATGATGGTCGCGCCCGTGGTCTTCCTCGATCCGCACATGATGACCGGCGTGCTGCTCTACGCCTTTGCCGGTGCGCTCATCGGCGGCATCGACAGCCCCGTGGGCGCGGTGCTCGGCGGCTTCATCGTCGGCGTGCTCGAGAACCTCATCGGCACCTACGTGGTGGGCACCGAACTCAAGCTGTCGGTGGCGCTGGTGCTGATCGTCGGCGTGCTCATCGTCAAGCCTTCCGGCCTCATGGGCCGCAAGTTGGTCACCCGGGTCTGATCGCATGAACTCTCCCCAAGCCTCCTCCCTGCCGACCGCCATGGCTCCGCTCGCTACATCGGCCAGCGCACGCGCTGCCAAGCCCTCGCGCTCTCCACTCATGTGGGTCGGCCTGCTGATCGTGCTGGCCATCGGCATCACCTTCGTGGCGCGCGGCTACCAGCTGTTTCAGGCGACGATGGTGATCTCGTACGCGATCGCGCTGCTGGGCCTGAACATCCTCACGGGCTACAACGGCCAGATCTCGCTGGGTCACGGCGCCTTCTATGCCATTGGCGCCTACACCACCGGCATCCTCATGGAGCACGCGGGCGTGCCGTACTGGCTCACGGTGCCGGCGGCGGCCGTGGTGTGCCTGATCGTCGGCTACCTGTTCGGGCGGCCCGCGCTCAAGCTCGAAGGGTTGTACCTGGCGCTGGCCACCTTTGCGCTCGGCGTGGCGATGCCGCAGCTGCTTAAGTACAAGCACCTCGAGGCCTGGACCGGCGGCGTGCAGGGCATCGTGCTCATGAAGCCTGCTGCGCCCTTCGGCCTGCCGCTCAACGAAGACCAGTGGCTCTACCTGTTCTCGCTGTTCGTCGCGGTCGTGATGTTCTTCATTGCCCACAACCTGCTGCAAAGCGGCAGCGGCCGGGCCATGCGCGCCATCCGCGACCACGCCATGGCCTCCGAGGCGATGGGCGTGGACAACAGCCACTACAAGGCCATGACCTTCGGTGTCTCGGCCGCGTACACCGGCGTGGGCGGTGCGCTGTCGGCCATTGCGGTGCAGTTCGTGGCGCCCGATTCGTTCACGCTCTTCCTGTCGATCTCGCTGCTGGTGGGCATCGTGGTGGGCGGCGTGGGCACGCTGTACGGCGCGATCTTCGGCGCCATCTTCATCATGTTCGTGCCTTCGCTGGCCGAGAAGGTCTCCAAGGCCGCGCCCTGGGCGGTGTACGGCGTGGTGCTGATCGCCTTCATGTTCGCGATGCCCGGCGGCGTGGTCGGGCTGCTGCGCAAGCTCCAGGCACGCGTCGCCCGTGCACGATGACGCGACGCTGATCGCGAACGCACTGCAGCGGCTGGCCGGGCGGCTCGTGCCCGATGGCCATGCGGTGCAGGCCGTGCGCCGGCTTTCGGGCGGCGCCAGCCAGCAGACCTGGGCTTTCGATGTGACGACCGGCGGCACGGGCCATGCCCAGCCGCTGGTGCTGCGCCGCGCGGCCGATGCCAGCGGCGCGCGCGCCCTGGGCACCGCGGGCCTCGCGGCCGAGGCGCAGCTCATCGAGGCTGCGCGCGCAGGCGGCGTGCCCGTGCCCGGCGTGCGCCATGTGCTGCAGCCGGCCGACGGGCTCGGCGAAGGCTTCGTCATGGACCGCATCGAAGGCGAGACCCTGGGCCGGCGCATCGTGCGCGACGAACGCCTGGCCGGCGCGCGCCGCGTGCTCGCGCGCCAGTGCGGCGCGGCCATGGCGCGCATCCACCGCCTGCCCGCACACCACCTGCCGCCGCTGCGCACGGCCGCCGCACGCGCGGAGCTCGACTTCCAGATCGGCCTGCGCCGCAGCCATGGCACCGCGCGCCTCGTGTTCGAACTCGCGTTCCGCTGGCTGCGCGAAAACGCGCCGGCCGACGTGCCCGCGCCGGTGCTCGTGCACGGCGACTTCCGCAACGGCAACCTGATGGTCGGCGAGGAGGGCCTGCGCGCCGTGCTCGACTGGGAGCTCGCGCATTTCGGCGATCCGATGGAAGACCTCGGCTGGATGTGCGTGCGCTCCTGGCGCTTCGGCCACGGCGCGCTGCCCGTGGGCGGCTTCGGCACGCGCGAGCAACTCTTCGAGGGCTACACGGCCGAAGGCGGGCAGGTCGATGCCGATCGCGTGCGCTGGTGGGAGGTGCTGGGCACGCTCAAGTGGGGCATCGTCTGCGAAGCCATGGTGCATGCCTGGCTCAGCGGCCGCGAGCGCGACGTGGAGAAGGCCGCCATCGGCCGCCGCGCGTCGGAGGCCGAGTCGGACCTGCTGGCGCTGCTCGCACCCGAGGCAGAGGCCGCCTGATGCAGGACCGCCCCGACATCGCCGAACTGCTCGAGGCCGTCGCAGCCTTCCTGCGCGAGCAGGTGGTGCCGGCCACCGAAGGGCAGGTCGCCTTCCATGCGCGCGTGGCCGCGAACACGCTCGACATCGTGCGGCGCGAAGTGCAACTCGGCCCCACGGCGCAAGCAAGTGAACTGGCGCGGCTGGTCGCACTACTGGGCCCCGGCGCACCCACCGACCTGGCCGATGCCAATCGCCTGCTCTGCACCCGCATCGCCTCAGGCGAACTCGACGCCGCCTCCCCCGGCCTGATCGACCACCTGCGCCAGACCACGCGCGACAAGCTCGCCATCGACCAGCCCGGCTATGCCGCCGGCACGAAGAAGAAAGACTGAGCCATGGACTTCGACCTGCCCCGCGACCTCGTCGATTACCTCGCGGAACTCGACGCCTTCATCGACCGCGAGATCGCGCCGCTGCAGGCGCAGGACGACAACGAGCGCTTCTTCGACCACCGCCGCGAATGGGCCCGCACCGACTTCGAGAACGGCGGCCTGCCGCGCCCCGAGTGGGAAGCGCTGCTGGCCGAGGCGCGCCACCGCGCCGACCGCGCGGGTCACCTGCGCTTTGCATTGCCCGCCGAATTCGGCGGGCGCGACGGCAGCAACCTCTGGATGGCCGTGATCCGCGAGCACTTTGCCGCACGCGGCCTGGGCCTGCACAACGACCTGCAGAACGAACATTCCATCGTCGCCAACAACCCCTTCGTGCTGGCCATCCGTGACTTCGGCACGCCCGCGCAGTGCGACGAACTCATCCAGGGCATGCTCGACGAGCGCGTGCGCCTGACCTTCGGCCTCACCGAGCCGCAGCACGGTTCCGACGCCACCCACATGGCAACGCGCGCCGTGCCCGAAGCACGCCACGGCAGCGCCGGTTTTCGCATCGACGGCGAAAAGATGTGGACCACCGGCATGCACACCGCCACGCACTGCGTGCTGTTCGCGCGCACCAATGGGCGCGACGGCGATGCGCGCGGCATCAGCGCCTTGCTCGTGCCCGCCCAGGCCGAGGGCGTGAAGATCGAGGAGTACCTCTGGACCTTCAACATGCCCACCGACCACCCGCGCGTGAGCTTCACGAACGTGTGGGTGCCCGAAGACGCCGTGCTCGGCCCGCTCGACGGCGGCCTGGCCATTGCCCAGCACTTCGTGCACGAGAACCGCATCCGCCAGGCCGCATCGAGCCTGGGCGCCGCCGACTACTGCGTGCGCGAGAGCGTCAAGTACGCGCGCGAGCGCAAGCCCTTCGGCGAAGAGCTGGCGCGCAACCAGGGCATCCAGTTTCCGCTGGTCGAACTGGCCACGCAGGTCGAGATGCTGCGCCTGTTGATCCGAAAGACCGCGTGGCAGATGGACCAGATGCCCAAGCCGCAGGTCGAGAAGCAGCTGTCCGACAAGGTCTCGATGTGCAACTACTGGGCCAACCGCCTCGTGTGCGAGGCCGCCGACCGCGCGATGCAGGTGCACGGGGGCATCGGCTACTCGCGCCACAAGCCCTTCGAACACATCTACCGCCACCACCGCCGCTACCGCATCACCGAGGGCTCCGAAGAGATCCAGATGCGCAAGGTGGCGGGCCACCTCTTCGGCTACATGGGGCCGAACCGGGCCACGGCCTGAACCGCTTTCCGACGACGACTGACGACACAGGCCACCCGGCCACTCAGCAACACAGAAGGAGACACGCGACATGGTTCATCCGCTTTCCCGCCGCACCGCCCTGGTGGCCGGCCTTGCCACGCTCTGCATCAGCCTGCCGGCCCTGGCCCAGAAGAAGCCCGAAGCCGGCGTGAGCGACGCCGAGATCGTGCTGGGCATGCCCATGCCGCTGTCGGGGCCCGTGTCGGGTTACTCGGTGGTCGGCAAGGTGGCCGAGGCCTACTTCAAGAAACTCAACGAGCAGGGCGGCATCCACGGGCGCAAGGTGCGCCTGTTGATCTACGACGACCAGTATTCGCCGCCCAAGACCGTCGAGGTGGCGCGCCGCCTCGTCGAGGAAGACCAGGTGCTCGCCATCTTCGGCAACCTGGGCACCGCGCCCAACATGGCGATCCAGCGCTACATGAACGCCAAGAAGGTGCCGCAGCTGTTCGTGCAGTCGGGCGCCTCGCAGTTCGACGACGCCGCCAAGTACCCGTGGACCGTGCCCTTTCTCGGCAGCTACCAGGGCGAGGGCCGCGTGTTCGCGCGCCACATCATCGACAACCGCCCCGACGCGAAGATCGCCGTGCTCATGCAGAACGACGACCTCGGGCGCGAAGTGCTCAAGGGCCTGCAGGAAGGCCTGTCGAAGCAGGGCAAGGCCAGGATCGTGGCGCAGGCCACCTTCGAGGTGACCGACCCCACCGTCGACTCGCAGGTGGTGCAGCTCAAGTCGTCGGGCGCCGACGTGCTCGTGATGGCCGCCACCGCGCGCACCGCCGCGCAGGCCATCCGCAAGGTCGCCGACGTGGGCTGGACGCCCGACCGCTACCTCAACTTTGCCGCCGCCTCCGTCAAGATGGCCTTCGAGCCCGCGGGCGCCGACAAGGCCAAGGGCGTGGTCGCGCTCGCCGTCTACAAGGAGCCCATGAGCCCGCGCTGGAGCCGCGACCCCGAGGTGCTCGAGTACCTCGAGCTGCTCAAGACCCACGCCAGCGGCGTCGACCCGAGCAACGGCAGCGGCGTGTCGGGCTACATCGTGGCGCAGCTCATGGCGCACGTGCTGCGCGAGGCCGGCGCCAACCCCACGCGCGAGAGCGTGCGCGTGGCCGCCAGCACCCTCAAGAGCCCGCGCATCTCGATGCTGCTGCCCGGCGTGGCCATGGCCAATTCGGCCGCCGACCTGCACGCCTATGCGTCGATGCAGCCCGTGCGCTTCAACGGCGTGGACCTCGACCCGGTCGGGCCCGCGCTGAACATGAAGTGAACCCCTTTATCTACTCACGCCCTTCGGAGCCCACCCATGAGCCAGCCTGACGACCAGGACCCCCTTCTGTGCGAGCGAGACGGCGACGTCGCCATCCTCAGCTTCAACATTCCCAAGCGGCTCAACCCGCTCACCCAGCCGCTGCAGGAGGCCTTGCGCCAGCGGCTCGCGCAGCTGCGCGACGAAGGCGAGGTGCGCGCCGTGGTGCTCACCGGCGTCGGCAAATCGTTCTGCGTGGGCGCCGACCTGGGCAGCATGGACGCAACCGCGCCCGGCAGCCTGGGCCAGCGCACGGCCGACGCGATGGAGGCGATGTCGAACCGCCTCATCGAAGACCTGCGCAGCATGCCCTTCCCGGTGGTGAACGCCGTCAACGGCCCCGCCGCGGGCGCCGGCGTGGGCGTGGCGCTGGCGGCCGACGTGGTGCTGGTGGCGCGATCGGCCTACTTCTACCTGCCCTTCATGCCGCGCCTGGGCATCGTGCCCGACCTGGGCACCACTTGGTTCCTCGAGCGGCTCGTGGGCCGCGCAAGAGCCATTGGCATGTCGCTGCTCGGCGAGCGCCTGTCGGGCGAACAGGCCGCGCAATGGGGCCTCGTGTGGGCCTGCGTGGACGACGCCGAACTGCGCGCCCAGGCCGTGGCCGTTGCGCAGCGGCTCGCGCGCCTGCCTGCGCACGCGGCGCACGAGATCCGCGCCGTGTACGAGTCGGCTGCGAGCCAGTCGCTTGTCGGCCAGATGCGCCACGAGGCCGAGCGCCAGCGCGAGCTGATCGACCGGCCCGACTTCGCCGAAGGCGTGAAAGCCTTCCTGGAAAAACGCGAGCCCGTGTTCCGCCGGCCATGAGCACAGCTGCAGACACCGCCACCGCAGGCATCGAGTTCGACGCCGACCGCCTGCAGCGCCACCTGCGGCAGGCACTGCCCGCGCTTGAAGGCCCGATGCGCCTGGCGCGCATCGGCGGCGGGCAGTCGAACCCTACCTTCTTCGTCGACTTCGACAACCGCGCGCTGGTGCTGCGCAAGCAGCCGCCCGGCGAACTGCTGCCCTCGGCCCATGCGGTCGACCGCGAGTACCGCGTGCTGCGCGCACTGGCCGCCACCGACGTGCCCGTGCCGCGCACCGTGCTGTACTGCGACGACCGCGCCGTGGTGGGCACGCCCTTCTATGTGATGGAGAAGCTCGAAGGCCGCGTGCTGTCGAACTACGCGCTGCCCGGCATCGCGCCCGCCGAGCGCCGCGCGTATTACTTCGCCATGGCCGAGACCCTGGCGCGCCTGCATGCGGTCGACCTTGCCGCCGTCGGCCTCACCGACTACGGCCGCCCCGGCAACTTCTTCCAGCGCCAGATCGCGCGCTGGACCCGGCAGTGGGAGGCCTCGCGCACGCGCGAAGACGCCAACATCGAGCGCCTCATCGCCTGGCTGCCCGCCAACCTGCCGCCGGGCGACCAGACCACCATCGCGCACGGCGACTTCCGTTTCGGCAACCTCATGTTCCACCCCACCGAGCCGCGCGTGATCGCCGTGCTCGACTGGGAGCTGTCCACCCTGGGCCACCCGCTGGCCGACGTGGCCTACAACTGCATGGCCTGGCACACCGGCACCGACGAGTTCGAAGGCATGCAGGGCATCGACCTCGCGGCCGAAGGCATTCCCACGCAGGCCGAGTACATCGCCCACTACCAGCGGGCCGGCGGCTGCGCCGAGCCGGTGACGAACTTCCACCTGGCGTTCTCGCTGTTCCGCTTCGCCGTGATCCTTGAAGGCATCGCGGCGCGTGCGAAGAGCGGCAGCGCGGCGGCGGCCGATGCGGTGCAGGTGGGCGCGCAGGCCGCGGGGTTTGCGCGGCGGGCGGTGGCGTTGATCGACTAGCCGGTAGCGAACCGGCTGGTGCAGGGCAGAGCGCCCGTCAGCCGCCGATGGGCGAGCACAGCTCGACCAGCGTGCCGTCGGGGCAGCGCACGTACGAGACCACCTGCCCCCAGGGCTTGGTCACCGGCGCCGACAGCTGTGTGGCGCCGGCCGCGAGCGCACGGCTGTGCGCGGCGGGCACGTCGGGCGTCACGAGGCCCAGCTCCATGCCCAGCGGTTGGGCGGAATCCGAAGCGGCGACATGCCCGCCCGGAAAGTTGGAATCACCGAGCGCGTGCGCGGCGAACGCCAGCGTGGTCTCGCCAGTTTCGAGCTCGCCATAAGTGCCCGATTCGTGCAGGAAGCGCGTGGGCAGACCGAAGGCTTGCTCGAAGAACTTCAGCGATTGGGCGACGTCGGGAACGTAGACGATGGTGTAGCCGAGTTTCATGCTGTGCGGAGGGTGACTTAGTTACTGTGCTTCCAGCCGCTCGGCAATCTCGCGCGCCCCGAGTTCCCGCACCGTGGCCAGTCGCTCCAGCTGCGCCGCGCGCGGGCGCGCCTTGCCTTGTTCCCAGTGATAGATCGTCTGGCCCGACACGCCGACCAGCTGCCCATAGATCGCCGCGGACAGCCCGAGCTTGGCGCGGTGCGCGGCCAGCCGGTTGGCACTGAAGCGGCGCTTCGGGCCGCCTGCGTCGGCGTCGTCGCCTGCAGCACCGGCTGCGGCGGGTGCTTGACGCGCGGAGCCCTTGGCGACCTTGCGCAATTCCTTTTCAAGCGCGCTCACCTGACGGCGCAAGTCGGCAATCGATGCCCGGTGCGCGACGGAGGCCTTCTTGAGTGTTTCGATTTCCGCTCGCACTTCCTTGCGAGCGACACGGGAGATTTCGGCTTTGAGGATGGATGCGATGTTTGGCATGGGGGGATTGTGCTCAATTTGGGGACACAAATGGAGGGGGTGCGCTGTAGGCGGATGCCGTCGTTTATGGGGCAACAGATGTTTGAGCCTCGATGAGCTACGGATTTCTTTGTTGAACCCCGAATTCCCGCTCTCGATGGATGCTTGCCGCGGCGTTTTTCCAAACCTGCGCTTATCAGGTTGAGAGGCTTTGTGCGAGCATTCGGGGTAGCACTATCGGCCAAAAGCCGTCGCTCGACCCGGTGTCTGAATCGTTTGTTTTTGGAACTCATGAAATTATCGGCATTTGCTCTCATAGCGGCGGTAGCTCTCTTCGGATGCGCTTCGCAGCAGCTCGCAACCAAGCCTGTTTTAGCTGCTGCATCGAGCTGCGTCCCTCGCTACCCGCTGGAAGCAAAGCGCTACGGGTTGCAGGGGAAAGTAGTCGTGCGTGTGATGGTCGAGCCAACGGGAACCGTCTCCACGGTCGAGCTTGGTCAAACCAGTGGCTCTCAAGCCTTAGATCGTGCGGCACTGGAAGCAGCGAAGTGTCAGCACTACGAGCCCGGAACCATTGGTGGGGTGCCGGGCGCTATGTGGACGGAATTCCCGGTGAACTTTGTGCTTGCGGCCAATGATTCGGGGCATCGCTCGGACAGGTTAAGTGCCCCAACATACGGAGAGAGGATCGCTGCCGCTGTTCGTCCGCATTTGACTTTCTCGGACGCTGCCCAGCTTCCAGGTAATCCCGGCGTGGAGTTTGCCGTCAGCGTTCGGCCTGATGGCTGGATTACGAACGTGGAATTGACCAAGTCCAGTGGTTACCCTGCCTGGGACGCTGCTGCACGCCGCGCGCTGATCAAGACCGAAGTGCTCCCGATCGACGTAAATGGAAATGTGCCGCCACGATTGTTCGTCACGTTGCGGCCAAAACTATGATGTGCGAATTGGAGACAAGGAACCGAACTCGGCCAATTGCGGTCGTCCGTTGCAAGTTCATACTGATACAGACCCTCATGCAAAAGACGCTACCAGCAATGATTCGCAGTTTTTCCTCCGCATTGATGTTCTTGGTACTTTCAGGTTGCGCGTACCACCACGCTCCATATGCGATGTATGAGGGAGCACCTGAGCTTGCCGATACTTCCGTTTTCTCTGCGGTCGACGATAGGCAAAAGAAACAGACAGTCGTTGAAATTCAGCTGATCGACGGAAAGGAACCTTCGTGCTGGCAGGTCGGGTGCCCAATCTGGGCCCGTGTCTTGCCGGGAACCCACAAGTTTTCGGTGCGCTATGCCACGGACATGTACCTCGCACCGCCTTTCGTGAACTATCGAAAAGCAAACCTAGAGGTTGAGATCAAAGACATGAAGCCGCGGCACGTCTACGTTGCACGTTTTAGAGAGTCAGAGAAAGAGGTTTCTGTCTATGTCGAAGACCTTGGAGAGAATCCCGACTACGGTGTCTGGATAGGCCTTGAAGGTGCAAATCGAAAATATCACCGGGTTGGCTTTTGAGCCTCGACACTAAATGCCACTTCGGAGAAAACTGTACAGCCGGTTAGGGTCCCTTCGCGACAGCTGCTCGCCGCTGCGGCGGAATTCGGCCAAGACTGGGCGTTTCATACAAGATTAGGAGTTGCACTGCATGCTGGATTTTCTCCCCACATCGCTTTCTGCAGACGCTGTAGACCAATACACATGGGGGTCCATGCGGGTTCGCATGAATCCATCGTCATATGACTACTTGTACTTTGCAAAACAGGATTTGCAGGATGGCAAGGAGCAGCGCAACTTGGTTAACTCTATCTCGAACGCCAAGCGTGCACTCCATCTCCGATTGGAAGACCTATGTTTGGGTTTCGGATCGAGGGACCTAACGAAGCTGAAACGTTCTCCAGCGCTCCTTGGTTATGTACGGTCATGTGGCATCGTTGCACCAAATGTTCTAAATCGCCTAAACAGCCTACGAAATGAAGTTGAGCACGACTATCACATACCAGAAGTCGGCGCTATTGAAAATTTTGTTGATGTCACCGAGCTATTTCTGACGGCAACTGATCGCTGGCGTGACCGGCAGCCGTGTGAGGCAGATTATTTTCAAGAGGTTGTGACGGCTTCGGGCGCGATCTGCATAGTCGGCCTTTCTTTCAACTGGAAAGACGGTGTCGCCAAGATTAATTATTGGCCCAAGGACACCAAGTCAAGAATCGCAACTAGGAGCATAGAGTACCGATCACCATCAGAAGAGTACTTCACGTGTGTTCGATTCTTGATTTCAAACAACTACTAACCGCTCGACCGATGCCCCATGGCTGGCTGCTTTGGCAAGGCTGACTACGGCTTCTAGTGACCGCCTTTAAGAGGCCTCAAGGTCGGCAATGGGCCCGTAGCGGCAGTACACATTGCCACAGAGCAGTCGTTCACTAAGCAGCTCGTGATGCCGACGATGCAGTGGCTTGCGGTTGATTTTTGTCGCATTCCATCAGTTTTTTCTCTACTGGAACCATTCCCGCTGGGAGCGATACCCAGCCCGTCTCCTTCACAGGGGTGCGTGAGACTTTTCCTTCATCGATCGAGAGCAAGCTGAGCGTTATGGCGCAGCTAGCGCCCGCTGCCATCTTGATCGACAACTCATATTCTTCGCCAGGCTTTGGGGAAAAGACCGGCACTGCGCAGACGCCTGCCTGGGCTTTCTGAATAGCCCCGTGCGTAGCCGGATTCATCGAGAAGAGGATTGTTGCTGCATCGAACAGCGCAACGGTCATCCATGGCATGACCGCCATCGGACGATCTGGTGCAACTCGTCTCTCAAGGACGCCATCTCGCGGCATCGTAGTGTCGAGCATGCCCAATCGTGCCGTATCAACCCTTGCGCCTCCGCTAACCCAGCCGATATCGGCGGCGGGCTTGCATGCAGTTAGATCGACCGTTGCAAGACGAAGCGCAAACTGCTCCGGATTGGGAACGACCACGCGCAACTTGGCTGCACTTTCTCCCTCGGGTTGCTGATAGTCCGGGATGGAGGAGCATCCAGCGGAAAGCGCTGCAACACAGCACAACGCAAGTCGATATCGAACGGGCATGGGGTGGATCGAACTATTTCAAAAGGGGATCAAGTACTTCAAACGCGCGTTGCTTCGAGTGTCGATTCGTCAGCATCGGAGGCACTGCTTGCACCAAGAAGATTGTGGCTGAGACTGGTCCCTGGTTCGAATCCTCAGTGTTGGCCGGATTCTGCCTTCCCAACTCGAAATGCGATATGCCCGTTTCCATTGTTGAGTGCTAGATTTTGACCAGCCGAACAGGGGTGCCTCGCCTTAAAGATTAGGGCCATCTCGCAGGAGATCCCATGCTGGGGGGCGAAGCGGCCTATCGCACACCGCCTTCAACAACGGCACGCAGTGACTGAGTCGTTGCATCGGCGGCTTCGATCCGCCGCAGCAACTCCTCATTCACCAGCCGCACCAACGCCCCCAATTCCGTACGCGTCGGAAAGACTTCTTCCGTATCCCCCACACGCTGCGGAACGATGAGCTTCTCGATGCACGCGTAGGCCCGCTGCACCGCATGAAGACTGTCGACGTCATCACACGCCTGCAGCGCGAGCGATTCGGCACTGGCGGTTTCTTCAGAAGACGCAGGAAGCGAAGACGCGTGCGCGGACGCGCGGGGAGATGCAGATGCAGCCATGAATGGCCTCCAAGGGTTTCGGTTTGCTGAAACCGACGCACCCAACGCCAATTGAGGGCGGCAGCTCGACGGGTTGGCGTACCGGGAAACCACTTGCGTGAAACCGGCCGGGCTCGCGCCCGCCCATCGAGCCGCCTAAACAGGAAGGAGGCACGAACGACAAAGCCGCAGACCCTGCGGGGTGGCTGCGGCTTTTACGTCGCAGTGATTTCATCGGGACGCCAATCCCGATCACGCCCTGTGTGGACGTGACCGGCGCAGTATAGCCACGGACATGGCCGCAGCGCAGGCGCTCCCGATCACCGCTGGCGCACTACTTCACGGTGCCGCCAGATACGCCTCGACCGTCTTCCCCCACAGCCCCTGCTGCGCAATCAGCCCGTGCCCGTTCATGCCGGCCTCCAGCGTGAAGCTCTCGAAGCGCCCCTTGCCGCCTGCGTCGCGAAAGGCTTCGAAGTTCTTGCGGCTGTGCGACATCGCGTAGAACGGGTCGTTCTCGCCGTAGAGCCACAGCGTGGGCTTGGCAAAGGCCGCGCCGCGGCGGAAGGTGGCGGGGTTGATGGCGTCGGCGGCGTTGCCGGGGCACTTGTCGCCCATCCAGCCGCCGACGAAGTTGATGACGCCCTGGAACATGTCGGGGTGCAGGCCCGCATAGGCCACGGCAAGGATGCCGCCGCGCGAGTGGCCGGCGATTTCCATGCGGCGGGTGTCGACGTCGGGGTCGCGCTGCAGCCATGCGACGGCGGCATCGAGGTCGGCCACGGCGCGGTCGAAGCCGGCCAGGGCGATGGCGGGCTCGCAGCTGTAGTGCTCGCGCTTCGCAGTGAAGCCTTCGTCGTACAGGCCGTCCGATTGGCCGCGTCCGCGCCGCTGCGGATAGGCGATGAGCCAGCCGCGCTGCGTGAACCAGCGGGCGGTTCGCTCGGGGGCCCAGGTCTGCTTGAACAAGGCCGGGTCGTTGCCGATGCCGGTGGAGCCGTGGTTGAACACGACGGTGGGGAACGGGCCGGCGCCATCGGGCTTGTAGATGACCATCTCGAGCGTGACGGGCGCGCCGTTCTCGACGAAGGGCGTGGGCACGCGCACGACGCTGCGTTGCAGTGGCGATGCCGGGGGCTGCTGCTGTGCTTGCGGCTGTTGCTGCGGCTCCGGTTGCTGCGCCCACCCCGCGCCACAGAAGGCGAACAGCGACGCGAACGAGGCGGCAACGAGCGCGGCGGTGCGAAGGCGATTCATCTTTTTCTTCATGGGCGAGTGCTTTCGGAAGTGGGCAAGGACGCCGCCGCATTCTGCCCCGGGGCCTGCCGCTCGCTGTCGCGTGGCGCCGGCACCCGCCACCGCAGCGCGCCGCTCGCGAGCACGACGCCGGGCACGACGAACGACAGCGCCAGCAGCGCGGGGCGCGTGACGGGCTCGTTCATCCACCACGCCGCGCCGAGCGTGGTGAGCACAGGCACCAGCGCGGACGACAGCGCGGCGCGTGCGGCGCCCAGCCGCGTGATCGCCACGCCGTAGACCACCAGCCCCAGCAGGCCGGCGACCACGCCTTGGCCTGCGGCCTGCATCGCGATGTCGGTCCATGGCGCGGCGAACAGTCGCGGCGGGCCGGCGAGCCAGAGCAGCGGCAACAGCAGCAGGGTCGACGCACCGTTGACGAAGGCCGCGCCCTGCCACGCGCTCATGCCGCAGCGGCCGAAGGCCAGGGAGTAGACGGTCCACAGCAAGGCCGCCAGCAGAAAGAGCAGGTCGCCGCGCCAGTGCTGCTGGCGCAGGCCCTCGCCGAAGCTGCCCGCCGCGAACACGGCCATGCCGACGGCGATGGCGGCCAGCCCGAGCAGGCGCAGGCCGTGCACGCGCTCGCCCCGGTAGACCCACGCGCCCAGCGCGGTGAACAGCGGCAGGCTGCCGGCCATGAAGATGCCCATGTGGCTGGCGGGCGCCCACTGCGCGCCGGCCAGCACCAGCAGGCCGAAGGGCAGGCCGCTGCCGACGACGAGCAGCACGAGCGCGCCGCGCGACGCACCCGGCGGCACGAGCCTGCCGCGCAGCCACAGCGGGCTGAGCAGCAGCGCGGGAATGCCGTAGCGCAGCAGGGCGAGGTCCATCGGGCCGAGCGCGGTGGCGGTCACGCCGTGGCGCGACAGCAGCTGCCAGGCGCTGCCGATGAGGGCGGCGGCCAGCGCGGCGAGTGCGCCGGTCCAGAGGGTGCGAGGCGATGTCGTCATCGGGCCAGTCTGTGGTCCGGCCGGCGCGAAAGCTATCAGATTCGTGCGCCTGCTGCGCCGGCCGGCCCGAGCACGCGGCGGGCCTCGCCGAGCGTGACGCCCACGCCGCGCCGGAACACGGCGCCCAGGTGGCTTTGGCTGCAGTAGCCCAGGTCGTGCGCGAGGCCCGCCAGGTCGCGCTCGCCGTCGGCCAGCCGCTCCATCGCCGCCGCCAGCCGCAGGTGCTGGCGGTACTGGTGCAGGCTCAGGCCGGTCTGCTGGCGAAAGCGCCGCGCCAGGTGAAAGGGCGAGCGCGACACGGCCTCGGCCAGTTCGTCCAGCGAGAGAGCAGGCCGCGCGCCCGGGCCGCTGCCTTCGGACAGCAGCAACTGCCGTGCGCGTGCGACGGCGCCGTGCCAGGGCGCCTGGTGCGGCGCGCTGCCCAGCTCGGCGACGAGCGCGGCCACCAGGGCCGCGGCCTGTGCGCCGTCGGTGTCCGGCAGCTGGCGCCGTGCCGCGTGCATGCGGTACAGCGCCTGCGGGGTCAGCAGGCAGACGCTCACGCCCGCCGCGCTTTCACCGTGGGCCGGGCTCACCGATGCCTGGCCGCTGACCACGAGGCTGTGCCGCACGGTCGCGGTCTCGGGCCGCAGCCGGTAGGCGGTGGCGTCGCCGAAGCGGATGGCGGTGAGCGCGTCGGTCAGCCAGGTGTGCTCGCCCGAGCGCACGTCGAGCCGCGTGCGGCCGATGGGGAAGACGACGCGCGGCGAGGCCACGGTGTACAGGTCGCTCCACGCCGGCCCCTGTGGCGCGTGCAGGCGCACATGCGCCACCTCGAACCCGCGTCCGGCATAGAGAAGGGTGCGGTCTTGCGGCATGCGAAGCGTGAACGCACGACAGAGTGGGTCAGCCCAGCGCGGTCCAGTTGCAGCGCAGCTCGTACTGCGTGCCGCGGTAGCTGAGCGTGCCGGTCGCGCCGGCCACGCGCAGCGCCACGGCCACCTGCGGGCGGTCCAGGCCGGTGCCGCGCGCGCGCATGAACTGGCGGCGATGGTCGACGAAGCGCTGCTGCAGGCTGAAGCGCTCGGTTTCGTCTGCACCGGAGGCGGTGTTCGCCACGATCAGCTCGGTCAGCTGGCCGGTCGAGAGGCTGAACTGGATCTCGACCGCGTACGGCCGGCCGTCGCACTGCAGGCTGCCGTTCGCAAAGGCGGGCGACAGGCCAAGGAGCAGAAAGCAGGGCAGGGCGAGAGCGAGGAGGCGGCGGTGCATGTCGCAGTGGGTGCAGGTGGCGGCCCGCCACCATACCCCAAGCAGGTGAAACACACCCGTACACACCCAGACACACCCGCCGGCGCGTCACCCCACCTTGCGCGCGCGCCCTTCCCAGTGCGGCTCGCGCAGCTTGTACTTGAGCATCTTCCCCGCCGGCGACAGCGGAATCTCTTCGCGAAACTCCACGCTGCGCGGGCACTTGTAGCCGGCGATCAGCGTCTTGCAGTGCGCCACCAGCGCCTCGGCGCTCAGGGCCTCGCCGGCGCGCAGCACGACCACGGCATGCACGCGCTCGCCCCACTGGTCGTCGGGCACGCCGACCACGGCGCACATCGAGACCTGCGGCAGCTGGGTGATGGCGTTCTCGACCTCGGCCGAGTAGATGTTCTCGCCGCCGCTCACGATCATGTCCTTGAGCCGGTCGACCACGTAGACGAAGCCGTCGGCGTCCATCACGCCGCCGTCGCCGGTGTGCATCCAGCCGCCCCGCAGCACCTCGGCGGTCTGCTCGGGCTTGTTCCAGTAGCCGGCCATCACCATCGGCCCGCGCGCGGCGATCTCGCCGACGGTGCCGTTCGGTACGGGCCGGCCTTCGGCATCGACGATGCGCACTTCGGCGATGGGCACGGGCCGCCCGGCCGAGCGGCGGCGCGCGGCCGGCTGGTCGGGCTGGTGGCACCAGGTGGGCAGCACGGTGACCACGGGCGACAGCTCGGTCATGCCGTAGAGCTGGCAGAAGCCCGCGCGCGGCAGCTTGTCGATGGCCTGCAGCAGCAGCGCGTCGTCGATGGGCGCGGCGCCGTACAGCACCAGCTGCAGCGGCGTGGTGTCGAACTCGCCGAAGCGCGGGTGCTCGATGAGCCGCTTGAGCATGGTGGGCACCATGAAGGTCTCGCTGGCGCGCTCGTTCTGGATCGCCTCGAGCACCTTCACTTCGTCGAAGGCCGGAATGATGACCTGCGTGCACAGCCGCATCATCAGCTGCAGCGTGAGGCCGGTGCCGCCCACGTGGAACATGGGCGCCATGTTCAGGCCCACGGCCTCGGCGGGGCGCGTGGCCGCCATGTTGGCCGAGAGCTGGCCGGTGTAGAGGTTGCCGTGCGTGAGCATCACGCCCTTGGGCAGGCCGGTGGTGCCGCCGGTGTACATCACGGCGGCCAGGTCGGCGCCGCCGCGCCGCGCGTCGGGCACGGGCTGTGCCTGCGCCATGAGGGCTTCGGCGTCGGCCATGCCGTCGGGCGCGGCGCCGTCGCCGAAGTGCACCAGCGTCTTCAGCGAACGCGAGAGTTCGCGCTGCTGCTGCGCCACGGCGCCGAAGTGCGCATCGGACAGCAGGATGCGCGTGTCGCAGTCGTCCAGCGAGTACGCGACCTCGCGCGCGCTCCAGCGGATGTTGACGGGGTTGATCACGCCGCCCGCCCACCAGGTGGCGTAGAGGTACTCCACATAGCGGTCGGAGTTCAGCGCCAGCAGGCCCACGCGGTCGCCGGGTTGCAGGCCCAGCGACTGCAGCACGGCCGCCAACCGCGCCACGCGGTCGACGAACTGGGCGAAGGTGCTGCGGCGCTCGCCGCACACGAGGGCGGTGGCGCCGGGGCGTTCCTGCAGGGCCTTGTGCAGGGGCTGGGTGAGGTCCATGGACTGCGGTCTCCGTCGGTCGATGCGTTGTTGTGCGCCGAGTATGGAATGGCGCGCGCCACGCCGGCATCGTCGGAAGCGACGGGATCGGAAGTGCCGTGGCGGCCAAAGTCGTCCGAAGCGACGGTGACCGGCCAAGGGCTGCGCGCGACCATCGCCGCAGAACGAACGATTCGACTGTTCGACCGACCGGAGACAAGCCATGCATTCCTTCCCGACCGACCCGGCGCGCCGCCGCCTGATCCACGGCGCCGCGCTCGCCGCCGCGGGCACCGCGCTGCCCTTCCTGGCGCGCGCCCAGGGCCTGTTCGGCAAGCAGCCGATCACGCTGCTGGTGCCGTACCCCGCGGGCGGCGCCACCGACGTGCAGGCGCGCGCGCTGGCCCTGGCGGCCTCGCGCGAGCTGAAGCAGCAGATCGTGATCCTCAACCAGCCCGGCGTGGCCGCCACGCTGGCGCCGACCACCATGGCGCGCAAGGCCGCGCCCGACGGCTACACGCTGTCGCTCATGCTGAGTTCGCTGTACCGGCTGCCGCACCTGCAGAAGGTGAGCTACGACCCCGCCACCGACTTCACCTACGTGGCCAACGTGACGGCCGCCACGCTGGGCATCACGGTGCGCCAGGAGGCGCCGTGGAAAGACCTGAACGCGCTGCTGGCCGCGGCCAAGGCCAAACCGGGCGAGGTGTCGTACGGCACCACGGGGCGCGGCGGCACTTCGCACGTGTCGATGGAGCGGCTGGCCGCGCTGGCCGGCGTGAAGTTCAACTTCATTCCCTTCAAGGGCGCGGCCGAGCTGTACAACGCGCTCATGGGCGGCCATGTGGACGCGGTCTCCGAGGCCGGCTTCGGCGCCGCCGTGGCGGGCGGGCGCGTGCGCCTGCTGGCCACCTTCAACGAAGCGCGCTCGCCCACGCGGCTGAACGTGCCGACCGTGAAGGAACTCGGCTACGACGTGGTGGCCAACGGCTCGTGGGGCATCGCCGGCCCGCGCGGCATGGACCCGAAGGTGGTGCAGGCGCTGCAGGAGGCCTTCCGCAAGGCTGTGGACGACCCCGAGTTCCTGCGCACGCTCGACTTGAACGACTACGTCCGGTTCTACATGGACAGCCCCGCCTACACGGCCTGGGCGCACAAGACCTACGCCGACGAGAAGCGCTTCGTGAGCGACCTGCGCATCAAGCTCGACGACTGAACCCGACCTTCCTTCCTGCTGCCATGACTTCTTCCTCCTCTTCTTCTCTTCACTGCTTCCTCCACCCCAAGGCCATCGCCTTCGTCGGCGCCACCGAGCGCTCGGTGTGGTCCAACGCGGCGCTCGCCAGCCTGCGCACGCTGGGCTACGCGGGCCAGCTCTACCCGGTCAACCGGCGCGGCGGCAGCTTTCATGGCATGGCGGCGGCCACTTCGGCCGAGGCCATCGGCGAGCCGGTCGACACGGCGCTGCTCATGGTGCCGGCCGACGCGCTCGACGATGCACTGACCGACCTGCAGCGCGCGGGCATCGGCAACGCCGTGCTGCTGAGCTCGGGCTTCGCCGAGGCCGGCGAGGAAGGCCGCGAGCGCCAGCGCCAGCTCACGGCCAAGGCGCGATCGCGCGGCCTGCGCATCCTCGGGCCGAACTGCCTGGGCTTCGTCAACTTCGTCGACCGCTCGGCCGTGTGGACCGCCTCGCTGCGCGAGCCGCTGCCGGCGGGCACGCTGGGCATCGTGTCGCAAAGCGGCGCGCTGGCGGGGCAGCTGTCGTTCATGGCGCAGGTGCACGGCATCGGCCTGAGCCGCATGGTGTCGACCGGCAACGAGTCGGACATCGACATCGCCGAGGTCATCGACTACCTGGTGGACGACGAGCACACGCGTTCCATCGCCGTGTTCGCCGAGACCGTGCGCGACCCGCAGCGCTTTGCCGCCGCGGCCGAGCGCGCGCTGGCCGTGGCCAAGCCCATCGTCGTGCTGAAGATGGGCAGCAGCGAGATCACGGCGCAGGCCGCGCAGGCCCACACCGGCTCGCTGGTGGGCGACGACCGCGTGTTCGACGCCATGTGCCAGCGCCTGGGCCTGATGCGCGTGCGTTCCATCGAAGACCTGGTGTTCACCGCCGCCTTCGCCAGCATGACCGGGCCCTTCGCGGCCGGCGGGCTGGCGGCGGTGTCGATGTCGGGCGGCATGTGCGAGATCTTTGCCGAGCGCGCCGAGGAAGAAGGCCTGGCACTCACGCCGCTTGCGCCCAGCACCGAGGCCGCGCTGCGCGAGGTGCTGCCGGGCTACGGCACGCCGCAGAACCCGCTGGACGTGACCGGCGCCGCCATGCTGCAGCCCGAGCTGTTCGGCAACGCGCTCGAAGCGCTGGTGCGCGACCCCGCGCTGGGCGCCGCCATCGTGGTGGCCGACGTGCCCAACGCGCCGGCCAACGACACGCCGCTCAACCGCGCCGTGCTGGCACAGGTGGCGCGCGGACTGTCGGCCAGCCCGGTGCCCGCCATCGTCTGCAGCCACTACGTGATGCAGGTGAGCGAGCGGTCGCGCGAGCTCATCGCCGAGACCGGCATCCGCCACATCGCCTGCGGCATCCACCACGCGATGAGCGCGGCGGGTGCGGTGCGTCGCTGGTCGGAAACGCTGCGCCGGCGTCAACAAGCGCAAGGTGTCGCTGCTGCGGTGCCGGCCACGCCACCCACGCAGCCCTTGCGTTCCGAGCGCGAGACGCTCGAGTGGCTCTCGCAGCGCGGCGTGCCGGTCGTGCCCGTGCGGCTGTCGCGCAGCGCCGACGAGGCCGCGCGCTTTGCCGAAGAGCTGGGCGGCCCGGTCGTGCTGAAGATCGCCTCGGCGCAGATCGCGCACAAGACCGAGGTCGGCGGCGTGGCGCTGAACCTGCAGGGCGCCGACGCGGTGCGCGCGGCCTGGCTGGCGATGGACGCGCGCGTGCGTGCCGCGCGGCCCGAGGCCGAGATCGACGGCATCCTCGTCGCGCCGATGCGCCAGGGCGGGCTCGAGCTCTTCGTCGGCACCGTGCGCGATCCGCAGTGGGGCCCGGCGCTGGCCGTGGGGCTCGGCGGCATCTGGGTCGAGGCGCTGCGCGACACCAGCCTGCGCCTGCTGCCCGTGACGCCCGCCGAGGTGAAGGACATGCTGGCCGAGCTGCGCGGTGCGCGCCTGCTCGACGGCTGGCGCGGCGCGCTCGCGGCCGACCGCGACGCCATCGCCGAAGCCGTGGCCGCCATCGGCAACGCGGCGCTCGCGCTCGGGCCCGAGCTGGTCTCGCTCGAAGTCAACCCGCTGCGGGTGGACGGCCGCACGGTCGAGGCGCTCGATGCGCTGGCCGTGTGGGGCGCGGCGGGCTGAACCGCTTTCATCGTCAAGAAAACGAACAGGAGACTTCTTCCATGCTGCAACGACGTCGATTCGCGCAATGGGGCGCGAGCGGACTGCTGGCCCCCGCGCTCGGTGCCTTGCCGAAGGCGCAGGCGGCCGACGCCTACCCGACCCAGCCGATCAAGGTGATCGTGTCGTCGGCGGCCGGCGGGCTGGTCGACGGCATCGCGCGCACCATCGGCGAACGCATCGCCAAGCCGCTGGGCCAGCCGGTGCTGATCGACCCGAAGCCCGGTGCGAACGGTGCCATTGCCGCGTCCTTCGTGGCGAAGGCGCCGGCCGACGGCCACACGCTGCTGTTCGCCGTCAACTCCTTCGTGCTCGCGCCGCTGCTGATGGCCAAGCCCGGCTACGACGTGTTCAAGGACTTCGCGCCCGTGTCGCTGTCGAACTACGGCCTGCTCGTGTTCGCGGTGGGCGAGAGCGTGCCTGCGAAGAGCATGCGCGAGTTCGTCGCCATGGCCAAGGCGCAGCCCGGCAAGCTGAGCTTCGGCTCGGCGGGGCAGGGCTCGTCGGGCCACCTCTACGGCGAGAAGCTCATGCGCGACGAGGGCCTGCAGATGACGCACGTGCCCTACAAGGGTGGCGCGCCGCTGATGATCGACATCCTCGGCGGCCAGGTGCAGGGCGGCTTCGTCACCATGGGCGAGGCGCTACCGCACGCGAAGTCGGGCCGCGCGAAATTGCTGGGCGTGTTCGGCACGCGCCGCATGCCGCTCGCGCCGCAGATTCCCACTTTCACCGAGCAGGGCTTCAAGGGCTACGAGCACGGCGGCTTCTGGGGCTTCTTCGCGCCCACGGGCACGCCGCAACCGGCGATCGACAAGCTGGCCGGCGCGGTGCGCTTGGCCGTGGCGCAGCCCGATCTGCAGGAACGGATGATCGGTTTGGGGTTGGAGCCTTCGGGTGAAGGGCCGGGTGAGTTGATGGCGGCGGTGCGGCGCGAGAACCTGCTGTGGTCGCGGCTCATCAAGGATATGAACCTGAAGCTCGAATAGACCTCAGGCCCGCGCCACCACGCCGGCGGTCACCAGTGCATCGACCGCCGCGCGTTCGAACCCGAACTCCCCCAGCACTTCGTCCGTGTGCTCCCCCAGCGACGGCGCGAGCCGCTGCACGCCGCCCGGCGTGGCCGAGAGCGTGAACGGCACGCCGGGAAAACGCAGCGTGCCTTCGGTCGGGTGCTCGGCGTCGTGCCACAGGCCGCTGGCTTTCAGCTGCGGATCGTCGGGCAGCTGCTGCAGTGTCTGGATCGGCATCGCCGGAATGTCGGCCTGGCGGAAGGCTGCCACCCATTCGGCCGTGGTGCGCGCGCCGGTGGCGCGTTCGAGTTCGCCGAACACCACCGTGTGGTTGCGCACGCGCGCGGCCAGCGTGGCAAAGCGTTCGTCTTCGCGCAGCTCGGGCCGGCCCACGACCTCGAAAAAGCGCAGCCACTGCGCGTCGGTGTAGGGCACCAGTGCGATGTAGCCGTCGGCCGTGCGAAAGGGCTTGCGCACGCCGGAGCGAATCGAGCCGTACACCATGTCGTCGATGGGCGGCTGGAAGGTGTGGCCCCACAGGTGCTCGACCATGTTGAAGGCGGTCATGGTCTCGAACATCGGCACGTCGACCGCCTGGCCCTGGCCGCTGCGTTCGCGGTGGAACAGCGCGGTGACGATGGCATACGCCGCGTACAGCGCGGTGGTCTTGTCGGCCACGAGCGCGGGCATGTAGCGCGGCTCGCCGGTGTAGATTGATTGCAGCTGCGCCAGGCCCGAGGCGGCCTGGATGATGTCGTCGAAGGCCGGATGGCCCGCGTACGGCCCCTCGTCCGAGAAGCCCTTGACGTGCGCGCTCACCAGCCGCGGGTTGAGCGCATGCAGCCGCGCCGCGTCGATGCCGATGCGTGCCGCTGCGTCGGTGCGCACCGAGTGCACGAGCACGTCGCTGCCGCGCACCAGCGTGTCGAGCACCTCGCGCGCGGCGGGCTGCTTCAGGTCGAGCACGAGGCTGCGCTTGTTCCGGTTGCACGACAGGTACAGCGACGACATGCCCTTGTGGCGCGCGGGCCCGACCGAGCGGGCCAGGTCGCCCTGCGGCGCCTCGACCTTGATGACGTCGGCGCCCATGTCGGCGAGCATCTGGCTGGCCAGCGGGCCGAGCACCACGGACGACAGGTCGAGCACCTTGACGCCTTCGAGGGCGCCGCGAAAAAGGGGAGGGGGCGTCATCGGTCAGTCCTCCAGGCGGATGCCGGTCTTGTCGATCACGCGCTTCCAGGTGTCGGCGTCCTGGCGCAGCACCACGGCAAACTCGGCGGCCGTGCTGCCCACGGGCTCGATGTTCATGTCGCGCATCTTCTTTTGCACCTCGGGTTTGGCGATGATGGCGGCGACGGCCTTCGACATCTTGTCCACGCGCGGCTGCGGCGTGCCGGCCGGCAGGAACAGCGCAATCCACGCATAGGGCTCGAAGCCCGCGTAACCCGCCTGCTGGAAGGTCGGCACCTGCGGCAGCGTGGCCGAGCGCTGCGTGCCCAGCGCCGCCAGCGCGCGCAGCTTGCCGCTTTGCAGGTAGGGCAGGGCAGTGCCGGTGTCGAGCACGGCCACGCGGATGTGGCCGCCGAGCAGGTCGGTCACCATGGGCGCGGCGCCCTTGTAGGGCACGTGCGGCATGTCGACGCCAGCTTCTTTCTTGAACAGCTCGCCGTAGATGTGCGAGGTGGTCGCCACGCCGGTCGAGCCGTACGAGTACTTGCCGGGCTCGGCCTTGAGCAGCGTGACGAGTTCGGCCAGCGTCCTGGCGGGCACGTCGGGCGTCACGACCAGGGCCGAGGTCGAGATGCCGATCTGCGACACGGCCGCGAAGTCTTTCACCGCGTCGTACGAGAGCTTGCGCTGCAGCGCGGGCATCTGCACGTGGGTGGTGATGGTGAAGAGGGCGGTGTGGCCGTCCTTCGGGGCGCGTGCGACGGCAGCGGCGCCGATGGTGCCGCTGGCGCCCACGCGGTTGTCGACGACCACGGGCTTGCCCCAGGCGGTGCCGAGTTCCTGCGCGACCAGCCGCGCGATGTTGTCGGTGATGCCGCCGGCAGGGAAGGGCACGACGAGCGTGACGGGTTGCGAGGGGTAGTCGGCCGGTGGCTGTTGCGCGGCGGCGGGCAGCGCGAACAAGGCGGCCAATGCGAGCCCGAGGCCGAGCGTGGAGGAAAGACGTGTCATGGCGTGCGGTCTCAATCGAGCTTGATGTTCTTGGCCTGGATCACCTGCTTCCAGCGCGCGTGGTCGGCGCGCATGGTGGCGGTGAGCTGCGCGGGCGTGCTGCCGACCGGGATCACGCCCAGGCCTTCGATGCGCGCGGCCTGTTCGGGGCTTTGCACCACCTGGGCCACTTCGGTCGACAGGCGCTGCGCGATGGGCTGCGGCGTGCCGGCGGGCAAGTAGATGCCGAACCAGCCGACCGACTCCATGCCGGCGAAGCCCTGTTCCTTGAAGGTGGGCACGCCGGTCGCGAGCGGGGCGCGTGCGGTGCCGACCACGGCGATCGACTTCGCCTTGCCGGCCGCGACGTGCGGGCCCACGCCCTTGGCCGAGACGAACACGGCATCGACGGTGCCGCCGAGCAGGTCGGTGATGGCCGGCGCCTCGCCCTTGTAGGGCACGTGCAGCAGCTGGATGCCCGCGGCGTCCTGCAGCACCTCGGCGTACAGGTGCGCGCTCGATCCGTTGCCGTAGGAGCCGTACGAGTACTTGCCGGGCGCGGCGCGCGCGAGCTTGACGAAGCCGTCGAGGGTGTCGACGCCGAGCTTGTTGCTCACGGTGAAGACGATGGGCAGGCGCCCCGCTTCCGACACGGGCACGAAGTCCTTGAACGGATCGAAGCCGGCGTTGGGGTACAGCAGCGGGTTCTGGATGATGGAGGTGAGCGAGAACAGCACGGTGTAGCCGTCGGCCGGTGCGCGCTGCACGGCGGTGATGCCGATCTGCCCGTTGCCGCCGGGGCGGTTGTCGACGATGACGCTCTGGCCGAGCCGCTTGCCCAGGCCCTCGGCGACGATGCGCGCGAACACGTCGGTGCCACCGCCTGCCGCGTAGGGCACGATCATGCGGATGGGTTTGTCGGGCCAGGTTGGTTGCTGCGCGAAGGCGCTGCTCGTGGCCAGGGCGGCGGCCAGCGCGAGGGCGTGGCGGCGGGTGAATCTGCTGCTGTGCATGTCTGTCTTGTCTCCGATGGTTTTTCTGTCTGGGTGCGATGTCAGGGCGGCAGGCTCACGACGGCCAGGCCGGGGCCGACCGACACACCGTGGCGGTTCTCGCTCCACAGGCGCAGGTCGAGGCGGTGGCGGTGCGCGGCGTCGGCGCTGTCGTCGATCCACTTGCGCTCGACCTGGCCGCGCACGGTGACGGTGTCTCCCGCGGTGTTGAACGACTTCATGCGAAAGCCGCGGATGGCATGCAGCACGCCGGCCGTGCCGATGTACTCGCGAATCGCGCGCTCCCACATGCCCTGCAGCAGCATCACGTTGGCGTACATCTCGGGGGCGCCGGTCGATTGGGCGTGTTCGGTGTTGTGGTGGATGGCGTTGAAGTCGCGGTTGGCGCCGGCGGCCATCACGAGGCGGTAGACGGTGAGGGGGAAGGGCACAGAGTTCAAGGGGTCGCCCTCGTTGACTTCTTCCCAGCGGCGTTGTGTTTGCCAGTTCATCTTGTTGCTTTGCTCATGAAGCGTTGTGGTTCAGGGCGCGTGCACAGGACATCGGGTACTCCCCTCCGCGAATGTCCCCCGGGGCTTCGCCCCTCCTCCTTGATTTCGCTGCGGGGAGCACCCAATGCCCTGCGCACGGGACGCAGCGCGCCAGTGCGGGAGGCCGCATGGCGTCGGGCGTCTGTTCTCTAGTGCGGCAGGTAGTGGTACATGCCGAAGCGGCAGCGGGCCACCACCTCCTCGCGCTGGTTCACGATGTCGTACTCCCACGTCGTGAAGGCACCCTTTCCCACCTTGGTCGCCTTGGGTTCGCAACGCACGAGCCGGTTGCCGCGCCGGCCCAGGCGGTCGCCCAGGCGGGCGGGTTGCAGGTAGTCGACCTCGTAGTCGGTCGCCATGTAGGCGGTGGTGGGCGGCATGCCCTCGGGGCGCGTGCCCTTGAGCGGGCTGCGCTCGGGTTCGGCGTTGCGCGCGTCGCTGGTGAACACGGGCGGCTGGCCCGGGGCCCACATGGGCGGCAGCGTGAGGCTGGCGAGGCTGGTCGATGGCGCCACTGCATCCGGCCCCTGGTGCAGCGGGCAGTCGAACTCCAGCACCTCGACATAGCGGCGCACGGCGCCGGCCTCGATCACGTCGGCGCCCCAGCGGATCACGCCGTTCGCAAAGTCTTCGCCCACGCGCGCCACCATCGGCGCCCAGGCGTTTTCCCAATCGTCCATGTGCAACTGCTTTCTTCAGATGCCGATGAACTCGGCCACGTCGGCGAGCGGCGCACGCTCGGTCTCGAGGGCGTCGAGGGGTTTGTCGCGGTCGGCATAACCGATGGCCATGCCGGTGAAGAGCATGCGTTCGGGCGGCAGGTCGATGAAGCGGCCGATGGTCTGCGGGTAGATGGCCCAGCATTCCTGCGGGCAGCTGTCCAGGCCCTCGGCGCGCAGCAGCAGCATCACGTTCTGCAACATCATTCCGAGGTCGGACCACTGCGGCGGGCCCATGCGGCGGTCGACGGTGCAAAAGAGCGCGACCGGCGCGCCGAAGAACTGGAAGTTGCGCGCAAACCATTTCAAACGCGCGGCCTTGTCCTCGCGCGGAATGCCCAGGCGCGCGTACATCGCTTCGCCCACGGCAAAGCGGCGGTCGCGGTAGGGCGCGACCAGCTCGCGCGGATAGATGTCGTACTCGCTGCCTTCGCCGCCGGGTGTTTCCTGCACGCGGGTGCGCATGAGGGCTTTGAGTTCGTCCAGCCGCTCGCCGCCCACCACGTGCAGGTGCCACGGTTGCAGGTTGCCGCCCGAGGGCGCGCGCAGCGCGGCCTGCAGCACGCGGCGGAGGGTGTCGGCGGGCACGGGGCGGTCGAGAAATTCGCGCACCGAGCGGCGGCTTGCGACGGCGTCGTAGACAGTCATGGTCATGCGGCGTTCTTTCGTTCGTTCATGAGGGTCACGCCCAGCTCGCGTGCCACTTCGGCGCTGTGCTGGCCGGGCGTCGCGGCGTGCGACAGGTCGGCGTAGGCATAGCCCGAGAAGCGCACCGGCGGGCGCACCTCAAGATACGCGCCTTCGGTCGGATGCGTGCGCTGTCGGAAAAGGCCGGCGGCCTGCAGCTGCGGGTCGTCGGGCAGGTCGGCGATGTCGTTCACGCGCATCGCGGGCACGTTGGCCTTCTTCAAGATGTCGAGCCACTCGGCCGTGGTGCGCTCGGGCAGGATGGCGGCGGCGGCCTCGTACATGCGGCTCATGTGCTTGCGGCGCAGCGCCTTGTCGGCCAGCTCGGGCGCCTCGAGCACCTCGGGGTGGCCGGTGGCCTCGAAGAAGCGCAGCCAGCGGTCGTCCAGGTAGGGCGCAATGGCGATGTAGCCGTCGCGCGTGCGCATGGGCTGGCGCATGGGGTCGATCTGGCGCGGGTACAGCGCGGGGCCGGTGGGCGGCACGAAGGTCTTGTCGCACAGGTGCTCCACGAGGTTGAAGCTGGCGAGCGACTCGAACATCGGCACCTCCACCTGCTGGCCCTCGCCGGTGCGCAGCCGGTGCACCACGGCGGCGAGCACGGCGTACGCCGCGTGCAGGCCCGAGACCTTGTCGGCCATGGTCATCGGCACGTAGCGCGGCTGCGGGTTGCCGTCGACCTTGGGCGGCAGCGAAGCGATGCCCGACGCGGCCTGGATGATGTCGTCGTAGGCCTGCAGCGCGGCGTACGGCCCGCGCTGGTCGAAGCCGGTGCAGTGCACGTAGACGATGTCGGGGCGAATGGCGCGCACGTCGTCGTACGAGAGGCCCGCGCGCGCGATGGCGTCGCTGCGCACGTTGTGGATGAAGATGTCGCTGGTCTCGATGAGGCGGCGCATCGCGGCGCGGCCGTCCTCGCGCTTCAGGTCCCAGTCGACCGAGCGCTTGCCGCGGTTCAGCCGCAGGTGCACGGGGCTCATCAGCGGCGTGACGGGCGGCGTGCCGATGATGCGGATGCTGTCGCCTTCGGGCGGCTCGACCTTGACCACCTCGGCGCCGAGGTCCGCGAGGATCTGCGTGCAGTAGGGGCCGAAGATCACCGTGGTGAGGTCGACGATGCGCAGGCCTTCGAGCATGCGGGGGGCGGTGGATGGTGTGGTCATGGGATGGGAGGTCATGCGGCGACGAGGCCCTGCATTTCGGCGGCCAGGTGGCGCACGCGCTCGGGCCCGCCGAGCAGCTGGCGGTTGAAGCCGATGCGCTTGAACCAGTAATGCAGGCCCAGCAGGTCGGTGATGCCCATGCCGCCGTGCACCTCGGTGGCGGTGCGGGCGACGAAGGTGCCGGTTTCGCTCAGGTGTGACTTGGCGTGCGCGGCGAGCAGCGCGGCTTCTTCGGGCAATGCGTCGAAGGCATGCGCCGCGTACCAGACGAGCGCGCGGCCGGGCTCCAGCGCGGCGGCCATTTCGGCGCACAGGTGCTTCACGGCCTGGAAGGAGCCGATCACGCGGCCGAACTGGCGGCGCTCCTTGGCGTAGGCCACGGCCTGGCCGATCATGGCTTCGCCCGCGCCGAGCGTGTCGGCGGCGAGCAGGGCCCAGCCCGCGCTGCGCAGGCGCGCGAGCGTGGCGGGGCTGGCGTTGGGAAGCCGCTCGGCCTTCACCTGCGCGAAGTGCAGTTCGCCGAGCGGGCGCGTGGCGTCGATGCTGCGCAGCGCGCCGCGCGTGAGACCCTGTGCATCGGCGCGCACGAGGTACAGGCCACCCGCGCGGTCGGCCACGATGAACACATCGGCCGCGCCCGCGTCGAGCACGAAGAGTGCGCTGCCGTCGAGCGTGCCGTTGGCATTGGCCGTCACGCCCGCGCCATCGCGCGCGCCGGCCACGGCCTCGGCGATGGCCACGCCGGCGATGCATTCGCCGGCCGCCAGGCGCGGCATCCATTCATCCTGTTGCGCGGCGCTGCCGGCTTCGCGCAGCGCGAGCGGTGCGAGCACGGCGGTGCCGAGGAAGGGCGTGGGCGCGACATGGCGCCCCAGCTCCTCGGCGGCCAGCGCGGCGTCGAGCAGCGACAGGCCGAGCCCGCCGAAGGCCTCGGGCACGAGCAGGGCCGGCACGCCGACCTCGCACAGCGTGCGCCAGACCTCGCGGTCCAGCGGCAGGTCGTCGGCCGCGACGCGGCGCACACGGTCGAGCGGACAGGCGCGTTCGAGCGCGCGGCGCAGGCTGTCCTGCAGCAGCTTCTGGTCGGCGGAGAGGGCGAATTCCATGGGGTGCTTTCTTCCGAGTGATCAGAAGGTGCGAATGAATCCGGCGTGGCCGAGCAGCCCGTCCAGGCGCGCCCAATCAAGGCGCAAAGCGCAGCCATAGCTCGGGCTATGGCGAGCATTTGCAACGCAGAGTGGGTGTGCCTGGGCGGGATGAGCGGACATGTCGGGTTCGTTCGCACCTTCTTAGGCCAGGCGGGGTTCGCGCGGCATGTCGAGCCCGCGTTCCGCGATGATGTTTTTCTGGATCTGCGCGGTGCCGCCGCCGATGATCAAACCCAGGTCGAACATGTAGCGCTCCTGCCAGAGCGCCTGTGCGCGCAGGTGCGCGCTGCCGGGCATCAGCAGGCCCAGTTCGCCCAGCGCGTCGATGGCGAGCGCGGCCAGCTGGTGGCGCAGCTCGCAGCCCTGCAGCTTCACGACCAGCGCGGCCAGGCCCGGGTCTTCGCCGGTGGCCGCGGCCGTGAGCAGTCGCAGGCCGTGGCACTTCTGCGCCAGCACCTGGCCCTGCAGCCGCATCAGGCGGTCGCGCAGCACGGGCTGGTCGATGAGGCGCGTGCCGTCCACCGTCTCGGACTGCATCAGCGTGGCGAGCTCCTGGTAGCGCTGGGTCGTGAGGTTGGGGTTGCCGAGCGAGCCGCGCTCGTGCTTGAGCGTGGCGTTGGCCACCTTCCAGCCGTCGCCGCGCTGGCCCACGATCTGGTGCTGCGGCACGCGCACGTCGGTGAAGAAGACCTCGTTGAACTCGGCGTGGCCGGTCATGGTCTTGAGCGGGCGCACCTCGATGCCGGGCGTCTTCATGGAGAACAGCAGGTAGCTGATGCCGGCGTGCTTCGCTGCGCCGGGCTCGGTGCGCACGAGGCAGAAGATCATGTCGGCCACGTGCGCGGTCGAGGTCCAGATCTTCTGGCCGTTGATGACGAAGTCGCCACCGTCTTCGGTGGCGCGCGTCTGCAGCGAGGCCAGGTCGGAGCCCGCGCCGGGCTCGGAGTAGCCCTGGCACCAGACCACCTCGCCGCGCAGCGTGGGGCCGATCCATTCGCGCCGCTGCGCCTCGGTGCCCAGCTCGAGCAGGGTGGGCACCAGCATCGAGATGCCCTGGTTGCCCAGCGGCGGCGCCACGCCGGCGCGCGCGAACTCCTCGGTGATGAGGTGCGACTCCATGACGTCGGGCGCCGCGCCGTGGCCCCCGTACTCACGCGGCACCGTGCGGCCGGCGTAGCCGTGGTCCAGCAGCAGGCGCTGCCACGCGAGGGCGTCGGCGTCGGGGCGTTCGGCGGTGCGCGCGAAGGCCGAGCGGTGGCCGTGCATGGCCAGGAACGCGCGCAGCTCGTCGCGAAAGGCTTCGTAGCGGGGATTGAGCGTGAGGTCCATGCGGTGCTTGCCTTCGGTGCGCGCCGCGTTGCGCGGCGGTGGGTGTGTCTCCGTGTCGAGGTCCATGCTAGGGGCAACCCTCAGCCGCTCTCAATCGTCCGTTCCGACGATGTGACGCGCAGGAGGCGCTGCCTACCATCCAGCCCGAACGCCGCACGAGGTCCGCAAGAGACCGATGCGAGGCCGGCAAGAGGCCCGCGGCCGCAGCTTCTTTTTCACGAGAACGACGGAGACAACACCATGACACGTTCCCTCATTTCCGCCTGCCCCGGCACGCGCCGCCGCCTGCTGGGCGCCGGCCTCGCCGCCACGCTCGGCCTCGCCACGGCCTTCACGGCGCAGGCCCAGAAGCGCTACGACCCGGGCGCAAGCGACACCGAGATCAAGATCGGCCACATCGTCCCGTACTCGGGCCCGGTCTCGGCCTACGGCACCATCGGCAAGGCGGCGGCGGGCTACTTCGCCAAGGTCAATGCCGAGGGCGGCATCAACGGCCGCAAGGTCACGTTCATCTCGCTGGACGATGCCTACAACCCCTCCAAGACGGTGGAGCAGGCGCGCAAGCTGGTCGAACAAGACGAGGTGCTGGTGCTCTTCGGCCCGCTGGGCACGGCGCACAACCTGGCGATCCAGCGCTACATGAACGCCAAGAAGGTACCGCAGCTGTTCGTGGCCACGGGCGCCACGCGCTTCGGCGACCCGAAGGCCTTCCCGTGGACCATGGGCTGGCAGCCCACGTACCAGACCGAAGGCAAGATCTACGCGCAGCACATCCTCTCCACGAAGCCCAACGCGAAGATCGCCGTGCTCATGCAGAACGACGACTTCGGCAAGGACTTCCTGAAGGGCTTTCTCGAAGCGCTGGGCGACAAGGCCAAGACGATGATCGTGGCGCAGTCGACCTACGAGGTGACCGACCCGACCATCGACAGCCAGATGGTCAACCTGAAGGCCTCGGGTGCCGACACCTTCTTCAGCATCACCACGCCCAAGTTCGCGGCGCAGGCGATCCGCAAGGCGGCCGACATCGGCTGGAAGCCCACGCAGTACCTGTCGAGCGTGTCGGTGTCGGTGTCGGCGGTGATCAAGCCGGCCGGCCCCGAGAACGCGGTGGGCGTGATCTCGGCCACCTACCTGCGCGACCCGGCCGACGACATGTGGAAGGGCGCCAAGGAGTACGAGGACTACAAGACCTGGTTCAGCAAGTACTACCCCTCGGGCGACCTGAGCGATTCGCTCAACGTGCTGGGCTACTCGTCGGCGCAGACGCTGGAGCAGGTGCTGCGCAAGGCGGGCGACGACCTCACGCGCGCCAACATCATGAAGGTGGCGGCCAACCTGCAGTACAGCCCGCCGATGCTCTACCCGGGCATCGAGGTGAAGACCTCGCCGACCGACTTCTACCCGATCGAGCGCATGCAGCTGGTGCGTTTCAACGGCACGCGCTACGAGCCGTTCGGCAAAGTGCTCGGCGATTGATCGACGTCACGCGGGCCGCGCTGTCGGCCCGCCATTCATTTCCCCTTTTTGTTTCCACTGAAGCTTCCATGACCTCCATCGTTCGACTGGCCGCCGCCCTGGGCGGCGCGGCCCTCCTGTTCACCGCCGGCGCGGCCCTCGCGCAGAAGAAGTACGACACCGGCGCCTCCGACACCGAGATCAAGCTCGGCATGGCCATGCCCTACAGCGGCCCCGTGTCGTCGTACGGCATCGTCGGCAAGGTCAACGAGGCGTACTTCAAGATGGTGAACGACAAGGGCGGCATCAACGGCCGCAAGGTGACGCTCATCAGCTACGACGACCAGTACACGCCGCCGCGCACCACCGAGGTGGTGCGCAAGCTGGTCGAGCAGGACGAAGTGCTCGCCGTGTACGGCAACCTGGGCTCGGCATCGAATGCCGCGATCCAGCGCTACATGAACGCCAAGAAGGTGCCGCACCTGTTCCTGGGCGTGGGCGCCGACCGCTTCAACGACCCCAAGGCCTACCCCTGGACCACGCCCTACATGCCCAGCTACGAGGGCGAGGGCAGCCTCTACGCGAAGAACATCCTCAAGACGATGCCCAACGCGAAGATCGCCGTGCTCTACCAGAACGACGACTTCGGCAAGGACCTGCTCAAGGGCCTGAAGAAGGGCCTGGGCGACAAGGCCTCAATGGTGGTGGCCGAGGCCTCGTTCGAGGTGGCCGACCCGACGGTCGATTCGCAGATCATCAAGCTGCAGTCGTCGGGCGCCGACGTGTTCGTCAACTTCGCCACCGCGCGCTTCGCCGCGCAGGCCATCCGCAAGGCCTGGGACATCGGCTGGAAACCGAAGCAGCAGTACCTCACCTACGTGTCGGCCTACGTGAAGATGACGCTGGAGCCCGCGGGCCTGGAGAAGTCGAAGGGCATCATGGCCATGGCCTTCTTCAAGGACGCCGCGCAGCCGCGCTGGGCCAACGACCCGGCCACGCAGGAGTTCCTGGCCTTCATGAAGAAGTACGCCCCCAACGAAGACGTGAACAACGCCGCCGGCGTGTACGGCTACGGCGTGGCGCAGGCCATGGAGACCGTGCTCAAGGCCTCGGGCGACAACCTCACGCGCGAGAACGTGCTCAAGCAGGCCACCACGCTGAAGAACATGCGCACCGGCATGCTGCTGCCGGGCATCGCGCTGAACACCTCGGCCACCGACTACTTTCCGTTCAACACGCTGCAGCTGGTGCAGTTCAACGGCAAGGAGTTCGAGCCCATGGGCGATTCGATTGCCGTGAAGTAGCCTTCGCAGACGCACGCTCAAAAGAACCACAGGAGACACACACCATGTTCGGACTGATGCAGGACCGCCCGCTGCTGATCTCGTCGCTGATCGACCACGCGGCCACCTTCCACCCCCACGTCGAGATCGTCGGGCGCACCGTCGAAGGTCCGGTGCACCGCACCAACTACCGCGAGGTGCAGCGGCGTTCCAAGCAGGTGGCCAATGCGATGAAGGCGCTGGGCGTGGCGCCCGGCGACCGCGTGGGCACGCTGGCGTGGAACACGTACCGGCACCTGGCGCTGTACTACGGCGTGTCGGGTTCGGGCGCGGTGCTGCACACGGTGAACCCGCGCCTCTTTCCGGAGCAGATCGACTACATCGTCAACCACGCCGAAGACAAGGTGCTGTTCTTCGACACCAGCTTCGCGCCGCTGGTCGAGAAGCTCGCGCCCAAGCTCAAGAGCGTGCGCGCCTTCGTCGCCATGACCGACCGCGCCCACATGCCGAGCATCGACGTGCCCAACCTGCTGTGCTACGACGAGCTCATCGGCGCGCAGAGCGAGGACTACAACTGGCCCGAGTTCGACGAGCGCACCGCCTCGTCGCTGTGCTACACCTCGGGCACCACGGGCAACCCCAAGGGCGTGCTGTATTCGCACCGCTCCACCGTGCTGCATTCGCTGATGGAATGCGCGCCCGACACCTTCGGCGTGTGCTCGCAGATGACGCTGCTGCTGGCTGTGCCCATGTTCCACGCCAACGCCTGGGGCATGCCGTATTCGGCGCCGATGGTGGGCGCCAAGCTCGTCATGCCCGGCCCGCACCTGGACGGCCAGAGCCTGTACGAACTCATGCGCGACGAGAAGGTGAGCTTCTCGCAGGCGGTGCCCACCGTGTGGCTCATGCTGTTCCAGTACTTCGACGCCCACCCCGAGATCGACACCCGCGCCATCGGCCTCAAGCGCATCGGCGTGGGCGGCGCCGCCACGCCGCGCGCCATGATCGAGCGCTTCGAGCGCGACTTCGGCGCCGACTTCGTGCAAGGCTGGGGCATGACCGAGACCAGCCCCATCGGCGTGATCGGCAACCTGCTGCCCAAGCACCTCGCGCTCCCGAAAGAAGAGCAGACGATGGTCAAGATGCGCCAGGGCCGCGGCGTGTGGGGCGTGGAGCTCAAGATCGTCGACGAGAACGGCCAGCGCCTGCCGCACGACGGCGTGGCCTTCGGCCACCTGCATGTGCGCGGTCCGTGGATTGCGAGCGGTTACTTCCGTAGCGAAGGCGGCGACGTGCTCGACGCCGAGGGCTTCTTTCCGACCGGCGACGTGGCCAACATCGACGCCGACGGTTATGTGCAACTTGTCGACCGCGCCAAGGACGTCATCAAGTCGGGTGGCGAGTGGATCTCGTCGATCGACCTGGAGAACGCCGCCAGCGCGCACCCGGCCGTGGCCGAGGCGGCGGTGATCGGCATCGCGCATCCGAAGTGGCAGGAGCGGCCCCTGCTGATCGTCGTGAAGCGTGCAGGCGCAGAGGTCACGGGCGAGGAACTGCTCACTTTTCTTTCGCAGCGCGTGGCCAAGTGGTGGCTGCCCGACGACGTGGCTTTCGTCGACAGCCTGCCGCATACAGCCACCGGCAAGCTGCTGAAGACCAAGCTGCGCGAGCAGTTCAAGGGCTACGTCGCGGCCAAGTCAACTTGATGACAGTTGTTCCGGCTTTCTGTGCATAACTCTGTGGGTTGTCTGAGGAAGTCGGAAGGCAAAGCGAGCATTGGCGCGGCTTCGCACCACGTTGCCTGTTGATTGAGCAGCCTTGTCGTCCGTCCTTGCAGGAGAATGTAGGAGGAACGGATTCCAGACAAGTAAAGGGGACATGGTGGGAGAACTTCTTTCTCTCCTGCGCTTCAGCGCCGGCTCGGGCCACATCTGGCTGGACGAGCAGCGCATGCTGCTCATGCATGCCCGGGCCTTCGCCGAACTGCGCCGCGAACTGCTCGACTCGCTGGGCATCGAGCGTGCGCGCGGCCTGCTGGTGCGCATGGGTTTTGCTTCCGGCCTGCGCGACGGCGAGGTGGCCGTGCGCGAGCGCCTTGCCGGCATGCGCGCCGAAGACGCCTTCATGCTCGGGCCGCGCCTGCATTCCATCGAGGGCATCGTCTCGGTGCAGAAGGTGCAGGTCGACCTCGACGTGGCCACCAAGCATTTCTACGGCGAATTCCTCTGGGAGAACTCCTGGGAATGCGAAGCCCACGTGGCCGACTTCGGCTACGGGGAAGATCCGCAGTGCTGGTCGCAGATCGGCTATGCCTCGGGCTACACCACCGCCTTCATGGGGCGGCTCGTGGTGTTCAAGGAAGTCGAATGCACCAGCATGGGCGACAGCCGCTGCCGCATCGTCGGCCAGGCCGCCGAGGCGTGGAACGACGAGCACTACCTGGAGTACTTCCGCCAGCACCACGTGGCCGAGAAGCTCATCGACTTCAACCTCGGCCTGCAGCACCTGCGCCGCCTGCAGCCGCGCCGCGAGTACGACCAGAAGCTGGTCGGCGTGTCGCCGGGTTTTCGTGCCGCCTTCGAGCTCATGCGCAGCGCGGTCGACAGCGCCATCACCGTGCTGCTGCTCGGCGAGACCGGCGTCGGCAAGGAAGTGTTCGCTCGCTGGCTGCACGACAACGGGCCGCGCGGCAAGCAGCCCTTCATTGCCGTCAACTGCGCGGCGATCCCGGCCGACCTGATCGAGGCGGAGCTGTTCGGCGTGGAAAAGGGCGCCTACACCGGCGCCCACCATGCGCGCGCCGGGCGCTTCGAGCGCGCCCACGGCGGCACCCTGTTCCTGGACGAGGTGGGCGACCTGCCGCTGGCTGCGCAGGTCAAGTTGCTGCGCGTGCTGCAGACCGGCGAGGTCGAGCGCCTGGGCGCCGAGCAGCCGACCAAGGTCGACGTGCGCATCGTGGCCGCCACCAACGTCAACCTGCAGCAGGCCATGCAGGCGGGCAAGTTCCGCACCGACCTGTTCTACCGGCTCAACACCTTCCCGATCCAGATTCCGCCGCTGCGCGAGCGCACCGCCGACATTCCGGCGCTGGTGGCGCGCTTCGTCGAGAAGTACAGCGCGCTGTACGGCAAGAAGCTGCGCGGCCTCACCGACAAGGCCGCGCTCGACGTGCACAAGCACGCCTGGCCCGGCAACATCCGCGAGCTCGAGAACGTGATCGAGCGCGCCGTGCTGCTGGCGCCCGACCACGGCGACATCGAGGCCTGCCACCTGTGGATGCAGCCGCCGGGCGCGCCGCCCGACAACCAGCTCGACGCCAGCGGCAAGGTCGCCACGGGGGCCTCGGCGTCGGGTGCCGACGCGAGCGAACTGGACGCGCTGTGCCAGCGCGTGCTCGAGCAGAACATCGACATCGCCTCGCTCGAGCAGCGCCTCATGCAGACCGCGATGCAGCGCGCCAAGGGCAACCTGTCGCAGGCCGCGCGCCTCTTGGGCATCACGCGCCCGCAGCTGGCCTACCGTCTGAAAAAGGAAGGCCTGCCGACGTCCTGAGCGGACGCCGGCCGGCGTTTTCCGGTTTTCACCATTTGATCAAGCTGCACCGCAGCAAATGATCAAACCAGCATCCGGGACTTCCCGGTGCTTCGGGCCCGCAGGCGCAGCGGGCCCATGCAAATCAATCACTTAGCCACGCTGGCACGCCCGTTGCCCTTATCAGGCCGGGCGGCGCTGGTGCCGTCCACCTGTTGATGGATTGAACAAGTGATGCCCTCGATGCAGCCCGACCCCCGCAGCGGCAGCGCCGCACAGATGACCGGCCAGCCGTGCTTCGTGCGCGTGACCGGCACGCGCGGCACGCGCTTCGTGGAGTTCGAGTTCGCCATCGGCGACCCCGAGCTGGCCGTGGAGCTGGTGCTGCAGTTCGACCAGTTCCGCGAGTTCTGCGCGCGCCACGCGGTGCGCCACCTGAGCACCGAAGAGGGCGCGCGGCTGGACTTCGAGCGCATGAAGTGGCGCTTCGGCGCGCCCGGCATCGACCACTGACACGCCCCCCATTTTTTTCCCGCGACAACCAAGGAGACACCCCGTGCAAGTCGACATCAAGACCTCGGACATCCGGCCGATCCGCCAGACCTTCTCGCATGTGGCGCGGCGGCTCGGCGACAAGCCGGCCTCGCGCTACCAGGAGGCCACGCTGGACATGCAGCCCACCGCCAACTTCCACTACCGGCCGCTGTGGGACCCGCAGCACGCGCTGTACGACAAGCGCCGCACAGCCATCGTGATGGCCGACTGGTACAGCTTCAAGGACCCGCGCCACTACTACTACGGCGTGTACACGATGACCCGCGCGCGCCAGGGGGAAGGCGCCGACCGCCAGTTCGAGTTCGCCGAGAAGCGCCAGCTGCTGGCCCAGGCCGATGCCGGCGTGCGCGAGTCGCTGCAGCAGGTGCTGGTGCCGCTGCGCCACTACGAGTGGGGCGCCAACATGAACCACAGCTACTGCTGCGGCTACGGCTACGGCACGGCCATCACGCAGCCCTTCATCTACGCGGCCATGGACCGCCTGGGCATCGCGCAGTACCTCTCGCGCGTCGGCCTGCAGATCGACGCCAACTCGGGCCGCGCGCTGGACGCCGGCAAGGAAGCCTGGCTCGCGCACCCGGCCTGGCAGGGCGTGCGCCGCCTGATGGAAAACCTGTTCGTCACCAAGGACTGGTTCGAGGTGTTCGTGGCCCAGAACCTCGTGCTCGACGGCCTGCTGTACCCGCTGGTCTACCGCCACTACGTGAACGCGCACAGCGCCGCCACCGGCAACGCGCTGGCGATGCTGACCGAGTTCATGAACGAGTGGTTCGACGAGAACGTGCGCTGGGTCGACGCCACGCTGAAGACCGCCGCCGACGAGTCGCCCGCCAACGCCGAGCTGCTCGCGCAGTGGTACGCGAGCTGGCGCGACCAGGCCGTGCAGGCGCTGGCGCCGCTGGCCGCGCTGGCCCTGGGCGCACAGGGCGCCGAGGTGCTCAAGACGCTGCACGCCGCGCTCGATGCGCGCGTGGCCCGGCTGGTGCGCACGGGCGCCGCCGCCTGACGACCGAATCGATCGAACCAAGGAGACCCTCCCATGACCACCGCCACCGCCGAAGTGTCCCGACCGCCCGTCTTCATCGCCCTGCAGACCGGCGAGGCCGCGCGCGCCATCGTCGAGGCCATCGTGGCCGACAACCCCGGGGCCACCGTCACCGAGTACCCCGCGATGGTGAAGATCGACGCGCCCGGCCGCCTCGTGATCCGCCGCGAGAGCGTCGAGGCCCTGGTCGGGCGCCGCTGGGACCTGCAGGAACTGCACCTGAGCCTGATCTCGCTGTCCGGAAGCATCGAGGAAACCGACGACGAATTCACCCTCCATTGGGGGGCCTGAGCCCAGCCCCCACCGGACCACGACCAAGGACAACGCCATGACCACCCAAGCAGCAGCAAAGACCTCCACCACCCCGCGCCTCGGCCTGAAGGAGCGCTACGCCATGATGACGCGCGGCCTCGGCTGGGAGACCACCTACCAGTCGATGGACGACGTGTTTCCCTTCGACAAGTTCGAGGGCATCAAGATCCACGACTGGGATAAGTGGGAAGACCCGTTCCGCCTCACGATGGACGCCTACTGGAAGTTCCAGGGCGAGAAGGAGAAAAAGCTCTACGCCATCATCGATGCGTTCCAGCAGAACAACGGCCAGTTCAACATCAGCGACCCGCGCTACCTGAACACGCTCAAGCTGTTCCTCACCGGCGTCTCACCGCTGGAGTACGCGGCGCACCGCGGCTATGCCATGGCCGGGCGTTCGCTGCGCGGCGTGGGCGCGCGCGTGGCCTGCCAGATGCAGTCGATTGACGAGCTGCGCCATGCGCAGACGCAGTTCCACACCATCAGCCACTTCAACAAGTACTTCCACGGCCTGCACGACCCGCAGCACATGCACGACCGCGTGTGGTACCTGTCGGTGCCCAAGAGCTACTTCGAAGACGCGATGAGCGCGGGGCCCTTCGAGTTCATCACCGCCATCTCGTTCTCGTTCGAGTACGTGCTGACCAACCTGCTGTTCATGCCCTTCATGAGCGGCGCCGCCTACAACGGCGACATGGCCACCGTCACCTTCGGCTTCTCGGCGCAGAGCGACGAGTCGCGCCACATGACGCTGGGCCTGGAGGTGGTGAAGTTCATCCTCGAGCAGGACCCCGACAACGTGCCCATCGTGCAGAAGTGGGTCGACAAGTGGTTCTGGCGCGGCTACCGCCTGCTCACGCTGGTGGCGATGATGATGGACTACATGCTGCCCAAGCGCGTCATGAGCTGGTCCGAGGCCTGGGAGATGTACTTCGAGAAAAACGGCGGCGCGCTGTTCGAGGACCTGGCGCGCTACGGCATCCGCATGCCCAAGTACCACGAGGTCGCGTCGAAGGAAAAGAGCCGCATCTCGCACGAGGCCTGGGCCATCTTCAACAACTACGGCCACGCCGCCAACTTCAACGTCTGGGCACCCAAGCCCGACGAGATGACCTGGCTGGCCGAGAAGTACCCCGAGACCTTCGACAGCCTGTACCGCCCGCGCTTCGAGTGGCTGGCCGAGCAGGAGAAGCAGGGCAAGCGCTGGTTCAACAACACGCTGCCCATGCTGTGCCAGACCTGCCAGATCCCGATGGCCTTCACCGAGCCTGACGACCCGACCAAGATCTGCTATCGCGAGAGCAGCTACCACGGCATGAAGTACCACTTCTGCTCCGACGGCTGCAAGGACGTGTTCGACGGCGAGCCCGAGAAGTACGTGCAGGCCTGGCTGCCGGTGCACCAGATCTACCAGGGCAACTGCTTCCCCGAGGGCACCGACCCGACGGTGGAAGGCTTCAACCCGCTGGCGGCCGTGCTGGACTACTACCACATCAACGTCGGCGCCGACAACGGCGAGTTCAACACCTCGCCCGACAAGGCCAACTGGGAACGCTGGACAGGGCAGGACCTGTCGGCGGCCGAGCCCAAGGTGGCCTGAGCACCCAGGCCCCACCACCCCATCGACCCCCGCGCTCCCGCCGTGCCCCACGCACGGCGCGGGCGGCGCTCACCCCAAAAAAGGAGACCGACATGTCTGTTGTTGCACTCGCCCCCGGCTACACCGGCACCGTCATGGACAGCGAAGACCGCTTCCACGGCAACCGCCTGCTCTACATCGGCTGGGAAGACCACCTGCTCTTCTGCGCCCCCGTGTGCCTGCCGCTGCCCGCGGCCATGCCCTTCGGCGCGCTCATCAGCGACGTGCTGCCCGGCGTGTACGGCAGCCACCCCGACTTCGAAAAGGTCGACTGGTCGAAGGTCGAATGGTTCGACTCCGGCAAGCCCTTCGCGCCCGATGCGTCGAAGTCGCTGGCCGACAACGGCCTGGTCCACAAGTCGGCGCTTCGCTTTCGCACGCCCGGGCTCACGGGCATCGGCGGCTCGTTCAGCTGAGCACAGGAAGGAGGGCCTTGCCATGAGCTTCCAGATCATGATCGAGCCGCTCGGCCAGGCCGTGGCGGTGCGCGACGGGCAGACCGTGCTCGATGCCTGCCTGCGCGCCGGCGTGTGGCTGCCCCACGCCTGCGGCCACGGCGTGTGCGGCACCTGCAAGGTGCAGGTGCTCGAGGGCGAATGCGAGCATGGCGATGCGTCCAACTTCGCGCTGATGGACTTCGAGCGCGACGACGGCAAGATCCTCGCGTGCTGCGCGATGGCGCAGGCCGACCTGGTCATCGAGGCCGAGATCGACGAAGACCCCGACGCGCAGTTCCTGCCGCTGGAAGACTTCGACGCCGAGCTGGTCGAGGCCCGCATGCTCACGCCCACCATCCGCGGCCTGTGGCTGCGCACCGACCGGCCGGCGCCGTTCCAGGCCGGCCAGTACGTGATGCTGCACGTGCCGGGCGTGGAGGGCGCGCGCGCCTTCTCGATCGCCAACGCACCCGACGACCACCTCGTCGAGCTGCACATCCGCCGCGTGCCCAACGGCCGCGCCACGGGCTGGCTGCACGACGAGCTGCAGGTGGGCCAGCGGCTGCGCTTCACCGCGCCCAACGGCCGCTTCTTCGTGCGCAAGTCGGCGGGGCTGCCGATGATCTTCGTGGCCGGCGGCTCGGGCCTGTCGAGCCCGAAGTCGATGGTGCTCGACCTGCTGGCCGAAGGCTGCACCTTGCCGATGACGCTCGTGCAGGGCGCGCGCAATGCCGAAGAGCTGTACTACCGCGCGCTCTTCGAGCAGCTCGCCGAACAGCACCCCAACTTCACCTACGTGCCCGTGCTGTCCGACCTGCCGGCCGACAGCGACTGGCATGGGGCGCGCGGCTTTGCGCACGAGGCGCTGAAGGCCCACTTCGCGAACGACTTCCGCGGCCACAAGGCCTACCTGTGCGGGCCGCCGCCGATGACCGAGGCCTGCATCGCCACGCTGATGCAGGGGCGCCTGTTCGAGCGCGACATCTACACCGAGAAATTCTTCACCGCTGCCGATGCGGCCTCTGCGGCGCCGCGCAGCCCGCTCTTCAAGGCGCTGTGACGTGGAGCCGGCCATGCGCTTTTCCGTCGCCATCGGCAACACCCAAGAGCACTACGTGTGCCGCGCCGACCAGACCCTGCTCGGCGGCATGGAGCAGCTCGGCCGCAAGGGCATCCCGGTCGGCTGTCGGGGCGGCGGCTGCGGCGTGTGCAAGGTGCGCATCGAGTCGGGCGCCGTGCGCCGCGAGCGCATGAGCCGCTGCCACGTCAGCGCCGAAGAAGAAGCCCAGGGCTACGTGCTGGCGTGCCGCGCGTACCCGCAGAGCGACCTGGCCCTGCGCGCTGTCGAGAAGCTGGCGCGCTGCATCGAGCGGCGACTGCTCGCGTCGCAGCCCGCCGTACCCCGTTCCCCCACCTGAACTTTTCCCTCACCCACCAAAGGAGACTTCCATGGCACTCACTGGCGTCATTCGCCCCGGACACGTGCAACTGCGCGTGCTCGACCTCGGGGCCGCCCTCACGCACTACCGCGACGTGCTGGGCCTGATCGAAACCGGGCGCGATGCGCAGGGCCGCATCTACCTCAAGGCCTGGGACGAGCACGACCACCACAGCGTCGTGCTGCGCGAAGCCGACGAGGCCGGCATGGACTTCATGGGCTTTCGCGTCGATTCGCCCGCCACGCTCGACCGGCTCGCGGCCGACCTGAAGGCCAGCGGCCTGGCCACCGACATGCAATGGATCGACGCCGGCGAGCACCTGCGCACCGGCCAGCGCTTTCGCTTCACCGTGCCCACCGGCCACGCCATCGAGCTCTTCGCCGAGAAAGAGAAAGTCGGCAACGGCATGCCGTATGAAAACCCCGAGGTCTACCCCGACGACCTCAAGGGCATGGCGCCTTCGCGCTTCGACCACTGCCTGCTGTACGGCGACGACCTCGACGGCACCATGAAGCTGTTCACCGAGGTGCTTGGCTTCCAGCTGGCCGAGAGCGTGGTGGCCGGCCCCGAGCGCATGCACATCGCGGCCTTTCTCACCTGCTCGACCAAGCCGCACGACATCGCGTTCATCCGCCATCCCGAGAAGAACAAGTTCCACCACGCCTCGTTCCTGCTCGACAACTGGGGCGAAGTGCTCAAGGCGGCCGACATCATCACCAAGAAGCGCGTGTCGCTGGACATCGGCCCCACGCGCCACGGCATCACGCGCGGTGAAACCATCTACTTCTTCGACCCGAGCGGCAACCGCAACGAGGTGTTCTCGGGCGGCTACATCTTCTACCCCGACAAGCCGCCGCTGGTGTGGACCGACGACGAACTCGGGCGCGCGATCTTCTATCACGACCGCAAGCTCAACGAGAACTTCCTGAGCGTGGTGACCTGAAGGAGACGGTGCGATGAAACAGTTCATGAACTTCATCGGCGGCGAGTTCGTCGCCACGACGAAGACCTTCGACAACCGCGCGCCCGTGGACAACCGCGTCATCGGCAAGGTGCACGAGGCCGGCAAGGATGAGGTCGATGCGGCCGTGCGCGCCGCGCGCGCGGCATTGAACGGCGAGTGGGGCCGCATGAGCGTCGCGCGCCGCGTCGAGCTGCTGCATGCCGTGGCCGACGAGATCAACCGGCGCTTCGACGACTTCCTGGCGGCCGAGATGGCCGACACCGGCAAGCCGCACGCGCTGGCCTCGCACGTCGACATCCCGCGCGGCGCGGCCAACTTCAAGGTGTTTGCCGACATCGTGAAGAACGTGCCCACCGAGAGCTTCGAGATGGCCACGCCCGACGGTGGGCAGGCGCTGAACTACGCGGTGCGCTCGCCGCTGGGCGTGATCGGCGTCGTGTGCCCGTGGAACCTGCCCCTGTTGCTCATGACCTGGAAGGTCGGCCCCGCGCTGGCCTGCGGCAACACCGTGGTGGTCAAGCCCTCGGAAGAAACGCCGGCCACCGCCACGCTGCTGGGCGAGGTGATGAACGCGGTCGGCATGCCGCCCGGCGTCTACAACGTGGTGCACGGCTTCGGGCCCGACTCGGCCGGCGAGTTCCTCACCACGCACCCGGGCGTGAACGGCATCACCTTCACCGGCGAGACGCGCACCGGCGAGGCCATCATGGGCGCGGCCGCCAAGGGCGTGCGGCCCGTGTCCTTCGAACTCGGCGGCAAGAACGCCGGCATCGTGTTCGCCGACGCCGATTTCGACAAGGCCGTGGCCGGCATCACGCGCTCGGCTTTCGAGAACTGCGGCCAGGTGTGCCTGGGCACCGAGCGCGTCTACGTGCAGCGGCCGATCTTCGAGAAGTTCGTCGCGGCGCTCAAGGCCAGGGCCGAGGCGCTGAAGCCGGGCCCGTCGGAAGAAGCCGGCGTGGGCATCGGCCCGCTGATCTCGCGCGAGCACCAGCAGAAGGTGCTGTCGTACTACGCGAAGGCCGTGAAGGAAGGCGCCACCGTCGTCACCGGCGGCGGCGTGCCCTCGATGCCCGGCGCGCTGGCCGAGGGCCACTGGGTGCAGCCCACCATCTGGACCGGCCTGCCCGAGACGGCCTCGGTGATCCGCGAGGAAATCTTCGGCCCCTGCTGCCACATCGCGCCCTTCGACACCGAGGAAGAAGCCATCGCGCTGGCCAACGCCACCGACTACGGCCTGGCGACCACCGTGTGGACCGAGAACCTGGGCCGCGCCCACCGCGTGGCCAAGCAGGTGCAGGTCGGTATCTGCTGGGTCAACAGCTGGTTCCTGCGCGATTTGCGCACGGCCTTCGGCGGTGCCAAGTCGTCGGGCATCGGCCGCGAAGGCGGCGTGCATTCGCTCGAGTTCTACACAGAACTTCGCAACGTCTGCATCAAGCTGTGAGGGCCCGGCGGTGAGCAACCCCGAAATCGCGAACAGCATCCGCACGGGTGCGTTCCACACCAACGTGCACGACCTGGGCGAGGGCGCGCCGGTGCTCTTCATCCACGGCTCGGGCCCGGGCGTGAGTGCGTGGGCCAACTGGCGGCTGGTGCTGCCGGTGCTCGCGCAGACACGCCGCGTGATCGCGCCCGACATGGCCGGCTTCGGCTTCACCGAGCGCGTGCCCGGCGCGGCCTACACGATGGACGCCTGGGTGCAGCAGGCGCTCGACCTGCTCGACGCGCTCGACATCGAACGCGCCGACGTGGTGGGCAACTCCTTCGGCGGCGCGCTGGCATTGGCGCTGGCCATCCGCGCGCCGCACCGCGTGCGCCGGCTGGTGCTCATGGGCAGCGTGGGCGTGCCCTTCGCGATCACGCCGGGGCTCGACGCGGTGTGGGGCTACACGCCCTCGTTCGCGAACATGCGCCGGATCATGGACGTGTTCGCGTTCGACCGCGCCCTCGTCACCGACGAGCTCGCGCAGCTGCGCTACGAGGCCAGCATGCGACCCGGCTTCCAGGAGACCTTCGGCGCGATGTTCCCGGCGCCGCGCCAGCGCTGGGTCGATGCCATGGCGAGCCCGGAGGCCGCCATTCGCGCACTGCCGCACGAGACGCTGCTGATCCACGGCCGCGAAGACCAGGTGATTCCGCTGGCCACCTCGCTCACGCTGAGCCAGTGGATTCCCCGCAGCCAGCTGCATGTGTTCGGCCGCTGCGGCCACTGGACGCAGATCGAGCACAGCGCGCGCTTCGCCCGCCTGGTCGGCGACTTCCTGAACGAAGCCGATCGACCGATTGATTGATTCACCCGAGACAGAGCAAAGGACAGAACCCACCATGGACCCCACCCTCATCCAGCGGCTCGGCGACGAGCTCTACGACGCGCTGCGCGAGCGCAGCGTCGTGGAGCCGCTCACCAGCCGGCACGCAGGCATCACCATCGCCGACGCCTACGGCGTGCAGCAACGCATGATCGCGCGTCGACTCGACACCGGCGAGCGCGTCGTCGGCAAGAAGATCGGCGTGACCTCGCGCGCCGTGATGAACATGCTGGGCGTGTTCCAGCCCGACTTCGGCTACCTGCTCGACGGCATGGTCGTCGGCGAGGGCGAGTCGATCGACAGCCGCACGCTCATCCAGCCCAAGGCCGAGGGCGAGATCGCCTTCCTGCTCAAGCGCGACCTCATGGGCCCCGGCATCGGCAACGCCGACGTGCTGGCTGCCACCGAATGCGTGATGCCCTGCTTCGAGATCGTCGACTCGCGCATCCGCGACTGGAAGATCCAGATCGCCGACACCGTGGCCGACAACGCCTCCTGCGGCGTGTTCGTGCTGGGCGACCACGCGGTCGATCCGCGCCGCATCGACCTGGCCACCTGCGGCATGGTGCTGGAGAAGAACGGCGAAATCATCGCCACCGGCGCGGGCGCCGCCGCGCTCGGCTCGCCGGTGAACGCGGTCGCGTGGCTGGCCAACACGCTGGGCGCGCTGGGCATCGGGCTCAAGGCGGGCGAGGTGATTTTGTCGGGCGCGCTCGCCGCCATGTTCCCCGCCAAGGCCGGCGACAACTTCCGCGTCTCGATCGGCGGCCTCGGCGGCTGCTCGGTGCGCTTCCACTGAAGGAGACAACCCCATGACGACAACAACGAAGATCAAGTGCGCGCTGATCGGCCCCGGCAACATCGGCACCGACCTGCTCGCCAAGCTGCAGCGCAGCCCTGTGCTCGAACCCGTGTGGATGGTGGGCATCGACCCCGAATCCGACGGCCTGAAGCGTGCCCGCGAGATGGGCCTGAAGACCACGGCCGAGGGCGTGGACGGCCTCTTGCCGCATGTGCAGGCCGACGGCGTGCAGATCGCGTTCGACGCCACCAGCGCCTATGTGCATGCCGAGAACAGCGCCAAGCTCAACGCACTCGGCGTGCTCATGATCGACCTCACGCCCGCGGCCATCGGCCCGTTCTGCGTGCCGCCGGTCAACCTCAAGAGCCTGCTCATGGCGGGCGGTGCACGGCCGGCCAACGTCAACATGGTCACCTGCGGCGGGCAGGCCACCATCCCGATGGTGGCGGCCGTGTCGCGCGTGCAGCCGGTGGCCTACGGTGAGATCGTGGCCACCGTGTCGAGCCGCTCGGTCGGCCCGGGCACGCGCAAGAACATCGACGAGTTCACGCGCACCACGGCCGGTGCGGTCGAGCGCGTGGGCGGCGCTGCGAAGGGCAAGGCGATCATCATCGTCAACCCGGCCGAGCCGCCGCTGATCATGCGCGACACGGTGCATTGCCTCACCGAAGGCCCACCCGACGAGGCGCGCATCACGGCCTCGGTGCACGAGATGATCGCCGAGGTGCGCAAGTACGTGCCGGGCTACAAACTCGTGAACGGGCCGGTGTTCGACGGCCACCGCGTGTCGATCTACCTGGAGGTGGAAGGCCTGGGCGACTACCTGCCCAAGTACGCCGGCAACCTCGACATCATGACCGCCGCCGCGGCGCGCACGGCGGAAATGTTCGCCGAAGCGATGCTCGCCAGCCTCCCGCAACCCGAGCCCGCCGTGGCCTAGGAGCACCCCCATGACCACCTCCACCAACACCCACCTGCAGGGCCGCCGCGTCACCCTGCACGACATGACGCTGCGCGACGGCATGCACCCCAAGCGCCACCTGATGACGCTCGAACAGATGACGCACATCGCCAGCGGGCTCGACGAAGCGGGCGTGCCGCTGATCGAGGTGACGCACGGCGACGGCCTGGGGGGCAGCTCGGTCAACTACGGCTTTCCCGCGCATTCCGACGAGGCGTATCTGGGCGCCGTGATCCCGCTGATGAAGCAGGCCAAGGTGTCGGCGCTCTTGATTCCCGGCATCGGCACCGTGGACCATCTGCGCATGGCGCACGGCCTGGGCGTGCACACCGTGCGCGTGGCCACGCACTGCACCGAGGCCGACGTGTCCGAGCAGCACATCACGATGGCGCGCCGGCTCGGCATGGACACGGTGGGCTTTCTCATGATGGCCCACATGGCCTCGCCCGAGACGCTGGTGCGCCAGGCGCTGCTCATGGAAGGCTACGGCGCCAACTGCATCTACGTGACCGACTCGGCCGGCCACATGCTGCCGGACGATGTCACGGCGCGCATCGGCGCGGTGCGCGCGGCGCTCAAGGCCGACACCGAGCTGGGCTTTCATGGCCATCACAACCTCGCGATGGGCGTGGCCAATTCGGTCGCGGCCGTTGCGGCCGGCGCCAACCGCATCGACGCTGCCGCCGCAGGCCTGGGCGCGGGCGCGGGCAACACGCCGATGGAGGTGTTCGTGGCGGTGTGCGACCGCATGGGCATCGAGACCGGTGTCGATGTGTTCCGCATCCAGGACGTGGCCGAGGACCGCGTCGTGCCGATCATGGACCACATGATCCGCGTCGACCGCGACTCGCTCACGCTGGGCTACGCGGGCGTGTATTCGAGCTTCCTGCTGTTCGCCAAGCGCGCCGAGAAGAAATACGGCGTGCCCGCGCGCGAGATCCTGGTGGAGCTGGGGCGGCGCGGCATGGTCGGCGGGCAGGAAGACATGATCGAAGACACGGCCATCACGCTGGCCCGCGCACGCCAGGCTGTGCAGCAGCAACAGGAAGGAGTGGCGGCATGAAGCTCGACAAGAACACCATCGCCGCGCTCGCCGAGCACCTGGAGACCTGCGAGCTGGAAGCGCGCGACACGCCCAAGATCACCGACGAACATCCCGAGATGGACTGGGACGATGCCTACGCCATCCAGAACGAGATCCGCCGCCGCAAGCTCGCGCGCGGCCACCGCATCATCGGGCTGAAGGCCGGGCTCACCTCGCACGCCAAGATGAAGCAGATGGGCGTGACCACGCCGGTCTTCGGCTTCATGGCCGACAACTACGCGTTGCCCGAAGGCGGCGAATGCAAGGTGAGCGAGCTCATCCACCCGAAGGTCGAGCCCGAGATCGCGTTCGTCACCAAGCGCGCGCTCAGCGGCCCGGGCTGCCACATCGGCGCCGTGCTCGCGGCCACCGACTTCGTGCTGCCGGGCATCGAGGTGATCGACAGCCGCTACCGCGACTTCAAGTTCGACCTCAAGAGCGTGGTGGCCGACAACACCTCGGCCTCGCGCTTCGTGGTGGGCGGTCGCGCCGTGTCCGCGAGCGAGGTCGACCTGCGCACCGTCGGCATCGTGCTGGAGAAGAACGGCCAGCCCGTGGCCTTCGGCGCGGGCGCCGCCGTGCTCGGCCACCCGGCCGCGGCGATTGCGATGCTGGCCAACCACCTGGGCGCGCGCGGCGAGGAGATTCCGGCGGGCACGCTGATTCTTTCGGGCGGCATCACCGAGGCCGTGGCCGTGCAGGCCGGCGATGCCGTCACGCTGAAGGTGCAGGGCATGGGCAGCGTGGGCCTGCGCTTCGTCTGATCTGCATCAACCACTGAAGCACACAGCAGGAGTACACGAATGCCCTTTGCACAGATCTACCTCATCGAAGGCCGCACCGAAGAACAGAAGCGCGCGCTGATCGAGAAAGTGACGCGCGCCATCGTCGAGGCCGTCGACGCGCCGAAGGAGAACGTGCGCGTGTGGCTGCACGACATGCCCAAGGAAAACTGGGGCATCGGCGGCGTGTCCGCCAAAGACCTCGGACGCTGACCGCTTCGCGCTGCGGCGCTGTCTTCTTCAAGGCCCTTGCGAGTCGCTGACTCGCGAGGGCCTTGTGCTTTGTACGAACTCCTGGGGGCTTTGTTCACAGTTTCGCCCTGAGCCTATGTCTGCCGCCCCCGCTTTCGGACTCGTCCGATGGATGGAACGGGACCGTCTTCCTAAAGTCATCGGTCAACAAACCGTATGAGCTGGCGCCGCGCGTGCGCGTGCCGCTGCGGTCCCGTTTTTCATTCAGCAAGCACTAGGAATCTCATGGCAACCAAGAAGACGAAGGTCGTCGTCAACAGCAACGGCAGGAACATCGATCACACGGTGGAAGCGGCAACCAACGGCAAGGCGCCGGTCCGCATCAAGGTCCAGAAGGGCGCGAAATACCTGCTCAAGGGCGACGACGGTTTCGCGCCCGAGAACGTGACGCTCACGCGCGTGGGCAACGACCTGCAGATCACGCTCGAAGGCGAGACGAGCCCGGGCCTGGTGCTCGAGGGCTACTACGCGCAATCGGAACCCGTGGGCCTGTACGGCGTGGCCGAAGACGGCCAGCTGTATGCGTATGCGCGCACCGATGGCGCGGGCGACATCTACGCGCTGGCCGAAGGCCAGTCGGCGCCCGTGGCGCTGGGCGGTGATTCGTACGGGTCCGGCGCGCCGTACCTGGCCGGCACCGAAGCGGCCGGTGGCAACGATTTCTTCGGCGGCATGCTGCCCCTGCTGATGACCGGTGGCCTGGCTGTGCTCGGCCTCGGCGCGATCGCCGCGGCCAGCGGCAGCGACGGTGATACCGCGCCGAGCCTTCCGCCCGTGATGCCTCCGCCCGACGTGCGTCCCCCCGGCAAGCCCGGCTTCGACGGCATCGGCGGTGCCTACGACGACGTCGGCCCCATCAAGGGCCAGATCCAACCCGGCGGCCAGACCGACGACACGCGACCTGATTTTTTCGGAACCGGCACCCCCGGCAATACCATCACCATGTACGACAACGGCAAAGAAATCGGCAAGACCCTCGTGGACGGCAACGGCGCGTGGCACTTCACGCCACCGAAGGACCTGAGCGAGGGCAACCATTCCATCACCATCACCGAGAGCGATCCGGCCGGCCGTGAAGGCGAGCCTTCGGACCCGTTCGAGTTCGCCGTCGACACCACCCCGCCGCCCAAGCCCGAGTGGGACGGCGGCAGCAGCGAAGGCCCCGGCGCCGTCATCGACGACGTGGGCCCCATCAAGGGCCGCGTGCCCCCGGGCGGCGCGACGGACGACCAGCGTCCCGAGTTCAACGGCCAGGGCACCCCGGGCGACACCATCATCGTGCAGGACCACGGCAAGGAAATCGGCCGCGTCGAAGTGGATGAGGACGGCGTGTGGACCTTCACGCCGCCGACCGACCTGAGCGAGGGCGAGCACTCCATCACCATCGTCGAGCGCGACCCCGCGGGCAACGAGAGCGAGCCCTCCGACCCGTTCGATTTCGTCGTCGACATCACCCCGCCCGCGCAGCCCCAGGTGGGCGGCGCCAACGACAACATGGGCGAGTACCAGGGCCCCATCACCCCGGGCGGCGTCACCGACGACCGCCAGCCCGAGTTCCATGGCGAAGGCACGCCGGGCGACACCATCGTCATCAAGGACGGTGACACCGTGATCGGCACCACCGAAGTGGACGAGAACGGCGCCTGGATCTTCACGCCCTCGACCGACCTGAAGGAGGGCGACCACTCCATCACCGTCATCGCGCGCGACCCGGCCGGCAACGAGAGCAAGCCCTCCGACCCCTTCGATTTCGAGATCGACGTGACCCCGCCCGATGCCAGCAAGCTGGCCATCACGGGCGTGGCCGACGACGTGGGCGAAGTCACGGGCAACGTGGCCTCGGGCGGCAAGACCGACGACAGCCGTCCGCTGCTCAGCGGCACCGGCACGGCCGGCGACACCATCATCGTGACCGTCAAGGACAGCACGGGCAGCCGCGAGCTCGGCCGCGCGATCGTGGAGGCCGACGGCAAGTGGACGCTGCAAGTGAGCACGCCGCTGCTGCAAGGCAAGAACGAGTTCACCGCCATCGAGATGGACCCCACGGGCAACCACACCGCGCCCACCGCGCCCTACACCGTGATCCTGGACAGCGTGCCGCCGAGCGTGCCGGTGATCCAGAACGTGCAGGACGACGTGGGCCCGCAAACGGGCATGCTGCAGAAGGGCCAGGTCACCGACGACGCCCGGCCGACCATCATCGGCACCGCGCAAGCGGGCAACACCATCAAGGTCTACGACGGCACGAAGCTGCTGGGCCAGACCGTGGCCGACGCCAACGGCAAGTGGAGCATCACGCCTGAAGCCGACCTGGCCGACGGCACGCACAACATCACCGCCACGGCCACCAACCCCGTGGGCCAGACCAGCGACGCCACCGGCATCTGGAACTTCGTGGTCGACGCCACGCCGCCGGGCCAGGTCACCGACCTCGTCGTCACCGACGACGTGGGCGGCAAGCAGGGTCCGCTGAAGGACGGCGAAACCACCGACGACGACCGTCCCACCTTCAGCGGCAAGGCCGAGCCGGGCGCCACCGTGAACGTGTACGACAACGGCACCAAGATCGGCGAAGCGCCGGTGGACGAGAACGGCAACTGGAGCTTCACGCCCACCGACCCGCTGCTCAGTGGCGACCACGCCTTCACCACCGAGGTGGTCGACCAAGCCGGCATCGACCAGGCCAAGGGCCAGCGTTGGCCGCAGGTGCAGGTGGGCGTGTCGTCGCCTTCCGCGACCTTCGGCGGCGGCGCCAACAGCGGCACGCGTAGCGCGGCGGGCAACCTCGCGATCACCACGCCGGTGTACGACTGGGGTCGCCTGAGCGCCACCATCGACAGCCGCACCGAGACCTCGAAGGCGGCCTACCAGGCGGCGCAGCAGGTCCGCCAGAAGATCGCGTACGACACCGTGTCGGCGCTGCTCGAACAGCGGCGCCACCAGGCGGCGCTCGAGGCCAGCCAGGGCTATGTGAAGCGCATGGAAGAGCTGGTCGACATGCTGAGCCAGATCGTGCAGAGCGACCGTGGCCGCGCCAGCGAACTCACGCAGGCACGCGCACGCCGCCTGCAGGCCGTGACCGGCCGCGACGCCATCGTGGCCAAGCTGCGCGAGGTGCAGGTGAACCTCGTGAAGCTGGTCGGCGAAGAGGTGCAGTGGCCGGCCGACCTGGCATGGGAGATCCGCCCGGTCGCGCTGCAGGACGCCTTGATTGCGGGCGCCGAGCATCCGGCCATGCAGCAGGCGCGGGCCGAGGCGAAGGCCGCGGGCCTGTATGCGGAGTCGGTGAAGGCCGGGCGCCTGCCGCAGCTGAACTGGGTGGTCGGCAAGAGCACGCAGGAAGATTCGGCGGGCAACAAGCAGCCGTGGTCCACGGGCCTGTCGCTGCAGTGGAACGCGTTCCAGGGCGGCTCGGGGCGGGCGTCGGAACGCGCGGCCTTCGAGCGCGCGGCGGCCGGCGAGGAAAAGGCCGAGGCCTCGGCGCGCGACCTGGCCTACCGGCTGCGCACGTCCGCCGAGCAGCGCGACGCGGCGGCCAGCCGGGCCGGCGAATACACCGAGCTGATCCAGGAAACCGACCGCGTGCGCAAGATCTTCTACGAGCAGTGGTACCACCTGGGCAAGCGCACGCTGCTGGACGTGCTCACGGCCGAGAGCGATCACTACAACAACCAGTCGGCCCAGGTGACGACGCGCTTCGACGCCGAGGCCGCCGACCTGCGCATGCGCGCCGACTCGGCCATGCTGCTGGACTGGCTGCGCGGCGCAAAGGTGCTCTGAGGGGCGCGAAAGGCGGGGCTTTTCGGAACAGTCCTATGTACGGGCCGTGCGGGCCTTCCTAGGATGGGTGAGCGCCGGGTTGCCTCAGTGGGCCCGCTGCCTTGTGCCGCATCGCATGCGGCATGAAGCGCGGGCGCAGCGGACGCGGCTTCATTCATTCTTTTGAGAATTTCGAGCACCCATGCCGGTCCTGATCACCGGGGTCGCGAACCGCGGCCCGAGCCCCCGAACGCATTGCCTCGGGCATGTTGTTGCCGCAGCGGACTGTGAAGGGGCTCCCGCATGAGCCGCTTCTTCGCCGCACCTTCGGAGCCCCTGGCGCGCCCCGCCCGACGCATCGGCGTGCTCGGCCATGCGCTGCGCGAGCGCGAGTACGCGCGGCGCGTGCTGCGCGCACTGGGCGTGGCGCCGCTGGTCTTCACCAGCATCGACGAACTGGCGACGCTGGGCGACCGCCTGAACCTGCTGTTCCTGGCCGACGTGCCCGAGGCAGCGAGCGAGGAGGCGCCGGACGTGCTGTCGTTGATGGGGACGAAGGTCGTTCCACTGGCGCAGGAGGCGCCCGCGCCCACGCGGCACCTGCGGGGGCGCCCGCCCGTAGCGGCACCGGCGTTCGACGACTTCTACCGCACCATCCTGCTGTCGCTGCGAACGCGCGGCCTGGCGTGCGCGATGCCAACGCCGCTCGTGTGGGGCGCCTACAGCTTCCAGCCGATGGACCGCAGCGTGAGCTTCCCGGGCCGCACGCAGCGCGTCGACCCGGTCACCTTCGACCTGGCGCTGGAGTTCTTCTTCAACGCGGAGCGCGTGCTGTCGATTCCGCGGCTGCGGCAAATGCTCAACCCCGTGCGCGGCGCGCGCAGGTTCTGGGGCAACGAACTCATCGGCACGCTGACGGACGTGGTGGACGAACTGCAGTTGCACGGCGCGCACGGCTGGCGCCTGGTGCACTGCGAGCCCGAGGCGTTCCGGCTGGACCGGGTGCCGGTGGGTGAGACCCCATTGCAGGCCTGAACGAAAAAAGCCCTAAGTCGTTGAAAACTTAGGGCTTTTTGAGCCATTCCGCCGGGGCGGGGAGGCTGTGTTGGTGGCTCTTCACGGACTCGAACCGCGGACCTGTGGATTATGATTCCATCGCTCTAACCGACTGAGCTAAAGAGCCGTCAGTGCAATTCAGCACCGAGCCCAAAATTATAGCCCAGGCTTTGGGCCCAGTTCAACTCCCGGCGTTTTCAGGTCGATTTTTCTGCGATCGAATGCGTCGGATCGCGTTTCGACCTAACCCCGATCGCCTCCGTGCGCCGTACAAGCTCGGGTGACAATCCTGCGATGTCTGCGCTGCCACGCGCCCCTTCTGCTGCTGCCCGCACCGCCACCGAGCGCGACGCCATGCCCGACGATCAGTTGATGCTGGCCTACGCCCACGGCGATGCCGCCGCCTTCGACGTGCTTTATGCGCGCCACGAAGGCGGCCTGTTCCGCTTCGTCAAGCGCCTGCTCGGCGCGCGGCTGGCCGCGCAGGCCGACGAGGTGTTCCAGGACACCTGGGTGCGGATCATCTCGGCGCGCGACAGCTTCTCGCCGCAGGGCGCCACCTGGCGCACCTGGGCCTTCACCATCGCGCACAACCTCGCGATGGACCGCCTGCGCGTGAGTGGGCGCGAGGTGACGCTCGATGGCCATGCGACCGACGACGATGGCGACGCCGTGCCCGCGCTTGACCGCGGCGTGCACGGGGCCACCGACTTGTCGGCGCATCCCTCGGCCGAAGAGCTGGCGTTCTGGCGCGCCGCCGGGCGCCGGCTGCTGACCTGTCTGGACGAACTGCCGGCCGAGCAACGCGCGGCTTTTCTCTTGCACCATGAAGACGGCCTCACCGTCGACGCGCTCGCGGCCCGGTTGGAGATCGGCTTCGAGACCGTGCGCAGCCGCCTGCGCTACGGGCTGCAGAAGCTGCGCGGCTGCATGGAACGCTACCTGTCGGTGCTGGAGCAGCGGGCATGAGCACCGGCATGGACGACGACGACCTGCACGACGCGCGGCTGCGTCGCGCGCTGGATCACGCGCCCGACCGCGACGCCGTGCCCGCGGCCCACACGCGCGAGGCGATCCTGAAGATGGCGCACAACCTCGCCGCGGCCTCCGCGCCGGCGGCCGGCCCTGCGGTTCAGGCCGCGCCGTGGTGGCGACGCCTGCTCGGCGGTGGCAGTCCCCGCTCGCGCATGCCATGGAACGCGGCCTTCGCGACCGTGCTCGTGGCGACCTTCGTCACCGTGCTGTGGCATCGCGAGCCGGTGCCCGACGCGCGGCTCGATGGCGAGGCGCAAGTGGCCGGGGCGCCCGCGCCAGCATCGGCACCGCCTGCGCCTGCGCCTGCGCCAGCCGCTGAACCGGCCGCAACGGCGGACATGACACCGCCCGCAGTGCAGCGCAGCGAAGCGGCGCGCGATGCGAAAGAAACCCTGAAGCAGCGCGAGACGCAGGAAGCGCGTGAAGCATCGCGGCGGCGCGAAGCCCCTGCGGCGGCGGCGTCGGTCCAGAAGGACGAAGCACGGACGATGGAAAAGGCGGCGCCCGCGGCCCCGGTGGTGCAAGCCCCGGCGCCCGTGCCTGCACCCGCCGCACCGGCCATCGCGTCCGCGCCCATGCCGGCCGCGCCGCCCATGGCCGATGTCGGCCAGAGTCCGATGCCCTACGCAGCCGCACCGCCGGCGCCGGCCGTAGCACCTGTAGCGCCTGCAGCGCCAGCGCCGATGCAGCGCGAGTCCGCAGACACGGCCCCGTCGCTTGCCGCGCAAGGCGGTGCCAGCGCGAATGTCGCCGGCGCGCAGCGTCGGGCCGCTCCCGTGCAAGCCGCGCCGGCTCCGTCGGCCGCCGCCAAGGCGGCGCCGCGCGCGGCCACCGAAGCCGTGGTGAGCGGCGGCTTCACGGCACTGGACCGCTGGACCGCCCTCGACATCACGCGCGCCGGCACCACCACGCGCCAGGCGCGCGGCGACACCGAAGGCCTCGCGGCGCTGGTGAACACCGTGGCGCGCGCGGCCACCGTGTCGGGCGGGGAGTTGGGTGCGCCGGTCGAGGCGCGGATCGAACTGCGACGCGACGGCGCGTTGCTGGCCGTGCTCGAGATCGCAGGCGACCAGGTGCGGTGGACGCCGCAGCCGGGCGGCCCCGCTTTCATCGGCACGCCGCCGGCGCAGGCACTCGAGGCGCTGCGCACGGCGGTGTCGCGAGCCCGCTGACGGCAACCGCTGCTGCGGCCGCCGGGCCCGCGACGATCCGGCGGATCAGGCGTTCTTGAAGTCCGGCTGGCGCTTGGCCAGGAACGCGTCCATGCCTTCCTTCTGGTCCTGCGTGGCGAACAGCGCGTGGAACAGGCGGCGTTCGAACATCACGCCGTCGCTCAGGCCGCTCTCGAAGGCGCGGTTGACCGATTCCTTGGCCGCCATCACGGCGATCTGCGAGAAGCCCGCGATGATCAGCGCAGCGCCCAGCGCTTCGTCGGCCAGCTTTTCAAAAGGCACCACGCGGCTCACGAGGCCCGCGCGCTCGGCTTCGGCGGCGTCCATCATGCGGGCGGTGAGCGCCATGTCCATGGCCTTGCTCTTGCCCACCGCGCGCGGCAGGCGCTGCGTGCCGCCGGCGCCGGGGATCACGCCGATCTTGATCTCTGGCTGGCCGAACTTGGCGTTGTCGGCCGCGATGATGAAGTCGCACATCATCGCGAGTTCGCAGCCGCCGCCCAGCGCGAAGCCGCTCACGGCCGCGATGACGGGCTTGCGGATCGAGCGGATGGTTTCCCAGTTGCGCGTGATGTAGTCGCCCTTGTAGGTGTCGATGAAGCTGTACTTGGCCATCGCCGCGATGTCGGCGCCGGCCGCGAAGGCGCGCTCGCTGCCCGTGAGGATGATGCAGCCGATGGCGTCGTCGGCGTCGAAGGCCTTGAGCGCCTGGCCCAGCTCGGTCATCAGCGCGTCGTTCAGCGCATTGAGGGCCTTGGGGCGGTTGAGGGTGATGATGCCGACCTTGCCTGCTTCGGTCCGCACGTCGATGTTTTCGTAGCTCATGGTGTCGCTGTCTCCGGGGGAGGTGGGGAAAAAAACGCGTCCCACTATACCCAGCCAGGCTTCGGGCCCGCTGACGCGCGGGTGTTTCATTTGAGAATTGTTCTCATCTAGAATGGCCGCCATGGACTTCCCGATGCAAGAACATGCCGTGTTGCTGCGGGCCTATGCCCGGGTGCAGGAGCGTTGCTCGCGCCTGCTGGTGGAGCAGGCCGCCCGGGTCGAGCGGCTCGAGGCGCAGATCGTGCGGCTGCGCGGTGCGCTGGTGGCGCGCGACTCGGCGATTGCCATCGTGCGCGAGGAACTGGCGGCCCGCGCGGCCAGGGGCAGCGCCTTGCCCCAGCGCCTGCATGCGCTGCTGGCGCCGGGCGGCCGACGTCACCATGCCTTGCCGCCGGGGCCGCAGGTGCCGGCCGACCTGCGGGCCAAGTCGGTGCTGTGCGTGGGCCGTTCGGAAGCGACGCCCGAGGCGCCTTCGCTGGCGCGCCAGCTCGTGGAGATTGCCGGTGGCCATTACCTGCACCACGACGGCGGCGACGAGGCCGACGACCCCGCGGCGCTCGAGGCGGGCCTGCGCGCCGCCGACCTCGTGATCTGCCAGACCGGCTGCGTGAGCCACGGCGCCTACTGGCGCGTGCAGGACCACTGCCGCCGCACCGGCAAGCCCTGCGTGCTGGTGGGCGAGCCGCAGCCGATGCTGTTCGTGCGGCCGCCGCTGGCGGCGGCCGTCGATCACCCGGCCTGAACGGAAGAAATCAAGGCTTGGCGGCGAGCCAGGCCGTGATCTTGGCCGCGTCGTGCGAGAACAACCGCCACGTGGTCGAGCCTGTCGGCAGCGTGAGCGGCAGGCGCAGCAGCCGGCGGTCGCGCGCGACGAGGGCGGTGCACTTGGTGGCATCGCCGAGGTACAGCGCCAGGTCGTCGAGCTTCGTGAGGCGCCAGGCCTGCGCGGGTTGCGACGTGCCCTTGCCGCGACCACCGACGGCCGGCAGCTCGATGCCGATCCATTCGTCGTTGGCCGAGAAGCCGGCCTTTTCGGCGGCGCCGCCGCGCAGCACCACCTTGATCTGCACGCTGCCGCCGGTTTCGGCCACGCGCAGGCCGAGCGCCTGCGCGGGTTGCGAGGGGTCGTCGAGCGTGGCCACGCCGTGCGCGCGCAGCAAATCGGCCAGCGGGAGTTCGTCGGTCGAATGCACCCAGCGCGCGAGCTCGGGGGCGTACGAGCGTCCGCCCACGGCTTCGAGCGCGGCGGCAATGTCGGCCTCGCTGATCGGGCCGCCGTTGCCTTGCGTCCAGAGGTGGCGCATCACGTCGTCGAGCGTGCCCTTGCCTTCCTGGCGCAGCGTGAGGTCGAAGCACAGCGCCACCAGCGCACCCTTGGTGTAGTAGCTGACGGTGCTGTTGGGCGTCTGCTCGTCCTGGCGGTAGTACTTGACCCAGGCGTCGAAGCTCGCGTCGGCCACCGGCTGCACGAGCCGGCCGGGCGTCTGCAGCACCTGGTTGATGGTCTTGTTGAGCAGGCGCAGGTACGCCGCGTCGTCGATGCGGCCGGCGCGGCGCAGCAGCAGGTCGTCGTAGTAGCTCGTGAAGCCCTCGAAGAACCACAGCAGCTGCGTGTAGTTCTCGCGGCTGTAGTCGTAGCTCGCGAACTCCGCCGGGCGCATGCGCTTGACGTTCCAGGTGTGGAAGTACTCGTGGCTGATGAGGCCCAGCAGCGTGGTGTAGCCCTCGGGCTGCTTCTTCTTTTCGCCGCGCAGCGGCAGGTCGCGGCGGTTGCAGATGAGCGCGGTGGAATGGCGATGCTCGAGCCCACCGTAGCCGTCGTCCACCGCGTTGAGCATGAACACGTAGCGGTCGATCGGCAGCTTCGGCCCGCCGCGCTTGCCGGCCTTGTCGCCGTGCCAGAAGCGGATCTCGGCTTCGCAGATGGCCTTGGTGTCGGCAATGAGACGCTCGCCGTCGAACGAGGCCGCGGCGCCCGCGATCACGAAGCGGTGCGGCACGCCGCAGGCGTCGAACTCGGCGCTCCAGAAGGCGCCCATCTCGACCGGGCTGTCGGCCAGCTCGTCGTAGCCGGCGGCGCGGTAGCTGCCGAAGCCGTGCTTGTCGGCCTTCGTCGGCACGAGCGCGGTGGCGCACGACCAGCGCGCGGCTTCGGCCGGCAGCGCGGGCGGAACGATCTCCAGCGCATGCGGCGCGTCGGTCTGGCCCTCGATACGCAGGCAGACGCTGGTGCCGTTGAAGAAGCCGCGCGTGGCATCGAGCCAGGCGGTGCGCACCGAGTTGTCGTAGGCGCACACCTGGTAATGCAGCACCAGCGGCTGGCCCGGCACGCAGTCGATCTGCCAGCTGCACTTGTCGAGCTGCGTCAGCACCGGCTTGCGGCGGCCCTGCGTGGCGCGCAGGCCCTGCAGGTTCTTGGCGAACTCGCGCACGAGGTAGCTGCCCGGAATCCACACCGGCAGCGCCACGCGCTGCTGCGCGGCGGGCGCGGCGATGGTCAGCGTGACGGCGAACAGGCGCGCATGCAGGTCGGCGCACTCGACGCGGCAATGCACAGCGGGCGCGGCGGTTGCAGCCGCGGCTGCGCGCCGGGAAGCGGAAGTCGTCGCCATCGGATCAGTTGGCGGCGGCGAGCTGCTTCTCGACCTGTTCGGCGGGAATTGCGCCGGGGACTCGGCTGCCGTCGGTGAAGATCAGCGTGGGCGTGCCGGTGATGTTGTACTTGCGGCCGAACTCCACGTTGCGCTCCAGCGCCGTCACGTTGCAGCTGGTGGCTGCGGCGGCGGGCTTGACGTTGCCTTCCATCCAGTCGGCCCAGGCCTTGCCCGGGTCCTTGCTGCACCAGATGTCGCGCGACTTGGCGGTCGAATCGGGGCCGAGCACGGGGTACAGGAACATGTAGACGGTCACGTTGTCGACCTTCTTCATGTCCTTCTCGAAGCGCTTGCAGTAGCCGCAGTTCGGGTCTTCGAAGACCGCGACCTTGCGCTTGCCGTTGCCGCGCACGATCTTGATGGCGTCTTTCAGCGGCAGCTTGTCGAAGGCGACGGCGGTGAGCTTCTCGACGCGCTCTTCGGTGAGGTTGCGGCGGGTCTTGGCGTCGATCAGGCTGCCCTGCAGCAGGTAGCCGCCTTGCTCGTCGGTGTACAGGATCTGGCTGCCGTTGACGCGCACTTCGTACAGGCCCGGCACGGGCGTCTTGGTGACTTCCTCGATGGGCGGCAGCTGCGGGATGTGCGTCGGCAGGTTCTTGCGGATCTCGGCCTCGCCCGCGCCGGCGGTGGAGAGCGTGAGCAGCGCGCAGGCGGCAACGAGAAGGTGGCGGGCGAAGGTCATCGGGAAGGTTTCGGGAAAAAGGTGGAGGGCTGGTGGGCGCGGGGCGTCAGGCCTTCAGGCCCATGGCTTGTGCGGTGATCCAGTGCTTCACGAAGCGCGTGCGGTCGAAACCGCGCATGCCCCAGTTGCGCAACGCAGGAAGTGGACCCAGGTTGTGCGAGAAAAGTTGCTGCAATCCGTCGGTGGCCAGGCTCATCTGCAGCACGTCGGCGCGGCGGGCGCGTTCGTAGCGGCGCAGCAGCCGGGCGTCGCCCACGCTGCGCCAGTAGTCGCGGGTGCGGATCACGTCGGCCAGCGCGGCCGCATCGGCCAGGCCGAGGTTCAGGCCCTGGCCCGCCAGCGGATGCACCGTGTGCGCGGCGTCGCCCGCGAGCACCCAGGACTGGGTGGGCTGGCCCGGCATCGCGCCCGACCAGCGGTCGGCGATGGCGCGCGACAGCGGCCACACGGCGCGTTCGCTCGTGAGCCGCAGCGAGCCCAGCTCGCCGTGGCTGGCCTCGCTCACGGCGGCGCTGAATGCGTCGACGCCTTGCGCGACCAGCTCGGGCACGCGCAGCTGGTCGACCGACCACACCAGCGCCAGCGTCTTGCCGTGCACGCCGCCCAGCGGCAGCAGGGCGAACACCTCGCCGCGGTCGTTGAACCACTGGCGTGCGATGCCGTCGTGCGTGTGCGCGGCCTCGAACCGCGCGGCAATGGCGTGTTGTGGGTAGCGCGTGACCTCGTAGCTCACGCCCAGCGCCGCGCGCGAGGCGCTGGCCTTGCCTTCGCACACCACCGTGAGCGGCGCGGCCACGGGCTCGGTCACCACGTCGATCAGGGGCTGGAAGCGCACCGCGTCGGCCAGTTGCTGCTCGAGCGCGGGCACGTCGACGATCCAGGCCAGCGCCTCGACCTTCTGACGCGCGGCGCTGAACTGCACGCGGCCGCCGTCGTCGCCATGCACCTGCATCTCGTGCACCGGCGTGGCATGGGCCGTGTCGGGCCAGGCGCGCAGCGATTCGAGCAGGGTGCGGGACGCCGCGTTGAGCGCGTACGCCCGGATGTCTTCCTTGCCCGCAGGGGCCGGCGGCGCCACCAGCGCGACACGCACGCGTTCGCGCGCCAGCAGCAGCGCCAGCGTGCGGCCGACGATGCCGGCGCCGCGGATACAAACTTCGGGAGAAAGAGCCATCGGATGATTGTAGGAGTTGCCTCGCGCGCGGGCGCCGATACCCGTTCATGCGGGAGAATGGCCAGCGATTTCAAAGGAACCCCCCACCGTGTCGCAGCCGCCCGCTTTCGATCTCCAGGCCACCATCGCCCGCCTGTTTGTGTACCCCGTCAAGTCGTGCGCCGGCGTCGAGCTCGACGAGATGCTGCTCACCGAAACCGGCCTGGAATTCGACCGCGCCTGGATGGTGGTCGATGCGCAGGGCGAGTTCGTCACCCAGCGGCAGCTGCCGCGCATGGCGCTCATCCAGCCGCAGATGAAGCACACCGAGGTCGTGCTGCGCGCGCCCGGCATGCTGGCGCTGCACCTGGCCTTCGACCGCGTCGAGCAGCCGGTGCGCGTGCGCGTGTGGAAGGACGAAGTCGCTGCCTACGACATGGGCGACATCGCCGCCCAGTGGTTCAGCGATTTCCTCTCGGAGCCCGGCAAGCCGCAGACGCTGCGCCTGGTGCGCTTCGACCCCGAGCACCAGCGCCTGTCGAGCCTGAAGTGGACCGACGGCGTCGAGGCGCTGAACCAGTTCGCCGACGGCTTTCCGCTGCTGGTGGCCAGCGAAGGCTCGATCGCCGAACTCAACGAGCGCCTGGCAGCGGCGGGCCACGGCCCGGTCGGCATCGAGCGCTTCCGCCCGAACATCGTGCTGGCCGGCATCGAGTCGCACGACGAAGACCGGGTCGACGCGCTGCACGTCACCACCAGCGAAGGCGAGGCCGAGCTGCGCCCGGTCAAGCCCTGCACGCGCTGCCCCATTCCCGACATCGACCCGGCCACCGCCCTCAGCAGCCCCGAGGTCGGCGACATGCTGCGCACCTACCGCGCCGACGCGCGCGTGGACGGCGGCATCACCTTCGGGATGAACTGCATCGTGGTGCAGGGCGTGGAGCACATGCTCAAGGTGGGGCAGTCCGTCGGCGCGAACTACCGCTTCGAGTGAAGGGCATGCCGCACGCCTGAGTGGTGTGCTGTCAACTCGGGGTGCGTGCACAGGACACCGGGTACTCCCCTCCGCGAATGTCCCCCGGCCTGCGGCCTCCTCCTTGATTTCGCTGCGGGGAGCCCCCGATGCCCTGCGCACGAGGGCACGCTCTGCGTTTGCGGGCGATCAACGACTGCTGCGAACAACGCTCACGCTGATGGGGTGCCTTGCGCAGCGAAATCAAGGGGGAGGCAGACCGTGGGCAGTCGCTCAGAGCCTCAGAACTTCACGCCGGCGATCAGGATGATGTTCGCGTAGGGCGTGCATTCGCCCGTGCGCACGATGGCGCGGGCCTTCGCGCTGCGGTGCTTGAATTCTTCATGCGACACCGTCTGCGGCGCGATGCCCAGCGACTGCGGGTACCAACCCGGCAGCGCCTTCGCATCGCCTTGCAGCGCTTCGTCGGCCACCACGATGGCTTCGACCTGCATCTCGGACAGCACCGCCTTCAGCACATCGGTGATCCCCGGCACGCCGCGCGCCACGGCCAGGTCGATGCGGCGCGGGCCGTCGGGAATCGGCAGGCCGGCGTCGCCGATCACCAGCATGTCGCCGTGGCCCATCGAGGCGATCACGTGGGAGAGTTCGGCGTGCAGCAGGGGAGAGCGTTTCACAGCGTGATCCAGTCGGGAGGCAGGGGGCTGCGCAGCACGGCGTCGCGCAGCGGGATGGAGGGTTGGGCGCCGGGCTGCTGGATGCACAGCGCGGCGGCGCGGATGCCCAGGCGCACGGCCTCGTCGAAGGATTGGCCTTCGCCCAGCGCCACGGCGAGCGCGCCCAGGAAGGTGTCGCCGGCGGCGGTGGTGTCGACCGCCTGCACCTTCGGCGCGGGATGGTGGCGCGCGCCGTCGGCGTCGACCGCCACGGCGCCGCGCGAACCCAGCGTCACGACCACGCGGGCGATGCCGCGCGCGCGCAGCGCCTGACCGGCCTGCGCGGCTTCTTCGGGGCTGTCGGCGTTCTGGCCCGACAGGGTCTGCGCCTCGATCTCGTTGACCACCAGCGTGTCGATGCGGGGCCAGAGCGCCTCGGCGATGGCTTGCACCGGCGAGGGGTTGAGCATCACCGCGCAACCCGCGTCGTGCGCGGCGTTGATGGCGCGTGCCACCTGGTCCATCGGGGTCTCGAACTGCGCGACGAGGAAGGCCGCGCCCTGCACCTGCTGCGTCAGCGAGGTCTCGTCGATGGCGACGCGCGCGTTGGCGCCGGGAATCATCACGATGCGGTTCTGGCCGCTGTCTTCCACGAGGATCAGCGCCGTGCCGGTCGGCTCGCCCGCCACGGTGCGCAGCGCGGCGGTGTCGATGCCGTCGCGCGCGAGCGCATCGCGCAGGGCCGTGCCATGCGCGTCGTCGCCCACGCAGCCGATCATCTGCACCTGCGCGCCTTCGCGCGCGCAGCTCACGGCCTGGTTGGCGCCCTTGCCGCCGGGGATGGCGTCGATCGAGCGGCCCAGCAGGGTTTCGCCCGCGGCCGGCGCGTGCGGCACGCGCAGCACGATGTCCATGTTCAGGCTGCCGAGCACCACGATGCGCGGCGGCTTGGAGGAAGAAAGAGGCTGAAGGCTCACGAGCTGCGGGACTTGGAAGGTGTGGCGGTGGTGGGGGAAGGGGCAGGCGTCACGCCGGTTTCGCGAAAGCCCGCGTGGCGCGCGGTCGAGGCGCGCACGCGCAGCTCGGGCTGCAGCACGACCTTGCGTGCGTCACGGCGCTTGCCGCCCATGCGCTCCAGCAGCATGTCGACCGCCAGCGCGCCGATGCGCTCCTTGGGTTGTGCCACGGTGGTGAGCGGCGGGCTGGTGTAGGCCGACAGTTCGATGTCGTCGAAGCCCACGATGGAGAGTTCGTCGGGCACGCGCACGCCACTTTCATGCGCGGCGCGCAGCGCGCCGATGGCCATCAGGTCGTTGCACACGAACACGGCCGAGGGCTTCTGCTCGGTGCGCAGGATGGCGTGCATCGCCTCGTAGCCGCCCTGGCTGGTGAAGCCGCCGCGCCACAGCAGCGCATCGGCGTTCGGCGCCGAGCCGGTCTCCGCCAGCGCCATGCGCCAGCCTTCGATGCGCTGCTCGCTCGAGGTCACGCCCAGCGGACCGCCGATGCAGGCGATGCGCTTGTGGCCCAGCGACAGCAGGTGCCGCACCGCGAGCAGGCCGCCCTGCATGTGGGCGGTTTCCACCAGGTCGCAGGCCGGGTCGGCGATCTCGCGGTCGACCAGCACGGTGGGAATGCGCAGGCCGCGCAGCTGGGTGGCGAGCGAGTCGTCCTCGTCGGCGCCGGTCGACACCACGATGAGCCCGTCGATGCGGCGCTCGGCCAGCACCTGCAGGTACACGCTCTGGCGCCGGGGCTCGTCGTCGGTGTTGCACAGCACCAGCGTGTAGCCGGCGCCGAAGCAGCGGTCTTCCACGATGCGCACGATCTCGGCGAAGTAGGGGTTCGAGCTGTTGGGAATCAGCATGCCCAGCGTCGAGGTGGTGTTGCTCTTGAGGCTGCGCGCCATCGCGTTGGGCACGTAGCCCAGCTCGCGGATCGCCAGCTCGACGCGCTCGCGCACCTTGGCGCTCACGTGGCGCGTGTCGTTGACGACGTGCGACACGGTGGTGACGGAAACGCCCGCCTGGAGTGCGACGTCCTTGATGGTGGCCATGGTTGTCTTTGTTCCTGTGGAAGCTCAGGCCAGTCGACGATCGGCCCGGCGCTGGCGCAGGGTGTCGATGATGACGGCCACCACGATCACCGCGCCCGTGATGATGCGCTTGCTCGGTTCGCTCGCGCCCACCTGCGCCAGGCCGGCCTCGAGCACGGCGATGATCAGCACGCCGAAGAAGGTGTTGACCACCGAGCCGCGCCCGCCCATGAGGCTGGTGCCGCCGATGACCACGGCCGCGATCACCTGCAGCTCGATGCCCACGCCCGCGTTCGGGTCGGCCGCTTCGAGGCGGGCCGACTGCATCAGGCCCGCGAGCCCGGCCAAGAGGCCGGTCACGGCGAACACGATGATGCGGATCGGTCGCGGGTCGATGCCCGCCAGGCGCATGGCTTCCTCGTTGGTGCCGATGCCCACGACATGACGGCCGAACACGGAGCGCGTGAGCACCAGCTGCCCCACGGCCACCAGCACCACGGCGAGCACGAAGGCGGCCGAGATGCCGCCGATCCACGGCGCGGCCAGGCCCGAGATGGCATCGCCCACGTACTGCGTGCGCGAGTCGGTGACCAGGTAGGCGCCGCCGCGCACGGCCTCGAGCATGCCCAGCGAGACGATGAAGCTGGGCAGCCGCCACGCGACCGACACCGCGCCCGTCACCGTGCCGCAAATGAGGCCGGTGGCCAGGCCCAGCAGGGCGGCCAGCGGCACCGAGAGCTTCCATTCGAGGATGGCGGCGGCCGTGACGGCCGCGCTCAGCGCGAGCACCGAGCCCACCGACAGGTCGATGCCCGCGATGATCAGCACGAAGGTCATGCCCACCGCCATCACGGCCAGCGCCGGGATCTCGTTGGCGATGGAGATGAAGGTCTCGCGCGTGAGGAAGTATTCGCTCATCGAGCCGAAGAGCGCAATCATGCCCAGCAGCACGACCGTCAGGCCCAGGTAGGTGCCGAGCTGGCCCTTGAGTGCGGACGGCGGCTTGCCGGCGGCGGCGGAAGCAGGAGAAGAGGGAGAGGCTGCGTTCATGGTCGTCAGGCGTCGGCGGAAGTCGGGGCGGATGCGGAAGGGGCGGAATCCGCCGGGGAACCGGGCACGCGGCCCGTGGCGTCGCTGAAGGCGGCGGCGAGCAGCGACTGTTCGCTCCACTCGCCGCGCTCGAACACCGCGACCAGCCGGCCGGCGCTCATCACGCCGATGCGGTCGCACATGGCCATCAGCTCGCGCAGGTCGCTGGACACCATCAGGAGCGCCTTGCCGGCGTCGGTCATGCGGTCGAGTTCGGCGTACAGGTCGGCGCGCGCGCCCACGTCCACGCCGCGCGTGGGTTCGTCCAGCAGCAGCACCCTGCATTCGCGGTGCAGCCAGCGGGCGAACACCACCTTCTGCTGGTTGCCGCCGCTGAGCGTGGACACGGGTTGTTCGATGCTGCGCGAGCGGATGCGCAGCAGCTCGACCAGCCGGCGGGCAATCTGGCGCTCCTTGGCGCGGCGCAGCCAGCCGGCGTGCGAGATCGCGCCGAGGTCGCTCAGCGTGGCGTTGACGCGGATCGGCTGCGTGAGCAGCAGGCCCTGCGACTTGCGGTCTTCGGTCACGAGGCCGATGCCCGCGCGAATGGCTTGCATCGGCGAGCGCCAGCCCTTGCGCGCATGCCGCACGGGTTGTGCGGCGGGCGTGCCGTCGTGCAGCACGACCTCGCCGCGGTCGGCGCGGTCGGCGCCGAACAGCAGCCGCACGAGTTCGGTGCGGCCCGAGCCGACCAGCCCGGCCAGGCCCATGACTTCGCCCGCGCGCAGTTCGAGATCGACGTCGCGCACCACCTGCGCCCGGCCGATGCCGCGCGCGCTCAGCAGCACAGGGCCCGCCACGCGGCGCGCGCGGCCTTCGTGCTCGTGCACCGCGCGCCCGACCATGCGCTGCACCAGTTCGGATTCGCGCACGCCGGCCATGGCGCGCACGTCGACCAGCTTGCCGTCGCGCAGCACCGCCACGCGGTCGGCGATGCGCTGCAGCTCTTCGAGGCGGTGCGACACGTAGACGATCACCACGCCGCGAAGCTTCAGCAGCTCGATCTGCTCGAACAGGTGCGCGGTTTCGCGCGGCGTGAGCATGGCAGTGGGCTCGTCGAGCACCAGCACGCGCGTGTCGTCCTGCAGGTTGCGCGCAATCTCCACCATCTGCTGCTGGCCGATGCCCAGCCGCGCCACCGGCGTGGCCGGGTCGATGCCGTCCAGGCCGATCTTGGCGAGCTGGCGCTCGGCCAGCTCGTGCAGCGTGGCGCGGCGGATCCAGCCGCTCTTGTGCGGCAGGCGGTCGAGCAGCAGGTTTTCGGCCACCGACAGCGTGGTGACGAGGCCGAGTTCCTGCATGACCATGCGCACGCCCAGGCGCTCGGCATCGCGGCGCGAGGCCGGCGCGAAGGGCTGGCCATCGAGCAGCATGCCGCCGCGCGTGGGCTGCACCAGCCCGCAGACGATCTTCGACAGCGTGCTCTTGCCCGCGCCGTTTTCACCCGTGAGCGCGAGCACTTCGCCGGCGCGCAGCTCAAGCGAGACGCCGTCGAGCACCGGCGCCGCGTAGTCCTTGCCCACGGTGCTCAAAGAGAGCACCGCGGTGGGTAAGGGCGGGTGCAGGGCGGCGTCGGTGGCGGCAGTCAAAACGGAGTCTTCTTCTTGTTGAGGGGAGCGGAGGGCTTACTTGGACGACTTGGTGACCAGCACCACGTCGGTCTTCACTTCGGCCGGCATTTCCGATTGCTTCTTCTTGTCGGCGATGGCCTTCAGCGCGGTCTCGATGCCGAACACCGCCTGCTTGGCGGCGAACTGGTCGGCGGTGGCGAGCACGCGGCCGTCCTTCAGCATCGGCTTGATGGCGCCGATGTTGTCGTAGCCCACCACCAGCACCTTGCCGGTCTTGCCCGCGGCCTTGACGGCGGCCACGGCGCCCAGCGCCATGCTGTCGTTGCCGGCCAGCAGGGCCTTCAGGTCGGGGTGCTCGCGCATCATGCCGGCGGCCACGGTGTTGCCCTTGTCGATTTCCCACTGGCCCGACTGCACGCCGACCACGGTCATGCCGCCGGCCTTCATGGCGTCCTGGTAGCCCAGCGTGCGCTGCTGTGCATTGAAGGTGGTCGACACGCCTTCGATGATGCCGACCTTGTCGCCCGACTTCAGCTCCTTGGCCAGCGCATCGCCCACCAGCTTGGCGCCGGCGCGGTTGTCGGGGCCGACGAAGGGCACCTGGATGCCCTTTTCCTTCAGGGCGTCGGCGTCCAGCCGGTTGTCGATGTTCACGACCAGGATGCCCTTGTCGATGGCGGCCTTGATCACCGGCACCAGCGCCTTCGAATCGGCGGGCGCGATGACCAGCGCGTTGATCTTCTGCGCCACCATCTGCTCGACCATCTTGATCTGGGCGGCGGTGTCGGTCTCGTCCTTGATGCCGTTGGCCACCAGCGTGTACTGCGCGGCGTTGGCCTTCTGGTGCGCCTTGGCGCCGTCTTCCATGGTGCGGAAGAACTCGTTGGCCAGCGACTTCATGACCAGCGCGACCTTCGGCTTGTCCTGCGCGAAGGCGGGCGTTCCGGCGATGGCGCCCAGCAAGGTCAGTGCGGCAGCGCTTTGCAGGGTACGGCGGGTGAACTTCATGGTGGATGTCTCCTGAAATGAGGGGTCAGAGCGGAACGCCGGTCTGTGCCGGGGGGCTCCGATGTTAATCGAGGGAAACGTTTGCGCAAACGTTTGCCAGTCGGGTCAAACCCTGAGCCTTTCAGCCCTCGAAGCCTCTGCCAGAGGGCTTTCGTGCGGAGTCGAGCGCCTTGGAAAAGGACGCGCCGGCGTGGTGGGAAGGGCGCCCGACCCGGGGGAGAACCCGGTCAGCCTAAAATCGGGGGTTACCCAAGAGGACCTCCCATGAGTTTGCAATGCGGCATCGTCGGCCTGCCCAACGTCGGTAAATCCACCCTTTTCAATGCGTTGACCAAGGCCGGCATCGCAGCGGAAAACTATCCGTTCTGCACCATCGAGCCCAACGTGGGCGTGGTGGAAGTGCCCGATCCGCGGCTCGATCAGCTGAGCGAGATCGTCAAGCCCGAGCGCGTGGTGCCCGCCATCGTCGAGTTCGTCGACATCGCCGGCCTGGTGGCCGGTGCCAGCACCGGTGAAGGCCTGGGCAACAAGTTCCTGGCGCACATCCGCGAGACCGACGCCACCGTCAACGTGGTGCGCTGCTTCGACGACGAGAACGTGATCCACGTGGCAGGCAAGGTCGACCCGATCTCCGACATCGAGGTGATCCAGACCGAACTGTGCCTGGCAGACCTCGCCACGGTCGAGAAGGCGCTGCACCGCCACACCAAGGTCGCCCGCTCGGGCGACAAGGACGCGCAGAAGCTCGTCGGCCTGCTCGAACGCTGCCAGGCCGCGCTGAACGAGAACACGCCGGTGCGCGCGCTCGAGTTCACGAAGGAAGAGCTGCCGCTGGTGAAGAGCTTCACGCTCATCACCGCCAAGCCCGCCATGTTCGTGGGCAACGTGTCGGAAGACGGCTTCGAGAACAACCCCTACCTGGACCGCCTGCGCGAGTACGCCGCCAAGCAGGGCGCGCCCGTGGTCGCCATCTGCGCCAAGATCGAAGCCGACCTGGCCGAGATGGACGACGAAGACAAGAAGATGTTCCTCGCCGAAATCGGCCAGGAAGAGCCGGGCCTGAACCGCCTGATCCGCGCCGCCTTCAAGCTGCTGGGCCTGCAGACCTACTTCACCGCCGGCGTGAAGGAAGTGCGCGCCTGGACCATCCACATCGGCGACACCGGCCCGCAAGCTGCCGGCGTGATCCACGGCGACTTCGAGAAGGGCTACATCCGCGCCCAGACCATCGCGTTCGACGACTACATCGCCTTCAAGGGCGAGCAAGGTGCGAAGGACGCGGGGAAGATGCGTTCGGAAGGCAAGGAATACGTTGTCAAGGATGGCGACGTGATGAACTTCCTGTTCAGTTCGTAATTGAGCTCGCCCCCAGGCTGCGCGCACTTCGTGTCGCTACGCCAACCCCCTGCCGGGGGCAACACCTGAGGCCCGGCGAAGCCGGTTCCTCGGTGTTTCACGAAGGGGCTTCGCTGTCGCTTGCCTCGTCGATCAGTTGGTTTTCTGCTTGCCCCACACCACCGTGTCGTCCACCGCATAGGCCGCACACGTCACCTTGCGTTCGGTGCAGCCTTTCAGATGCTCGGTCAGCGCGGCCGAGCTGGTGGCGGTGCCGAACTTCTGATCGCCGGTGATCAGGAAGATCCGGGGCCGGGCCTGCAGCAGGAACTGGCGGTACGCATTGCGCACCGGGCTCGGGTCGGCGCCGATGGAGGGCAGGGCCTGCAGGTCCGCCAGCTCGGCGTGGCCGGAGGGCGCGGGTTCCCCGTTGGGACCGAACACCACGCCGGTGCTTTTCAGCAAATCGCGCCATGTCGCCAGCTCCGTGGTCACGCGCTGCGGCAGTTCCATCACCCATTGCGCCGGGTAGGCAAAGCCGAGGTTCGCGCCGCCGGGCGCCACGCTGTCGGTCACGCCGACCAGCCGGCCTTCGGTGTCGAACAATCCGCCGCCGCTGGAGCCTGAAGATACGGGCGCCGACGTTTGCACGATCGGCAGTTGCCCGGGCGCGCGCGGGCGCAGCGCCGAGATCAGGCCTTCGCTCAGCGTGCGTTCGAGGCCGTGCGGGCTGCCGACGGCGAACACGCGCTGGCCGACGCGCAACTCGGCGGCGGGCACGATCTGCACGGCGGGCAGCTGCAGCGGCGTTTCGCTCGTGAGCACGCACAGGTCGCGCGACGGATCGGGGTCGCGCACGATGCGGGCGATGCGCAGCGTGGTCGGGCCTTGCACCACGGTGACGGCGATGGCGCCGTCGACCACGTGGCAGGCCGTGGCCAGCGCGCCCGGGGTCACAGCCACCGCGCTGCCGATGGCGGTCTGGTTGTTGCCGCGCTCGCCCTTCACGGTCCAGACCGCGGGCGCGACCTTGCGGAACACCTCCTCGGGCGTGAGTGCCCAAGCCTGGCAGGCCGCAAGGCCGAGCCAGAGTCCGGTGATGAGCAGCGAGGTGCGGCGGTGCCGCGTGAAGTGAGGGGCCATCCGGGTCAGTGTAGGAAGCGGCCCTACGGTTTGCCGTAGGCGATGACGCTGTCGCAGCGGGCGCCTGAAGCCCGCGCGTGTTGTGGTTAGACTGCGCGCCCGCTGCATCCTCTGCCGGAAGGCCTTCATTCGCCATGCTCACTGTCCACCACCTGAACAACTCGCGCTCGCATCGTGTGCTCTGGCTGCTCGAAGAACTCGAGCTGCCCTACGAGATCGTCCATTACCAGCGCGACCCCAAGACCATGTTGGCGCCCGCTTCGCTGAAGGCCGTGCATCCGCTGGGCAAGTCGCCCGTGGTGACGACCGACGACGGCGCGACGCTGGCGGAATCGGGCGCGATCATCGAGTCGCTCATCGAACGCTACGGCCAGGGCCGGCTCGCGCCCGCGCCGGGTTCGCCCGAGGCTTTGCGCTACCGCTACTGGCTGCACTTCGCCGAAGGCACGGCGATGTCGCCGCTGCTGCTCAAGCTGGTGTTCGACCGCATCGAGACGAGCAAGATGCCCTTCTTCGCCAAGCCGATCGCCAAGGCCATCGCGGCGAAGGCGAAGTCGGCCTTCATTCATCCGAACATCACAGGCCATCTGAATTTCATGGAGGCCGAACTTGGCCGCAGCGAGTGGTTCGCGGGCAATGAATTCACGGGCGCCGACATCCAGATGAGTTTCGTGGTCGAAGCCTCGCAGGCGCGCGGCGGGCTCGATGCGCGGCGGCCCAAGCTCATGGCCTACCTGGAGCGCATCCATGCGCGCCCGGCCTACCAGCGCGCGCTGGAGCGCGGTGGCCCCTACGAGCTGCTGAGCTGAGTTTTTTCGACCGCGCGCTTCATGACGGAAAGACGTATAGAAGCGCGTAGGTCATCGTCACATAGCGCAGGAACTTGCCGATCGCCATGTAGCCCACGCAAGGCCAGAACGGCAGCTTGAGCCAGCCGGCGACCGCGCACAGCGGGTCGCCCACGATCGGCAGCCAGCTCAGCAGGCAGGCCTTCGGGCCCAGCCGCTCGAGCCAGCCGAGCACGCGCAGGTGGTGTTTCGAGTGCGAGTACTTGTCGGCCACCTTGTGCGCGCCGTAGCCCATCCACCAGTCGACCGCGCCGCCCAGCGTGTTGCCGATGGTGGCCACGGCAATGGCCTGCCAGAACATCTCGGGGTTGAGTTTCAGCAGGCCGAACAAGATCGGTTCGGAGCCCACCGGCAGCAGCGTGGCCGATACGAAGGCCGCGATGAACAGCGTCGAAAGTCCGTACTGGGGGAGCGCGAGGAGCGCCAGGAGTGCGTCGAGCCAGGCTTGCATAAGGTCGGCGAAGTATAGGCAGCGCTCACGTCGCAAGCGCGTGGGAGAAGGCCCCGCGAAATACTGGTGTTTACGCCTGTGTCGCAAGCGCAAAAAGGCGTAAATCGTTTCAGTCGCTGAAATGCCACGTGGCTACAATCGTGCCTCATTTTTCAGCAGCCGACCCGCACAGCACTCCTTCCCATGACCTTGCAGATCGGCACCCACACGCTGGAAAACCGGCTGTTCGTCGCGCCCATGGCCGGCGTGACGGACCGGCCCTTCCGCATGCTGTGCCGCGAACTCGGCGCGGGCTATGCGGTCAGCGAGATGGTCACCTCGCGCAAGGAACTCTGGAACACGCTGAAGACGTCGCGGCGCGCCAACCACGACGGCGAGCCGGGCCCCATTGCGGTGCAGATCGCCGGCACCGACGCGGCCATGATGGCCGAGGCCGCGGTCTACAACATCGAGCGCGGCGCGCAGATCATCGACATCAACATGGGCTGCCCAGCCAAGAAGGTCTGCAACAAGTGGGCCGGCTCGGCGCTGATGCGCGACGAGCCGCTGGCCCTGGAAATCGTGCAGGCCGTGGTCGACGCGGCGCAACCATTCAACGTGCCGGTCACGCTCAAGATGCGCACCGGCTGGAGCGAAGACCACCGCAACGCGGTGAAGCTCGCACGCGACTTCGAATCGGCCGGCGTGCAGATGCTCACCGTGCACGGGCGCACGCGCGAGCAGGGCTACAAGGGCCACGCCGAGTACGACACCATCGCCGCCGTGAAGGCCGCGGTGCGCGTGCCGGTGGTGGCCAACGGCGACATCCGCTCGCCCGAGAAGGCACGCGACGTGCTCGCGGCCACGGGCGCCGACGCCGTGATGATTGGCCGCGCCGCGCAGGGCCGGCCGTGGATCTTCCGGGAGATCGCGCATTTCCTGGACACCGGCACCCACCTGGCGCCGCCGCTGGTGGCGGAGGTGCGCCGGCTGCTGCTCGACCACCTGGTGGAGCACTACGCGCTGTACGGCGAGTTCAGCGGCGTGCGCACGGCGCGCAAGCACATCGGCTGGTATGTGCGTGCGCTGCCCGACGGCGAGGCGTTCCGCGCACGCATGAACGCCATCGAAGACTGCGCCGGCCAGCTGCGCGCGGTCGACGACTATTTCCAGGGGCTTGCGGACCGCATGGACCGCATGCCCGCCCCGACGGCAGACGAGGAGCCGGCGGGAGAAGAGGAGACGGCCTGCGCCGTCGATTGAGCGAAGACAAAAAGAGAAGAAGCAAGCAATGAGCAAGAAACACATCGAGGACTGCGTTCGCAGCAGTCTGGACAGCTACTTTCGCGATCTGCGGGGAACCGAACCCGACGGCATGTACGAGATGCTCGTGCGCGTGGTCGAGAAACCCCTGCTCGACGTCGTCATGACGCGCGCCGAAGGCAACCAGTCCCGGGCCGCCCAATGGCTGGGCCTGAACCGCAACACGCTCCGCAAGAAATTGGTCGAGCACAAACTTTTGAAATAACTCCACGGCATATCCCATGGCTCAGACCGCACTCCTTTCCGTTTCCGACAAGACCGGCATCCTTGAATTCGCGCAGGCCCTGCATGGCCTGGGCGTCAAGCTGCTGTCCACCGGCGGCACCGCCAAGCTGCTGGCCGATGCCGGCCTGCCGGTGACCGAGGTCGCCGACCACACCGGCTTTCCCGAAATGCTCGACGGTCGCGTGAAGACGCTGCACCCGAAGATCCACGGCGGCCTGCTGGCGCGCCGCGACCTGCCCGCGCACGTCGCCGCCATCAAAGAGCACGGCATCGACACCATCGACCTGCTGGTGGTCAACCTGTACCCGTTCGAAGCCACCGTGGCCAAGCCCGGCTGCACGCTCGAGGACGCCATCGAGAACATCGACATCGGCGGCCCGGCCATGGTGCGCAGCGCGGCCAAGAACTGGAAGGACGTGGGCGTGCTCACCGACGCCTCGCAGTACGCCGTGGCGCTGGCCGAACTCAAGGCCGACGGCAAGCTCAGCGACAAGACCAAGTTCGCGTTCTCGGTGGCCGCGTTCAACCGCATCGCCGACTACGACGGCGCGATCAGCGACTACCTCTCGGCCATCGACTTCGACGCCAGCATCGGCCAGCCCGCCCCCACGCGCTCGCTCTTCCCCGCGCAGAGCAACGGCCGCTTCGTGAAGGTGCAGGACCTGCGCTACGGCGAGAACCCGCACCAGCAGGCCGCGTTCTACCGCGACCTGTACCCGGCGCCCGGTTCGCTCGTGTCGGCCAAGCAATTGCAAGGCAAGGAGCTCAGCTACAACAACATCGCCGACGCCGATGCCGCGTGGGAATGCGTGAAGAGCTTCGACGTGCCGGCCTGCGTGATCGTGAAGCACGCCAACCCCTGCGGCGTGGCCGTGGGCACCGACGCGCTCGAGGCCTACAGCAAGGCCTTCAAGACCGACCCGACCTCGGCCTTCGGCGGCATCATCGCCTTCAACCGCCCGGTCGACCTGGCCACCGCGCAGGCCGTCAACAAGCAGTTCGTCGAAGTGCTGATGGCACCGGGCTACACGCCCGAGGCGCTGGAAGTGTTCCAGGCCACCAAGGCCAAGCTCAACGTGCGCGTGCTCGAGATCGCGCTGCCCAAGGGCGGCGCCACCGACTGGGACAACGGCCGCAATGCGATGGACGTCAAGCGCGTCGGCTCGGGCCTCCTGATCCAGACCGCCGACAACCACGAGCTGGCGCTGGCCGACCTCAAGGTGGTCAGCAAGAAGCAGCCCACGCCGCAGCAGCTGCAAGACCTGCTGTTCGCCTGGAAGGTTGCGAAGTACGTCAAGAGCAACGCGATCGTGTTCTGCGCCGACGGCATGACCATGGGCGTGGGCGCCGGTCAGATGAGCCGCCTCGACTCCGCGCGCATCGCCAGCATCAAGGCCGAGCACGCGGGCCTGTCGCTCAAGGACACGGCCGTGGCGAGCGACGCCTTCTTCCCGTTCCGCGACGGCCTCGATGTGGTGGTGGATGCGGGCGCGGGCTGCGTCATCCAGCCGGGCGGCTCGATGCGCGACCAGGAAGTGATCGACGCGGCCGACGAGCGCGGCGTGGTGATGGTGTTCTCGGGCGTGCGCCACTTCCGGCACTGAGTCTGCGGCCCTGCGGGGCCCGAACAAGGCCAGGGTCGCTCACGCGGCCCTGGCTTTTTTTGTTGTGGCCGCTACTCGTGCGTGCCGAAGCGGTACTTGAGCTGGAAGCTGATCGCGCCGTACAACCGGTTCCTGATCGTCGGCACGTAGGCGATGTTCAGGCCCCAGTTCTTGCCCTCGATGGCGGCCGTCGGAATGATGGCGGGGAACCAGTTGCCGTTGCGGTAGTCGGGGTAGCCGTCGAAGCCGCCCACCACCGCGCCGAACTTCACGCCGTAGAACTCGAAGGGCAGGATGTACAGGCCGACGTAGTGCGACTGGCGCCGGTTGCTGTTGTGGAAGGTGCCGGCCGTGACGCGGTAGGTGTCGTTCAGCGGGTACTCGAAGCCCAGGCCCGGGTTGGCGTTTTCCAGGCCCTTGCCGCTGTCGAAGTGGGCCGAGTAGAAGCCGGGGTTGACCCAGATGTTCTTCGGCTCGAAGGACTGCGCCAGCGCGAGGCCCGGCAAAAGAAGGGCACTCAGCAGCGGCAGCATGCGCAAGGGGGTCATGGGCGGGGCATCCTGAAATTGGTCTGTCTCGCGGCTTCGATGGTGGCTGCGATGACGGCTTCCCTTGGGTCTGCGCGCGGGGGCACGGCCCCGCGAACGCCGGCGCAATATACACGCGGCCATCGCGAAAACGATGACATCGCTCAGGCGGGCCGCGCCAGGTACTTGCGGAACAGCTCGGCCAGCCGCAGCGCCGCCAGCGACAGCGGCTTGCCGCGCGGCGAGACGATGCCAAGTTCCAGCGGCGGCACCGGCATCGCGAGCGGCACGCGCTCCACCAGGTCGGCATACGGCGGCATGGTGAGCATGCCGGCCGGCCCGACCATCAGCGCGTCGCTGCGGGTCAGCAGGCCCCAGCTCACGCCGAACGACGCCACCTCGATGCGGTGCTCCGGCAGCGGCAGGCCCTGCGCGGCGTACTGTTCGAGCAGGAAGGTGTGCTGGCTGCCCGGCGCCAGGTGCATCAGCCATTCGGCGCCCGCCACTTCTTCCCATCGGGTGGCGCGGTTCAGCGGATGGCCGCGCCGGCAGAGCACCGCCATCTCGATCATGTCGAGCCGTTCGAACGCGAAGTCGGCGTCGAGCGCCGCGGCCACCGGGCCGGCCACCGCGAAGTCGATCGTGCCTTCGCGCAGCAGCGGCAGCACCTGGGGAATCAGGCCATCGAAGAGCTTGAGCTGCGCATGCGGCATGGCCTTGCGAAAGGCGCGCACCACCTCGGGCAGCACGCCCAGGAACACCATCGGCGTCACCGCGACGGCCACGCGCCCGTGCTGGCTGCCCTGCAGGATGCGGATGTCCTGGCGCGCGAGTTCGAGCTGCTGGTGCGCCAGCCGCGCGCGCACGGTGAGCTGGCGGCCGCACTCGGTGAACTCGATGCCCCGCGAACTGCGCAGCACCAGTTGGGCGTCGACCTCGGCCTCGAGTTCGCGGATCGCCTTGGTCACGGCCGCCTGGCTCAGGTGCAGGCTGCGCGCGGCGGCGCGGATGCTGCCGGTGTCGGCCAGCCGCAGCCAGGCCTTGAGCTGGTGGTCCTTCATGCGGCGCATTCTGCCGCCCGGCGCCACCGGGTGATCCCCAGACAAACGCAGGTTGTCATCGCGACAAGCGATTGTCTTTTCCGGCGCGCGGCCGATTTCTAGACTTTGCGCACCGGTCGTCTCATGGTGAGCGGCGGGACTCTCACAGGAGATCGCTTCGTGCCTGCACTGTCATTCGCGTGGACCCGCCGCACCGTCCTGGCCGGACTGGCCGCCGTTGCCCTGGGCGCCTCGGCCCAGTTTCCCGAGCGCCCGTTGAAATTCATCGTGCCCTACGCCGCCGGGTCGGGCGTGGACGTGGCGGTGCGGCCGGTGGCCGACGCCATGGGGCGCGAGCTGGGCCAGGCCCTGGCGGTGGACAACCGCCCCAGCGCCGGCGGCATCGTCGGCACGCAGGCGCTGGCCACCTCCGCACCGGACGGCTACACGGTCGGCTACGGCAACCTCGTCACGCTGAGCATCAACCCCGCCTTCTTCTCGAAGCTGCCCTACGCGCCCGAGAAAGACCTGGTGCCGGTCGGCCTGATCTCGAGCAACGCCTACGTGCTGATCGTGCGCAAGGACCTGCCGGTGCGCAACCTGCAGGAGCTCATCGCCTACGGCCGCGAGCACCCCGGCAAGCTCTCGGCCGGCTCGCCCGGCATCGGCAGCGCGGGCCACCTGACCGGCGAGCTGCTCAAGGCCGAGACCGGGCTGACGATGGTGCAGGTGCCCTACAAGACCGGCACGCAGGCGGTCGGCGACATGGTCAACGGCCAGCTCGACGTGACCATCGAGAACATCTCGGCGGTGCTGCCGTTCATCCAGCAGGGCCGGGTCAAGGCGATCGCCGTGACCAGCGCGAAGCGCGCCGGCGTGCTGCCCGAGGTGGCGACGGTGGCCGAAAGCGGCGTGCCGGGCTTCGATGTGGTGGCCTGGGGCGCACTCATGGCGCCGGCAGGCACACCGCGCAAGACGGTCGACCGGCTCAACACCGCGCTGCGCGCCGCGCTGGCCGACCCGGCCGTGGTGCGCGCCAACGCCGCGCTGTCGATCGAGGCGCTGCCCTCGAGCCCCGAGGAACTCAGCGCGCTGATGAAGCGCGAGAAGCCGCGCTGGGCCGACGCGGTGCGGCGCGCGGGCGTCAAGGGCGACTGACGGACGGCCGATCGATCGATTTCATTTTTCTCAAGGAGACAACGCATGCAACTCTGGCAACTGGAAGCCGCCGACCTGGCGCAGCGCATCAAGGCGCGCGAGGTCTCGTGCGTCGAGGCGGTGCGCAGCAGCCTGGCGCGGCTCGACGCGGTGAACCCGCAGCTGAACGCCGTGGTCGACCGCTGCGCCGACGAAGCGCTGGGCGCGGCGGCGCAGGCCGACGCGGCACTGGCGAGCGGTGAAGCGACCGGGCCGCTGCACGGCGTGCCCGTCACCATCAAGGTCAATGTGGACCAGCGCGGCCACGCCACCACCAACGGCGTGGAGGCTTACCGCAGCGTCGTGGCGAAGGACGACAGCCCCGTGGTCGCGAACCTGCAGCGCGCCGGCGCGATCGTGGTCGGCCGCACCAACACGCCCGCGTTCTCGATGCGCTGGTTCACCGACAACGCAGCCCATGGGCGCACGCTGAATCCGCACAACGCCGACGTCACGCCGGGCGGCTCGAGCGGCGGCGCGGCGGCGGCGGTCGCGGTCGGCATCGGCGCCATCGCGCACGGCAACGACCAGGGCGGATCGATCCGCTACCCGGCCTACGCCTGTGGCGTGTACGGCCTGCGCCCGAGCTTCGGGCGCGTGCCGGCCTTCAACCCGTCAGGGGCGGGCGAGCGGCCGATGGTGGTCCAGCTCACGTCGGTACAGGGGCCGCTGGCGCGCAGCGTGCGCGACCTGCGGCTGGCCTTTGCCGCGATGGCGCAGCGCGATGTGCGTGATCCCTGGTGGGCGCCCGCGCCGCTGGAATCGGCCGCGTCGGGCAGCCCCGTCAGCGTGGCGCTGTGCACCGAGCTGCCCGGCTACGCCTGCGATCCCGAGGTGACCGATGCATTGCAGCGCGCGGCGCGCCGCCTGGAGAGCGCCGGCTACCGCGTCGAGCCTGCGCAGCCGCCGCGTCTGCGCGAGACGGCCGACCTCTGGCTGTCATTGACGATGGCCGACAGCCGGCTGCTGGTGGAAGAGGCGCTGATGCGTGACGGCGACGACACCATCCGCCAGGCCTACCGCGCCATGGACGCGCACGCGCCGCAATTCGACACCGTGGGCTACATGCGTGCCCTGGCCGCGCGCACGGGCCTGATGCGCGAATGGGCGCTGTTCCTGCAGCGCCATCCGCTGCTGCTGATGCCGGTGTCGTGGCGCCATCCGTTCCCGGTCGACGCCGACCAGCGTGGCAGCGCCGCGATGCGGGAGATCCTGGATGCGCAGAGCCCGCTGCTGTCCACCGCGATCCTGGGATTGCCAGGGCTGTCGGTGCCGATGGGGCTGCGCCACGGGCTGCCCACGGGCGTGCAGCTCGTGAGCGACCGCTTCCGGGAAGACCTCTGCCTGGCCGCGGCCGAAGTGCTCGAAGCCGAGGCCGAGGCCGGGCCGGTGGCGGCGATCGACCCCGCCTGAGCGGGGAGGGCGCGCGTCAGCGCTTGCGGAAGATGTCGCGCGCCGCCTCGATGGTGGCCGCGATGTCGTCCTCGCTGTGCGCGGCGCTCACGAAGCCTGCTTCATAGAGTGCCGGCGCGATGTACACGCCGCGGTCGAGCAGGCCGTGGAACAGCGCATTGAACTGCGCGTTGTCGGTGGTCATCACCGTCGCGTAGTTCTGCGGCAGTTCGTTCATCAGGAAGAAGCCGAACATGCCGCCTTCGCTGTCGGCGTTGAAGGGCTGGCCCTCGGCGGCCGCGGCGGCCTTCAGGCCGTCGACCAGCGTGCGGGTCTTCTTGGCCAGCGCTTCGTAGAAGCCGGGCTTTGAGATTTCCTTCAACGTGGCCAGGCCGCAGGCGGTGGCCACCGGGTTGCCCGACAGCGTGCCGGCCTGGTAGACCGGGCCCAGCGGCGCGAGCTGCTCCATGATGGCGCGCGGGCCGCCGAAGGCCGCCAGCGGCATGCCGCCGCCGATGACCTTGCCGAGCACCGTGAGGTCGGGCGTGATGCCCAGCACGCCCTGCGCGCCGTGCAGGCCGACACGGAAGCCCGTCATCACCTCGTCGAAGATCAGCAGCGCGCCGTGCTGCGTGCACAGCTCGCGGCAGCGCTTGGCGAATTCGGGCGTGGCGCGCACGAAGTTCATGTTGCCGGCGATCGCCTCGATCATCAGGCAGGCGATGTCCTTGCCGTGCAGCGCGAAGGCTTCCTCGAGCTGCTGCAGGTTGTTGTACTCGAGCACCAGCGTGTGCTGCACCACCTCGGGCGGCACGCCGGCCGAGGTCGGGTTGCCGAAGGTGGCGAGGCCGGAACCGGCCTTCACCAGCAGCGCGTCGGCATGGCCGTGGTAGCAGCCTTCGAACTTGACGATGGTCTTGCGGCCGGTGGCGCCGCGCGCCAGGCGCAGCGCGCTCATGGCGGCTTCGGTGCCCGAGCTCACGAGGCGCACCATCTCCATCGACGGCACCAGGGCCAGGATGGCTTCGGCCAACTCGATCTCGCGCTCGGTCGGCGCGCCGTACGAGAAGCCTTCGAGCACGGCCTTCTGTACCGCCTCGACCACGGCGGGGTGGCCGTGGCCCAGGATCATCGGACCCCAGGAGCCGATGTAGTCGATGTAGCGCTTGTCGTTGGCGTCCCAGAAATAGGCGCCTTGCGCGCGCTGGATGAAGCGGGGCGTGCCGCCGACGGCCTTGAAGGCGCGCACGGGCGAGTTCACGCCGCCGGGGATCACGGCGCGGGCGCGCTCGAAAAGAATGTCGTTCTGGTCAGTCATCAGTGTCGCGTGTCGTGCGGGGGTAAAGCGAAATCGGGAGGGGTGTCGGGCGCGTCGTCATCGTCTTCGTCGTCCTCGGGCTCGGCCCAGAACAGGCGGTCGGGCAGCACGTGGCCCATGCCGGGGCGAAAGCCCGCGTCGAGGCAGCGGTCCATGTAAGCGAGCGCTTCGGTCGTGGCGGCGACCAGGTCGGTGCCGCTGGCCAGCAGGGCGGCGAGCGCGGCCGAGAGCGTGTCGCCCGCGCCGGCGAAGACGGCTTCGAGCCGTTCGTACTTCTCGCTGGCCAGCACCGACTGCGGCGAGGCCAGCACGTTGTCGATGAACTGGTCGGGCAAGACCATGCCGGTGACCAGGGTGTAGGGCACGCCGAACTCGCCGGCGGCCTTGGCGATGTCGCGCGCGCCGGGCGGGCGCTCGCCACTCCAGTCGGGCAGCAGCCAGCGCCACAGGGTGCTGTGGTTTCCAACCAACACCGTGGTCTGGGGCAGCACGAGGTCGCGGAAAGCGTCGAGATAGGCCTCGATGAGGTTCTCGTCCCACCACGACAGGTTGGGCATGTAGGCCACCACGGGCACGTCCGGGTAGTCGGCGGCGGTCTCGGCGATGGTGCTCAGCGCCTCGGGGGTGCCGGCAAAGCCGACCTTGATCAGCTGGACCTCGACGTCTTCCAGGATGGCGCGCGCCTGCTCGGCCACGGCCTCTTCCTCGAAGGCGAAGTGGTCGAAGATCTCGGCCGTGTCGCGCGCATAGGCGCCCGTCACCACCGGCAGGATGTGAGCGCCCACCGATCCCATGGCCAACGCGTCCGCGCCCAGGCCGCCCGCGCCGCTCGGATCGCTGGCATTGAACACCAGCACGCAGGGGGGATTCAGGTCGCGTTCGCTCAGCGCCTCGTCGTCCTGCGAGGGGTCGTTAAGATTGCCCGGTTTGCGGGCGTTCTCGTCTGGATGTAAGTAGATGGTCATACGCCTAGCGAAATCCCCTGGATGGTGGCATAGGCGCGACGTTTACGGTCTGCCAGTGAGATACGCATAGATACACTCGTTGCATTTAATGAACAAGGACTTTAAGCTCCGATGAACACGAAAACTTGGATGTGCCTGATTTGTGGGTGGATCTATGACGAAGCGGTTGGTGTACCGGAAGACGGCATCGCGGCAGGCACGGCCTGGGCCGATGTGCCGATGAACTGGACCTGTCCTGAGTGCGGTGCGCGCAAGGAAGACTTCGAAATGGTTGAGATCTGACAAGCATGGCATAGGGCTACGCGATCTGCGTCGATGTTCGGCGCGGCGGGCATCCAAGTCTCATGAGCAGGAGCGTTTGCAATGGGCCCGAATGGATCTGGTTACAAGGTGCTGGTCATCGATGACAGCAACACCATCCGGCGCAGTGCCGAGATTTTTCTGAAGCAGGGTGGGCACGAGGTTCTTCTCGCGGAAGACGGCTTCGACGCGCTCTCCAAGGTTAACGACCACAAGCCTCACCTGATTTTCTGCGACATCCTGATGCCTCGCCTCGACGGCTATCAGACCTGCGCCATCATCAAGCGCAACGCGCATTTCTCCAATGTCCCGGTCGTCATGCTGTCTTCGAAAGATGGCGTATTCGACAAGGCCCGCGGCCGCATGGTCGGGTCCCAGGACTATCTCACCAAGCCATTCACCAAAGACCAGCTGCTGCAGGCCGTGCAGCAGTTTGGCATTGTTCAACAGGAAGTGCAGTAATGCCCATTCGAAAAATCCTCGTCGTCGACGACTCCAAGACGGAACTGGTGTTCCTGACCGACCTCCTCCAGAAGAACGGTTTCTCCGTGAAGACGGCCGAAAACGCCGACGACGCGATGCGCCGCCTCGAGGAAGACCACCCCGACCTGATCCTCATGGACGTGGTCATGCCCGGCCAGAACGGCTTCCAGCTCACGCGCGCCATCGCCCGCGACCCGAAGTACGCCGCCATTCCGATCATCCTGTGCACCAGCAAGAACCAGGAAACCGATCGTGTCTGGGGCATGCGCCAGGGCGCACGCGACTACATCGTGAAGCCGGTCAACGCGGCCGATCTGATGTCCAAGATCAGCGCGCTCGCCTGAGCGGGAACCTGCGCACTCCATGGCGAATCGCGACGCGCTGCGCGCCTTCCAGTCCCGGCTTGCGAGCCGCCTCCAGGCCGCGCGCACCACGGGCGTGGCCGCGAGCTGGCTGGCGGTCGAGGCGGGTGAGGGCAAGTACCTCTTTCCGCTGGCGCACGCCGGCGAAATCTTTCCCTGGACGCCGCCCCAGCCCGTGCCCTACACGGAGCCCTGGTTCCTCGGCGTCGCCAACCTGCGCGGCGGCCTGTACGGCGTCGTGCAGCTGTCGGCGTTTGCGTCCGGTGCGCCGGGCGCCCCCGCCGCCACCGAGGCGGCACGCATCCAATCGCGGCTCGTGGCATTCAACGAGCTGCTCGAAGTCAACTGCGCTTTGCTGGTCGATCGACTGGCGGGGTTGCGGGGTGCGGAGGCCTTCACGGCCGCCGACGCCCCGGGCGCAGAGGCCCCGGCCTGGCACGGGCATCTGTACACCGACGCAGCAGGAGAGCGCTGGCAGGAAGTCAACCTGCAGGCGCTTTCGCAGCAACCCCAGTTTTTGAGTATTGGTGCGTAGTGCTTCGGCACATGGCACTGGCAACCACCTGAAGGACCGACCGTGAGCTCGATCGCCGACAAGTTCAAGAAATTACTCCCCGCGACCAACGGGAACGACAAGGCCCGCGTCGACGGCTCCGGTTCGATATCGCTCGACGATGTCGACACGGTTCAGGTTCCGGACGAAAAAACGATCCGCCTCGCCAAGAAGGGCGAGGGCGCATCCGCCGCCACAGCCGACACCGGCTTCGGCGGCATCGACGCGCTGGGCGATCCGGCGTCCGTCGAGGCTGCCAACGCGGCCACGCTCGAAGCGGTGCCGCTGGCCCCCGCCGCGGGCGGCGGCATGGGCGCCAACCCCGCCAAGCAGCAGCGCGTGCTGGCGATCATGCTGGCCATCGTGGTGCTGGCGCTGTTGCTGGTGGCCGGCTCCGCGATCCTTCGCGCGGAACGCCTGGCGCAGCAGGTGGCGGCCACCGGCCAATCGCTGATGCAGTCGCAGCGCCTGGCCAAGTCGATCTCGCAGGCCCTCGTCGGCAGCGCCTCGGCGTTCGTCGAAGTGAAGGACAGCGCCGACGACCTCTCGCGCCGCGTGCAGGGCCTGACCACCGGCGACGACGCCTTGCGCCTGGAAGCCGTCGGCAACCAGTACGACGAGGAGATGAACAAGATCAACCCGCTGGTCGCCCGCGCCGACGCGAGCGCCAAGGCCGTGCTGGCCCAGCGCCAGATCCTGACGCAGGTGGGCGCCGCCTTGCGCGACATCAACCAGCAGTCGTCCACGCTGCTCGAAATGACGGAAACCGTCGCGTCGCTCAAGATGCAGCAGAACGCCACGCTGCCCGAAATCTCGGCCGCCGGCCAGCTCGTGATGCTGACGCAGCGCATCGGCAAGTCGACCAACGAGTTCTTCACGGTCGAGGGTGTGAACCCCGACGCCGTGTTCCTGCTGGGCAAGGACCTGAACACCTTCCAGGAAACCACCCGCGGCCTTCTCGACGGCAACGCGCAACAGCGCTTCCCCGGCTCGAAAGACCCGCAGACGCGCCAGCAGCTCGAAGCCATCCTGAAGACCTACGAGCAGATGCGTACACAGGCCTCGGCCATTCTGGGCAACCTGCAAGGCCTGGTGGCCGCGCGCGAAGCACAGGCGTCCATCCTGACCGACAGCGAGCCGCTGCGTAAGTCGCTGGGCGAACTGCAAGAGAAGCTCTCGGCACGCACCGGCCTGGGCGCCGGCACCATCGTGCTGCTGTTCGTGCTGTCGCTGGCCGCCCTGGCTCTGGCCGGCGCCATCGGTTTCGTGCAGGTGCGCGAAGGCCGCGAACGTGCCGCCGTCGCCGAACGCGAGCGTCTGGCTGCCGAGCAGGCGTCTGAAGAAGCCGGCCGCGTGAACAACGCCAACCAGGCCGCCATTCTTCGGCTGATGAACGAACTGCAGACAGTGGCCGAAGGCGACCTGACGCAGGAAGCGACCGTGACCGAGGACATCACCGGCGCCATCGCCGACTCGGTGAACTACACGGTGGAAGAACTGCGTTTGCTGGTGGGCAACGTGCAGAACACGGCAACCCGCGTGGCGCAGACGACGTCGCAGGTGGAAAACACCTCGACTGAACTGCTCGCCGCCTCGACCGAGCAGCTGCGCGAAATTCGCGAAACCGGCCAGTCGGTGCTGACCATGGCCGAGCGAATCAACGGCGTGTCCTCGCAAGCGCAAGAGTCCGCCACGGTGGCGCGCCAGTCGCTGCAAGCCGCATCGTCGGGCCTGCAGGCCGTGCAGAACGCCATCGGCGGTATGAACTCGATCCGCGACCAGATCCAGGAAACTTCCAAGCGGATCAAGCGCCTGGGCGAATCGTCGCAAGAGATTGGCGAAATCACCGAGCTGATCTCGGACATTACCGAACAGACCAACGTGCTGGCCCTGAACGCCGCCATTCAAGCGGCATCCGCCGGTGAAGCCGGCCGAGGCTTCTCGGTGGTGGCGGAAGAAGTTCAGCGACTGGCCGAACGCTCCGCAGACGCCACGCGCCAGATCTCGGCGCTGGTGAAGGCGATTCAGACCGACACGCAGGATGCGGTGGGCGCCATGGAGCGTTCCACGCAGGGTGTGGTCGAAGGGGCCAAGCTGTCCGACAACGCGGGTACCGCGCTGTCCGAGATCGACCGCGTGTCGCGCCGACTCGCTGACCTCATCGAGCAGATTTCGCAGTCCGCCTCCCGCGAGGCCGATTCGGCCAACGTGGTGGCCGCCAACATCCAGCACATTTTTGCGGTGACGGAACAGACCGGAGAAGGCACGCGGACCACGGCCCAGCAGGTGCGCGAGCTCTCGCAGATGGCCGAAGAACTGCGTCGCTCGGTGGCCCGTTTCAAGATCGCGTGACAACAGATAGATAAGAACGGCGAGCAACCACGTGTCGATTCAAACCCCTGCCACGGCCCCCCTTGCCGGCAACATGCCGGCCACCGAAGACCTCGGGCCGCTGGCCTGGGTGCTGGGAGAAATCCAGAAGTCCCTCGACGGTGTCGGCAAGTCGCTGCGGCGTTTCGTGCGCGACGTGGGCAGTGCCACGGAGCCCGAGAGCGGTCCGCTGCAGATGGCCCGCCAGCAACTGCACCAGGCCGTCGGCGCGCTGCAGATGGTCGGCCACAGCTCGCCTGCCCTGGTGCTCGGCACCATCGAATTCGCGGTGCAGGGCTTCATCGCCGAACCGCAGCGCTGCACCGAGAGTGCCGTGCACAAGATCGAGCGTGCCGGCTTTGCCGTCACCGATTTCCTCAGCGCACTGCTGGCCGGCAAGGCCGTGTCGTCGGTGGCGCTGTTCCCGCAGTACCGCGACGTGCTGGAGCTGGGCGGCAATGAGCGCGTCCATCCGGCGGACCTGTGGAGCACCGCCTGGCGCTGGGTCGAGGTCAAGCCTGCCCTCACGCAAGCCGCGCTCGCTTATGACCCGGCCGTGCGTTCGCGGCTCGATCGCGAGGTGCTGCAGCTGGTCAAGAGCGGCGACGCGCAGGCCGCGCGGCGGCTGCATGCGCTGTGCCTGGGGCTCGGGCGCGGTGCGCTGCTGCCGCGCGTCGCGAGCTTCTGGACGCTGGCCGCGGGCTTTTTCGAAGCCCTTGCGCTCGGCCTGATTCCCGCCGACACCTACGTCAAGCGCGCCGCCTCGCGCGTGCTGCTGCAGTACGCCACGCTGGCGCGCGGCGACAGCGTCGTATCTGATCGCCTCGGCCAGGACCTGCTCTTCTTCTGCGCCCAGGCCGTGCCCGGCGCGCAGGACGACGCCGCCACGCTGCGCACCGTGCGCAGCGCCTGGGGCGTGACGCAGGAGCCGCGCGTCGACTACACCGTGGTGCAGTTCGGCCGCTTCGACCCGCTGGTGCTCTCGCAGGCCCGCAAGCGCATCGAGACCGCCAAGGAAATGTGGTCGGCGCTCTCGGGCGGCGACATCACGCGCACGCGGCAGGTGGCCGACACCTTCGCGCAACTCGGCGAATCGCTGCTGAAGCTGCACCCGCCGAGCCAGCCGATGGTGCAGGCGCTGACGCACGCCGTGGACGCCTCGGTGCGTTCCGGCCAGCCGCCCGACACCGAACTGGCGATGGAAGTCGCCACCTCGGTGCTGTACCTCGAAGCCGCGCTCGAAGACCTCGACCCCAGCGACCCGCAACTCACGGCCCGCACGCTGCAGCTGGCCGGCCGCATCGAACGCGTGCGCGACGGCGGCCGTTCCGAGCCGCTCGAGCCGTGGATGGAGGACCTGTACCGCCGCGTCAGCGACCGCCAGACCATGGGCACCGTGGTCGACGAGCTGCGCAGCCACCTGAGCGAACTCGAGAAGTCGCTCGACCAGTACTTCCGCCGCCCGGCCGAAAAGCCGCTGCTGCGCACCGTGCCCACGCAGCTCATGCAGATGCGCGGCGTGTTCTCGGTGCTGGGGCTCGAGCAGGCCGCGCACACCGTGCAACGCATGCGCGACGACGTCGAGCAGATGCTGCAGGTCAACCGCTCGCCCGTCGAGGAAATGGCCACCTTCGACGCGCTCGGCAACAACCTGGGCGCGCTCGGTTTCCTCATCGACATGCTGGGCTACCAGCCCGCACTGGCCAAGCGCCTGTTCGTGTTCGACGCCGAAGCCGGTGAACTCAAGCCGCTGATGGGCCGCCAGGCCATCGATGCCGCGGCCCCGGCCGAAGGCGCCGCCGCACCGGCCGCCGAGCCCGTGCTCAGCATCGAGGAGGTCGACGCGCAGATCGCCTCCAAGCTCGCCGCGTTGGCCACGCCCAACCGCAAGACCAAGCCGTCGCCGCTGGAGGAATTCAGCCGCAAGGCCGAGAGCTGGACCACCAAGATCACGGGCCCGTCGGCGCTGCCCGACACCGAGGTCACCGAGCTCGAAGAAGACGACCTGCAGAACATCTTCCTGGACGAAGCCCGCGAAGTGGTGGGCAACGGCCTGGCGGCCATCGCCGCGCTCGGCAACCGTCCCGGCGACACCGAAGAACTCACCATCCTGCGCCGCGCGTTCCACACGCTCAAGGGCAGCTCGCGCATGGTCGGCCTCACCGACTTCGGCGATGCCGCCTGGTCGCTCGAACAGGTGCTCAACACCTGGCTGGCCGACCAGCGCGATGCCACGCCCGAGCTGCTGTCGAGCACCGAGCGCATGCTGCGCGATTTCAGCCAGTGGGTCGAAGCCATCGCTGCCGGCGATGCGGGCACCTGGCACTCGGCACCGTTCAGCCGCGTGGCCAACGCGCTGCTGGCTGGCGAGCCCGTGCCCGCACCGGTGCGCGTGGCCGATGCCGAAGCACTCGCGGTGGCCGCACGCCACATCGCCGCCGAGCCGGCGCCGATCGCGCTGCCGGAGCTGCCTGAGCTCCCCGACCTGTCGCTGACGCCGCAAGATGTCGCAGCCCCTGACGCCACGTTGGACTTCTCCGATTGGCAGCAGGCGCAAGAAGCGCCACACGCACCGACCAAGCCTGTCACACCCGAGCCCGACGACGATTTCGCGTCCACCGACTTCCTCGACTTCGAAGGCAAGCAGAGCACCGCACCCGCGCCGCTCGACGTGCTGCCCAGCGGCGACGATTTCGATTTCCTCGCGCCCCCGAAGACGCATGCACCGGCCGAGCCCGCCGTGTCGCACGCCGAGCCCGAGCCCGCGCCGGAAATCGCAGCGACGGTGCCGACCGCGTCGGGCCTGCCCGATCTCGAATGGGCGCCCGAGCCGCTGCCGCTGGCTGCCGCAGAACCTGTCGCCGAGACGATGGCACCTGTCGAGGTCATCGAAGCGGCCGAAGAACTGCCAGCGCTGGACGTGCCGGTCGAAGTGCAGCCGGAGCCGGATCCTGTGTCGGCGACCATCGAAGTCGCCCCCGAAGCCCCAGCCCCCGTTGTCGTCGAAGAGCTGCCAGCCGCCGTCATGGCCGAACCGGAGCCCGTGTCGGAGCCTGAGCCCGTGCTGGCCGAGGCCATTCCTGAACCCGAGTCTTCCATCGCGCCGAGCGCCGAAGACCAGGTCAAGGTGATCGGCCCGCTGCGCATCGGCATCGCGCTGTACAACGTCTACCTCAACGAAGCTGACGAATGGTCCCGCCAGCTGGCGACCGATGTCGGCGAATGGGCGCTCGAAACCCACGAGCGCCTGCCCGACTCGACCATCGCGCTGGCCCACTCGCTGGCCGGCAGCTCGGCCACCGTCGGCTTCCACAGCCTGTCGGGCATGGCCCGCCTGCTCGAATCGGCGCTGCAGCACCTGCAGATGCAGGGCAGCGGCACGCGCGAACAGGGCGTCGTGCTGGTCGCCGCGGCCGACGAGCTGCGTCGCCTGCTGCACCAGTTCGCGGTCGGCTTCCTGCGCGACCCGTCCGAAGCCACGCTGCAGGCGCTGCGCGAGATCGCCGCTGCACCGATGCCGCCCGAGATCGCCGCGGCCCGTTTCGAGACGCTGCTGCCCAAGCAGGTCGTTGCCAACGACGCCTTTGCCGACGTGGTACTGGACGACAACGAAGACGCCATCGACCTGGCCGATGCGGTCGACGTCGACCTGTTCCCGATCTTCGAGGAAGAGGCTGCCGAACTGATGCCGCAATTGGGCGAGGCGCTGCGCCAGTGGTCGCACCACCCCGACGACGCCGCGCCGCGCGCCTCGGTGCTGCGCACGCTGCACACGCTCAAGGGCAGTGCCCGGCTGGCCGGCGCCATGCGCCTGGGCGAGCGCGCGCACCGCATGGAGTCCGAGATCGAACTGCTGGGCTCCCAGGGGGCGGAGCGGGCCGACATCGAGAAGCTGCTCACCCGCCTGGACACGCTGCAACACACCTTCGACGCCCTGCGCGCGGCCGACGACGCCGCCCAGGTCGAAGTGGCCCAGCTGATCGCCACCGCCAGCCCGACCGCACCCGCCATCCAGCGCGTGCAGGCGGCGCCCGAGGTTCGCGAGTCGGCGAACGACGACCAGGCCGAAGCGGCTTCCGCCGAAGCCGCCGCTGAAGCCCCGTCGTCCCTGCTGCCGCGCCCCGCGCCGGCCCTGCTCGCGCCGCTGCGTGCAGCGTCGGGCCAGGCCGTGCGCATCCGCACCCAGCTGCTCGACCGCCTGGTCGCGCAGACCGGCGAGGTCATCATCACGCGCTCGCGCCTGGAGGCCGAACTGGGCCAACTGCGCGGCTCGCTCGCCGACCTCACGGGCAACCTCGACCGCCTGCGCCAGCAGCTGCGCGACATCGAAGTGCAGGCCGAAAGCCAGATGCAGTCGCGCCTGGCACAGGCCAAGGATTCGCAGCAGAGCTTCGACCCGCTCGAGTTCGACCGCTTCACCCGCGTGCAGGAACTCACGCGCATGATGGCCGAGTCGGTGAACGACGTGGCCACCGTGCAGCGCACCTTGCAAAAGACCGTGCAGGCCACGGAAGACGACCTGAGCGTGCAGGCACGCCAGACGCGCGAACTGCAGCGCGGCCTGCTGCGTACGCGCATGGTGGAGTTCGAAGGCATCTCCGACCGCCTGTACCGCGTGGTGCGCCAGGCCTCGAAGGACACCGGCAAGCAGGTGCGCCTGGACATCGTCGGCGGCTCCATCGAAATGGACCGCGGCGTGCTCGACCGCATGACGCCCGCCTTCGAACACCTGCTGCGCAACTGCGTGGCGCACGGCATCGAGGATGTGGCGGCGCGCGAGAAGGCCGGCAAGGACGCCAGCGGCCTCATCGTCATCGACCTGCACCACGAAGGCAACGACGTGTCGGTGAGCTTCCGCGACGACGGCGCCGGCCTCGACCAGAAGCGCATCGCCGAACGCGCCCGCGCCCTCGGCCTGCTCGGCCCCGACCAGGACCTGTCGCCCGAGGAAGCCACCGAGCTGATCTTCAAGCCCGGCTTCTCGACGGCAGGGCAGGTGTCCGAACTGGCCGGCCGCGGCATCGGCATGGACGTGGTGCGCGCGCAGATCGCCGCGCTCGGCGGCCGCATCGAAACGCACAGCACGCCGGGCCAGGGCACCACCTTCAAGCTGGTGCTGCCGCTGACCACCGCCGTGACGCACGTGGTGATGCTGCGCGCGGGCGAGGTGTCGATCGGCGTGCCGTCGAACCTCGTGGAACTGGTGCAGCGCGTGAGCGGTGCCGACCTCGAGGCCGCCTACCTGAACCACAGCTTCGCCTTCGGCAGCGAGCAGGTGCCGTTCTACTGGGCCGGCGCGCTGCTGCAGCATTCCATCCGCAGCGAGCACGCCGCCACCAAGAACAACACGCTGGTGATCGTGCGAAGCGCGGCGCAGCGCGTGGCCCTGCACGTGGACGAAGTGCTGGGCAACCAGGAAGTCGTGGTGAAGAACCTCGGCCCGCAGCTCGCGCGGCTGCCCGGCCTGGCCGGCATCTCGGTGCTGGCTTCGGGCGCGGTGGCGCTGATCTACAACCCGGTGGCGCTGGCCGCGGTGCACGGCGACCAGGCGCGTGCGCGCCAGACCGCCGCGCTGGCCGCGCCGACGCATGCCGCTTCGGTGGACACCGGCGCGCCGCAGACGCCGGCCGCCTTTGCCCCGGTGGTGCCGCAAATTCCGCTCGTGCTGGTGGTGGACGACTCCATCACCGTGCGCCGCGTCACGCAGCGCCTGCTGCAGCGCGAAGGCTATCGCGTGTCGCTCGCGGCCGACGGCCTGCAGGCGCTCGAGCGGCTGCAGCAGGAGCGCCCGGCCGTGGTGCTGTCGGACATCGAGATGCCGCGCATGGACGGCTTCGACCTGGCCCGCAACATCCGCGCCGACGTGGCCCTGGCCGAGCTGCCGATCATCATGATCACCTCGCGCATCGCCGAGAAGCACCGCGAGTACGCCCGCGACCTGGGCGTGAACCACTACCTGGGCAAGCCGTACTCGGAAGAGGAACTGCTGCGCCTGGTGCGTGCCTACACGAGCGAGCCGGCCGCGCTGGCGGTGGCCTGACCGGCTTCGGCAGCGCCGGCAATCGGCGCGCAAAAGAAAAGGGCCCCTCGGGGCCCTTTTTTCTTGGTTACGGCTTTTGCAGGGCCTTGGCCCGCGCCGCCGCATAGCGCTGCATGGTCTTCTCCCGCGCCTCGGCGTGGTCCACCACGGGCTTCGGGTAGTTTTCGCCCAGCCTGACGTCCGCCGCCTCCAGCTCGACCGGCGAGGCCAGCCACGGCGCATGGATCGCCACGTTCGACAGGCCCGCCAGCTGCGGCAGGTAGCGGCGGATGAACTTGCCCTCGGGGTCGAAGCGTTCGCTCTGCGTCACCGGGTTGAAGATGCGGAAGTAGGGCTGGGCGTCGCAGCCGGTCGAGCTGGCCCACTGCCAGCCGCCATTGTTCGAGGCCAGCTCGAAGTCGTTCAGGTGCAGCGCGAAGTAGCGTTCGCCGCGCCGCCAGTCCAGCCCCAGGTCCTTGCACAGGAAGCTCGCCACCACCATGCGCAGCCGGTTGTGCATGTAGCCGCTCTGCCGGATCTGCAGCATCGCGGCGTCGACCAGCGGGTAGCCGGTGCGGCCCTCGCACCAGGCGTCGAACAGCTGGTCGGCGTGCTTGCCGTGGTGCCACTGGATCTTGTCGTACTCGGGGCGAAAGCTCTTCGACTCGCCGTTCGCGTGCACATGCGGAAAGTGCGCCAGGATCTGAAAGTAGAAGTCGCGCCAGACCAGCTCGCTGAGCCAGGTCGCGGCCCCGCTGTTGCCCTGCAGCGCCAGCTGGTGCGCCACGCTGGCCAGTTGCCGGATCGACACCGTGCCGAAGCGCAGGTGCACGCCCATGTAGCTGGGCCCGCGCACGGCGGGGAAGTTGCGCGCCTCGTCGTAGCGGTCGATGCGCTCGAAAAAGTCTTCGAACAGTGCGCCCGCGCCGCGCGTGCCGGTGGGAATCTCCAGCGTCTGGAGGTTGGTGCTTTCGAAGCCGATCTCGCCCAGCGTGGGCACGGGCCCGCCCAGGGCCGGGGGCGGCGGGGCGAGCGCGTCGGCGTGGCTGCGCACGGGGTACGGCTTCAGGAAGAACGAATCCACCTTCGCCAGCCAGGCCCGCTTGTACGGCGTGAACACCGTGTAGGGCAGGCCGGCCTTGGTCATGACCTCGTCGCGGTCGAAGACGGTGCTGTCCTTGAAGGTGTGGAAGCTGATGCCCGTGTTGGCCAGCGCGCCGAGCACGCGGGCGTCGCGCGCCAGGGCGTCGGGCTCGTCGTCGCGGTTGGCGAACACCGCCTGCACGTCGAGCGTGTGGGCCAGCGCCGGAATCTCTTCGGCGGCCACCGCGTGCCGCACGATGAGCCCGCTGCCCAGGCCGCGCAGCTCGGCTTCGAGCTCCACCAGCGATTCGCGGATGAATTCGACCCGCCGGTCCGCCCGGGGCAGGGCGTCCAGGATCGCCCGGTCGAACACGAAAACGCACACCACCTGCCGGCAGGCCCGCAGGGCCCGGTACAGCGCCGCGTTGTCGTCCACCCGCAGGTCCCGGCGAAACCACATGAGCCCTTTGGGATAGGTCTTGTCGACGGCCAGTAAAATCGGGGGCATATGGCTGCCGATTCTGCCCCGATGAACCTGACGCATCACTTTCTGATCGCGATGCCGGGGATGGAAGACAAAACTTTCAACCGCAGCGTCGTTTACCTCTGCGAACACAGCGAGCGCGGTGCGCTCGGGCTGGTGATCAACAAACCCAGCGACATCAACCTCAAGGTGCTGTTCGAGAAGATCGAGCTGCACTTGGCCCGCCCCGAGCTGGGCGAGGCCCCCGTTTTCCAGGGTGGCCCGGTGCAGACCGAGCGCGGCTTCGTGCTGCACGAGCCGGTGTTCACCCAGGCCGAGAAACCCGAGGAATCGGTCTACGCCTCGACCATGACCATCCCCGGCGGGCTCGAAATGACCACCTCCAAGGACGTGTTGGAGGCCCTGGCCACCGGCGCCGGCCCGCGCAAGGTGCTGGTCTCGCTGGGCTATTCGGCCTGGGGCGAGGGCCAGCTGGAGTCCGAACTGGCCGAGAACAGCTGGCTCACCGTGCTGGCCGACCCGGCCGTGATCTTCGATACGCCGGTGGAAAAGCGCTACGACAAGGCGTTGATGCTGCTGGGGCTCGAGGCTTGGACCTTGTCTCCCGACGCGGGCCACGCATGAGCGACGTCATGTCCGACGCGCCTGCATCCGCTCCTGTTCCAGACCCCGCCGCCGTTCCCGCGCATTTCCAGAGCTTCCTGGCCTTCGACTTCGGCGCCAAGCGCACCGGCGTGGCCAGCGGCAACCGGCTGCTGCGCACGGCGACCCCGCAGGCCACCATCAAGGCCGAGGGCGCCGACGCCCGCTTTGCGCAGGTCGAGGCGCGCATCAAGGAATGGCAGCCCGACGCCCTGGTGGTCGGCGTGCCCTACCACCCCGACGGCGCTCCGCACGAGAACACCCGCCGCGCGCAGAAGTTCGCGCGCCAGCTGCGCGGCCGTTTCAATCTCCAGGTGTTCGAGGTCGACGAGCGCTACAGCACCACCGAAGCCTTGTCGTCCGGCGCCCGCGACGCCGACGCCGCCTCCGCCTGCATCATCCTGGAACAGTTTTTGAGGAGTCTCCCGTGAGTTCAATCCCCGATGCCGAAGCGCTCTACACGACGCTGCTGTCCGGCGTGAAGGCGCTGATGCGCCCCGAGACGAAACTGGTGGGCATCACCTCCGGCGGCGCCTGGCTGGTCGAGCGCCTGCAAAAAGACCTGGGCCTGGCCGGTGCCCCAGGCATCATCTCGTCGGCCATGCACCGCGACGACTTCGCGCGCCGCGGCCTCTCGGCCAGCGCGCAGACCGCGCTGCCCTTCGACGTGAACGGCGCCGACGTGCTGCTGCTCGACGACGTGCTCTACACCGGCCGCACGATTCGTGCGGTGCTCAACGAGTTGTTCGACTTCGGGCGCCCCGCCTGCGTGCGCCTGGCCGTGCTGGTGGATCGCGGTGGCCGCGAACTGCCCGTCGCAGCCGACTTCGCGGCAACGACGCTCAAGCTGCCCGACACCCAATTGCTAGCCCTCGCGCGCGCCGACGACGGCGCCTTCAGCCTCAAGGTGGAGGACAACAAGTAATGCTCTACAAGCGAAATCCGCAGCTCAACAAGAACGGCGAGCTGATCCACCTGCTGTCGATCGAGGGCCTGCCCAAGGACATCGTCACGCACATCCTCGACACGGCCGCCAACTTCACGAGCGTGAGCGACCGCGAGGTGAAGAAGGTGCCGCTGCTGCGCGGCAAGAGCGTGTTCAACCTGTTCTTCGAGAACAGCACGCGCACGCGCACCACCTTCGAGATCGCGGCCAAGCGCCTGTCGGCCGACGTCATCAACCTCGACATCGCGCGCTCTTCGGCCACCAAGGGCGAGTCGCTGCTGGACACCATCGCCAACCTGAGCGCCATGGCCGCCGACCTGTTCGTGGTGCGCCACAGCGAGTCGGGCGCGCCCTACCTGATCGCGCAGCACGTCGCGCCGCACGTGCACGTGGTGAACGCCGGCGACGGCCGCCACGCGCACCCGACGCAGGGGCTGCTCGACATGTACACGATCCGCCACTACAAGAAGGACTTCTCGAACCTCACGGTCGCGATCGTCGGCGACGTGCTGCATTCGCGCGTGGCGCGCTCCGACATCCATGCGCTCACCACGCTCGGCTGCGCCGAAGTGCGCGTGGTCGGCCCCAAGACGCTGGTGCCCGCCGACATGGCCGGCATGGGCGTGCGCGTGTGCCACACGCTCGAAGAAGGCATCAAGGACTGCGACGTCGTCATCATGCTGCGCCTGCAGAACGAGCGCATGAGCGGCGCGTTACTGCCCTCGTCGCAGGAGTTCTTCAAGACCTTCGGCCTCACGCAGGAAAAGCTGCAGCTGGCCAAGCCCGACGCCATCGTGATGCACCCGGGCCCGATCAACCGCGGCGTGGAGATCGACTCCGCCGTGGTCGACGGCAAGCAGAGCGTGATCCTTCCGCAGGTCACCTTCGGCATCGCGGTCCGCATGGCCGTGATGAGCATCGTGGCAGGTAACGAAGCATGAACATCCTCATCACCAACGGCCGCGTGGTCGACCCCGCCTCGAGCACCGACAAACAAATCGACATCGCCATCGCCGACGGCAAGATCGCCGGCATCGGACGCGCACCGGCGGGCTTCAAGCCCGAGCGCACCCTCGACGCCACGGGCTGCATCGTCACCCCCGGCCTCGTCGACCTCGCCGCGCGCCTGCGCGAGCCCGGCTACGAGCACGAAGGCATGCTCGAAAGCGAAATGGCCGCGGCCATCGCGGGCGGCGTGACCAGCCTCGTGTGCCCGCCCGACACCGACCCCGTGCTCGACGAGCCCGGTCTGGTCGAGATGCTCAAGTTCCGCGCCGAAAAACTGCAGTGCGCGCGCCTGTTCCCGCTCGGCGCGCTCACGCGCAACCTGGCCGGTGGCGTGCTCACCGAGATGGCCGAGCTCACCGAGGCCGGCTGCATCGGCTTCGGCCAGGCCGACGTGCCGCTGGCCGACACGCAGGTGCTGCAGCGCGCGCTGTCGTACGCCAGCACCTTCGGCTACACCGTGTGGCTGCGCCCGCAGGACCGCGACCTCGGCAAGGGCGTGGCCGCCAGCGGCGCGCTCGCCACGCGCCTGGGCCTGGGCGGCGTGCCGGTGGCGGCCGAGACCATCGCCATCTTCACCATCATCGAGCTTATGAAGAGCACCGGCGCGCGCGTGCACCTGTGCCGCATCTCCAGCGCCCGCGGCGTGGCGCTGGTGCGCGAGGCCAAGGCGCAGGGCCTGCCGATCACCTGCGACGTCAGCATCAACTCGCTGCACCTGGCCGACACCGACATCGGCTTCTTCGACAGCCGCGCGCGCCTGAACCCGCCGCTGCGCCAGCAGGGCGACCGCGACGCGCTCTCGGCCGCGCTGGCCGACGGCACCATCGACGCGCTGGTGTCCGACCACACGCCGGTCGAGGCCGACGCCAAGACCCTGCCTTTTGCCGAAGCCGAACCCGGCGCCACCGGACTCGAACTGCTGCTGCCGCTCGCGCTGCAGTGGGGCGAGCGCAGCGGCGCGGGCCTGGCGCGCGCCATCGAGGTGGTCACCTCGGCGCCGGCGCGCCTGCTGAACGCGGCCGACGCGGCCAGCGGCATCGGCCGCATCGCCGAGGGCGGCGTGGCCGACCTGTGCATCGCCGATCCGTCGCTCGAATGGCAGGTGGTGCCCGAGGCGCTGCGCAGCCAGGGCAAGCACACGCCGTTCTCCAGCTACCCGATGCAAGGGCGCGCGCGCCACACGCTGGTGGCCGGTCGCGTCGTGCACGGCTGAGCGACAGCCGCCCGCCACACAGCACGCCATCAAAAAGAAGAAGAGGGCCCGCGTCCAGATGCTGCACTCGTTGAAGGCCGGCTGGCGCCTGCTGCATGCGGCCTCGCATGCGCTGTCGGGCTGGTGGACGATCCGCTTCACCTTCCCCCGCCTGCCGCAGGACGAGCGCAACGCGCGCGTGCAGGCCTGGTCGGCGCGCATGCTGCAGATCATGGGCGTCACGCTGCGCGTGCAGGGCGAGCCGCCCGCGCACGGGCCGGCGCTGCTCATCTGCAACCACCTCTCATGGCTCGACATCACCGCCATCCATGCGGCGCGCCATGTGCGCTTCGTGTCGAAGTCGGACGTCAAGCAGTGGCCGGTGATCGGCACGCTGTCCACCGGCTCGGGCACGCTCTACATCGAGCGCGAGCGCCGGCGCGACGCCATGCGCGTCGTGCACCACATGACCGAAGCGCTGCGCGGCGGCGACCTGATCGGCGTGTTCCCCGAAGGCACCACGAGCGACGGGCGCGGGCTGCTGCCGTTCCACGCCAACCTGCTGCAGGCCGCGATTTCCTCAGGTGCGCCGGTGATTCCGGCCGCGCTGCGCTTTGCCGATGCCGCCACCGGCGAGACCAGCCAGGCGCCGCGCTACATCGACGACGACAGCCTGCTGGCCTCGGTGTGGAACACGCTGCGCGCGCCGCCGCTCTTGGCCATCGTGCGCTTCGGCGAGCCGCAGCCTTCGTACAGCCGCGAACGCCGCAGCTGGGCGCATGCGCTGCATGAAGACGTGCAGCAACTGCGCCGCGATACCCACTGAGCGGCACTGACCGGATCGATCCGCAAAAAAAGCGCCCCGGGAGGGGCGCTGTAACGACGCAAGAAGCGCCGTGAGGAGGAAGCGGGATCGTTCGTCGTGGCGCGTGGCCGGTCAGAGAATGCCGAACACCTTCAGCCCGATGATCACGATCAGCGGGACGCCGCAGAGCCAAAGGATGATGCTCTTCATGACCGGTCTCCGTGAGGTAGGTAGGCCTCTACGGTGGCCGCGTCTGCGGCCCGCGCGTGCGGGATAAGGCAAACCAAGCGCGTGAGCGCCTGCCTACATGGCACGGGCCAGCGGTTCAGCCCGCTTCGTCGGTGGGCACGAAGCCCAGGCGGCGCGAGATTTCGAGTGCGCAGGCCTTCAGCGGCACGGCCACGCGGCCGTTCCAGTCGCTGTCGAAGGTGGCCTCGGGGCCCATGGCCGTGATGCCCAGCACCAGGTTGTTGGTCGAGTCGAACACCGGCGCGCAGAAGGCGTCGATGCCCGGAATCGGCTGGCCCAGCGTGCGCGAGATGCCGTGCAACCGCGTCTCGACCAGGAGCGCCTCGATCTGCGACTTCGACAGCTCTTCGCTGGCGCCGCGCCCGTCGGCCGGGCGCGTGCGCGCCAGGTCTTCGAGCATCATTTTTTCCACCACCTTCGGCGGCAGGTAGGCCGCGAACAGCCGGCCCGTGGCCGTGTAGGCCAGCGACATCACGGTGCCGGTGCGCAGGTTCACGTGCAGCGGGTGGATCGGTTCTTCCAGCCGCACCACGGTCGGCCCGAAGTTGCCCCAGACCGCGACCGCGATGCTCTGTTCGGTCTCGGAGGCGAGCGCTTCGATGAGGGGCGACGCTTCCTTGATCGGGTCGAGTCGCTGCAGCTTGGCCAGGCCCAGCTGCAGGGCCAGCGGGCCCAGCTCGTAGCGGCCGGTGCCGTCCTGCACCACGAAGCCGACCTTCAGAAAACTCACCAGGTAGGGGTGCGCCTTGCCGACCGGCACGCCCGCGGCCTTGCCGAGATCGCGCAGCGCCATGGGCGCCACGTGCCGGCCGAGCGCGACCAGCAATTGCGTTCCGATTTCGACGGATTGAATGCCACGTCTTGGCTTTTCCATGGGGCGCCCGGCGTGGGGGTTGAGAGTGGGAGCGAGTATAGCCATCAGGGTTTCTACTGATATTGTCGTGTTCAATCGACGATGACTGATCATCTGATAGTAACTAAACGACTTGACCATATCAACATCGCTGCCTACACTCCGCCGCAACTTAAGTCGTACACACAACACGAGAGCGAACAGAGGCAGAGATGGAACAGAACACGTGGGAATGCGATGTCCTCGTCGTCGGCAGCGGCGCGTCGGGCATGGCCACCGCCGTCACGGCGGCGTCGCAGGGTTTGAAGGTGCTGGTGGTCGAGAAAGAGCCGCGCTTCGGCGGCACCACCGCGCGCTCGGGCGGCTGGCTGTGGATTCCGGGCACGCGCCTGGCCACGGAGCAGGGCATCCATGAGCCGCCCGGCGCGGCGCTCGACTACATGAAGCACGAGACCACGACGCACTTCGACGCGGCGCGCGTGGGCGCCTTCCTCGACATGGGCCCCAAGGCCATCGACTTCTTCACGCGCAACACCTGCGTGCAGTTCGACATGCCGGCCGTCTTCCCCGACTACCACGCCGAAGCGCCCGGCGGCCAGCCCGGCGGCCGTTCGATGGTCACGCGCCCGTTCGACGGTCGCGAGCTCGGCGCGCGCATCAAGCACCTGGCGCCGCCGCTGCCCGAGCTCACGGTGTTCGGGATGATGTTGGGCTCGGGCCCCGAGATCAAACACTTCATGCGGGCCTTCAAGTCGCCGACCTCGTTCTGGTACGTGACCAAGCGCCTGACCCGCCACTTCCTGGACGTGGTGCGCCACGGCCGCGGCATGACGCTGACCAACGGCAACGCGCTGGCCGGCCGCCTGGCCAAGGCCGCGATGGATCTGGACATTCCCGTGTGGCTCTCGTCGCCCGTGAAGAAGCTCGTGGTCGAGTACGACGGCGTCTCGGGCGCCGTGGTGCAGCACGAAGGCAAGTTGGTGCGCATCACCGCCAAACGTGGCGTGGTGCTGGCCTGCGGCGGCTTCCCCTACGACGTGGAGCGCCGCAAGCAGCTGTTCCCGCACGCACCGACCGGCAAGGAGCACTACTCGCCGTCGCCTTCCACGAACACCGGCGACGGCCTGCGCCTGGCCGAAGCCGTGGGCGGCCGCGTCGACGGCACCATCCCGCACGCCGCGGCCTGGGTGCCGGCCTCGGTCACCACGCGGCCCGACGGCAGCAAGGGTGTCATGCCGCACTTCATCGACCGCGCCAAGCCCGGCGTGATCGCGGTCACGCCCAAGGGCAAGCGCTTTGCCAACGAAGGCAACTCGTACCACGACTTCGTGCAGGCGATGGTCAAGGCCTGCGAGGGCGAGCCCGAGGTCACGGCCTGGCTGCTGTGCGACCACAAGGCGCTGCGCGACTACGGCCTGGGCTGCGTCGCGCCCGCACCGCTGCCCATCGGCCGCCACCTGAAGACCGGCTACCTCAAGCGCGGCGCGAGCATCGGCGAACTGGCCAAGGAAATCGGCATCGCCCCCGCCGCGCTCGAAGCCACCGTGCAGGAGTTCAACCAGGGCGCGCGCACCGGCGACGACCCCGCCTTCGGCAAGGGCAGCAAGGCCTACAACCGCTACCAGGGCGACGCCAACGTCACGCCCAACCCCTGCGTGGCACCGCTGGACAACGGCCCGTACTACGCGATCAAGCTGGTCATCGGCGACATCGGCACCTTCGCCGGCCTCGTCACCGACGAGAAGACCCGCGTGCTCGACGCCGACCGCCAGCCGATCAAGGGCCTGTACGCCGTCGGCAACGACGCGGCCAGCGTGATGGGCGGTAACTACCCCGGCGCGGGCATCACGCTCGGGCCGGCGCTCACCTTCGGCTATGTCGCGGGCCTGCAGGTCGCGCAGGCCGAAGTGGCCGTGCCCTTGCACGTCGAACAGCGCGAAGCCGTGGCCGTGCCGCGCGGCGCCTGACCCCGTTCCGATATTCAACCCAAGGAGCCGACCATGCCCTTTCCTCCTCACGTCGCACCGCGCCTGCTCGAAGGCCGCCTCGCGCTGATCACCGGCGCCGGCCAGGGCAACGGCCGCGCGCTTGCACTCGGCCTGGCCCAGGCGGGCGCGCGCGTTGTCGTCACCGACATGAACGAAGCCACCGTGGCCGAGACCGCACAACTGGTGCGCGCCGAAGGCGGCGAGGCCTGGTCGTTCGTGCTCGACGTCACCGCGCCCGAGGCCTGCCAGGCGCTGGCCGCGCGCGTGGCGCAAGAGGTCGGCCACGTCGACCTGCTGGTGAACAACGCCGGCATCATCATCCGCGAGACCACCAGCAGCCCGAACGCCGCGGCCAACTGGAAGAAGACCATCGACGTGAACGTGCATGGCACCTTCAACACCACGCTGGCCTTCATCCCCGTGCTCAAGCAGACGAAGGGCTCGATCATCAACATCGCCTCCATCGCCGCCTACGCGGGGCAGGCCGCGAGCCTGGGCTACTCGCCCTCGAAGGGCGCCATCAAGATGCTCACGCAGTCGCTGGCGCAGGAGCTCGCGCCGGCCGGCGTGCGCGTGAACGCACTGGCACCCGGTGTGATCGAGACGCCCATGACCGCCGCCACGCGCGAGAACCCGCAGCGCCTCGAGTCGTTCATGACGCGCATCCCGCTGGGCCGCGTCGGCCAGACCGAAGACCTGGTGGGCCCGGTGATCTTCCTGGCCAGCGACATGTCGCGCTACGTCACCGGCATCACGCTGCCGGTGGACGGCGGCTTCCTCGCCGTCTGAGCCACGGCTCTTCCTTTTCGATTTCCCGTTCCCCGTCCGTCAACCCTTCAGGAGACAAAGAATGAAAACGATCCGTCTGTACAAGACCTTGCTCGCGACCGCGGCCTTCGCTGCGTTCTCGGCAGGCGCCTACGCGCAAGACATCAAGCTCGGCTACAACGGCGACCTCTCGGCCTCGCCCTCGGCGCAGAGCGGCCAGGCCGCGGTGCTGGGCATGGAAGCGGCCATTGCCGACCTGAACGCCGCCGGCGGCGCGCTCGGACGGAAGTTCACGCTGGTCACGCGCGACGACGTCTCGGCGCCGCCGAAGTCGATCCAGAACATGAGCGACCTCGTCGACAACGAGAAGGTCGTCGCCGTGTTCGGCCCCACCAACTCGGGCAACGCCATGGCCTGGAAGCACATCGCCAACCAGAAGAAGATTCCGGTGCTGGGCAACGTGGGCTCGGGCACCGACATCACCAAGCCGATGAGCGCCGGCGCCGACAACTACATGTTCCGCGTCTCGATGGTCGACCGCGAACAGGTCGCCGCGCTCATGGCCTACGTGAAGCGCAACACGGCCGGCTCCAAGGTCGTGGGCCTGATGGCCGAGACCACCGGCTACGGCCAGGGCGGCCTGAAGGACATGGAAGAAATCGCCAAGCTGCAGGACATCAAGATCGCGGCCACCGAGCGCTTCGGCGTCGGCGACACCGACATGACCTCGCAGCTGAGCAAGATGAAGGCCGCCAACGTCGACACCGTGGTGGTGTGGGCGCAGGGCACGCCCATCGCGCAGCTGGTGCGCAGCATGGAGAAGATCAACTACTTCCCGCTGACGCTCACCTCGTGGGCGGCCGACAACATCACCTTCTACGACGCGGCCGGCAAGGCGCTGGCCGAGAAGCCGATCTTCATGCGCACCGTGAGCGAGACGCGCACGCCCGTGCAGCAGAAGCTGTTCGACCGCATCGGCAGCAAGCTGAAGGCACCGGGCTCGTTCTCGTTCGCGCTGCACGGCTACGACTCGGTGCTGCTGCTGGCCCAGGCCATGAAGCAGGCCAACAGCACCGACGGCGCCGCCGTGCGTGCCGCGCTCGAAGACCTGAAGACGCCGGTGCAGGGGGTGCTCAAGACCTACGAGAAGCCTTTCAGCAAGACCAACCACGAAGCCCTGACGGCCAAGGACCTGGTCTGGATCCGCTGGAAGGACGGCAAGCTGCTGCCCTACAGCGACGCGCTGATCGGTGCGCTCAAGCCGGCCGACTTCAAGCAATAAACGTCTGAGACAAAGGAACGGGGCACGGCCTCGTTCCGCAACGGAGATACACACCATGGTTGAAGCGCTCCTGCAGGCGCTCATCAGCGGGCTCGCCGTCGGCGGTGCCTATGCGCTGGTGGCGCTCGGATTCAGCATCACGTTCACGACGACCAAGACGCTGAACTTCTCGCACGGCGAGTTCGTCTCGGCCGGCGCGTTCATCGGCATGAGCGCGCTGTTCCTCGTGCTGGGCAAGCCGCTCAGTTCCACCACCTTCGGCGACGCCGTGCCCGGCGCGGGCGCGCAGCTGTTCGCGCTGGTCGCCGCGCTCGGCGTGATGGGCCTGTTGGGCTGGCTGCTCTACGTGCTCGGCGTGCGCCCGTTCGCGGGCCGCCCGGGCATGGCGTGGGTCATGAGCACGCTGGGCTTCGGCGTGATTTTGCAGAGCGTGGGCCTGGCCATCTGGGGCCCGAAGCCCGTGGTGGTGCCCGCGCCCGTGGGCGACACCGTGATCCGCATGTTCGGCGTGGGCGTGCGCCCGCAGGAACTGCTCACGCTGGGCGTGGCCGTGGTCGTGATGATCGGCTTCGACCGCGTGATGAACCGCACCATGATCGGCAAGGCCATGCGCGCCGTCGCACAGAACGGCAACGTCGCCAGCCTCATGGGCATCAACACCAACGCCATGATGATCGGCGCCTTCGTCGTCAGCTCGGCGCTGGCGGGGCTGTCGGGCTTCCTGCTCGCGCCCATCGCGCAGGCTTCGCTCTTCATGGGGCTGACCGTGGGGCTCAAGGGTTTCTCGGGCGCCATGATCGGCGGGCTGAGCAACCCGCGCGGCTGCGTCATCGGCGGCTTCCTGCTCGGCGTGCTCGAGTCGATGGTGAACCTGTGGCAGGCGCAGTGGCGCGAGGTCGCGGTGTTCGCGCTCGTGATCCTGGTGCTGGCGTTCCGGCCCACGGGCCTGTTCGGCCGCTCGACGGTGGAGAAGGTATGAAGCGCCTCGCCCATCCCGCCGCCGTGGTGCTGGTGGCGGCCGTGCTGTGCGGCCTGGTCTCGCTGTCCGGCAACGACTACTACCTGCGCATCGCCTTCATGATGTGCGTCTACTACCTGTGCGCCGCCGGCATGAACGTGCTGGTCGGCTATGCAGGACAGAAATCGCTGGGCCAGGCCGGCCTGTTCGCAGCCGGTGCCTACGCGGTCGCGCTCATCACCTCGCGCACCGAGCTGAGCCCGTGGCTCGCGCTGGTGATCGCGGCGGTTGTCTCTGGCGTGTGCGGCGTGCTCATCGCGTTGCCTTCGCTGCGCGTGAAGGGCCCGTACCTTGCGATGGTCACGCTGGCCTTCGGCATCGTGGTCGAGAAGCTCGTGGGCGAATGGACCGACGTGTTCGGCGGCGCGCAGGGCATCTACGGCATCCGCCCGCTGACCTGGAACGGCCAGCCGCTGAGCAGCGTGCAATGGGTGATCCTGGGCATCGTGCTCAGCGCCGCGCTGCACCTGCTGCTGCGCAACCTGCTGCAGGGCCGCTTCGGCCGCGCGCTGCTGTCGTTGCAGGCGGACGAGATCGCTTCGTCGTCGGTGGGCGTGCGCGTGTACCGCGCCAAGGTCATGGCCTTCGTGGTCGCGGCCGTCACCTGCGGCATCGCGGGCGCGCTCGTGGCGCAGCAGAACCAGTACATCAACTCCGACTTCATCACCTTCCACCTGTCGATCTTCATCCTGCTCCTGGTGCTGTTCGGCGGCGCAGGCTCGATGTACGGTCCCATCGTGGGCGCGGTGCTGCTCACGGCGACCGACGCGCTGCTCGCGCGCTGGCCCTCGGCGCAGCACTTCCTGTACGGCTTCCTGCTGCTGTTCGCGCTGTACGTGATGCCGGGCGGCGTGGTGGGCCTGTTCAACAAGTGGTTCCTCAAGTCGCGCCACCGCGGCGAAGGGGCGGCCGGAAACGGCGTGCCGGGCCGGATCGGTCCCGGCGGCGAAGGCGAGCTGCTGGTGGTGCAGGGCGTGACCAAGTCGTACGGCGGCGTGAAGCCGGCGCAGGACGTGTCGTTCCGCCTGCAGCGCGGCCACATCCATGCGCTCATCGGCCCGAACGGCGCCGGCAAGAGCACCATGATCAACATGCTCACCGGCGTGGTCGAACCCGACGCGGGCGTGATCCGCTTCCTGGGCCGCAACATCGTGGGCCAGCCGGCGCACACCATCTGCTGCCTGGGCATGGGCCGCACCTTCCAGAACCTGCGCCTGTTCGCCGACCTCTCGGTGCTCGACAACGTGATGCTCGGCCGGCACAGCCGCATGAGCAACGGCTTCCTGTCGTCGCTCGTGGCCTGGCCCACGGCCGGCAAGCAGGAGCGCGCCACGCGCGAGCGCGCGCTGCAGCTGCTCGACCTCGTGGGCCTGGGCCACCTGGCGCACTGGCCCGCCGGCAGCCTGCCCTACGGCCTGCAGCGCCGTGTGGAACTGGCGCGCGCGCTGGCCACCGAGCCGCAGCTGCTGCTGCTCGACGAGCCCGCCGCCGGCCTCAACCCGCAGGAAACCGCCGAGCTCGGCGAACTGCTGGTGCGCATCGGCAAGTGCGGCGTGTCCATCCTGATGGTGGAGCACCACATGGACCTGGTGATGTCGATCTCCGACCACGTGATCGTGCTCGACTACGGCGTGAAGATCGCCGAAGGCAAGCCCGCCGAGGTGCAGTCGAACCCGCGCGTGGTCGAGGCCTACCTGGGCGTGGACGACGAAGAAGACATGGCCGCCGTGCCCGCCTGAGCCAAAGGACCGAAACCATCATGTTGAAAATCGAATCGGTGAAGGTCTCGTACGGCGCCATCGAGGCCGTCAAGGGCGTGAGCCTGGAAGTGCGCGCGGGCGAGGTCGTCACCATCATCGGCGCCAACGGCGCCGGCAAGAGCACGCTGCTCAAGAGCATCGTCGGGCTGGAGCCCGTGGCCGAAGGCCGCGTGCTCATCGACGGCAAGGACTGCACGCACGTGCCCGCGCACCAGCGCGTGGGCCTGGGCGTGGCGCTGTCGCCCGAGGGGCGCGGCGTGTTCCCCGACCAGACCGTGCGCGAGAACCTGATGCTGGGCGCCTACTCGCGCCGCAACGACAAGGCCTTCGTGGAGCGCGCCATCGAGCGCGAGTTCGCGCGCTTCCCGCGCTTGAAAGAACGCGAGCATCAACTGTCCGGCACGCTGTCGGGCGGCGAGCAGCAGATGCTCGCGATCGCTCGCGCGCTCATGAGCGAGCCGCGCCTGCTGCTGCTCGACGAGCCCTCGCTGGGCCTGGCGCCGCTCATCATCAAGGACATCTTCGACGCCATCCGCCAGCTGCGCAGCTCGGGTCTCACGATCCTGCTGGTGGAACAGATGGCCAAGCAGGCGCTGGGCGTGGCCGACCGCGCCTACGTGCTCGAAACCGGCTGCATCACGCTCGAAGGCTCCGGCCGCGAGCTGCTCGACAACCCCAAGGTGAAGTCCGCGTACCTCGGTACGCATTGAATTCATCGCTCACATCAAAGGACCACTCATGACCACCAAGAAATTCGCCAGCCAGGCCGACCTCGAAGAAAAGAAGGTCTCGTTCACCCGCCTCTCGGAGAACGCCTATGCCTACACCGCCGAGGGCGACCCCAACACCGGCGTCTTCATCGGCGACGAGGCCGTGATGGTGGTCGACACCCAGGCCACGCCCGCGATGGCGCAGGACGTGATTCGCCGCATCCGGGAAGTCACGCCGCTGCCCATCAAGTACGTGCTGCTGAGCCACTACCACGCGGTGCGCGTGCTGGGCGCGTCGGCGTACTTCAAGGAAGGCGCCGAGCAGATCCTGGCCAGCCGCGACACCTACGACCTGATCGTCGAGCGCGGCGAGCAGGACAAGGCCAGCGAGATCGGCCGCTTCCCGCGCCTGTTCCGCAACGTCGAGTCGGTGCCCGCTGGCCTCACCTGGCCCACCATGACCTTCGACGGCACGATGAGCGTGTGGCTGGGCAAGAAGCTCGAAGTGAAGATCGCGCAGGTCGGCCGCGGCCACACCAAGGGCGACACCATCGCCTACCTCGAAGACCAGAAGATCTGCTTTGCCGGCGACCTCGTCGAATACCAGAGCACCGCCTACGCGGGCGACTGCTACTTCCGCGACTGGCCCGCCACGCTGGACCGCCTGGCCGGCTTCGGCTTCGAGAAGCTGGTGCCCGGCCGCGGCGCCGCGCTGGAAAACGCCGCCGACGTGCGCAAGGCGATTGCCTCCACGCGCGCCTTCATCTCCGACGTCTACACGCTGGTGAACAACGGCGTGGCCGAGGGCAAGTCGCTCAACGTGATCTACAAGGAAACCGTGGCCGCGCTGCGCCCGACCTACGGCCACTGGGTGATCTTCGACCACTGCATGCCCTTCGACGTGACCCGTGCCTACGACGAGGCCACCGGCCATGTGCACCCGCGCATCTGGACCGCGGAGCGCGACATCGAAATGTGGAACGCGCTCGAGAGCTGAGGTGAACCAACCCGCGCCCTCGCACGGCGCCACGCCTGCGTCCGTGCAGGGCTGGATGCTGCTCGCGATGCTGGTGTGGGGCGTGAACGTCTCGGCCGTGAAGGCGCTCACCGCGTCCTTCGAGACGCTGCCGCTCGCAGCACTGCGCATGGGCGTGGCGTGCTGCGCGCTGAGTGCCATCGTGCTGTGGCGACGCGGCGGCGTGCCCAAGCTCACGGTGCGGCAGCTCGCGGTGACGGCGGGCTGCGCCTTCCTCATGGTCTACGGCAACCAGATCCTGTTCGCGCAGGGACTGCTGCGTTCCACCGCCACCAACGGCGCGCTCATCATGGCGCTGAGCCCGCTGGTGTCGGCGCTGATGGCCGCGCTGGTCTTCGGCGAGCGCTTCACGGCGCGCCGCATGGTGGGCGTGGCGCTGGGCTTCGCGGGCGTGGCTGCGGTGGTGCTGAGCCACCCGGGCGCGGGGCTGTCGAGCGCCGGCATCGGCGACCTGATGCTCGCGCTGTCGGTGGTGAGCTTCGCGGTCGGCGGCGTGGGCGTGCAGCGGCTGGCGCGGCAGATCGATCCGCTGTCGATCAGCTGGGTCATCTACCTCATCGGCACGTTCATGCTCGTGATGCACACCCTGCTCGGGCCGTCGCGGCTCGGCACGGCGCAGCTCTTTCCCGGCCTGTGGCCGTGGGCACTGGTGCTGTTCTCGGGCATCGCGGCCACCGCCGCGGGCAACCTCATCTGGAACCGTGCGATCTCCGTCATCGGCGTGGCGCGCACGGCCGTCTTTCTCTACTGGGTGCCGGTGTTCGGCGTGCTGTTCGCGGCGCTGCTGCTGGGCGAGGTGCTCACCTGGTGGCACCTGTTCGGCTTTGCCGCGGTGATGAGCGGCACCTGGCTCGGCACGCGGCCCGTGGCTGCGCCGGCCCCTTGATTCCTTCACATGCCTGACTCTTCTCTTCCCCTGCTGTTCCAGCCCTTGCAGCTGCGCGAGCTCACGCTGGCCAACCGCATCGTCATCTCGCCCATGTGCCAGCACGCCGCCGAGCGCGGCCATGCCACGCCGTGGCACCTGGTGCACCTGGGCAAGTTCGCGCTCGGCGGCGCGGGCCTGATCCTCACCGAGAGCACCGCCGTCGATCCGCGCGGGCGCATCGGCACCGCCGACCTCGGCCTGTGGAACGACAGCCAGATCGCGCCGCTGAAGGCCGTGGTCGACTTCGTCCACGCGCAAGGCAGCGCCATCGGCGTGCAGCTCGCGCACGCGGGCCGCAAGGCCGGCAGCGAGCCGCTGTGGGAGGGCGGGGCGGCCATCGACCCGGCGCGCATGGCGGCCGATGAAGAGCCCTGGGAGCGCCTGGGCCCCAGCGCGCTCGCGGCCGGCCCCGGCTGGTCGGCCCCGCGCGCACTCGATGCGGCGGACATGGCCGAGGTCGTGCAACGCTTTGTCGATGCGACCGTGCGCGCCGACCAGGCCGGCTTCGACGTGGTCGAGCTGCACTTCGGCCACGGCTACCTGGTGGCGAGCTTCCTGTCGCCCAACGCCAACCACCGCGACGACGCGCTCGGCGGCAGCCGCGAGAACCGCATGTCGCTCGCACTGGAGATCGCGCAGCGCGTGCGCGCCGCATGGCCCACCGGCAAGCCGCTGTTCTGCCGCCTCTCGGCCGTGGACGGCACGCTCGACGGCTGGAGTCTCGACGACTCGGTGGTGCTTGCGCGCGAGCTGAAGCGCTGCGGCGTCGACGTGATCGATTGCTCGTCCGGCGGCCTCACCGAAGAGACGCGCGCGCTGCCCGTGCCGCGCGGCCTGGGCTTCCAGGTGCCCTTCTCTGAACGCATCCGGCGCGAGGCCGGCGTGGTCACGCAGGCCGTCGGGATGATCGTCGACGCGCAACAGGCCGAGGCCGTGCTCGCCGCAGGGCAGGCCGACCTCGTCGCGCTCGGCCGCGAAGCCCTGTTCGACCCTTACTGGCCGCACCACGCGGCCGCCGCGCTCGGCGCCGATCCGCAGTACCAGCGCTGGCCCGTGCGCCACGGCGTGTGGCTCGCCAAGCGTGCGCCCGGCCTGGCGCGTGCGCGCGCCGAAGCGCAGACCGCGCAACCCCACAAGGAGACCGACCGATGACCGAACCCACGACGACGACCCTGCGCATGGGCCTGATCCGCAAGCAGCCCGGCTGGACCGACGAGGCCTTCAGCCGCCACTGGCGCGAACGCCACGGCCCGCTCGTCGCGCGGCTGCCCACGCTGCGCGCCTACCGCCAGAACCGCGTGACCGACCGCTTGCAGCGCGGCATCGACTTCGCACGCGGACCGTGGGACTTCGATGGTTTCTCGCAGCTGCAGTTCGATGCGGCGGCGCAGGCCGACGCGGCCTTCAACACCGGCGAGCTGGCGGCGGAGATTCGCGCCGACGAGCGCCACTTCCTGGGCGGGCTGCACATCGTGACGGTCGAGCAGACCGAGGTCATCGCGCCGCCGTCGCCCGCATCGTCGGCGGGGCCGGCGATGCTCAAGCGCATCTCGACCCTGCGACGCCCGGTCGCGCAGTCGGAAGAAGACTTCCGCCGCGAATGGAAGGTGCACGCCGACCACGTGCGCCGCATGCCCGGCGTGGCCGGCTACCGCCAGAACGTGGTGGTTGCGCGCGAGTTCGAGAAGGGCACGCCCTGCGGCTACGCCGAGTTGCCGATCGACGGCATCGTCGAGCTGTGGTTCGAGAACCCCGACACGCTGAACGCCGCGTTCGCCTCGCCCGAAGGCCAGCGCACGATGGCGCACGCCAAGACCTTCCTGGCGGAGATCACGGCCTTTGTGGTGGAGGAGTTTCGGGTGGTGTGAAGGCCGACGCGAGCCCGTAGTGCACCGAGGTGCTCAGGGCCGGGATCACCGGGTGGTGCGAGACAGGGTGCGATGCGCGCGCGGGCACCGTGCCGATGGGTGCGATCTCGCGGGGTCGTGGCACCGGCGCAGCCTCCGCTTCGTCGCTGCGCCCGGGCGGCTCGGGCAGGAACACCCCGCGCCGCAGCGACCAGATGCAGGCGCCGAGGCGCAGCAGCTTCTCGACCTTCACGTCATGCGCCGGATCGTCCGGCGACTCCTGCGCGATCAGCTCGCCCAGCTGCGTGAGTGCATCGGCAGGCGTCATGCCGCGCCCGATCCGTGCCACTTCCACCATGGCCGCCAAGGCCTCGGTCTTGTTCATCGCTTGCCCCCTGTTGCTTGTCTCTTGCTACGAAGGACAGCATGCCGTTACACGGTGCATCCAAAAGTAGTCCGGCGCGCCGTTGGGGCGTAGAGGGGCGCCTTTTTCCTGCGCGGGGCGGGGCGTACGCAGTGCGCTGCTGCCTTGGCATCGCGCGGCACCACCACAAGACCAGGGAACACCGGACCATGTCACCCAGAGCCATTCGCTCGTACGCATTCGCCATCGCCGCCACTGCGTTGCCGACCGCGTAGGAAAGCCGGGCTGGAAGCTTCCTGACGCTACCTCCGCAGGAGCACCGACGAACTCTGACTCACTCGTTACCGTCGAAAAGACGAAGAGAAGCGGTGGCGCTTGCCGGTCGAGGTGACCGAGGCGATCAGGTCATCGGCAACCGATGACGCAGCCCTTGTGAAGGCGTAGAACTGGACTTGCGGGAGCGCGGGAAGACCGTCTGGACCGCCCAACGCGCGTAGGCCGTCTTGGAGTTGGCTGAGTGCAACGGGCGTCACCGCGAATCCCGCCTTTGCGGCAGAGAGGCACCCAGCCATGCTGCTGCTTTCAAACCCCACGCTCCAGGTCTTCCCCGCCTTGGTAAGGGCAGTGATCGCGGCATCGCGATACACACATGGTTCGGGAAACATGGCCAGCACCAGGTCGAGCTCGGAGTCGAACACTTCATCCGATGAGTACGCCCAAACGAGTTCCTCTTCCCACAGCAAGCTACCCGTCTCCCCGATGTCGGCACATTGCTTGCCGAATACAACGTCGAGGCGTCCTCGATTGAGCAACTTCACAAGGTCCGAAGTAATGCCGACCTTCAGCTCGATCGATGAACCGGGATTCCAACGCTTGTAGGTCTGGAGCACGTCCGCTAGCCAGGTGCCTGCGAAGTCCTCGCTGGCCCCGACCCTCAACCTCCCAGCCGCGGGGCTGCTCAACCTCGCTCGGACTTCACGCTCCAAACCTACGATGCTTCGAGCATAGGCATGGAGAAGATGCCCCGAAGGAGTGAGCTGAAGGCTGCGGGTGGTGCGCTTGAGGAGCAAGCTTGACGCCGAGACCTCCAGACGCTTGATGTGTCCACTAACGGCGGAGGGTGTCAAGGACAGCTGTTCGGCCGCCAACCCAAACCCGCCGCAGTCGACAACCTCGAGGAAGGTTCGGAGCAGCGTGATGTCGAAAACGGGCGCAGTGTTGTTCATTGCGGCACTTTAGATTCATCGCAAATCTTGATCAATACCAGATGATTATTTGCAAATCAGAAAGTCAGGAGGAACTAGCCTTGGGCTTCGCCACCCCACAGGACACGCAAGATGAACAGATACTCACTGGTTAGAACGCCAACGCTGGAAATCGGGTTTTTAGAGTGGAACCCTGCTGGCAGTCGAACCGCCGTGCTTGTGCACGGATGGCCCGACTGTCCAGAGACTTGGTCCATCGTGGCCAAACGGCTCGCCGATAAAGGCTTTCGCGTTCTCTGTCCCGCTCTACGCGGATTCGGTCCAACGCGCTTCCTGGATCCGGAGACGCAGCGCAGCGGCGAGCTTGCGGCACTTGGTCGAGATCTGTTGGACTTTATTGACGCGCTCGGCGTCGATCGTCCTGTACTCGTGGGCCACGATTGGGGCGCACGCGCCGTGGCCAATGCCTGCGGTCTGCGCGCTGACGCCGCATCGGAGATGGTGCTGCTTTCCGTTGGCTACGGCACCAACGATCCGAAGCAAACGATCAGCTACACGCAGGCGCAGAACTATTGGTATCACTGGTTCATGGCAACCCCTCGTGGACAGCAGGCGGTCGAGCAAGATGCACGCGCGTTCACTCGGCTGATGTGGGACACATGGTCTCCAGAGGGCTGGTATAGCGACCCGGAGTTCGAGGAAGCTGTCGCGGCATTCGAGAATCCAGACTGGAGCGCTGTAGTTCTGCATTCCTACCGGCATCGTTGGGGTTTTGCTGACGGTGCCCCAGCCTATCTAGCTGATCAGCAGGTGCTGAATCCGGCGCCCTTGCTCTCGCTGCCGACGTTGGTGCTGCATGGCGGAGCCGATAGATGCAATCACCCGGACACATCCGTTGGCAAGGAGAGGTTCTTCCAGGGGCGCTATGAGCGCATCGTGCTCCCGGGGGTGGGACACTTTCCCCAACGCGAAGCTGCTGCGGATGTTGCCGCCGCAATTCTGGGCTTCTGCGGTAAGTCGGCGTGATCAGGCAGACGCTCGAAGAAGTTCAAGTCGAGCTCCGCTAGCCCGCGGCGGCGCTCAAGGAGGAGAAGGTACGGCCTGTCGTGTGCTGCTCGCCAATGGCACGCTGGCGGGTGAGACGCCGTGAACCGGGGCCCTTGGTGCCTTCGACAGGAATCGAACCTGTATCTGAGTCTTAGGAGGACCCCGTTCTATCCATTGAACTACGAAGACGGTGTGCGCCGCTGCTGCTGCAGCGCGGCCCGCACTTTACCAGCTTGGGGTGTCCCGGCCCTCAGTCGTACTTCACCGTATAGATCAGGTCCACCCCGCTCGTCTGCCCCGCCTGACCCCGCAGCGTGAGGCGCTTGGTCAGGTCGTAGAAGATGAAGAGGGTGCCGAAGGTGCCGCCCAGGCTGCGTTCGTAGGTGATGTAGAAGTCTTTGGACAACCGCTTGCCCAGCGTGACGGCCGACTCGCGCAGGTCGCCGCCGTTGCCGGGGCCCTTGAAGCCGAGTTCGTCCAGGCCGAAGCGGCTGGCCAGGCTGCCGCCGGTGGTGGTGCCGCCGATCTTGCCGAGCAGCGACAGGGCGGCCTGCTGCAAGAGGGCCGACTCGCCGCCGCTGGTGGCCGAGGCGCGGCCCAGGATGACCCATGACAGCGTTTCGGCGTCGGACAGCGCGGGCTCCGCATAGAGCTTCACGCGGGGCGACTGCGCGGAGCCGGTGATCTGCACGCCGGCGCGCTGCGCGATGTTCGGGCGGATGGCCAGGATGTCGAGCGCGGGGTTGTCGAAGGGGCCGTTGAAGCGCGCGATGCCGGTCTCGACGTCGAGCTGCTGGCCGTAGGCGCGGTACTGGCCCTTGACGGTCTTCACTTCGCCGGTGATGCGCGGCGGGGCGTCCAGGCGGGTGCTGCGGATCTCGAGTTCGCCCTCGAGCCGCGTGGTGATGCCGCGGCCCTGCACGGCGAAGTCGTCGCCGAGGTCGAAGGTGACGACGATGTCGGGCGGCTTGGCGGTCTGGGGCTTGGCGGCCTTGGCCGCCTGGGCGTCGGCCTTGGCGGACTCGCGCTGCGCGGCCTCGGCGGCGGCCTTGTCCTTGGCGGCCGAGCGCACGACGACGTCGCTGCCCAGGCTGGGCGCGGTCTCGTCGGGCAGGATGATGACGGCGCGGTCGGTCTTGAGCTTGCCGCGCACGTTGAACTGGCCGTCGTCCAGCCGCGCCTGCAGGTTGCCCGACAGCGACACCTGGCGGTCGGTGCGCACCAGCACGCGCAGGGCGCGCAGCTCGGCCTGCAGGGCCATGCGGATGCCGGTGCTGGTCGTGCTGTTGTTGCTGCCCCAGCTGAGGTCGCCGCGCGCGGTGAGCGAGCCGCCGTCGGTGCGCGCTTCGCTGGCGGCGGTGCTGCGGTTGCCGCTCTGGCCGCCGATGCGCGCGTTGCTGCCGGCGCCGCCCTTGAGCGTGAACTCGGTAATTTCCAGGCGGTCGCCGGTGAGCGAGGCGCGCAGTCGGCCGTCGCGCAGGTCGAGGCCTTCGACCGGGGCGCGCAGCGCGAGCTGGTCGGCGCCGAGCGTGCCGTTCCAGCGCGGCGCGGTGCGGCTGCCCGACAGGGTGGCGTTGGCGTCGAGCGTGCCGGCGATGCGCCAGCCGGGCGGCGCGAGCATGGACCACACGCCCAGGTTGGGCAGCGCGGCGCGCAGCGTGCCGTTCAGGGGCGCGTCGGGGGCCCATTGCCAGCCGCCGCTGCGCTGCTGCATGCGGGTGCCGAGTTCGGCGTCGAGGCAGCCGGCGCGTTCGCTGTCCCAGGCCAGGGTGGCGCGCACGGCGTCGCCTTGCGCGTCGAGCTGCAGTTCGGCGCGGCGCAGGCCGGCCGGGGTGGCGGTGACGTCGACGCCGTTGACCTCGTTCTTGCCGCTGGCCGAGCTCATGGTGCGTTCGCTCGCGGTGCCGGTTCCGGTGCTGGTGATGCGGGTGACGAGTGCGGCCTCGCCGGCCTGCACGCGGATGTCGCCGCTCTGGCGCGCGAGCCGGGCCTTGGCGCGCAGGGTGTCGCCGGCGTCGATGTCCCAGTCGCCGTTGAACAGCAGGTCGCCGCTGATGCCGAGTTCGCTCAGCGTGGCGTTGGCACCGAACACGCCGGCCCAGGCCATCGGCAGGCCCTGCATCTGGCCCTTGGACTGCAGGCGGAACACGCGGTTGGGCGCGGCGCCACTCTGGTTGAAGCGCAGCGGCTGCCAGTCGATGCGCACGGTGCCGGGCAGCGGGCCGCGCAGGGTGGCGTCGGCGGCGGAGGCTTCGACGTCGAGGCGGTTGTCGGCGGCGCGCACGGTGGCCGTGACTTCGCGGCCCAGTTCCAGCACCCAGGGGCCCTGGCCGGGGCGCGCGGTGGCGGTGTCCTGCGCTTGAAGCCGCAGGCTGGCGAGGGTGGCGCGCCACTGGTTGGCACTGGCGAGGCCGCCGCTGGCGCGGGTGTCGAGCGCCAGCTTCTGCGTGCCGGTGGTGGCTTCGCCCTTGAGCGTCAGCGTGGCCTGGGCGATGCTGCCGGCGAGGTCGGCTTGCAGTGCGCGCAATTGCACATTGGTGGCCGCGCCGCCGGGCTGGGCAGCGGGCAGGGTCAGATCGAGGCGCGGCACGGCGAGCGCGGCCTTGAGGCTGGGCTCGGCGTTGCCGCGCGCGGCAGCGCCGGGGTTCTCGATGCGGCGCTGCACGGTCTGCCAGCCGCCTTGCCAGCTGGCGTCGAGCCGGGCGCTGCCCTTGGCACTGGCGTTCGCGAACACAGCTGACAGGCCCGGCAGGCCTTGCACCCAGCGCTGCATGGCTTCGGCGTCGTCGATGCGTGCCTGGAGGTCGCCGCCGCCGGTGGTGGGCGCGATGCGGCCGTCGAGTTGCGCGCTGCCGCCCGGCAGCGAGAGGGCGAGCTTGCCGTTGGCGGCCTGCTCGGCCACGCGCACCTGCAGCTTGCCGTCGATGCTGGCGCGCATCGCTTCGACGCGCAGCGTGCGCAGGTCGAGCACCTGATCTTTCCATTGGCCCTGCGCCAGCGCGCGGTCCAGGCCGAAGCCGGGCAGCGCCTTGCTGCCGGCGCCGCCGTTGCCTTCGGCGCGAAGGGCCACATCGAAGACGAGGGTGTCGGAATCTTCGGCCTGCCGTGCGCTGATCTGCCCGCCGACGGGCGCACCCGACAGCTCGCTGTACAGCGCGCCGGGCCGCACGCCGCGCACGGTGGCGCGCACCTGCCAGGGCGAGGGCGCGGGGCTCCAGCTGCCTTCGGCGTCGATGCGGCCGCCGCCCGCGCGCACGGTGGCTTCGGGCACGGTCCAGGTCGTGCCGTCGAAGCCGACCTGGGCCTGGACCTGCTCGACTGGCAGTTTCTGTTCGTCCCACGGGCCGGCGACGGCGTTGCGGATGTCGGCCGAGGCCTTCCACGCGGCGGGGCCGGTGGCGGCATCGGGCGCGAGTTCGACGGTGCCGGTGAGCCGGGTCCGGGGCGCGCCGGGCCAGAGGCTGGCGGCGTCGACGTTGCGCAGGTCGGCCTTGGCGTCGACCACGGGCTGCGGCAGCCAGGGTGCGATCTGCGCGCGCAGCTTGGCTTCCATCGGCGCTTCGGCGTCGGGTTCGGTGGGCTGCAGGTCGGCGGCCACCTGCAGGCGCGCCTCGGGGCCGGCCAGCGTGCCCTTCACCGAGGCCTTGGCCTGCACCTCGATGTGGCGGTCTTCGGCGAGCGGGGCTTTCACGCGGCCGTCGAGCGTCGCGTCGAGCGCCATCGGCGCAGGGCCCTGCAGCCGCAGGCGGGCGCTGTAGTGGCCGTCGGCGATGTCGACGCCTTCGATGTTCAGCGCGTGCTGCGCGCCGAGGTAGCTGTAGCGGCCCGCGAGGCCTTTGGCTTCCAGCGCGGGCGGTCCGGCCCAGCGCACCTCGTCGATGCGGAAGGGCACCTCGGCCACTTCGACGGGCAGCGCGACCTGCGTGAGCGGCTCGGTCGGCGCGTCGCTGGGCGGGCCGCGGCGCTCGATCGACAGGCTCGCCGCGTGGATCTCGCCGAGCTGCACCTTGCGCTGGAACAGCGGGGCAAGCTGCCAGCCGAGCGTGGCGTCGTTCACCTCGACCGCGAGGCTCTCGCTTTGCCACTTGAGCCAGCCGATGCGCCCGCCGGTGCGCAGCGAGCCGGTGACGTCGCGGCTCTCGAGCGTCTGGCCCGCGGGCAGGCGCTGTGCGGCCTGGGCGAGCGCGAAGGCCAATGATTTGTTCGAGCCGAGCCACCACCACGTGCCTGCGGCGAGTAGCAGCACGACGAGCAACAGGCCCGTCAGCGTCCAGCCCAGCGCGCGCAGCACGCGGCGGGTGCGCGAGCGGGGACGGGGCGTGGCTGTGGTGGGCGTGGACGGCATGAAGCGGGTCAGAAGGTGAAGCCGAGACGGAAGTGCAGGCGGAATTTCTTCGAGTCGACGCCGTAGGCCAGGTCGGCCTGCACCGGGCCGACCGGGCTGCGCCAGCGCGCGCCGACGCCCACGCCGACCTTGGGCTTGAGCTCGCCGGGCTTGTCGGCCACGGCACCGGCATCCACGAACACCACGCTCTCCCATTCGGTGAGCTTGTCCTTGTAGACGAAGGGGCGCTGCCATTCGAGGCTGGCCACGCCGAGGTAGCGGCCCGACACAGTCTTGCCGTCGGCGCGCACGGTGCCGATCTGCTTGTAGCTGTAGCCGCGCACGGTGGTGTCGCCGCCGGTGAGGAACATCAGCGTGGACGGGATCTGCGCGCTGTCCTTGGCCGCGACGGCGCCGGCCTCCAGGCGCATCTGCAGCCGGCTGCGGCGCGCGCGGGCGTTCTTGTCCTCGGCCGCGCCCAGCGGCAGCACGCCGAGCCAGCGCGCGTAGGTGCGCGTGAAGGGCACCTGCTGGCCGGTGAGCGTGTAGCCCGCGGCCACCTCGAGCGCCAGGCCGTAGCCGCGCGAGGGCGCCGAGTTGTCGTCGAAGTAGCGCCCGGTCCAGCCCCAGTTGGCGGTGACGGCCGAGGCCGAGGGCGGCGCGTCGGTGCCGCGGTTGTGGGCGTAGTCGTACTGCAGGAAGTAGCTGCGATCGATGTGGTCGCTGGACTTGTTGCGCCCGCCGCGCAGGCGGCCGCTGTCGACCACGTAGCTGCCCGACTGCTCGCTCTTGAGTTCGCCGCCGGCGAACCAGCGCCAGCCGCGGTCGTCGGGCACGGCGTTCCACTCGGTGCCCAGCGACTGGATGTCGTTGTCCAGCGAGAGCCGCGACACCGCGCGCCAGCCGAGCAGCGGCATGCGGTTGTGGGTGTGGTCGATCGACAGGCGCGGGCCGTTGTCGGTGGTGAAGCCCACGCCCATCACCACTTTCTGCAGCGGCGCCTCGCGCAGCTGCGCGATCACGGGCGCGGCCAGCGGGGTGTGGCTGTCGGTGTCGAGCGTGAGGAACACCGAGTCGTAGTAGCCGCTGCTGGCCAGGCGCTGCTGGGCGTCGAGCAGCTTCTGCTGGTCGTAGTCGGTGCCGGTGGGCAGGCGCGCGATGCGGCGCGCGGCGTCGGCGTCGTAGCGCTCCACGCCGCGCAGCACCAGCGGGCCGAACTTGTAGGCCGGGCCCGACTGGTAGGTCACGCCGAGTCGGGCCTCGTGGCGGTCGGCGTCGATCTCGGCGCGGCTGATCTCCACGCTGCCGGTGGGAAAGCGCTTGGCCGTGAGGCTGCGCAGCGCGGTGGTCTTGGCGTCGTCCCATGCCCCTTGCGTGAAGGGCTCGCCGGCGCGCAGCGCCCAGCCGGTGCGGATGGCGTCGCGCTGCGCTTCGGCGCTGGGGTCGTTGGCGATCTGGCCGGCGTAGCGGATCTGCACGGTCGACACTTTGGTGCGCTCGCCGGGCGCCACGGTGATGACGACCTCGCGCGGGGCCTCGGTGCTGTCGGGTGTTTCGTTGAGTTCGAGCGTGAGCGTGGGCGTGAAGTAGCCCAGCGTGCCCAGCAGTTCGCGCGCATTGGCCTCGGCCGCGACCATGAGGCGCGAGACCTCGGTCACGCCCAGGTCGTCGAGCTCGCGGTAGCGCTGGATTTCGAGGTGGCGCGCCAGGTAGTCGCGCTCGGTCTCGGGGCCGCGCACGTCGACCGTGAAGGCGTTGCGCCGGCCGTCGGCCTTGGCCTTGTCGTCGTCCTTGGCGGTGTCTCCGTTGCTGTCGCCGCTGCGCACCACGCCCGCGGTGGACGCACCCGTGTCCGCCGCCTCTTTTTTAGGCAGCAGGCTGCAGCCTTGCAAAAGCAGGACGCCGGAAAAAAGCAAAGCCGGCCACAACGCCGGCGAAAGAACGGATGCCACCCTGACCATGGGGGCATTCTGACAGCACCCGTGTGGCGGCTGCCCCCCACTTGTGCGGGGCCGCGGGTTACTTGGACAGCATGCGCATCGCCTCTTCGAGGCCGCGCAACGTGAGCGGGTACATGCGGTTGGACATGAGCTGCTGCATCACCGCGATGCTCTGGCGGTACTGCCACACGCCCTGGGGCTCGGGGTTGATCCAGGCGAACTTGGGGAAGGTGTGCGTGAGGCGCTGGATCCACTCGGCGCCGGCCTCTTCGTTGTTGTATTCGACGCTGCCGCCAGGTTGCAAGATTTCGTAAGGACTCATCGTGGCGTCGCCCACGAAGATCAGCTTGTAGTCCTTGTTGTACTTGCGCAGGATGTCCCAGGTCGCGAACTTCTCGGAGAAGCGGCGCTTGTTGTTCTTCCACATGAAGTCGTAGACGCAGTTGTGGAAGTAGTAGAACTCCAGGTGCTTGAACTCGGTCTTCACGGCCGAGAACAGTTCTTCGACGCGCTGGATGTGCTCGTCCATCGTGCCGCCCACGTCCATCAAGAGCAGCACCTTGACGTTGTTGTGGCGCTCGGGCCGCATCTTGATGTCGAGGTAGCCGGCGTTGGCGGCGGTCGAGTGGATGGTGTTGTCCAGGTCCAGCTCTTCCTCGTGGCCTTCGCGCGCGAACTTGCGCAGGCGCCGCAACGCGACCTTGATGTTGCGCGTGCCCAGTTCCTGCGTGTCGTCGTAGTCCTTGTAGGCGCGCTGGTCCCACACCTTCACGGCGCTGCGGTTCTTGCCCGCGCCGCCGATGCGGATGCCCTGCGGGTTGTAGCCGCCGTTGCCGAAGGGCGAGGTGCCGCCGGTGCCGATCCACTTGCTGCCGCCTTCGTGGCGCTCCTTCTGCTCTTCGAAGCGCTTCTTGAGCGTTTCCATGAGCTCGTCCCAGCCCATCTTCTCGATCTTGGCTTTTTCTTCGGCGGTGAACTCGCGCTCCAGCGTCTTCTTGAGCCAGTCGAGCGGCACTTCCTTGGTGAAGTCGGTGAGCATCTCGACGCCCTTGAAGTAGGCGGCGAAGGCGCGATCGAACTTGTCGTAGTGCTTCTCGTCCTTCACGAGCGCGGTGCGCGAGAGGTAGTAGAAGTCGTCGATGCCGTAGGCGCCGTCGGAGTTCGGCCCCACCACGTCGGACTTGAGCGCCTCGAGCAGCGTGAGGTATTCCTTGACCGACACTGGCAGCTTGGCCGAACGCAGGGTGTAGAAGAAGTCGATGAGCATGGAGCGCTCCTTGTGTTTCGTTCAGCCGCGCGGCTTGTCGAGCAGGTACTGCAGCTGGGCCTTCACCTCGGGCCATTCGCCCGCGCGCAGGCTGTACATGACGGTGTCGCGGATGGTGCCGTCGCGGCGCATCACGTGGCCGCGGATCACGCCGTCTTTCTTCGCGCCCAGGCGCTCGATGGCGCGCTGCGAGGCGAAGTTGAAGTTGTCGGTGCGCCAGCCCACCACGTTGCAGCCCAGCGTGTCGAACGCGTGCGTGAGCATCAGCAGCTTGCAGGTGGTGTTGACGTGGGTGCGCTGGCAGCGCTCGGCGTACCAGGTGTAGCCGATCTCGACGCGCTTCACGCCCGGAAGGATGTCGTGAAAGCTCGTGCTGCCCAGCACGGTGCCGGTGGCTTCGTCGGTGACGGCGAAGGCGAAGCGGTCGGCCGTCTTCAGGGCGGTCTCGATGTAGGCACGCGTGTCCTGCGGCTCGGGCACGGAGGTGACGCGCAGCTTCCACAGCGCGCCATCGGCGGCCGCGGCGCGCAGGCCGTCTTCGTGGGTGAGTGCCAGCGGCACCAGCGCGAGGCCGCGGGCCTTCAGCGTGACGGGTTCGACGAACGCCATGTGCAAACTCTCCGTGTCTCCGTGCAGGTCTCGGGGGATCTGGGGCTCAGCCGCGCGGGTCGCCGTACTTGTGCACGTACCACGCGCGCGCGGCCTGCGCACCGGCGCCGCCGCCCAGGCCGATCAGCGCAATGCCGACGATCTCGCGCGTGCCGTACTTGCTGTCGGTGCCGAAGGCGTCGAGTCCGAGCAAGAGCCCGATCCCGCGCCCGATCAGCGCGCCCACCACGAACAGCACCGCCTGGGCGATGCCCAGCTTCATCAGCTGTCGGGTGGAATGCGGTTGCCGGCTCATGGCCTAGCGGTTGTTGCGTTGCATGAAGACGAGCTTCTCGAACAGGGTCACGTCCTGCTCGTTCTTGAGCAGCGCGCCCACCAGCGGCGGCACGGCGACCTTGTCGTCCTTGCTCTGCAGGGCTTCGAGCGGAATGTCTTCGGCCACCAGCAGCTTGAGCCAGTCGAGCAGCTCGGAGGTCGAGGGCTTCTTCTTCAGGCCGGGCAGGTTGCGCACGTCGTAGAAGGTCTTCATCGCGGACGTGAGCAGCTCCTGCTTCAGGCCCGGGAAATGCACGGCGACGATGTGTTTCATCGTCTCGGCATCGGGGAACTTGATGTAGTGGAAGAAGCAGCGGCGCAGGAAGGCGTCGGGCAGTTCCTTCTCGTTGTTCGAGGTGATGAACACCAGCGGACGGTGCTTGGCGCGGATGAGTTCGCGCGTCTCGTAGCAGTAGAACTCCATGCGGTCGATTTCGCGCAGCAGGTCGTTCGGGAATTCGATGTCGGCCTTGTCGATCTCGTCGATCAGCAGCGCGACCGGCTTGTCGGCCGTGAAGGCCTGCCACAGCACGCCCTTGACGATGTAGTTCTGGATGTCCTTGACGCGCTGGCCGCCGTCCACGTCGGCCAGCTGCGAGTCGCGCAGGCGGCTCACGGCGTCGTATTCATACAGGCCCTGTTGCGCCTTGGTGGTCGACTTGATGTGCCACTGCAGCAGCGGCATGTCGAGCGCTTGCGCCACTTCCTCGGCCAGCATGGTCTTGCCGGTGCCGGGCTCGCCCTTGACGAGCAGGGGGCGCTGGAGTGTGATGGCCGCATTGACCGCCAGCATCAGGTCCTGAGTGGCGACGTAGTTGTCTGAGCCCTTGAATTTCATGAGTGGAGCGGAGGCAGGGTGGAGAAAAGAACACACTCGATCTGCATTGCGCAGTCTCTTGTGCAGCCCGCGCGAGGTTCCCGTGGGACCCTTGCATATAATCGAATGTTGATTCGAAAAACTGTATCTCCACGAGATTGTGCGCGCAAAATGAACAAGTTGTTGACCACGATGTTTGCCCTTGCTGTCGCTTGCGTGACGGTCTCGGCCCAAGCCCAACAAGTCACTGGCAAGGCCCAGGACGGAGCCAAGAAGGTCCAGATGTGCGTGGGTTGCCACGGCATCATCGGCTACCAGGCGAGCTTCCCCGAGATCCACAAGGTGCCGATGATCGCGGGCCAGAGCGCCACCTACATCTCGGCCGCGCTCACCGCATACAAGGGCGGTGACCGCAAGCACCCGACGATGCGCGCCATCGCCGACAGCCTCACCGAACAGGACATCGCCGACCTCTCGGCCTACTACAGCCAGCTGGGCGTGAAGGAAGGCGATGCACCGCCGGCCGCACCGGCCAAGGCCGCGTCCGAGAACGTCCAGGCGCTCATCGCGCGCGACAAGGACAACAGCTGCACCAAGTGCCACGGCGCCAACTTCAACACGCCGAACGACGGCACCGTGCCCAAGCTGGCCGGCCAGCACGCCGACTACCTGTTCGTGGCGCTGAAGTCGTACCGTGTGAAGAACAACCCCCACCTGGGCCGTTCGAACGCCGTGATGGCCGCGCAGGTCGAACCCAAGAAGTTCACCAACGCCGAGCTGAAGACGCTGGCCACCTACATCAGCTCGCTGCCCGGCGAACTGAAGGTCGTGCCTGAATCGCGTCTGCATCACGCGCCCCAGTAAGCAGGGCCAGTCCGCAAGACTGGTGCTCCAAAGAAAAAGCCCGCTGATGCGGGCTTTTTTTCGTCCGGATTTTCCCGGGGGTCAGACGTCGAAGAAGGCCGTCTCGTCCGCGCCCTGCATGCGGATGTCGAAGCGGTACGTCACCGCGCCGCCTTGCTCCACGCGCTCGGCGATCAGCGTGTGGCGGCGATCGGCCGGCACGCTCTGCAGCACGGCGTCCTTCGCATTGGCCTCGGCCTCGTCGCTGAAGTACACGCGCGTGAAGGCATGCAGCAGCAGGCCGCGCATCAGCACGATCACGTTGATGTGCGGGGCTTCGCCGGGCGTTTCGGCGCCGGGCTTGACGGTGTGGAACACGAAGCGGTTCTGCGCGTCGGTGCCCGTGCCGACGCGGCCGAAGGCGCGAAAGCCCAGGGCGCGCGCCTCGTCGGGCGTCTGCGGGTAGCGGCCTTCGCCGTCGGGCTGGCTGATCTCGACCAGCGCGTCATTGATCGGGTTACCGTCGCCGTCGATCACGCGGCCTTCGAGGCGGATGCGCTGGCCGCTGGCGGTGTCCAGCGCCAGCACGGCGTCGAAGGGCTGGTTGAAGTTGTAGCCGTACTGCGTGGCGGTGAGGCCGTAGGCGAAGTAGGGGCCCACGGTCTGCGAGGGGGTCTGGCCGAAGTCGGCTTCCTGTGCGGTCATCAATGGCATGGGGAATTCCTTTCAGCGGTTCTCGAACGGCGTTTCATCGGCGCCGCGCAGCACCATGTCGAACTGGTAGCCCAGCGCGTAGCCTTCCTCGGTGATGTCGAGGCTGAAGTCGGCAATGAGGCGGTTGCGGTAGCGCTCGGGCGTGCCGGTGACCATCGGGTCGTACTGCAGCAGCGGGTCGCCAGGGAAATACATCTGCGTCACGAGGCGGCTGGCGAAGCTCTGGCCGAACAGCGACAGGTGGATGTGCTGCGGGCGCCAGGCGTTCGGGTGGTTGCCCCAGGGATACGCGCCGGGCTTGATGGTGAGGAAGCGGTAGCGGCCTTCGCTGTCGGTCAGGCAGCGGCCCGCGCCCAGGAAGTTGGGGTCCAGCGGGGCGTCGTGCTGGTCGACCTTGTGCACGTAGCGGCCCGAGGCGTTGGCCTGCCACAGCTCGACCAGCGTGTTGGCCACCGGACGGCGGCGCTCGTCGAGCACCTGGCCCGTGAGGATCATGCGTTCGCCCAGCGGCTCGCCGTTGACGCGCGCGTTGCGCGTGAGGTCGTGGTCGAACTCGCCGATGCTGTCGTGGCCGTACACCGGCTGCTGCAGCTCGCCGAGCGAGGCCTTCAGCGGAATGAGCGGCTTCTGCGGGCCGCGCTTGCCGGTCGACTTGTAGCCGGGGTAGATGTAGCTGGGATGGGCGTCCCAGTCGCGCGGGGTGAGGGTGGGCTGAACGCCGCTGGTCTTGGTCATGTACGTTGTCTCCTGTCGTGGGACGAATCCGAAGCCCGCACTGTAGAAGTCGCAATCAATGATGTAAATTGAAGATTGTTCCAGTTTCAATAACCAGAAGGCATTGAAAAATTCTCCCGCCGAGCTTCGCCAGGATTTCGTGCGCAACGTGCAGTTGAGGCACCTGCGCGCCTTCGTCGCGGTCGCGCAGGAGCGCCACCTGGCGCGCGCGGCCGAGCGGCTGGCGCTGAGCCAGCCGGCGGTGTCCAAGACGCTGTCGGAGCTCGAGGCCGTGGTCGGTACCCGGCTGGTGGAACGCAGCCAGGCCGGTCGCCGCGGCGTGCAGGGCCTCACGCCGGCGGGCGAACAGCTGCTGGCCCACGCCCTGCGCGTGCTCGAAGCGCTCGACGCCAGCGCCCAGGCCGTGGCGCCGGCCGCGGGCGGGCGCATCGAGCGCCTGCGCATCGGCGCCTTGCCGAGCGTGGCGCCCGCGTTGCTGCCGGTGGCGTTGGCGCGGCTGCGCGAGGGCTGGCCGGCGGTGCAGATCCTGGTGAAGAGCGCGGCCAACGCCGTGCTGCTCGACGAGCTGCGCGCCGGTGAACTCGATCTCGTGGTCGGCCGCATGAGCGATCCGCGTCTCATGGGCGGCCTGAGCTTCGAGCTGCTGCACACCGAGCCGCTGGTGTTCGCCGTGCGCGCCGGCCACCCGCTCGCGCTCAAGCCGGCGCCGGTGCAGGCGGTGCTCGACTATCCGCTGGTCGTGTACGGCGAGGGCACGATCCCGCGCCACAACACCGAGAGCTTTTTGTCGGCGCGCGGCCTCGCGCTGCCGCGCAATGCCCTGCAGACGCTGGACGTGGCGGTGGCGCGCGCGCTGGTGGCGGTGTCGGATGCGGTGTGGATCACGCCGTTGGGCGCTGCCCGCAGCGAGCTGGCCGACGGCCGCCTGGTGCGGCTACCGATCGACACCACCGGCACCGAGGAGCCGGTCGGCCTCCTGCAGCGCAGCGAGGCCGAGCCGTCGCCGCTGCGCGCCGCGATGGCGGGGCTGCTGCGCGAAGCGGCGAAGGCGCAGGGGGCGTTGCCGGCGCGAAAGGGAACCACCCCGCGCGCGACCGGCTGACAGTTCGTCAGTCCTTCGTTGCGCGACGCTGCACGCAGGCCACATAGCCATCGCCGTCCGGCGGGCGCCCCGCGCGCTGGCTCTCCCACATCATCTGGCCCAGGCAATCCATCGCCTCGTGGTGCGCATGCAGCAGCGAGCCGCGGCGCGCGGCCAGCAGTTCGACGGCCTGGCGGATGCCGCGCGGCTGGTCGATGGAGCATTGCTCGCTGATCGACAGGTGCATCGACAGATGCAGGAACGGGTTCTCGCGGCCGTTCGATCCGTCGTAGACCCGCGCCACCGCCGCATCGGCGTCGACCAGGTCCTCGTGGTACTCGGGGTGCTCGTCGATCCAGCCGGCCGCGATGGTCTCCAGCGGCTCCATCGGCAGGCCCTGCCGGTGCTTGGCGTACACGTCGCAGAAGAAGCGGCGCACGTCTTCCTGGGAGGGATTGAACATATATAGAAGAGAGAAGAAGGAAAGAGAAAAAGCGGGTGGCGCGGCGTGGGCGCCAGGGCTGTGGAAAGTGCGCGCGACATGCCCGGCGTTCCGGGTACGAGGCGTTACATCGTTACGTAACGAATCGCGAATTGACCTCCTTACGGGCTGTTTCGGAGGTCGGTGCGCTGCGCGGTTTTCAGAAAAATATCCATACAAATCAATCACTTGAAGCGCCGATGGCGCGGCGTTGGCACGGCGGCGGAAAAGCGGCACGCAAGTTGCCCCTGTAGATGCATCTTTTGTCACAGAGGCTGCCATGACCGCTCCACAAGCATCGACCGTTTCGACCGAAGGGCTCGCCGCCACTGGCGCGCCCGTGGTTCTCGCCCAAGCCACCGTCACGCCGCTCGGCACGCCGGGCATCAGCGCCGGCGCCTCCGCCGCGCCTGCGGCCGTGGCGTCGCCCAGCGTGGGCACATTGTCCAATGCTACGCCCGGCGTTGCAGTGATGCGCGAGGGTGTCCGCATTCCGGTGGACGGCAATCAGACCCTGATGGCCGGCGACCGCGTGATCGTGCCGGACGGCGGCCAGGCCAACGTGCTGTTCCCCGGATCGGCCTCCAACAAGGCGCCGCTGGCCGGCGTCTTCACCGGTGGCACCGATGCGACCATCGGCTCGACCAAGCTGCCCGGCGGCCTCGAACAAGTGAATGTGGACGTCGCCTCGGGCGACCTGCAGGTGACCCCGCCGGACAGCGACGCCGATGCGGCCGCTCTGGCAGTGACCAAGAAGACCGCGGCCGGCAGCGGCATCGGCCTCGGTGAATTCGCCCTGGGCGCCCTGGGCGCCGCGGCGCTGGGTGCTGCACTGAGCGGCGGTGGCGGCGACGGTGGCACCACCGGTTTCCCGCTGTTCGTGGGCGGCCCGGGCGGTGAGTCCGATGCGGACGCTGATTCGGATTCGGATTCCGACTCGGACTCTGACAGCGACTCGGATTCGGACAGCGACTCGGATTCGGACAGCGACTCTGACTCGGATTCGGATTCGGATTCGGATTCGGATTCGGATAGCGACTCGGATTCCGATTCGGACTCGGACAGCGATTCGGACTCTGACTCCGACTCGGACAGCGACTCCGACAGCGATAGCGACTCGGATTCGGACAGCGACTCTGATTCGGACTCTGACTCGGATTCGGATTCGGATTCGGACAGCGACTCTGACTCCGACTCGGATAGCGACTCTGATTCCGACTCGGACAGTGACTCGGATTCAGACTCTGACTCGGACAGCGACTCTGATTCGGACTCGGATAGCGACTCCGACTCCGACTCTGACAGCGACTCCGACGCAGACGCCGACCACCTCCTCGACCCAGCCGACGGCATCGTGGGTGGCGTGGTCGACGGCCTGGATGACGCGCTCGGCCTTGGTGGCTCGCTGACCCCGGTGGCGGGGGTGGTGGATGACCTGACCGACGTCGTCGACGACGTGCTCGCTCCGCTGCTCGGCGAAGAGTTCCAGGCCAACAACCCGAACCAGCTCGACCCGATCGACGACACCGTTGGCAGCATCACCGACCCGCTCGGCGAAGCGCTGAGCCCGGTGCTCGATCCGCTGCTCGGTGCCGGCGCCGCCGGTGCCATCCTGGACGGCCTGCTCGGCCAGGTCGACTACGTGACCGACGCGCTCAACAACGGGCTCGAGAACCTCGTCGGCGACAACGGCATCGTCAGCGGCCTCACCGACGCGCTCGGCCTGGGCGCTGTCACCGACCAGCTGCTGGGCGACGACGGCGCGCTCGGCGGCCTGCTCGAGAACGTGCTCGGCGAAGGCAGCCTCGTGGCCGGCGTGCTGGCCGAAGACGGCCTGGTCGGTGGCCTGCTGGCACCGGACGGCCTGGTCGGTGGCCTGCTGGGTGAAGACACCGCCGTCGGTGGCCTGCTCGACACCGTGCTCGGCGAAGACGGCCTCGTCGGCGGCCTGCTCGGCGACGGCGCCGTCGGCAACCTGACCGGCGGCCTGCTCGGCGCGGACGGCCTGCTGGGCGGTCTGCTCGGCGACGACGGCGCGATCGGCGGCCTGCTGGGCGACAACGGCCTCGTGGGCGGCCTGCTCGGCGGCGACGGCGCACTGGCCGGCCTGGCTGGCTCGGAAGGCCTCACCGGCGAACTGCTCGGCCAGGGCGGCCTCATCGACAACCTGCTCGGCCAGGACGGCGCGATCTCCGGCCTGCTCGCCGACAGCCCGCTGGGCGGCCTGCTCGGCGGCGACGACGGCCTGCTGGGCGGCGTGCTCGGTGGTGTCATCGGCGAAGGCGGCCCCATCGGCGGCCTGCTCGGCAACGACGGCCTCGTCGGCGGCCTGCTGAGCGACGACGGCTTGCTGGGCGGTGTGCTCGGCAGCGACGGCCCGTTGGGCGGCCTGCTGGGTGACGACGGCCTGGTCGGTGGCCTGCTCGGCGATGCCGGCCCCATCGGCGGCCTGCTCGGCGGCGACGGCGTGCTGGGCGGCGTGCTCGGCGACAACGGCCTGGTCGGCGGTCTGCTCGGCGGCACCGGCCCCATCGGTGGCCTGCTCGGTGACGACGGCCTGCTCGGCGGCCTGCTGGGCGACAACGGCCCGTTGGGTGGCCTGCTCGGCGGCGACGGTGTCGGCGGCCTGCTCGGACCGGACGGCGTGGTCGGTGGCCTGCTGGGCGAAGACGGCCCCGTGGGCGGCCTGCTCGGTGAAGAAGGCCTCGTCGGCGGTCTGCTGGGCGGCGTGCTCGGCGGCATCGGCGGTGGCGGCACCCCCGGCACCGGCGCGGCCCTGCTCGACCCGGCCGACAGCGTGGTGGCCGGGCTGGTGAACGGCCTGAACAACGGCGTGCTCGGCGACCTCGGCCTGGGCGACGTGCTGGCCCCGGTCTCGCAACTGACCGACAGCCTGACCGACACGGTCGACGGCCTGCTGGCCCCGGTGCTCGGTTCCAGCTTCACGCCGAACGACCCGAACGTGCTCGACCCGGCCGACAGCCTCGTCGACGACGTGACGGACGGCGTGGGCGGCCTGGTCAGCCCGGTGGTCGACCAGTTGCTCGGCGCCGGCGCGACGAACGGCCTGCTGAACGCGGTGGACACGCAGGTCGACTTCGTGACCGACGGCGTGGCCAACCTGATCGGTGGCGATGGCCTGCTGGGTGGCGTGCTGGGTGGCGACGGCGGCCTGCTGGGCGGTGTCCTCGGCGGCGACGGTGGCCTGCTCGGCGGCGTGCTGGGTGATGACGGCCTGCTGGGCGGCTTGCTCGGCGGCGAAGGCGGTCTGCTGGGTGGCGTGCTCGGCGAGGGCGGCCTCCTGGGTGGTGTCCTCGGCGGCGAAGGTGGCCTGCTCGGCGGCGTGCTGGGTGATGACGGTCTGCTGGGCGGCTTGCTCGGCGGTGAAGGCGGTCTGCTCGGTGGCGTGCTGGGTGACGACGGCCTCCTGGGTGGCGTCCTCGGCGGTGAAGGTGGTCTGCTTGGCGGCGTGTTGGGTGACGACGGCCTGCTGGGCGGCTTGCTCGGCGGTGACGGTGGTCTGCTCGGCGGTGTGCTGGGTGACGACGGCCTCCTGGGCGGTGTCCTCGGCGGCGACGGTGGTCTGCTCGGCGGTGTGCTGGGTGACGACGGCCTTCTGGGTGGCGTCCTCGGTGGCGACGGCGGCCTGCTCGGCGGCATCCTCGGCGACGACGGCCTTCTGGGTGGTGTCCTCGGCGGCGACGGTGGTCTGCTCGGCGGTGTGCTGGGCGACGACGGCCTCCTGGGCGGCGTCCTCGGCGGTGACGGTGGGCTGCTCGGTGGCGTGCTGGGTGATGACGGCCTCCTGGGTGGCGTCCTCGGCGGCGACGGTGGCCTGCTCGGCGGCATCCTCGGCGACGACGGCCTTCTGGGTGGCGTCCTCGGCGGTGACGGTGGCCTGCTCGGCGGCGTGCTGGGTGATGACGGCCTCCTGGGCGGCGTCCTCGGTGGCGACGGCGGCTTGCTCGGCGGGATCCTCGGCGACGACGGCCTGCTCGGTGGTGTCCTCGGCGGCGTGACCGGCGGCGACGCTGGCGGCCTGCTCGACGGCATCCTCGGTGACGACGGCCTGCTGGGCGGTGTCCTCGGCGGCGTGACCGGCGGCGACGCTGGCGGCCTGCTCGACGGCATCCTCGGCGACGACGGCCTGCTCGGTGGTGTCCTCGGCGGCGTGACCGGCGGCGACGCTGGCGGGCTGCTCGACGGCATCCTCGGTGACGACGGCCTGCTGGGCGGTGTCCTCGGCGGTGTGACCGGTGGCGACGCCGGTGGCCTGCTCGACGGCGTCCTCGGTGACGACGGCCTGCTGGGCGGTGTCCTCGGCGGTGTGACCGGCGGCGACGCCGGTGGCCTGCTCGACGGCGTCCTCGGTGACGACGGCCTGCTGGGCGGTGTCCTCGGCGGTGTGACCGGCGGCGACGCCGGTGGCCTGCTCGACGGCGTGCTGGGCGACGACGGCCTGCTCGGTGGGGTCCTCGGCGGTGACGGCGGCCTCCTGGGCGGCGTGCTCGGCGGCGGCGAAGGCGGTCTGCTCGGTGGCGTCCTCGGTGACGACGGCCTGGTCGGCAGCCTGCTCGGTGCCGATGGCCTCGTGGGCGGCCTGCTCGGCGGCCTGACGGGTGGCGCCGAACCGGTGGCCGGCATCCTGGAACCGGTGACGAGCATCCTCGACGGCTCGGCCGGCTCGGTGGTCTCGACGGTGGTCGAAACCGTGACCAACGCAGTCGAACCGGTGACCGACATCCTCGCCGGCACGCCGGCAGCCCCGGTGGCCGCGGTCGTGACCGGTGTGCTGGACACCGTCGAACACACGGTGGCCCCGGTGCTCGACAACGTGCTCACCCCGATCACCAGCCTGCTCGACCAGAGCCCGGCCGGCGGTGCCCTGGCACCCGTGACGAACATCCTGCACGGCCTGCTGGGCTGATCCAAGGACACGAAGAAGGAGGAAGGGAAACCTCGATAGCAAGCAGACAGGGACGGGCCGTCAGCGGCCCGTCCCGCGAAAGGACCGTCATGAACAAGAATTTCCGGATACTGGCCCTCGTGGCAATGGGCGCAAGCCTCGCTGCCTGCGGTGTGCCGCCCAAGGGCGGTCGCGACGACGCGACCTACTACTACTCCAACAAGAGCGTGCGCGAAGTGCCCAAGGTGGAGCCGGCACCCCCGCCGCCGCCGCCGAACACACCGGCCAAGATCGTCTACTTCGACTTCGACCGGTACGACGTCAGAACGGGCGACCGCAGCATCGTCGAGGCGCACGCGGGCTACATGCGCAACCGGCCGGCGAGCCGGGTCGTGATCGAAGGCCACACCGACCTGCGCGGCGGCCGCGAGTACAACCTCGCGCTCGGCCAGCGCCGCGCCGAGGCTGTGCAGCGCATGCTCACGCAGATGGGCGTGCCGGGCGAACGCATCGAAGCCGTCAGCTGGGGCATTGAAAAGCCCGCATCGCTTGCCACCACCGAGGAGGGCCATCAGCTCAATCGTCGCGCCGAGTTCAGCTACCGCTGAATCGGGAGCACGCGATGATTTCACGGGCGGCTTCCGGTCCGCGATCACGTCATTCAAGCGAGAGCAGATGACGGACGCGACCGGCCTTCGCCCGCATTCGACCGGGGCCGAATGATGTCCTTCTCAGACCAGCTCCACGCCTGCCACGAGCGCCTGGTGTCCGTGTGCGCGGCGTTGCCTGCCCCGTACCCGGCCTTCACGCTCTTCTTCTCGGTGAGCGACGGCTCCCAGCGTGCGCACGTCGTGCATGCGCGGGCCGACGACTTCGAGACCGCCTGGCGCGAAGGCGCCGACCTCGTCGAGCGATGGGTGCGCGAGCGCGGCATCGTCTCGCCCTGGCTGCGCATCGATTGGGTCGAGGGCGCCAGTCCCATGGACTGGACGCAGTTCAAGACCCAGCTCACCGCGGTCAAGCGCAACTACTTCCGGCTCGGCCTGGCCTTCGACCAGGACTTCGGCTTCGCCTTCACCGAGCAGGAACTCAACGCCAACGCCATGCTGTGCGGCGATTCGACCATCGCGCATTCGGTGGTGAACGTGCGCAACTTCGACGTCTATGCGCAGGCCCGCTTCGAGCGCACGCTGCCGCTGGAAGAGTCGTCGGAGCGCACCGTGTACCTGCTGGCCACGGTCGGCGTGTTCTGCCAGCCCGACGGCGTGGTGCACAAGCTCGTGGGCACGGGGCTCGACGCGGGCCGCCGCCAGCTGCCGGCGCTCAACCCGCAGGCGGTGCTCGAGCTGGTGCGCAGCGGCTCGTCGTACCTGGCGCGCCAGATGCAAAGCGACGGCCTGTTCGTGTACGGCTACTTCCCGTGCTTCGACCGCCGCATCCCGACCTACGACGCGATGCGCCACGCGGGCACCGTGCATGCCATGCTCGAGGCCTGGGAGCTCACGCGCGACGACACGCTGCGCGCGGCCATCGACCGCGCCATCGACCACCTCACCGACGCGCTGATCCGCGACTACACGCTGCCCGACGGCCGCGAGGTGGCCTACCTGGTCGACACCGGCGGCGAGATCCGACTGGGCGGCAACGCGGCCTGCGTGCGCATGTTCGTGCGCTACTGCGAGCTGATGGAAACGCGCCACTGGCTGCCGCTGCTGGAGAAGCTCGCGCTGGGCATCGTGGCGCTGCAGGACCCGGCCAGCGGGCGCTTCGACCACGTGCTGCACGCGGCTGACCTGTCGCTCAAGCAGGCCTCGCGCGTCATCTTCTACGACGGCGAAGCGGCCTTCGGCCTCATGCGCCTGTACGGCCTCACGCGCGATCCGCGCTGGCTGGCCGCGGTCGAGAAAGCCTTCGACCACTTCATTGCGAGCCAGCACTGGCAGTCGCACGACCACTGGCTCAGCGGCTGCGTGAACGAGCTCACGCAGTGGAGCCCGCAGGAGCGCTACTTCCGCTTCGGGCTGCAGAACGTGGCGGGCTACCTGGACTTCGTGCTCGACCGCAAGACCACCTTTCCCACGCTGCTCAGCCTCATGCTGGCGGCGCAGCAGATGCTGCAGCGGCTGGAGAGCATGCCCGCCATGCGGCACCTGCTCGACGAGCTGGACACCGAGAAGTTCTACCGCGCGCTCGACTACCGCGCGCACTACCTGCTCAACGGCTTCTTCTGGCCCGAGATGGCGATGTACTTCCGCCGGCCGTCCACGGTCGTCGGCGCCTTCTTCGTGCGGCACCACTCGTTCCGCGTGCGCATCGACGACGTCGAGCAGTACGTGACGGGCTTCGCGGCCTACCACCGCTACCTGCTCGACCGGCGCAGCCAGCCCGGCGGCGCGGGCCCCGGCGGCGGTGGTGGTGGCGTGCGCGACGACGGCGCGGTCTGGACGGCCAGCGAGATGGCGCGCGTGACCGGCGGCGAGTGGGTGGTCAAGCCCGAAGACGGCTGGCGCGCCACCGGCGTGACCCAGCGCACCTTCATGCGCAAGGGCCGCGTCGTGTTCGAACACCAGGCCCGGCCCTCGAAGACGCCGCTGGCCGCCGTCACGCTCAAGGGCGTGCTGCAGCCGGCCGCGGCCGTGCTGTGCACCGACCCCAAGCCGCACCTGGACAAGCGCGTGCCCGTGCTGCAGGTGCCCAACGTGCTGCAGGCCGTGCTCGAGCTGGGCGACCACGCGCGCACCGAGTTCACCGGCCGCGTGTGCGGCGTGCTGGGCAGCGGCGCGGGCAGCAGCACCGTGGCCGCCATGCTGGCCGGCGCGCTCACCGTGTGGGGCGAGGTGGCGCAGCCCGAAGGCAACATCAGCCTGCCGTCGGGCATCGCATGGAACCTCACCTGCATGCCGCGCCATGCCGCGTACTGGGTGCTCGAAATGGGGACCTCGCACATGCCGGCCTCGGCGCAGCTGATGCGGCCGTCGCTCATCGTGGTGACGGGGCTGTCGGCCGCGTCGCAGAAACACCGCGGCCCGTCGGAGGCCGCCGCGCGGCTCGATTGCCGCATGTTCCAGGCCATGGCTGCGGGCGACCGCGTGGTGCTCAACCGCGACATGCCCGAGTTCGCCACCTTCGCCGAAGCCGCGATGGCGCACCAGCTGCAGATCGTGACGTACGGCGAGCACAAGGACGCCGACGTGCGCCTGCTCGCTTTCGACCACGGCGAGGTGCAGGCCGAGGTGGCCGGCGAGCCCTTCCAGCTGCGCCTGAACGCGCCGGGCCGCCACATGGGCGCGAGTGCAGTAGCCGCGCTGGCCGCGCTGCAGGCGCTGCGCCTGCCGCTGGCCGCGGCCGTCGAACCCTTTGCGCACTTCGAGCCGCCGGGCGGACGCGGTGCGCTGCACACCATTCACATCGGCGGCGGGAGCTTCAAGCTGATCGATGAAACCTACGACGCCAACCCGAGTTCGATGCGGGCGGCGCTTGAGTTGCTGTCACAAGCCCCCTGCGAGCCTGCGCGCCGGGTGGCCATCCTGGGCGACATGCAGGAGCTGGGGCCCGCGGCGCAACGCCATCACCTCGATCTGGAGGCCGAGTTGCTGGCGTCGCAACCTGACCGCGTGCTCCTGTGCGGACCTTTGATGCGGGCGCTTCACACGCGCATCCGCACCAAGGTCCGCTCCCATTGGTTTGTCGATGTGTCCGACCTCTCCACCGCACTCGGCGGGCTGCTGCAACCAGGCGACTGGGTGCTGGCGAAAAGCTCCGCGGGTGTCGGTCTTTCCCGGCTGGCCCGGGTCTTGAAAGCACTGCCATGAGATGGAACGCATTGGTCCACATCCCCTATGAATCCGAACGCGAGGTACCCCCGCGGCGCTGGTGGCTGGGCTGGCTGCAGCTGCTGTGCGCCTGGGTGCTGCTCATGCTGCTGTGCGCCAACATCGCCCTCGTTTTTGCCGAAGGCCTGCCGGGCTCGTCCGGCCGCACCGCGACCCACAGCCATGCCCACAAAACGATGAATTGCACGCTCAGGGAAAACGCCGCGCCGCAAGGAGCGCGCGGCGCGGAAACGACCGGTCCGGCGCAGGTTCGCACCCACCGATGCTGAGAGGCGTCAGAGGCGAATTTTTGCCTTGTAACAGTCGGGTAACAGTTGATAATGATGCAGGCGTCGTTGCCCGACGGATCGGTCTTTTTCCATGATCAAGTTCCTCTTGCCCAGCCAGCTGGTTGCCGACAGGCCGGAAGTCCCCGGCGCCAGTCCGTATGCCGGTGCGCTGAACGATGCGTTTCGCGCGGCCTACCCGCTCGTCAAGAGCGCGGCCTGGCTGTCGCTGCCCATCAGCCTGTTCGGGCTGCTGCCTTCGATCTTCCTGCTGCAGGTGTATGACCGCGTGCTCTCGCGCAGCGGCGTCTCCACGCTCGCCGCGCTGGTGAGCGGCATCCTGTTCTTCCTGTGCATCGAGTTCTGGCTGCGCACGCGCCGCTCGCGCCTGCTACGCAACGCGGGCGCCACCGTCGACCACGGCGTGTCGGGCGCGCTGCTGCACTCCATGCTCGGGCGGCCGCTGCGCGCGCTCGAGGCGCGGCCGGCCTCGTCCTGGCAGCTGTTCTTTCGCGACGTGGGCGCGGTGCGCGGCACCGTCACCGGCGGGCTCGCGCAATCGATCTTCGACCTGCCGATGGCGATCTTCGCGCTGATCGTGATCGGCATCGTCGCGCTGCCGGTGCTGCCCGTGGTGGCGGCCTTCCTGGCCATCATGGCGTTCCTGGCCTGGTGGTGGGCCGACGAAGTGCGCGCCGGCCGCGTCGAAGAAGTGCTGCGCGGGCGCGGCCTCGATCGCATCACCTCCGAGATCTGCCATGCGCGCGAGACGCTCAAGGCGCAGTCGAACGACGGCCCGACCATCGAGGTCTGGCAGCAGACCTACAACGCCTGGCTCAGCGAGAGCTTCGGCAAGAACGGCCAGATCGAAACCGCGCGCGACGGCACCACCGTGCTGCTCACCGTGTTCTCGGTGATCGTCGTCACCGTCGGCGCCATCGCCGTCATGCAGCAGTGGATGACGGTGGGCGGCCTCGTCGCTTCCAACATGCTCGCGCTGAAGGCGCTGCAGCCGGTGGCCGGGCTGGTGTCGAACTGGCGCGCGCTGGCCACCGCCAAGGAAGCCGCCAAGCGCCTGGAGACCGTGCTCGGCGAGCCGGTCGAGAAGGCGCCCACCGGCATGGCGCTGCCGCAGCCGCTGGGCCGCGTCACGCTGAAAGACGTGAGCTTCAGCTTCACCGAAGACGCGCCGCAGCCCGTACTCGAAAACGTCGACCTCGACATCGGCCCCGGCGGCCTGCATGTGATCGTCGGGCGCAACGGCGCGGGCAAGTCGACGCTGGTGAAGCTGCTGTCGGGCCTGTACACGCCCACGCACGGCGTGGTGAGCATCGGCGAGTACGACCTGTCGCAGTTCGGCCGCGAAGAGCTGTCGCGCTGGATCAGTTATCTCTCGCAGGAGGTGTACTGGTTCGGCGGCCCGTTGGTCGACACCATGCGTCGCGGCGCGCCGGGCCAGAGCGACGAGCAGATCGTCGCGGCCTGCAAGCTCTCGGGCGCGCACGACTTCATCTCGCGCCTGCCCGATGGCTACCGCACCGTGGTGGGCGAGGGCGGCACCGGCTTCTCGGTGGGCGAGCGGCGCAAGCTCGCGCTGGCCATGAGCTTCCTGCGCAAGCCCTCGGTGCTGGTGCTCGACGAGCCCAGCAACGACCTCGACTTTCAAAGCGAGCGCAACCTGCTCGCGACCATGCTCGCGGTGGCCAAGGTGCGTACCGTGGTCGTGGTCACGCACTCGCTGCGCATCGTGTCGGCGGCCTCCGCCGTCTATCACGTCACCGGCCAGGGCAACGTGGAAATCGGCTCCGCCGCCGTCATGGTGCCCAAGCTCTTCGGCGTGAAGAAGCCGCTGGTGGCGCTGGGCGACAGCACCGACGACGGCAACGGCAGCAGCAACAACAATGCAGGCGTCCCGGCCGCCTCGCGCTCGATGGCGTGAGCAAGAAGGGCCACGCGATGCGTGATTCGTGGTTGTCACGGATCGACCGACTGACAGACAGAGACAGGGGAACGGGATTTTGAAACCAGACTTGCCGCAGGTGCTTCAGGGCGAGAGCGAGAAACAGGCGGCGCAGACCACGCCGCAAGGCCGGCGGCGCCAGTGGATCATCGGCGGCGCGGTCGCGGTGCTGGCGGCGGTGGGGCTCGGCTTTCCGATGGAAACCGTGGTCGTCGCACCGGGCCGCGTGATCCCCTCCGACCGCGTGAAGTCGATCCAGCATCTGGAAGGCGGCATCGTCAGCAACGTGCTCGTGAAAGAAGGCGACAAGGTCAAGCAGGGCCAGTCGCTGGTCGAGATCGACCTGGGCGGCAGCGGCCTGAACTTCGAGGAGCTCACCGCGCGCTACGCCGCCACGCAGGCCACGCGCGTGCGGCTCATTGCCGAGAGCCGCGGCCAGCCGCTCAAGCGCGATTCGTTCGATGCCGACATCGACGAAGCCGTACTCGAAGGCGAGATCGGTGCCTACCAGGCGCGCGCGCTCGAGCAGCGCGGCGTCATGGCCGGCGCCGTGTCGGGCCTGGAGCAGGCGCGCAGCAAGCAGCTCGAACAGCAGGCCAAGGCCAAGGGCCTGAACGACCGGCTCGCGCTGATGCAGAAAGAGCTGGAGATCTCCGAACAGCTGCTGAGCGAAAAACTCGTCGGCCAGGTCGAGGTGCTCGAGAAGCGCCGCCAGGCCGAAGGCGTGCGCAGCGAACTCGCCGTGGCGCGCCAGGGCGTGATCTCGGCGCAGGCCGCCATCACCGAGGCTCAGGCCAAGATGGCCGAGGCCGAAGGTCGCTTTCGCCGCCGCGCATCGGACGAACTCGCCACCGTCGAGCGCCAGTTCGCCAGCCTGAGCGAAGACCTCGCGCGCGCCCGCACCCAGCGCTCGCGCACGGTGGTGAAGGCGCCGGCCGACGGCATCGTGAAGGGCCTGCGCAGCTCCAGCGCCGGCTGGGTCGTGAAGCCCGGCGAATCCATCCTGGAGGTGGTGCCCGACGAGGACGAGATCATGGTCGAGGCGCGCCTCAATCCGAACGACCGCGGCTTTGTCGAAGTGGGGCAGGAGGCGCGCGTGAAGATCACCGCCTACGACTACCTGCGCTACGGCGCCGTCGACGGCAAGGTCAAGCTCGTGGCAGCCGACGCCGATCGCGATGCCGCCATTGCCAGCGGCGCGCCGTACTACCGGCTGCTCATCAGCATGTCGCAGTCGCACGTGGGACGGCCGGAAAACCGCGTCACCGCCGGCATGGAGTCCGAAGTCGACCTGCGCGTGGGGACCGATCCGTTCATCTGGTACATCCTGCGGCCTGTGCTCAAACTTCGGCGCGAAGCCTTCCGCGAACCATGAGCAAGCCCGTGTTGCCGGGCCGGCGCGCGCGCATCGCCCCGGGCGTGCTCTGCGCGACCTTGTGCGTCAGCATGGCGCTGCCGCCCACCGCGTATGCCCAACCGTCGCCGGAGCAGGAGGGGCCGCCTGCAGCGCTGGCACTGTCGCGCCGCCTGTCGCCACCGTCCCTCGGCGCCGCCAGCTACGCACAGCGCGTGAAGCAGGCGCTCATCGCGCTGTCGCAGGAGTACCCCGAAGTGCTGACTGCGCAGGCCGCGGCCAACACCAGCAGCTTCGGCGTCGACGCGGCCCGCATGGCGCGCTACCCGCGCTTCAAGGTCGGCACGTCGTCGGGCACCTACAGCAGCGGCGCCAAGGATGCGAAGAGCGAGAACTACACCGTGCTCACCGCCGAAGCGCGCGTGAGCCTGATCGACGGCGGCGCCATGAGCGCGGCGCAGCGCGCCGCCGAATTCGGCAACCAGGCCGACGACGAAGCTGTCACCACCACCTCGCAGAAAGTGGTGCTCGACGCGCTCACCGCCTACCTGCAAGTGCAGCGCTTCGACCTGAAGAAACAGATCGCGCACCGCGCCACCGAAGTGGTGGCCGACCTGTCGAAGGCCGAGGCGCGCCGCGTCGCGCTCGGTGTGAGCGGCGACAACGACCTCAACATGGCCGCCTCGCGCCGCGCCCTCGTGGCCGCGCGCGAGTCCGACTTCGAGGCCCAGCGCGACGAGGCGCTGGCCAAGTTCCGCAACTACTTCAAGTTCTCGCCCGCCCCCGAATCGCTGCCCGTGCTCGCCGCGCCGGCGCACTGGCGCATCGGCTCGCAGGAAGAAGCGCTGCGCCGCGCCGAAGCGCGCAGCACCGAACTGGCCGAAGCCCAGGGCCGCGTGGCGCGTGCGCGCGCGCTGGTCGACCAGACCGAAGCCAGCCTGTACCCCACGCTCGACGCCGTCGTCGTGAAGAGCAAGGACCCGCGCGGCGTGTCGCCGCAAGACCCCACGCGCGCCGCGTTTGAACTGAACTGGAACTTCGGCAACGGCTTCGACCGCCAGCTGAAACTCAAGGGCGCCCTGGCCGAAGTGGCGAACCAGGAAGCCAAGATGGAGGGCGTGAAGCTCAACCTGATGGAGCTCACCGCGTCGTCGTGGTCCCGCACCGTGGCCGGCCGCGAACGCGAGCGCCAGTTGATGGAGGCTGTCAGCACCTCGGGCCAGGCCTTCCGCGGCCGCCGCCGCCTCATGGAGTTCGGCCGCGAGACCCTGCCCCAGGTGCTCGATGCCCAGCTCGACTACTACACCCTGCTGTTCGACTACATCGACGGCGTGTTCGACCTGCGCATTTCGGAACTGCGCCTGGCGCGCACCACCGGCGAACTGCGCATCGACCCCATCGGCGCCAACAACTGGATCGACCGCATCTTCGGGCCCCCGAGCCGGAACGTCCTGACCGAAGACGGCCTGCTGGGCGCGCTGTGCATCTCGAGCAACACGACCTGCGCGAGCGAACCGTTGGTCGACCGCGCGCCGGGCGCATCGATTGCGAACCCGCCGCTGCGCCGGGCGATGCGCCTCGGAACCCAGTAGCCTTCAGAGGCAAGCGCAGCGAAGCCCCTTCGCGAAACACCGAGGAACCGGCTTTGCCGGGCCTCAGGTGTTGCCCCCGGTAGGGGGAAGGAGAAGCGGACACGAAGTGCCGCGCAGCCTGGGGGCGAGCTAAGTCTCTTCGGGGATGCCAGGCTCGCCGTCGAGGATCTGGTACTTGCGCATCTTTTCCCACAGCACCTTGCGGCTGATGCCCAGGTGCTGCGCCGTGTCCTGGCGCTTCCAGTCGTTGATCTCGAGCGCCGCGATGATGCGGTTGCGCTCGCTGCTGTTCCAGCCTTTGCGATCGCCGTTCGCGTCGAGCGGGACCCCCGTGCCGTTGCGGTCGGTGGCCAGCGCCGCGGGCGCCGGCGTGCCGCGCGTGAGCGCGATCGCGCGCTGGATCAGGTTCTGGTCCCAGCTGTGCAACTGCCGCGCGATCACGCCCACGCGCTCCGCGAGGTTGCGCAGCTGCCGCACGTTGCCGGGGAAATAGGTTTCGGCCACCGCATCACTGAGCCAGTGCGGTGTTTCGCCCAAGGCCTCGAGCTCGTCGCCGAGCACGTTCGCCAGCAGTGCCTTGAAGATCGCGATCTTGTCGATCTCGCCGCGCTCTTCGAGGCTCGGCACATGCAGCTCGATCACCGCGAGCCGGTAGAACAGGTCGGCCCGGAACTCGCCGCTCGCCACCATCTCGCGCAGGTTGCGGTTCGTCGCCGCCACGAGCCGGAAGTCGACACGGATCGGCGACGTTGCACCCAGCCGCGTGACCGCGCTGTCTTCAAGCACGCGCAGCAGCTTCACCTGCTGATAGCGAGGCAAGTCACCGATCTCATCGAGAAACAACGTGCCGCCCGTGGCCTGCTCGAAGTACCCGCGGTGCGCGTGCACCGCGCCCGTGAACGAGCCCTTCGTGTGGCCGAAGAACAGCGACTCGAACAGCCCATCGGGAATCGCACCGCAGTTCACCGCCACGAACGCGCCCTTGCCGTACTGCTGGTGCCCGATGTGAAGTTGCTGCGCAATGCGCTCCTTGCCCACGCCGGTCTCGCCGCGCACCAGCACCGGATGGTTGCAGTCCGCAAAGGCGCCCACTTCGGCGAGCAGCCCTTTCATTGCATCGGAATGCGCCACCAGCACGTCGGGCGCCTGCGGCGCGACATCGCGCGCACGCAGCTGGCGCACCAGCTTGGCCACCATCGTGCGCAACTCGGCGCAGGTGAAGTCGTAGGGAAGAACGTGCAGGTACTCGGGCGGATACGTGCGCGAATCGCGCTCGCGCGAGGCCGCAGCGACCCAGATCACGGGCATGCCTTGCAGCAGCTCGGTGGCATGAGGAAGCCCGCCGCCGTCGATCACGGTGACGCTGATGATCGCGACGGAAGGGCGCAGCGCGACACCGCGGTCCTGCTGGGGCGGCGGCAGGCCATCGGCCCGGATGACTTCCACGTCGAAGCTCGCCATGCACCGCGCAATGCGGTCGAGGATGTCGGCTTTGCCTTCCCAGACAAAGAGGTCGAGTTCGTCGAAGTTGGAGGGGGCGCTCATCTAGGGAATCAGCATTTCAATAAACAAGCTCCGCGCTCCCGTCGCATGTGAGTCGCCCGCCGACTTCCGTCTGAGCGAGATTGGCACCGAGCACGTCGCGGATCAAAGTGTTCACGAGAGGGTCGAGCAGCGGCGCGAGAACGCCGCCGACAACGTCCTGGAGGACGCCGATGACGGTGCCCAGGGTATTCGTCAGGGCGGTGAGCACGTTCTGCAGTCCTCCGTTGGGACTGCCCGTCGGCGTGATGACGCTCAGCATGTTGAGTCCGTCGAGCGTCGAAGTCAGGCTATTGATGATGTTCAGCGAAGTGACGGGCAGGAAGGGTGTTTCCTGTTCAAGGTCGGCAAGATCGGGCGGATTGACGAAGGTCTGCGATGCGCTGGACTTGGCGACCGGCACGTCGGCCTTGAGGCCCAAGCCGCCACCGTAGAAGGCCTTGCGATGCGCCTCGTCGCACTCGACGGGGATCAGTCCGAGCAGCAGGCGCGTGCATTTGAGTAAACCGATGTCGATCACGGGGACGGGAGCAACCGCAGGTGGCGCGTTCGAGGCGAACACCTTGCTCTTCGCATCGGCCGTGGAGGTCCCCATCTTGCCGATTCGCAGTTGAGCGGCTGCCGTGGAGGTCTGTACCGACAGGGTCTTCGCGTCCGCCGGGCAACTGAAGTTGTTCACGCGCGATTCGCCGCCGCCCGCATCGAGGTTGATGTCGAGACGAATCGGGGCGGGCAGGATGTCCACGTCGGTGACATCCTTCGTACAGGCGATCAAGCAACCCAGAACGTCGCTGAGAAGATTCAGCTTGAAGCTCAGCAGATCGTTGAGAAGAGTGGTCACCGGCGACAGCAGTGTTGTTACGGCATTGAGCAGGCTAGTCACCCCGTTCAACGCAGGCAGTTCCACGGAGATCAAGGTCCGGATCTGCGCGGTGCGCACGTAGATCTGGTTGGGCCCGGTCGGATCGAGCTTGGCCAGCCTCGGATCGCCGACGGCGGAAATCTGCGGAGGCTCGATGACCTGGATGTTCGCCGTGACCGACAGCGCGCCGGGAACCGTGAGCGGGACGCTAGCGACCAGTGCGTTCTTGCCGTTCGCTACCTGGACCACGCCCTGTAGCAGCTGGAACAGCTGAAGATCGAGGTTCAGCCCCGCCGCATCCGATCCGGTCTGGACACCGAGCAGATCGCCCAGCTTCACGACGGTCGGCGAGATCTCCGCGGCCGCCTGTATCAAGCCCAGTGCCTGGATGGCGGCGGTGGCAGTCGCCCCGCTTTTCTGCAGCGCGTTGATCATGGCTTGGATCAATACCCCGACACTGACGTCGGTTCCCAGCACCTGGTCGTACTTCCCGGCCCCTATCCCCAGGTCGATGCCGAGCTGGTCGAGGAAGCTGAGCAGCTTGATGTTGGTGTTGACGAGCCCCTGCCAGCCCGCGATATCGAGCGACAGCGAGCCGCCGAGCAGCCCGCCAAAGACAGCATTCAGCAGGGACACCTGGGTCGGGTCGACTGTCAGCAGAGTGCTGCGTATCGTCAGTGACGCTAGGGGCTGCCGTTGAGCCGCAACTGCTTGAACACATATCGTCCGATTGCCTGCAAAGAAAGGAAGCAAAGTAGAAGACGGGGGCTTGATTCGCACGCGAAATGCGTTCTCTGGCGGGGCAAGGGGAGAAAAGTGGTCATCGGTGCCAGCAAAGCAGTCCGTGCTGGCTGGCGTGACTTTCGTCGGGTCCCAGTGCCCGCATATTGCTTCTGTAAGAACAATGCCGGCGAAGTTCTTTACTGCGTTTGCGCGCGCGGCTAGCTCTGCAGAGTCGCATGCACTGGTTCCCCCTGGCTGCCCCAGCTTCTGCGCTCCAGCAAGGGCGGCGAGGTCTGCGGTTTTCTGAAGCTCTCGCTTCAGGTAGAACTGGTATCCCAGTTCCGCGCCCACAAGCGTGATCACGATGAGGCTTAGCGCAATGGCCGTATTGATGACGATCGACCCGCGCGCAAGCCGTCGCGCGGGGGATCGAATGGGGCGTGTCGGTGTCGTGTTCATGCCGAGAGCCATTTCATGAAGCCTTGAGCGCCACAGTTGCGCGGCTTTGCAACTTGGGCGGAACCCAACTGGTATCGAACAACGACACCAAAGGTAGGATGGGGTTGTCCCCGTAGCGATAGGTGACGGTCACTGCGCAACTTGCGTCAGCCGGTGAGCATCCGGTGAGCGAGACGGAGGTCAGGTCTGAGGCGCTGCTTGGGCAGGTGAGCGGTGGCACAACCGAGCTTGCCAGCGAGTTTGAAACGGCTTGGCACACGCTGGCCAGCGACGGCGGTTGCGGCAGCAACCTGGCCGCCCGAGCCCCATCCTCTGCCGCACGCGAGATGGCTTGCTGCGCATAAAAAACTGCACCGAAGGTCACCACGCCGTACATCGCAATGAACAGCAGCAAGAAGACAAAAGCGAACTCAATGGCGGCAATGCCGCGTTGACGTCTGCCTGCATGGGGGGGGCGCCGCGGCTGGGTGTTGAGGACGAACATGGTTCCTACCTCAGTTCCAGCAGCATGCTTGCCTTGCCGGCGATCTGGTCGGGAACGGCAAAGCCCGGCAAGGGGGGCAACAGCGATCCAAGGTTCTCGGCTTCAACGACGACGTGGACCTGGCACCGTTGGCTCCATGCGGGGCCACAGCTGACTGCTGGACACAGCGGAACTCCCGCTGCGCCCTCTACCCGGCAGATGGAAACATCTGCCGGCAGTTTCACTTGAGGCATCCATTCGCTTCGATTTCTTGTGACATCCTGTGCGCGGAGTACGCGAGCGCCGAGGTTGCTCTGGTACTGCAGCGCCGCCCGCGCCCCATCTTCCGCCGCGTTCTGCAACCCCAGCCGAAACGCGAACAGCATGCCGTAGCAGATGACCGCGTAGAGGAGGGTGAAAAAAATCAGGAACACCATGGCGAACTCGATCGCATACACACCGCGCTGGCAGCGCGGCGAAGGGAGTGCACGGGTCGTCCGCATGGTGTGGTGTGCGTCGGCGCGATGTGTCGAAAGCGGCTGTTTCTCGTCTTACTTGCTGCCGCCGCCGGTCGACGTCTTGACCGTCGAACTCATGTGCTCTGGAATGGGATGCTCGAAGCTCTTCAGGTAGCGCTCGTAGCTGCGGCTGGCGACACTTCCCGCGATAGGCCGGGGCGTTTTCGACGCGATCTCTCCGCTTCGCTGCCAGGCGAAAAGGCCCGACGTCGCATCGCCAACCTGAAGCGGGAGGCTGTAGGTTTCTTCTTCCTCTGCCACAACGGCCGGGGCCTCCATGGCCGGCTTCGCAGCGGCGGCGGCAGCATCCGCGGCCGCTGCTGCGGTGCTGCTGGTGCCGCCTTGCGCGGCGCCTGCGCTGGCTGTCTGCGCAGAGGCTGCCGCCGTCACGAAACAAAAGGCCGCGGCCAGCGTGCAGGCGGACAGTGTGGAAAGCCGGTGGGCAAGCTCGTTGTGGTTCATGGTGTCCCTCGTGGTGAAGTCGGGTTCGGTGAAAGAGGTGTGTCTGCGGCCGAGACGGACGGGTTCAGCTGTGTGGCGGTGCGCACGCCACCCATGCCAGCCCAGCGGGTGGGCTTGAGTGCGAGTGGCAAGGGCGCCATCGGCTCATCGCGCGGCAGCTTCGCGGACGCAGGTGCCGAGGCGGCGGAGTTTCCTGCTGTGGCGCGCATCTGCAATGCAGCCGCGCGCACGGCGGCGCGCGTGGCTTCAGGCATGCGGTTCGCATCCATCAGGGCCGTGGCTTGTTCCGGCTGATGCGTGGCCTCAAGGTAGAGCGTCACATTGGCCTGTGCCTGCTTGCTGTCGGGCTGCAATTGCAGGGCCTGCATCAGGGGCAGCCGTGCTTCCTCAAGCTGGCCGGCGCGCAGGCTCGCATAACCCAGATCGCTCAGCAGCAACGCGTCGGTCGGCGTTCGGCGCTGTGCCTGCTTGAACAATTGCACTGCCTCCGCGTAGTGGCCGCGTGCACCGGCCAGCAGGCCCAAGCCCCTGTAGCCCGCGCTCTCCTGCGGCGTGTTCAGCAAGCGTTTGTAGGCGGCTTCGGAAGGCTCAGCCTGGCCAGTCTGGCGCAGCGCGTCGGCGCGTACACGGGTGGAGTCGGGCGTGATGCCCCAGCGCTGCTCCAGGGCGTCGATGTGCGCAAGCGACGCGAACCACAGGCCCTGCTGCTGCATCTGGCCGACGACCTTGAGATAGGTCGCCTGGGTGTCGATATTGGCGCCAGTCTTCATTTCGCTGGCGGCCTCGAAGGCTTGCCGCTGCTGGGCGTCCTCGCCGGCGGCATAGTGGTCCTTGGTGGTTGCACAGCCGGAAACTGCGAGAACCAACCCCGCAGTCACGGAGGTCCATGCGACGCGTACAAGTGGATTGAAGGATGCTTTCATTTGCCGACGCTCCCCAAGGCACGAATGATGGCCATAACACCAGGGCCCGCCGTCACTATCACCAGTGCGGGAAGCAGCGTGGTGACCATGACCGCTGTCATCTTTACCGTGATCTTTCCGATGCGTTCCTTCATTTCCGAACGACGATGCTCGCGAAGGCGATCACTGAAAACGCGCAGCGGCTCCTGGACCGCGCCGCCATGGCGGTCAATCTGCACCAGCAGTGCGACCAGGCTGCTCAGGTTTTCATTCTTGTGCAGCGTGGCGAGGCGGTGCAGCGAATGTTCTCGGGTGCGGCCTTGGGCGTATTGCCGATTGGCCAACGTCAATTCGTTCCCAAGAACGCGCAGTACATGCGAGAAGTCATTCGCCATGACCTGCAAACCCTGGTCCAGGCTCATGCCTACGCCTTGCAGCAATTTCAAAAGATCCACGAAAAGCGGCAGTTCTCTGGCGACTTGCGCTCGTCGACCCGCGGCGATTCGGCTCAGCGCCCATTTCGGCCCCATGAAACCGATCACGAAGAGGATGGCAAGCACGAGGATGACCGTGCTTTGTTTGTGCCCTTCGCTCCAGAAGGTAAAGGCCAGCAAGGGCAGCAAGATCGCCAGCAGTACACGAGTGACGAGAAAAACCAACTGGGCCCGTTGAGAAGGCAGCCCACATTGGTCGATGAGGTTGCGGTCCTCGTCGGCAACGAAGGCCCGTCCGAGGCGCGAATCCAGCCAATGAAATGGCAACTCGACGTCGGGGTTGTATTGCCCCCCGAACTCCGTGTCGACTTCAGTGGTGCCCATGGCCGATGGCATCGTGCCTTGGTGAATCGCCTTGCCGATCGCCTGGCCGCTGCGTGCACGGCGCAGTTCCGACGCAATCAACGTACCAGCCGCTACAAGCAGGCCGAGCGCAAGCAGTCCCAGGCTGATGACCGTCAATACACTGGACGTCAGCATCATGCGATCCTCGCAAGCCGGTACAGCAGCAGGCCACCCAGCGCTTGAAGCCCAACGCCCGTGAGGACGAGCATCCGGCCACTGTCATCGTTCCACATCCCCAGGAAGTAGGCGGGGTTTTTCATGATCATGAAGGCGCACACCGCTATCGGAAGCAAACCGAGAATCCAAGCCGATAGCCGCGTTTCCGAGGACATCGCCACCAGCTCGTGCTCGGCTTGTTCGCGATCGCGCATGAAGTTGCTCACGCGTTCGAGCAACAGGTCGGCGCGTCCGCCGTAGCGCACGCCCAGCCCAAGGATCGCGGCCAGAAGAAACATCTCTTCGACGCGCACCGTGGCGGCGGTCTGGTGCAGTGCCTTGTCCAGGTCCACACCCGCACGCACCAAGGCGGCCGAGCGTTCCAGATGGCCGCGCAGCGGCTCCTGTGTGCTGCCGATGGCAAGCTGGAAGGCAGCCTGCGTCGAATTGCCGATGGTGATCAGGCGAACCATGGCGTCGATGTATCCGGGCAATTGGCTCACCAGCTTCTGACGCATCTTTTGCAATCGAAGCCAGACACCGAAAGTGCCGGCCAGCGCGAGCAGCAGAAGCGCGGCGAACGCGGCGAGCCAACCACCGAACAAGCCGGCCACGAGCGACAGCGCCACAGCGGCAATCAAGCCGAGAACGAGCACCCGAGCTTCGACCACGCCCACCAGCCATCCGGGCATCGCCCGGTCAAGCCAGCGTTTAGGCCGAGCGGCCGCTGCAGCCGTGGCCTCGGTTTCGAGCCACGGGTCGGTCAGTCCGGAGACGCCGCTGCTCATTGGCTCGGCCACCCGCGCGGGTGGCACTGCGGAGAAGGCCGCTGGTGCTGGCGCGCCCGTACCCGCCCGGATCTGTTGGTCGAGATGCCGTCCCACGGCGTGTTGCGTCTGGCGCTTCTTTGCCCATTGCCACAGGAACAACCCGCACGCCGCCAGCAGCAGCGCGACCACTGCAATGCCGAGCAGCACGACCTCACGCACGGGGCTCTCCCTGCTGCGAGCGTGCGAGCGATTGGCGGAACCGCGTGATCTTCGGCGAATGCGGTGCGATGCCGAGCGACACCCAGCGGTCGCGTTCTTCGCCGTCGGGCGAAACAATCGGCTCGTAGCGATACAACTCCTGCATCGCCACCACGTTGTCGTTCACGCCAGTCACTTCGCTCAGCGAAATGATGCGGCGCTGGCCATTCGACATCCGTCCGATCTGCACGATGAAGTCGATGGCGCTGGCGATTTGGCGCCGCAGGCTCACTTCACTGCCCTGGTAGCCGGCAAAGCCCGCAAGCATTTCGAGGCGATAGAGACATTCGCGCGGCGAGCTTGCGTGGATTGTCCCCATCGAGCCTTCGTGGCCGGTGTTCATGGCCTGCAACATCTCGATGACTTCGGCGCCGCGCACTTCGCCCACGATGATTCGGTCCGGTCGCATGCGCAGACTGTTGCGCAGGAGGTCCCGGATCGAGACCACACCCGTGCCATCGAAGCCGCCGGGGCGGCTTTCGAGTCGCACCACGTGGCTGGTGCTCAGCGAGAGTTCGGCTGTGTCTTCGATGGTGATCACGCGCTCGCGCGAGGGGATGAAGCTGGCCAGTGCATTGAGCAGAGAGGTCTTGCCCGAGCTGGTGCCGCCGCTTACGAGCACGTTGCAGCGTGCGCGTACCGCGATCTCGAGCAACTGGGCCATGCCGGCATCGAAAGTGCCGAGCTTCACCAAGTCAGCCGGTGTGAGCGGCTCCTTGCGGAACTTTCGAATCGAAACGGAGAGTCCGTCAATCGCCAGTGGTTCGATGATCACGTTGATGCGGCCGCCATCGGGCAACCGTGCATCGACCATCGGGTTAGCCTCGTCAAGCCGGCGGCCCAGCGGCGCGAGGATGCGACGCACGATGCGCATGACGTGCTCGGAATCGGCGAAGCGCAGCGTCTCGCGCTCCAGCATGCCGTGCCGCGACACATAGACGTTCTGGTAGCCGTTGATCAGGATGTCTTCGACGGCCGGATCGTTCAACAGATCTTCCAGCGGGCCGAAGCCGGCCAGTTCCTTGGTCAGCGCATTGGAGATGAGCTGCATCTCGCGGTCGTTGATCGGCACGCGGCGAAGGCGCACAAAGCTATCGACTTCGAGTTCGACGAACTGCTGGATCGACGCACGGGACCAGCGGCCGAACTCCGCGCCCAACTCTTCGATGCGGCTCAGCAGATGGTCGTGCGTCCAGCTCTTGATGTCCTGGAACTGCTGGGAGTTGATGAACGCCTGGTCGTCGTCGGCGAATTCGATATCGGTGGACATGGGCTGTTCAACCTTGGGTAGAGCTCTTCCGGAGGCCGGTGATCTTCGACATCAGCGTCGAGGTCCAGCGCGTGGCGCCGGCTGGCGTGGGCACCGAGCCTGTCGTGCATTCCTCTTGCAGGCTGCGCGCGAGGCCGGCCACGGCTTGCGAATAGGGGTCGTTGCGTGCGATACGCACCAGCATCTCGCCGCGGCTCGCGGCGCCGAGCAATGGGGCGCTGCGCGCCGGCAACACGTGGCGAAGCGGCAATTCGAGCCGCTCGGCGATGTCCTTGGCCGACAGCCCCACATGGCTGTCGAACTTATTGACCACGAGCGACAGCTGACCGGTCTCGATGCCGCGCGTGCGCAATTCCTTGAGCATGGTTGCGGTGGACACGATCGCGCCGATACTCTGGTCGCACACGACCCAGGCGCGTTGGGATTCCTTTACCGTCTGCGCCACGAAGTCGATGGTCGAGAAGCCGCCGAGGTCGGCAATCTGATAGTCGAAGAACTCGCCCAACCGCTTGATCAAGGCGACCGAGTCGGCGTGCGATATCTCGCGCACCTGGGCGAGGCTTGCCGGCAGCGGCAGCACCGCGATGCCGCTGGCGTGATGCGCGAGGGCGGTGTGCAGCAGTGTCTGGTCGAGGCGGCGCAGGTTGCGCACGCCGTCGACGAAGCTGAAGCTGCTCTGCGTGTCGAGGTAGAGCAAGCCGTCGCGTGCAGGCAGGCCCAGGTCGAGCAGGGCCACACCGTGTCGCGCGCTGCGACCCGGGGCCTTTGCTGCCGCTTGCGTCGGCAGTGCCAGTTGGTCTTGGAGCACGATCGACAAGCTGGCCGCAAGCGTGGTCACGCCGATGCCCGGCCGGGCACCGAGCAGCGCGATGGTGTTTCCGCGCGTGCCGCTCGACAGAGTGCTGCGGCGGTCGAGCAGCTTGCGCAGCGTATTGGCCGCATCGGTCTGCGGTGCGGCCATGTCGATGAAGTCGTCCACACCGGCACGCAGCGCGGCCAGCATCGAGGCCGGCTCAACCGAGACGCCCGTTGCCAATACCGGCAGCTCGGGCCAGTCTCGCTTGAGGTGTTGATGCAGCTCGCTCGCCGCCTGGGCGTGGTCGCCGGAGAAGTCGAGAAAGACGGCTGCGGGGCTGAGCAGGGCGATGCGCTCGCCGACCAACTTGGTGTCGGGCGGCAGAACCACCACGGCACCCTGTCTGCCGAGCGCATCGGTCAGCCAGGTGATGTGGCCGTCGTGAGGCGAGGCGAAGAGGTAGGTCTCTGCGCCAGTCTCTGGAAGCGGGTCGCGTGGGGCATTCATGGCGTCGGCCACGGGTGTTCGGTAGCTGGTGTCCATCAACGGGAGAAGCCTGGCACCGTCGTGCCAGAGGCCGGCCCTAGGAGATGGGCGCGCCACACAGGGCCATCGCGCTGCTCGGCGCCGCCGGGCAGGTACGGGGCGAGGTCGGTGTTGCGCGCGATCGGCTTCACTAGGTGGGGCGTGACCAGAATTACCAGTTCTTTTTCGTTCATCTGGTACCTGTTCTGTTTGAAGAAAGTACCGAGCACCGGAATGTCGCCGAGCAGCGGCACCTTGTCCGCATTCGAAGTGGTGGTGCGGCTCACGAGGCCGCCGATGATGAAGCTCTCGCCATCGCCGAGTTCGACCGTGGTGTCGGCGCGGCGCGTGGTGATGGCCGGCACGGCCACGCCGTTGATGCTCAGCGAGTTGGTGTAATCGAGATCGCTGGCTTCCGGTGCCACCTTGAGCACGATGCGCTCGTTCGATAGCACTGTGGGTGTGACCGTGAGGCCGATGCCGAAAGGCTTGTATTCGATGCTTGTCGTGCCCAGCCCCTGCGGCACGGGTACCGGTAATTCGCCGCCGGCCAGAAAGCTAGCACTCTGGCCCGACAGCGCCACCAGCGTGGGCTCGGCGAGCACGCGTGCCATGCCGTTGCCTTCGAGAAACCCGACGTTCAGTCCGATGCCGGCCTTGCCGAAGTTGAACAACAGGCTGAAGGCTTGGGCGAGGGGATTGTTGTATTCGCCGCTGATGCTTCCATCCGACGCGAAAGACGCGGACTTCAGCGACGACGGCGTGAAGGAGCCGAAGCTGAATCCGTTGGAATTGGCGCGCGTGCTGAAGATGTTGAGGCCTGCCTGCTTGAGCACGCTGCGGTTGAACTCGACAACCTTGACTTCGACCTGCACAGTGTTGCTGCGCACGTTGACGACGGAGCGATCGACCAGCGGGGATTTCTCTCCGCCAGCGGCAAGCGCCGTGTCTCGCGCGTCCTGGTGCGCAGTCATGCTGTCAAGCGAGCCGGTGAGTGTGGAGGCGCGCCGGCGTACTTCGAGCGTGTACACCGTGGCGGTCGACTGGCCCTTTTCCCAGAGCATCAGTGTGGTGCGGCCTGCAGCCTTGCCGGTCACGAGCAGACGTGCAGCCGGGGAGTTCGGCGTTTGGCGGGTGAGCGCCACCCCAGCCACCGCTTCGTCGGCAATGGCCATGCGCTCGATGCCCTTCGGGATCAGCAGCTCCTTTTGTGTGCCAGCGTCGACGCGGAATGGGATCGACGCGCCCGGAGCGACGGCTTGTGCATTGGCGACCGAGGACGCAATGGGCCAAGCGCTCGGCGTCAGGAGGCACAGCGCCACGAGGGTCGGACGCAGGGCATGAGCCGGAGCGCTGGGCTTCGTGCGGGGAGGGAGCGTCATGGTGGTGTGTTTTTCGTGCGGGGCATGCATGGCGTGGCGCCGATCAATAACGGATGGTTTCGCTGCGATCGCCGCGGATGACTTCGACCTGGAGTCCACCGCGGCTGGCGCCGGTGCCGGTAGCTGCGGGGGCGCGCACCGCGGCTGTGGGGGCGCGAAGGGCGCCGGGTTTGCCGCCGGTCACGAAGTCGGCGGCCGTCAGGCCGGCCTGGGCGCGGTCCAGGCCTTCGAGCGGCGCGCGCGGCGGTTCGCCGCGCTTCGGTGGTGCTGGCTGCAGGGCCGTGGGCAATTCGGCAAACAACTTCGGATCGGGCTCCGACATGTCGGTGGGATTGCGCAGGGCCAGCAGCAGGCGGCCGCTGTTCTCTGCGAGCGCCAGTCGATTGACATCGTCGACCGGTACCGCAAGCACGGCTGTGCGCGCGGCTTCGGCGCGCTGCTGTGATTGGGAGTTGCCGTTCTTGTCGGCTTTAGACGCCAGGCCGTCGACGGATGCACTGCCGAACGCCAGCACGCGCTTGCGCGACAGCAGCAGGCGCGCCTGGCTGCGGTCGATGTCCTTGCTGTCGGACTTCAGCATCAGGAACACGTCGACGAAGTCGCCGGGCTGGACCTTGTTGCCCACGCCCATGACCTCGTCGGCCTTGATCGCCACAGCGCGCTCGCCTTCGGCAACGCGCAAAGCGAGACCGGAAACCAACTGGCCTTCGAGCAGGGGCGAACCTTCGCTCAGATCAATCACCGGAACGCGGCCGGCGAGCGGCGCGGTGTCCTTGAAGGCCCCTGTCGGATTGATCGTCAGTTGTTCCACACGCAGCGCGTCTGCGGGGATCGCTTGGCCGGCCAGCAGTGCCTTGGTAGCGACGACCACGGGAAAGGTCTGCGCCTGTGAAGTTTTGACAGTCGCTGTGCCGGAGCTTGCTGCTGCTGGCGGCGGAGGCGGCGCCTTGCGGCTGAGAACCCATGCATAGCCTCCGAGCGCGAGGGCCAGAAGCACGAGGATGGCGGCGATGATTTTGGGGAGGTTGATCATGGGCGGCGAACTGAAGGAAGGGGGCAAGCGATCAAGGGAAAGAAATGAAGGGCCTGCGAGACGAAGCAGAGTTGGCTGCTAACTCTGTCGGCCCCAAACCATCCACGCCGCAGCGGTTAGGGCTAGGTAAGCCGCATAAGGAATGATGCGAAGCCGGCGTGTCGGAACGCCGGATTCGGGTGTTCGCGACGGGCCGGCAAGCATCAAGGCGAGTCGCGGGAAAAAGGGCCAGCGCTTGAGCGCGAGCCAGAGGACGCTGTGGGCGCTGGCCAGTAGGCTGGCGCCGATCCAGATCGGTATCAGGGCCGACAGGCCGACCCATAGTCCCAGGGCGCCAGCGAATTTCACGTCGCCTGCTCCCATCAGTCCAGTTGCGTAGAAAGCGAGGAGCAGAAAGCCAGCCAGCATGCCGAGCAGCGCGGCCCGCCAGTCAGTTCCGAAAGGCTGGGTTCCTAACACAAGCGCTGCAAGAGCTGTGAGGGCCCCTGCAAGCACAAGCCAGTTGGGAACGCGACGCTGCCGGCAGTCATAGACCGCAACAAGCACCAACCAGAACAGACAAGCTATCGCCATGCCATTTCCCAGAAGGCGCGTGTTATGGCGTGATATCGAGTTTGCCTGCGACTTTTACAAAAATAGCGTTCAAATTAGTTCCGATGTCTGTGAGGGATACAAGGATTACAACGGAAATAAGACCTGCAATAAGGCCGTATTCAATTGCAGTAGCACCTTCTTCATCGCGCAGAAAACGAGTAATAGAACTAAGCATGGTGATCTCCTGAAAGGAAGTGTTAACAAAGGCTGGCACGGTGGATGTTATACAGCGTAACTCCGTGTATCAACAGGAGAAACACACCGGATCGAGTCCCGGATGTGCTACTCGGAGGGGTAAAGCAGGAAGGCGGCCAGCCTCGTTCGGCCCCCACAACGGGGCAGAAAAGGTCACTTATTCACAGTCTGGAGATGTTCGTTTCCCTCTGTAAACCGCATGCAGCCTTGCACGGACGAGGGGAACACGTTACGGGCGTGGGAACGTCCGGACGTTGAGCGTTACGGGAACATGCCCGTTACGTGTTACGTAGCGCGGTACCTAGGAGTTCAATTTGTAACACTCGACAAGGCGGCTCCGTTTGGGCAATAAATCACACTTTTGGGGCCGAGACCCCTTCGGTGATGTGGGCTCAGCCGAGGATTTCTTCGTGGAAGAGCTTCCACTCGCCGCCCTGGCGGAGCCAGTACTGGCGGCGGGTGCGGCCGTTCTTCTCGCCCTCGAACACCTCGCCGAAGGTGGCGACCATGGTGTCCTCGGTGTCGCGCCAGTGCAGGTACGACGTGTCCTTGATTTGCACTCGTTTACCTTGTGCGTAGGTCAATTCGTCGCGGAGTACCGCATCGGCGTCGACGGGCTTGCGGCTGGCGCGCTGGAAATCCGGCAAATAGAATTTTTTCAATTGCGCTTCATTGCCGCTGGCGCGCGCGTCTTTCCAGGCGGCAATTGAATCGGCGAATTTCTTTGTTTCTTTTTCGGCCTGCGGCTGCGAAATCCATTGCAGGCTGCGCGCGGTGACGACGGGGGTGGCGCCGATCTGGACCTTGCGCAGCAACTGCTTGAGGTCGGGGTTGGCCATGACGACGCAGCCGTCGCTGGCCAGCGGCGCCCGTGCGAACTGCTGGGGCGGGGTGCCATGCAGCCAGATGCCGCTGCCGGTCTTGCCGCGCCGCACGTCGTACGGGTTGGGGTAGTTGATGGGCAGGGCGCCGGCGCCGTAGAAGTCTTTCAGCGAGCGCGGGTCGAGGCTGCTGGTGATGTAGTACACGCCCAGCGGGGTGCGCGCGTCGCCTTCGACGGCCTTGTCGGTGCCCGACTTGCCGACGGAGATGTAGTAGTCGGCGACGAGCTTCAAGCCCTTGTCGGAGTTCTCGAACAGGTACAGCCGCGAGCGCGAAGCGTCGACGGCAATGGCGAAGCGGCTGCGGGTCGAGAGAGCGAGGAACTGCGAGGGCACGGTGCCGGCGGGCGGGCGTTCGCGCAGGGCCTGCAGGCGGCGGCGCGATTCCTCGTGCAGTTCGACCATGGCCGGGTTGCCGCGCAGGCGCGCGATGCCGGCGGTGTCGGGCATGGCGTTCGACGGCGGCACCTGCGCCGCGAGCAGGTCGCCGTACACGAGCTGCGCGAGCTGGAAGTTCGGGTGGTCGCGCACGAGGGTCTGGGCCTTGGCCAAGGCCTCGCGGGTCTTGCCGCGGCCGAACAGTTCGTAGACGCCGATCAGGCGGGCCTCGGCGCCGCTGGCTTCCTGCAGCGGCGCGGCGGTTCTGGCGGTCTTGCGCGCCGGGCGCGTGGCGCCCGCGTTGTCTGCCGCGACGGCGGACCGCTTGCCCTTGGCTTGCAGCTGCGTCTTGCTGGCGCCGCTGCCGGCTTTGGCGCCTCGGGTTTCCTTGGCGGACGCACGGCTGCCGCCCGCCTTGGCGGCCTTGGTGCCGCTGGTTTTGGCGCTGGCCGACTTGCTGCTGGAACTGTTGCTGTTGTTGGCTGCGAGCGCGGCGCCGGGCGTGGCCAGCAGGAGCGCAGAAGCGGCCATCAAGGCCGCGAGCAGCTTCCCGCTCCGCAGCGGGAACGGGAGGGTCTGAAGCCGGCCGTGCCGGACGATGTCTGCCACTAGCCGCCGACGCTTTCCTTGCGAATGTGCCACTGGTTGCCGGAGCGTTGCAGCTCGAGCGTCTTACGGCTCGCGATGTTGAGGTTGTCGGCGCGGTAGACCTGGCGGAACTTGGCGGTGGCGGTCTGTCCGTCGACCTTGATCGCGAGGTTCTCGAGGTTCACGCTGATGCTGGACTTGCCGACGATGCGCGCGCGGCGGTCTTCTTCCCAGGCCTTGCGGCTCTGGCCGCCGGCGGGCACGAAGTCGCTGCCGTAGGCGGCGAGGTAGCGGTCCATGTCCTGGCTGGCCCAGGCCGAGGCCCAGCCGCGCACGACGGATTCGATCTCGGCGTTGGAAGCCGGGGCTGCAGCAGGCGCTGGTGCTGGCTCAGGCGTCTTGGCAACCGGCGCGGGCGCTGCGGCCACCTTGACGGGCGGTGCGACAGGCGCGGCGGCGGGTGCCGGCGCGGGCGCAGGCGGTGCCTTGGCGACGGGCGCAGGTGCGGGCACGGGGGCCGGAGCAGGTGCCTTGGCAACCGGTGCGGGCGCAGGCGCCGGGGCGGGCTTCGCAGCCGGTGCCGGCGCGGGCGTCGTCGTGGCCGAAGCCACGAGGGTCGAGCCCTTCGAGCCGGCCGCCGGCGGTGCGGTGAAGAGCGTGCGGATCACGGCCAGCTTGGGCTGCACCGCGGTGTTGTTCTGGTCGAGCTGCAGCGCCTTGCTGTAGGCCTGGCTGGCCAGCCGCGCGTACACGTCGCCGAGGTTTTCCTGGGCGGTGGCGTAGCTGGGGTTGGTGCGAATCGCGCTTTCGAGGGCGTTGCGGGCCTTGTCGAACTGGTTCTGGCTCGCGTAGATGACGGCGAGGTTGTTGAACGGCTCGGGCAGCTCGGGCGCATCCTGCGTGAGCTGGGTGAAGGCGGCGATGGCCTCGGCGCGCTTGCCGGTGTCGAGCTGGATCACGCCCTTCAGGAAGCGCATCTGCGGATCGCGCGGCTTGTCCTTGAGGAAGGCCTCGGCCTTGGTCATGGCCTCGTCGAGCTTGCCGGACTGCATCAGGCGGTCGACCTCTTCGTGCTCGGTCGCGGCCAGCGCGGGAAGCGCGGCGCCGCAGGCCGCAACGGCCAGGAACAGGGCGCGCACGGTGGGAGAGAAGCTGAAGCGGGCGCGAGGCCGGGGGCTCTTGGGCATTGCGGACAAGACCTCGTTGGTGGGGAAGGGGAATGCGGCAGGCATTGTAAATGCGCCCGTCACCTCTGGATACCAAGCTGACGGAGCCCTGCGATGGCCCTATTCACAGTTGTGCCGAACTTGTGCGCTGCAGCATCATCATGTAACGTCTCGTAAGCAAAATGCACGTGTTTACCCTGATTTTTCCAACCCTCCGGAGTCCGTTTTGAAGATCACCAAACGCCGCCTGCTCGAAGGCGGCGCTGCAGCCATTGCCACCTCGCTGTTCACGCCGGCCTCGTGGGCCCAGCGCGCAGCAGGCGGCGATGCCGCCTGGCCAACCAAGCCCGTGCGCATCCTTGTGGGCTTTCCGGCCGGTGCCTCGCCCGACCTGGCGGCGCGCGCCATCGCGGAGCCGCTCTCGAAGCTCCTGCGCCAGCCGGTGACGGTGGAGAACAAGCCCGGCGCCAGCGGCAACCTCGTGGCCGCCGAAGTGGCCAAGGCCACGGACGACCACACCGTCGGCGCGCTGATCAACGGGAACCTCACGATCGCCAAGCTGCTGAACCCCTCGCTCGACTTCGACCCCGAGAAAGACTTCGCCCCCATCGGCCTGATCGGCACCGCGCCGCTGGTGCTGGTGGTGTCGGGCAGCGCCACGGGCAAGTCTGCGGCCGACCTGCTGCTGTGGGTGCGCAACCTGGGCGGCGCCGGCAAGTACGGCACGCCGGGCGTGGGCACCGTGGGCCACCTGGGCATGGAGCTGCTCAAGAGCCGCGCGGCCATCACCGCGCAGCACAAGCCCTACACCGGCAACCCGCAGGTGATCGCCGGCATCCTCGCGGGCGAGATCCAACTGGCGCTGCTGCCGCCGGGCCTGGCGATGCCGCACGTGAAGTCGGGCAAGCTCAAGGCCATCGGCGTGACCTCGCCCGAGCGCAGCCCGCTGGTCAACGAGCTGCCGACGATCCGCGACGCCGACGTGCGTGGCGCCGACCTCGAGATCTGGACCGCGCTCGCCGCGCCCGCGAGCATGAAGCCGGCGGCTGTGACCAAGCTCAACGCCGCGCTGGTCGAGGTGATCAGTTCGCCCGAGGTGAGCGGCGAGCTGCTCAAGACCGGCTGGCAGGCGCAGCCCGGTTCGCCCGACACGCTGGCCAAGCGCATGCGCGCCGACACCACGCGCCTTGGTGGCGTGATCCTCATGAAGGGCATTCGCTCCGAGGCTTGAGCCTTCGCGAGGGCGACCGCGCTGCGGCTACAGCAGCGCCGACACCTGCCGTGCCGCATCGATCAGCGCCGGCAGCATCGTCTCCTGCATCACCTTCGCACTCGTGCGGTTCGCCTGCCCGCTGATGTTCAGTGCGGCCACCATGCGGCCCTGCCGGTTCACGATGGGCGCGGCCACGGAGATCAGGCCTTCTTCCAGTTCCTGGTTCACCAGGCACCACTGCTGCTTGCGCGCCTGGGCCACCTTGGCCATGAGCGCGTCGATGTCGGTCACGGTGTGCTTGGTCAGCGCTTCGAGGTTCGAGGCCTCGAGGCGCGCGCGCACCTCGTCGTCGCTCAAGTCGGCCAGCAGCAGGCGGCCCAGCGAGGTGCAGTACGCCGGCAGCCGCGAGCCCACGCCCAGGCTGATGCGCATGATCTTCTGCGTCGGCACGCGCAGCACGTAGACGATGTCGGTCGCGTCGAGCACGGCGGCCGAGCACGACTCCTGCACCTGCTGCACCAGCGCCTCCATCACGGGCTCGGCGCGGTTCCAGATCGGCATCGACGACAGGTAGGCAAAGCCCAGGTCGAGGATGCGCGGCGTGAGCGTGAAGAGCTTGCCGTCGGTCACCACATAACCCAGCGTCTGCAGCGTGAGAAGAATGCGCCGCGCCCCCGCACGCGTGAGGCCGCTGCCGGCCGCCACTTCGCTCAGGGTCTGGTGCGGTGCGCTCGCGCTGAACGAACGGATCACCTGCAGGCCGCGCGCAAAAGACTGCACGTAGCTGTCGCCGGGAGCGGGCGTGTCGGCGGTGGACGTAGCGGAAACGGGGTGGGTTGCCATGGCGAGCGATCCTCTCTAAAATTCATTATACGAACAAAAGTTCTTTAGGCGAACAAATTGCGATTCGCGAGGGTTCGTGAATTCGGCAGGGTGTTCGCACCGTTCGGTTTCTTTCTTCACTCCCGGAGACAGGCTTCATGATCAACAAGATCGCGCGCTCGGTCGCCGATGCCCTGGCAGGCATCCAAGACGGCGCCACGGTGCTCATCGGCGGTTTCGGCACCGCCGGCATTCCAGGCGAACTCATCGACGGCCTCGTCGAGCAGGGCGCCAAGGACCTCACGGTCGTCAACAACAACGCCGGCAACGGAGAGACGGGCCTGGCGGCGCTGCTCAAGGCCGGGCGCGTGCGCAAGATCATCTGCAGCTTTCCGCGCCAGGCCGACAGCCAGGTGTTCGACGGGCTCTACCGCAGCGGCAAGATCGAACTCGAACTCGTGCCCCAGGGCAACCTCGCCGAGCGCATCCGCGCGGCGGGTGCCGGCATCGGCGCCTTCTTTTGCCCCACGGGCTACGGCACGCAACTGGCCGGCAACCGCGAAACGCGCGAGATCGACGGCGTGCAGTACGTGCTCGAGTACCCCATCCACGGCGACGTGGCGCTCATCAAGGCCGAGCGCGGCGACCGCTGGGGCAACCTGGTCTACCGCAAGGCCGCGCGCAACTTCGGCCCCGTGATGGCCATGGCCGCGAAGAAGACCATCGCCACCGTGCACGACATCGCCGAGCTCGGCACCCTCGACCCCGAGACCATCGTGACCCCGGGCATCTTCGTGCATCAGGTGGTGCGCATCGAACGTGTCGCCACGCAAGCGGGTGGCTTCAAGAAGGCAGCATGACCATGGCATACACACGTCGCACCAAAGACCAACTGGCAGCCCGCGTCGCACAGGACATCTTCGACGGCGCCGTCGTCAACCTCGGCATCGGCCAGCCCACGCTGGTGGCCAACCACCTGCCGCAGGGCCGCGAGGTCATCCTGCAAAGCGAGAACGGCATCCTCGGCATGGGCCCCGCGCCGGAGGCCGGCGAAGAAGACTACGACCTCATCAACGCCGGCAAGCAGCCCGTCACGCTGCTGCCGGGCGGTTCGTTCTTCCACCATTCGGACAGCTTCGCGATGATGCGCGGCGGCCACCTCGACATCTGCGTGCTCGGCGCGTTCCAGGTGTCGGCCACCGGCGACCTCGCCAACTGGCACACGGGCGAGAAAGACGCCATTCCCGCGGTCGGCGGCGCGATGGACCTGGCCATCGGCGCCAAGCAGACGTGGGTCATGATGGATCTGCTCACCAAGCAGGGCGCGAGCAAGCTGGTGCAGCAGTGCACCTATCCGCTGACCGGCATCGGCTGCGTCAAGCGCGTGTACTCCGACCTCGCCACGCTCGAATGCACGCCGCAGGGCCTGAAGCTCGTCGACACCGTCGAGGGCCTGAGCCGCGAAGAGCTCGAGACGCTGGTCGGCCTTCCGATCGCCGCCTGATCCCATCCAAGTAATCAGAGAGAGACACATCACATGACCAATCAAGCCTTCATCTGCGACGCCGTGCGCACTCCCTTCGGCCGCTACGGCGGTTCGCTCAGCAGCGTGCGCACCGACGACCTCGGCGCCGTGCCGCTGCGCGCACTCATCGAGCGCAACAAGAACGTCGACTGGCAGGCCGTGAGCGACGTGCTCTACGGCTGCGCCAACCAGGCCGGCGAAGACAACCGCAACGTCGCGCGCATGTCGGCGCTGCTCGCGGGCCTGCCGATCGAAGTGGGCGGCGGCACCATCAACCGCCTGTGCGGTTCGGGCCTCGATGCACTGGGCACCGCCGCGCGCGCCATCCGCGCCGGTGAAGCCGGCCTCATGATCGCCGGCGGTGTGGAAAGCATGAGCCGCGCGCCCTTCGTCATGCCCAAGGCCGAGAGCGCCTTCAGCCGCAACAACGCGGTGTACGACACCACCATCGGCTGGCGCTTCGTCAACAAGCTCATGAAGGCGCAGTACGGCGTCGACTCGATGCCCGAGACGGCCGAGAACGTGGCCACCGACTACAAGATCGAGCGCGAAGCGCAAGACCTGATGGCGCTCAACTCGCAGCTGCGCGCCGTGGCTTCGCAGAAGTCCGGCTTCTTCGACGCCGAGATCGTGCCCGTGAGCGTGCCCCAGAAGAAGGGCGACGCCCTCATCGTCAACAAGGACGAGCATCCGCGCGACACCACGCTGGAGGCGCTGGCCAAGCTCAAGCCCATCGTGCGCCCCGACGGCACCGTCACCGCCGGCAATGCCAGCGGCGTGAACGACGGCGCCTGCGCGCTGCTGCTGGCCGATGAAGCCAGCGCCGCCAAGCACGGCCTCACGCCGCGCGCCCGCGTGGTCGGCATGGCCACGGCCGGCGTCGCGCCGCGCATCATGGGCATCGGCCCGGCGCCCGCCACGCAGAAGGTGCTGGCGCTCACCGGCCTCACGCTCGACCAGATCGACGTCATCGAACTCAACGAAGCCTTCGCCGCACAAGGCCTCGCCGTGCTGCGCCTCTTGGGCCTGAAGGACGACGACGCGCGCGTGAACATCAACGGCGGCGCCATCGCACTGGGCCACCCGCTCGGCGCCAGCGGCGCACGCCTGGCCACCACCGCGGTGAACCAGCTGCACAAGGGCGGCGGCCGCTACGCGCTGTGCACGATGTGCATCGGCGTGGGGCAGGGCATTGCCGTGATCCTGGAACGCGTCTGATGGGTCTCGCCCGACGCGAGCTGCTGCTGGGTCTGCTGGCGGCAGCAGGTTTGCCTGCGCACGCGCAGCAGGCCGACGGCAAGCCGATCCGCATCGTCGTGCCCTTCGCGGCCGGCGGCGGCAACGACGTGTTCGCACGCCAGATGGCCAAGGGCCTGGGCGAGGTGCGCAAGTCGGGCGTCATCGTCGACAACAAGCCCGGTGCGGGCGGCAACCTCGGCACCGAGCAGGTGGTGCGCAGCACGCCCGACGGCAGCACGCTGCTGCTGGGCCACACGGGCACCGTGTCGATCAACCCGGCGCTGTACAAGGGCCTGAAGTTCGACGCCCGCAAGGACCTCGTGCCCGTGGCCATGTTCGCCTCGTCCGCGCTCGTGCTCGTGGTGCCCGCGGCCTCGAAGGTGCGCAGCGTGGCCGACCTCGTCAAGGAGGCCAAGGTGCGCCCGGGCCTGCTCGACTACGCGTCGAGTGGCAGCGGCACCGGCGGCCACCTCACGGGCGAACTCTTCGCGCAGCGCACCGGCACGAAGATCAATCACATTCCCTACAAGGGCACCAACCCCGCGCTCACCGACCTCGCGGGCGGCCAGGTGCAGATGATGTTCAGCGTCATCCCGCCCGCGCTCGCGCTGGTCAAGGGTGGGCGTCTGCGCGCCATTGCCGTCACGGGTGCGAAGCGCCTGCCGTCGCTGCCCGACGTGCCCACCGTGGCCGAGTCGGGCCTGCGCGAACTCGCGGGCTTCGAGAGCACGCTCACCTACGGCATCCTCGCGCCGCGCGGCACGCCCGATGCGTTCGTGAAGACGCTGTCGGCGCAGATGCTGCAGGTGGCGGGCGGCGCCGAGTTCCAGTCGCGCCTGGACGTGGAAGGCGCCGTGCCGCTGCTCGGCGGGCCGGCCGACTACGCCGCGCTCATCGCGAAGGAAAGCGCGCTGTGGGCCGGCATCGTCAAGGCCTCGGGCGCGTCGGTCGACTGAGCGGCGACGCACCGCTTCCCACCCATCAACGATTCATCAAACCGGAGACTTCCCTCATGTCCTTCTTCCGTTCGTCGCTTTCGCGCCGCGCCATCGCAGCGGCCGTGCTGGCCCTGACCGCCGGCGGCCTGCTGCCGTTGACCGCTTCGGCACAGCAGCCTGCGGCCTTCCCGACCAAGCCCGTGCGCATCATCACGCCGTTCCCGGTCGGCGGTGGTCCGGACGGCGTGGCCCGCCTCGTGGCCGACAAGCTCTCGCGCGCCTGGGGCCAGCCGGTGGTGGTCGAGAACCGCCCGGGCGGCAACGGCTTCATCGCCATCGACGCCTTCAAGCGCGGTGCGAAAGACGGCCACGACATCATCGTGCTCGACAACGTGCACCTGGCCGCGTATCCGGCGCTGTTCAAGAAGCTGCCCTACGACGCATCGAAGGACTTCGACGCACTGCTGCCGCTGTTCAAGACGTATTTCTTCTTCACCGTCGCGACCAACAGCAAGTACAAGACCGTGGGCGACCTCATCGCCGACGCCAAGGCCAACCCCGGCAAGCTCGACTACGGCTCGTGGTCGGTCGGCAACCCGGTGCACCTGGGCTCGGAACTGTTCGAGTCGGCCACCGGTACGCAGATGGAGCACGTGATCTACAAGGAAACCACGCAGCTGTACACCTCGGTCGCCACCGGCGAGCTGGCCTTTGCGCTGGGCAGCAGCGCCACCGCCGGCCCGCTGCAGCGCGCCAACAAGCTGCGCTTCCTGGCGGCTGCCGCGCCCCAGCGCGTGGCCGCCTTCCCCGACGTGCCCACCGTGAGCGAATCGGGCGGCCCGAAGGGCTTCGAGGTCATCGGCTGGAACGCCATCGCCGTGCCCAAGGGCCTGCCGGCTTCGGTGACCGACAAGATCAAGCGCGACATCGAAAAGGGCCTGGCCGAACCCGACGTGCTGGAGAAGTTCAAGAGCTTCGGCTACGAGCCGTTCCCGACCACGCGCCCGCAGTTCGACCAGTTCGTGGCAACGGAAACGAAGCGCTTCACCGACGTGATCCGCAAGGCGAACGTGTCGCTGGACTGACAGCGCGCGCCCAGGGCGCATCCGCAATGAACAAGGCACCCGCGAGGGTGCCTTTTCTTTTGGGCGCCGCGCCCAGGGCGAGAGATTGTGCTGTCCAAAAGTCACATGTTACGTATAGATACGCGACAGGGTAGACCGTCTACCGAAGGGCCTGACAGAGGCGGAGTGGCCCCGCATGGGGCCGGTCGCTCCCGTTTCAGGGTAGCCCCTTGCAGGGATACGCGTAACCGGCACCCGTTCTTACATTTTTGACTTGCACATCCGAAATCGTCGCCGTGGGGAGGAGCAAGCCATTGCTGCTGCACACGGAGGTCCACCTGCCCAGTCAGTGAACGAAGAGGGAGTTGAGTCATGAACAAGATCTTCCGAACCCTGTGGAGTCCCACCGCCGGCACCTGGGTGGCCGCGCCGGAAATCGCGCGCGGCCACGCGCGATCGTGCAGCGGGGGCGGCGTGCGCGCGGTGGCTGCAGCGGCGGCAACGGCGGCGCTGTGGGTCTGCGTCGTGCCGGTGCTCGCGGCCGGCGGTGCGGGTGGCCAGCCGGTCGGTGACGCGTCGCTGAACGCGGGCACGGGCGGCAGCGACGGTACGGGCGGCAGCGGCGGGCTCAACGACACCACGGTCAATGCCTTCGGCGGCGCGGGCGGATCGTCGACGCCAGGCGGCGTCACGGCGGGGGCCAACGCCAGCATCGGCGGCTTCGGCGGTGCCACGCCGGGCACCGGTGGCGCGGCCGGCGCGGCCAGCACGCCCACCGGCCCCGGTGCGTTCCAGGGCGATGCCGGCGGCGCGGGCCAGGCGCAGACCGGCGACCCGGGCAACGGCAACGGCTATGGCGGTGGGGGCGGCGGCGGCTTCCAGGGGATGTCGATCGCCAACAACGTGGCCAATTCGTCCGACAGCTACACCGGCGGCATCGGTGGCGCGGGCGGCAACGGGTACTGGGCGGCGGGCGGCGGTGGTGCGGGCGGCTACGGTTCGATCCTCAGCGGCCCGCTCGGCAGCTACACGGCCACGGGATCTTCCACGGGCGGCGCCGGCGGCAAGGGCGGCGACGCCTTCTCGCAGGGCGGTGGCGGCGGCAGCGGGGGCGGCGGCTTCTACCTGAACGCGACCAACCCGGGGCTCAGCTTCACCAACACCGGTCCCCTCACGGGCGGGGCGGGCGGCGCCGGCGGGGCCGAATTGGCGCCCGCCCGTTCCAACGCCTCGGGCGGCGGCGGCGGCGCAGGGGGCATCGGCGCAACGCTGGCGGGTGTCGCGGTCACGGTCAGCAACTCCGGCGCGATCACGGGCGGTGCCGGGGGCGCGGGCGGTGCGGCCGGCGGCGGTGCGGGCGGCACCGGTTCACCGGGCGGCGGCGGCGACGGCGGGGCGGGCCTCGCATCGACCGGCGCCGGCGCAACCCTCACCAACACCGGCACCATCGCCGGTGGGGCGGGCCTCGCATCGACCGGCGCCGGCGCAACCCTCACCAACACCGGCACCATCGCCGGTGGGGCGGGCGGCGCTGGCGGGGCCAACAGCAACGGCGGACCGAGCGGTGCCAACGGGGTGGGCGGCGTCGGGGTGACGGGCGCCAACTTCGCGCTGACCAACGGCGGAACCATCTCGGGCGGCCTGGGCGGCGACGGCGTCACGCGCGCTGCGGCGGTCGCATTCACGGGCGGCACCAACAGCCTCACGCTGAACACCGGCTCGTCGATGACGGGCGCGATTTCGATCGGCGCGGGCGCCACCGCCAGCGTCATCGCGGGCGCCGGCGGCCTCACCGTCAGCAACGCCCTGCTGCTGGGCGGCACGGGCACCATCGACACCAACGGGAACGCCCTGACGTGGACGGGCGCAATCTCCGGCGCCAGCGATCTCGTGAAGATCGGCGCGGGCGTGCTGACGCTGAGCGGTGCCGACACCCACTCGGGCGCCACCAACGTCGCGGCGGGCACCCTGCGCGCGGGCGCCGCCAGCGTGCTCAGCAGCGTGAGCCCCTTCACCGTGGCTACTGGCGCGACGCTCGACCTGGCCGGCAACAGCCAGACCCTCGCGTCGATGGCCCACAGCGGCACCGTCTCGCTGGTGGGCGCGGTGCCCGGCACCACGCTCACCGTCAACGGCCCCTGGGTGGGCAACGGCGGCACGTTGCGACTGGGGACCGCGCTGGGCGGCAGCGCGAGCGCGAGCGACCGGCTCGTCCTGAGCGGCGCCACCGCCGTCGCCAGCGGCACGACGAATGTGCAGATCACCAACCTGGGCGGCCTGGGTGCGCTCACCACCGGCAACGGCATCGAGGTGATCAGCGCCCTCAACGGCGCGACCACCACCGCGCAGACGACCAAGAGCGCGTTCGTGCTGGCCGGCACGCACGTCGATGCGGGCGCCTACGAGTACCGGCTGCATGCGGCCGACGCCGCCGGCGCGGGCGAGAACTGGTACCTGCGCTCGACCACTGCACCCGTGACGCCCGTGACGCCTGTCCCGCCCGGCACGCCGCCTGCCGGCGGTGGCGGCTCGGGCACTGGCGGCACCGGCGTCGTGCCCGTGCTTGCCGTGCCCACCTACCGCGCCGAAGTGCCGCTGTACGCCGCGCTGCCCGAGCAGCTGCGCCAGTCCAGCTTCGCGATGCTCGGCAACAGGCGCCTGCGCATGGGTGAGGACCTTGTAGCGGGCGCAAACCCGGCCAAGCCCACGCAGGGTTACCGCGAGGCGTGGGGGCGCATCATCAGCACCGAGCGCACCATCGCGCAGGGCGGCACCGTGAGCCCCACGAGCAAGGGGCGCCTCACGGGCTTCCAGGCCGGCACCGACCTGTGGGCCAACCCCGACTGGCACGCGGGCGTGTACGTCGGCCAGCTCGACGGCGACATGCGCGTGAACGGCTTTGCCAGCGGCCTGGCGAACCTCGGCGTGGGCACCAACAACCAGAAGAGCGAGTACCTGGGCGCCTATGCCACCTGGAAGCACGCCAGCGGCGTGTACGTCGACGGCGTGCTGCAGGCCGGGCGCCACCGCTACACCGCCAGGCCCACGCTGGGCTTCTCCAGGGGCGGCAAGGGCAACAGCCTGCTGGCGTCCATCGAGGTGGGGAAGTCGATTCCCATCGCGCAGAACTGGACCCTCGAGCCGCAGGTGCAGCTGGTGCACCAGCGGGTGAGCCTGGGCGACACGGGCATCTCCGGCGCGCTCGTGCAGCAGAACAGCCACAACGGCTGGCGGGCACGCGCCGGCGTGCGCGTGAAGGGCGAGTTCGTCACCAGCGCCGGGGTGCTGCAGCCTTATGTGCGGGTCAATTTCCACCGCAGCAGCCGCGGCACCGACGTCACCCGCTTCGTCGGCCCGGCCGGCTTCACCGACATCGCGACGCGCACCGGCGGCAGCAGCACCGAGCTGGCGGCAGGGGCCACGCTGCAGGTGGCCGAGAACACGAGCGTGTATGTGGAGCTGGGCAAGCTGTGGTCGGGCTCCGGCGGCGACTCGCGCATCAAGAGCGGGGTGAACGCGAGCGTCGGCGTGAAGATGCGCTGGTGATCTCGTGAAGGGGCGCGCAAGGGCGGCGTCTACGCATGCCGCCGCGCGGCGGTGTGGAGCGTGTGCACGCGGGCCTCGCCCGGCTGCGGCACGGGCGATGGCCGTCCCCATCCCTGCGGCAGTTCATGCAGCACGGCGTTCGCATCGAGCGAGCGGATCGCGACCGAGGTGTCGGCCGGAATCCGCCCCTGCGCCACCATTGCCTCGTAGCGCAGCGCGCACACGCGCAGGAACGACGCGAAGTTGCCGACCTCGCCGCGTGCCGCCACCAGCTCGTCGTACAGCCGCTCGATGAGCTGCACCACGGCCATGCCGTCGCGCTGCGCGATCTCTTCGAGCACCTGCCAGAACAGGTTCTCGAGCCGGATGCTGGTGACCACGCCGTGCAGCCGCACCGAGCGCGTGCGCGCGTCGTAGCTTTGCGGATCGGCGCTGATGAAGACTTCGCACATGGGCCATCTCCTTGAGAGGCGGAATGAATCGGGGCGACGCGGCACTGTAGCGCCGCCCACGCACTTCCGTCCGATCAGTGTTCGATGCGGGTGCCCAGCACCACGAGGAACTGCGACAGCCACGCCGGATGCGCCGGCCAGGCCGGTGCCGTGACGAGGTTGCGGTCGGTCACGGCCTGGTCGACTGGAATGCCCATGTACTCGGCGCCGGCCAGTTCCACCTCGACCTGGCAGGCCGGGTAGGCCGACACCTTGCGGCCCTTGATGAGGCCCGTGGCCGCGAGCAGCTGCGCGCCGTGGCAGACGGCGGCCACCGGCTTGTCGGTGGCCAGGAAGTGGCGCGCGATCTCGACCACGCGGGGGTGCATGCGCAGGTACTCGGGCGCGCGGCCGCCGGGGATCACGAGCGCGTCGTAGGCCTCGGGACGCACCTCGTCGAAGGTTGCGTTCAGCGTGAAGCGGTGGCCCGGCTTCTCGCTGTAGGTCTGCGCGCCCTCGAAGTCGTGGATGGCGGTGTGCACCCAGTCACCGGCCTTCTTGTCGGGCGCCACCGCATGCACGGTGTGGCCGACGGCCAGCAGGGTCTGGAACGGCACCATGGTTTCGTAGTCTTCGGCGTAGTCGCCGCAGAGCATCAGGATCTTGCGAGCCATCGGGTTTGTCTCCTTCGGATGAGGTGTAGCGAAACCGGCCAGCGCAGGGGGCGCGCCGGCCGTCGCCGCATTATTCGAAGGGGGCGGGCGCAGCGGGTAGCAGCGGGCTGTGATGCCGCTGCGGTCGCTATTTGACCGAGCCCGCGGTCAGGCCCTGCACCATGTAGCGCTGCATCCACGCGAACAGGATGGCGACCGGGACCACGGCGCAGATGGCGGCGGCCATCACCAGCTCCCACTGCACCACGTACTGGCCCGCGACCATGTTGGTGACGAGCACGGTCAGCGTCTGCTTTTCCGTGGAGCGGATCAGCGTGTAGACCACCGCGAACTCGTTCCAGGCATTGACGAAGGTGACCAGCGCCGTGACCGCCATCGCCGGCAGTGCCAGCGGCAGGAACACCTTGCAGACCGTGCGCACCGGGCCCGATCCCTCGAGCCAGGCCGACTCCTCCAGGTCGCGCGGAATGGTCTCGAAGTACGAGGTCATCATCCAGACGGCAAAGGCAATGCCGAAGGCGCCATAAGCGATCACCACGGACAGGCGCGAGTCGGTCATGTTGCCGCCCTCGAACCACGGCAGGCTGGCCGCCATCTTGAACAGGCCCACCACCAGCAGCACGGGCGAGATCATCTGCGTGATGAGCAAAAACTGCCGGTAGCCACCCTGGCCGCGAAATTTCAGGCGCGCCAGCGCGTAGGCGGAAGGCACGCTGACGGCAATCGTCAGCACCGTGGCGGAGAGCGACACCAGCAGGCTGTTCAGCAGCGCGCGCCCGAACCCGGTCTGGGTCCACATGGCGGAGAAGTTGCTCCACTGCCACTGCTGCGGCAACCAGCGGGCCGGATAGACGTAGATCTCCGAGGCGGGCTTGAGCGCCGTGAAGAACATCACCGCGAGCGGAAAGACGACCACGGCCACCAGCGGCGCGAGCAGCAGCCAGCACCAGAGGCTGCGCACGAGTTTGTCGGGGCGGATCATGCGGCGGCCTTCGCGGACTGGCGCTTTTGCAGGCGCAGGTAGAACACGGTGAAGGCCAGCAGCAAGGCCAGCATCACGAGCGAAATGGCGGCTGCCTCGCCGGGGCGGCCCAGGCGGAAGCCCAGCTGGTACAGCCAGGTGACGAGGATGTGCGTGGCGTTGTCCGGCCCGCCCTGCGTCATGATCCAGATGATGGGGAACGAGTTGAAGACGTAGATCACGTTCAGCACGATCGCCATGTGGATGAAGGGCTTGAGCAGCGGCAGCGTGAGCCGGCGAAACTGCTGCCAGCGCGACGCGCCTTCGATGCCGGCCGCCTCGTAGATGTCCTGCGACACCGACGACAGCCCGCCCAGGAAGATGGTGACGGTGAAGGGAATGGACACCAGGATGCCCACGCCCACCTCGACCCAGAATGCGAGCTGTCCGTCGGCCAGCCAGTTGATCGGCTCCCGGATGATCCCGACCATGGCAAGGCTCGCATTGACCATGCCGTACTGGCCGTTGAAGGACCAGGTCCAGACGATGGCCGTCATGGTCAGCGACACCGCCCAGGGCAGCATCACGATCGTGCGCGCCACGCCCCGACCATAGAAATCCTGCTGCAGGATGAGCGCGATCGGCACAGCGCACAGCACCGCGCCGCCGACCACGCACACCGTCCATTGCACCGTGCGCCACACCACGTGGACGAACACCGGATCGGTGAACACGGTGCGAAAGTTGTCCAGGCCGTTGAAGGCCCGCAGCAGGCCGAAGCGCGAGATGTCGTGCACCGACTGGAACACCAGGGTGGACAGCGGGTAGGCCAGGATGAAGAGGGTGAGCAACAGGCTCGGCGCAATCAGCCCCCAAGCCAGGGCAGGGCCTCGAACGGGATTCTGCATAGGGCAATTCGATCGGATAGGCGTGGTGCGACACGCGGAAAGCCGGCGCAGCCCAGCGGCTGCGCCCCGGGGCTTGCTTGCTTACTTCTTGTTGAGCTTGGTGTTGGCTTCGGCCGCGGCCTTGTCCAGCGCCGCCTTCGGTTCCGCCTTGCCCTGGTAGATGGCCTGCAACGCGTTGGTGACGGCCTGCGCCGAGTCTTCCCAGCCGGCGACCAGCGGGGCGAAGCGCGCGTTGGGCAGCAGGGTCACGAACTCGGAGAGCACCGGGTCGTCCTTGAACACGGGGTCGTTGGCCACCTCGCGCGTCACGGGCATGAAGCCTTCGCCCTGGTCGAACTTCAGCCGCGCGGTTTTCGAGAACATGAAGCTCAGGAATTTCTGGGCGGTTTCCTTGTTCTTCGAGGTCTTGAACATCATGATCGAGTCGGTCACGCCGAAGGTGATGTCCTTGCCGCCATTGGGCACGCCGGTGATGCCGTATTTCAGTTGCGGGGCGTCCTTGGCGATTTCCTTGGCCAGCGGCGGCAGTGAAATGACCATGCCCAAACGCCCCTGCTTGAACAGGTTGTGCAGGTCGTAGCGCGTGTTGCCGGCCACGCCGGGCTCGGTCAGGCCCTGGTCGATCATGCTCTTGTAGAGCGTGGCGGCTTTCACACCGGTCGGCGAATTGAAGGCGGCCTTGTTGCCCGCATCCAGCACGTCGCCCCCCATGCTCCACAGCGCGTAGTAGAAATAAGTGTCGGTATCCAGGTCCTTGCCCTGGATGCCATAGCCGTAGGCCCCCGTGGCCTTGATCTTTTTCGCGGCGGCAATCACGTCGTCCCAGGTCTTGGGGCCATTGGGAAAGCCTGCCTTGCTCAGCATGTCCTTGTTATAGAACATGGCGCGCACGCTGGCTGCAATAGGCAGCGCATAAGGCTTGCCATTGATATTGCCGGCTTTCAAAAATGCCGGAATGAATTGGTCCTTGAACGCCGCATTGGCGTAATTGTCGACCGGCTCCACCAGGCCGTCGTTCACGAAATCGCCCACCCAGCGGGTCGCGACGTGGGCCAGGTCGGGCGGGTTGTTGCTGGCGATTTCCGCCTGCAGTTTCTGCTGCATGTTCTCCCAGCTTCCCACCTCGACCTTGACCTTGTCTCCCGGGTTGGCCTTTTCGTAGTCCCGGGCCAGCGCCTCCAGCCAGGGGCGCGTGTTGTCGCTGTAGCTGGACATGGCGATGCGGATATTTCCCGCCTGGGCCGTGAGGGAGGAAAGACCCAGAAGAATTGCGCCTGCCAATAGAGTTGTATTTTGTTTTTTCATATTTAATTCCTCGTGAAGTGATTGAAAATTAATTGAATACACGTCGGGATCTGCTGTGGTCAATGCTTGCGCTTTTTCATCTTACGAGTCGGTCGAATGGCGCCATAGATAGAGCTAACCCTCGATTTCTAAAAAACAGAACCCTGCCTGCGAAATATTGAAGGACAAATTCCCGCGACGTCCTGTACGCTTCAAAATTCGAGCTCGAATTGCGCGCGGTAATTCATTGCCGCCCGGTCGGGAGAGGTATTGGCAATTCACAGGGCGCATTGCGTGGACACATCAATTTCGACTCCGTCTTCGGTTCATCCCCACGCGCCGTCCCGGCGCGTGACGCTGGTCACGGGCGCTGCGGGCGGCATCGGCCAGGCCCTGTGCCGCCGCGTGCTGCAGGCGGGCGACCGGCTGATCGCGCTGGACCACGACGCGGGCGCACTGGAACGCCTGGCGGCCGTGTTGGCCGGGCAGGGCGTGAGTGCCGACGATCTGGCGCGGCTGCATCCCCTGGTCGCGGACGTCACCGACTGCGCAGGCCTGTGCGACAAGGTGGCCACGGCCGTTGCGGCTGTCGGCCCGGTGGACGTGCTGGTGTCGAACGTGGGCGCCGCGCGCGGGCCGACGGTGCGCAAGACCACGCCGCAGGACTGGCAGGCCGACATCCAGCTCAACCTGAATGGCGCGTTCCATTGCGTGGAGGCGGTGCGCCACGCCATGGTCGAGCGCCGCAGCGGGCAGCTGGTGCTCATCGGCTCGGTCAACGCGCTGACCACGCTCGGCCACCCGGCCTACAGCGCGGCCAAGGCGGCGCTCGTCAGCTACACCCGCTCGCTCGCCATGGAGCTGGGCGCCTATGGCATCCGCGCCAACATCGTGCTGCCGGGCACCGTCAAGACGCCCGCCTGGCAGGCGCGCGCCGACAAGAACCCGCAGGTGTTCGAGCAGCTGAAGAAGTGGTACCCCTTGGGCGACTTCGCGACACCCGACGACGTGGCCGATGCCGTGCTCTTCCTGGCGTCGCCCGCCGCGCGTGTCATCACGGGCGTGGCGTTGCCGGTGGACGCGGGCCTCATGGCGGGCATCCTGCCCATGGCCCGTGAGATCACGGTCGAAGACTACTGAGCCAGCGACTCACTTCCACAAAGACAAGGAGACCCCATGGCTCAGGTTCAACTCAAGCAACTGCGCAAGGATTTCGCCGGCGTGCCCGTCGTGCACGGCATCGACCTGGACATTGCCCACGGCGAGTTCGTCGTGCTCGTCGGCCCTTCGGGCTGCGGCAAGTCGACGCTGCTGCGCATGATCGCGGGGCTGGAGCCCATCAGCGGCGGTGAGCTGCGCATCGGCGGTGCGCGGGCCAACGACCTGTCGCCGCAAAAGCGCAACATCTCGATGGTGTTCCAGAGCTATGCGCTCTACCCGCACCTGTCGGTCTACGAGAACATCGCCTTCGGCCCGCGCACGCGCGGCGAGGCAGAAAGCGACTTCCGCCCGCGCATCGAAAAAGCCGCCGGCCTGCTCAACCTCACCCCGTACCTGGACCGCTTGCCGCGCGCGCTCTCGGGCGGACAGCGCCAGCGCGTCGCCATGGGCCGCGCCGTGGTGCGCGAGCCCGCGCTGTTCCTCTTCGACGAGCCGCTGTCCAACCTGGATGCGCAGCTGCGCGTGCAGATGCGCGCCGAGATCAAGGCCCTGCACCAGCGCCTGGGCAACACCATGGTCTACGTCACGCACGACCAGGTGGAAGCCATGACCATGGCCGACCGCATCGTCGTGATGCGCGCGGGCCGGGTGGAGCAGGTCGGTGCGCCGCTCGAGCTCTACGACCGCCCGGTCAACCGCTTCGTGGCGGGCTTCATCGGCTCGCCCGCCATGAACTTCACGCAGGGACAGGTGCATCGCGCACACGGCCGCACCTGGCTCGCGCTGCCCGACGGCCAGGCCTGGGACCTGCCCACGTCCGGGTGCACACCCCTGCTGGCCGATGGACAGCACGTGCTGCTGGGGCTGCGGCCCGAGCACCTGCAGCTGGCCCCGGAAGGCCTGGCGTTGCGCGTGATCCTCACGGAGTCGACGGGCGACAAGACGCAGATCTACGGCACCGTGGCGGGCAGCGAGACGCCCTGGTGCGTGTCCGTGCACGATCGCGTGGCCCTCAAGCCCGGTGACCTCGTGCACCTGCAGGTCCGCGAGGCCGCATCGACCCATTGCTTCGATGCGCAGACCGAACGCCATGTGGGCGTTGCAGCTCCGGCGCCGGCCGGGTACAGGCCGTCCGCGTCCAGCGTGGACGCGCGTGCCGGCGGCAGCGAAGGCCAGCGCCACGCCGCGTCGATCGCGTATTCGTACGGCTAGGCCATGCGCAACCACTGCATATCCGAAGTCGAAACGGGCAACCACATCGGCGGGCGCTGGTCGACCCCCGTCGACACCCTGCCGGTGGTGAACCCGGCCAACGGCGACACCCTCGCCACCGTGCCCCGTTCGGGCCGCGAGACGGCGGGCGAGGCGGTGGCCGCCGCCAAGGCCGCGGCCAACGCGTGGGCCGCCACGCCCGTGTTCGAGCGCGCCGCGATGTGCATGGCGATCGCGGCCGAGATCGATGCCGCGCGCGAGGCCCTCGCGCACACGCTGTCGTGCGAGCAGGGCAAGGTCCTGGCCGAGGCGCTGGGCGAGGTCGCCAAGGCCGCCGACGGCTTCCGGCTCGCCGCCGAACTCGTCAAGCAGATGGGCGGCAAGACGCTGCCGGCGGAAGACCCGGGCAAGCTCGTCATGACGCTGCGGCAGCCGCGCGGCGTGTATGGCGTCATCACGCCCTGGAACTTCCCGGTCAACATCCCGGTGGAATACATCGCCCCCGGCATCGCCACCGGCAACACCCTCGTCTGGGTGCCTGCGCCGTCCACCGCGCTCGTGGCCTGCGCGCTGATGGCAGTCATCGAAAAGGCCGGCCTGCCCGCAGGCGTTCTCAACCTGGTGATCGGCGAGGGCGCGACCGTGGGCGATGCGGTGGTCGTGCACCCGGACGTGACCGCCATCGCCTTCACCGGCAGCACCGCGACGGGCCAGCGCATCGCCGAGCGAGGTGCCGGAAAGCCCCTGCTGCTCGAGCTTGGGGGCAATGGGCCTGTGATCGTCTTTGAAGATGCCGACCTCGATGCGGCAGCCGCTGCAGCGGCAGGCGGCGCGTTCTTCAATGCAGGGCAGGTGTGCGCGGCGACAGGGTGCGTGCTGGCCCATGCCAGCGTGGTGGACCGCCTCTGCGACAAGCTGGTCGCCAAGGCTGCGGAGCAGGTGCTGGGCGATCCCTTGCATCCCGCCACGACCATGGGGCCGCTCAACAACGCCAAGGTGGCGGCCAAGGTGCGCGCGCATGTGGACGATGCCGTTGAACAGGGGGCACGCGTGCTGTGTGGCGGCCGCGCGCGGCCGGACCTGGGCAGCGACCTCTTCTTCGAGCCCACCGTGGTGCGCGACGTCACGCCCGCCATGCGGCTGTGCCGCGAAGAAACCTTCGGCCCCGTCGTGCCGGTCATCGCCTTCCAGGACGAAGCGCAGGCCCTGGCGCTGGCCTTGCAGAACGACTACGGACTCTCGGTGGGCGTCTTCACCCAAGACATCGGCCGCGGCATCGCCCTCGCCAAGGCGATCCCCGCCGGCATCGTCAACATCAACGCGGGCACCACCTGGTGGGAAATCCACCTGCCCTTCGGCGGCGGCTCTGGCAAGAAAAGCGGCATCGGCCGGCTGGGCGGCATGCACACGCTGGAGGCGATGACCGAGATCAAGATGATCACGGTCACGCTGCCGGGTTGAACCTTTCGATGCCGACGATCCCGCGCGCCGGAACTATTCCGGCTTTCCCCTGGCGGGCGTGCGAGCGGCGGTGGCGCGCCCCGGCTTCACGGGCCGCTGCCACCCCTGCATGTAGGCGATCAGTGACTGCGACAGGTGATTGGCCGCGAGCGACAGCCGCCGGGAATAGCTCGCGACCAGCGTGGCGCGCGCCGAGCGCAGCGACGCATCGGTGAGCGGAATGGCCACCACCTTGCCGGCCTCGATCAGCGGCGCGACCACGTCGCTCGGCTGGAAGGTGATGAGGTCCGACTCCGCGACCAGCCGGCTTGCAAAGGACAGCGAATTCGTCTCGACCGCGATGTTCAGCTTGAACTTGCCTTTGGAGCTGACGCGGTCGACCAGCTGGCGCAGGCCGAAGGAGCGGTCGGGCAGCGCCAGCGGCGCGTCGGCGACTTCCGCGAGCGTGCAGCTGCGCTGTTGTGCCAGGGGATGCTGTGTCGAAGCGATCACGCACAGCGGCTGCTCGATCTTCTGCAGCTCGATGAGGTCGGGGCGCGGCGAGGCGCCGAACAGAATGCCCAGGTCGTACTTGTGCTCCGCCACCGACTCGCCCACCGCATGCGAGCCCATGAGATCGAGCGAGAAGGTGATGCCCGGGTGCGTGCGGATGAAGCTCGGCATGAAGCTGGTGAGCAGGCCGTGCAGGATGCCTTCCACGCACCCCACCCGCACGTGGCCTTTGGCCAGCGTCTCGTACTCGTGGATCTGGCCCTTCAGGTCGGCCAGCTGCGTCTTGTTGTCCTGCGCATAGCGCAGCAGCAGTTCGCCGGCCGCGGTCAGCGCCATGCCCCGTGCGTGGCGCTCGAAGACGGGCACGCCCAGTTCGTCTTCCAGCAGCGCGATCTGCCGGCTCACGGCGCTCTGGGCGACGAAGAGCTTTTCCGCCGCCACGCGCACGGAGCCGAAGGCCGCGACCTCGTAGAAGTACCGAAGGGTGGTGGATTCGATCATGCGTGCACTCTACGGGATGGCGGGGAAGGGGCGCGGCGACGCTCAGTTCGCGGCGCGTGGCTGCCGTGTCAGCATGCGCCCCGCGCGCGCGAGCACGCGCGCCTCGTTCGCACCACGGTACGCGAGCACGCCGTTCACGAACACCCGCTCGATCCCTTCGCTCACGCCCAGCGGCTGGTCGTAGGTGGCGGTGTCGGTGATGGTCTCGGGGTCGAACACCACCACGTCGGCCATGGTGCCGACGCGCAGCAGGCCGCGATCGGCGATGCGCAGGTTGCGCGCCGTCATGCCCGTCATCTTGTGCACCGCCTGCTCCAGCGTGAAGAGCTTGCGCTGGCGCCAGTAACGCGCGAACACGCGGGGGAACGCACCCCACAGCCGCGGGTGCGGATGGCGGTCGTGCGGCAGGCCGTCGCTGCCGATCATGCTGCGCGGATGCGCGATGACGCGCTCCACGTCTTCTTCCTGCATCAGGAAATAGCACGCACCGCCGGGCTTCAGGCGCAGGCTGGCCTCCTTCTCCGTCGTGCCCCATTCGCGTGCGATATCGGAGATCAGGCGGCCGGTCATCTCCGGGTGGGGCTCGGACCAGGTCAGCAGCACGTCGATGACGCCGTCCACCATGTCTTCGCGCAGCACGGTGGAACCGGCCACGTAGGGATACACGTCCATCGCGATCTCTTGGCGCTGCGACAGGGCGTCGATCAGCGGCAGCGTCTCCTTGGTGCGGCCCCAGTTGGCGGGGCTTGCGCATTTGTGGTGCGAGATGATCAAGGGCACGCCGGCCTCGAACGCCGAGTCGCCGGCCTCGTGCATCGCCTCGATGATCTGCTGCATCTCGCTGCGCAGGTGCGTGGCGTACACGCCGCCATGGCGCGCCACGACGCGCGCGAGCGCGGTGACCTCTTCGGCCGGCGCCGCAAAAGCCTCTTCGTAGAACAGGCCCGATGACAGGCCGTGCGCGCCTGCGGCCATGCAGTCGTCGAGCAACGCGGCCATGTGTGCCAGTTCATCGCTGTTCGCGGGCCGGTCGAGCGCCTGCATCGCCGCGAAGCGCAGCGTGGTGTGGCCTACGAGCGCGGCCACGTTGAGCGCGGGCTGCGTCGCATCGACGGCGGCGCGGTACTCGGCCATGGTTGCGTGCTTGAACGAGTCCGCGCCCAGCAGCGTGAGCGGCGGCTTCGACTGCGGCGTGCGGTACGGCGCGAGCGAGATGCCGCAGTTGCCCGTGACCACGGTGGTGATGCCCTGCGACACCTTGGGCAGGCACAGCGGATCGCGCAGCACGATGGCGTCGTCGTGCGTGTGCGCGTCGATGAAGCCGGGCGCGATCACCTTGCCTCGGCAGTCGACCACGTCGACGTCGGCGATGTTTAGCCCTTCGGGCAGCCGCGCGCGCAGGCCTTCGCCGAGCGCCACGATGCGGTCGCCTTGCAGCAGCACGTCACCGGGCCACGAAGGGCCGCCCGAGCCGTCGACCACGAGGCCGCCTTCGAGCAGCGTCGCGCTGTTCTTCTGTGTGTTCATGGATGGATGCGTTGCCTTGCTCAGAAATGGATCACGACCGCATCGCTCACGCGGTAGTCGTTCTCGACCACGGGCATCCAGTGCCACTTGTCGAAGGTCGTGCAGGGGTGCGAGATGCCCAGGCCCACACGGTCGCCGACGACCGGTGCCTGCGCTTCGTCATTCGCGTCCCAGCGCAGGTAGGCATGCTGGTCGTTCAGTGCCGTGACCTTCCAGCTGGCGGGCACCGCATGCGACTGCAATGCACCGCGTGCTGCGTGCGCAATGGGAATGGGCATCGACATGTCGAAGGAGATGTCGCGCTTGCCGACTGAAAGGATCGCCAGGCCCGGCTCGGGCCGCGACTGCACGTTGGCCCAAACTTCCATCGCCGGCGTCAGCCCTTCGCCGCACTCGCAACCCATGCGCTCGTCGACCACGTTCACCATGCGCTTGTAGAAGCCATGGTCGTGCGTGACATAGCAGCCCGAACGCAGCAGGCCGCGCACCGGCGAGCCCAGTGCGGGCTTCAGGCGCCCGGCCACGAGATCGAAGATGGCCGAGCCGCCGGCCGAGACCAGCACCTCGTCGGTCTCGAAGAACTGCTGCGTGTCGCAGTGGCGCGCCACGGCTTCGATGCGGTCCATCAGTGCCGTGGCAAAGGCGGTGTCCTGTTCGGTGGACCCGGTGGCATTCAGGCCTTCGTAGCTCTCGATGCCTACCAGCTTCGCGGCACCGCTGGCACGCACCGCGCTCGCCACGGCGACCGCTTCCGCATGTGTGCGGCAACCGGTGCGTCCGCCGTCGATGCCGATCTCGAGCATGACCTCGAAAGGCACGCTCGCAGGATGGCGCTTCGACCAGTCTTCAATCAGCGCAAGCTGTGCGATCGAATCGACCAGGAACACGACGCGCAGGTCCGCATGGTCTGCCAGCAGCAGCTGGATGCCCGCGAGGTCTTCGTCGCTCACGACCTGGTTGGCGATCAGCGTGCGGCGCGCGCCGGCGGCCACGCCCACGGCCAGTTGCGTGACGGTGGCAAAGGTCAGGCCCCAGGCGCCGGCGTCGAGCTGGCGCTGGAACAGCTGCGGCGACATGGTGGTCTTGCCGTGCGGCGCCAGGTCGATGCCCCATTCGCGCACGCGCGATTGCATCCACGCCAGGTTGTGTTCGAGCGCCTCGCGCTTGAGCACGGCCAGCGGCAGTGGCAGGTCGCCGGCCAGCACGTTCCAGCCGGCGGCGCCGACTTCGCTGCGCAGGCGCGGCGGCTGGGTGCGCGGGTAGCCCTTGAAACGGTCGCTCAGCAGCGGGTCGATGAAATCGTGTGTCGAGGAGGAAATGTCGGTCATGGTCGTGCAACGGCGATGTGGGAGAGCAGTTCTTTGCGGATGCAGGCGCTGTAGTGTGCGGGGGAAATCTCATCCAGGCTGGGTACCGTCTGCGCACAGGCCTCGATGGCATGCGGGCAGCGCGTGCGGAACACGCAGCCCGAGGGCGGCGAGATCGGGCTGGGAATGTCGCCCTTCAAGGCGATGCGCTCGGTGGCCATCTCGGGATCGGGCTTCGGGCTCGCGGCCAGCAGCGCCTGGGTGTAGGGGTGCGAGGGGTTCGCGAACAGCTCCTCGGTGGTGGCCACTTCCATCACCTTGCCCAAGTACAGCACCACCACGCGGTCGCACAAATACTCGACCACATCGAGGTCGTGCGAGATGAAGAGCATGGTCAGCCCCAGCCGCTCGCGCAGGTCCGCCAGCAGATTGATGACCTGCGACTGGATCGACACATCGAGCGCCGAGAGCGGCTCGTCGGCCACGATGAACTCGGGCTCCACGGCCAGCGCGCGCGCCACGCCGATGCGCTGGCGCTGGCCGCCCGAGAACTCGTGCGGAAAGCGGCTGGCGTGCTCGGGGCGCAGGCCCACGGTCTCCAGCAGCTCGGCGATGCGCTTGTCGCGCGCTGCCGCGCCCTTGTGCAGGCCGTGCGTGGACAGCGCCTCGCCCAGGATGGCGCTGATGCGCATCTTCGGGTTCAGGCTGGCGTACGGGTCCTGGAAGATGATCTGCAGCTTGCTGCGCAGCTTGCGCATGCGCTCGCCTGAGAGGCCGCCGATGTCGTCGCCCCGGTACAGCACCTGGCCCTCGGTGCGCTCGACCAGGCGCAGCACGGTGCGTCCGATGGTGCTCTTGCCCGAGCCTGACTCGCCGACCAGGCCGAGGGTCTCACCGGGGTGGATCGCGAAGGACACGTCGTCCACCGCGCGCACGGGGCGCTCGCTGCTGCCGAAGTATTTTTTTAGCCCGCGGACTTCGATGAGGGGCGAGGAAGAAACAGCGGTGGTCATCATGCAGCCGCTCGCGAGCGGTTGGTCGGGCTGCACGCGCACACAGCGCGCCTGGCGGTCTTGCCGGATGTCGATCAGCGGCGGCATAGCGCTTCGGCATTCGGGCAACGCCTGGTCGCAGCGCGGCTCGAAAGCACAGCCCGGCGGCGGCGCCAATGGACTCGACACCTGCCCGCGGATCGCAAACAAGCGCTTGGGCTTGGGTTGCCCAGGAACCCGTGCCTTGCCCGGCAGGCAGGCCAAGAGGCCCTGCGTGTACGGGTGCTCGGGCTGCGCGAACAGCGGGCGCACCGGCGCACGCTCGACCACGCGGCCCGAGTACATGACCACCACGTCGTCGGCATGGTGCGCCACCACGCCCAGGTTGTGCGTGATGAACAGGATGCTCATGCCGGTCTCGGCCTGCAGCCGGCGCATCAGCTCCAGGATCTGCGCCTGGATGGTCACGTCCAGCGCGGTGGTGGGTTCGTCGGCGATCAAGAGCGTCGGGTCGCAGGCCATGGCCAGCGCGATCATCACCCGCTGGCGCATGCCGCCCGACAGCTGGTGCGGGTACTCGTGGATGCGCTGGGCGGCGGCCGGGATCTCCACCAGCTCCAGCATGCGCAGCGCATGGGCCAAGGCCGCCTTGCGGTCGAGCCCCTTGTGCAGGCGCACGCTCTCGGCAATCTGCTCGCCGATGGTGAAGACCGGGTTCAGGCTGGTCATGGGCTCCTGGAAGATCATCGACAGCTGGTTGCCGCGCAGCGAGCGCATCTCGCGTTCGCCGATCTGCAGCAGGTCGAGTGTCTTGCCTTCGCGCGTGACGAAGGAAGCTGATCCGCTGACCTGCGCGTTGGCGGTCTTGGGCAGAAGGCGCATCAGCGTGAGGCTGGTGACCGACTTGCCCGAGCCCGATTCGCCCACCAGCGCGGTGGTCTTGCCCGGTTGAATCGAGAAGCTCACATCGGCCACCGAGCGGATCAGGCCGTCCTCGGTGGGGAAGCTGGTGCTCAGGTTGGTGACCGTGAGGCGTGGGGTGGTGTTCGCGGTGTTCATCACGAGGTCTTCTTCAGCTTCGGATCGAGCAGGTCGCGCACGCCATCACCCAGCAACTGCAGCGACAGCGCCGTGAAGATGATCGCCAGCCCCGGGAACAGCACGACCCAGAAGGCCTGGTGCGCGTACTGCTGGCTGCCCGCGACCATGGTGCCCCAGGTGGGGATCTCGGGCGGTACGCCGACACCGAGGAACGACAGGCCCGCTTCCGCCAGGATCGCGTAGGCGAAGATGAACGACACCTGCACGAGGATCGGCGACATCAGGTTCGGCAGGATGTGGCGCCACAGGATGCGCGAGGTGCGCACGCCCAGGGCGCGCACAGCCTCCACGAACAGCAGTTCGCGCACCACCAGCGTCGAGGCCCGGACCACGCGTGCCACGCGGGGTGTGTAGACCAGCACCAGTGCGAGCACGGTGTTCATCAGCGACGGTCCGAGAATCGCCACCAGCGCGATGGCCAAGAGGATGTCGGGGAAGGACATCATGGCGTCGACCACGCGCATCAGCGGCGCGTCGAGCCGGCGGAAGAAGCCCGCCATCAAACCCAGCACCGTGCCGGCGATGACCGCGCCCAGCGCGGTGAGCGCCGCAATGGCCAGCGAGTAGCGCGCGCCGTGCACGATGCGCGAATACATGTCGCGCCCGAGTTCGTCGGTGCCCAGCAGGTGTTCGGCGCTGGGCGCCTTCAGGCGCTGCAGCACGGCCGTGTCGTTGGGGTCGGCCGAGGCGACCAGTGGCGCGCCGATGGCCATGATGGCGATCACCAGCAGTACCAGGGCGGACACCATCACGATGCGGCGGTGCATCAGCTGGCGGAGCATTCGAGGCATGCGCATCGTTCAGACCTTCACGCGCGGATCGACCACCGCGTACAGCAGGTCGATCGAGAAATTGATGAGCACGTAGATCGCGGCAATGACAAGCAGCGCGCCCTGGATGACCGGGTAGTCGCGCCGCAGCACGGCGTTGACCACCAAATTGCCCACGCCGGGCAGGCCGAACACGGTCTCGGTGATGACGGCGCCGCCGATCATGAGCGCGACGGTCAGGCCGATCACCGTGACGATGGGCACCAAGGCATTGCGCAGCGCATGCTTCAAGACGACGACCTTCTCGCTCAGGCCCTTGGAGCGCGCGGTGCGCACGTAGTCTTCACCGAGCACGTCGAGCATCGAGGCGCGCGTGAAACGGATGATGAGCGCGGAGTTCAGCAGGCCCAGCACGGTGGCGGGCAGCACCAGCGCGTGCAGCCGCTCGGCAAACGGCGCATCGGGCGCGCCGTAGCCCGACACCGGGAACCACCCGAAGGACACCGCGAAGATCTGGATCAGCACGATGCCCAGCCAGAAGCTGGGGATGCTGGCGCCCAGCATCGCGATGCCGGTGAAGAACTGGTCGACCGCGCGGCCGCGGAACACCGCCGAGACGATGCCGCAGGGCACGCCGATGAGCGCCGCGATGGCCACGGCCAGCAGCGCGAGCAAGGTGGTGGGCTCGGCGCGCTCCCACAGCGCCTGCGTGACCGGGCGCTGCAGGAAGATCGAGGTGCCCAGGTTGCCCTGCAGCACTTCGCGCAGCCAGTAGCCGAACTGCACGGGCAGGGGTTTATCGAGGCCGTAGTCCTTCTGCACGCGGGCGATGTCGGCGGCGGTGGCCTGGTCGCCCAGCAGCACGGAGATGGGGTCGCCCGAGGCGGCGCGTGTGAGCACGAAGACCAGCACGGCCACCAGCGCCAGCACGATGAGCATGCCGGCGAAGCGCGAGGCAATGAAACGGAACAAGCGCGCCTCCTACTTGATCTTCACATTCCAGAAGAAGGGCCAGTTCGTGGGTTGGTAGTTGTCCAGTGCCGGGCTCTTGGCCGAGAGCGCGTTGAACTTGCCGACGCTGATGTACGGCACCTCGTCGTACACCACCTGCTGCACCTTGCCCCACAGCGCGCCGCGCTTGGCCGGATCGCTCTCGGTGTTGAACGCACTGAGCGAGGCCTTCTTGGCGGGCGAATCCCACCAGCCTGGTGCACCGTCGCCCAGTTGCGGTGGCGACAGCATCGGCTCGGGGAACAGCCCCGAATGGGTGATGAAGATTTCCCACAGCCGCGGGTCGTTACGGCGCTGGGTGAGCGTGGCCCAGTCGACCACGTTGAGGTCGACCTTGAAGCCGGCGCGCTTGAGCTGCTCGGCCATCAAGAGCGACATGTTGTAGTGGAAGTCGTACTGGCGGCTGGTGAGCACGCGGACCGGCTCGCCCTTGTAGCCGGCCTTGGCGGCGGCGTCCTTGGCCTTGGTGGCGTTGCGCTGGTTGTACTGGTCGGTGCCCGCGGCCGAGTAGAACGGCGAACTCTTGGGAAAGTGGTTCGCTTCCGCGATGAAGAAGCGCGTGTCGCCGAAGCCGGCCGCGAGCATCTCGCCCTGGCCCATCGCCGTCTGCAAGGCCTGGCGCACGGCCTGGCTGGCGAGCGGGCCTTCCTTGGTGTTGAAGACCACCAGCGGAAAACCGAAGGCGGGCGTGATGATCGGCAGCGTCTTGCCACTGGCCTTCTCCAGGCGCGGCAAGGCTTCCACCGGCAGCAGGTCGGCAAAGTCGTACTGGCCCGCGAGTGCACCTTCGACACGCGTGCTCGCGTTGGGCACGGGCACGAAGCGCAGCTCTTCGATGACCGCTTCGCGCTTGCCGCCGTAGCCGCTCGCGGGTTCCTTGCGTGGGCTGTACTTGTCGAAGCGCGTGAGCAGCACGAACTGGTCGGGACGGCGCTCCTTGAACTTGTAGGGGCCGGTGCCGACGAAGTCCTTCAGCGGCGAGGCCATCGATTCCTTGGCCATCATCGCGGCGGTGCCATTGCTGGGCAAAGCCAGTTGCGACAGCAGCGGTGCATAGGGCGCCTTCAGCACGATCTCCACGCCCAGCGGGCCCTTGGCCTTGAGACTCTCGATTTCCTTGCCCACGGCCTTGCCGCGCGGCGACTGATCCATCCAGCGCTGCAGGCTGGCGACCACGTCGTCGGCCGTGAGCTCGCGCCCGTTGTGCAGCGCCACGCCCTTGCGCAGCGTGATGGCGTAGGTCTTGCCGTCGGCCGAGATCTTGGGCATGCCCTCGGCCAGCATCGGCACCACGTTCCACTTGGCGTCGAAGGTGTACAGCGTCTCGTACACGTGCTGCATGATGGTTCCGACCAGGTCGGCCGTGGAGGCCATCGGGTCGAGCGTCTGCGGCTCGGCCACCATCGCCAGCGTGGCGAAGTTGCGCGGGCCCTGCGCATGCGCTTCATGGTGGGGCAGCGTGGTGCACAGCATCGCGAGCAGCGAAGCGCCCAGCAGGCTGCGCTTCGACAGACGAGGCAGGCGCTGGACAACAAGACCGGCGTGAGACATGGGGTGTTCCTTCATGGGCGATCGGTGGGCAATGAATTCACTTTTTCAGGCCCGAACTTTGAAGCACAACCTATGCCAAAACATCACCATTTACCCTGAGCAATGATCTAAATATTCGAACTCTCCCTTCGAAATTCAATGCCGTTCGCGCACGCATCCGCTGCTAGATTCCGGTCGAATCTTTTCCCACCGAAAGATGGCGTCCGATCGAATTTGCGAGGATGAAAATGAGCACCAAGAAAGTTCTTGCGGTAGGTTTTCTGTTCGGCTGTGCGCTGCTGACGCATGCGGCGATCACCGGGGTGAACCCCCTGGACACGATCAGGAAGGCCGCCACCAGCATGGCCTCCGCGGCCGCTGACCTGGTGGCCGATCCCTTGCCGCTGCAAGGACCCGGACTGGGCAACCTGACCTACACGCAGGCCGAGCTGTTCAAGCCCATCTCGATGATCAAGGAGGAGGTCGACACCGGCGTCGGCGCAGGCACCGGCGCCGACGTGCCGAAGATCCCCGGGGGCAGCGTGACGCACCCCACCGCCGGGTACACCAAGTACCACTACGGCCAGAACGTGGGCCTCATGATCAACGGCTACTTCCTGACGACGTTCACGCCCGACGGCGGCCTGGGCCCCGGTGGCTTCCTGCTCTACGACGTCTCCGATCCGCGCAACCTGCGGCTCGTCAAGCGCATCTACGAGCCGGACGGCCGCACCAAGGAACTGAGGGAGCCGCACTCCATCGGCATCGCCAGCATCGGCGGCAAGCAGTACGTCGCCGTGCCCAGCGTCTTCGGCGTGGAGTTCTGGGACTTCACCGACATCAACGACGTCAAGCAGGTGAAGAAGCTGGTGCTGCCCAACGTCAACAAGGGCGACTACAACAACGTGAGCTGGCAGCTGTGGTGGCAGGCGCCCTACCTGTACGTGGCGGCGGCGGAGCAGGGCGTGTTCGTCATCGACGCCACGGACCCCGCGAACGCAGTGCTCGCGAACCGTGGCGCCGGCAAGCCCAACCCGATACCGACCGGCGAGCTCGGCGGCTTTCGCGTGGGGCCGATCTTCACCATGGGCAACCACATGGTGCTGACGTCCATGACCAACACCAGCGGCTTCGCCAGCCTAGACATCTCGGACCCGCTGAATCCCAAGGTGCTCGACACCGTCTCCGGGTCCACCGCCAGCTACTACTCCACCTGCTTCGACGGCAAGAAGGTCTACGCCTCGGCGCAGGAGAGCGGCGGCAAGATGTACGGCTACGACCTGAGCGACCGCTCGCGCTTCGTGGCCGAGGACAACCGGCTGGTGATCAACCAGCAGCTGTACTGCAGCACGCAGGACAACTTCGTGTTCCAGGGCGCGCAGAACTACATCCACAAGGTCGATGTGAGCAACCCGCTCAACCACGTCGAGGTCGGGCGCGGCGGACTGTTCGCAACGACGCATCCCGATTTCTCGAGCTCCGACCATGGCCAGGTGTCGCCGTTCGGCAACCTGATCTACGTGGGCAACGACCACGGCTCGGGCAGCGGTTTCATCGTGCATGCGGTGGACCCCGACACCACCAAGCCCGAAGTGAAGCAGGTCTCGCCCGTGAACGGTGCGAAGCAGCAGGCCCTCACCTCGCGCATCGGTCTGGGCATGACCGACAGCATCCGCCCGGAGAGCGTGAACGCCAACACCTTCATCGTGCGTCCGGTGGGCGGCAACACGCTGGCGGGCACCTACAGCGTGCAGCTGGGCATCGTCAACTTCCACCCCGCACAGCCGCTGCAGCCGGGCACCGCCTACGAGGTGTTCCTGCCCGCCAACGGCCTGAAGGACTATGCGGGCAACGCCATCGCGGCCGACTACCGCTCGACCTTCAACACCGGCAATGCCAACGACATCAATCTGATGCACCACTGGGCGCTGACCGGCAACCTGGGTGACCAGATCAGCGCCAACAACGGCACGCCCGCCACCGGCGATGCCTTCGAGAGCATCGGCCTGAACTTCGCGAACCGCACCGCGGGCGTGCAGCTGAAGAACGACAGCGTGTCCACCACGCTGGGCGGCACCGCCTCGCTGAGCTTCTACATGAAGACCACGCAGGCCGGCGCTGCGAACTCGTGGACCGCGCCCGGCATCTTCGGTCGTGACCAGTCGCCGGGCGTCGACGACGTGTTCTGGGGCTGGCTCGACAGCACCGGCAACATCAAGCTGTCGGTGGGCGACCACGCAGGCACGCGCTCGCAAAGCGCCGTGAACGACGGCAACTGGCACCACGTGGTGCTCACGCGCGACGCGGCTTCGGGCGCACAGGCGGTGTACGTCGATGGCGTGAAGACCACGTCGACCGGCCCCACCGGCACCAAGGGCCTGACGAACAAGTTCCAGCTCATGGGGCAGATCCAGGGCAACACCGCGCTCTTCAAGGGCACGCTGGCCGAGGTGCGCGTGTACGCCCGTGTGCTCGGTGACACCGACGTGGCGGCGCTGCGGGCGCAGGCCGTGATCGGCGATCCCGGCATCGTGGGCGCACCGAAGATCGTCAACGGCCAGCTGAACTTCAACCCGGCCACGCTGGGTGCCACAGGCGCGCAGTTCCGCTGGAACTTCGGCGACGGCACGCAGAGCGCGTACGCCTCGCAGCCCGGCGTCACGCACACCTACAGCAGCCCCGGCCACTACACGGTGACGCTGACGGTGAAGGCCGCGAACGGCCAGGAGACCTTCTACACCTACAACCTCACGGTGATCGCACCCGTCACGGCGGCGGCGCCGACGCACACGACCAACATCGCGGGCGATGCGAACGCGGTGTACTCGGTGAACCCCGACAGCGGCACGGTGGCCGCCATCGACGCGCAGACCTTCGCCAAGCGCTGGGAAGTGCGCGTGGGCGATGAACCGAAGACGCTGGCCGTGGGCCCCGACGGTCGCATCTGGGTCACGGTGCAGGGCGAGGACAAGCTGGTGGCGCTCAACGCGGCCGACGGCACGCTGTCGACGACGGTGCCGCTGGCCTACGGCAGCGGCCCGTACGGCGTCGTCTTCACGCCCAATGGCGCGAAGGGCCTGCTGACGCTCGAGAGCAAGTCGGCCCTGGTCAGCTTCGACCCGACCACCGGCGCCGCCACGGGCACGCTCGCCCTGGAAGGCAGCGTGCGCGGCATCGCGGTCGATGCGAGCTCGCAGTCGGCCTACGTGACGCGCTTCAAGTCGAAGATGACGGGCGGCCAGCTGCACAAGGTGAACCTGCAGAGCTTCAGCGCCGCCACCCCGATCGCGCTGGCGGTCGACACGACCACGGTCGACACCGAGGCCGCCTCGCGCGGCGTGCCCAACTACCTGAGCCAGGTGGTGATCTCGCCCGACGGCGCGCGTGCGCTCCTGCCTTCGAAGAAGGACAACATCGTGCGCGGCACCTTCCGTGACGGCCTGCCGCTGGAGCACGACAAGACCGTGCGCTCCATCCTGTCGCAGGTGAACCTGCAGACGGCCGCGGAAGTGTTCAGCGAACAGCTCGACTTCAACGACCGCGCCCCCGCGCGCGCCGCGCTGTACTCGCCGGCCGGCGACTACATCTTCGTGGCGCAGATGGAAGGCAACCGCATCGCCATCGTCGATGCCTACAACCGCTCGGTGCGTGGCGAGATCAACGCCAGCAGCGCGCCGCACGGCCTGTACCTCGATGCGGCGCGTAAGCGCCTGTACGTCAACAACTTCCTGGCGCGCTCGGTGTCGGTGCACGACGTGGCGCAGGTGCTGTCTTCGGAGTCGGCCGCTCCGGCCTTCCTGCAGAACATCACCACGGTCGCGCAGGAGCCGATGGCCGCCGCGGCACTGCGCGGCAAGCAGGTGTTCTACAACGCGTCCGACCGGCGCATGAGCATGAACAACTACATGTCCTGCGCGAGTTGCCATGCCGATGGCAGCGACGACGGCATGGTGTGGGACTTCACGCAGCGCGGCGAAGGCCTGCGCCGCACCATCAGCCTGCAAGGGCGGCGCGGCACGGGCCACGGCAAGCTGCACTGGACCGCCAACTTCGACGAGGTGCAGGACTTCGAGCACGACATCCGCAACGAATTCGGCGGCACGGGCTTCCTGACCAACGCCGACTTCTCGGCCACGGGCGACCCGCTCGGCGTGCCGAAGGCCGGCCGCAACGCGCAGCTCGACGATCTCGCGGCCTACCTGAACTCGCTGAACAAGTACATGCGCAGCCCGGCCCGCGCGGCGGACGGCAACCTCAGCGTGGACGCGGTGCGCGGACAGACCGTGTTCAACACGGCGCAGTGCGCGACCTGCCACACGGCCGGCAGCCTGCGCGACGGGCTGCGGCACGACGTGGGCACCATCCAGCTCTCGTCGGGCAAGGGCAGCAACCAGCCGCTGGCCGGCGTGGGCTTCGACACCCCGACGCTCTACGGCACCTGGAGCAACCCGGGCTTCTTCCACAACGGCCAGAAGGCCACGCTGCAGGACGTGCTCGCGAGCGGCCACGGCAATGCCTCGGGCCTGCCGGCGGCCGACCTGCTGGCGCTGGGCGAGTACGTGAAGTCGTTCGACACCGCCCCGGCCATCGACACGCGCATCCGCTCGGAGGTCAACAACCTGTGCGTCAACGTGTCGGGCGGCTCGACGGCCAGCGGCGCCACGGTGGTGCAGTGGGCCTGCGGCAACGGCGCCAACGAGACCTTCACCGTCAACAGCAGCGGCGGCTACAGCCAGTTCGTCGCGAAGCACAGCGGCCTGTGCCTGGCGCAGGGCAACACCAACGTCGGCGGCGGCCCGGTGGTGCAGCTGGCGTGCACGGCGGGCGCGGCCACGCAGTGGAGCGTGGTCGGGGCGACGCTGCGCAACCGGGTGTCTTCGGGGGCGTGCCTCGATGTGCCCGGCTCGACCACCACGCAGGGCACGGCGCTGTCCACCTACGCCTGCCATGGCGGGGCCAACCAGCGCTGGAGCCAGATTCCCTGAGCTCCTCTGCTCTTTCTCTCTCTCTGTTTCTCTCGCTCTCCAAAAAAGGAAATCACGTGTCGGCACTCCAACTCTCCCTCCCAGGCGGCTATCGGTTCATTCCGGGCGTGCAGCAGTACTCGGCTGGCGTGGCCGCCGAACCTGGGTTTCGCATCGAGCGCGTGCGCTTCCTGGAGCCCCTGCCCCTGAAGCAGGGCTTTCGTCGCATCAAGGAAATCCTGGAGGAGGCCTCGCGTCCGCTGGCCGCCTTCTGCGCGTGCGAACTGCGGTCCCCGGCACCGTTCACCGAACAGGGCTTCGTCGAGTTCAACAACCTCTACGTGGGCACGTTGAAGGAGTGGGGGATCTTCATCGGCGACCTGAATCCGGTGGCGCGAAGCAACGTGTGCCCCGCGCTGTCGCCGCCGTCGGAGCCCTCGTTCCATGCCTTCAGCTACACCGTGCCCGACGCCGAGGCGGCGGCGTCGTTCGTGGTGGCGGGCAGCGCCGAAGCGCCGGAAGGCAAGGGGCACTACCGCGACCATGCCGTGCGCCTGGGCGACACCTCGCCGCCCGCCATCCTGAAGAAGGCGCAGTGGGTGCTCGACGAAATGGAACGCCGCCTGGCGTCGCTGGGCTTCACCTGGGCCAGCACCACGGGCTCGCAGCTGTACACGGTGCACGACATCCATCCCTTCATCGCCGACGAGATCGTCAAGCGCGGTGCCGCGCGGCACGGGCTGACCTGGCACTACAACCGCCCGCCGGTGGTCGATCTCGAGTACGAGATGGATTGCCGCAGCGTCCAGTTCGAACGCGTCGCGGTCTGATCGCACGCGGGTCGCCACACCCTTTCACCGAGACGCCCATGCCCAAGAAATTGCCGCATCGCCTGGCCGCCACCTGCCTCGTCCTGAGCGCGTTCCTGGCCGCCGGCCTCGCCGCTGCGCAGAACATCCAGGAGCGCACCTTCAAGTTCGCCTTCGTGAACCAGAAGGAGCATCCGCAGGGCATGGGGGCGCAGCGCTTCTCGGAGATCGTCGAGAAGAAGAGCGGCGGCAAGATGAAGGTGAAGCTCTTTCCTTCGGGCGTGCTGGGCGGCGATGCCTCGGTCATTGCCTCGCTGCAGGGCGGCACGGTGGAAATGACGATGGCGATTCCGGGCCTGCTCTCGGGCATGGCCAGGGAGTTCTCGCTGTTCGACCTGCCGTTCCTGTTCAACAACGAGAGGGAGGCCGACTTCGTGCTCGATGGTCCGGTCGGCCGCAAGCTGCTGGACAAGCTGCCCGAGAAGGGGCTGATCGGCCTCACCTACTTCGAGCACGGCTTTCGCAACGTCACCAACAGCCGGCGGCCGGTGGCGAAGATGGAAGACCTGCAGGGCCTGAAGCTGCGCGTGATGCAGATCCCCGTGATGATCGATGCCTTCCGCGCGCTGGGCGCCAACCCGTCGCCGCTGCCGCTGCCCGAGGTCTACACCGCGCTGGAGCAGAAGGCCGTCGACGGCCAGGAAAATCCGTACTCGCTGGTGGAAGCCTCGAAGTACTACGAGATCCAGAAGTACGGCTCCAACACGCGGCATGTGTTCAACCCTGTCGTGCTGCTGTTCAGCAAGAAGCGGTGGGAGCAGCTGTCGGACGACGAACGCAAGATCCTTCTCGATGCGGCCCGGGAGACGCAGCCCTTCCAGCGCGCCGCCAACCGCGACGTCAACGCCAGGGCCGCCGAGTTCCTGAAGGGCCAGGGCATGGTGTTGACCGAGTTCCCCGCCGCCGAGCGCGAGCGCCTGCGCGAGAAGCTCGCGCCGGTCACGGACAAGCATGTCAGGCAGATCGATCCGGCGCTGACCCAGGAACTGTTCTCCGAGCTCGGCAAGGCGCGCAGCAGCGCCGCCAGATAGCCAGCCAACCAACCACCAAGGAATGACGAATGAAGCTGTTGCGTTACGGGGCCGTCGGCCAGGAAAAGCCGGCGATGCTCGACGCAGAAGGCCGCTTGCGCGACCTCTCCATGCACGTGAACGACATCGCACACGAGGTGCTGCTGCCTTCCGGTCTGGCGCGCCTCGCCGCGCTGGACCCGCAGAGCCTTCCGCTGGTGGAAGGCGCCCCGCGGATCGGCGCCTGCGTGGCCGGCTCGGGCAAGTTCATCTGCATCGGGCTCAACTACTCGGACCACGCGGCCGAGACGGGCGCCACGGTGCCGCCCGAGCCCATCGTTTTCCTGAAGGCGACCTCGGCGATCGGCGGACCGAACGACGTGCTCGAGATTCCGCGTGGTTCCACCAAGACCGATTGGGAGGTGGAGCTGGGCGTGGTGATCGGCAAGACCGCGAAGTACGTCAGCGAAGCGGACGCGATGGACCACGTTGCGGGCTATTGCCTGATCAACGACGTGTCGGAGCGCGCGTTTCAAACCGAACGCCAGGGCCAGTGGACCAAGGGCAAGTCGGCCGACACCTTCGGACCGATCGGGCCCTGGCTCGTGACGCCCGATGAAGTGCCCGACCCGCAGCAGCTGGACATGTGGCTGGAGGTCAACGGCGTGCGGCGCCAGAGCGGCTCCACGGCCACCATGGTCTACGGCGTGCGTTACCTGATTGCCTACCTCTCGCAGTTCATGAGCCTGCGCCCGGGGGACATCATTTCCACCGGAACCCCGCCCGGCGTGGGTATGGGGTTCAAGCCGCCGGTCTACCTGAAGCCCGGCGATGTCGTCACGCTGGGCATCGAAGGGTTGGGCACCCAGCGGCAGGTCGCCACGCAGTTCGACTGAAGGGGAGGTGGCAGAGGGCGGCAGTGGGCCGTGATGCGCCCGCTGCTGCCGCTGTGTCAGATCAGCGTGGCGCTCACGCCGCGCTGCACCACGGGCGCAATGCCGGCGTAGAAGAACGCCAGGCTGTCTTCCGGGCCATTGACGGCGCGCCCGCGCACCTTGGCCATGGCACAGACGCCGACCTGTGCGCTGTCGGGGCCGATCACGAGCACGAAGGGGTTGTCGTCGTCGCCGCGCAGGTAGCGTCCACCGAACTCGCGGCGTGCGGTTTCGAAAACATAGGCCGACGCCAGAAAGTGCAGGTCGTCGGGCAAGGGCGCCTGCTGCTGGAAGAAGTCTTCGAGCACCTGGTCGACCAGGACCAGCGAGGCTTCGGAGTAGTCGAGCGCCGCGCTGTCGATGGGCGCGCCGGGTTGCGAGAAGGCGCCGATGAAGTCTTCCGCCTGCGAGGCCATGCCGGCCTCGAGCGTCGACGGCATGTCCGCTTCCGGCTGCTTTTTCTTCTTCAGGAAATCGAACAGTCCCATGGTGCTCAGGCCTGCACCGCGGCCGACAGTTGCCGCAGCATGGCCGACTGCCGCGCCTCTTCGGCGTCGCGCAGGCTCTTCGCGGCGCGCGCCGCAACGTAGCTGACGTACAGGGTCTCGACGGCCCGCGCCCACTCGTGCGCCTTCTGCGACACGCCTTCCGCCTTGACCGGCGAGCCGGTGGCCATCGGCGTCGACAGGTCGTCGATCGGACGGGCCGGTACGTCGACGCCGGCCTTCCCGAGGATCACGGCTTTCTGAAGGATGGTGAGCATGGCGGACCTCTCTTTTTTCTTGTTCCAGAGTAACAGCGCCCTTCGCGGGCTGCCATTCGCCAGATGACGTATCCGCCCTCGAATTCAAGATGAACTTTCAGCTGACATGGGGTTTGTCACAGTGGCCGGAAGCAGGGCCTACACGAAGCGCCATCGGCCTCTCGCAATGTCCCTTCGTTGGTTCTGGATGCAAATAATATTTGTTTTCATTCTCAATAGAATTGATGCTGATCAGTTGGTACGCAACAACAACGCATCCCGAGAGCGGCCCTGTTTTTCCTGCCGTTTCCCGTGGAGTTTTTGCATGTTGTTTTCGCGTTGCGGCCGTCGGCCGCGTCCGTCGGTGCTGGCGCTGGCCGCCGCATCTTTTTTTTCTCCCGCCCTGTTCGCCCAGACGCCCGCTGAACAACAACTGCGCGAGGTCGTCGTCAGCGCGACCGGCTTCGAGCAGGAACTCAAGGACGCGCCCGCTTCCATTTCGGTCATCACGCGCCAGGAGCTGGAAACGCGCCAGTTCCGCGACCTGGCCGAGGCGCTGCAGAACGTCGAAGGCATCGACGTGGGCGGCGCCACCGGCAAGACCGGGGGCCTGGACATCTCGATCCGCGGCATGCCCAGCGACTACACGCTGATCCTCATCGACGGCCGCCGCCAGAACGTGGCCGGCGACGTCACGCCCAACGGCTTCGGCGCCGCGCACACCAGCTTCATGCCGCCGCTGGCGGCCATCGAGCGCATCGAGGTCATCCGCGGCCCGATGTCCACGCTGTACGGCTCCGACGCCATGGGCGGCGTGGTCAACATCATCACGCGCAAGGTGGCGCGCGAATGGGGTGGCCAGGTCACGATGGAAACCGGCATCCCGCAGGACAGCGAGTGGGGTTCGCAGACGCGCTCCAGCGTCTACCTGAGCGGCCCCGTGGCCACCGACCTGTTGGGCCTGACCCTGCGCGGCAACATCTATCGCCGCGAAGCCGCCGACTGGGTGCTGGCCCCCGGCCAGGCGCAGCCCGCGACGGCGCGCAACCCGGCGCCCGCCGAGAGCCGCCAGCACAGCGTGGGCGGGCGCCTGATGCTCACGCCCAACCGCCAGCACGACATCTGGCTCGACGTGGAATCGGGCCGCAGCTGGTACGACAACGAAGACGGCCGCCTGGGCACGCGCGACGCCGCCGCGCCCAACCGCACCGGCAACAACCCGCCGGGCTACCTGGACGCGCTGCGCTTCAACCGCGACCAGGTCGCCATCGGCCACACCGGGCGCCTGGGCTTCGGCACGGTGGAAAGCAGCCTGATGCACACCACCACCGAGACCGTCGGCCGCACGATTCCCGGCGGTGCCATCCCGCGCAATGCCGCGGCCCGCCGCACCGTGTACTGGCTGAACGAAGCCGACCGCGGCCGCGCGCGCGAACTCAAGACCACCAACCTCGTGCTCGACAGCAAGCTCGTCGCGCCCGTGGGCGATGCCCACGTGCTCACCGTCGGCGGCCAGTGGTGGGACGCCAAGCTGGTCGACGGCCTGCTGCCGCGCTCGCAGAGCCAGACCATGTGGGCGCTGTTCGCCGAAGACGAATGGCGCCTCGCGCCCGGCCTCACCGCCACGCTGGGCGGGCGCTACGACCACCACAGCGCCTTCGGCGGCCACGTGAGCCCGCGCGGCTACCTGGTCTGGGACGCCACGCCGCAGTGGACCTTCAAGGGCGGCGTGAGCAAGGGCTTTCGCGCGCCGCGCCTGAACCAGCTGATCGACGGCATCAGCGGCGTGAGCGGCCAGGGCGCCACGCTCAACATCGGCAACCCGAACCTCAAGCCCGAGACCAGCACCAGCACCGAGCTGTCGGCGCTGTTCAACAACCAGAAGGGCCTGACCGCCTCGGCGACCCTGTTCCACAACAAGGTGAAGGACAAGATCGCCAGCGGCGGCGACTGCAGCGTGGCGCGCATCTCCAGCTGCGTGGTCGACCCGACCGCCAACTACTCGGTCAACGTCGACCAGGCCAAGACCTGGGGCATGGAACTGAGCAGCCGCGTGCAGCTGACCAAGGCCTGGGGCCTGAAGGCGGGCTACACCTGGACCGACAGCGAAGTGATCGAGGGCGGCGTGAAGAACGGCAAGCTGGCCGACACCGCGCGCCACCTGCTGCATGCGCAGCTCGACTGGAACCCCGACGCCAAGTGGCGCTTCTGGCTGCGCGGCGAGTACCGCGGCAAGAGCCCGCGCTTCACCGGCGACCCGGCGCGCCTCACGGGCAACAACCTGGCGATCTACCGCGCGGTGGGCGACATCAAGGCCTACCACCTGTTCCACCTCGGTGGCTCCTACCAGGTGTCGAAGAACGTGCGCCTGAACGCCAACATCAACAACCTGTTCAACAAGGACTTCCGCAAGTTCCAGCAGGTGAACCTGGCGGGCACCTCGGCCTGGGTCAACGAGTACTTCCAGGGCGGTGCGTCGGTGGCGGGCACCACGCCGGCCGGACGCACGATCTGGCTGTCGGCGAACGTGACGTTCTGACGCTGACGGCGGGCGGCGTGGGCCTCAGGGGGCCGTGCGCGCCTGCCACACCAGCGTGGCCGCGCTCAGGTCTTCGAGCGCGCTGCCCACGGCCTTGAACACCGTGCGCTCGGCATCGCCCGTGCGCCCGGGCCGCGCGCCACTGCACAGCTCGGCGAGCGTGCCCTGCACCGCGTCGGCGCGCAAGGTGCCGGCCGCGATCGCGTCGAGCAGGTCGCCGGCCTTCTGCAGCGCCTCGGGCGTGTCGATGAAGGTGCGCGTGCCGTCGAAACACTGCACATCGGCTTCGCGCATCGCGGGCGTGAAGCTGCCGATCAGGTCGAGGTGCGCGCCCGGTGCCAGCCATTCGCCGCGCACCAGCGGCGTGGTCGCCAGCGTGGCGCAGCTCACGATGTCGGCATTGCGCACGGCCGCTTCGAGGTCGGTGCCGGCCGCCTGCGCGTTCCATCCGTCACTGCGCCATTGCTCGGCCAGCGCCTCGGCGCCCTCGGGCCGGTGGTTCCACACCCACACCTCGTCGATGGGCCGCACGCTCGCGTGCGCGGCGGGCAGCATGCGCGCGATGCGGCCGGTGCCCAGCACCAGCAGCTTGCGCGCGTCGGCGCGGGCCAGGAACGAGGCGCCCAGCGCCGAGGCGGCCGCCGTGCGGCGGGCCGTGATCTCGTTGCCGTCCATCATCGCCAGCGGCACGCCGGTGCGCGCGTCGTACAGCACGTAGGTCGCGTGCAGCCCCGGCAGGCCGCGCGCGCCGTTGCCCGGAAAGATGTTGATCGTCTTGATGCCCAGGAAGCCCGCGTCGCTCCACGCCGGCATGATCAGCACCGTGCCGCGCGTGGCCGCGTCGCCGCCGGTCTCGATGCTGTGCACGTGGCGCGGCGGCACCTGCGCCTCGGCCGCGAAGGCGGCGCGCAGCGCGGGCACCAGCCGATCGAAACCCAGGGGTGCGGCGGTGGCGGCTTCGTCGAAGTGTTTCATGGGCGGGAAGGCAGCGCCGGGGCGCTGTCGAAGAAGGTGGTGAGGGCTTGCCGGTAGGTGGTGCCGAAGCGCGGCGCCGCCATCGGTTCGAGGTGGCCGGCGCCCGGCACCTCGATCAGCTGCTTGGGTTCTTTCGCATCGGCCAGCAGGCGCTGCGAGTGGTGGTGCGGAATCACCGCATCGGCCGTGCCGTGGATCAGCAGCAGCGGGATCGGCGCGATGGCCGCGACGAACTTCGAGGCCCCGTAGTCGTCGCGCACCAGCAGGCCGGCGCCCGGCAGCTTGTCGTTGGCGATCGAGCGGTACGAATAGAAGGTCGACTCGATCGCCACCGCCTTCACGCCGGCCCGGTTGCCCGAGCCCACGGCCGCGATCGCGTTCGTGCCGCCCAGGCTCTGCCCGAAGACGAACAGCCGCGACGCATCGACGTCCGCGCGGGCGCGCACATGGTCGAGCGCGGCGTTCGAATCCTCGAACACGCCGCGGGGTTCGGGCTCGCCGTCCGATTCGCCATAGCCGCGGTAGTCGAAAACGAAGACGTTGTAGTCCTGCGCCGGCAGCCACGCCACGAAGCGCCAGTGGCTGCTCATGTTCTGCGCGTTGCCGTGGAAGTGCACCACCGTGCCCTTGGCCGCCTTCGGGTCCGTCCGGCCCGCGGCGGGAATGAACCAGCCGCTCAGGCGCGTGCCGTCGGCGCTGGTGAAGCGCACGTTCTCGTAACGCAGGCCCAGCGCGTCGGGCGTTTCGTAGCGCACGCGGTCGGGGTAATAGAACATCGACTGCACGCAGCCGCCGAGCAGGAAGAGGGGCAGGGCGGCGAGCGACATCCACCAGCGGCGAGCGGGTGCGGTGGTGGTGGTCGTCATGCCTGCGGTCCGCCGGCCCGCCGGCTTTCGGCGAGCATGTTGCAAAAGAGGGCGCCTTGCTCGATGGCGTCGTCCAGCGCCACGTGCGTGTGCGGCAACCCGGCGTCGAACCAGCGACGCGGCATCGCGCGCTTGGTGCTGTCGCGGTAGCCGATCTTCAGCAGGGCCATCGCGAAGCTCTTCATGTCGAGCGCCGAATGGCTGAAGGGGCTCTCGCCCGCGAAGCGCATCAGGTACCAGTAGACGAACAGGAAGTCGAAGCCCGCCGGGTACGCCACGAACACCGGCCGCGCCTTCAGGCCCTTGAGCCACGCGACGTAGTTCTTCATGGCGTGCGTCGGGTCCTGCAGGTCGTTGCGGCACGCGGCCCAGGCCTCGGGCTGCGTCTGCCACCAGGCAGCCGTCTTGGGGTCGGCCTCGGCGCCGGGCAGCGTGTGCAGGTTGGCGCTGAAGGTAGACACGAGCTGCTTGTCGGCCGTGTAGGCGGCCGAGCCGAAGCTGAGCATCGAGTGCGGGCCGGGGATGGGGCCGTCGGTTTCGACGTCGGTGCTGATGTAGATCTCGGTCATTGATTCTTCAATGTCTGTGTTTGGGCGTTCTCTTGCGTGCGGTCTCTGGCCGCCCGTACGGCTTCCGCCATGGAACCGAAATGCGTCGATCGCGTGGCGCTGTGGTCGTCGAGGTCCATCATGGACCAGCGGTTCTGGTCGAGGTAGATGAACACCAGCCGGTTGAGCACCGTGACGCCTTCATGGTCCGAGACCGATGCGGCAACGCCCACGGAATCACCCAGGCTCCAATGCCTGCGGAACGCATGAAGACCCTGAGACTGCAGCCAGCTGACCGCATCGTCGAGCGAAGAGAAGTCGGTCGGCAGGCTCATGGGTGTGGGTGTCAGTCGATGCCGAGAATCGACGGAACCGATCGCTGGAGCTCTTCGACCAGTTCAGCGTCCATGTACTTGTAGTCGTCGGTAATGTCGAGCACGTGGATCGGCTTGCCCTCCAGCATCCGCGTGAACTCGGCCACGAGCCGCGACTTGTGTTTCTCTTCCATCACGAGGATCACGTCGGCCCAGTCGATGTCGTCGACGGACACGCGGTGCCGCGCATTGGGGCTGGTGCCCGCAGAGCGCGCCGCAATCAGCGGATGCCGTCGCCAGAGCTGTTCCGCGGTGGGGCTGCGCCATTGGTTGCGGCTGCAGATGAAAAGGACGTTGCGCATGAATGAATGAGTGAATCAGGCCGCGGCGTTGTGGGGCAACGGGAAGACATGGAAGTCTTGCCAGCGGCCGGATGAGTTTTCGATGAGCGCGACCTCGATGCAATTTGCATGCACCGCGCCCGATGCGAGCAGCCGGGCCTGCAACTCGATGGCCGCTTCTTCCGCGTGCAGCGCGTTGCCGTGCGCCACCGACAGATGCGGAACGATGTCGTCATGCGCGCCGTCGTACGGCGGGAAGTCGGGAAACTCTTTCACCAGCGCGCGCGTCATTTCGATGAACGGCGCAGCGGGCTCCGGTGCGAGGTAGGCGGTCTCGGGAAAGCGCCCGACCTTGCCGAGCACGAACGAGAACGGCACCGTGCGTTGCAGCACGCGCTGCGCGCGGGCGAGCACCTCCTCGGTGATCAGCGCGGGGTCCATGAAGGGCACGAGCAGCGTGATGTGCGCGGGCACGCCGAGCGCCACGGTGGGATCGAAGCGGCGGCGAAGGTCTGCGGCGATGGTTTCAGCCGCGGGAACCTTCACGGCGAATGCGGAGATGGGCATCGGGCGGAGGATAGCCCACGCCCTCAGGGGCGCGCATCGGCTGAAACGCGCGCCCAGTCCAGCCCCATCTTGGCCAGGTACTTGCGCAGCCGGTCCGCATCGTTCACCACGCTGCGCTGCGTCCGTGAGGCCTGGAACAGCTGCCGCCCCGCCTCCGACAAGCTGCGTGCCGGCCGGCACACGCGCACCACCGCTTCGAGCTGCAGACGATCGAACAGGTCGAGCGCGGCGAACTTTTCTTCGCCGAGCAGGGCTTCCAGGTCGATGTCGTCGCCTGTCGCCGCCGATGTGCCAACGCCCTCGTGCTTCCACAGCCAGCGCAGCCGCGCGATCTCCGCCTCGACCAGCGCGACGGCAATGCGCCCGCCATCGGCCAGCGTGGCAAGCCGCGTCACGCTCGCCGACAGGTCGCGGAAGTTGCCGCGCCAGATCGCCTCGCTGCTCTGCGCAAAGCGCAGGTAGGCCGTGCGCGCCTCGGCGTTGAAGCGCACCACGCGGTGGTTCTCGGCCGCGTGCAGGGCCAGCAGGTGGTCGAGGTTGGGCTCGATGTCCTCGGGTCGCTGTGCGAGGCCGGGCAGGTCGTAGGTCCAGAGGTTGATGCGCGCGAACAGGTCTTCGCGAAAGCGCCCCTGCGCCACGTCGCGGCGCAGGTCGCGGTGGGTGCCGGCGATGAGCTGGAAGTCGCTCTCCACTTCCTTGTCGGCGCCCACGGGGAAGAAGCGCTTTTCCTCGATGGCCTTGAGCAGCATCGCTTGCTCGTCCAGGCCGAGCTCGCCGATCTCGTCGAGGAACAGCGCGCCCTGGTGCGCGGTGCGCAGCAGCCCCGCGCGGTCGCTCGCCGCGCCGGTGAACGAGCCCTTCTTGTGCCCGAACAGCGTGGAGGCCGCGCCGTCGCCGCGCAGCGTGGCGCAGTTCACTTCGACGAACGGCCCCGTCACCTGGTGGCGCGCCTGCTTCAGCTCGAACATGCGGCGCGCCAGGAACGACTTGCCCGCGCCCGTCGGCCCCACCAGCAGGATGGGCGCGCGCGAGCGCACGGCCACGCGCTCGATCTCGTCGATGAGTGCGTTGAAGCGCGCGTTGCGCGTGGCGATGCCGCTCTTCAGGAAGGCGACCGCGTCGCGCTGGTCGGCGTCGAAGCGGCGCGCAATCGGGTCGTAGCGCGACAGGTCGAGGTCGATGAGCGCGACCTTGCCGGCGTCGCCCTGGCGCTGCTTGCGCGGCGGCGAGGTCTGCGCCAGCACGCCGGGCACCACGCGCGATTCCGACAGCAGGAACATGCAGATCTGCGCCACGTGCGTGCCCGTGGTGATGTGCGTCCAGTACTGCTCGCGCTCGGGCTGGAAGGGGTAGGCGCGCGCCCAGTCGTACAGGCGCGTGTAGACCTCGCCGAAGTCCCACGGGTCTTCGAGGTCGAAGGGCACGAGGTTGACGAGTGTCTCGGGCGACACGGCGGCGATGTCGGCCTTCACCAGCTCTGCCAGCGCCGTGTGCTTGCGCGTGTGCAGCAGCTCGATGCGCGCCACCACCATGTCGTCGTGCTGCGCGAGCGAGACCGTGGGGCGCCACTTGTTCCAGCGGCCCGCGCCCTGGCCGGCATCGAGCTGGGTGCCGAGGAAACCGATGACGACGATGGGCTTCATGGATAAAAGACTAGCTGAATTTCTAGAAATTATCCGAATGCTAGCAAGGGATCGGCACCGTGTCACACAGGGCGAAGAAGAAATTTCCCTTGCCGGTCAATGACTTGCATCGCCATCGCCCTGTTTTTGGGCGCCGTGCGCGCAAGTTGGCACGCTCGCTGCAATAAAGAAAGGGTCCGGATGCAGTTCATCCGCTCCCAGGTGCCGCATGAAAGCGGCCCGGTGCCGCAGGCCAGACCTGTTCTTGGGTCCGCGGTATGCCGCTGTTGAACTGCTTTGGTCACTGGACTTGTTCCAGTCTGCTCATGGTGGAGCACCGTGCTAACCACACGGCGTGGCGGGTTCGATTCCCGCAAACAACCTTCGGCGGTGTTCGCACCGCCGCTTTGATGGGGGCGAAAGCCCCACCGCCCCGGCACACCGGAGCGAGGCGCAGGGCAGGGCCCGGCCGAGCGACACCGTGCCAGTGCAGGCGGCTTGCGCATCGCGCGTTCTGCAAGGAACCGCATGCAGCCATCGACGCAGAAGGAGGCGATGGCGCAGCCACCGCACCGACCCGTCGACCGCTGTACTGCTGACCTCGCAAGCCACGGTGCCCGCCGCCTGCCCTTCGTGGGCCCCGATACGAAACACAGACGAACAACAAAACGACAACCGCAACGAAGAAGAAGAGAGAGGAAGAAAAAATGCTGGGATTCACCCAATTCACCGTCAAGAAGAACGAACGCGTGCTGCTGCTGCGCAACGGCGATTTCGAGGGCCTGTACGCCGCCGGCAAGTACCGTGTGTTCACGGGCTTCGACACCGTGCAGCTCGAGCGCTTCTCGCTGGCCGAGCCGGCCTTCGACCACGAGCTGGCCGACTACTTCCTGGCGCGCGAGCCGCAGCTGGTGCAGCGCGAGTTCGTGCAGGTGTCGCTGGGCGAGACCGAGGTCGGCCTGCGCCATGAAGACGGCGTGCTGGTGCAGGTGCTGCCGCCCGCCACCCGCAAGCTCTACTGGCGCGGCCTGCGCGAGCAGCGCGTCGACGTGATCGACGTGGCCGCCGATGCACGCCTGCCGGCCGAGCTGCTGACCAAGCTGCAGAGCGTGGCGCTGCGTCCGCGTGCGGTGCAGGGGCTCGAAGGCGTGCTGCTGGTGCAGGTGCCCGAGTTCCACGCCGGCGTGCTGACCCTCGAAGGCCAGATGCAGGCGCTGCTGCCGCCGGGCAACCACGGCTTCTGGCGCTTCAACCGGCAGGTGGCCGTGACCAGCGTGGACCTGCGTTCGCAGATCGCCGAAGTGAGCGGCCAGGAAATCCTGACCCGCGACAAGGTGGGGCTGCGGCTGAACCTGTCGGCGGTGTGGCGCTTTGCCGATGTGCGCCAGGCCCTGGCGCAGATGCCCAAGCCGGCCGAGCATGTGTACCGCGAGCTGCAGTTCGGCCTGCGCGCGGCGGTGGGCGAGCAGACGCTCGACGCCCTGCTGGAGAACAAGTCGGCCATCGACCAGACGGTGCTGGCGCAGGTGCGTGAGCGGCTCGAGGGTTCGGGCCTGGTGCTGGAGAGCGTGGGTGTGAAGGACATCATCCTGCCGGGCGAGATGAAGACCATCCTCGCGCAGGTGGTGGAGGCCGAGAAGTCGGCCCAGGCCAACGTGATCCGCCGCCGCGAGGAAACCGCGGCCACGCGCTCGCTGCTGAACACCGCCAAGGTGATGGAGGGCAACCCCGTCGCCTTGCGCATGAAGGAACTCGAGACGCTGGAACGCGTGGCCGAGCGCATCGACAAGATCTCGGTGGTCGGCGGTCTGGACCAGGTGCTCAACGGGCTCGTGACGCTGCGGCCGAACGGGTCCTGAGCGGTAGAGAAAAGAAAGAGACACGGGCACGCAGGCACAGAAGGGAGCGCCACTGCCAAAAATGTTTGAAATTGCCGGCAGCCTGGGTAAGACCAGGTACGGCGGGCAAGTCGGTTGACGAGCAAGGTTGAGGATGCAGGTGCTGGCTCCGATGACGGGTCTGTCACTGGCGCGCGTTTCCAATCGTCGACTGGGCCGCTGGATTCAAACACCACGGTCGCCGTATTGATGCGGGTTCGAATCCCGCCGTGTCCACCAACTTGAAGTTGGAGCAGGAAAAAATGAACAAAAAACTGTTGAAGCCTTCATTTGCGATGAGCCAAGCGGTAGAGCAGGCCTACGCCGTGTTCAAGAAGTACCGGGCGCCAAGTTACATGCTGGACGTCTGCATCTCCTGTTGCATGGACGACGCGCTGGAGAAAGAGATGCGTTGCCTGCCGTTATTGCAACTCACAGCCAGACACTTTTATGAGTACAACACTTCTGCCAAAAGCGAAGTGCAGCCCGGCAACGAAATCAAGTACTTCTTGCCACGAATGTTCGACTTGTTGAGTCAAGGCGCCGAGCTGCACCACTCGACGGAGCTTTATCTGGACCGTCTGGGACGCTGCGAGGCGGGAACATTTTCAGTGCAGGAGCGTGCGGTCATCGATGCATTCGCATTGGTGTTCTTTTCCGAAGGACTGCGGCGGCACCATTGGCAAGAACAGGCATCCAACCACTTCATGGGAGGCAATGCCTTTGACATCCTGCTGATGTTCCATCTGGGTGGCATCGGATTGGAACCCTTGCTGGCGCATTGGCTAGAAGCAGAGAGTCCCGGTGCCACGTTGCACTACGCCAATGCCGGCTACTGGGACTTTTGGAAGGCTCGGGAAATTGAGAATGCCTTTGCCGACGACCGGCCCGTATTTCGCGAAACCATGAAGTCATGGCTTTTGGATGCACATCATCGCGATCTCTTTGCCAAGAAGATGCTGGCCTTGGACATGTCGACGATCGAACAGCACTCCGCTTGCGGGTGCGGTGCAGGAATGGGTCCCAAGGAAATACTCGATTCGGTGTTTGATTTGATTGCCGATTGAAGAAGAAAACGAAAGAAATTATGGAAACGAAGACGAACTACAAGCTGCACGAAGTGGCCAACGGCGTCCCCGTGAAGATGTGGACGAACGGCGTGCCCGTGGAAGACGAAGCGCAAAAGCAGCTCGAGAACGCCGCGCGCCTGCCCATCGTGTTCAAGCACATCGCGGCCATGCCCGACGTGCACTACGGCATCGGCGCGACCGTGGGTTCGGTGATCCCGACCTTCAAGGCCATCATTCCCGCCGCCGTCGGCGTGGACATCGGCTGCGGAATGATGGCCTGCAAGACCACGCTCAACGCGCGCGACCTGCCCGACAACCTGGGCCCGCTGCGTTCGGCGATCGAGAAGGCCGTGCCCCACGGATCGAACCCTAAGCGCATGGGCCGCGACAAGGGTTCGTGGGAAACCCCGCCCGACGAAACCGATGCCGCCTGGGCCAAGCTGGTGGACGAGTTCGAGCTGATCTGCGAGGACCACCCGCGCATCAAGAACACGAACAACCACAAGCACCTGGGAACGCTGGGTACCGGCAACCACTTCATCGAGGTGTGCCTGGACGAAGCGGGCGCCGTGTGGTTCATGCTGCACTCGGGTTCGCGCGGGGTGGGTAACGCCATCGGCACGCACTTCATCGAACTCGCGAAGAAGGATGCCGAACTGCACCAGCGCAACCTGCCCGATCAGGACCTGGCGTACTTCGAGGAAGGCGCCCAGTACTTCGGCGACTACGTGCGCGCGGTGGGCTGGGCCCAGAAGTTCGCGCGTGCGAACCGCGAAGTGATGATGCAGCGCGTGGTCGCGGCCGCGCGCAAGGTCATCACCAAGCCCTTCGAGGCGCACGTGGAAGCGGTGAACTGCCACCACAACTACGTGAGCCGCGAGACGCACTTCGGGCAAGACGTGCTCGTGACCCGCAAGGGCGCGGTGAGCGCGAAGCTCGGCGAGCTGGGGATCATCCCCGGCAGCATGGGCGCCAAGAGCTACATCGTGCGCGGCAAGGGCAACCCAGAGAGCTTCATGAGCTGCAGCCACGGCGCGGGCCGGAAGATGAGCCGGACCAAGGCCAAGAAGCTCTTCACCGTCGCCGACCAGATCGCCGCGACCGAAGGCGTCGAATGCCGCAAGGACGCCGACGTGATCGACGAAATTCCGATGGCCTACAAGGACATCGACGCGGTGATGGAGGCGCAGAAGGACCTGGTGGAGGTGGTTTACACGCTCAAGCAGGTGGTGTGTGTGAAGGGTTGACCGTGGGCATCGAGTACCGCGTCAAGGTCGCATTGCCGTCGCGCGAAGTCGCGCAAGGCATCTGCAGGAAGGCAGGCATCGGTGGCCATCTGAACGTCGAGGGCGAGCGCGCGGATTTCTATCTGGCGCCGCCGTCGACGCCTTCGGAATGGGCGCAGGCCGTGGTCAGCATCGAGGCCGATGGCTTTGTGGTCTGCCTGCTTGCGAACACCGACTTTGCACGACAGGTGTTGGGCAGCATCGTTCAACTCGCTGCGGGCGAAGGTATCGTGACAGTGGAAGAGCTATAGGAGGGGATCGGAAGACCGACCTGCCTTCGTAGCGACGTATTGCGGAGGTTCAAAGAAAAATGAAGAGCAACAAGCAACGGCGTGCCGAAATCAAGGCGCACCGCCTCGAACGCGCTGCGCGTGCCGTGGCACTGCAGCAGCGCCAGGCCGATGCGCGCCTGCTTCGCGCCGAAGGCATGGTTGCTGCCGACACGGCCTTGCTGGCCGCGCACAACAACACCTACGGACCGTTGCCCACCTTCTACGTCGACAAGGCGTTCACCTGCCGCGATTGCGGGGTACAAGAAGTGTGGACGGCCAAGCAGCAGAAGTGGTGGTACGAGGTGGCGCTCGGCAGCATCCACAGCACGGCGGTGCGCTGCCGCGCGTGCCGGCTCGGAACCACGCGAACAAGAACAACGACAAACGACTGAACAAGAGAGAAAGACTTTCCCGATGACGGAAGCACAAGAAGAACAACGAGCACTCGATGCCGTCGAACTCGACGGCTCCCAAGGCGAAGGCGGCGGCCAGATCCTGCGCACCGGCCTCGCGCTGTCGATGGTCACGGGCCGGCCGCTGGCCATCGCGAAGATCCGCGCGGGCCGGGCCAAGCCGGGCCTGATGCGCCAGCACCTGGCGTGCGTGCATGCGGCCGCGGAGATCAGCGGCGCGCAGGTCGAAGGCGCCGAGCTGGGCTCGCAGTCGCTGCGCTTCGTGCCGGGGCCGGTGCGCGCGGGCGACTACCGTTTTGCGATCGCCGGTGCGGGCAGCTGCATGCTGGTGCTGCAGACGGTGCTGCCGCCGCTGCTGCTGCAACCCGCGGGCCAGGTGAGCCGGCTGCGGCTGAGCGGTGGCACGCACAACCCGATGGCGCCGCCGTTCCACTTCCTGGAGCGTGCGTTCGCGCCGCTGGTGCGTCGCCTTGGCGGCGACCTGCAGCTGGTGCTGCGCCGCTGCGGCTTCTATCCGGCCGGCGGCGGCGAGGTGGACGCGACGATCGTGCCGGCGGCGGAAGGCGCGCGGCTGCAGGCCTTCGACCTGCTGTCGCGCGGCCATCTGCTGGCGGGCCATGCCGAGTGCCTGGCGCCCGGACTGCCGCGCCATGTGGCGGCGCGCGAACTCGAGACGGTGGGGGCGGCGATGGGCTGGTCGGTGGAAGCCGAGCAGCTGCGCACGGTGCCGACGCGCCAGAACGAAGGGCCGGGCAATGCGCTGCTGGTGACGCTCGCCTACGCCCACCTCACCGAGGTGTTCACGGCCTTCGGCGAGAAGACGCTGAGCGCGGAGCAGGTGGCGCACGGCCTCGTGAAGGAGGTGCGCGCGTTCCAGAAGCATGAAGATGCGGCCGTGGGGCCGCACCTGGCCGATCAGCTGGCGCTGCTGCTGGCGCTGGCGGTGTTCCGGCAACCGGGGCAGTCGGGCGCGTTCACCTGCAGCGAAGTGACGCCGCACACGCGCACGAACTGCGCGGTGATCGAGCGCTTCCTGCCGGTGCGCTTCACGATCACCGAGGCCGCAGGCCCGCGCGCGGCGCGGGTGCAGGTGGCGTCGTGATTACAGGCCGGCCTGGCGCGTGAAGCTCACGGCCGGCTTCTTGTAGGCGGCGGGCACTTCGTCGCGGTAGAAGGCGCGGCGGTCCAGGCTTTGCAGCGGGTTGTGGGCAGCGGCCACGGCCTGGTCGCGCACGGCCTGGCGGTCGAGCGTGGAGGTCACGGCGACGGTGCCTTCGGCGGCGGCGTCGGAGTATTCGTTGCCATTGCGCGCGGCGGCGACGGCCTGGGTGCGCACGTCGGCACGGCTGGCGGCCGAGGTGATGGCGTGCACGCCTTCATACGTTTCGGCGTGGGCCGCGCCCACGGTGCCCAGCAGGGCGAAGGCGGCGGCGGAAATGGCGAGGAGTTGCTTGCTGTTCATGATGAGATTTCCCTTGAGTCTGTGGGCGGCGGACAGTCGTCGTTGCCACAAGCTGCAGTGTGAAACCGCATCACGGAAGGCGCTGTGCGTTTGCGCACCGAATCCGGCAGGTGATGCTCAGGGCGCTTTCCCGGCACGTGAATACATCACGGCCAGTGGTTCGGAGCGCCCGCGCACGTTCAGCGTGTCGACCGGGCCCAGCGTTGCTTCGGCGCCGGCCTGCTGCGCCGCGAACTGCGAGACCACGAGCCGCGCCGAGGCCGTCTTGGAATGGTCCTGCAGGCGGCTCGCGGTGTTGACCACTTCGCCGATGGCGGTGAAGGTGGTGGTCTCGAGGTAGCCGACCTCGCCGACGGCCGCGCGCCCGGCGTGCAGGCCCATGCCGAAGTCCAGCTGCTGGCCGAACTGGGCCTGGAAGTCGACGTTCCATGCGTCCATGCGCTCGCCGATGAGTTGGGTGGCATGCAGGGCCTGACGGCAGGCGGTGGGCAGGTCGCTCTCGAGGCCGAAGATGGCCATCACGCTGTCGCCGATGAACTGGTTGGGCACGCCGCCGCTCTCGCGCACGGCGGCGCCCACGATGGCGAAGTAGCGGTCGAGCACGTAGGCCAGGTCGAAGGGCCACTGCCGCTCCGAGAGGCCCGACCAGCGCCGCAGGTCGACGAACAGGATCGCCACGTCGCGCTCGTGCCCGAAGCGGCCGACCGGCGCGGGCCGGCCCTCGCGCGGCAGCGGCGCGAACAGCGGCGTCACCTCGATGCTGCCACGCGGGCGCAGCTGGCAAGCCAGCCGCACGTCGTGCGGGGCGCGCACGCGTTCGAGCGTGCGCTGCTCGTCACGGCCGGGCGTGCCGATGTGTTCGGGTGCGCCGCTCACGCGCACGCGGCAGGTGGAGCAGCGCGCGCGCCCGCCGCAGATCGACACGTGCGCGATGCCGTGCGAGCGGCTGGCTTCGAGCACGCTCCAGCCGGGCGGCACGTGCACCGTGCGGTCGGGGTAGCGCAGCGCGACGGTGGCACCGCGCGCGCGCCGGGCCAGGCGGCTGCGCGCCGCGTAGGCCGCGAGCAGGGCCAGCAGCGCCAAGGCGTAGTAGAGCTTGATGTTGGTCTCGGCGGTGTTGAGCGCGCGGCCCTGTTCGGGCGTCGGCAGCACGACGGGCGGCACGCCGGTCCACTGGAACTCGCGCCCCATCGACACGAAGCCCATCGCGGCGGTCACCGGCAGCAGCACGGCCACCGCGAGCAGCGGCGCGAACAGGCGCCGGTAGAGCGGGCGCACGCGCAGCGCGAAGTGCAGGCCGAGGCAGCCGTGGGCCCAGGCGGCGAGCATCATGCCCAGCTGCGCGCCCGCGCCGGCCAGGTCCCACAGGCCCCAGACCACGCGCACGTACGAGCCCTCGACGCCGTAGGCCAGCCAGGCGCCGCGCATGGCGGTGAGGTGCGTGGCCAGCAGCAGCGGCAGCGCAAAGCCCAGCAGCACGCGCAGGGCTTCGAGCGGCGGCATGCGCAGGGTGCGGCGGTCCCACAGGGCGGCTACGGCGAGCACGAGGTGGGTGAGGGCGGCGCCGTACAGCAGCAGGGTGCCGGGCAGGCTGTGCCAGAACTTCTGCACGCCGCGCAGCACGGTCTCGGCCGCGGCGAAGGAGACGATGCCCAGCGAATGGTTCAGCAGGTGCGCCGTGATGTAGGCCATCAGCACCAGCCCGCTCGCCCAGCGGAGGTTGCGCCGTGTCGGCGTTCTCAGCAAAAAAGGGGAAGGAGGGGAACGTCTGTCCATGAACGGGTTCGAAGCGGCACCCGAGCATAATGCGCGCGCCTCGATGACCACCGGCATGGCCCTACCCGAACCCACCCCCCGCTCCAGCCTCGCGCTGCGCCGCATCGCGCTGCTCGAAGGCCTCTCCGACGACCGCTTCGACCATCTGGCGCGACAGTGCCTGTGGCACAGCGTGGCGGCCGGCAAGCCGCTGATGCTGCGTGCCGACCTGCAGGGCGAGGTGTTCCTGCTGGTGTCGGGCCGCGTGCGGGTGACGACCTACGCGGCCAACGGCCGGCAGGTGACGTTCCGCGATTCGGAGGCCGGCGCGCATTTCGGCGACATCGCCGCTTTGGACGGCGGGCCGCGTTCGGCCGACGTGGTCACGCTCGAACCCTGCGTGGTCGCCAGCCTGGACCGTGCGGCCTTCCTGGCGCTGCTGCGCGAGGAGCCGCTGGTGGCCGAGCGCGTGATGCAACGGCTGGCCGCGCTGGTGCGGCAGCTGTCGGAGCGGGTGATCGACCTGAGCACGCTGGGCGTGCAGAACCGCCTGCATGCCGAGCTGCTGCGCCTGGCGCGCGAGGCGGGCATCGACGGCAACGAGGCCCGGCTGGAGCCCGCGCCCAAGCACGCGGCGCTGGCCAGCCAGATCAGCACCAACCGCGAGCAGGTGACCCGCGAACTCAACACGCTGGTGCGCGGCGGCGTGCTGCGCAAGGACGGCAAGGCGCTGGTGGTGGCCGACGCCGAGCGCCTGGCGCAGATGGTGTCGCAGGTGCGCGGGGACTAGATCAGTTCCAGCGGCCGTTGGAGCCGGCCACGCTGTAGCGGCCCGCGCCCATCAGCGCCACGCTCAGCGCGCCGAACAGGTACAGGCCCTGCAGTTCCAGGGCCCAGCCGCCCTGCTTGGTCAGCGCGAACAGGTCGGCCATGTGCACGAGGCCGAAGGCGAAGAGCATGTTGATCACCACCACGGCGGCGGCGGCGCGCGTCCACAGGCCCGCGATCATCAAGAGCGGCGCGACGATCTCGCCCACGAACACGAGGTAGGCCAGCCCGCCCGGCAGGCCGGCCTTGGCCAGCATGCCGCTGATGAAGCCGACGCCGGCCGAGAGCTTGAAGATGCCGTGCAGCAGCATCAGCACGCCGACCGACACGCGCAGCACCAGCTTGCCGGCGTCGTCGCGGGCGGCGGGCGTGGCAAGGAACGACGAGGAGGAAGACGCCGAAGCGGCGGAGGCGATCGGGGCAGCCTGGGTGTTCATGGCGAATCCTTGAGTGGAAGAAAAAAGGAAGAAGGCCGCCGCGGACTGCGGCGGTTGCCATGCCAGTGTGAGAGCCCCGCCGTCGCCGGTCGGTGCGTTTACGCACACTTTTCGGCGGTTGGGTCGCCGCCGGGCGTCAGTCGCCCTTGTAGCCCGAGGCTTTGATCACCGGCAGCCAGCGTGCGGCCAGCGCGTCGGTGTAGCGCACCACCTCTTCGGTCGACGCGCCGGGCAGCAGGTCGTAGCCCACGCGGCCCAGCTTTTCGCGCACGTCGGGCAGGGCCAGCACCTTGCGCACGGCCCGGTTCCACTGCGCCAGCGTGGCGGGCGCGGTGTTGGCGTGGGCGTACAGCACGTAGCGCGACGAGGCCACCAGCGTCGGGTAGCCCGACTCGGCGAAGGTCGGCACGTCGGGCAGGCCGTCGGCGCGCTTGTCGCCGGCCACGGCCAGCACGCGCAGCTTGCCCGCGCGGTGGTACTCGGTGAGGGTGGTGGTGGCGTCCATGCCCGAGGCCACCTGGCCGCCGATCAGCTCGGTGACCATGGCCGCACCGCCGCGGTAGGGCACCAGGGTGGCGCCGCTGCGCGACAGGGCCACGAAGTCCATCGCCAGGAAGTGCAGCAGCGAGCCCACGGTGGTGATGCCGATCGAGCCCTGGTCGGGGTGGGCCTTGGCGGCCTGGACGAACTGGGCCAGCGTCTTCACCGGCGAGGCGGCGCTCACGGCCAGGCCGAACTGGATGCCGCTCACGTCGGTCACGGGCTTGAAGTCGGTGGCCGGGTTGAAGCGCATGTTGGCGTAGATGGCGGGGCCGATGAACATCGGGTCGACCGGCGCCAGCAGCATGGTGGTGCCGTCGGCGGGGCTGTTCTTCAGCACCTCGGCCGCCAGCCGCGTGCCGGCGCCGGGGCGGTTGTCGACCATGACCGGGCGGCCGAGCTCGTCCTTGAGTTTTTCGGACAGCAGCCGGCCCATGAAGTCGGCCGGCCCGCCGGCCGGGAAGGGCACGATCAGGCGGTTGACCGCCGGCTGCGCGTTCGCGCCGTACGGCAGCAGGCCGCCCAGGCCCGTGGCCGCTGCCGCGCGGATGAGGCCGCGCCGCGAGAGCGCGGGGCCGGTGGGGAAAGTGAAGGGGGTCATCGAAAGTCTCCGGGTGGTTGGAATCGTTGGAAGAACAGGAAAGGAAAGGTCACTGCGCGACCAGTGGCGTGAAGCGGGCCGCGTCCTCGATCGCCTGGCCGGCCTCCAGCAGCAGGTCTTCGCGGAAGCGCCAGGCCAGCAGCTGCACGCCCATGGGCGCGCCGCCGGCCATGCCGGTGGGCACCGCGAGGCCGGGCATGCCCAGCGCGGCGGTCGCGAGCAGCGGGCTCTGGGCGTCGATGAGGGCGCGGGCGCGCTCCAGGCTGGCGACGTCTTCGTCCTGCGGGCAGGGGCGCTGCCACGACACGGGCATCAGCACCAGCGGATGGGTCTGCATGAACACCGACCAGCTGCGCAGCAGCGCCTGGCGCCGCGCGAGTGCGTCGAGAAAACCGTCGCGGTCGGTCTCGGCCATGCCTTCGAGCAGGTAGCGCTGGCTGCGCCGCATGAGGTCGTCGCCGTGCTGCTCGACGCCCGCGATGATGTTGCGGCGGGTGTCGTCCACGATCAGCGTGCGCCACAGGGCCGCAGCTTCGCCGAAGAAGGGCAGCTCGGCTTCGTCGACCGCGTAGCCCGCCTGCTGCAGCCAGCGCGCGGCGTCGTCCAGGGCCTGCGTGACGGCCGGGTCCACCGGGATGCCCGGCGTGCGCTTGAACAGCGCCACGCGGATCGGGCCGGCGGAGCGCGGCAGCTCGTGCGGCATCGGCACCCAGTTCGGGTCGCGCGCGTCGGGGCGCGCCATGGCCTCGTAGCCCAGTCGCAGGTCGGCGATGCTGCGCGCCAGCGGCCCCTGCACCGACATGAGCTGCGGCGTGATGCCGCGCTCGCTCGTCGCGCTCGGGTTGAAGGCCGGCACGCGGCCGGCCGTGGGGCGCAGGCCGGCCACGCCGCAGGCGTACGCGGGGTAGCGGATCGAGCCGCCGATGTCGTTGCCGTGCGCCAGCGCGCCCATGCCGGCGGCCACCGCCGCGGCCGCGCCGCCGCTGGAGCCGCCGGGGGTGATGGCCGCGTCCCACGGGTTCAGCGTGCGGCCGTGCACGCCGTTGTCGGTGAACCAGCGCGAGGAGTAGGTCGCGGTGTTGCTGCGCCCCACGATGACGGCGCCCGCGCTGCGCCAGTGCGCCACCACCGGCGCGTCTTCGCGGGCGATGTGGTCCTTCAGCGGGATCACGCCGTTGGTGGTGGCGTGGCCGGCCTGGTCGACGTTGACCTTGATGCTCACCGGCACGCCGTGCAGCGGGCCCAGCGGCTCGCCGCGCAGGGTGCGCGCGTCGGCGGCGTCGGCGCTGGCCAGGGCTTCGTCGGCCAGCACCTCGGCCAGGGCATTGAGGCGCGGGTTGAGTTCGGCGATGCGCGCGAGCACGCTGGTCGTCACTTCGCGGCAGGACAGCTCGCGGCGGCGCACGGCGTCGGCGAGGTCGGTGGCGCTGCGCTGCCAGAGGGCGGGGGATGCAGTCATGGGAGGTCTCGAGGAAAGTTCAGGCAAAGGAAACCCCGCACCCCGGCGCGACCGGGGTGAAGGCAAGAGAGAGCAGGAGAAGAGGGCAGCGGCGGGTCAGCCCGCGCCGCGCGGGCGTCAGCCGGTCGGTTTCTTCATGAGCAGGCTGCCGCGGTCGACGCGGGATTCGGCCTCCAGGGCCAGGGCTTCGGCGTGTTCCATGTGCACGCGCATGACCTCGCGCGCACGCGCGGGGTCGCGGGCGCGCAGCGCGTCGAGCAGTTCGGTGTGGCTGTCGACGATCTCCTCGTCGAACTGGTCGAACTCGGTGAGCGCGTTGCGCACGATGATCACGCGGCGGATCACGTCGTTGAGCAGGCGGCACACCAGCGCCAGGAAGGGACTGCTGCAGGCCTCGGCCAGGCGGTCATGGAACAGCAGGTCGGCCTCGCGGCGCTCGTTCCAGTCGGCGCTGCCGCCGTGCGCCGGGTGGCTGTGGCCGATCAGCGCCTCCAGCGCGGCCAGGTCGGCCTCGGTGAGGCGCGTGGCCACGTTGGCGGCCAGCTCGGGCTCGACCACGCGGCGCAGCGCGTACAGCATCGTGATGTCGACGGGCTGGAAGTACAGGAAGTTCGACACCGCCTGCAGGCACTGCTCGTACGAGGCCTGCGTGAGCGTGGCGCCGCCGTTGGGGCCGGTGCTGATCGCGACCAGCCCCTGCACCTGCAGCGCGGCCAGTGCCTCGCGCACCGTGCCGCGCGACACGCCGAGCTGCTCGATCAGCTCTTTCTCCTGCGGCAGCTTGTTGCCGACCTGCTGCTGGGTCTGCACGACCCAGCGCTTGATGTTGTCGACCACCTGGTCGGAGCGCTTCACGCGCTTGTCGCGCGTGAGCGAAGGCTTGGGTTGGGAAGGGGGCATCTGCGTTCCGTCTATTTATGATCATAAATGTCATAAATCTCGAAAACGCTGTCAAGCGGGTTGTCCCGTGAGGCGTGTGCCGGGCGGGCCGCCGGCAGGAATCCGGGCTTCCTGCTACGCTCCCCGACGGCCCGCCTGCCCCTGGCGGGCTTTTTTCTGCGCTGCTGGTTTTCCCATGGTTTTTCCCCTCATCACCGACCCGTCGTTCTACGCGGTCGCCGTCCCCGCCGTGCTGCTGCTCGGCATCAGCAAGAGCGGCTTCGGCGCCGGTTTCGGGTCGCTGGCCGTGCCGATGATGGCGCTGGCCGTCACCGTGCCGCAGGCGGCGGCCATCCTGATGCCGCTGCTGCTGCTCATGGACCTGCTCGGCCTGGCCGCGTTCCGGCGCGACTTCGACCGCTCGCTGCTCAAATTTCTGATTCCGTTCGGGCTGGTCGGCACGGTGATCGGCACGCTGCTGTTTCGCGTGCTGTCGGCCCACACGGTGGCGGGCATCGTGGGCGTGTTCACGCTGGTGTTTCTGGCGCAGCGCCTGCTGTTTCCGCCCAAGCCCAACGACCCGCTGCCGTCGCGCGCGGTGGGCGCGGTGCTGACGACCGTGTCGGGCTTCACCAGCTTCATCGCGCATGCGGGCGGGCCGCCGATCAATGCCTATGTGATCCCGCTGAAGCTCAAGCCGGTGGTGTTCACGGCGACGATGGCCTACTTCTTCTTCGTGGTGAATCTCAGCAAGTGGATTCCCTATGCGTGGCTCGGCCTGCTCGACTTTCGCACGCTGGCCACCTCGCTCGTGCTGATGCCGATCGCACCGCTGGGCGTGTGGATCGGCATCCGCATCGCACGCCGCATCGATGCGACGTGGTTCTATCGCTTCGTCTATCTGGGCATGCTGCTGACAGGCCTCAAGCTCGTCTACGACGGCTTCCTGGCCTGAGCATGTTCAGAGTTCCACAATACTTTTGAAGCCGCCGAAGATCATGCGTTTGCCGTCGAACGGCAGGTTCTTCATGTCCATCATGGCCTCCAGGCGCGGGTCGGCCATGACCTTCTTGTTGATCGTGTCGCGGTGCTTGCGCGACTTGTAGGTGATCCACGAGAAGGCCACGGTCTCGTCGGCCTTGAGCTTCACGCTTTGAGGGAACGACGTGAGCTTGCCGGGCTTCACGTCGTCGGCGATGCACTCCACGTACTCGAGCGCGCCGTACTCCATCCAGACCTTGCCGGCCTTGCGCGCGAGCTTGCGGTAGGCCTCGACGTTCTTGGTGGGAATGGCGACGATGAATCCGTCTACATAACGAGCCATGTCTGTTCTCCTGAATAGGGGATAGAAACGTTGAAAAAGAAAAAGCGGGGGCTGCATGGCGCCGTCGCGTTCACGGCGACGCCGTCTCGCCCGCCGCGCCCGGGGCCGACGCTGCTTCGTTGTTGTTGTTTTGGGTGTGTCCCGGCGAGGCCGGGCGAAGCAGCAAGACCCCGATCAGACCCGCCGCCGCCGCGAACACGGCGCCGACCAGGAATGCCAGGTTGTAGCCACCGGTGAGCGCCAGCGGCATCTGCGCGCCGGCGGTGGCCATGGCGGTGGTGCGTGCCGCCGCGGCGCTGGCCAGCACGGCCAGGCCCAGGGCGCCGCCCATCATGAAGGCGGTGTTGACCACGCCCGAGGCCAGGCCCGAGTCGGCCGGGTCGACCTCGCTCATGGCCGCCAGCAGCACCGGGTTGAAGGCCATGCCCGCGCCCAGGCCGAGCAGCACCATGCCGGGCAGCACGTCGAGCACGAAGCTGCCGTTGACCGGCGCGCGCGCGAACAGCGCCAGCCCGAGGGCCGCGAGCCACAGCCCCGCCGCCAGCGGCTTGCGGATGCCGAAGCGCATCACGATCTTGGCCGACAGGCCCAGCGAGAACACCGCCATGATCACGTTGGCCGGCAGGAAGGCCAGCCCGATCTGCATCGGCGTGTACTGCAGCACCAGCTGCATGTACAGCGCCGAGATGAAGAACCACGCGAACATGGCCGCGGCCCACAGCACGCCGACCACGTTGGCCACCGACACGCTGCGCAGTTTGAAGAGGCCCAGCGGCATCAGCGGATGCTGCACGCGCGCCTCGATGGCGATGAAGACGGCCAGCAGCACCACGGCCGCGCCGAGCAGGCCCATCGTCTGCGTGGAGCCCCAGCCCGCTTCGTTGCCGTTGACCACGCCGTACACCGCGAGCATCAGCGACGAGGTGACGGTGATGGCGCCAGCCACGTCGAGCTTCTCGCCGTGCGCATGGCCGCGTGCATTGGGCAGCAGCGCCACGCACAGCGCATACACCGCCACGCCGATCGGCAGGTTGACCAGGAAGATCCAGTGCCAGCTCAGCGTGCTCGTGAGCAGCCCGCCCAGCAGCACGCCGATGCTGCCGCCGCCCGCGCACACGAAGCCGTACACGCCCATCGCCTTGGCGCGGTCGGCCGGCTCGGTGAACAGGTTCATGATGAGCGAGAGCGCCACGGCCGACACCACCGCGCCGCCCAGGCCCTGCACCGCGCGCGCCGCCACCAGCAGGCCCTGCGAGGTCGAGACCCCGCAGGCCAGCGAGGCCAGCGTGAACAGCACCAGGCCCGCGAGGAACACGCGGCGGTGGCCGTACAGGTCGCCCAGCCGACCGCCCAGCAGCAGGAAGCCGCCGAAGGTCAGCATGTAGGCGTTCACCACCCAGACCAGAGACGTCTCGGAAAAGCCGAGGTCGGTGCGGATCGAAGGCAACGCCACGTTCACGATCGTGGTGTCCAGCACGATCATCAGCACGCCCAGGCACAGCACCATCAGGGCGAGCCAGCGCTTTCGGTTGTCGAGGGTTTCGGTCATGGAAGGTGCTTCCTGCGAAGAAGGGAAAAGTAGAGAGAGGCGGCTCCGTGCTCAGACCAGCGCCTTGCCGCCGTTGATGAGCCACGGCGTGCCGAAGCGGTCGGTCACCATGCCGAAGCCTTCGACCCAGAAGGTCTTCTCGAAAGGCATGCCGATCGAGCCGCCGTCGGCGAAGGCGTCGAAGATGCGCCGCGCCTCGGCCACGGTGTCGAGCGTGAGCGCCACGCCGAAGCCCTTCATGCCTTCGAAGGGCTGGCCCGGCATGGTGTCGGAGGCCATGAGGATGCCGTCGCCGTAGGTGAGCGACGCATGCATGATCCGCTTCTTGGCCTCGGCCGGCATCTGCTCGGTGTCGGGCGCTTCGCCGACGGTCATCATCATCTGCATGGTGCCGCGCAGCGTCTTCTCGTAAAAGCGCATGGCCTCGGCGGCGTTGCCGTCGAACGTGAGGTAAGCGTTGATGGGGGACATGAGAGTTCCTTGAATGAGTGAGGTGAGTCGATGAGGGAAGGAGGCGTTTACTTTTCGGTTGCGCTCTTCAGATTGGCCAGGCCCGCCTCGAAGTCCTTGCCGATCATCTGGTCCATGTCGAAGAAGATGCCCATGAGCTTGGCCATGTAGGGGCTCGGGCCGTACATGGCCCAGGTGACCTGCGTGGCGCCGCCCTGCGGCTGCAGCGTGAACTCGGCCGTGTTGTGGCCTTCGAAGGGCTTCACGAAGTCGAGCTTGATCGCGACCTTCGACGAGGGCTGCGACTCGGTGATTTCCATCGTGCCCGCGCCCGCCTTGCTGTTGCCTTCCCAGGCGTAGGTGGCGCCCTTGCCGCTGGCGGCGCCGCCGTAGCTGCGCTTCATGGCCGGGTCGAGCTTCTCGTAGGGCGACCACGCGCTCCAGCGGTGGAAGTCGTCGATCAGCGGAAAGATTTTTTCGGCCGGCGCCTCGATGCGCGTGGTGCGCTCGACGCGAAAGCTGTCGGGCCGTGTGGCGCCGTAGATGAGCAGCGCGGCAATCAGCGCGAGGACGGCGAGGACGATGGTCTTGAGCATGATGAAAAAAAGCGTGTGGGAAGAGTGAAGAGCAGGCCCTCGCGCATCACGCGGCGGCCGGGTCCGCCACCAGCAGCCAGCCCACGCCGAAGCGGTCGCTGAGCATGCCGAAGCTGGTGGTGAAGAAGGTCGGGATCAGCGGTTGCATCACCTGGCCGCCGTCGGCCAGTGCGTCGAACCACTTGCGGGCGTCGGCGTCGCTGTCGGCCGACAGCGACAGCATGATTCCCTTGAACTCGGCTTGGCCGGAGCAGCGTCCGTCGGACAGCATGAGCTCGGTCTGGCCGATGCGCAAGACCGAATGCATCACTTTGTCAGGGCCGGGCATGCCGCCGGCGCAGCCGGCGTCGGGGTTGCCCTCGGGGCCGCCGGTGGCCGGCGCCTCGCTGTAGCGCATCAGCTGCACGACTTCGGCGCCAAGCGCCTTCTTGTAGAAGGCAATCGCTTCGTCGCAACGACCTTCGAAGGACAGGTAAGACTGGACTTTCATGGCGTTTCCTTTTGGTTGGTTCACGGGCACAACGGGTCTGCGCGAAAACAATGGAATTACTTTGTGTACACCGTCCACAAAGAATAGCAGAGATAATGGACAGTGTCCACATGGAGTCGCGATGAAGCTCAACAACGTTCCCGAAAGCCTGCCGCCCGCGCGCAGCACCTACCGCCACGGCGACCTGCGCCGTGCGCTGCTGGATGCGGGCATCGAACTGGCGCGGGACGGGGGCCCCAGTGCCGTGGTGCTGCGCGAGGCCACGCGCCGCGTGGGCGTGGTGCCGAACGCGGCGTATCGCCACTTCGCGAGCCGGCACGACCTGCTGCTGGCGGTGCGCGCCGCGGCGCTGTCGGAGGCGGCCAAGGCGATGGAGGGCGAGCTCGCCGTGCTGCCCTGCGACCAGCCGCCCGCCGACTTCGCGCGCGCCCAGGTGCGCGCCATCGGCACCGCTTATCTGCGCTTTGCGCAGGCGCAGCCGGGGCTGTTTCGCACGGCCTTCGTGGTGTCGGAAGACGCGCAGGGCGACGTCGGTCCCGACGGCGCGGGCGCCAGCGGCATGAACCCGTTCGAGTTGCTGGGCGCGGCCGTCGACCGGCTCGTGGACGCGGGCCTGCTCGACCCGGCGCGGCGCCCGGGCGCCGAATACCTCGCGTGGTCGGCGGTGCACGGGCTGGCGTTGCTCATCATCGACGGCCCGCTGCGCGGCGTCGACGCGGCGGCCACGCACGCGCTGGGGCAGCGCCTGATCGACATGGTGGAACGCGGCCTGTAACGGCGGCGCTCAGTGCTCAGAGATAGATCTTCTGCAGCAGCTTGATGAGCGTCTCGCGCTCGCGCGTGCTCAGGCGGCTGCTGGCTTCGGTTTCCAGTTGCACCACGGCCTGCTCTGCCTCGCGGATCAGCGTCTCGCCGGCCGGCGTGAGGTGCAGGCCGACGGCGCGGCCGTCGTGCGGATGCGGGCGGCGTTCAATGAGGCCGCGGCCATCCAGCGTGGCCACCAGGCTCACGAGGTTGGGCGGCAGGATGTCCAGCGTGTTGCACAGCTGCCGCGAGGTGGCGCCCGGGTTGTGCGCCAGCAGCGAGAGCACCGAGAAGTCGATCTGCTTGAGGCCGTAGGGCGCCATGCGGTCGGCGAACACGGTGCTCACGATCAGCCAGGCGCGCCGGGCGTTGTAGCCGACCAGCCCTTCGAGCACGCGGGCGTCGAGCCGGTCCGTGCGGGGCGACGGCGCAGCGGCGGATTCGGTTTTGGCGGACGGTGTTTTCGCGGGAGGAGGCATGCGGCGAGCGTAACCGCGCGTTGCTTTCTCGAACAACTAGCGTGACGCCTCTTGTGCGGAATGCGCCAGTGCGACACCCTCACAAGCCCGCTTGACGATGCCCAGGCGCATCTCGAACTCGGGCAGCACCCAGCGCCGGAAGGCCGCCGCGGCGCGAAGGCGATCCGCATCGTCGGGCGCGGCCACCTCGATGCGGGCCCAGGCCCATGCCATCAGCGTGAGGGCGGTCACGCGCAGGAAGTCGTCCGCCACCTCGTAAGGCAGCACGGGGTTGGCATGCGCCGCCATCGCCACCGTGGTGCCGAGGTAACGCAGCTGCGCCAGCCGGCGCTGCACGTCGGCATCGGCCTCGCGCGAGGCGTCGAGCGTGTCGCGCAGCTCAAGCAGCACGGCCGACAGCGCCGCGCCGCCGTCGGGCAGCACCTTGCGCACCAGCAGGTCGATGGCCTGGATCTCATTGGTGCCCTCGTAGATCATGGTCACGCGCGCGTCGCGCACCACCTGCTCCACGCCCCATTCGCGCACGTAGCCGTGGCCGCCGAGCACCTGCAGGCAGTCGCTCGCGCCGTGGAAGGCCTGGTGCGTGCAGGCGGCCTTGAGCACCGGCGTGACCAGCGAGCACCAGCGCTGCGCGCGCTCGCGGGCCTTGGCGTCGCTGTCGTGCGTGGCGATGTCGAGCATCAGCGCGCTGCGGTAGGCCAGCGCGCGCGAGCCCTCGATCCAGGCGCGCTGGGTGTCGAGGATGCGGCGCACGGCCGGATGCTCGGCGATCAGGTCGGCCGCTTCCGTGCCGCGGCTGGCGGGCGCGGCGCCGGGTGCGCGCATCTGGCGGCGCTCGGCGGCGTAGGCGTCGGCCTTCTGCCAGGCGGCGTCGAGCAGGCCGATGCCCTGCAGCGCCACATGCAGGCGCGCCGCATTCATCATCACGAACATCGCGGCCAGCCCGCGACCGGGTTCGCCGACCAGCCAGCCGGTGGCGTCGTCGAAGCGCATGGTGCAGGTCGGGCTGCCGTGCAGGCCCATCTTTTCCTCGATGCGCTCGCAGTGCACCGCGTTGCGTGCGCCGTCGGGCAACACCTTGGGCACGAGCGCCAGCGACAGGCCCTTGGGCCCTGCCGGTGCATCGGGCAGGCGGCACAGCACGAGGTGCACGATGTTCGGCGTGAGGTCGTGCTCGCCGCCTGAAATGAAGATCTTGCTGCCGTTCACGCGCACGCTGCCGTCGGCCTGCGCCGTGGCGCGCGTGCGCACCTGGCCGAGGTCGCTGCCGGCATGCGCTTCGGTGAGGCACATGGTCGCGAGCCATTCGCCGGTCGCGATCTTCTGCAGGTAGCGGCTCTTCAGCTCGTCGCTGCCGTGGTGCTTGAGGCAGGCGTATGCGCCGTGCAGCAGCCCCGGCGCCATGGTGAAGCCGTGGTTCGCGGCGCTGAGCCATTCGTAGAGGATGGTCTCGAGCACCGCGGGCAGGCCCTGGCCGCCGTCTTCGGTGGCGGCTGAAAGGGCAGGCCAGCCGCCTTCCACGAAGGCCTGGTAGGCCGCGCGAAAGCCCGGTGGCGTGACGACCTCGCCGTTGTCGAAGCGGCAGCCGACCTCGTCGCCCTCGCGGTTCAGCGGCGCGATCACCTCGCCGACGAAGCGCGCGGCTTCTTCGAGCACCTGCGACTGCAGCGGCTCGTCGACCTCCGCGAAGGGCGCGAGTGCGCGCAGGCGCGTGGGTGCATCGAGCACCGCGTTCAACAGGAAGCAGACGTCTTCGGGGCGGGGCTGGTAATGCATGGGGTTCAGGACTCGGCGGTGAAGCCGATCTTCTTGACCAGCGGGCCCCAGCGTTCGTACTCGGACTGCAGCGACTTCTTCATCTCCTCGGGCGAGGAGCCGTGCGCGATCAGGCCGACCGACAGCAGGCCGTCGGCCACGGCCTTGTCCTTCAGCGCGGCCTGGATCGCGGTGCTCGCGACGGCGATGGTCGCGGCCGGCGTCTTCGCGGGTGCGAAGAAGCCGAACCACTCGTCGGCCACGATCTCGGGGAAGCCCTGCTCGGTGAAGGTCGGCACGTCGGGCAGGTAGGCCGGGCGCTGCGCACCCGAGGTGGCGAGCACGCGCAGCTTGCCGGCCTTGGCGAAGGGCAGGCAGTCGCCGGCGGGCGTCAGGCACGAGGCGATCTGGCCGCCCACCACGTCGTTGATGCCGGGCAGCGAGCCGCGGTAGGGCACGTGGCGCAGGTCGGTGCCGGTGCTCAGGCCCAGCAGCGCGCCCAGGAAGTGCGGCGTGGAGCCCGCGCCCGGCGAGCCGTAGCTGGCCTGGCCGGGGTTGGCCTTGGCCCAGGCGATGTAGTCCTTCAGCGTCTTCACGCTGGCCGGCACCATCGGCCCGACGGCCAGGCCGTGCGTCATGACGGCGCCGATGGAGATGGGCGCGAAGTCGGAGATGGCGTAGCTGAGCTTGGTGTAGATGTGCGGGTAGATCGACAGCGCCGAGGCCTGCGCGAGGCACAGCACCGAACCGTCGGCCGGCGAGGTCTTGAGCGTGTCGAGCGCGATGCGTCCGCCCGCGCCGGGCTTGTTCTCGACCACCGGGTTGGTGGCGGTGAAGGGCGTGTTGCCCAGCTTGTCGGCCACGCGGCGTGCCACGCTGTCGCCCGCGCTGCCAGCGGGAAAGCCGTAGTAGATCTTCACCTGCTGCTGCACCGCCTGGGCGAGTGCGGCAAGGGGATGCAATGCGGCGAGCGCGGCGGTGCCGCCGAGCGCCGCCGTGAATTGGCGTCGGGTGGTCATGGTCTTGTCTCCTGGTTGTCTGCGGGGGCGGGAATCAGCGCGGCGCCATTCGGAGGGCGCCGTCGAGGCGAATCACTTCGCCGTTCAAATGGCCGTTGGTCACGATGTGGCAGGCCAGCTCGGCGAACTCCGACGGCTTGCCCAGGCGCGGCGGGAACGGGATCGACGCGGCCAGCGAGTGCTGCACCGGCTCGGGCAGCTCCAGCAGCAGCGGCGTGGCGAAGAGGCCGGGCGCCACGGTGCACACGCGGATGGCGTGCTGCGCGAGGTCGCGCGCCATCGGCAGGGTCATGCCGACGAGGCCGCCCTTCGAGGCGCTGTAGGCCTGCTGGCCCACCTGGCCGTCGAAGGCTGCGACCGAGGCGGTGAAGAGCATCACGCCCTTTTCGCCGTTGTCGAGCGCGTCGAGCTTGGCGCAGCGCGCGGCAAAGAGGCGCGCCATGTTGTAGCCGCCGATCAGGTTGATGTTGACCACGCGCACGAAGTCTTCGAGCGGCGCGGGGTTGCCGTCCTTGCCGACGATGCGCTTGGCGCTGCCGATGCCGGCGACGTTCATCAGGATGCGCGCGGGGCCGTGTGCGGCCTGCGCCTTGTCGAGCGCGGCGTTCACGCTGTCGGTGTCGGTGATGTCGCAGGTGCAGGCGACGCCGCCGATCTCGGCGGCCACTTTCTCTGCGAGTGCGGCGTTGCGGTCGAGCACCGCGACCTTGGCGCCCAGGCGTGCGAGTTCGCGCGCGGTGGCCTCGCCGAGGCCCGAGGCGCCGCCGGTGACGAGTGCGGCTTGTCCTTCGATCTTCATGGGTGTGTCTCCTGGATGGGGTTAGCGGGGCTTGAGCGTGAAAGGCAGCGTGTCGCCGTGCAGCGCATCGGCCAGCGCGGCGCGGTGCTTGAGCACGGCGCGCTGGTTGATGGAGCCCTTGTCGGTCACTTCGCCCTTGTCGATCGACGGCGGCTCGGCCATCAGGTGCAGCCGCGCGATGCGGTTGGCGCTGCCGGTGGCGCCGGCCGCGAGCGTGTCCACCACCTGCTGGAAGTGCGCCTGCACGGGAGCGCTTTCGAGCACCTGCTGCAGCGGGGCGTCGGCGGGCAGGTCGGCGAGCTGACGCACCTTCTGCGTAGTGAAGATCAGCGCGCCGACTTCCTTCAGGTTGATGCCCGTGAGCACCGCGTCCTGCACATAGGGCGAGCCGGCCGCGATGATCTTCGCGCGCAGCGGGCCCACGCTCACAAAGGTGCCGGTGGCGAGCTTGAAGTCTTCGGCGATGCGGCCGTCGAAGCGCAGGCCGCGGTGGATGTCGTGGTCGTCGATCCACTTCACCGCGTCGCCGGTGGAGAAGAAGCCTTCGTCGTCGAAGGCCTCGGCGGTGGCTTCGGGCGCGCGCCAGTAGCCGGGCGTGATGTTGGGGCCGCGGTAGCGCACCTCGGTCTTGCCGTCGACCTCGATCAGCTTGAGCTCGATGCCGGCGGCCGGCAGGCCCACGTCGCCCGACTTCACGTCGGGGCCGGTCACGTACAGCGCGAAGGGGCCCGACTCGGTCATGCCCAGGCCGGTGCCCATCACGATGCGCTCGCCGACTTCCGATTCCTGCGTGCGGTGCAGGCTGTCCCACACGGGCTGCGCAAGCGCCGCGCCCGAGTAGAAGAACATCTTCACGCGCGACAGCAGGTTGCGGCGCAGCACGGCGTCGCTCTCCATCGCGTTGGCAATCGCCTCGAAGCCGGTGGGCACGTTGAAGTAGATGGTGGGCGCGATCTCGCGCAGGTTGCGCAGCGTCTCGGCCATGCCGGCGGGCGTGGGCTTGCCGTCGTCGATGAACAGCGTGCCGCCGTTGTCCAGCACGATGCCCACGTTGTGGTTGCCGCCGAAGGTGTGGTTCCAGGGCAGCCAGTCGACCAGCACGGGCGGCTCGTCGCCCAGCGCGGGAATCGACTGGCGCAGCTGCTGCTGGTTGGCGCACCACATGCGGTGCGTGTTGATCACCGCCTTGGGCATCTTGGTCGAGCCCGAGGTGAAAAGAAACTTGGTGATGGTGTCGGGGCCGGTGGCCTGCATCGCCGCGTCGATGGCGGGCGTGGCCGGCGTGGCGGCGAGCACGTCGAAGCGCGTGGTGGCGCGGCCTTCGAGCGTGCCTTCGGCGAGCACGACCTCGGTGCCGGCCGGCACGGTGGCTGCAATGGCCTTGGCGAAGCGCGCGGCGTCGGCCGCGAACACCAGGCCGGGCGTGAGCGTGTCGATGACGTGGCGCAGCTTGTCGTAGTCCTGACTCACGATCGCATAGGGCGGCGACACGGGGCAGTAGGGCACGCCGGCGTAGAGGCAGCCCAGCGCGAGCAGCGCGTGCTCGATGCCGTTCTCGCTGAGGATCACGACCGGGCGCTCGGCGTTCAGGCCGCGATCGAGCAGGGCCTGTCCGATGCCGCGCGCTTCTTCCAGCGCCTGCGCGTAGCTCACGCGCAGCCAGTCGCCGGTGCGGCCGTCGGGCAGGCGCTCGCGGCGCGCGATGAAGGTGCGATCGGGCGCCACCTGCGCCCAGTGCGCGAGCCGGTCGGTCATGCGCTCGCGGTAGGCCTGCAGCGGCGTCTCGGCCGTGAGGTAGCGCGTGCCCGGCGCGCCGTCGCGCAGCACCGCGCGCGTCACGCCGAAGGCCAGCGGGCGGTAGCGGACGGCGGTCATCCCTTGCTCACCTTCGCGCCGCGGCCTTCGAGGAAGTCGCGCACGCGTGCCTTCGCTTCGGGCGCGGCCTGGACGATGCCCGACATCAGCGCCTCGGTGAAGAAGCCGTGGTCGGCCGACTGCTCGGAGATGCGCGGCAGGGCGTGCATCAGCGCGTAGTTGGTGAGCGGCGCGTTGGTGGCGATGCGCTTGGCGAGCTCCAGGGCCTTGTCGAAGGCGGTGCCCTCGTCGACCAGGTACTGCGCGAAGTTGGCGCGCTCGCCGTCTTCGGCGTTGTAGACGCGGCCGGTCATCATCATGTCGGTCATGCGGGCCACGCCGATCAGCTTGGGGATGCGCACCGAGCCGCCGCCACCCACGAAGATGCCGCGCGAGCCTTCGGGCAGTGCGTAGAAGGTGGAGCGGTCGGCCACGCGGATGTGGCAGGCGCTGGCCAGCTCGAGCCCGCCGCCGACCACCGCGCCGTGCAGCGCCGCCACCACCGGCACCGGGCCGTGCTGGATCAGGTCGAGCGCGCTGTGCCACAGGCGCGAGTGCTGCATGCCCTGGCCGGCGTCGCGTTCCTTGAGCTCGCTCAGGTCCAGGCCGGCGCAGAAATGCGGGCCCTCGCCGTCGAGCACGGCCGCGCGCACCGTGGCGGGCAGCGTCTCGAAGGTGTCGCGCAGCGCGAGGATCAGGCCGTCGGACAGCGCGTTGCGCTTGGCGCCGCGCGTGAGACGAACGATGGCGACGTCGTCGCGGATGTCGAGGTGGAGGTCTGGATTGGTCATGATGGTGTGCGGGGTTGCGTTGGATTATGGTTATGAGAAATAATCAATTCAAGGCATTGGAGCCTCCCGAAACCTAGGGACTTACCCGAACCGGAGACAACGACATGGACCCACGGAACCTGATCGCGATCGACATCCACACCCACGCCGAAGTGAGCTGTTGGAACCCTTTCGACAACTACGGCGAGGAATACGACCGCGCGGCCGACAAGTTCTTCGGCTCGAACCGCCGCCCCACCATCGCCGAGAGCGTGGCGTACTACCGTGAAAGGAAGATCGGGCTGGTGATGTTCATGGTCGACGCCGAGTCGAACATGGGCCGCCGCCGCATCCCGAACGAGGAGATCGCCGAGGCCGCGGCGCAGAACAGCGACATCATGATTGCCTTCGGCAGCGTCGATCCGCACAAGGGAAAGATGGGCGCGCGCGAGGCGCGCCGGCTCATCGAGGAACACGGCGTGAAGGGCTTCAAGTTCCACCCCACCGTGCAGGGCTACCACCCCTACGACCGCATGGCCTGGCCGATCTACGAGGTGATCGCCGAGTACAAGCTGCCGGCCATCTTCCACACCGGCCACAGCGGCATCGGCTCGGGCATGCGCTGCGGCGGTGGCCTGCGGCTCGAATACAGCAACCCGATGCACCTGGACGACGTGGCCATCGACTTCCCCGACATGCAGATCGTCATGGCCCACCCCAGCTTTCCCTGGCAGGACGAGGCGCTGAGCGTGGCCACGCACAAGCCCAACGTGTGGATCGACCTGTCGGGCTGGAGCCCCAAGTACTTTCCGAAGCAGCTGGTGCAGTACGCCAACACGCTGCTCAAGGACCGCGTGCTGTTCGGCAGCGACTACCCGCTGATCACGCCCGACCGCTGGATGAAGGACTTCGAGGCCGCCGGCTTCAAGCCCGAGGTGATGCCCGGCATCCTCAAGGACAACGCGGTGCGCTTGCTGGGGCTCGGAACCCCGGCGGCCTGAGGCTCAGGCGGCGCGCGGCGCCGCTTCGTTCCAGTGCGGCTCCCACAGCGCCGCGCCGCGTTCGAACACGGCGGCCAGCTCCTTCTTGCGGCGCTGCGCCACCGCCGTGATCAATGCATTGCAGACCGACAGCGCTGCCGTGTACGAATCGAAGGGCGAGGCGCTGGAGGTGCGCACCAGCAGCAGGTGATCGGCCGAGGCCGCCGCGGGCGCCGTGGGGCTGTCGGTGACCATGACGACCTTCGCGCCCTTCTCGCGGAAGTAGGCCGCCGTGCGCGCGATCGCGAGCGAGTGGCGGCGGAAGGTGAGCGTGAGCAGCAGGTCGTTGTCGTCGATGCGCAGCAGCTGGTCTTCGAGCGGCAGCGCGCCCGCGCCGCCCAGCAGCCGCACGTCGGGCAGGCACAGGTTCAGGTTCAGCGCGAGGTGGCTGGCCAGCGGCAGGCCGTTGCGCTGGCCGAGCACGTGCACGCGCACCTTGCGCTGCGTGAGCAGCTTCACCGCCGCCTCGAACGCGCCCACGTCGAGCGCCGCGAAGGTGGCGGCCAGGTTGTGCTGGTCGTGCAGCAGCGCGTTGTCCAGGCAGCTGCGCACGGAGGTGTCGTCGCCGATGACCGCGTCGGCGCGCGTGGCGGGCGAGGCGAGCAGGGCGGTGACTTCGGCGCGCGCCTCCATCTGCGCCTGCGCGTAGCTCTCGTAGCCCAGCTTGGCGAGCAGCCGCACCACGGTCGAGGCGCTGGTGCCCACCTTTCTTGCAAGGCTCGTTGCAGATTCGAGCAGCCCCTGCGGGTGGTGCGCCTGCAATTCCTCGATCAGGCGTCGCTCGCTTTTCGTGAGCTTCTTGCCATAGCCCGAGATGCGCTGGTTCAGGCTGGGGGCGGCGGGGGTGTCTGCGTGCGGCATCGGAGAAACCTCATGTTTGCAACGAGTATTGCAAAAATAGGGCCTCCTTGCAAAAATGAATGCACGATTTCGGCCGGACCTGTCCGCCCGATTGCCCGCTTCTTCTGCAGAAAGACCTTGCCATGCGTTCCACCACCCCCGCCGTGCCCGCCCTGCGTCGGCGCGAGATCCTCGGCGCCGGCCTGACGGCGGCGCTGCTGCCCCTGTCCGCGCGCGCCCAGGCCTTTCCGGCCCGCCCGGTCACGCTGGTGGTGCCGTTCCCGGCCGGCGGCTCGGTCGACCTGATCGCGCGGCTGTATGCCGAGCCGCTGTCGAAGGCGCTGGGCACGCCGGTGGTCATCGACAACCGCGCCGGCGCGGGCGGCTCCATCGCCAGCGCCCAGGTGGCGCGCGCCAAGCCCGACGGCTACACGCTCGTGGTGTCGTCGCAGAGCTCGCACCTGGCCAACCCGCTGACGCAGGCCAACCCGGGCTACGACCCGATCAAGGATTTCCTGTCCATCAGCCAGCTCGCGCGCTCCATCAACGTGTTGCTGGTGAACCCGGCCGTGCCCGCCAAGACCTTCAAGGAGTTCGTGGCGCTGGTGAAGTCGCGCCCGGGCGAGCTCAACTTCTGCAGCGCCGGGCCGGGCAGCATGGGCCAGCTCAACGTGGAGCTGATGAAGTCGCAGCTGCAGCTCAACGCCACGCACGTGCCCTACCGCGGCGGCGGCCCGCTGGTGACCGCGCTGATCTCCAACGAAGTGCAGTTCGGCTTGGACAACCTCGCGCCCTTTTTGCCGCACATCCAGGCCGGCAAGCTGCGTGCGCTGGCCGTGGCCTCGCCCACGCGCGTCGCGGCGCTGCCCGACGTGCCGACCTTCACGGAGCTGGGCTATCCGGTGCTGAACACCACCTCGTGGATCGGCCTGGCCGCGCCCGCGAAGACGCCGCCCGAGGTCATCGCCGCGCTGCACAAGGCCGTGCGCACGGTGGCCGACCAGCCGACGATGGTCGAGGCGCTGCTGGCGCGCGGCTCGCTCGCGCCCGAGGCGCAGTCGCCCGCGCAGTTCACGGCCATGATGTCGGAGCGGCTCGCGCTGTACGGCGAGATGGTCAAGCGCGCCGGCATCCGCGGCGAGTGAGCGGGCGGCTGGTTTCATGACGCAGACACTGCCGACTTTCGCTCCCGACACCGCACCCTTGGAGGTGCTGCCGCGCGACCTCTCGGCCTACCGCCAGGGCAACACCGGCATCGACTACGTGCACCGCTTCGCGTCCGGCAAGCCGGGCCCGCACGTGCTCGTCAACGCGCTCACGCACGGCAACGAGATCTGCGGCATGGTCGCGGCCACGCACCTGCTCGACACCGGCGTGCGCCCGAAGATCGGCACGCTCACCGTGAGCTTCGCGAACGTCGAGGCCTACGAGGCCTTCGACATCGGCCGGCCCTACGAGAACCGCCAGCTGGTGCACAACCTGAACCGCATCTGGTCGCCCGAGCTGCTCGACGGCACCGGAGACAGCCCCGAGCTGCGCCGCGCGCGCGAGCTGCGGCCGGTGCTCGACGCGGCCGACTACGTGCTGGACATCCATTCGACGCGCGCCCCCGTGCAGCCCTTCTGGGTCTACCCGGAGTTCGAACGCAATGCAGGGTTGGCGCAGGCCGTCGGCGGCCCGGCGGTGCACCTCGTGATGCCCGTGGGCGCCGCGCCCGGCACGGGCGTCACGGCCTACAGCCGCCACGGCGAGCCGGGCATCGACGGCGGCGCGGTGGTGGTCGAGTGCGGCCAGCACTTCGCGCAGTCAGCGGCCGACCTGGCCACCGACGTGTCGCTGCGTTTTTTGGCCCACCTCGGGCTCGTCGACCCGGTGCCGCGCGTGCCGGTGGTCGCGCGCCGCTTCCGGCTGCTCGAGGTCCACATGGTCACGTCGGACGACTTCGCCTTCGTGCGGCCCGTGCTCGGCTTCGAGACCTTCGACCAGGGTGAGCTGATCGCGGTGCAGGCCGGGCGCGAGATCCGCTCGCCCTGCGACGGCTGCACGATCTTCATGCCGACCCGCGCACCAGTGATCGGCCGCGAGGGCGTGTACCTGACCGTGCCGGTCTGACCTGGGGCCTCAGGACGCCTTCGCGTCGCCTGCTGGTTCGTCCTCGCCGAGCCGGTCCCAGTCCTGGCCCGAACGCAGCTTGCGCTCCTCGCGCTCGCGCGCCATCTGCTCCTCGAACTGCTGGCGGCCCGCCTTGTTGGCGGCGATCAGCTTGGCGCGGTCCTTGTAGTGCGGGTAGATCTCGTCGCTGAGCTTGAGGTTTCGCTGGCGGAAACGCATCGACGCCTCGCGCGCCTCGGCCGCCGGCCAGCCCAGTGCCTCCAGCGCCGAGCGCGCGCTGCGCAGCGACGACTCGAACACCTCGCGCTCGATGTCCTGCACGCCGCGGTCGCGCAGCTGGAACAGATGGGTCACGTTGCGTGCGCGCGCAATGATGCGCGCCTGCGGGAAGTTCTCGCGCACCAGGTCGACGATGTCCAGCGACTGCTCGATGTCGTCCACCGCCACCACGATGGCGCGCGCCGTGCCGGCGCCCGCGGTGCGCAGCAGGTCCAGCCGCGTGGCGTCGCCGTAGAACACCCGGAAGCCGAACTGGCGCAGGCCTTCGACGGTGTCGGCGTCGTGGTCGAGCACCGTCACGCGCAGGCCCTGCGACATCAGCAGGCGCCCGACGATCTGGCCGTAGCGGCCGAAGCCGCAGATCAGCACCTTGGCGTCCTGCTGCTCCGAAATCTCTTCGAGCTGCGGCCCACCGGCGTGGCTGTAGCGCGGCAGCACGAACTTGTCGAGCAGCACCAGCAAGAGCGGCGACAGCAGCATCGACAGCGCCACCGCGCCGATCAGCAGCGAGGTGGTCTGCGGCGGCAGCACGTCGGGCCCGGCGGCCTGGAACACCACGAAGGCGAACTCGCCGCCCTGCGCCAGCAGCAGCGTGAACACCGGCCGCTCCTGGTAGGCCAGGCCCATGGCCTTGGCCAGCGCGTAGATCACGACCAGCTTGATGACCAGGAAGCTCACCACCAGCAACGCCATGACCCCTGGGTTGGCCAGCAGCACGCCGAAGTTGATCGACATGCCCACCGCGATGAAGAACAGCCCGAGCAGCAGGCCCTTGAAGGGCTCGATGTCGGTCTCGAGCTCGCGCCGGTACTCGCTCTCGGCCAGCAGCACGCCGGCAAGGAAGGCGCCCAGCGCCATCGACAGGCCGACGAACTGCATCAGCGCCGCGATGGCCACCACCAGCAGCAGCGCGGCGGCGGTGAAGATCTCGGGCGTGTCGCTGCGCGCGATCCAGCGCAGGATCGGGCGCAGCAGCAGCCGGCCGCCGAGGATGATGCCGGCGATCACGCCGACGATCTTCAGCGCCTCGAGCGCGCGGTCCAGCCCGCTCACGGCCTGCTCGGCCGCGGTGGCGCCGGCCAGCAGCGGCAGCAGCGCAAGGATCGGGATCGCCGCCACGTCCTGGAACAGCAGGATCGAGAAACCGGCCTGGCCGCTGGGCGTCTTCAGCAGGTTGCGTTCGCCGAACACCTGCAGCGCGATGGCGGTCGACGACAGCGCCAGCCCGAGCGCCGCCACCAGCGCCACGCGCCACGGCGCGCCCACGGCCCAGCCCACGGCGAACAGCACCGCCGCGCAGCTGAGCACCTGCGCAGACCCCCAGCCGAAGATCGGGCGGCGCAGGCTCCACAGGCGCTTGGGCTCGAGTTCGAGGCCCACGAGGAAGAGCATCAGCACCACGCCGAACTCGGCGAAATGCAGCACGTCTTCGACACTGGACACGAGGCCCAGGCCCCAGGGGCCGATGGCGATGCCGGCCACGAGGTAGCCGATGATCGAACCCAGGCCCAGGGCCTTGGACAGCGGCACCACCAGCACGGCGGCGCTCAGGTAGATCAGGCTGCTGGTCAGCCAGGCGGGTGCGTGTTCCATGCTCAGGCCGCCTTGTGGGTGCTGCTGCTGCCGTTGGCGACGGCCAGGCCGTGCGTCATCGCGCTGTGGAACGCGCCGGCCATCACCTGGCCCACGTCGTCGGATTCCGCGGGGCGGTCGGTCTCGGGCACCGGGCAGGCGATGCAGGCATCGAGCTCGTCCATTTCCGGCCACACCGGGTAGCTTTCCAGGCGCTGCACGAACACCTCGACATGCGCGGCCACCTCGGCCTCGCTGGCGCGGCGCGCGCCGTGCAGCAGCAGCGGCGGCAAAAAGCGCATGCCGCACAGCGCGGCGGTCTGCTCGTAGGGCGGCAGGAAGGCGTCGAAGAAGTAGCGGTTGTAGCTTTGCGGGTGGTAGCTCGGCTCGGGGCCGCCGGTGGTGGCGACCAGCCAGCAGTCCTTGCCCTGTAGGGCCGTGCCGCCGGGGCCATAGGCCCAGCCGTAGCCCAGCACGTCGTCGACCCAGAGCTTTTGCAGCGGCGGCATCGAATACCACTGGATCGGGTGCAGCAGCACCACCAGGTCCGCGCGCGCCAGCCGCTCGCGTTCGACCTCGACGTCGATGGCGAAATCGGGGTAGCTGCCGTACAGGTCGTTCACGTCGGCGCCGGGCACGCGCTGGGCCGCGGCGAACAGCCGGCGGTTCACGCGCGAATCGCGCCAGTGGGGGTGGGCCGCCAGCACATAGATGCTGCTGGCGGGGTTCTCCGCGGATGTTGTTGTCGTCATGTGGCGAACATAACGCAGACGGCCCGCCGTCGCCGACGCGCAACCCGGGGCGACTACCATCCAGCCCTGTTCCCGTTCTGGAGGAGATCCTCATGCCGGTGGTTCTGGTCGCCAATCCCAAGGGGGGCGTGGGCAAGTCGACGATTGCAACGAACATTGCGGGCTATTTCGCGAGCCGCGGCCATGCCGTGATGCTCGGCGACGTGGACCGCCAGCAGTCCTCGCGGCTGTGGCTCGGCCTGCGCCCGCCGCAGGCCCGCCCCATCGCCACCTGGGAAGCCACCGGCGACAGCACCGTGGTGCGCCCGCCGCGCGGCACCACCCACGCGGTGCTCGACACGCCAGCCGGCCTGCACGGCTGGCGCTTCAAGGAGGTGCTGGCGCTGGCCGACCGCGTGATCGTGCCGCTGCAGCCGAGCATCTTCGACATCTATGCCACGCGCGATTTCCTCGACCGCCTGCTGGAAAGCCGCCGCGCCGAAAAGACCCGCATCGGCCTGGTCGGCATGCGCGTGAACGCCCGCACGCTGGCGGCCGACCGGCTGCACGAGTTCATCGCCGGCCTGGGCGTGCCGGTGCTGGGCGAGCTGCGCGACACGCAGAACTACGTGCAGCTGGCCGCGCGCGGCCTCACGCTGTTCGACATCGCGCCGGGGCGCGTGCAGCGCGACCTGGAGCAGTGGGCGCCGATCTGCGAATGGCTCGACGCCTGAACTGATCCCCCGGATTTCCCTGAATCCCGGTTGTCGCAAGTCCGACAGCCAGCCTTGTGCCCTTGGCACCAGAATGCCCCGCATGACCAAAAAGACATTCCAGACCCTTCAGGATCTCGCCGCCTGCGTCGGCCAGGAAGTCGCCGTGAGCGACTGGATCAGCGTGACGCAGCAGCAGGTCAACCAGTTCGCCGAGGCGACGGGCGACCACCAGTGGATCCACGTCGATGTGGAGCGGGCCAAGTCCGGCCCCTTCGGCGCGCCGATCGCGCACGGGTTTCTCACCTTGTCGCTGCTGCCGAAGTTCTTCGAGACGGCCATCGACGTGGTCGAGTCGCGCATGGGCGTGAACTACGGCCTGAACCGCGTGCGCTTCATGTCGCCGGTGCCGGTGGGCCAGCGCCTGCGCGCCCGCATGAAGCTGCTGAGCGCCGAGCCGATTCCCAACAACGGCCTGCAGATGACCTGGGAAACCACCATCGAACTCGAAGGCGCCGCCAAGCCGGCGTGCGTCGCCGAGTCGGTGGTGCGCCGTTTTCCCTGAGCGGACTTTTTCTTCTTCTCTTTACATCCGGCGGTCGGTGACTTCGCCGTAGGTGGCGGCGCCCTGCCGGGTGATGCCGATGGCGCTCGCACGCACCGCCGCGCGGTCGACATTGCCCGCGGTCGGGCGGGCCACGCCGGTGCCGCCGTTGCTGATCTGCAGCGGCTGCAGGGCTTGCTGCTGGACCTGGGCGCGCGTCAGCGAGGACTGGAAGGGCGCGGGCGGCAGCGGGTTCTGCTCGCCCTGGAAGGCATGGGCGCCGCCGGCGAAGGCGAGGGCGGCGATCGTGATGAGGTGCAGGGTGGTGTGCATGGCGGGACTCCTTGGCAGTTGGCGTTGAGGGGCGGATGCCGGTGTGAATCACCGGCATGCCTTCCCATACGCCGCGCAGCACCGATCGGATGTGCCCCTGCCGCGCGAAGGGCCGTCAGGCGAAGTCGTTCTGCCGCCAGGCTTCGAACACCGTGACCGCCACCGCGTTCGACAAATTCAGGCTGCGCTGGCCGGTGCGCATCGGCAGCCGCAGGCGCTGCGGCTCGGCAAAGCCGTCGCGGATCGCGGGCGGCAGGCCGGCGGTTTCCGAGCCGAACACCAGCCAGTCGCCGGGCTGGAAGCGCACGTCGTGCACCGGGCGGGTGCCGCGCGTGGTCAGCGCGAACATGCGCTCGGCCGGCGGCTGCTGCGTGGCCAGCAGCGCGGCCCAGTCGGCGTGGCGCTTGACCTCAGCGTACTCGTGGTAGTCGAGCCCGGCGCGGCGCAGCAGGCGGTCGTCCATCGAAAAGCCGAGAGGCTCCACCAGGTGCAGCGTGCAGCCGGTGTTGGCCGCGAGCCGGATCACGTTGCCGGTGTTCGGCGGAATTTCAGGGTGGACCAGGACGATATGGAACATGCGCCGATTGTCGCGGGCGCCGCCGGCGGGTTCAGCGCGGCGGGTCGGTCCGCGCCAGCACCACGCCGGTGATGTGCGCCGCGCCCGCCAGGCGCAAGGTGGCGGCCGCGGCGAACAGCGAGGCGCCGCTGGTCATCACGTCGTCCACCAGCACCACGCGCCGCCCCCGCAGGCCGTCGGCGCGCAGCGGCTCCACGGCGAAGGCGCCGCGCAGGTTGCGCAGCCGGTCGGCGCGCGGCAGGCCGCTTTGCGCCGGCGTGTCGCGCGTGCGCAGCAGCAGGCTGGCGTCGGTCTTGGCCGGTGCCAGCCGGCGCGCGAGCTCGTGCGCCTGGTTGAAGCCGCGCTCGGCCAGGCGGCCGGGCGCCAGCGGCATCGGCAGCACGAGGTCGCACTGTTCCAGCGCCGGCTCCACCCACGGCGCACTGCGCAGCAGGGTGGCCAGCGGGCTGGCCCAGCCCGCCTCGCCGCGAAACTTGAACTGGGCGATGCAGTCGGGCCACGGCCACGCGTAGGTGCAGGCGGCGAGGCAGGCGTCGAGCGGTGGCGGGTGCTTGATGCATTCGCCGCAGCGCGCCACGCCCTCGGGCATCGGCAGGGCGCAGCCGCCGCAGCGCGGGGTCGGCGGCGCGAAGCGGGCCACGCAGGCGTCGCACACGCGCTGCGCCGGCCAGGCGCGGCAGACCTCGCACTGGCTGGGCAGCCGCGCGAGCAGCGAGGTGAAAGGCCTCAGGGCCCGGCGGTTGTACATGCCTCAATATACTCACGGCCCCATGGCCACCGACCCCGCAAGAAGACCGCCGACCATCGATCCCACGGCGGCCGACCGCTGGCGCCGGCTCGCGCCCGCCGAGGGCTCGCCCTGGCTGCACGAGGAAATCGGCCGCCGGATGGAAGACCGGCTGCAATGGATCAAGGCCCAGCCCCGCACCTGGGCCGACTGGTCGCCGCTGCGCGGCGGCCTCGAAGCGCACGCGCTGCTGGCCCGCCGCTACCGCGACGCCGAAGCCTTCGTCATCGAATCCGAACCCGCATTGGCCGACCGGACCGGCGAGGCGCTGACCGCGCCCTGGTGGAGCGCGCGCCGCTGGCAGGGCGGCAAGGCCCGCTTCGACGCAACGCCCGAAGACGGCGTGGACCTGCTGTGGGCCAACATGTCGCTGCACATGGCGGCCGACCCCGAGGCGCTGATCGCGCAGTGGCACCGGCTGGTCGCGACCAACGGCTTCCTGATGTTCTCCTGCCTCGGCCCGGACACGGTGCGCGAGCTGCGCGCCCTGCACGCCCGGCTCGGCTGGCCCGCCGCCGGCCATGAATACACCGACATGCACGACTGGGGCGACATGCTCGTGCACGCCGGCTTCGCCGAGCCCGTGATGGACATGGAGCGCATCGTGCTCACCTGGGCCACCCCCGAGGCCGCCCTGGCCGAGCTGCGCACCTTGGGGCGCAACCTGCATCCGGCGCGCTTTCCCGCACTGCGCGGCAAGGCCTGGCACCGCGCGCTCAAGCAGGCCCTGCCCGAGCTGGCGCCGGCCGCGGAAGGCGAGGGCCGCATCGCGCTGACCTTCGAGGTCATCTACGGTCACGCCTTCAAGCCGACGCCGCGCGTCGCGCTGTCGCCCGAGAGCGCGGTCTCGCTGCGCGAGATGCGATCGATGCTCCAGCGCGGCCGCCCTGGCGCCTGAGCGACCCGGCAGCCCTCATTCGGTGCGCGGGGCCCGCGCTCTACCCGCTACAATCCGCCGTTGCGTGAAACTCGCGGGTATTGTCCCGTGATCGAGGGGTGTCGGATCCTGTTTGTACGAGGGGTTTGGCCACCATCGACGCACCGATTTGCTGAACTCGCCCGTGTCGAATTCCGTGTTTCGTTTTGCCACCGTCTCAGGCCAGAACATCCACTGGTTCCTGAAACGCAATTGCTCGGTGACGCCGAGCCAGCTGGGCTGGCTCTACGCCTCGCTGTGCGTGGTATCTCTGGGAACGGGCATGGTGTTCTGGCTGCACGGTGCGCCGCTGGTATTGCCATTCGCCTGGCTCGAACTGGCCGCGGTGGGCTTTGCGTTCATGATGTACGCGCGGCATGCCACCGATGGCGAACGGATCGCGCTGCAGGGCGGACGCCTCGTCGTGGAGCTCGAGAACGGTGGGCACTACGAACGCACGGAATTTCTTCCGCACCAGGTGCGGATCGAACCGCAGACCGGCGATCGTTCGCTGATCGAGGTCTCGGGGCAAGGTCGATCGGTCAGGGTGGGGCGCTATGTACGCCCGGAGTTGCGAGCCGCACTGGCGCGCGAGATTCGCATGGCGTTGCGTGGCGCCTGAGGGGGCTCGCGCGGTGCTGCACGGTTGGGTTTTCGAAAAATTGAAGAAACGTGAACACGATGAAGAGCATTTGGCGCAATAAGTACAGGCCGGCGAATCTGTTGCTGGCGGCCGGCGCGGCGTTCAGCAACGCGGCGCACGCAGTCAACGATCTGCCCGGCGGCCCCGCGGTGCGCCAGCTGAATCTTCCGGTCGGCGTGACCAAGATCGCGCAGGAGCAGCATCTGCTCCACACGATCATGATGATCATCTGCACGGTCATCTTCGTCGCCGTGTTCGCGGTGATGTTCTATTCCATCTGGAAGCACCGCAAGTCGGTGGGCCACAAGGCCGCCAACTTCCATGAATCGGTGGTGGTCGAGGTCATCTGGACCATCGTGCCCTTCCTCATCGTGATCGTGATGGCGCTGCCCGCCACCAAGGTGCTCGTGGCCCAGAAGGACACCACGAACGCCGACCTCACGATCAAGACCACGGGCTACCAGTGGAAGTGGGGCTACGACTACCTGAACGGCGAAGGCGAGGGCCTGGCCTTCATCTCGACGCTCGACAGCTCGCAGCGCGCCATGTCCGACGCCGGTGCCAAGGGCGCCATGCCCGACGACTACCTGCTCAAGGTCGACAACCCGATGGTCGTGCCGGTGCAGAAGAAGGTCCGCATCATCACCACCGCGAACGACGTGATCCACGCCTTCGCCGTGCCGCAGCTGGGCCTCAAGCAGGACGCCATTCCCGGCTTCGTGCGCGACACCTGGTTCCGCGCCGAGACCGTGGGCGACTACTACGGCCAGTGCCAGGAACTGTGCGGCAAGGAACACGCCTACATGCCGATCCACGTGAAGGTGCTGTCGGCTGCCGACTACACCGCCTGGGTCGCCACCAAGCGCAAGGAAGCCGCAGCCAAGCTCGACGACCCGACCAAGGTCTGGACGCTGCCCGACATGCTGGCACGCGGCGAGAAGGTCTACGCCGCCAACTGCGCGGCCTGCCACCAGGCCAACGGCAAGGGCGCAGGCCCGATCAAGCCGCTCGACGGCGCAGCCAAGGTGACCGATTCCGACCACAAGGTGCAGCTGCTGGTGCTGCTCAATGGCCAGAACAACGGTGCCATGCCTGCCTGGAAGCAGCTTAGCGACACCGACCTCGCGGCCGTGGCCACGTACACCAAGAACAGCTGGTCGAACAAGACGGGCCAGCTGGTGCAACCGGCCGAAGTGCTGGCCCTGCGCGGCAAGTGATCCGACGGCGCCCCGCGAAGAAGAAATTGCAAGGAACAACGACATGAGCGCAGTCCTCGACCCCCACGGTCACGCCCCCGGCGGCCACGCACACGACGACCATCACGATCACCACGCGCCCACCGGCTGGCGCCGCTGGGTGTTCGCGACCAACCACAAGGACATCGGCACGCTCTACCTGCTGTTCAGCTTCACGATGCTGATGATCGGCGGCGTGTTGGCCCTGCTGATCCGCGCCGAGCTGTTCCAGCCCGGCCTGCAGATGGTGAACCCCGAGCTGTTCAACCAGTTCACCACCATGCACGGCCTGATCATGGTGTTCGGCGCGATCATGCCGGCCTTCGTGGGCTTCGCGAACTGGATGATCCCGCTGCAGATCGGCGCATCCGACATGGCGTTCGCGCGCATGAACAACTTCAGCTTCTGGCTGCTGATCCCGGCGGCCATCATGCTGGCCGGTTCGTTCTTCATGCCCGGCGGCGCGCCCGCGGCCGGCTGGACGCTGTACGCCCCGCTCACGCTGCAGATGGGCCCCTCGATGGACGCCGGCATCTTCGCGATGCACATCATGGGCGCCTCGTCGATCATGGGCTCGATCAACATCATCGTCACCATCCTCAACATGCGCGCCCCCGGCATGACGCTGATGAAGATGCCGATGTTCTGCTGGACCTGGCTCATCACCGCCTACCTGCTGATCGCCGTGATGCCCGTGCTCGCAGGCGCCATCACGATGACGCTGACCGACCGCCACTTCGGCACCAGCTTCTTCAACCCCGCCGGCGGCGGCGACCCGGTGATGTACCAGCACATCTTCTGGTTCTTCGGCCATCCCGAGGTCTACATCATGATCTTGCCGGCCTTCGGCATCATCAGCCAGGTGGTCCCGGCCTTCGCCCGCAAGAAGCTCTTCGGCTACGCCTCGATGGTGTACGCCACCTCGTCGATCGCCATCCTGTCGTTCATCGTGTGGGCCCACCACATGTTCACGACCGGCATGCCGCTCACGGGCCAGCTGTTCTTCATGTACGCGACCATGCTGATCGCCGTGCCCACGGCCGTGAAGATCTTCAACTGGATCGCCACGATGTGGCAGGGCTCGATGACCTTCGAGACGCCCATGCTGTTCGCGGTCGGCTTCATCTTCGTGTTCACGATGGGCGGCTTCACCGGCCTGATCCTCGCGGTCGCACCGATCGACACGCAGCTGCAGGACACGTACTACGTGGTGGCCCACTTCCACTACGTGCTGGTGGCCGGCTCGCTGTTCGCCATGTTCTCGGGCTTCTACTACTGGGCGCCCAAGTGGACCGGCGTGATGTACAACGAAACGCGCGGCAAGGTTCACTTCTGGTGGTCGCTGATCTCGTTCAACGTCACCTTCTTCCCGATGCACTTCCTGGGTCTGGCCGGCATGCCGCGTCGCTACGCCGACTACCCCATGCAGTTCGCCGACTTCAACGCCATCGCCTCGGTGGGTGCGTTCTTCTTCGGCTTCGCCCAGGTCTACTTCTTCCTGTTCATCGTGCTGCCTTCGATGCGCGGCAAGGGTGAAGCAGCGGCCCAGAAGCCCTGGGAAGCGGCCGAAGGCCTCGAGTGGGAAGTGCCGTCGCCGGCCCCGTTCCACACCTTCGAGAACCCGCCCAAGCTCGACGTGACCGCCACCAAGGTGATCGGCTGATCACCCGCGCACGCCGCACAAGCACAACGACTGCACGACGATGACGACGCCCGAACAAAGAAAGAACAACCGACGCATGGGGCTCACGCTGGCCTCCATCGCGGTGATCTTCTTCATCGGCTTCATCGTCCGCATGGTCTGGTTCAGCGGTCGCTGACCGCGCCGCATCGCACCCCCGAACGGAAGCAACAGCATGAGCCTCGGTCAACGCATTCGCCGCGCCAATGTCCGCATGGTCGGCAAGCTGGCCGTCGTGACCTGCGGCATGTTCGCCTTCGGCTATGCGCTGGTGCCGATGTACCGCGCCATCTGCGAGATGACCGGCATCAACATCCTCGCGCTCTCCGAACTCCAGGTGCCGGGCGGCGCCAGCGGCGCCAAGAACGTGCGCGTGCCGGACAACACGCAGGTCGACATGACCCGCACGATCAAGGTCGAGTTCGACTCCAACGTGCGCGGCGGCCTGTGGGACTTCAAGCCGGCCGAGCGCTTCATCGAAGTGCACCCGGGCCAGCTGAACACGGTGATGTACGAGTTCCAGAACACGCAGAACCGCCGCATGGCCGCGCAGGCCATCCCGAGCTACGCGCCGCAGCAGGCCGCGGCGCATTTCAACAAGCTCGAGTGCTTCTGCTTCAACCAGTACACGCTCGACGCGGGCGAGAAGAAGCAGTGGCCGGTCGCCTTCGTGATCGATCCGAAGATCTCGAAGGACGTCAAGACCATCACGCTGTCGTACACCTTCTTCGAGGTGGGCGGCAAGACGCCTCCGGCCCCGGTGGCCGCCGTTTCGCATGCTGTCGCCGATGAGCCGCGCTCGTGACCTCGTCGTTGCCGCCCGAAGCCCCGCGCCGCAAGCCCACGCTGTGGGACACGATGAAGGCGGTGGGCTGGTCGTTCTTCGGGGTGCGTCGCAACAGCGCCTACAAGGAAGACCTGGGCAAGCTCAATCCGCTGCACGTCATCGTGGTGGCGTTTGCCGCAGTGATCGTCTTCGTGGTCGGGCTGGTGCTGCTGGTGCGGCATGTGGTCGCGGCCGCCTGAGCGTTGCCTGCTGAGCCAAAGACAAAAAACCACGATCTCCAGAATCATTGAATCGAGAGAAGAAAGAAAGCCAGGAGCTGATATGAGTTCAACCACCCACGGCACCACGCCCTACTACTTCGTGCCCGGACCCTCGGCCTACCCGGTCGTGTCCGCGATCGGCTTGTTCTTCGTGATCCTCGGCGCGGGGCAATGGATCAACAGCCACCAGTGGGGCGCCTGGTCGCTGCTGCTGGGCATGGTGATCTGGCTCGGCACGCTCTTCGTGTGGTTCCGCGCTGCCGTCGGCGAGAGCGAGAGCGGCCAGTACGGTCACAAGATCGATCTCTCGTACCGCTGGAGCATGAGCTGGTTCATCTTCTCGGAAGTGATGTTCTTCGGCGCCTTCTTCACGGCGCTGTGGTGGGCCCGCACCCACGCGCTGCCGACGCTCGGCAGCCTGGACAACGCGATCCTCTGGCCCGACTTCAAGGCCGTGTGGCCCAGCGTTGCGGCCGGTGTCACCGGTTCGCCGGCCGGCATCATCGAGCCCTTCCAGACCGTCGGCCCGTTCTGGCTGCCGACCATCAACACCGCGCTGCTGCTGAGCTCGGGCGTGACGCTGACCATCGCCCACCACGCGCTGCGCGCCGACCACCGCGCACAGTGCATCCGCTTCATGTGGCTCACCGTGCTGCTGGGCGTGATCTTCCTGGGCGTGCAGGGCTACGAGTACTTCCACCTGTACACCGAACTGAACCTCAAGCTCAGCTCGGGCACCTACGGTTCGACCTTCTTCATGCTGACCGGCTTCCACGGCCTGCACGTGTTCATCGGCATGCTGATGCTGCTGTTCATCACGCTGCGCTTGCAGAAGGGCCACTTCACCGCCGAGCGTCACTTCGGCTTCGAAGGCGCCGCCTGGTACTGGCACTTCGTGGACGTGGTCTGGCTGGGCCTGTACGTGCTGGTCTATTGGCTTTGAGCGAAGAACCTCACGGCATTCCAGAAAAAAGGCGCCGTAAGGCGCCTTTTTCATGGTTCTCGTGGAACGAGCACCATCTGTTACTTCCCGAGCGGGAGCCCGGTGGGCTGGATGTAGCCGAGTTTCCAGGCCAGCAGCATGCACAGGAACAAAAAGACCGACAGGCCGATCCGAAAGGTGAGGGCGCGGGCCATGCCGCCGCGCTTGTTCTGCCCGTCGCGACCGTCCTTCAGCATGAAGTAGAGCGCGAAAGCGAGGCTCGCGAAGATGCCCAGAAAGATCAGGGCGACGAAATATTTCATGACCCGCATTATCGGCCGCACGCCCCGTCCGCTCCAGTGACCCCCGAGCCTTCCGAGCCTCTCGTTTCCTCTGCCACGCCGCGCCGCCGCGCGGGCCGGGGCCGTTTCCTGATCGTCACGCTGGCCGCCGTGCTGGCGTTGGCCGCCACCGTGTCGCTGGGCCGCTGGCAGCTGTCGCGCGCCGCGCAGAAAGAGGCGCTGCAGGCCCGCATCGATGCGCAGAAGCTGAAAGCCCCGCTGTCGCAGGCCGAGTTCCTGGCGCTGGGCGAAGCCGCCGGCGAGATGCACCGGCCGGTGCGCCTGCGCGGCCTGTGGCTCACGGCGCAGACGGTCTACCTGGACAATCGCCAGATGCACGGCACGCCGGGCTTCTACGTGCTGACGCCGTTCGCGCTCGAAGGCAGCGAGCAGACCGTGATGGTCCAGCGCGGCTGGGTGCAGCGCAATTTCGTCGACCGCACGCAGCTCGGCGTGGTCGAGACGCCGCCCGGCATCGTCGAGCTCACGGCGCTGATCGAGCCGCCGCCGAGCCATCTGTTCGAACTCGGCGCGAAGACTGCGGCCGCACCGGCACCCGCGGCATCGGCCGCCGCACCGGCCCCTTCGGCTGCCGGCGCCAGCGCTCCGGCACCGGGCATTCAGGGGTCTTCCCCCATCCGGCAAAATCTCGACCTGGAGGCATTCCGCGCCGAGACCCAACTGCCGCTGCGCACCGACGTGTCGCTGCAGCAGAGCGGGCCGGCGTCCGAGGGCCTGCAGCGCGACTGGCCGGCCCCGGCGTTGGGCCTCGAGAGGCACTACGGTTACGCATTCCAGTGGTTCGGCCTGTCGGCCCTCGTTGTCATCCTCTATGTCTGGTTCCAATTCATCTCCCCCTTCCGGCGCGCGCGGCGCCGCGCACGCGATGGCCGCAGCCTCTGACGAGCCGCTGGGCCTGACCGTGCACTCGATGCCGTCGCCGGGCCAGGCGCTGGACGAGGCCGAGAGCCGACGCACGGTTCACGGGCGCTGGAAGATGATCGCCGTGCTGCTGATGTGCGCGGCACCCGTGATCGCCTCCTACTTCACCTACTACGTGATCCGGCCCGAGGGCCGCAGCGTGTACGGCGAGCTGATCGATCCGCAGCACGAGATGCCCCGCCTCACGGCAACCGACCGCAACGGCGCGCCGGTCGAGCTGACCACGCTCAAGGGCCAGTGGCTGCTGGTGGCAGTGGCCGACGCGGCTTGCGACGCGCTGTGCGAGCAGCAGCTGTACCTGCAGCGCCAGCTGCGCGAGAGCCTGGGCCGCGAGAAAGACCGCCTGGACCGCGTCTGGCTCGTGAGCGACGCGGCGCCCGTGCCCGAGCGGCTGACCAACGGCCTGCACGGCGCGACCGTGCTGCGCGTGCCGGCCGACCAGCTGGCCCGCTGGCTCGCGCCCGTGCAAGGGCACGCGCTGTCCGAGCACCTCTACGTGGTCGATCCGATGGGCAACTGGATGATGCGTTTCCCGGCCCGCATGGACGCCGCCGGTGCGAGCCGCGCCAAGCGCGACATCGACCGCCTGCTGCGCGCCTCGTCATCGTGGGACGAAGCGGGCCGCTGAGCCCGCGCGAACCACCACCGCCTCATGGACACGAGCTCCCTCTACGACCTCACGCCGATCGCCTGGATGATGGGCGCCGGCGTGCTGCTCGCGCTCGGCCCGCTGGTCTGGGTGTGGCGCCGCAACGCCGGCTCCGGCCCCGCGCGGCGGCTGCATGCGCTGACCGTGCTCACGCTGTTCCTCACCTTCGACCTCACGCTGTTCGGTGCTTTCACGCGGCTCACCGATTCGGGCCTGGGTTGCCCCGACTGGCCCGGCTGCTACGGCAACGCCAGCCCGGCCGGCGCACGCCACGAGATCGCGATGGCGCAGGCGGCCCAGCCGACCGGCCCCGTGACGCACAGCAAGGCCTGGATCGAGATGGTCCACCGCTACCTCGCGACCGGCGTCGGGGTGCTGATCCTCACGCTGGCCGGCGCGACCTGGATCGTGCGCCGCCGCCAGCGGCGCCAGCCCGCGCCGCCGGTCGACAGCGCGCACCACCACGTCGTGCTCAGCGCCTGGTGGCCCGCGGCCACGCTGGTCTGGGTCTGCCTGCAGGGCGCTTTCGGCGCCATGACCGTCACCTGGAAGCTGTTCCCCGCCATCGTCACGATGCACCTGATGGGCGCCATCGTGCTGCTCGCGCTGCTGTGCATCCAGGCCGTGCGCTACCGCCAGGTGGCGGCGCAGCGCCTGCCCACGGCCGTGTCGCCGGCCCTGCGCAACGGGCTGATCGCCACGGCGGTGCTGCTGGTGCTGCAGATCGCGCTCGGCGGCTGGGTCAGCACCAACTATGCGGTGCTGGCCTGCACGCAGTTCCCGACCTGCCAGGACAGCTGGTGGCCGCCGATGAACTTCGCGCAGGGCTTCGAGATCTGGCGCCACCTCGGCGTGACCGGCGACGGCCAGCCGCTCGACTTTTCCGCCCTCACCGCCATCCACTACGCGCACCGCCTCATGGCGTATGCCGTGTTCGTCGCGCTCGGCCTGCTGGCCTGGCGCCTGCGCCGCCTCGAAGCGCTGCGTTCGCAGGCGCACTGGCTGGCTGGCCTGGCGCTGCTGCAGCTGGCCACCGGCCTGGGCAACGTGCTGCTCGGCTGGCCGCTGGCTGCCGCCGTGCTCCACACCGGCGGCGCCGCGGCGCTGGCGGTGGTCCTGACCTGGGCGCTGTGCGAGAGCCGCCGCGAAAGCGCCGCCGCTGCACCGATTCCGCGCGCCGTCGACAATGCGCGCGGCACCCCCAACCCGAAGAAAGCCACCGCGTGAGCACCCCGATTCCTGTTCAGCACGCCAGCACCGCCAACGTGCTGCGCCAGTTCTACGCGCTCACCAAGCCGCGCGTGGTGCAGCTGATCGTGTTCTGCGCGCTCATCGGCATGGTGCTGGCCGTGCCCGGCCTGCCATCGTGGGCCGACGTGCAGCGCGGCGTGCTGGCCTGCATCGGCATCTGGCTCGTGGCCGGTGCGGCCGCCGCATTCAACTGCCTGGTCGAGAAGGGCATCGACGCCAAGATGAAGCGCACCGCCTGGCGCCCCACGGCCCGTGGGCAGCTCAGCGACATGCAGGCGCTGGTGTTCTCGGCGCTGCTGTGCGCGGCCGGCTCGGCGCTGCTGTGGTTCACGGTCAACCCGCTGACCATGTGGCTCACCTTCGCGACCTTCGTCGGCTACGCGGTGATCTACACCGTCATCCTGAAGCCGCTGACGCCGCAGAACATCGTGATCGGCGGCGCCTCGGGTGCCATGCCGCCGGTGCTGGGCTGGTCGGCCATGACGGGCGACGTCGGTCCCGAGGCGCTGATCCTGTTCCTCATCATCTTCCTGTGGACCCCGCCGCACTTCTGGGCACTGGCGCTGTACCGCGTCGAGGACTACCGCAAGGCCGGCCTGCCGATGCTGCCCGTGACGCACGGCAACGAGTTCACGCGGCTGCAGGTGCTGCTGTACACCTTCATCCTGTTCGCCGCCTGCCTGATGCCCTTCATCTACGGCATGAGCGGCTGGCTCTACCTCGTGGTGGCCATCGGCGTGAGCATCGGCTTCACCGGCTATGCCTTCGCGCTGTGGCGCAACTACTCCGACGCGTTGGCGCGCAAGACCTTCCGGTTTTCGCTCATCCACCTGAGCGTGCTGTTCGCGGCGCTGCTCGTCGACCATTACCTCCGCTGACCGGACCTGACCTGCCCATGAACAAGCGCAATGCCCTGAAATCGATCGCCGCCACGGCCGGCTGGGTGGCCGCCTCGGCCACGCTGGGCCTGGGCCTTTCGGCCTGCAGCGAGCAGCCGAAGCAGAGCTTCCAGGCGGTCGACATCACGGGCGCCGACTACGCCAAAGACTTCTCGCTCACCGACGCCGACGGCAAGGTGCGCACGCTGGCCGACTTCAAGGGCAAGGCGGTCGTGCTGTTCTTCGGCTATGTGCAGTGCCCCGACGTCTGCCCGACCACCATGACCGAGATGGCGCAGGTCAAGCAGCAGCTCGGCGCCGACGGCAGCAAGCTGCAGGTGCTGTTCGTCACCGTCGATCCGGCGCGCGACACGCCCGAGGTGCTCAAGGCCTACATGGGCGCGTTCGACCCGAGCTTCGTGGCGCTCATCCCCACGCCCGAGCAGCTGGCCGCCGTCGCGAAGGACTTCAAGGTCTATTACAAGAAGGTCGATGGCAAGACGCCGACCAGCTACGCCATGGACCACTCGGCCGCCAGCTACATCTACGACCCGCAGGGCCGCCTGCGGCTCTACGCGCGCTACGGCGCGGGCGTGCCCGCGATGGTGTCGGACCTGAAGACGCTGCTTGCGTCCTGAGCCGGGCGCCCGGGGCATGGACGCCGCATCGGTCGCGCACCTGAAGTCGCGCAAGGGCGCGTTCCGCATCGCGCTCATTCCGCCGGAAGTGCTGGGCGCGCTGAACGGCGGGCTGCTCGAGACCGTCAACCTCAACGAATTCCTCGCGCTCGAACTGCCGCTGCTCGCGCGCAGCGTGGCGGGCCATGTCGGCCTCGACGCGACGCACGAACGGCTGGACGACACGTTCGCCATGCTGGCCGCCTTCAAGCCCATGCAGCGCCACAGCCACATCGCGCGGGCGCTGTACGACATGACGGCCGAACACGCCGAGCGCGACGCCGTGGCACACCGGCTGGCCACGCACGCGAGCGACGTGGCGCGCTGCTGGGCGGTGCAGTGGATCACGCTGTCGGGCCTGCCGCTGGCGGCCCAGCTCAACGCCGTGCGCCGCTTCGCCGCCGACCCGCATTTCGGCGTGCGCGAGTTCGCCTGGATGGCGGTGCGCGACAGCGTCATCGATTCGCTCGACGAAGCGCTGGCGCTGCTGCAGCCCTGGGTGACCGATGCCGATCCGAACGTGCGCCGCTTCGCCAGCGAGCTCACGCGCCCGCGCGGCGTGTGGTGCGCGCAGATCGAGGCGCTGAAGGCCGAGCCCTGGCTGGCGCTGCCGCTGCTGGAGCCGCTGCGCGCCGACGCGCATCGCTACGTGCAGAACTCGGTCGCCAACTGGCTCAACGACGCCAGCAAGACGCAGCCCGAGTGGGTCGAGACGCTGTGCACGCGCTGGGTGGCCGAGTCGCCGGTCGCCGAGACCCGCTACATCGCGAAGCGGGCGCTGCGCACGCTGACCAAGTCGACGCCCTGAAGCGCCCCCGAACGAAAAAAGCCCGGCGCTGCCGGGCTTTTTCGTGGAGGAGGGCGGTCGTGACGCTTACGCGTACTCGGCCAGCGCCTTCTTCATCTTCTTCATCGCCGCCACTTCGATCTGGCGGATGCGCTCGGCGCTCACGCCGTACACCGCGGCCAGGTCGTGCAGCGTCATGCCGCCCGAGCCGTCGTCGTTCACCTTGAGCCAGCGCTCTTCGACGATGCGGCGGCTGCGGTCGTCCAGCGCCTCCAGGGCGGTGGCGATGCCGTCGCTCGACAGGCGGTCGCGCTGCTGCGATTCGAGCAGGGCGGTCGGTTCCTGCGTGGCGTCGGCCAGGTAGGCGATGGGGCCGAAGCCTTCGTCGCCGTCATCGGACGGACCCGGATCGAGCAGCACGTCGCCGCCCGACAGGCGGGTTTCCATCTCGAGCACTTCCTCGGGCTTCACGTTCAGGCGCGTGGCCATCTGCGAGACCTCGTCGGGGCTCAGCGTCTCACGGTGCGTGCCGTTGTCGGCCGCGGCCGAGTCGGCCTTGAAACCCTGCTTCATCGAGCGCAGATTGAAGAACAGCTTGCGCTGGGCCTTGGTCGTCGCGACCTTGACCATGCGCCAGTTCTTCAGGATGTACTCGTGGATCTCGGCCTTGATCCAGTGCATGGCGTAGCTCACCAGCCGCACGCCCTGGTCGGGGTCGAAACGCTTCACGGCCTTCATGAGACCGACGTTGCCTTCCTGGATCAGGTCGCCGTGCGGCAGCCCGTAGCCCAGGTACTGGCGGGAAATGGACACGACCAGGCGCAGGTGCGACAGGATCAGCGCACCGGCGGCTTCGAGGTCGTTCTGGTCGCGCAACTTGCGTGCGAAGCCCTGCTCTTCTTCGAGCGTGAGCAGCGGCAGGCGGTTGGCGGCCGAAATGTAGGCATCCAGGTTGCCCAGCGGGGGGACCATCGACCAGGGGTTGGCGACGGCCAGCTGGTTGGCAGAGACTCCAGACAGCGTTGTCATCAGGGGAAACTCCTTTGTGTTGGCCATATTAGCACTCGGTTAGAGGGAGTGCTAAGCCAAGGGTTCCCTTGGGTTTCTATCGTTGCGATAGCTTTTGTCGCGATTTGTTGGATATTTGTATGCCGTTTGGCGTTTTTCAAGTCCGTGCCGCTTGCCCGAGCAGCCAGTCCTGGAACGCCAGGATGCGCGGGTCCCCAGCGCTGCCTTCCGGGTAGACCAGGTGGTAGGCGTAGCCCGCCGCCATGGGCACGCCGATGTCGAACAGCCGCACCAGCCGGCCCTGGGCGAGGTCGGCGCCGATCATGTCCAGGTCGGCCAGTCCGACCATGCCGCTCTCGGTGACGGCGCGCACCACGTCGCTCGAGTCGGCGAAGCCGATGCAGCGGCTGTCGTCGAAGCCCTCGATGCCCGCCGCGGCCATCCACATCGGCCAGTTCGGCCAGACCATGCCGTCGGTCTTCCAGTCGACGTAGCACAGCGTGTGCTGGAGCAGGTCGCGCGGCGTTGCCAGCGGGGGCCCGCTGGCCAGCAGCCTGGGGCTGCAGACCGGCACGATGACGGTGTCGAACAGCCGCTGCGCGCGTGTGCCCGGGTCTTGTCCGTTGCCGAAGCGGATCGCCACGTCGATGTCGTCGGCGTCGAAATCCCGCAGCGCGTCGGAAATATCGAAACCCAGTTCCAGCCCTGGGTTCGCGGCCCGGAACTGCGGCAGCCGGGGCAGCAGCCAGTTGGTCGCGAAACGGGCGCTGGTCGACACGCGCAGCGTCGCCGCCCCGCGCGCCATGCGCCGGGCGCGGCCGGCGGCGCGGCGCAGGGTGTCGAGCGCGTCGGCGGTGGCCTCGAACCACACGGCGCCGGCTGGCGTGAGGCGGATGCTGCGGCTGGTGCGCGTGAACAGCACCACGCCGAGCTGCTCTTCGATCTCCTTGATCTGGTGGCTCACGGCCGCCGGCGTCAGCCCGACTTCTTCGGCGGCCCGCGTGAAGTTCAGGTGCCGCCCGGCGGCCTCGAAGGTGCGCAGGGCGCGGGTGCCGGGGAGCAGTTTGGGGTGCATCGATCTTCAAATGGTTTTTGATTATTTTCCAAAAACTATTCGTTTCTCTTGGAAAAGTCAACGCGGGATAGTTCAGGAACTTGATGATCGATCCCTTCCAGGAGCAACGAAACCATGTCCGCCAGCGTCCCTTCTCCCTCTTCCTTCGTCGTGCAGCGCAACGGCCAGCCGGTGCCCGGCGCGGACCTGGCGTCGCTCGCCTTCGCCGGCCACGCGCATTTCACGGCCATGCAGGTGCGCGGCGGCCGGGTGCGGGGCCTCGACCTCCATCTGGCGCGGCTGCGCTTCGCCTCGCAGACCCTGTTCGGCCAGGCGCTGCCCGACGACACGGTGCGCGCCCACCTGCGGGCGGCGCTCGCGGCCAGTCCGACGGACCTGTCGCTGACGGCCACCGTCTACTCCCCGGCCGGCGAGTTCACCGCGGCCGACGCGGTGCCCGAGGTGCTGATCCGCACCGGCCCGCCTTCCAACGGCCCCGCCGGCCCGCTGACCCTGGCCGCGATCGAGCACGAGCGCTTCCTGCCGGCCGTGAAGCACGTCGGCGAAGGTGCCAAGACCCAGCTGCTGCGCCAGGCCGTTGTGCAGGGTTTCGACGACGCGGCCTTTCTCGACCGGCACGGGCGGCTCGGCGAGGCGTCAATCTGGAACCTGGCGTTCTGGGACGGCGAGGCGGTGGTGTGGCCCGAGGCCGAGATCCTGGTCGGCACCACGATGGGCATCGTGCGCCGGCAGCTCGAACGCCTCGGTGTCCCGCAGCGCAGCCAGGTGCTGCGGATGGCCGACCTGCCCGCGCTGGCCGGCGCCGTGGTCATGAACTCGTGGACGCCGGGCGTGGCGGTGCACCGCATCGGCGACGTGGTGTTGCCGCCAGCGCCGGCTTTCGTGGAACTGCTGCACCGGGCCCATGAGGCCGAGCCGCTCGTGTCGCCTTGAAGGAACCCCCGCGCGCGGACGCTGCGCACCGGCGTGGCCGGGCCTGCGGGGCTACCAGCGAATGCCGAGCTTGACGAACAGCTTCGACAGCACGAACAGCGGGCCGACCCAGAGGTACTGGATGTCCTCGAAGAACGAAGGCTTCTTGCCTTCGATCTTGTGGCCGACGAACTGGAAGATCCACGCCACCACGAAGATCGCCGCCGACACCGGCGCCACCGCGGTGCCCATCGCATGCACCGCCACCAGCGCCAGCACCGTGAGCGCCAGCATCGTGACGAGGAAGGCCGGCGAGCGCAGCAGGGCGTAGTACACGAGGCTGGCCGCCACGAAGGCGTAGGCCACCCACGGATGGATCGCGAACAGCAACCCGACGATGCTCAGCATGATCGCGGGAATGGCCACGAAGTGGATCAGCTCGTTGGTCGGATGGCGGTGGCTCTCCTCGTAGTGGGCGAGCAGGCGGTCGACCTTGCGCTCGCTGGTGGCGAGCGGGGCGGCGGCAGTGTGGGTCATGGCAGGTCTCCGGGGCGCCGTGCGTTGCGGCAAGAGTCTCATGGTGCCCACGGCGCCAGGCGATGGCAAGTGGCGTCGTCCCGGGGGCGGACGAGGGCCGGGCGCCATGACTTAGGGCACTGTCGCGCGGGGCTTGCGCCGCTAAGATCAAATCCGTGGCCTCTTTCGACTCCCCCTCCGCACCCCTGCCGCCCACCACCGACATCGGTGTGCCCGCCGGCGTGTCCGGCGCGATCCTGGTGGTCGACGACCATGACCTGCTGCGCCTGGGCGTGAGCGCGCTGGTGCAGGCCCAGGCCGCCACCTCGGGCGCGCGCATCTCGGTGTTCGAGGCCGGCAACATCGCCGACGCGCTCGCGCTCTACGCGGCGAACGAGGCGGCCATCGGCCTCGTGCTGCTCGACCTCGCGCTGCCCGACACGCACGGGCTCAGCGGCCTGGCCGAGTTCCGGCTGCGCTTTCCGGCGGCGCGCGTCGTGGTGCTCTCGGGCACCGCCAACAGCACGCTGGCGCAGGGCGCGCTCGCACTCGGGGCCAGCGCCTTCCTGCCCAAGTCCGCCGACCTGAAGGAGATGGTGGGCTTCATCCGCGCCTGCGGCCTGTTCGAGGCCGACGGCACGCCGCAGCAGCCGCTGCCGCCCGCGTCGCTGCCCAAGTCGCTGTCGGGGTACGCGGAGTTCGCGCACGCCAGTGCCTGGCAGGAGCTCACGCCGCGCCAGATGCAGGTGCTGCAGTGGGTGCTCGAAGGCAAGGCGAACAAGGAGATCGCGCAACTGGCCAACCTGAGCGAGGGCACGGTGAAGAACCATGTCTCGACCATCCTGCTGCTGTTCGGCATGCGCTCGCGCGCCCAGCTGATCAGCATGCTGCGTTGAGCGGCGCCACGCTGGCGGGCCGCGGCGACGCCGCCGCCGGCCAGCTGCTGGGCCAGCGCGTGCTGCGCGAGCACGTCGGCTCGGTCTACGACACCTACGGCATCTCCACGCTGACCCACCTGGGCTTCGTGATCGTGTTCGGCTGCATCATCTACTCGCAGCTCAGCGATGCGCGCCTGCTGTTCTGGATGGCGGCGCTGGTGGCGGTCGACATCTACGTGTTCTTCACGCCGCGCTGGACGCCCGACAAGCCGGCCTCCGAGAGCCCGTACTGGGCGCGCAAGATCTCGCGCATGGTCACGCTGGTGAGCATGATCACGGCGGTGGTGCCCTGGTTCATCGTGCCGCACGAGAACCTGCCCATGACCTCGCTGCTGATGGCCGTGATCGTCGGCAGCTGCGCGCGCGCCGCGCAGTCGCTGTGGCCGCTCAAGCCCGCGCTGTTCGGCTACACGCTGCCCATGTCGCTGGGCATGATCATCGCGCTGGCCTGGCAGGGCGACGGCCTGCACCTGTTCCTGGCCGCGGCCGGCTCGGCCTACCTGATGCTTACCCTGCACGCCGGCGTGCGCCAGCACCGGCTGCTGACCGACTCGCTCATGCTGCGTTTCGAGAACGAAGCGCTGGCCGCACGCCTGGGCGAGCAGATCGCCGCCACCGAGCGTGCCAGCGAAGAAAAGACCCGCTTCCTCGGCGCCGCCAGCCACGACCTGCGCCAGCCGCTGCACGCCATCGCGCTGTTCGGCGCTGCGCTCGAGAACGAACTGCGCGGCCGTCCCGAGAGCCGCAACGCCGAGCGCCTGATGCGCGCCGTGAACGCGCTGGGGGCCTCGCTCGACACCATGCTCGACGTGTCCCGGCTCGACGCCGGCGTCATCACGCCGTCGCCGCAGCCGGTGGAGCTCGATGCGCTGTTCCTGCCGCTCAACCACACCTTCTCGGCGCAGGCGGAGCAGAAGGAGCTGCAGCTGCGCGTGCGCGCCAGCGGCCTGTGGGTGCGCAGCGATCCGCAGCTGCTGCACCGCATGCTGTCCAACCTGATGGACAACGCCCTCAAGTACACCGTGCAAGGCGGTGTGACCGTGACGGCGCGCGACCGCGGCGACACCGTCTGGATCGAGGTGCGCGACACCGGCATCGGCATCGCGCCCGAGCAGTCGCACCGCATCTTCGAAGAGTTCTACCAGATCGATAACCCCGGCCGGGACCGCGCGCGCGGGCTGGGCATCGGCCTGTCGATCGTGCGTCGCCTGTCGCGCCTGCTGGGCCATCCGGTGCAGATGCATTCGCGCCCGGGCCGCGGCACGCACTTCCGCGTCGTGCTGCCGACCGTGCCGCCGCAGGTCAGCGCGCTCGTGGGCCCGTTTCCGGCCGGCAGTGTCGAACTGGCTGCACGTCGGCGCGCGGCCACGCTGCCCGGTCGCGTGCTGTTGATGGACGACGAACTTGAAATTCGCGAAGCCATGACCGGCCTGCTGCGCTCGCACGCGATCGATGCGCACGCCGTCGCCGACGAGGCCGCCGCAGCCGAGGCGCTGCACCAGGCCCGCGCCGAAGGCCGGCCCTTCGGCCTGCTGATGTGCGACTACCGCCTGGCCGACGGCGTCGACGGCCTCGACGTGGGCCTGCGCCTGAGTCGGCACCTGGGCACCGAGCTGCCGCTGCTGCTGATCACCGGCGAGACCTCGCCCGACCGCCTGCAGCGCGTGCGCGAGTCGGGCGTGCCCGTGCTGTTCAAGCCCGTGGCGCCCGATGCGCTGCTGCAGGCCATGGCGGGGCTCGCGACGGCACCGTAGCGTCTCGCACACAGCTTGCGATCGAAAGTGAATACGTTGTAGTTCATTGCGTGCCGATCGATCCGGATGGGCGCACATGCAATGACTTTTGGCACTGCCGGGAACATCGGCCCCGTCGTAATTTCGGGTTTCCACGGCGTCGACGGACAGCGGTCCGCGTCGCCACCGAACAAGAATCGACAAGGGAGTGACCATGAATTTCAAACCTGCTGCAGTGGCCGCCGCGACGGCCGCGCTGCTGGCCCTGACGGCGTGCGGAGGTGGAGGCGGCGGTGGTGGCGGTGGCGGTGGCTTCGTGTTGCCGCCGCCCGCACCGGCGCCAGCCCCGGCGCCTGCGCCCACACCAGCACCGGCCCCGGCACCAGCACCGAATCCGGGTGCCACCACTTTCCTGTACGAGGGCCTGCCGGCTGCGACCACCGCGTCGGCCTTCTTCGACAGCCTCGCTGCGCAGGGTGCGCGCGGGTTCCGTTTCCTGAGCGGTTTCTCTTTCACGACCGGCCCCACCACCTTCGAGCACATCGATGGGTTCGTGAAGACGATCGACGCCACCTACAGCTACGAGAAGAAGGCCCCGGCCACGTCCAACGCGGACTTGCAGAACCAGCTGAACGAAGCCGGCGCGCGGGGCTTCCAGTGGGTGGGCGCCCAGTCGATCGGTGGCGAGATGTTCAATGTCTATCGCAAGAGCAGCGCCGACAGTGCCACCTACAGCTACCGTGTCGAGCTGCAGCCCGCCAGCAAGGCGGCTTACCTGGCGCAGGCGAACAGCCAGGGCGCGAGCGGCTTCTACAACCGCACCATCGCGTTCCTGACCGGCGACTCGGCGGGCACGGCGGCCGTCTACGAAAAGAGCTCGGTGGGCAACTCGACCTTCGGCTACGAACTGGGCGATCCCATCGGCGACCACGCCGGCTACCTCGCGCAGTTCAACGAGCGCGGCGCTCGCGGCTTCCGCTTCCGCACGGAGTTCGGCTTCTCGGACGGTGGCGGCGTGGTCTACACCAAGGACCTGTCGCAGTCGGCGACCTTCAACTTCTATTCGCTCGCACCGAGCACCAACACCACGGCCCTCATCCAGCAGGCGAACGCCGAAGGGGCCAAGAAGGCGGCGCTGCTCGGTCACCTGGCGCTGGGCACCAGCGAGCAGAAGGCCTACTACTTCACGTCGACCAACTGCAACGCCAGCCCGGTGTGCGGCCCGACGTCACTGTTCGGTTTCTGATTCCCGAAGAGGCACACACGCAGGGGGAAATACAAAGGGAGAAAAAAGAAAGACAGGGAGCTGACGGTCCCCGGCGCGAGTCGGGGACCGTTTTTTTTGACCGAAGCGAACGGCGACGAAAGCGCCGGTCAGCCAAGGAGCGCCTGCGCGAACTCGCGGGCGTTGAAGGTCTCGAGGTCTTCGAGCTTTTCGCCCACGCCGATGAAGTACACCGGAATCGGCCGCTCGCGCGCGATGGCGCACAGCACGCCGCCCTTGGCGGTGCCGTCGAGCTTGGTGACGATGAGGCCCGTGAGGCCTAGCGTCTCGTCGAAGGCCCTGACCTGTGCCAGCGCGTTCTGGCCGGTGTTGCCGTCGATCACCAGCAGCACTTCGTGCGGCGCGGTGGCGTCGGCCTTGGTGACGACGCGCTTGATCTTCTTGAGCTCGTCCATCAGGTGCAGCTGCGTCGGCAGGCGGCCCGCCGTGTCGACCAGCACCACGTCCTTGCCGCGCGCCTTGCCGGCGTTCACCGCGTCGAAGCTCACGGCCGAAGGGTCGCCGCCTTCGTTGCTGACGATCTCGACGGTGTTGCGGTCGGCCCAGACCAGCAGTTGCTCGCGCGCCGCCGCCCGGAAGGTGTCGGCCGCGGCCAGCAGCACCGAGGCGCCTTCGGTGGCCAGGTGCTTGGTGAGCTTGCCGATGGAGGTGGTCTTGCCCGCGCCGTTGACGCCGGCCACCATGATCACGGTGGGCGTGTATTCGCCGATGACCAGCGGCTTCTCCAGCGGCTTGAGCAGGTCGGTGACGGCGTCGGCCAGCAGGCGCTTGACCTGCGAGGCGTCGGTGGCCATCTGGCGCTTGACGCGCACCTTCAGGTCGTCGAGCAGGAACTCGGTGGCCTTGACGCCGGTGTCGGCCATGAGCAGCGCCGATTCGAGCTCTTCATACAGCGCGTCGTCGATCTGCGCGTTGACGAACACGGCCTGGATGCCGGTGCCGGTCTTGCGCAGGCCGGTCTTGAGCTTGTCGAACCAGCTCTTGCGCTCGGTGGCGATGGGGGCCGGCTCGACGACGGCGACAGGCGCGGGAGGCGGTGCGGGCACGGGCGCCGGAGGGGGCGGCGGTGGCGCGATGACGGGAGCGGGTGCGGGAATGGGGGCGGGCGCTGGCGCAGGGATCGGCGCTGGTGCAGCGACCGGAACTGGCGCGGGCGCCGGCGCCACCACGGGCGCGGCCGGTGTCGGCTCGGGGGGCGGCGCAGGGGTGGGTGCGGGTGCGGGAACAGGCGCTTCCGCCGCAGGCTTCGACCCGAACCAGCTCGACGGCGAGAACACCGAGCGTGCCGGTGCGGGTTCCGCGGCCGGGGAGGGCGCGGGTTCGGCGGTCGGCGGCGGGGCCGGTGTCACCGGGGCATCGGCAGGTGGTTTTTTCTTGAAGAAACTGAACATCGGGAGCTTTTTACAATCCGACCCATTCTATGAAACACCTCTCGCCACGCCGCGCTGCGTCTGGTGCGGTGCTGGCCCTGGCGCTTTCGGCGCTGTGGACCGTGCCCGCGCAGGCCCAGTCCACCCCCGCTCCCGCCGCGTCGACCCCTGCCGCCGCGGCCCCGGGCCCCCAGCAATTCACCCTCGCCAACGGCATGACCGTGATCGTGCAGACCGACCGGCGCTCGCCGACGGCGGTGCAGATGGTCTGGGTGCGGGTCGGCTCCATGGACGAGGTCGATGGCACCACGGGCGTGGCGCACGTGCTGGAGCACATGCTGTTCAAGGGCACGAAGAGCGTGCCGGCTGGCGAGTTCTCGCGCCGCGTGGCGGCGCTGGGCGGCCAGGAAAACGCCTTCACCATGCGCGACGCCACGGGCTACTACCAGCAGATCCCGGTCGGCAGCCTCGAGCAGGTGATGAAGCTCGAATCGGACCGCTTCGCCAACAACCAGTGGCCCGACGACGAGTTCAAGCGCGAGATCGAGGTGGTCAAGGAAGAGCGCCGCCTGCGCACCGACGACCAGCCGCGCGCCCTGCTCGGCGAGCAGCAGAGCGCGGCCGTCTTCACCGCGTCGCCGTACCGCCGCCCGGTGGTGGGCTGGATGAGCGACCTCGAATCGATGACGCCCGCCGACGCGCGCGCCTTCTTCCAGCGCTGGTACGTGCCGGCCAACGCCGTGCTCGTGGTGGCCGGTGACGTCGACGTGGCGCGCGTGCGCGCGCTGGCCGAGAAGTACTACGGCAGCATCCCCGCGCGCGCCGTGCCGGAGCGCAAGCCGCGCACCGAGCCCACGCAGCGCGGCATCCGCCGCCTCGAATTCAAGGCCCCGGCCGAGCAGGCATACGTGTCGCTCGCCTTCCGCGTGCCGCAGCTCACGAACATCGACGACGCCAACAGCGACGCCTGGGCGCTGGTGGTGCTCTCGGCCGTGCTCGACGGCTACGCCGGCGCGCGGCTCGACCGCGCACTCACGCAGGGCCCCGGCCGCGTGGCCGATTCGGCCGGCGCGTACGCGGGCTTCATCGGCCGCGGTCCGCAGTTGTTCATGCTCGACGGCGTGCCGGCCGCCGGCAAGACCGCCGAGACCGTCGAGGCCGCGCTGCGCGCCCAGGTGGCGCGCGTGGCGAAAGAGGGCGTCGGCGAGGCCGAGCTGGCCCGCGTCAAGACGCAGTGGGTGGCGAGCGAGACCTACAAGCGCGACTCGGTGATGGCGCAGGCGCGCGAACTCGGCAGCAACTGGATCCAGGGCCTGCCGCTGGACGCCAGCGAGCGCATCGTCGCCCGGCTGCAGGCCGTGACGGCGGCGCAGGTGCAGGCCGTGGCCGCCAAGTACTTCGGCGATGACCAGCTCACGGTCGCCACGCTGCGGCCCCTGCCGCCCGAACCCAAGCGCGGCCGCGGCTTCGCAGCCCCTGTGGGCGAGATGCGCTGAAAGGCACCGGATTCCCCTCATGAAGAACCTCAAGAAATTTGCAAGCACCGCCCTCCTGGCGGGCATCACCGCGCTGTTCGGCATGGGCAGCGCGCAGGCCGCGCTGCCCATCCAGCACTGGACGCTGGCCAACGGCGCCAAGGTGTACCTGGTGTCGACCAACGCATTGCCGATCGTCGACGTGCAGATCGACTTCGACGCCGGCAGCCGGCGCGACCCGGCCGCGCAGGCCGGGCTGGCCAGCACCAGCGCCGCGATGGTCGAGAAGGGCGTGCGCGCCGGGCGCAACGGCGAGCCCGCGCTCGACCAGAATGCGCTGGGCGAGGCCTGGGCCGACCTGGGCGCCAGCTTCGACGTGAGCGCCGGCACCGACCGCACCAGCTACACGCTGCGCACGCTGTCCGACCCGGCGCTGCTGACCAAGGCCGTGGCGCTGGCCGCGCGCGAGATCGGCGAGCCCTCGTTCCCCGACGACATCTGGCCGCGCGAGCGCGAGCGCATCAACGCCGCCATCAAGGAAGCCAACACCAAGCCCGCCACCGTCGTCGGCCGCGCCTTCGCGCAGGCCGTGTACGGCACGCACCCCTACGGCCAGGAAGTGACCGAAGCCACGCTGGCGCGCATCGACACCGCCGCCATGCGCCAGCGCTACGAGCAGCTGATCCTGCCGTGCCGCGCCAAGCTCAGCATCGTGGGCGCGGTCACGCGCGCCGAGGCCGAGGCGCTGGCGACCACGCTGCTGTCGCGCCTGCCCAGTCCCGGCGCCTGCGCACCGCTGCCGGGCATCGCGCCGGTGGCGGCGCTCACGGCACCGAAGGACGAGCGCATCGCGTTCGACTCGGCCCAGGCCCACGTCTTCATCGGCCAGCCCGGCTACCCGCGCCAGGACCCCGATCACTTCGCGCTCACGCTCGGCAACTACGTGCTCGGCGGCGGCGGCTTTGTCTCGCGGCTGACCGAAGAGGTGCGCGAGAAGCGCGGCCTGGCCTACAGCGTGTACAGCGGCTTTGCGCCGGGGCTCGAGGCGGGCGCCTTCCGCATCGGCTTCCAGACCCGGCCCGACCAGGCCGAGGCGGCGACGAAGGTCTCGCGCGACGTGCTCGCGAAGTTCGTGGCCGAAGGCCCGACCGAGAAGGAACTGAAGGCCGCCAAGGACAACCTGATCGGCGGCTTCCCGCTGCTCCTGGACAGCAACCGCAAGCTGATCGGCAACGTCGCCAACATCGCCTGGTACGACCTGCCGCTGGACTACCTCGACACTTGGACCGCGCGCATGAACGCGGTCACGGCCGCCGACATCCAGGCCGCGTTCGCCCGCAAGCTGCAGCCGCAGCGCATGGTGACGGTGGTCGTGGGCGGCAAGCAGGCCGCCGCGGCGCAGTAAGAAGAAAAGAAAAGCTCAGGCCAGCGCGTGCGGCCCGCTGCGCGCGGCCTCGCGCACCGCGGCACCGAGTTGCGCCAGCAGACGCGGCGCCGCGCGGGCGTGCTGCCAGTACAGCGGCACCGGCAGCGTCGCGCCGGGCACCAGTTCGACCAGCGTGCCGTCGCGCAGCGCATCGGCCACCATGCTGGTCGGGTGCATGCCCCAGCCGATGCCGCGGCAGGCCGCCTCGACGAAGGCGGCGGGCGAGGGCACCCAGTGGCGCGGCGTCTCCACGTTGCGGTGGCAGATGCGGCGCACCCAGCGCGCCTGCAGCCGGTCCTTGCGGTCGAACACCAGGTTCGGCGCGGCGGCCAGCGTGCGTGCGCCCACGCCCTTGGCGAAATACCGTTCCACGAAACCGGGGCTCGCGGCCGCCACGTAGTGCACCGTGCCCAGCGCCTCGCTGTTGCAGCCCGTGACCGGCTGGGCCAGCGCGGTCACGGCCGCCAGCACGGCGCCGCTGCGCAGCCGTTCGGCCGTGTGGTCCTGGTCGTCGGCCGTGAGGTCGAGCAGGGCGTCGGGCGCCTGCGCGGCGAAGGCCGCGGCACCCGCCATGAACCAGGTCGCGAGGCTGTCGGCGTTGACCGCCACCCGCACCGTGACCCGCTCGTGCGCCTCGCCGCTGCCCATGCCCAGCGCGGGCAGGGCCTCGCGCAGTTCGTGCTCCAGCATGCCCACGCGCTCGACGTGCCGGCACAGCTGCAGGCCAGCCTCGGTCGCCACGCAGGGCTGGCCGCGCACCAGCAGCGCGCCGCCGGTGCGTTCCTCGAGCAGCTTCACGCGCTGCGACACCGCCGAGGGCGTGACATGCAGCGCGCGGGCGGCGCGCTCGAAACTGCCTTCGCGCACCACGGCGGCAAGGGCGTGCAGGGCGGCGTAGTCGAGCATGGTTGTGAATGAAGTAAAACTGAATCGGCGTTAGAAAGTTTAGTTTGATTGAATCGGCTGCGGACGGCAAGCTCGGACCATGACCGCCGTTCACGCCTCCACCGCTTTCCTCAACGGGCTCTTCATGAGCCTGGTGCTCATCGTCGCCATCGGCGCCCAGAACGCCTACGTGCTGCGCCAGGGCTTGCGCCGCGAGCACGTGAGCGCGGTGGTGCTGTTCTGCGCCGTCTGCGACGCGGTGCTGGTCGCCGCCGGCGTGGCCGGCATGGCGCAGGCGCTGAAGGGGCGGCCGATGCTGGCAACGCTGCTCGCGGGCTTCGGCGCGGCCTTTCTCTGCGGCTACGGCCTGCGCGCGCTGTGGCGCTCGCGCCAGCCGGGCGCGTTGCAGACGGTGTCGCAGGGCGCCTCGCGCTCGCGCGCCGCGGTGGTCGCGCAGGCCGCCGGCTTCACGCTGCTGAACCCGCACGTCTACCTGGACACCGTGCTGCTCGTGGGCACGGCCGGGGCGCAGTACCCGGGCCTGCTCAAGGCCTGGTTCGTGGTCGGGTCGACGCTGGCCAGCGTGCTGTGGTTCACCGCGCTGGGCTTCGGCGCGCGGCTGCTGGCGCCGGTGTTTGCACGCCCGCGCGCCTGGCAGATGCTCGATGCGCTCATCGGCGGCACGATGCTCGTGCTGGCCGCGCTGCTGGCCCGCCGCGCGTTCATGGGCTACTGAGTGAAGGGGGGCCAGCTGCGGCGTTAAGCTCGCCGCATGCCCCAGAAGCCCCCGAAGAAGAACGTCGCCGCGCCCGTCTCGCGTGCCCCCGCCGCCAAGCGCCCGTCGCGGCCCAGCGAGGTCCGCATCATCGGCGGCGAGTGGAAGCGCACCCGCCTGGCCGTGGCCGACAAGCCCGGCCTGCGCCCCACGCCCGACCGCGTGCGCGAAACGCTGTTTAACTGGCTCGCGAGCCTGGCCGGCGTGGGCGGCGGTGCCTTGCCGGGCTGGCACTGCATCGATGCCTTCGCGGGCACCGGCGCGCTCGGCCTCGAAGCCGCCTCGCGCGGCGCGGCCCACGTGCTGCTGTGCGAGCAGGACGCCGCGCTGGTCGCCCAGCTGCAGGCCGCCAAGGCCAAGCTCTCGGCCGAGGCCGTGCGCGTGGAGCGCGGCAACGGCGTCACCGCGCTCGAACGCGCGGCAGCGGGCAGCCTGCAGGCGGTGTTTCTCGACCCGCCCTTCGACAACCTCGCGCTGTACGAGCCGGCCCTGCGCGCCGCCGCGCGCGCGCTGCATGCCGACGGCGCGATCTACCTGGAGGCGCCGCGCCGCTGGGCCGCCGAGGAGCTCGCCGCGCTGGGCCTGGCCGAATTCCGCTACCTGAAGGCCGGCGCCGTGCATGCCCATCTGCTGCGCCGCGCCGTGTCCGTGCCTGCATAATCCGCCGGACAAGCCGCACCGGCAGCATGAGGAAGAAGCAACCATGGCCAGCAACGTGATCGCGGTTTATCCCGGCACTTTCGACCCCATCACCCTCGGTCACGAGGACGTGGTGCGGCGTGCAACCCAACTCTTCTCCAAGGTGATCGTCGCCGTCGCGGCGGGCCACCACAAGAAGGCGCTGTTCACGCTCTCCGAGCGCATGGACATGGCCCGCGAGGCGGTGAAGCCCTACAGCGACCAGGTGACGGTCGAGAGCTTCTCGGGCCTGCTGCGCGACTTCGTCGTCGCGCGCGGCGGCAAGGCCATGGTGCGCGGCCTGCGCGCCGTGACCGACTTCGACTACGAGTTCCAGCTCGCCGGCATGAACCGCTCGCTGATGCCCGACGTCGAGACCGTGTTCCTGACCCCGAGCGACAAGTACCAGTTCATCTCCAGCACCTTCGTGCGCGAGATCGCCATGCTCGGTGGCGAGGTCAACAAGTTCGTCTCGCCGAACGTCGAGCAGCAGCTGACCGCCAAGGTCCGCAGCCTCGGTAGGGAATGAGCCCGCTCCCAGGCTTCGCGCTGAGGTGAGCGCCACCCCCTTGCCCCGCCTGCATCCGCTGGGCGATGCGGCGTTGGTGTGCGACCTGCCCGCGCCCGCCACGCTGGCGCAGCAGCAGCGCATCTGGGCGCTGGCCGCCGAGGTGCTGGCCTGGCCCGGCGTCGGCGAGGCGCTGCCGGGCATGAACAACCTCACGCTGACCTTCGACCCGACCGCCGTGGCGTTCGAGGAACTTGCGGCGCGCGTGCTCCAGGCCTGGCCGGGGCTCGCGGCCCATGCCGCCGAGGGTCGGCGCATCGAGATTCCCGTGGCCTACGGTGGCGAGCACGGCCCTGACCTCGCCGACGTGGTGGCCCACACCGGGCTGTCGGCGGCCGAGGTGGTGCGCCGCCACAGCGGCGGCGACTACGTGGTCTACCTGCTTGGGTTCCTGCCGGGCTTCGCCTTCATGGGCGGGCTGGCGCCTGAACTCGCGACACCGCGCCGCGCCGAACCGCGCACCGCCGTGCCCGCGCGCTCGGTGGGCATCGGCGGCGAGCAGACCGGCATCTATCCGCTGGTGTCGCCGGGCGGCTGGCAGCTCATCGGGCGCACGCCGCTCGAACTGTTCGACCCGTCGGCCGAGTCGCCCACCTTGCTGCGTCCGGGCGACCGCGTGCGCTTCGTCGTCGAAAGCCTGCAGACATGATCCTCGTGCGCAAACCCGGCGTGCATGCCTCGGTGCAGGACCTCGGGCGGCCCGGCCTGCGCCAGCTCGGCATCTGCCCGGGCGGCGCGCTCGACATGCTCGCGCTCACGCTGGCGAACCGGCTGGCCGGCAACGCCGACGCGGCGGCGGGCATCGAATTCACCATGGGCGGCTGCGAGCTGCAGTTCGAAGTCGACACCCGCATCGCGCTCACCGGCGACGACTTCGGCGCCACGCTCGACGGCGTGCCGCTGTGGCCCTGCTGGAGCGTGCCCGTGCGCGCCGGCCAGACCTTGCGCCTGGCCGGTGCCAACGCGCCTGGCACGCCGAAGGCCGGCCTGCGCAGCTGGCTCGCGGTGGCCGGCGGCATCGACGTGGCGCCCGTGCTCGGCTCGCGCAGCACCGACCTCAAGGCCGGCTTCGGCGGCCACGAGGGCCGCGCGCTGCGCAAGGGCGACCGGCTCGTGCTGGGGGCTTCGCGCCTCGGTGCAGACCAGAACGCGCGCCGTCCTTTCGGCCTGCGCGCGCCCGACTGGGGCATGGCCGAGCCCGACGGCGCGCTCGCGCTGCGCGTGCTGCCCGGCCCCGAGTTCGACCTGTTCACGCCCGACGCGCAGGCGCTGCTGTGGAGCGAGCGCTGGCGCATCACGCCGCAAAGCAACCGCATGGGCAGCCGGCTCGCCGGCGCCGAGCTGCAGCGCAAGGCGGGCGGCGACATGCTGTCTTCGGGCGTGATCCCCGGCACGATCCAGGTGCCGCCTTCGGGCCAGCCGATCATCCTCATGGGCGACGCGCAGACCACCGGCGGCTACCCGCGCATCGGCGTGGTGATCCGCGCTGACCTCTGGAAGCTCGCGCAGGCGCCGCTCGGCGGCCGGCTGCGGCTGGTGCGCACCGACCTGTCGCACGCGCTCGCGGCCTGGGCCGCGCAGCAGCGCTACCTGGCGCAGGTGGCGCAGGGGCTCGCCGCTGCGGGCTGGCCCGGCGCGGCCTAGACTGTGGCCTGAAGCAGGTGGCTCCCGCACCTGCCCCCGAGACGGAGAACACCCCATGCAGATCGACCTCAACGCCGACCTCGGCGAAGGCGCCGGCAGCGACGAAGCGCTGCTCGGCCTCGTGAGTTCCGCCAACATCGCCTGCGGCTGGCACGCGGGCGACGCCAGGACCATGCAGCAGTGCGTGCGCTGGGCCATGGCGCACGGCGTGGCGATCGGCGCGCACCCGAGCTTTCCCGATCGCGAGAATTTCGGCCGCAGCACCATGCACCTGCCGCCCGAGGAGATCGTCGCGAACGTGCTCTACCAGGTCGGCGCACTGGCCGCGATCGTCAAGGCCGAGGGCGGCCGGCTCGCGCACGTGAAGCCGCACGGCCAGCTCTACAACCAGGCGGTGAAAGAGCCCGAGTTGGCCGAGGCGCTGTGCGAGGCGGTGCGTCGCTTCGACCCCTCGCTCAAGTTCTTCGGCCTGGCCGGCAGCAACATGATCGATGCGGCCCGCCGCGCCGGCCTGCAGCCTGTGGAAGAGGTGTTCGCCGACCGCGGCTACATGCCCGACGGCAGCCTCGTGCCGCGCAGCCAGCCCGGCGCGCTCATCGAGAGCGAAGAACAGTCGCTGGCGCAGACCCTGTCGCTGGTGCGCGACCACCGCGTGGTCGCCATCGACGGCAGCACCGTGCCCGTCAACGCCCAGAGCGTGTGCCTGCACGGCGACGGCGCGCATGCGCTGGCTTTCGCGCGGCGCATCCGCGAGCGGCTGCAGCAGGAAGGCATCGACGTTCGCGCGATGGCTTGAACGCAGGCCACGCGATGCCGGCAAAGCGCGCTTCTCCCACGGTTCTGCTGACGGGCTTCGAGCCCTTCGAGCAGGAACTGCTCAACCCGTCGTGGGAAGCGGTGCGTTCACTCGACGGTTGGAAGTGCGGCCGCGCCACCGTGCATGCGCGCCTCGTGCCCTGCGTCTTCGGCGAGGCGCTCGCCGCGCTCGACCGCGCGATGGACGAACTCCAGCCGACGCTGGTGATCTGCATCGGCCAGGCCGGTGGCCGCGCCGAGTTCACGCCGGAGCGCATCGCCATCAACGTCGACGACGCCCGTGTGCCCGACAACCTTGGGCGTCAGCCGATCGACGTGCCCGTGGTGCCCGGCGCGCCGGCGGCCTACTTCTCGAGCCTGCCCGTGAAGGCCATCGTGCGCGAACTGCGCGCGGGCGGTGTGCCGGCCTCGGTGTCGAACAGCGCGGGCACCTTCGTGTGCAACCACCTCTTCTACGGGCTGATGCACCGCATCGCGACGCACGCGACGGCGAAGGGCGCGCGCGGGGGCTTCATCCACATTCCCTACCTGCCCGCGCAGGCGGCGCGCTTTCCGGGCGCGCCGAGCATGTCGCTCGAGACGCTGGTCGATGCGCTGCGCATCACCGTGAAGACCGCGCTGGCCGTGAAGCAGGACGTCGCGGAAACCGGCGGCCAGCTGCACTGACCGGGGTTCTCAAGCGCGGGGGAAGTGCTTGCCCAGCCAGGCGTTGAGCGCCGTGTTGACGAACGCAGGCTTCTCCATCGTCAGCATGTGGCCGCATTGCGGCACCCACACCACCTCGGCGCGCGGCAGCAGCGCCGCCATCTCGCGCGTGCATTCGGGTGGTGCGAGGCGGTCGTCGTCGCCGCACATCAGCAGCACCGGCGCGCGCAGCAGGGCCAGGTGCGTGCGCGCATCGGGGCGGCGCATCACGGCGTGGTTCTGGCGGATGAGCTGGGCCGCGCCGGCGCCGAGCACGATGTCCAGGTAGCGCTGCACCAGCGCCGGATTGGCGGCCTGCGCGGGATGGAAGGCGAAGGCGACGTTGGGCTCGATGATCTCGCGCACCTCGCCGCGCTCGAACCACTCGATGGCGCCTTCGCGCAGCGCGAACATGTCGGGCGTCTCGGGCCGCGCGCTGGTGCCCAGCAGCATCAACCCGGCGATGCGCTCGGGCGCCTGGCGCGCCGCCTCCATCGCGACCATGCCGCCCATCGAGGCACCGCACAGCACCAGCGGGCCGTCGTGCTCGCGCAGCACGGCGCTGGCCATGCCTTCGATGGTGTCGTGGCGCGTCTGGACGTCGCTCACGCGGGCGCCGAAGGCGGCGGGAAGTGCGGGCAACTGGGCCTCCCAGAGGCGTTCGTCGCAGGCAAGGCCGGGCAGCAGGACAAGATGAGGCATGCGCCGATTTTGCGCGATCGGACGCGCCCGGCGCACGGCCCGTACGCGGTGGCGACCGTGCAACAGCGGGTTGGCACGAAGCCGCCGTGTCATGCACTCGGGGGACAATGCATGCAATGTCCACCACCACCCCCGACTCCGCCCCCACCGACCTCATCCTGATCCGCCACGGCGAAACCGCCTGGAACCGCGAGTTGCGTTTCCAGGGCCATGCGGACGTCCCGCTCAACGACATCGGCCACGAGCAGGCGCGCCGCCTCGGCCTGCGGCTCGCGGGCGAGACGGCACGGCACCTCATCAGCAGCGACCTCATGCGCGCCCAGCAGACCGCGGCGCCCGCGGCGCAGCAGCTGGCGCTGCCGGTCGTCACCTCGGTGGCGCTGCGCGAGCAGCATTTCGGCGTGGTCGAGGGCATGCGGGCCGACGAGATTCAGAGCCAGCATCCGCGCGCCTGGGAAGAGTGGCTGGAGTTCCGCGAAGACCACGCCATGCCGCAGGGCGAGAGCGCGCGCGAGTTCCATGCGCGCGTGATCGGCGCGCTCGGCGCCGTGGCCGCTGCACATCGCGGGCAACGCTTGATCGTCGTCACGCACGGCGGCGTGCTCGACATGGTGTGGCGCACCGCGCGCGGCCTGAGCCTCAGCGGCCCGCGCCAGAGCGAGATCCCGAACGCGGGCTTCAACCGCATCCGCATCGCCGACCCGGCCGCGCCGGACGCCATCGAGATCGTCGAGTGGGCCGACACGCGCCACCTCGCCGACCTGCCGCCGCAGCCGACCTACGACCAGCGGCGGCACCTGAAGAAAGACTGATCTTCCGGTTCAGGCCGGGCAGCTGCCCGGCTTCGGCGTGCGCAGCAGCGGCACGCCGGCGCCCACGCCCGTGGGCTGGCCGCCGTCCACCGCGAGGCGGCCGTTCACCAGCACCGTGACCACGCCTTCGGACAGCAGCGTGGGCTGCGTGTAGGTGGCCTTGGCCGCGAAGCGCTTCGGATCGAACACCACCACGTCGGCGTGGTAGCCGGGGCGCAGGTGGCCGCGCTGCACGAGGCCCAGCGTGTCGGCCGTGTACGCGCTGCTGCTGCGGATGAACTGCGCCAGCGAGATCGCGCGCTCCTTCACCACGTACTGGTCGTACTTGCGCGCGAAGGTGCCGTAGGCGCGCGGATGGCCCAGCGACGAGTCGGACGAGGTCATGACCCACGGCCGCTTCATGAAGGCGCGCACGTCGTCGTCGCTCATGTTGAACGAGGCGATCATCAGGTCGCCGTCGCGCAGCACGGCGATGGCGGCGTCGACCGGGTCGGCGTTCGAGGCCTTGGCCACGTCGGCCAGCGTCTTGCCCACGTACTTCGTGCTGCCGGCCGAGAACAGGATGGCCTCGGGCCCGCCGCGCAAGCGCAGGTTCTCGCGCATGTCCTTGCGCAGGCGCTCCTGCTGCGCCGCGTCGTCGAAGCGCTGCAGCGTCGCGGCGCGACCGCCTTCGTTGGCCCAGGGCGGCAGCAGCGCGGCCGAGAAGCGCGTGCTCGACGCGGTCCAGGGGTAGTGGTCGGCCGTGATGTCCAGGCCCGCGGCGCGCTCCTTCTCGATGCGCCGGATGATGTCGCCGCTCTGGCCCTGCACCGCCACGCCCAACGCCTTGATGTGCGCCACGTGCACCGGCAGCTTCGCCTCGTGGCCGATGCGGATCACCTCGTCGATCGAGCCCTTGAGGCCGACGTTGTACATGGCCTCGTCGCGGATGTGGCTGTCGTACAGGCCGCCGTGCGCGGCCGCCACCTTGGCCAGTTCGATGACTTCCTCGGTTTTCGAGAAATTCTGCGGCGGGTAGAACAGGCCCGTCGACAGCCCGAGCGCGCCGTCGCACATCGCGCGGCTCAGGTGCTGCTTCATCGTGTCCATCTGCGCGGGCGTGGGGGCGCGGTTGGCCTCGCCGAGCTGGCTGATGCGCAGCGGCCCGAAGCCCGCGTACATCGCGATGTTGGTGCCGACCGGCACGGCGCGCAGCTTCTGCGTCTGCGCCGCGATGTCGTAGCCGCCGAAGCCGTCGTTGCCGATCACGGCCGTGGTCACGCCCTGCGTGAGAAAAGGAATGTTCAGGCGCTTGCGCGCGTCGCTCGAGAGCAGGTCGGCGTCGGCGTGCGTGTGGGCGTCGATGAAGCCGGGCGCCACCACGAGGCCGGTGGCGTCGATGGTGCGCCGTGCGCTGAACTGCGCCGGCATGGCGCGGCCCGCGAACACGATGCGGTCGCCCGCGATGCCGACGTCGCCGACCACGGGCGTGTCGCTGTCGCCCGTGTAGATGGTGCCGCCGCGCAGCAGCAGGTCGAGCGCGACGGGGGCTTCAGCGGCGGTGGCGTGGAAGGGCGAGGCGAGGGCCGCGAGAACGGCCAGCGTGACGAGGGAGCGCTGCATGGGCGAACGGGAGGAGAGCGGGAGGAGCGGCCAGTTTAGGAGTCGCTCCCGCGCAGCCGTTAATTCCTTTTGCGGCACGCCCCATGACCGGAAGGCATGGGTGGTGCCGTGCGCCGCTCAGCGCGCCGTGATCTGCCCGAGCCCCAGTCGCGCGTAGACCGCATCCGTCTGCCGCCGCAGCCGCAGCGATTCGGGCTGGCCGTTGAGCTGCTGCTGCAGCAGGCCCTGCGCGCCCGCGAGCGCAGACTCGGTGCCGGTGCGCACCAGCGCATCGAGGTACAGCTGCTCGAACAGGTCGCGCTGCGCATGGCTGCCGCCGATTTCGATCATGCGCGGCAGCGCGACGCCCAGGCCCTCGACCGCGCCCGCCACGTCGCCGCGCGCATGGGCCACGAGGCCGCGCGCGGCCGGCACGCACACGCGCTGCCAGGCGGCGCGCGTGGACGCTGGCGCCACGGGCGCGAAGGCCTCGATGTTGTGCAGCAGCACCTGCGCCTCGGGCCGGCCGGCGCGCGCCAGGCCGTAGAGGTACTGCAGGTCGAGAAAGGGCAGCACATGGTCGGCCTGGCGCTGCCGCAGGTGGTCGGCCACGTCGTCCCAGCGCGCGCCGACGTCGATGCCCGCCAGCTCGAGCCGCGCGAGCAGCGACACGGCGCCGATCTGGTCCTGCGAGTAGTCCTTCACCACGCCCCAGGCGTGCTCGTCGTACACCGCGAGCGCCTCGGCGTCGCGGCCCAGGTCGATGAGGAACAGCGCCACGTGCCACCAGTTGTGCGTGACCATGAAGGAGTTGAGCCCGGTCCAGGTGTCGCTCACACCCTGCATGAACGCCAGCCCCTCGGCCAGCCGGCCTTCGGTGAGCATCACGTGCGCCAGCGCATGGTGCGCCCAGGGCTCCTTGCGGCACAGGCCGATGGCGCGGCGCGCGCTGGCCTCGGCTTCGCGCAGCAGGTGGCACTGCTCGTAGCCGAAGGCCGCCATGCCGTGCACGTAGGGCACCTCGGCCGCGGCCGGCAGCGCCGCGAGCGCGAGCCGCAGCATGCCGGGGCAGTCGCCGGTGTTGAAGCAGTGGTACTGGCCCAGTTTCACCGACACCAGGTCGCGCGGATGCTCGCGCGCCTGCTCGGCATGCAGCGCGATGGCGCGCGCGATGTCGCCGTCGGCCCAGGCCTGGACGGCGGCGATGTAGCGCTGCTCGCGCGGCGTGGCGCGCGCCGCACCGGCGCGGGCCTTGTCGAGGAAGGGTCGGGCGTTGGCCGCGGCCTCGCGCGATTCGGCGAACAGGTGCAGCGTCGCGCAGTAGGCCTGCACGATGGGGCTGGCATCGCGTTCGGCCAGCGCCAGCAGGTTCACGGCGCGCGCCTCGGTCGAGAGGAAGCCCATGACGAAGTCGTCGACCAAAGCGAGGCTGGCGGCGTCGTCGAGCGTGAGCGGATTGCCGAGGCTGTCGGCGGCGTGCGGGGTTCCATGGGAGGGCATGGCGGCATGGTGCCACGCCCCCGGCGTCTTTCAAGTCCCTGTGAGACGCCCTAGACACCCGCTTGCTGGTGGCGGTACTCCTGCGTCTGGCCGCCGTAGCCGTAGGCCGCGGCGCGCGCGTCGATCACGTGGACGTACGAGACCTCGTGCAGGTCGGGCCGCAGCCGCGCCATGGCCGCGTGCACCTCGCGCAGGTAGCGCGCCTTCTCGGCCTTGGTGTTGGTCTCGTCGGTCACGCTGATGTCCAGGTGGAAGGCCGACTTGCCGAGTTCGGCCAGCGATTGGCCGCCGATGAACCAGCTGTCGGCGGCGATGTACTGCACCGTGACGGCGATGACCGGCAGCGCCTTGCCCAGCACGCTCTGCGTGAGATCGGCGACCGTGTCGACGGTCTTGCGGGTGAGGGCGGCGTCAGGCTGGCCGGAGAGGTGGACGACGATGTGGGGCATGGTGGACTCCTTTTTGCGTTGAAGAACGGGTGGTCGATGGGGTGATTGTGGGCGTCGCCTAGCCATCGGAAAAGCGGGAAGATATGATGGAATCCATCGGATCAGCGAATGGATAGGCAGGCACCATGCAAGGCTTCGACCTCGAACAGTTGCGCACCCTGGTGGCGGTGGCCGACGCCGGCAGCCTCACGGCCGCGGCGCCGCGCGTGTACCTGTCGCAGTCCTCGGTGAGCGAGCAGATCCGCAAGCTCGAGGAGCGCGCCGGCCAGTCGCTGCTGACGCGCAGCAAGGCCGGCGTGGCGCCCACCGAGGCGGGCCTGCGATTGCTGGGGCACGCGCGGCGCATCCTCGCGCTGAGCGACGAGGCCTTTCGCGACCTGCGCGGCGAAACCCTGCAGGGCGAGTTGCGGCTGGCCGTGACCGACTACTTCCGCCCCGGCGACCTCACCCGCCTGCTGGGCCGGCTCGGCGAGCGCTATCCGCAGGTGCGGCTGCACGTGACCATCCTGAAGAGCGACGCGCTGCGCACCGCCTATGCGCATGGCGATTTCGACGTGGGGTTGGCGATGAACATCGCGGGCGCCAATGCAGCAGCGGCCGGCAGCGGTGCCGTGCTGCGGCGCGAATCGCTGGCGTGGCTCGGCGCGACCGGCCTGCGCGTGGTGCGCGGCGAGCCGGTGCGGCTGCTGGCGCTGCCCGACACCTGTTCGCTGCACCAGTTCACCGTGTCCCTGCTGCGCCGCCGCCGCGTGCCCTATGTGCTGGCGCACGTGGCGTCAGGCGTGGCGGGCCTGCAGTCGGCCCTGGCCGCGGGCCTGGGCGTGGCCTGCCTCAACGAATCGGCGATCGGGGAAGGCATTGCACGGCTCGCACCGCCGCATGGGCTGCCGGCGCTGCCGCGCGTGGCGTTCCAGTGGTTGCCTGCGCGGCGGGGCGAGACCGCGTTCGTGACGCGGGCGCGGGAGATGCTGTCGTTGCAGCTGGCCTGAAGGCCGTGCTCAGAGCTGCGGCCAGGGCCGTTGTACTTCTCGGATCTGCTCGAACGCGCGCGCCACGCGCAGCACGCCGAGGTCGTCGAAGCGCTGCCCCGCAATCTGCAGCCCGATCGGCAAACCGCCGGCCGAGTACCCGCAGTTCACCGACGCTGCAGGCTGCTCCGACATGTTGAACGGCACCGTGAAACCGATGTGCTCCAGCGGTCGCAGCGGGTCGTTGGTGGGCGAGGGCGCCTCGGCCGCCGCCGGCATGTTGGGCGACACCGGCGAGATCACGTAGTCGAAGCGGGCGCAGGCGTTCACCGTGGTGACGCGCGTCGCGTGGAACTGGCTGAAGCTGCGGAACACGTGCTCGCCGCTGAACTCGGCGGCGCTCTCGGCCCATTCGCGGATGTAGGGCAGCACCTTGGCGCGCTGGTCGGGGCGCAGGGCCTTCAGGTCCACGAGCGAGCGCATGCGCCACAGGTGGTCCATGCCGTCGAGCAGGGCCTGCGACATGAAGGGCTGCATGGGCTCGACGGTGGCGCCGGCCTTTTCGAACAGGCGCGCCGCCTGCTCGACCGCGGCCTGGATCTCGGGTTCGACCGCGAGGCCGCAGCCGGCGTCCAGCAGCAGCCCGATGCGCAGGCCGCGCAGGTGGTCGGGCGCGACGTCGAACGCGGCCCAGTCGATGTCCTGCGCGGGCAGGCTCATGCTGTCGCGCGCGTCGGGCCGGGCCAGCGCCTGCATCATGAGCGCGGCGTCGCCGACGGTGCGCGTCATGGGGCCGGCGGCACGGCCCATGTAGGGCGGGTCGATCGGGATGCGTCCCAGACTGGGCTTGAGCGTGAAGATGCCGCACCAGCTGGCAGGCAGCCGCAGCGAGCCGCCGATGTCGGTGCCCAGGTGCAGCGGGCCGTAGCCTGCGGCGGCAGCCGCGCTGGCGCCGGCGCTGGAACCGCCCGGCGTGCGGCTCAAGTCCCAGGGGTTGCGCGCCAGCGTGTGAAAGCTCGACAGCCCCGACGACAGCATGCCGTAGTCGGGCATGGTGGTCTTGCTGACGATGACCGCGCCGGCCTCCTTCAGGCGTGCGGCTGGCGGGGCGTCGGCGGCGGCGGGCATGAGGTCGATGGCGGCGGTGCCCGCGGGCAGCGGGTCGCCGCGCGTGGCGATGTTTTCCTTGATCGTGGTCGGCACGCCGTCGAGCGGACCGCGCGCATCGCCGCGCTGCCAGCGCTGCTCCGAGGCACGCGCCTGCTCCAGCGCGGCCTCGGGCCGGAACAGCCATGTGGCCTGCAGCCGGGGCTCGCAGTGCTCGATGCGCGCGATGACGGCGCGCGTCACCTCGACCGGCGACAGGCGCTTCTCGCGGTAGGCCGCAGAGAGCTCCTGCGCCGACAGGTCGCTCAACGAAGGCAGGGAAGCGTCAGGCACTGCGGGGCTCATCCCCACGACAGGGCCGACAGGTCGTTCACGAAGATCGGGTTCTCTTTCCAGAGGCCCTTGACGTTCTTCTTGGCCACGGTGGGGAACTGCGGCTGGTAGAGGAAGCCGTTGGCCGCGTCGGTGGCCAGCAGCTTCTGCGCCTCGCCCAGCAGCTTGTTGCGCTCGGCCGCGTTGCCGGTGGACTTGATCTTGTCGAACAGCGTGTCGAAGGCTTTCGACTGGTAGCCCCAGTAGTAGTCGGGCTTGGCGTAGTTGCCCAGGTCGAAGGGCTCGACGTGCGAAATGATCGACAGGTCGTAGTCCTTGTTGCCGTAGGTGCCGCTGAGCCACTGCGCCCACTCGACGTTCTGGATTTTCACGTTGATGCCGATCTTGGCGAGCTGGGCCACGATGACTTCGCCGCCCTGGCGCGCATACGGCGGCGGGGGCAGGGTCATGCGCAGTTCGAGCGGGGTCTTCACGCCGGCCTCGGCGAGCAGCTTCTTGGCCTTCTCGATGTCGAAGGGGTTGATGCCCGTGGTGTCGACATAGCCCGCAGCGCCCGGCACGTAGTGGCTGCCGATCGGCACGCCCAGGCCGTCGGCCGCACCCTCGATGAAGGCCTTGCGGTCGATGGCCGCGAGGATGGCGCGGCGCACGCGCACGTCGTCGAGCGGCTTCTTCTTGTTGTTGATCGAGAGGATGGTCTTGGCGCGCGAACCGGCCAGGATGGTCTGGAACTGCGGGTTGTTGCGGAACTGCGGCACGGCGCGCGTGCCGATGCGCGTGAACACGTCCACATCGCCCGAGAGCACGGCGGCGGCCTGCGCGGCGGTGTCCGAGATGAAGCGGAAGGTGACCTTGTTGATCTTCGCGACGGCGGGGGCGCGGAAGCCCTCCCACTTGCTCAGCGTGATCGACGAGCCCTTGGCCCAGTTGTCCAGCTTGTAGGGGCCGGTGCCAATCGGCTTGGTAGCGTTGCCCTCGGCGCTCTTGGGCTCGACGATGGCGGCCGTGGCCTGGCCCAGCACGAAGGGCAGGTCGGGGTCGATCTCCTTGTTGATGACCACGACCGTGTGCTCGTCGACCACCTGCGTGGCGAGGTTGGCGAAGGTGCGCTTGTCCTTGTTGGTGCTCTTCTCGCCGCCGGCGCGGTCGAACGCGAACTTGACGGTGGAGGCGTTGAAGGGCTCGCCGTTCTGGAACTTGACGCCCTTGCGCAGCTTGAAGGTGTAGGTCTTCAGGTCGGGCGAGATTTCCCAGCTCTCGGCCAGCAGCGGCGTGACGCTGCCGTCGACGTTGATCTTGGTCAGCGTTTCCAGGATGTTGTACTGCACGACCTCGGCGATGGCGGCGGCGGCGCCGGTGGTCGGGTCCAGGCCCGGCGGCTCCAGGGCCATGCCGATCACGATGGCGTCCTTGCGGCCCTGCGCCATGCCGGCCAGCGGGGTGGCCAGGGCGACGGTGGCGCCGGCGGTGGTAAGGAGCGTGCGACGGTTCAACATACGGGGTGATCTCCGGAAAACGGTCAGTGTCGAATGACTGCTTCGGCGCGCACCGTGCCCCAGGGGGAAGCGCAGCGCCACGAAAGAAAGACACACAGCACGAAAGATGCCACGTGCAGCGGATCATTCTCTCGCAGCAGGCCCTCCGGTGCGCGCCAGCGCGGGCGGTTTTTCCTCGGGACGTTCCCGGATGGGCGAGCGATCTTGCGCGAAGCCCACCGCTTGCGCCACCAGATGCTCATGACCGATGTGTCCGAGGCCGCGCCCCGGGGACTTCAGGCCGCGCGCAGCGTGCCGCCGGGCGGCGTGTGCAGCACCGCCGACAGCAGGGTGCGGGTGTACGGATGCTGCGCGTGATGGAACAGCTCGGCCGGCGGCCCCTGCTCCACGATCTGGCCTTTGAACACCACGCACACCTCGTCGCACAGGTGATTGACCACGGCGAGGTCGTGGCTGATGAGCAGGTAGCTGACGCCGAACTGCTGCTGCAGGTCCTGCATGAGGTTGAGCACCTGGGCCTGCACCGAGACGTCGAGCGCGCTCACGGGCTCGTCGGCCACGATGAGCTTGGGGCGCGTGATGAGCGCGCGTGCGATCGCGATGCGCTGGCGCTGGCCGCCGGAGAACTCGTGCGGGTACTTGTCGAGGTCGGTGGTGCGCAGGCCGACGGCGGCGAGGGCTTCGGCGGCGCGTTCGCGCTGCTCGGCGCGGCGCGTTTCGGCCAGCGCTTCGAGCGGCTCGGCGACGATGCGCGCGACGGTCTGGCGCGGGTCGAGCGAGCCGTACGGGTCCTGGAACACCATCTGGAAATCGCGCCGCGCGGTGCGCAGCTCGGCCTTCGAGAGCGCGTGCAGGTTGCGGCCTTCGAGCGCGACGCTGCCCGAGGTGGGCGTGTCCAGCGCCATCACGAGGCGCGCGATGGTCGACTTGCCCGAACCCGATTCGCCGACGATGCCCACGCTCTTGCCGGCCTGCACCTCGAAGCTCACGCCGTTGAGCGCCTTCACGGTGGGCGGCGGGCCGAAGAGCTTTTCGCGCGGCAATGCGTAGTGCCGCACGAGGTCGGTCACCTGCAGCAGCGGGGTCGATGGATTCATGGCGCAACAGCCTGCGCGGCTGCAATTTCTTCGAGACGCATGCAGCGCACCGCGTGGTCCGGCGGCAGCACCGTGGCGGACGGCCGCGTGGTGTGGCAGGCGTCGACCGTGTACGCGCAGCGGCCCGCGAACGGGCAGCCCGGTGGCAGGTCGACCAGCTCGGGCACGCTGCCGCGGATGGTCGCCAGGCGCAGGCCGCGCGGCGCACCGATGGCGGGGCGCGCGGCGAACAGGCCTTGCGTGTAGGGGTGGGCGCGCTTGGCGAACACGGCGTCGGTGGGGCCGCTCTCGACCACGCTGCCGCCGTACATCACGAGCATCTTCGAGACCGTCTGCGAGATCACGCCGAGGTCGTGCGAGATCAGGATCAGCGCCATGCCGCGCTCGGCCACGAGGCCCTGGATGAGCTCGAGGATCTGCTTCTGGATCGTCACGTCGAGCGCGGTGGTGGGCTCGTCGGCGATCAGCAGGTCGGGCCCGCAGGCCAGCGCCATCGCGATGCCGATGCGCTGGCGCTGCCCGCCCGAGAACTGGTGCGGGTAGGCATCGAGGCGCGAGGCGGCGTCGGGAATGCCGACGCGGTCGAGCAGCGCGAGCACTTCCTTGCGCGCCTCGGCCTTCGACAGGCCGCGGTGCAGCCGCAGCGGCTCGCCGACCTGGCGCGCGATGGTGTGCACGGGGTTCAGCGCCGTCATCGGCTCCTGGAAGATCATGCCGATGCGGTTGCCGCGGATCTGGCACATGTCCTTTTCGTCGCGCCCGACCAGCTCGGTGCCGTCGAAGCGGATGCTGCCCGTGACCTTCGCGGTAGACGGCAGCAGGCCCATGAGCGACATGACGGTGATCGACTTGCCACAGCCCGACTCGCCGACGATGCCCAGCGTTTCGCCGCGCTCCAGAGAGAAGGAAATGCCGCGCACGGCTTCGGCCGGCCCGCGTTGCGTCTGCAGGCCGATGTGGAGGTCGTTGACTTCGAGAAGCGCCATGGCGTGCTTGTTTACCTCGCGCGCGCCAGGCGCGGATCGAGCAGGTCGCGCAGGCCGTCGCCCATCAGGTTCAGGCCGAGCACCGCCAGGGCGATGGCCATGCCGGGGAACACCGCGAGCAGCGGCTGTTGGAACATGAGGGTCTGGGCTTCGCTGAGCATGCGGCCCCACGAGGGCTGCGGCGGTTGCGTGCCGAGGCCGAGGTAGGAGAGGGCGGCCTCGGCCAGGATGGCGATGGCGAAGCGGATGGTGATCTGCACGATCAGCACGGCCGAGATGTTGGGCAGCACGTGCTGCATGGTGATCGCGAGCGATCCCTTGCCGCAGGCGCGTGCTGCGGCCACGTACTCGCGTGACCAGATCGCGTTGGCCGAGGCGCGCGTGATGCGTGCAAACGTCGGGATGTTGTAGATGCCGATCGCGATGATGGCGTTGACGATGCCGGCGCCGAACACGGCCGTCATCATGATGGCCGAGAGGATCGCGGGGAAGGCGAGCGTGAAGTCCGACAGGCGCATCACCGCTTCTTCGACCCAGCCGCGTCTCGCAGCAGCGAGCAGGCCCAGCGCGGTGCCGACCACGAGGCCGATGCCCACGGCGATCACGCCGACGAGGATGGAGGCGCGTGCGCCCACCAGCAGCAGCGAGGCCACGTCGCGCCCGAAGGCGTCGGTGCCGAGCCAGTGCGTGGCCGAAGGGCCCTGCATCTTGTTCGCCATGTCCATCGCGTAGGGCGACCACGGCGTCCAGACCAGGGAGAGCACGGCAGCGATCAACAGCAGCAGGCTTAGCACGCCGCCGATCGCGAAGCTGCGGTGGTGCAGGGCGCGGCGCCAGAAGCCCGGCACCTTGAGCACGACGGCGCTGGTAACGGTGGTCGTGCTCATACGTCGCTCGCCTTGATGCGCGGATCGATCACGGCGTACAGCACGTCGACCACGAAGTTCACGATGACGACCATGGCCGCGAGCAGCATCACGCAGTTGCGCACCACGATCAGGTCGCGGTTGCTGATGGCCTGGAAGATCAGCCGGCCCAGGCCCGGCAGGTAGAACACGTTCTCCACCACGATGGTGCCGGCCAGCAGTTCGGAGAACTGCATGCCCATGACGGTGATGACCGGGATCATCGCGTTGCGCAGCACGTGGGTCCACAGCACCATGCGCTGCGACACGCCCTTGGCGCGCGCGGTGCGCACGAAGTCTTCGCGCATCACCTCGAGCACGGCCGAGCGCGTGATGCGGGCGAGGATCGCGGCCTGCACCACTGCGAGCGAGAGCGCCGGCAGCAGCAGCGATTTCAATCCCGCCAAGATGCCTTCACCCCAGCCCTCGAAGCCGCCGGCGGAGAACCACTGCAGCTGCACCGAGAACACGAGGATCAGCAGGATCGCGAACCAGAAGTTGGGAATGGCGATGCCGACCTGGGCCATGCCCATGAGGCCGACGTCGCCGAGCTTGTTGTGGCGTGCCGCGGCCGTCACGCCCACGAGCAATGCGATGACGACGGTGAGGGCCATGGCCATCACGGCCAGTGGCACGGTGAGCGCTAAGCGTTCCAGGATCAGGTCGATGACGGGCGAGCTGTAGGCATAGCTGTCGCCCAGGTTGCCGGTGAGCAGGCCGCCGATCCAGTGCCAGTAGCGGGTCCACGCGGGCTGGTCGAGGCCGAGCTTGGTGGCCAGGGCGGCGACGGCGTCGGGCGAGGCGTCGGGGCCCATGAGCATCTGCGCGGCATTGCCGGGCAGGATCTCGAGGACGAGGAAAACGATGACCGAGGCGCCGATCAGGGTGCCGATCAGCGTGGCGATGCGCTTGAATAGAAACAGACTCATGGGGCGGGCCGCAGCATAACTGACTGGTGCAACAACCGTGCCTTGGCTGTGAACTTTGTCGCTCCTCGCCGGACCGCCCTGACGCCGGCGGGGGCTCCGCAGGGTCTGCTGGGAGGCCTTCGCCCGGTCCGCCGATAATCGGGGGATGGCCCTCATGATCACCGACGAATGCATCAACTGCGATGTCTGCGAGCCCGAGTGCCCGAACGATGCGATCTACATGGGCGCCGAGTTCTACGAGATCGATCCGCACAAGTGCACCGAGTGCGTCGGCCACTTTGACGAGCCGCAGTGCGTGCAGATCTGCCCGGTGGCTTGCATCCCGGTGAATCCGGACCATGTGGAGACCCGCGAGACGCTGATGCAGAAGTACGTGCGCCTCACGGCGGACAAGGCGGCAGCGCCAGCTTCGGATGCCGCCTCGCCGTCGTCGTCAGCCGGCGCCCTCTGAGCCGGGTTTCTTCTTCTTTTTCTTCTTGCCTGTGTCCTTCGGCGCCTCGTCGCCGGTCGAAGGACTGTTGAAGCGCGCACTCGTCGGGCGGGGCTCGGCCGTGTGCTTGCGCTGACGGGCCTGGGCGGCCTGTTCGGCGGGCGTGAGTGGTTGCGCGTTCGTGGCGAAGCGCCCGGCATCGAAGGTCGTGGGACTGCGCCGGCCGAGCGCCTCCCGCTCCTGCGACTCCCGGTTGCGTGCCAGCCGACCCGCGCTGTGCTCGTTGCGGCGCGTGGCGTCTTCCGACGCCTTGCGGTCCGCATCGCTGCGCCGGTCGTCCACCTTCACGGTCCGCCCGCCTTCGCACGGCTGGTCGGAGTAGGTGTTGCCGCATCGCCAGGTCTGGGCTGAAGCGCCCATGGAGGCGGCGGCCAGTGCTATTGAAAATATAGCGATTGCCGCTGTTCCAGCCGTCTTCTTGTTCTTTGTCGTCGTTCTTCTTTTTCTCATTTCTTGTTTGCTCTCCCTCCCTGCACTCCCGTGGCCGGCTAGGTGGCGGCAGGCGTTGTGCCTCCGTCGCCGGGCTCCCGCCTCGGCGGCTTGGGCCGCGGCGGTTTGCTCGTGTGAATCATCAGCGTGGCTTTTTCCATCTCGCCGGCCACCAGCGCGGGGGCGGCATGCAAGGTGCGCACGATGGCGTCTTCGATCGCTTCACGTTGTTCCTTGAGCGGCTTCTTGAGCACCCAGTTGACCACCTCCGACTTCACGCCGGGATGGCCGATGCCCAGGCGCAGGCGCCAGTAGTCGCCGGTGCCGAGCTGGGCGTGGATGTCGCGCAGGCCGTTGTGGCCCGCATGGCTGCCGCCGAACTTGAGCTTGGCCTGGCCGGGCACCACGTCGAGCTCGTCGTGCACCACGAGGATTTCCTCGGGGGCGATCTTGAAGAAGCGCGCCAGCGAGGCCACCGACTTGCCCGACAGGTTCATGAAGGTCTGCGGTTCCAGCAGCCAGATGCTCTGGCCGCCGATGTTCGCGCGCGCCGCGAGGCCATGGTAGCCGCGCTCGGGCACGAGGTTGAGCTTCCAGTCGCGCGCGAGGGCGTCGATCCACCAGAAGCCGGCGTTGTGGCGCGTGGCTTCGTACTCAGGGCCCGGGTTTCCGAGGCCGACAAACAGCTTGATCATGGCGGGAATTATCTCGCCGCCCCACAAAGCAAAAGGCCCGCACGAGGCGGGCCTTCTGTTCGCGGACGGAAAGAAAGAGGATTACTTCTTCTTGGCCGTCTTGGCGGCGGGCTTGCCAGCGGCAGCAGCAGCGCCTTCGGCAGCAGCGCCTTCGGCGGCCGGTGCGGGCTCTTCCGAGACCAGCGGCGGCACGGCCGACACGATGACGGGGTTGGTCTTGCCGTGGCTCACGAACTTCACGCCCTTGGGCAGCTTGATGTCGTTGACGTGCAGCGTGGCGTTCTTCTTCAGGCCCGAGAGATCGATCTCGATGAATTCAGGCAGATCGCTGGGCAGGCAGTTGATTTCCAGCTCGGTCATCACGTGGTTCACGAGGTTGTGATCCAGCTTGACGGCGTCGGACTCTTCTTCACCCTTGAAGTGAAGCGGCACCTTCATGTTCATGCGGGTCTTGGCATCGACGCGTTGGAAGTCGATGTGTTGCACCAGCTGGCGGAACGGGTGGTATTGCACGTCGCGCAGCAGCACCTTGGTGACGGCGCCGGCGAGGTCCATTTCGAGGATCGACGAGTGGAAGGCTTCCTTCTTCAGGGCGTGCCACAGCGCGTTGTGATCGATTTCGATCAGTTGCGGCTGGGTGTCACCACCGTAGACGATGCCCGGGGTCTTGCCCGTGATGCGGAGACGGCGGCTCGCACCCGTGCCCTGCTTTGCGCGCTCATAAGCGACGAATTTCATAACTAGCTCCTGTGAGAGTCCACCGCGACCAGTGAGACTCCGATTCAAAAAGGCCTCCGTAGGAGGCCCGCTTTTTCGCTCTCAGCTCAGAACAGGTTGTCCTGGTCCGAGAACAAACTCATCACCGACTCGCCCTTGGCAATGCGCTGGATCGTTTCGGCGATCAGCGGTGCCACGGAGAGCTGGCGGATCTTTCCGCACGCGACGGCCGCGTCGGAAAGAGGGATGGTGTTGGTGACGACCACTTCGTCCAGGGCCGTGCCCTTGGAGAGGCGTTCGATGGCCGGGCCCGAGAAGATCGGGTGCGTGCAGTAGGCGTACACGCTCTTGGCGCCGCGCTCCTTCAGCACTTCGGCCGCTTTGACCAGCGTGCCGGCCGTGTCGATCATGTCGTCCATGATCACGCAGTTGCGGCCGTCGATCTCGCCGATCACGTTCATGACTTCGCTGACGTTGGCCTTCGGGCGGCGCTTGTCGATGATGGCGAGGTCGCAGTTCAGTTGCTTGGCCAGCGCACGGGCACGCACCACGCCGCCGACGTCGGGCGAGACCACGATCAGGTCTTCGTAGTTCTTCTGGCGCAGGTCGCCCAGCAGCACGGGCGAGGCGTAGATGTTGTCGACCGGAATGTCGAAGAAGCCCTGGATCTGGTCAGCGTGCAGGTCCATGGTGAGCACGCGTTCGACGCCCACGGTTTCCAGCAGGTTGGCCACCACCTTGGCCGAGATCGGCACGCGGCTCGAGCGCGGGCGGCGGTCCTGGCGGGCGTAGCCGAAGTAGGGAATCACGGCGCTGATCCGCTCGGCCGAAGCGCGCTTGAGCGCGTCGACCATGATCAGCAGTTCCATCAGGTTTTCGTTGGTCGGCGCGCAGGTCGACTGCACCACGAACACGTCGCGGGCACGGACGTTCTGGTTGATCTCGACGGTGACTTCACCGTCGGAGAAGCGACCGACGCGTGCGGCGCCCAGCGAGGTGCCGAGGTTGTGCGCGATTTCCGCTGCAAGGCCGGGATTGGCGTTGCCGGTGAAAACCAAGAAATCAGGGTGATTGGCCTGCATGAGCGCGTCCGGGCAGTGCAAATGGGCTTGCGGGAAAGCCGCCAAGGTTTCGAGTCGTGGCGGCCTGTGTGGGCCGCCGATTATTGCAGCCGGTGGACTGCAAAAGAAGCACTGCGGCCATCAGGCCGCAGTTTGAGAGATTTGGCAGGGGAGAAAGGATTCGAACCTTTGCATGCTGGAATCAAAATCCAGTGCCTTAACCAGCTTGGCGACTCCCCTACACAGGTTGATGGTTTGCACCACCCACCGATATATGTCGCATCGAACCGCAGAGCGTTCCGATTATCTCTTCAGGCTGCCCATCCCCAGAGTGGATGAACTGCCAGATTGTCGCATTGTCGAACCTGCCATCCCCGGGGGGCTTCGAGCAGTTCCGCTTCCTGCGGCAATTGCGGCATCTTCGCGAACACCGAACTTCCGGAGCCGGTCATCCGGGCCTTCAATCCTTGCAGTCCGAGCCATTCGATGGCGTCGGTGACTGCGGGGCAAAGCCGTTGGGCAACCGGCTGCAGGTCGTTGTGACCGAAGTCGTAAACCCCGTTGCCGAGGTTTGTGGCTTCTAGCTGTTCGCTATCTGCAGCAAAGCCTGAGATTATAGCAACAGGAGTTGCCCGTTCCAGATCATCCGCAGAAAAAATTAATCGGGTATCAAGTCCCTCGGGGGGCTTGGCCACCACGAAGCGTGCCGGCGGCAAGTTTACCGGTGTGATTTCTTCGCCGATGCCTTCGACCCAGGCGTTGCGTCCGCCGAGGAAGAAAGGCACGTCCGCACCCAGCTTCAGCCCGATCTGCGCCAGACGCGACAGCGGCAGGTTCAGGTTCCAGAGGCGGTTGAGCGCGAGCAGGCAAGTGGCCGCATCCGACGACCCGCCGCCCATGCCCGCCTGCGCCGGCACATGCTTGGCGATGCCGATGTGCGCGCCCTGGCCGGGCGCGGCATGCGTCTGCAGCGCACGGGCAGCACGCAGCACGAGGTCGTCGGCCGGCAGCGGCGTGGTGAGGTCTTCGCGGCTGAGCTGGCCATCGTTGCGCAGTTCGACGTGGAGCGTGTCGCACCAGTCGATCAGCATGAAGACCGACTGCAGCAGGTGGTAGCCGTCGTCGCGCCGCCCGGTGATGTGCAGGAACAGATTCAGCTTGGCCGGCGCGGGAAGGTCGTAGATCGCCTTCATGAGCGTTCGAACACGATGCGCAGGTCGGCCCGAGGTGCCGGGGATTCGCGGGTGGCCTGCAGGCGGCCGTTCGACAGCTGGCCCAGGTCGGCGCGCCAGCCGGGCACGGGGTCGGCGCGGCCGTCGAGCCAGCCGAACAGGGCGCCCACCGGAATGGCGGCGCCGGTGGCGGCTTCGATCAGTGCGTCGACGGAGTCGTAGCGGCGGGTCTCGCTGCCGTTCTTCAGCAGGGCTTCACCCGGCGCCCAGTGCAACTGGGCCAGCGTGCTGCCGATGGGCGTGGTCAGCGTCAGGTCGCCGGTTTCGGCCGAGCCGCGCAGCTCGAACAGTGCGGCAAAGGTCTGGACCGGTTCGCTGTCGATGCGCAGCGACATGCGCCCGCTCCAGCTGGCCGAACGTCCGGGCGCGGCAGCGGTGCCGCCCGAGAGCTGGGCGCAGCCCGAGAGCCACAGCAGCAGTGCGCCGCCGCCCGCGCCAAGCGCCGCGCGGCGGGTGAAGGACCCATCGCCCCGCGCGGGAGCCGTGTGCGTGATCGATGCCATTCAGGGTTTGACGCGCAGGCGCTTGAGGGTTTCCTGCAGCGTCTCGTTCTCGGCGTCGGTCAGCAGCGATTCTTTCCAGATCGCGACCGCGCGGTCCTTCTGGCCGACCGACCACAGGACTTCGCCGAAATGCGCGCCGATCTCGGGGTCGGGCCGCGACTTGTAGGCCGCCTCGAGGATGCGGATCGCCTCCGCCGTGTTGCCGAGCCGGAACTCGACCCAGCCCAGGCTGTCGGCGATGAACGGGTCTTCGGGCGCGAGCTGCACGGCCTTCTGGATGAGTGTGCGGGCCTCGTCGAGCCGGATCTTGCGATCGGCAAAGGAGTAGCCCAGCGCGTTGTACGCGTTCTGGCTCTCGGGCTTGAGCGTCATGAGGCGGCGCAGCAGCCGCTCCATGTCGTCCAGGCGATTGAGCTTCTCGGCCATCATGGCCTGGTCGTAGACAAGGTCGCCGTCGTCCGGCGCGGCGGCCGAGGCCTGAGCCAGCAGGTCGTAGGCGGCCTGGTATTGCTTGGCTTCGCGCAGCAGCTGGGTTTCGGCCAGCAGTTTCTGCTTGCGCTCCTCCGCCGTGCGCTCGGGCAGCGCGCGCAGCAGCTCGCGGGCCTGGGGCAGCTTGCCCTGCTTCGCGAGCAGGCTGGCGCGGCGGCCCTGGATGGCGCTCTGGTTGTCAGTGCTGTCGATGCGCGTGATCCAGCGGTCGGCCGCCTGGAAATCCTTGCGCCGTTCCGCCAGCTGCGACAGCACGAGGTACGCCTGCGTCAGCCCGCGCTTGCGGTCGGCGACGTCACCGGCGTCCTGGCTCTGGCCTGGTGCCGTCATCAGGTCGACGTAGCGCTTGAGCGAAGTTTCGGCCGCCGCCTCCTGGCGGGCCTGCATCTGCAGGCTGCCGAGCAGCAGCCAGGGCTCCGCCAGCTCGGGGCGCGCGGCGGTCAGGGTCTGCAGCTGCGTGCTGGCGTCGCTGAAGCGGCGGTTCTCGACCAGCGTGCGCGCATAGGCGATGCGCAGGTCGGGCGAGGCCTTGGGGTTGTTGGCGAGGTAGCGCGTGACGATCGGCTCGGCCAGCGGCTGGCCCGGGTCGATGAGCTCGAGCGCCAGCGCCGAGGGTGCCTCGGACGACGGATCGATGGCCTGCCCCTTGCGCGCGGCGTCCAGCGCCCCCGAGGGGTCGCCGGCGTTCAGGCGCAGCCGGCCTACGGTGGCCCAGGCCAGTCCGCCGGTGGTCGGGCTCTTGAGTTCATCGACCAGCGCCTGTTCGACCACCGAGGCGGCCAGCTTCTTGTCGGCGGCGCGGCCGTAGGTGCGCGCGATCACCGCCATCAGCAGGGGCCGTTCGATCTGCGAGGTGGCGGCCACTTCGGCGCGCAGCGGTTCGACGGTTTCGCTGATGCGGTTCAGTGCGATCAGGATCTGCAACTCGATGCGCCGGGCATCGCGCGAATTGGGCAGCGCTTCCTGCCAGGCGCGTGCCGCGGAAATGGCGGCGTCGCCGGAGCGCGACTGCAGCGCGATTTCGACCGCGCGCTGGAACAGCTTGCCGTCGCGCAGGCGCCGGGCGGCGTCGAGCACCAGCGAATAGCCGGAGCCGGGGTCACCCGAGCGGGCGGTGATCTCGCCCATGAGGATTTCGTAGAACAGGTCGGCGGTCAGCGCCGACGGCTGCGCGGCTTCGGCGGCCGGCTTGGCGGCCGCAGGGGTCGTCCGGGGGCGCACCGGCGGCTTCGGCGGTGCCGTGCGCTCGATGGCGGGAGGCGGGTTGCCGGCGGCGGTGGGTTCGAGAGACTGTGCGTGCGTTGTGTAGGCAAGCAGCACGAGAGACGCGGCCGCCGCAAGGCGGTGACGGCGGGGCGATGGGTTCATCTGACCATAATAATCCAGCCATTTGAACGAGCGCCGCATGGGGCTTCGTCGCTGCCGGAGTTTTACTTTTCATGCCTGAACTACCCGAAGTCGAAGTCACCCGGCGCGGCTTTGCCGACCGCATCGCCGGCGCGCGCATCGAGTCCGTGCGCATCGGCAAGCCGCTGCGCTGGGCGCTGATGGTGGTGCCGCAGGCGCTGGTTGGGCGCCGCGTGCGCGAGGTGCGCCGCCGCGGCAAGTACCTGCTCATCGACCTGGACCGCGGGCTGCTGCTGCTGCACCTGGGCATGTCGGGCAGCCTGCGTTTCGACATCCATCTGCCCGAACCCGGCGTGCACGACCACTTCGACCTCGTCACCGAGCTTGGCACGCTGCGGCTGAACGACCCGCGCCGCTTCGGTGCCGTGGTCTACGTGGACGACGAAGAGGCGCCCTGGGCCCTCAAGCTGCTCGGCGGGCTGGGCATGGAGCCGCTGGGCGATGCCTTCGACCTCGACGCCTTCCATGCCGGGCTGAAGAAACGCCGCACGGCCATCAAGCAGGTGCTGCTCGCGGGCGACGTGGTGGTGGGCGTGGGCAACATCTACGCGTCGGAGGCGCTGTTCATGGCCGGCATCCGCCCGACCCTGTCGGCGGCGCGCATCAGCCGGCCGCGCGCGGCCAAGCTGCATGCGGCGGTGCGCGACATCCTGGCGCGGGCGGTGGAGAAGGGCGGCAGCACATTGCGCGACTTCTCGAACGTGGATGGGCAGAGCGGCTATTTCCAGCTCGAAGCGACCGTCTACGGCCGCGCGGGCGAGCCGTGCCGGGTGTGCGGCACGCCGATCCGGCTGTTGAAACAGGGGCAGCGCTCTACTTATTACTGTCCTCATTGCCAGAAATCCTAGGGACGGTGCGCCCGATGGCGGCTGCTTCGGGGCAAACTCCTGCCGGTACCCCGTTCGCCATGTGGCGATGTTATATTTGTAAATTCTTACTTACATCTTCCCCTTGAGCCGCTCTTTCAACCAACAGCTCGATCAGCATGGCGCCTGGCGGAGCAACTTCGCCCGCCGCCTTCAGTGGCTGTCCCGTTGGCTGACCGACAACGAGCTGCTCGACCAGGCCGTGGCCGAACGGCTGCGCGCCCTCGAAGACCAGATCCGCACCAGCAAGGTCATGGTGGCCTTCGTGGCCGAGTTCTCGCGCGGCAAGTCGGAGCTGATCAACGCGATCTTCTTCGCCGGCTACGGGCGACGGATCATGCCGGCCAGCGCCGGGCGCACCACGATGTGCCCGACCGAGCTGGGCTACGACGCCGCACTGGCGCCCAAGCTGCGCCTGCTGCCCATCGAAACCCGCCTGGAGCCGCATTCGCTCGCCCACTGGCGCGAGCGGCCCACGCGCTGGACCGAATTGCCCATCGAGGTGGGCGACGCCGAGCAACTGGCCCGGGCCATGGGCAAGGTGGCCGAAGTCCGCTGGGTGAGCAAGGACGAGGCCCGCGCGCTCGGCTTCTGGAACCCCGAGACGCCCGACGACAACCCGGTGCAGGACGCCGAAGGCCGCGTCGAGATTCCGCGCTGGCGCCACGCGGTGCTCAACATGCCGCACCCGCTGCTCGAGCAGGGGCTGGTGATCCTCGACACGCCCGGCCTGAACGCGATCGGCGCCGAGCCCGAACTCACCGTGAGCCTGATCCCGCAGGCGCATGCCGTTGTCTTCATCCTGGGCGCCGAAACCGGCGTGACCCGCTCCGACCTGTCCATCTGGCGCGAGCACCTGATCACCGGCGACGACAGCCACGACACGCGCTTCGTGGTGCTCAACAAGATCGACACGCTGTGGGACACGCTGAGCACCCCGACGCAGATCGCGCAGCAGATCGAACGCCAGCGCGAAGGCGCGGCCCGGCTGCTCGAAGTGCCGCTGGCGCAGGTGCTGCCGGTGTCCGCGCAGAAGGGCCTGCAGGCCAAGATCGGTCACGACGCGGCCCTGCTCGACGCCAGCCGGCTGCCGGCGCTCGAGGCGCTGCTCGGCGAAGGCGTGCTCGGCAAGCGAGAGACCATGCTGCGGCTCGCCGTCGATGCCGGCATGACCGCGCTGCGCACCGAGGCCGAGCGCCTGCTGAAGGTGCGCCAGCGCGACCTGTCGGAGCAGGCGCTGGAGCTGCAGGGCCTGCGCGGCAAGAACGTGTCGGTGATTCGCCACATGCGCGCGCGCATCGACCAGGAACACGCTGAATTCGAGGGCAGCAACACCCGCATCCTGGCGCTGCGCTCGGTGCAGGGCAAGCTGCTGCGCGAGGTGTACGCGGTGCTCGGGCGCACGGCGCTCAAGGCCGACATGGTCAAGCTGGCCGCGGCGCTCAAGCGCCCCGGCGTCAAGTTCAACGTGCGCAAGGTGTACGGCGAAACCTTCGATGCGCTGCGCAACAACCTGCGCGAAGTGCAGGCGACGACGGCCGAGATCCAGTCGATGCTGCACGCCACCTTCCGCCAGCTCAATGCCGAGCAGGGCTTCACGCTGCAGGCGCCGGCCGAGCCCGACCTGAGCGGCTTTGAGCAGGAGCTGGGCCAAATCGAGCGCAGCCACATCCACTACCTGGGCGTGGGCAACCTGATCAAGCTCGCGCAGGCCGACTTCTGCGACAAGCTGGTGCGTGCGCTGGCCAGCCGGTTGCGGCTTGTCAACGAAGCCGCCATGACCGAGGTCGAGCGCTGGAGCAAGGGCGCCAGCGCGCAGATCGATGCGCAGCTCAAGGAGCGCCGCCGCAATTTCAGCAAGCGCATCGAGGCGATCGAACGCATCCAGAATGCCGCGGGCAGCCTCGACGACCGGCTGGCCGAGATCGCCGCGCAAGAAAGCCACCTGGCCGCGCTGCAGGAGCGGCTGCACGAGTTCACCTCGCTGATCGCGCAGCACGGCAGCCAGCCGCCTGGCGCGGCCGCCGCCATCGCGGGCGAGCAACTGCGTGCGGCCTGAGCGCACCGCCGCGCGGGCGGCTGTTTCCACTTCCCCGTCGCTGCCTCCCGATTTCGCCGCACAGATCGTGCGCTGGCAGCGCAGCCACGGGCGCAGTGAGCTTCCGTGGCAGAACACGCGCGATCCGTACCGCGTCTGGCTCTCGGAAGTGATGCTCCAGCAGACCCAGGTCACGACCGTGTTGGGCTACTTCGCACGCTTTCTCGAACGTTTTCCCGACGTGGCGGCGCTGGCCGCCGGCACCGAGGACGAGGTGTTCGGCCTGTGGAGCGGGCTGGGCTACTACAGCCGCGCGCGCAACATGCATCGTTGCGCGCAGGAGGTGGTCGCGCGCTTCGGCGGCGCCTTTCCGCACACCGCCGCCGAACTCGTGACCCTGCCCGGCATCGGTCGTTCGACGGCGGCCGCCATCGCGGCCTTCTGTTTCGGCGAGCGCGTGGCCATCCTCGACGGCAACGTGAAGCGCGTGCTGACGCGCGTGCTCGGCTTCGACGGCGACATGTCGTCGGCGGCGCAGGAGCGCGCGCTGTGGGACCTCGCCACGCAACTGCTGCCGCCGGACGGCCAGCGCGAGGCGGTGGCGCACTACACGCAGGGCCTGATGGACCTGGGCGCCACGGTCTGCCTGCCGCGCAAGCCCAGCTGCATGATCTGCCCGGTGAACGCCAGCTGCGTGGGCCTGCGCCAGGGCACGCCCGAGCGCTACCCGGTGAAGACGCGCAAGCTCAAGCGCAGCGCCCAGTCGCTGTGGGTGCTGCTGGCGCGCGACGCGCAAGGGCGCGTGTGGCTGGAGAAGCGGCCCGCCAAGGGCATCTGGGCGGGGCTGCATTGCCTGCCGGTGTTCGACAGCCACGACGACCTGCTCGCGGCCCTGCCGTCGGGCGCGGCGCACGACACGCAGGAACTGCCGCCCTTCGTGCACGTGCTGACCCACAAGGACCTGCACCTGCACCCTGTGCTGCTGCAGGGCGTCCAGCCGCAAGGCGAGGGCGCGCGCTGGGTCGAGGCGCAGGAGTGGAGCCGGCTGGGGCTGCCTGCCCCGATGCGCAAGCTGCTGGAAACCGCCGAGGCCTGAACGGCTCCCGGCGGTAGGCCGGCTTCGCCGCCGTCAGGCGTCGAGTTCGCGGTGGCGCTTGAGCGCGCCCCAGCGGGCACCGAAGGCGCGTGCCAGTTGCTCGACCAGGAACACCGACCGGTGCTGCCCGCCCGTGCAGCCGATGGCCACCGTCACGTAGCTGCGGTGGTCGCGCGCCAGTGCGTCGAGCCAGTGCGTCAGGAACTGCTCGATGTCGTCGAACATGCGCGCCACATCGTCGTGCTCGCGCAGCCATTCGATCACCGGCTCGTCGCGGCCCGTCAGCGCACGCAGCGCCGGCACGTAGTGCGGGTTGGGCAGCATGCGCACGTCGAACACGTAGTCGGCATCGAGCGGCACGCCGCGCTTGAAGGCGAACGACTCGAACACCAGCGTCAGCGCGTTCTGCGGCGCCGAGATCAGCCCCTTGATGTAGCTCTGCAGCTGCGCGGGGCGGATGAGGCTGGTGTCGATCACGTCGGCGCCATCGCGCAGGTCGGCCAGCAGTTCGCGTTCGAGTTCGATGGCTTGCACCAGCACGCGGTGCTGTTCGGGCACATCGGTGCGGCTTTCCTGGCGCGAGAGCGGGTGGCGCCGGCGGGTTTCCGAATAGCGACGCAGCAGCGCGTCAGTGGTCGCGTCGAGGAACAGCGAGCGCAGCGAGACGCCGTCGGCGCGCAGCGCCTCGAGTTGCTGCGGCACGATCGGCAGCGACACGCCGCTGCGCACGTCCATCGCGATCGCCACGCGCGTGGCCTGCTGTTCGTGCTGCAGCGCGATGAAGGCCGTGAGCAGCTCGGGCGGCAGGTTGTCGACGCAGTAGTAGCCAGCGTCTTCCAGCGCGTGCAGCGCCACCGACTTGCCGGAGCCCGACATGCCGGTGATGAGGACGAGGTCGAGATTCATGTTCATGGGGCGGTCGCCGGCGTCTTGTGGCCCAGCATTTCGCGCGCGTGGGCCAGCGAGGTGGCCGACACCTTTTCGCCGCCCAGCATGCGGGCGATTTCGCGGGCGCGGTCGTCGGCGGCCAGGCGCGACACGCCGCTTTCGGTGCGCGGGCCGTCCGTGCCGGCCGCCGTCGTCTGGCGCTTGGCGACCACGAGGTGCTGGTCGGCACAGGCTGCCACCTGGGGAAGATGGGTCACGGCGAGCACCTGGCGGTCGCGGCCGAGTTGCTTCATGAGGCGGCCGACGGTTTCGGCCACCGCTCCGCCCACGCCTGCATCGACCTCGTCGAAGATCAGCGTCTGCGCGGCGCCCAGTTCGCTGGTCGTCACGGCGATGGCCAGCGCGATGCGAGAGAGCTCGCCGCCCGAGGCCACCTTGCCGATGGCGCGCGGCGTGCTGCCGGCGTGGCCGGCCACCAGGAACGAAATTTCTTCGAGGCCGGCGCGGCCGGGCTGTGCCAGCGGCTGCAGTTCGACGTCGAAACGCCCGCCCTGCATGCCCAGGCCCTGCATCGCCTGCGTGACGGCCTGCGCAAGGCGCGGCGCGGCCTGCTTGCGAATCTTGCCGAGGGCCTTGGCTTCCTTCATGTAGGCCTGCTGCGTGTTCTGCTCGGCGCGCTCCAGACCTTCGAGGTCGCTTTGCGCATCGAGCGCCTGCAGCTCTGCCTGCCAGCCGGCCAGCAGCACGGGCAGCTCGGCCGGCGTGCGCTTGTAGCGGCGCGCGAGCGACATCCACAGGCCCATGCGTTCATCGAGTTCGGCGAGGGTCTTGGGATCGGTGTCGGTGTCGCGCAGGTAGCCGTGCAGCGAGTGGGCCGCGTCCGAGGCCTGCGCCACGCAGGAGGCGAGCACCTCGCCCAGCGTGCGGAATTCAGGCTCGATGTGTTCGCAGTTCTGCAGCAGCGTCGCGGCGCGCGTGAGGGCGGCGAGGGCGCCGTTGTCGTCGTCTTCGAGCGCCTGGCTCGCGCCCTGGGCGGCGTCGATGAGGGCCTGCGCGTTCGAGATGCGCGAATGGTGGGTCGAGAGCTCGTCCCACTCGTCGGCGCCCGGCGCGAGCTTGGCGACTTCGGAAATCTGCCACTGCAGCCGCTCGCGCTCGCGCTGCAGCGAGTCTTGCGCCGAGCGTGCGTGGTCGAGCGCCGAGAGCGCCTGGCGCCAGCTCTGCCAGGCGGCGTCGAGCGCGTCGGTGCGCGCGCCGGCGTAGGCGTCGAGCAGGCCGCGCACGGCCTCGGGGCGGGTCAGGCTCTGCCAGGCGTGCTGGCCGTGGATGTCGAGCAGGCGGTCGCCCAGTTCGCGCAATTGCGTGGCGGTGGCGGGGCTGCCGTTGATCCAGCCGCGGCTGCGTCCCTGCAGGTCGACCGTGCGGCGCAGCAGCAGGCCGTCGCCCGCCTCGAAGCCGCCTTCGTCGAGCCAGCCGGCCAAGGCCGGGTCGGCGTCGAACTCGGCGCTCACGTCGAGCCGCTCGGCGCCTTCGCGCACGGCGCCGGCGTCGGCGCGGTTGCCCAGCGCCAGCTGCAGTGCGTCGATCAGGATGGACTTGCCGGCGCCGGTTTCCCCGGTCAGCACCGTGAAGCCGGCGGACAGGTCGAGTTCAAGGGACCGCACGATCACGAAGTCGCGCAGTGCGATGCGTCGCAAAGCCATCTCAGTTCGTCCTCAAGCTGGGGGCGTGGTCCTTCATTCAGGAGCCCCCTTCGTTCCAATGGAGTTTTTTCCGCAGCGTGTCGAAGTAGCTCCAGCCGCGCGGGTGCAGGAAGCGCACCCGGAAGTCGGAGCGGCGCACCACCACGCGGTCGCCGATGGCGAGCGAGGCGAGCGACTGCATGTCGAAATTGGCGCTGGCGTCGCGACCGCTCACCAGCTCGATCACGATCTCGTCGGCGTCGGGCAGCAGCACGGGGCGGTTGGACAGCGTGTGCGGCGCGATCGGCACCATCACCCAGCCCGGCACCGCCGGATGCAGCAGCGGCCCGCCGGCCGACAGCGCGTAGGCCGTCGAGCCCGTGGGCGAGGCGATGATCAGCCCGTCGGCGCGCTGGTTGGCCACGAAATGGCGGCCCACCGACACGCGCATCTCGACCATGCCCGAGGTGGCGCCGCGGTTGACCACCACGTCGTTCATCGCGAGCGCGTCGAACACCACGGCCTCGTCGCGGAGCACCTGCGCATGCATCAGGCTGCGGTGGTCTTCTTCGTATTCGCCGGCCAGCATCGGGATCAGCGTGGCCTGGTAGTTGTCCAGCGGGATGTCGGTGATGAAGCCGAGCCGCCCGCGGTTGATGCCGATGAGCGGGATGCCGTAGCACGCGAGCTGCCGGCCGATGCCGAGCATGGTGCCGTCACCGCCGACCACGAGGCCGAGGTCGCAGCGCTGGCCGATTTCCTCGACCGACAGCGCCTGGTAGCGCGGGTGCGGCGGGGCGTCGGTGTCCTCGCAGGACGAACGCTCCACGAACACCGTGCAACCCTGCGATTCGAGGAAGGCGCCGATGCCTTCCATCACGCCGTCGCGTGCATCGGCTTGCGCCCGGGCGCCGGAAGCCTGGTATTTGCCGATCAGGGCGACGTGACGAAAGCGTGAGGTCATAGCTCACAAATTACAACACTAAAATCTTGCAATGCTGGACGACCGTGCCAAGTTGCTGTTGAAGACGCTGGTCGAGCGTTACATCGCCGATGGGCAACCCGTCGGATCGCGCACGCTCTCGCGTTCGGCAGGGCTGGATCTCTCGCCTGCGACCATCCGCAACGTCATGTCCGACCTCGAGGCGCTGGGGCTCATCGCCAGCCCCCACACCTCGGCCGGACGCGTGCCGACCACGCGCGGCTACCGGCTCTTCGTCGACACCATGCTGACCGCGCAGCGCGAGCAGATGAGCACGCCGAGCCTGGCGGCCGACCAGCCGCAGAAGGTGATCGCCAACGCCGCGCACCTGCTGTCGAACCTGTCGCAGTTCGTGGGCGTCGTGATGGCGCCGCGGCGCGTCTCGGTGTTCAAGCAGATCGAATTCTTGCGCCTGTCGGAGCGGCGGCTGCTGGTGATCATCGTGTCGCCCGATGGCGACGTGCAGAACCGCGTGATCTTCCCCGAGTCCGACTACTCGCAGTCGCAGCTGGTGGAAGCCTCGAACTACATCAACGCGCATTTCGCGGGCCTGACGATCGAGCAGGTGCGCGACCGGCTGCAGTCCGAGGTCGAGAAGCTGCGCGGTGAAATCGCCGCGCTGATGCAGGCCGCGGTGCAGGTCAGCTCCGAAGTGCTCACCGATGCGCAGGCCGATGACGTCGTGATTTCGGGCGAGCGCAACCTGCTGTCGGTGACCGATTTTTCCAGCGACATGGGGCAGCTGCGGCGCGCGTTCGACCTCTTCGAGGAGAAGGCGCAGCTGATGCGGCTGCTCGACGTGTCGAGCAAGGCCGAGGGCGTGCGCATCTTCATCGGCGGCGAAAGCCAGGTCGTGCCGTTCGAGGAGCTGTCCATCGTCAGCGCCAACTACGAGGTCGACGGCCAGGTGGTGGGTACGCTGGGCGTGATCGGCCCGACGCGCATGCCGTACGACCGCATGATCCAGATCGTGGACATCACGTCGCGGCTGGTGAGTAACGCGCTGAGCCACCGCAAGTAAGCGGCCGCGCGCGGCGCATAGAATCGGGCCCGCGTGGGCCGTTAGCTCAGTTGGTTAGAGCAGCGGACTCATAATCCGTTGGTCGAGTGTTCAAGCCACTCACGGCCTACCACCACACATTCCCCCTCTGTAGACACCCCGACGAAGGCCGCATTGCGCGGCCTTTTTCTTTGTCGGTGTCGTGGGCAGGTGAGGCTCCCGGCCGCCGCCGATTTCACCTACGGCAAACACAGGATTCCTTCAGGTTGCAATGCAACATCGAAGGCAGAATGCACCATTTGAGTGCAAATGTAACGAGCCGGGTGATCCCTGCGCACGCCGCACTGCGATTCCCGATGGCCATGACCCCGCTTTTCAAGCTCCTGCTTCCGATGTCCCTGCTCGCGCTCGCTGCATGCGGCGCCAAGCAGGCTTCCACCACCGATGACGCGCCGCCCGAAGTCGGCGTGGTGGCGCTGCACGCCAGCGACGTGGCTGTGCACACCGAGCTCGCGGGCCGCACGGCCGCCTACCGCGTCTCCGAGGTGAGGCCACAGGTCAACGGCATCGTGCGCAAGCGGCTGTTCGAAGAGGGCGGCATGGTCCGCGCGGGCCAGGTGCTGTACGAGATCGAGCCCGGCCCGTTCGAGGCCGCGCACGAGCAGGCGCAGGCCACGCTGGCCACCTCGCAGGCCACCATCGCCAGCCTGCGCGGCAAGGCCGATCGCTTTGGCGAACTGGTCAAGGCCAATGCCGTGAGCAGGCAGGAACACGAAGAGGCGCAGGCGACGCTGGTGCAGGCGCAAGCCGGCGTGACGGCCGCGCAGGCGGCCGTGAAGGCGGCGCGCATCAACCTCGACTTCACGCGCATCACCGCGCCCATCGCGGGACGCATCGGCCGCTCCGCCGTGACTGAAGGCGCGCTCGTGGCGCCGGGCCAGGCGATGGCGCTGGCCACGATCCAGCGGCTCGACCCGATCTATGTCGACGTGGTGCAGTCGAGCCTGGAACTGACGAAGCTCAAGCGTCGCTTCATCTCGGGCGACATGGCGCCCGCCAGCACCCAGGTCCGCCTGCGCATGGAAGACGGCCTGCCTTACCCGCATGCCGGCACGCTGAAGTTCTCTGAAGTGGCCGTCGACGAGGCCACCGGCTCGGTCACGTTGCGCGCGGAATTCCCGAACCCGCAAGGGCTGCTGCTGCCCGGCATGTACGTGCGCGCGCAGGTCGAGTCTGGCGTGGAGCGCCAGGCCATCCTGGCGCCGCAGCGCGGCGTGGCCCGCAACGAGAAGGGCGAGCCGACCGCGCTGGTGGTGGCGGCCGACAACAAGGTCGAGCTGCGCGCGCTCGAAGTGCGCAGCACCGAGGGCGAGCACTGGGTCGTGACCCGGGGCCTGCGCGAGGGCGACCGCCTGGTGGTCGACGGCCTGCAGCGCGCGCGCCCCGGCGAAAAAGTGAAGCCGGTGCCGGTGTCCACGGCGGGCGCATCGTCCGCCGCCGCGCCTTCCCCGGCCGATTGACGAGAAATCGCAACCTCCCGTGATCGCTCATTTCTTCATCCAGCGGCCCGTCTTCGCCTGGGTCATTGCCATCCTCATCATGCTGGCCGGCGGCGTGGCCATTCGCACGCTGCCGGTGTCGCAGTACCCGGACATCGCGCCGCCGACCGTGGTCGTGTCGGCCAACTACCCCGGCGCCTCGGCGCAGGCGGTGGAAAACAGCGTCACGCAGGTGCTCGAGCAGCAGCTCAAGGGCATCGACGGCCTGATGTATTTCAAGTCGACCAGCAGCGCCGCCGGCTGGGCCGAGATCAACGTCACCTTCCGCCAGGGCATCGACCCCGACACCGCGCAGGTGCAGGTGCAGAACAAGGTCAGCCAGGCCACCAGCCGGCTGCCGCAGGCGGTGCAGCAGCAGGGCGTGACGGTCGCGAAGTCGCAGAACAACTTCCTGCTGATCGTGGCGCTCTACGACGAGACCGGCCAGCGCACCGACACCGACATCGCCGACTGGATGGCCAGCAACCTGCGCGACCCGATCAGCCGCGTCGACGGCGTGGGCTCGGTGCAGGCCTTCGGCGCGGCGTACGCCATGCGCATCTGGCTCGACCCGCACCGGTTGGCCAGCTACCAGCTGATGCCGTCCGACGTCACGGCCGCCATCACCGCGCAGAACACGCAGGTGTCGGTGGGCGAGATCGGCGCGCGGCCGTCGGCGCCGACGCAGCACCTGAACGCCACTGTCACCGCGATGTCGCGGCTGCAGACGCCCGACCAGTTCAAGGCCATCGTGCTCAAGACGCAGGCCGACGGCGCCGTGGTGCGGCTGGGCGACGTGGCGCGCGTGGAGATCGGCAGCGAGTCGTATGCCGAGACCACACGCCTGAACGGGCACCCGGCCGCGGGCTCGGCCGTGATGCTGGCGCCCGGCGCCAACGCGCTGACCACCGCCCGCGCGGTGAAGGCGCGCATCGCCGAGCTCGAGCGCTCGCTGCCTGCGGGCCTGCGCGTGGCCTACGCGGAAGACACGACCCGCTTCGTCAAGATCTCGATCCAGTCGGTCATCCGGACGCTGCTGGAGGCCATCGCGCTGGTGGTGGTCGTGATGTTCCTCTTCCTGCAGAACTGGCGCGCCACGGTGATCCCCGCGATCACCGTGCCGGTGGTGCTGCTGGGCACCTTCGGCGTGCTGGCGGCCTTCGGCTATTCGATCAACGTGCTCACGCTGTTCGGCATGGTGCTGGCCATCGGCCTGCTGGTGGACGACGCCATCGTGGTGGTGGAGAACGTCGAGCGCGTCATGCACGAAGAGGGGCTCGATGCGAAGGCCGCCACGATCAAATCGATGAAGGAGATCACCGGCGCGCTGGTCGGCATCGCGGTGGTGGTATCGGCGGTGTTCCTGCCCATGGCCTTCTTCGGCGGCTCGGTGGGCGTGATCTACCGGCAGTTCTCGGTGACCATCATCGCGTCGATGGTGCTGTCGGTGGTGGTGGCCATCGTGCTCATCCCGGCGCTGTGCGCGCGCTTCCTGAAGGCCGGTGTGCCGCCGCGCACGCGCGGCTTCCTGGGCGCCTTCAACCGCCGCTTCGACGCCGCGCAGGGTCGCTACGTGGGCGTGCTGGGCCGCATCCTGCGCAAGCCGCTGCGCTTCACGGCCGTGTACGTCGCCATCGTGGCCGGCATGGGCCTGCTGTACCTGAGCCTGCCCGGCGGCTTCCTGCCGGAAGAGGACCAGGGCAGCGTGATGGTGATCGCGACGCTGCCGGCCGGCGCCACCTCGGGCCGCACCGACGAAGTGAACCGCGCCATCGAAAAGCATTTTCTCGAGACCGAGAAGGACACGACCGACACCATCTTCACGCTCACCGGCTGGAGCTACAGCGGCTCGGGGCAGAACATGGGCATGGCGTTTGTCTCGCTGAAGGACTGGTCCGAACGCGCCAGCGCCGACAAGCGTGCGCACGCCATCGTCGAGCGTGCCGGCAAGGCGCTGGCCAAGCAGCAGCGCGACGCCGAGGTCTTCGGCATGGTGCCGCCGCCCATCGAAGGGCTGGGCGAATCGAACGGCTTCGAGTTCTGGCTGCAGGACACCTCGGGCATGGGCGCCGAGCGGCTGTTGCAGGCACGCGAAAAACTGGTGCGCGAGGCCAACAAGGACCCGCGCCTGCAGTCGGTGCGCGCCAACAGCGTGGCGGGCACGCCGCAGCTGCAGGTCGACATCGACCAGCTGAAGGCCTCGGCCCTGCGGCTGTCGCTGGACGACGTGAACACCACGCTGGGCATTGCCTGGGGCGGCAGCTACGTCAACGACTTCATCGACCGCGGCCGCGTGAAGCGCGTGTACGTGCAGGCTGATGCACCGTACCGCTCGGCGCCGGACGACATCGGCCAGTGGTTCGTGCGCGGCAGCACGGGCGCGATGACGCCGTTCTCGGCCTTCGCCACCACGCGCTGGTCGCAGGGCGCGTCGCAGCTCGAGCGCTACAACGGCCTGCCCGCGGTGCAGATCCAGGGCGCGGCCGCGCAGGGCACCAGCTCGGGCACGGCCATGGCGGCCATCGAGACCCTCGCGAAGAAGCAGAGCGGCACGGGCCAGGCCTGGAGCGGCCTGTCGTACCAGGAGCGGCTGTCGGGCGGGCAGGCGCCGCTGCTGTTCGCGCTGTCGATCCTCGTGGTCTTCCTGTGCCTGGCGGCGCTGTACGAGAGCTGGTCGGTGCCGGTGTCGGTGATGCTGGTGATTCCGCTGGGCGTGCTCGGCGCGGTGATCGCGGCAGCGCTGCGCGGGCTGTCGAACGACATCTACTTCCAGGTCGGCCTGCTCGCGACCATCGGGCTGTCGGCCAAGAACGCGATCCTGATCATCGAGTTCGCGGAGGCCGCGCTGCGCCGTGGCGTGCCGCTGCTCGAAGCGGTGGCCGAAGGCGCGCGCCTGCGGCTGCGGCCGATCCTGATGACCTCTCTGGCCTTCCTGGCGGGCGTGATCCCGCTGGCCGTGGCCACCGGCGCGGGCTCGGGCAGCCAGGTCGCGATCGGCACCGGCGTGTTCGGCGGCGTGCTCGCGGCGACGGCACTGGGCATCTTCTTCGTGCCGCTGTTCTACCTGCTGGTGAAGCGCGTGGCCGCAAGGTTGATGGGGCGCAAGGCGCAGGAGGGCGGCGAACAGGTGGCCTGAGGCCGTCGCATCACAAGGCCGTGAAGCTTTTTTGAAGGCCTCGCCGGAACAGCGCTTTCGGCGGGGTAGAATTCAAGGCTGCGCGGCTGTAGCTCAGTTGGATAGAGTACTTGGCTACGAACCAAGGGGTCGTGGGTTCAATTCCTGCCAGCCGCACCATCTCTCGAATAGCCTGGAAGAGTTTCTCTTCCAGGCTATTTTCGTTTGGGGCCCTCGCACAGAGGGTTTTGCTGCCCGCATTCGCTGCGCGGCAAGCGCCCACAAAAAAGCCGCCCGAGGGCGGCTTTTTGACGTCGATACGGACAGCTGCCAGGCCGGGCCTGCGCAGCGTCGCACCATGCGTCTTACTTCTTCTTGGCGACGGCCTTCTTGGCGGGAGCCTTGGCGACGACTGCCTTCGTGACAGCAGCCTTGGTGACGGCGGCCTTCTTCGGAGCGGCGGCCTTCTTGGCAGCGGGTGCAGCAGCGGCCTTTTCAGCCTTGCGCTTGGCGGCCTTGGGGTCGATGGCGGCCTTGAAGGCAGCGCCGGCGACGAACTTCGGCACCTTGGTGGCGGCGATCTTGATCTTGGTGCCGGCCTGGGGGTTGAAGCCCGAGCGTGCAGCGCGTGCGACTTGCTTGAAAGTACCGAAGCCGACCAGCTGGACCGAATCGCCCTTCTTCACGGCAGCGACGACGCTGCTGGTGATCGTTTCGAGGACGCGTGCGGCCTCGGCCTTGCTCAGGTTGTGGGTGGTGGCGATCTTCTCGACCAGTTCGATGCGGTTCATTCAGTATTCCTTGGATGGTATGGCGCCGTGTTGCCTACGGCGGCCCAGGCTTATTCCGGGCGGGGCGGAGTGTACCGGGTCGGAAGGGTCACTTTGGAGCGGCGCGGGCCGGATGCGTTGCAACAAGCCCCATTGCGGGCGGCCGTTGTCCGTATTTTCAGCTTTCGATCACAAAGGTTGGGACGGGCGAAAAAACACGCTATAATCGAAAGCTGTGCGGCTGTAGCTCAGTTGGATAGAGTACTTGGCTACGAACCAAGGGGTCGTGGGTTCAATTCCTGCCAGCCGCACCACTCTTCAAGGGTTAGCTCGTTTTTCGAGCTAACCCTTTTTCTTTGGCCGGTCATTGCACCGTGCCCGCATCAAGGACGCGCCGGTCGCACGTCCTTCCAGAGGCCGGCCCGCTTGGCCCTGGCTTCTTCCTCCGCGAATTCATACTGCCCGCGCTCCTGGGGCGACAGGCGTTGCGCCTGTGCGGGCTGCCAGCGCGCCAATCCGACGGTCAGCAATGCCAAGCCTGCGTCGAGCGTCCTCGGGCCGTTGGGTGCCGAGTCCGGCGTCACCATCACGCGGCAGATGCGCTCGCGGGCATGGGATGTGGACGCGTCGCAGTCGACGTTCGCTGGCTTCAGGCGGACCATGTCGTGCATCTTCTGTCGGGCCTGCTCGGCGAAGGGCTGCCCCGGCTTTGGCGCCTCGATGCCCTGCAGGCGCACGCGGCGCCACGCACTGGCGCTGGCCGCGTCGCCGCAGCGGGCGGTGAGGGTGTCGCCGCTGTGGATGCTCACGACGAAGCAGGTCTGCGTCCTGGCGTGGGTGTCCACGGGAAGAAAGCCCAGTGCGGCAGCAAGGACCGCGAGAGCGTACAAATGAAGCCCCGCCGAGACATGGCGACGGTATGGGAAATGTCCGGTGGCGATCACGGGGGCTCCTGTCTCCTGGGCATTGCGGTTGCGGCAAACTCACCGGCTTGTAGGGCGCGGCAAGGGCGCCCAGTATTTCCGATTTGAAGGGCTCTGCATTGAACAAGGCATTCACCAAGGAGTCGGACGCCGATGCGGACGACGACGATGACGGCGCAGGCGGCGCCGCACCCGCGCTGCCGGCGGGCAGCAAGAACTACATCACGCCCGAGGGCTACGCGCGCCTGCGCGACGAACTGCTGCAGCTGATGGACGAGGAGCGCCCCAAGGTCGTCGAGGCCGTGCACTGGGCCGCGAAGAACGGTGACCGCTCCGAGAACGGCGACTACCTCTACGGCAAGAAGCGCCTGCGCGAGATCGACCGGCGCATCCGTTTCCTCGGCAAGCGGCTCGAGATCGCGGAGATCACCGATCCGTCGGTGCACCATGGCCGCGACCAGGTCTTCTTCGGCGCCACGGTCCGCTACGCCGACGAAACCGGCGAGGAGCGCAGCGTCACGATCCTCGGCATCGACGAGGCCGAGAGCGCCAAGTCGGAGGTCAGCTGGATTTCACCGATCGCGCGTGCGCTGCTGAAAGCGCGCGAAGGCGACGTGGTGAAGCTCGTGACGCCCGGCGGGGCGCACGAGGTGGAGATTCTGTCGGTGAGCTATCCGGCGCCGCGCACGCCGGCGAACTGACGGGCGAGCGAGCTCAGGGCGCCGGAATCGTCCGCGCCGCGGTCAGCACCGACGCGGTCCGGCGCGCGGCGCGCAGCACGGCATCGAGGTGCGTGCGGTCGCGCACCGCGATCACGAAGCGCAGGTCGGTCGAATCCTGCGGGGTCTCGTCGGCCATTTCCACGTGCGTGATGTCGGCCTCGGCGTCGGCCAGGGTGGCCGCCACGCGGGCCAGCACGCCCTTGTCGTTGCGCACGGTGATGACCACGCCGGTCTCGAAGGCACGCGTGGGCTCGTCGGCCCATTCGACGGCGAAGAAGCGTTCGCTGTCCTTGTTGCGCAGGCGCTGGCCCACGCCGCAGTCGTCGGTGTGCACCACCAGCCCTTCGCCGTGTCCGAGATAGCCGACGATCTGGTCACCGGGAATGGGTCGGCAGCACTGCGCAAAGCGCACGGAAGAGTTCTCGCTGCCGTCGAGCGTGACGGCGCCTTGCGACACCGCCTCGTGCGAGGTGAAGCGCTCGCGGCTGAGCAGCAGGGCGTCGGGGCGCTCGCCGATCTCGGCCAGCAGCGCCATGAGCCGCTTGGCGACGATGCTCGCGATGCGCTTGCCCAGGCCGATGTCGGTCAGCAGCTCGGCGCGGGTGCGGTTGCCGGTGAAGCGCAGCAGCTTTTCCCACAGCGCCTGGTGTTCGTCGTCTTCCTCGGGCAGCTTGCCCAGGCCTTCGGCGCGCAGCGCCTGCGCCAGCAGCTTCTCGCCCAGGCCTTCGGACTCGGCATGCGCCAGCGTCTTCAGGTAGTGGCGGATCTTGGAGCGTGCCCGGCCGGTGCGCACGAAGCCCAGCCACGCGGGATTGGGCGTGGACACGGGGGCGGTGATCACTTCGACCACGTCGCCGTTCTTCAGCTCGGTGCGCAGCGGGACCTGGTCGCCGTTGATGCGCGCGGCCGAGGTGTGGTCGCCGATGTTGCTGTGGATGGCGTACGCGAAGTCGACCACCGTGGCGCCGCGCGGCAGCGCCATGATCTGGCTCTTGGGCGTGAAGACGTAGACGGCGTCGGGGAACAGGTCGACCTTGACGTGGTCCCAGAACTCGGCGGCGTCGCGTGTCTCATCCTGGATGTCGAGCAGCGACTGCAGCCACTTGGTGCCCAGCCGGTCGTTGCTCGCGGCATTGGGCTCGGCAGCCTTGTAGAGCCAGTGCGCTGCCACGCCCGATTCGGCCACGACGTGCATGGCCTCGGTGCGCAGCTGGAACTCCACGCTCACGCCCGCAGGGCCCACCAGCGTGGTGTGCAGCGACTGGTAGCCGTTGAGCTTGGCGATCGCGATGTGGTCCTTGAACTTGCCCGGCAGCGGCTTGTACATCTGGTGCAGGATGCCCAGGCCGGTGTAGCAGGCGATCACGTTCGGCACGATGAGCCGGAAGCCGTAGATGTCGGTGACCTGCGCGAAGCTCAGGTGTTTTTCTTCCATCTTGCGGTAGATGGAATAGAGCGTTTTCTCGCGGCCCGCGATGCGCAGCGTCATGCCGGCGGCGGAGAAGGCCGTCTCGACCTCTTTCTGCACCTTCTGGATCAGGTCGCGTCGTCGTCCGCGCGCCTTGGCGACGGCCTTGGCCAGCGTGGCGTAGCGCCAGGGCTTGAGGTGGCGGAACGACAGGTCCTGCAGTTCGCGGTAGGTCTGGTTCAGGCCCAGTCGGTGCGCGATGGGGGCGTAGATCTCCAGCGTTTCGCGCGAGATGCGGGCCCACTTCTCGCGCGGCGCATCGGCCAGCGTGCGCATGTTGTGCGTGCGGTCGGCCAGCTTGACCAGGATGACGCGCACGTCGCGCGCCATGGCCAGCAGCATCTTGCGGAAGGACTCGGCCTGGTTTTCTTCGCGCGTGTTGAACTGCAGCTTGTCGAGCTTGGTGAGCCCGTCGACCAGCTCGGCAACCGGGGCGCCGAAGCGCTCGATGAGTTCCGGCTTGGTGACCCCGCAATCCTCGATGGCGTCGTGCAGCAGCGCGGCCATGAGCGCCTGGGCGTCGAGCTTCCATTCGGCGCACTGCGCCGCCACGGCGATGGGGTGGGTGATGTACGGCTCGCCGCTGTTGCGCAACTGCCCGAGGTGGGCCTCGTCGGCGAAGCGGTAGGCCCGGCGAACCAGCTCGGTGTCTTCGGGGCTGAGGTAGTCGAGGCGGGCCGTCAGCGCGGCAAAACTCGCGGCGGCCGCGTTCAGCGCCGCCGGACTCGGTTTCGGCGTGGGGGACGGAGGTTTGGCGACCGCGCTCATGGCTACCACTTTAGCGTGACCGCTCTGTGGACGCGTCCAGACGTAAAAAAAGCACCGCAATGCGGTGCCTTTTCGTTGCGGGGCTGCGTCAGATCAGCCCGGCACTTTCTTGAGCATCTCGATGCCGATCTTGCCTTCGGCGATTTCGCGCAGGGCCGTGACGGCGGGCTTGTTCTTGCTCTCGATCTTGGGTGCGTGGCCTTGGCTCAGCATGCGCGCACGGTATGTGGCGGCGAGAACGAGCTGGAAACGGTTCGGGATCTGAACGAGACAATCTTCGACGGTGATGCGGGCCATGATGAATTCTTTCGGTCGGTGAGCGGGGATTTCAAGGGATGTTCAGTGCGGCGAACGTATCGGCACGGGCTCTGCGCTGTGCGGAATACCGCAGCCGCTGCGCGTGGACGATCGCCTTGAGATCGAAAAGCGCGCGCTCAAATAACTCGTTGATTATAACGAAATCGAATTTTCCGGCCTGGGCCATCTCTTCGGCCGCGTTCTTCAGGCGCAGTTCGATCACCGCCGCGCTGTCTTCGCCGCGCCGCTCGAGGCGGGAGCGCAGCTCTTCCCAGCTGGGCGGGAGGATGAAGATCATGACCGCATTGGCAAAGGTCTTGCGGATCTGCAGCGCGCCCTGGAAGTCGATTTCGAGGATCACGTCGGTGCCCAGGGCCACCCGCTCCTCGACCGCCTTCTTCGACGTGCCGTAGCGGTGGCCGTGCACATGGGCCCATTCGACGAAGCCGTCGGCTGCGATGAGGGCGTCGAACTCGGTCGGGGAGGCGAAAAAGTACTCCCGACCGTGCTTTTCCTGTCCGCGCGGGGGGCGCGTGGTGTGGGAGACCGAGGGCTGAACGGCCGAGTCGAGCTCCATGAGCGCCTTGACCAGGCTCGATTTGCCAGCGCCGCTGGGCGCAGCGACCACGAAGATATTGCCGGGGTAGTCCATGGGGAGGCTCGTCGTCATTCGATGTTCTGCACCTGCTCGCGCATCTGCTCGATGAGGACCTTCATGTCCACGCCGATGCGCGTGAGTTCCAAGGCTGCCGACTTGGAGCCCAGGGTGTTGGCTTCGCGGTGCAGTTCCTGGATCAGGAAATCCAGCCGCTTGCCGATCTCGCCGCCCTTCTTGAGCAGCCGCTCGATCTCGTCGAGGTGCGAATTCAGCCGCGTGAGCTCTTCCGCCACGTCGATGCGGATCGCGAAGGCGGTGGCTTCGGTCAGGGCGCGGTCCTGGGCGGCTTCGGGCAGCGTGCCGCCCGTGCCGGCGGTCAGGCCCATGGCCTCCTGCCAGCGCTCCAGGAAACGGGTGCGCTGCTGTTCGACCAGCTGCGGCACCAGCGGACCGGCCTGCTGCACCAGCGTGCGCAGCTGCGCCAGGTGCGCCTCTAGCATCTTGGCCAGCCGGGCGCCTTCGCGCTGGCGGGCGGAGATCAGGGCCTCCAGGGCCTTGCCTGCCACGTCGAGCAGGTCGGGGCCCCAGTCGCCGCGGGCGGCGCCGTCGCTGCCGGCCAGGCGCAGCACGTCGGCCACGCTGAGCTCGCGGGCGCCGGGCAGCCAGGCGCGGATGCCGTCCTGCACGCCGTTCAGCCGCTGAAGCAGCTTGACGGAGGGCTCGACCACGCCCGCCTGGGACGTGTTCTCGATGGCTGCGCGCACCTCGACCTTGCCGCGCTTGAGCTTGCCCGTGAGCAGCTCGCGCAGCGCAGTCTCATGCTGGCGCAGCTCCTCGGGGAGCTTGAAGGTGAGGTCGAGAAAGCGGCTGTTGACCGAGCGGATTTCGACCCCGAGTCGGCCCGCGGCGGAGGGCCGTGCATCGGCTTCGGAGTGGCTGCCTGCGGGGCCGTTCTGGCCGCTGGCGTAGCCGGTCATGCTGTAAACTGGCATTGCGCCTCACTGTGGTTTTGCTTGCAAGCACCGAGGCGTCGGTACAGCGTTCGCTTGCCGCACCATCGCCTTCGGGCGAAACTCCCGGATTATGTCAAAGGTCAAGCCTACGCCCCTGTTGCCCGATACGGTCATTGGCGGATATCGCGTTGTTCGCCGGCTTTCCGCGGGCGGTTTCGGCGTGGTCTACCTCGCGATCGACCCGAACGGCCAGCAGGTCGCCGTCAAGGAATACCTGCCTTCGTCGCTCGCCACCCGGGGCCCCGGCGAGCTGGCGCCGCAGGTGCCGCCCGAGAAGCTGTCCCTGTACCGCCTGGGGCTCAAGAGCTTTTTCGAAGAAGGCCGCTCGCTCGCGCAGATTTCGCATGCGTCGGTTGTCAGCGTGCTCAATTTCTTCCGCGAAAACGAGACCGTCTACATGGTCATGAACTACCTGGAGGGCGCGACCCTGCAGGATTTCGTGGTCACGGCACGAGACCTCAAGCGGCAGAAGGTGTTCCGCGAATCGACCATCCGTTCGCTGTTCGACGAAATCCTGCGCGGCCTGCGCATCGTCCACCAGTACAAGATGCTGCACCTGGACATCAAGCCCGCCAACATCTTCGTCACCGACGACGACCGTGCCGTGTTGATCGACTTCGGCGCCGCGCGCGAAGTGCTCAGCAAAGAGGGCATCTTCATCCGCCCCATGTACACGCCCGGCTTCGCCGCGCCCGAGATGTACCGGCGCGATTCGTCGATGGGCCCCTGGACCGACATCTACGCCATCGGCGCCTGCATCTACGCCTGCATGCAGGGCTATCCGCCCAACGACGCGCCCCGGCGCATCGAGAAAGACCGCCTGAGCCTGTCGCTGTCGCGCCTGCGCGGCGTGTATTCCGACAACCTCATCGAGGTGGTCGAGTGGTGCATGTCGCTCGACCCGCTCTCGCGTCCGCAGTCGGTGTTTGCGCTGCAAAAGGAACTCAGCCGCGAAGGCGAGCGCCGCTACACCAAGCTCACGGTCGGCGAAAAGGTGCGCCTGTCGATCGACAACATCCGCTCCTTCGACAAGAAGAGCCTGCCGCGCGCCGCCGCGCCCACCACCCGTCCGGCCTGATCGACATGAAGTTCTCCGTGTTCCAGGTCAGCCGCAAGGGTGGCCGTCTCAAGAACGAAGACCGCATGGGCTACTGCTACACGCGGGAGTCGGGTCTGTTCGTGCTCGCCGACGGCATGGGCGGCCATCCTGAAGGCGAAGTGGCAGCCCAGCTGGCGCTGCAGACCATCGCCGCGCTGTACCAGCGCGAGGCCCGCCCCACCGTGAAGGACGTGAAGGCCTTCCTGGCCGAATCGGCCATGTCGGCGCACCAGCAGATCATGCGGTACGCGAGCCACAAGGCGATGCTCGACACGCCCCGCACCACCGTCGTCGCGGCCGTGCTGCAGAACGCCACCGCCACCTGGCTGCATTGCGGCGATTCGCGCCTGTACGTCGTGCGCGACGGCCGCCTGCTGACCCGCACGCGCGACCACTCGCATGCCGAGCGCCCCAAGCCCCACGGCGCCACCGACGCACCGGTCAACCGCAACCTGCTGCTGACCTGCCTGGGCTCGCCGACCACGCCGCTGTTCGACGTGTCGGCGCCGCTGCCGCTGCAGCGCGGTGACCGCCTCATGCTGTGCTCCGACGGCGTCTGGGGCGTGCTCGACGACGCCGTCATCGTGCACACCCTGTCGTCAGGCAAGCCCGTGTCCGACGCCGCGCCCGACCTCGCCGAGATGGCGCTGCGCAAGGGCGGCGCCCACAGCGACAACGTGACGCTGATCGCGCTCGAGTGGGAAATGCCCGAGACGCCCGGCGACGACCGGGGCGTGTCCACCGAAACCATCGACGACGGCGTGTTCGCCTCGACCATCCAGGCCGGCATGCCGTCCGACAGCGAGATCGACGACCTCGACGAAGACGCCATCGAGCGCTCCATCGCCGAGATCAACGAAGCCATCCGCCGCTCAGCCGCCCGCAAGACCTGATCTCCTGATCGGGTCTCGCGGTTTTTCTTTTTCTTTTTCGGTTTCCTCCAGACACATGACTGCTTTCACACGAAGCGGCGGCCGCGCCGCCGACCAGCTGCGCCCCGTGCGCATCACCCGCGGTTTCACCATCCACGCCGAGGGCTCCGTGCTCATCGAGTTCGGCCAGACCCGCGTGCTGTGCACCGCCTCGGTCGAAGAAAAGGTGCCGCCGCACAAGAAGGGCAGCGGCGAAGGCTGGGTCACGGCCGAATACGGCATGCTGCCGCGCGCCACCCACACCCGCAGCAGCCGCGAGGCCGCCAAGGGCAAGCAGACCGGCCGCACGCAGGAAATCCAGCGCCTCATCGGCCGCTCGATGCGCGCCGTGTTCGACCTCGCCGCGCTGGGCGAACGCACCATCCACCTCGACTGCGACGTGCTGCAGGCCGACGGCGGCACGCGCACTGCGGCCATCACCGGCGCCTTCGTGGCCGCACAGGACGCCGTCGACAAGCTGCTGGCCTCCGGCGCGCTCAAGACCTCGCCCATCAAGGGCCAGGTGGCCGCCATCTCGGTGGGCATCGTCGAAGGCACGCCGCTGCTCGACCTCGAGTACACCGAAGACTCTGCCTGCGACACCGACATGAACGTCGTCATGACCGGCGCCGGCCACTTCGTCGAAGTGCAGGGCACGGCCGAAGGCGTGGCCTTCACGCGCGAAGAAATGAACCTCCTGCTCGGCCTGGCCGAGAAGGGCATCGGCGAGCTCGTGAGCCTGCAGCAGCAGGCTCTGCTTTCGAACTGAACGAACGACGACCACAACCACTAGCTACTGGCGCCCGTTCATTCATCGAGCGCCACAGCCATCTTTGACTTTCCATGAAACTGGTTCTGGCTTCCAACAACGCGGGCAAGCTCGCCGAACTCCAGCAGCTGTTTGCCGAGCTGTCCGTCACCCTGGTGCCGCAGTCGGCACTCGGCGTGGGCGAGGCTGAAGAACCCTTCCGCACCTTCGTCGAGAACGCGCTCACCAAGGCGCGCCACGCCAGCGCCGCCACCGGCCTGCCGGCCATTGCCGACGACGCGGGCCTGTGCGTCGATGCCTTCGGCGGCCTGCCGGGCGTCGACACCGCCTATTACGCCACGCAGTTCGGCTACGCCAAGGGCGACGCCAACAACGTGAAGGCGCTGCTCGAACAGCTCGACGGCGTGGTCAACCGCCGCGCCGCGCTCGTCAGCACGCTCGTCGCGCTGCGCAGCCACGACGACCCCGAGCCGCTCATTGCCGTTGGCCGCGTGGTCGGCGAGATCGCGCCCGCGCCCATCGGCGACAACGGCTTCGGCTTCGACCCCGTCATGTACCTGCCGACCTTCGGCAAGACCTTCGCCCAGTTGCCGCCCGACGTGAAGAACGCCAACAGCCACCGCGGCCGCGCCGCGCAGGCCATGCTCGCCCTGATGCGCGAGCGCTGGTTCTGACCCATGGCCACCGTCTTCCCGATCCAGCCCGCCCAAGCCGGCGGCGCTCCCCAGGCCAATGACGTGCTGCACTGGATGCGCCCCGGCCCGCTGCAACTCGCCGCGCTGCCGCCGCTGTCGCTGTACATCCACCTGCCGTGGTGCCTGCGCAAGTGCCCCTACTGCGACTTCAACTCGCACGAGTGGCGCGCCACGAGCGAGGCCGACATCGACGGCCTTCCCGAAGCCGCCTACATCGACGCGTTGATCGCCGACCTCGACGCCGCGCTGCCGTTGATCTGGGGCCGCACCGTCCACACCATCTTCATCGGCGGCGGCACGCCCAGCCTGTTCTCGCCGCAAGCCATCGACCGGTTGCTCGGCGACGTGCGCGCGCGCCTGAAGCTCGCGCCCGAGTGCGAGATCACGCTCGAGGCCAACCCCGGCACCTTCGAGCGCAACCGCTTCCGCGCCTACCGCGCAGCCGGCGTCACGCGTCTGTCGGTGGGCGTGCAGAGCTTCAACGACGAGCACCTGACGGCGCTGGGCCGCGTGCACGACCGCGCCCAGGCCATCGCCGCGGTGGAGGAGGCCGCGAGCGCCTTCGACACCTTCAACCTCGACCTGATGTACGCCCTGCCGGGCCAGACCATGGAAGGCCTCGACGCCGACCTGACCCAGGCTTTGGCGCTTGCGCCGCCGCACATCTCGATCTACCACCTCACCATCGAGCCCAACACCTGGTTCGCCAAGTTCCCGCCCACGCTGCCCGAGGACGACATCGCCTACGCGATGCTCGACCGCATCACCGAGCGCACGGGCGCGAACGGCATGTCGCGCTACGAGGTCTCGGCCTATGCACGCGACGGGCACCAGTGCGCGCACAACCTCAACTACTGGCAGTTCGGCGACTACCTCGGCATTGGCTCCGGCGCGCACAGCAAGCTGAGCTTCGCGCACCGCATCGTGCGGCAGGTGCGCTATCGCGAACCGCGCCTGTACATGGAGAACGCGCGCGCCGGCATGGCCGTGTCGCAGAGCGACGAAGTTGCGCTGGCCGACCTGCCGTTCGAATTCATGCTCAATGCGCTGCGGCTGAAGCAGGGCTTCACGCTGCCCCAGTTCAGCGAACGCACGGGCCTGGCGATGACGTCGATCCAACGCGGCCTGGAAGAGGCCGAGCGCAAGGGGCTCGTCGCGCGCGACCTGTTCCGCGTGTGGCCCACCGAGCGAGGGCTCGACTTCCTGAGCGACCTGCAGACGCTGTTCCTGCCCGATGACGAGTAAGGCCGCGCTGTCGGCTTAAAATCGACGATTCCGGAGAGTTGGGTGAGTGGTTTAAACCAGCAGTCTTGAAAACTGCCGACGTGAAAGCGTCCGTGAGTTCGAATCTCACACTCTCCGCCGCCCAACCTTGTCTTCCAAGGGCTCTCGGGCAGTCTGAATATTTCCCCCATCCGCTTACCCATCCTTCTGATATGCGACTGGGTGACATGTGGTGCTACGTGCACGCATTGCGTTTGCTAGGCGGCTTGACACACCACATGTAGCGTCCGGTAGGGGGTTCATGTACCATATCTAGTGTTCGGCTTCCATGGTGTTCCCGTGGCGGTTGCAGAACGGCGAACCTCGGCCCGAATGTGCTACGTGCCCCGCCGCGGCGGCGAGCACATGGACCTTCAACGGCAATCTTGATGTGCGTTTCGACGCTGTCATGGCCATTGGTGGCACTGAGGTGCAGCCCTCCGTCCCTGATATTGCTAGGCGGGCTGATAGAAGCTGTGATGTGGTCCGCCAGAGCGGGGGTGCAGGTCGCGGGACTACGGTGCGGTCTGGTTCGAAGAGCCAGGCCGCCCAGGCCGAGGTTTTGAGCTCGCGGCCGCCTGCTATTACTCAGAATGGAGTCGGAACAGTGCGGATGCGAATCATTACGGTTTTGGTCGCGATTGCGGCTTCCATGGTGTTCCCGTGGCGGTTGCAGAACGGCGAACCTCGGCCACAATGTGCTACGTGCCCCGCGGCGGCGAGCACATGGACCTTCAACGGCAATCTTGATGTGCGTTTCGACGCTGTCATGGCCATTGGTGGCACTGTCTAGGCGAGCAGGTTCAGGGACTTTTTAGCGACTCGCATGCGCAGGGTATGAGTAGCAGCACCCTCGGTGACATTGCCCGATTTTCGGCACTTAAGGCCGCGTGGAACAAGGTTTCGCGCGGGAAGCTTGGCAAGCTGAGTGCCGAGCGCGTCGGCGGAGACGGCCATTCGTTGGCGAGTTTTCAGCGTCGCCTTGATGACGAACTCGCCGTCCTGGAGCGGCGGCTGAGCCAAGGAACATTTCAGTTTTCACCGCTTGATCCGTACTTCATCCCCAAGCAGGATGGAAAGTACCGCGTGATATGCGTTCCGACGGTGGCTGATCGGGTTGTGCAGAGAGCTGTGTTGGACAGCATCACCGCTCGTCAGCGTTGGATGGCGAACCCGGTGAGCTTTGGCTTTGTTGCGGAAGGCGGCGTAGAGCGAGCGGCTGATGCGGCCGTCAAGCTCAGAAGGTTAAGACCTTGGGTTTTTAAGACTGACATCACCAAATTTTTTGATCAAGTTGATCGGCAACTCTTGAGCGAGCGTGTTGCCAGATTGGTCAGGCAGAAGTCTGTGCACCCTTTGCTGCTCGCCGCTATCTCATGTGAGATCAAGCCAAGACGAAGCAGTCACGTCGAGCGCATTAAGAAGATGGGCATCATCGAAGGGCGAGGAGTTCGCCAAGGGATGCCGCTATCACCTTTCTTCGCCAACCTTTTTCTCGCCGACTTTGATCGGGCTTGTGTGAAGAAGGGGTTGCATGTCCTTCGCTATGCCGACGATTTGTTATGCCTCGCGACTACCGAATCGGAAGCGAAGGGCTATGAAGAGTTTTGCATCGCAGAGCTGTCCAAGCTGAATCTGGCAATACCCAAGCTCGCCGATGCCACCAAGACTCATATCTACTCGCCTTCCGCGCCGGCCGAATTCTTGGGTGTCGAACTTGCACCGATTACCAACGGGCGCTATGAAGTGCGAATTGGCCAGAAGCAGTTGGATGCCATTAAGGATCGGTTCTACACCTTGAGTTCGCTGGATGAACTCAAGAGACGCAACCTAGATATCACGCGGTTGGGTAATTCACTCGCTTCTCGTCGGGCTGCCTATGGTGCTGCCTATGAGTTCTGTGCTAACCAGGATCACCTCATCTCGTGTGTCACCGACTGGTCTAAGGCGGTGTTGAGGAAAGTTGCACAGCAGCTCGGCATCAAGGTTGATAGCTTGTCAGCTGAGGGGCGCTGGTTCCTAGGCTTGGAATGATGGCGGCAAGTCTCGTGATCTCGGTGAGGTCATCAGACTAGCTTAGATCCGCTACGAGCTCAGCTGCAGACACTCCCAGTGCTTTGCACACGGCGACGAATTCGATCACGTCCAACTGCCGCTCGCCGTTCTCATACTTCGACACGAAGGATTGCGGGCGCTTCACTCGCTCGGCCACTTGAAGCTGCGTTAGCCCTGCATCGGCACGCGACTGCGCGAGAAGCCGTCGAAGCTTCTTGTACGGTGGAGATTGCAGGCCGCGCGACACGCGACCGAACGTACATCCCGTTTTAGAATATCCCAATTTAGGATTTATTGCTTAGAGTTTTTCGCAATCAGATAGGAGTGGGAATGGCGTTTCGTGTACTAGCAATGTGCTTCGGCACCGTCGTGGCCTTGGTGCTCGGTGCCTGTTCGCCTGAGGGCACACCGCAGGGGGCAGCGCCCGGCGCGCCATCGGTCCCGGTGTTGGCTGCATCGGCCTCTCCGAGCGACCGCGCCGGCTGTTCTTCGCCGGACGCGAAGGAACTCATCGAACAGCTGGTGTGGGAGGGCGTCGGGAAGGCGGTCACCACCGAACTGTTCGCCGACCGCGTGCCGGACGTGACCGCGGCAGGCAAGGATCACTTCAAGATCAGCCTTCAGGGCATCGCCACCGTCCCCGGCCAGAACGGCGCTCGCCCGACCTGCGAGGCGACCGTCGCCGCCACGGACACGCATGACCTCAACGCCGACAGCAGTTGGCTCCAGCGCGCAGCACGAATCGACCCGAGCGTGACGGTGCGAGGGAAGGACCTACTGGGCACCGTGCATTACACCGTGCAGCCCTCGGACGACGGCCAGAGCATTCGCGTGTCGGCTCGTGGCATCGAGCCCTACACGTTGGCCCTCGCTGGCCTCAGCTTGGCGTTCAGTAATGCGGAGCTATATGCCCGACGCGAGGCCGAGAAGGTGGCGAAGGCCGGCGGCGCGGCAGAGCCTGCCACCCTCCCCGCGTCGCCCGATGCTGCCGCACCGTCAAGCGCCACAGTCCCCGAGCAGCAGGCTAGCGCGGAAGATCGATACGCGGCGGCCGACAAGGTGCTGAACGCCGCCTATGCTGCCGCACGCGCCCGGCTAGACGATGCGGGGAAGACGGCCCTGCGCGACGAGCAGCGCGCATGGATCAGCGCCCGTGACGCGGCCTGCAGCGAGGCCAAGATCACAGCCGAGAGTGGCGGTGACGTGGCGGGTGGTTCTGCCATGACGCTCGAAGTCGCCGGCTGCAAGGCGAAGCTCACCGAGGCCCGTGCGAAACAACTCGCGGCCAAGGGCTGACCAGAGCTGCCCCATGCTGTACGACATCTATTCGAACGACGAGAACGACCAGTGGCGCTACCTGCTGGGCCGCGTGGGCCGACGCACTCTAGTGACGGTCGGCCTGAACCCCTCGACCGCCACGCAGGAGCGCAGCGACCCGACGGTGGCGCGCGTGGACGAGGTCGCGAAGCGGAACGGCTTCGACGGATTCGTGATGACGAACCTGTACCCGGTCAGGGCGACGGACTACCGAACCTTGCCGGCCAAGGTGAATAGGGCAGCCTTCGACCGAAACCTCGCCGCCATCGAGGAGGTGGTGGCCGCGCAGGCTGAGCCCGTAATCTGGGCGGCATGGGGGCAGCCGGTGGTGCATCACGCTTACTTCCTACGTGCGCGTGACGAACTGCACCGCCGTCTCGCCCGATTCGAGCCGCAGTGGTTGCGCTTCGGTGAGCTGACGGCGACGGGGCACCCGCGGCACGCGAGCCGCCTGGACTACGGCTGGAGCTTCGCCCCCTACGACTTCGAGGACTGATCTTGTTGCGCGATTCCGAGCTCATCTTGGGCCAACGGGGCGTGGGGTGCGGGAGGGGTATTCCCCTTCGTCTGAGCCGACGAGGTGTCAAGGTTTACCAAGGTAATTGGCCTTACCAACTTACTGCCTTGTAGGGAGTCAGGAGGCTAGCCCAGCGCGCCGAGCGCGGTGTAGCAGTCGCGCGTGGCCATCGCGATGCCTTCGAAGACCGCACGCGACAGGCCCGCCACGCCCAGCGTGGCACTGAAGCCGCTGAGCTGCGCACGGGCGCTCGCATCGACAAAGGGGCCGCGCTCGCCGCTTTGCGCGATGTAGGGGTGGTAGGCCATCGCGAACACGCGCAGCATCGGCGTGGGCCTGTCCGCCTGCGTGATCCCCGCGGTCGGCAAGGCCAACTTCCACATCGAGCCCGGCACGATGGAGGTCGGCATCGGACACCACGGCGAACCCGGCATCGACGTGCGGGCGACGGCGAGCGCCGCCGAGATGGCGCAGCTCATGCTCGATGTCGTGCTGCCCGACCTGCCGTTCGACGCCGGTGACCGGGTCGCGGTGTTGATCTCGGGGCTCGGCGCCACGCCGGTGATGGAGCAGTACATCCTCTACGGAGAGATCGCGCAGCGCCTGCGGGACCGGGGCATCACGGTGGCGTTCAACCAGGTCGGCAACCTCTTCACCTCGCTCGAGATGATGGGCGTGACGCTGACCCTCATGAAGCTCGACGACGAACTCGAGACCTGCCTGAAGCATCCCTGCCGCAGCGTCGGGCTGAGCGTGCCCGGCGACGCCGCGCACGGCCGCACCTACAGCGGGAGCGCCCGCATGAACCCTGCCGTGGCCACGGCGGCCGCGTCTTCGGGCGCCGGCGCGCGCGCACGCACGGTGAGCGGGGCCACGCTGGCCCTCGCGGAAGCGGGCCCCGTGGTGCGCGACCTCATCGAGGCCATCGTCGCGAACCGGCAGCACCTGAGCGAGATCGACGGCCTGATCGGCGACGGCGACCACGGCATCAACATGGCCAAGGGCTTCACCGGCTGCGGCACGCGCCTGGACGCGCTCGGCCCGCGCGCCGCGTCGCTGCCCGGTGCGCTCGAGCAGCTGTCGCAGGCGCTGATGGACGACATCGGCGGCTCGATGGGGCCGCTCTATGGCCGCTTCTTCCTCGGCTTTGTCGACACCCTGGCGCCGCATGAACAACTCGATGCGGCGCTGTTCGGCGAGGCGCTGGCCGTGGCCGTCGCCAACGTGCAGGCGATGGGCAATGCCCAGGTCGGCGACAAGACACTGATCGACACGCTCGTGCCGGCGCGCGATGCCTACGCCGCCGCACTTGCCAATGGCCCGGACTTCGCTGCCTGCCTGCAAGCCATGAGTGCTGCTGCACAGCAGGGGCGCGACGCCACCAAGGACCTGCAGGCCCGCATCGGCCGTTCGGCGCGGCTGGGTGCGCGCTCGATCGGCGTGCTCGACGCCGGCGCCACCTCGTGCTGCCTGATCCTGCAGACGCTGGCGGCTTCGCTGCAGCGCCGGCTGGCCCCCTGAATTCGACTGTCACACGCAAGGAAAGCCTTTTTCATGACCATCATCCAAGCCGTCGTCTTCGACATGGACGGCATCCTGATCGACTCGGAAGTGCTCTGGCGCCAGGCCCGCGAAGAGTTCGCCGCCGACCACGGCATGACCTGGAGCGCCGAGGACCAGGAAGCCACCATGGGCTGCAACACCCGCATGTGGTCGCGCCTCATGGTCGAGCGGCTCGACCTGCGCGCCAGGCTCGGCATGGACGAGGCCGCGATCGCCCGCGAGATCAAGGCGCGCCTGCTGGCGAAGTACGAGGTGCACCTTCCCGAGCGCGAAGGGGCAATGGCCGCGGTGCGCCTGGCGGCGACCCGCTACAAGGTCGCGCTGGCCTCCGGCTCACCGAACGAACTGGCGGCGCACGTGATGAAGGTGACGGGCCTCGACAAGGTCTTCCTGGCCACCACGTACGGCGACGATGTCGCGCACGGCAAACCCGCGCCCGACATCTACCTCGACGTGCTGCAGAAGATCGGCGTGAAGCCCGAGCATGCCGTCGGCGTCGAGGACTCCGGCAACGGCATCCGCTCGCTGCATGCGGCCGGCATGGGCATCATCGCGGCGCCCGGGCCGGAGTTCCCGCTCGGTCCCGAGGTGCTCGCTCTGGCCGACGTGCGCATCGCCGAGCTGACGGCGTTCGACCTCGACCTCGTCGAGCGCGCCGGCGCGGCGCACCGGGCGCGCATGCGCTGACGGGCCGGGCCGCCCGAGGCCCGAAAGAAATCAGCGGCTCTCGACCGCGTGCCCCGCAATCGCATCGATCACCGGCGCCCACGTCACCTTCGGCAGCGCATGCCCCATGCCCTCGATGGTCACCATCCTGGCGCCGGGCACGTGGCGCGCCACGTCCTTCCCGCATTCGATCGGCACCAGCGGATCGACATCGCCGTGGATCACCAGCGTCGGCGCCTTCAGCGACGCCAGCCGCTCCCTGCGGCTGCCTGACGCGATGATGGCCGCGAGCTGGCGTGCATAGCCGGCCGGGTGCAGGCCGCGTTCGAAACTGCGTTCCGCGCGCGCGGCGTCGAGCGCCTCTTCCTCCGGATGCGAACCGGCGCGCAGCACCTTCATCACCTGCTGCTGGCGCGCGATGTAGCCGTCGCGGTCCAGCGGCGTGGGCGTGAGCAGCACCTGCAGCGCCTGCGGTTGGGGCGGCGGCAGGTCGGGGGCGCCGCTGGTGGCCATGGTCGACACCAGCGTGCGCACGCGCGCCGGATGGCGCAGCGCGATCTCCTGGCCGATGGCGCCGCCCATCGAGGCGCCGACGATGTGGGCGCTGCTGATGCCCAGCGCGTCGAGCAGGCCGACCGCATCGTCGGCCATGTGGGCCAGCGTGTACGGCACCTGGCTCGCGCTCACCGGCACGCCGGCCAGCGCCTGCCCGAGCAGCTTGGCCACGTCGGGAATACCCGCGGCGCTCAGGCGCGTGGACAGTCCGATGTCGCGGTTGTCGAAGCGGATGACGCGGTAGCCGCGACCGGCCAGGCGCTCGCAGAAGGCCTCGTCCCACGCAATCATCTGCGTGCCCAGGCCCATGATGAGCAGCAGCGGTGGCGCCGCCGGATCGCCGAAGCAGTCGTAGGCCAGCTCGATGCCGTTGGACGAAGCGAACGAAGGGGAAGAGGGGTCGCGTTGCATGGGGCGTGGCGGTGAAAAGGAAGGGGAGAGAAAGGAAGAGAAGCGAAAGGCAACCGTCGCGCGTTGCGCTTGGTGCCCTGCGGCCGGGACGGTGTTTCGTGGACGATCTTTCCGTGGGGCCCCGCAGCGAGAAAGGTTCGTTCAGACCAACCGGGAGTGACTTCGGGACAATTTGGCGCTATCGGGAAACTCCGAGTCTGCGCGTGCAGAACGCTTCGATATCCTGCGACGACCTTGGAGTGCGAGGCCAGTGGCGGCCTCGCCATCGAAGGCATGTGTTCTGAAGGGATTGAATCGTCGTGCATCGTTCGCCACCCGACTTCGCGTCACGCGTCTACGGACCCCAGCGCGTCGCAGCCATCGTCGCCACCCTGGTCGAAGAAGGCATCGCACCGGAACAAACCCTGAGCGGAAGTGGCCTGACGGAAGACCAGCTGCGCGCACCGGCGACGCGGATTTCCTACGAGCAGGCGGCCGTGGTCTTCCGCAACGCGGTGCGTCTGGCGCCCGGCCCCAGCATCGCCTTTCGCGCGGGCATCCGCATGCACCTCACGGCCTACGGCATGTACGGCTACGGGCTGCTGAGCAGCCCCACGCATGCCGACCTGATGGACTTCACCATCAAGTACAACCGCGTCATGGGCCCCGTGGCCGGGCCGGTGTCGTACACCTGCAGCGGCGGCACCGCGGTGCTGCCCTACGAGGTGCTGCTGTCGTCCGACCCGCAAGACCCGCTGTACCGCTTCGCGCTCGAGTTCGCCTTTGCGGTGCACCTTCGACTGGGGCGCGATCTCTTCGGCCCGTCGTTCGGTCTTTCCGCACTGCACGTGCGCTTTGCCGAGCCCGAAGATCTGAGCGCCTACCGCACGCTGTTCTGCTGCCCCGTGGCGTTCGGCCAGCCGCGCGACGAACTGCATGTGGGCTCGCCGTGGGTCGGCCATCCGTCGCGGCTGCCCGACTCGGTCACGCATGCGATGGTGAGCGAGATGTGCCAGCAGGTGCTGGCCGACCTGCCGCGCTCGGGCGGTGTCTCGTCGGTGGTGCGGCGCACGCTGATCGACCACATGCCCTGGCGCTTTCCGACCATCGAGCCGATGGCTTCGGAGCTGTCGATCCATCCGCGCACCTTGCGCCGACGGCTCGAGACCGAAGGCACGACCTATCGCGGCATCCTGGCCGACGTGCGCCGCGTGCTGGCCATCGAGTACCTGCGCACCACGCGCATGACCACCGAGGAAATCGCCGAGCGGCTGGGCTACAGCGACGCCTCGAACTTCCGCCACGCCTTCGTGCGCTGGACCGGTCGCAGCCCGCAGGACTACCGCGCGGCGAAGGCCTGAGCATCGCCTGCGCGATGCCGCATCGGGCATCGTGAATCACCGCTGATCCGCACGCGCGCGCCCTCGTGCGGCGTTCGCGTGGCCGTCGATCTACACATCTGTTCGCAGTTGTGAGTCGCGCCTGCGCGGCGTTCGAACACGCGTCCCGAAATCACCGCGAAGTGGTCGCATCGCACCTTTCCTTGTCGACGTCGCCGCGAAAAGATGGCGCCCAGAGCAACGACAACAAAGTGCCCGATCCGAGCCTCGCTGAAGGCCCGGACGAGGCCGACAGGAGACAACAACATGGATGCACCTCGCGCGTGCCGGCATGCCCGGCACGGACTGGACGTACGCGGCGGGTTCACACCATGCATGCGTGCCGCCGCACAGGCCGGGCGCCGCCGTTGCGCGGTGCCTTCACCCCTTTTCCCCGATCTCGATCCTCTCTCGAACGACCGCCCGACCGGGTAGCCGTGTGCATCGCGTCTGCACGTCGGGCTTTTTCTTCGCCTCTCTTTTTTCTCTTTCCCTTTCCCTCCACTCCCGAGATGACCATGACCGAATCTTCTTCGATGGCCCCGCCGTCCCGCCGCCTGCTGATGCTCGAGTGGCGCGCCGTGGCGGAGCTGTCCGCGTTCTTCACCATGGCCCCGATGCTGCGCATGGCGCCCGCGGGCGACGGGCATCCCGTGCTCGTGCTGCCCGGCCTTTCGGCGAGCGATGCCTCGACGCAACCGCTGCGCGCCTTCCTGCGCGACCGCGGCTACCGTGCGCACGGATGGAAGCTCGGCCCGAACTTCGGCCCGCGCCCCGGCGTGGAAGACCAGATGCAGGAGCGCCTGGCCGAGCTGCACGAACGCTACCAGCGCAAGGTGAGCATCGTCGGCTGGAGCCTGGGCGGCGTGTTCGCACGCGAGCTGGCACGGCGCGCGCCCTCGCAGGTGCGCAGCGTCATCACGCTGGGCAGCCCGTTCGCCGGCGAGCCGCGCGCGAGCAACGCGTGGCGGCTGTACGAGATGGTGAGCGAGCGCAAGGTCGAGGACTGGCCCGAGCGCGAACGCATGCGCACGCCGCCGCCCGTGCCGGCCAGCGCCATCTACAGCCGCAGCGATGGCATCGTGGCCTGGCAGGGCTGCCGCGAACGCGAGACCGCGACCTCGGAAAACATCGAGGTCGAGGGCAGCCACTGCGGCCTCGGCCACAACCCCGTGGTGCTCTATGCCATCGCCGACCGGCTCGCGCAGCCCGAGGGCCAGTGGAAGCCGTTCCGCCGAGAAGGCCTGCGCCGCCTGCTGTACCTCGATCCGCACCGCGACGTGCGCAAGGCCGCCTGACGCGTCGCATCACCAACTCACTCACTCACTTCCTGGAGACGCACATGAACAGCAAGCCCTGGCTGGCTTCCTACCCCGAAGGCGTGGCGTGGGACCACGCGATCACGCCCACTTCGGTCCAGCAGATCCTGGCCGACGCCGTGGCCGGTTTTCCCGACCGGCCGGCCATCGACTTCATGGGCAAGCGGCTGAACTACCGCGAGCTCGGCGCGCTGGTCGACCGCGCCGCCAAGGGGCTGCAGGCCCTGGGCGTGCGCCCCGGCGTGCACGTGGGTCTGTTCCTGCCCAACACGCCGCACTATCTGGTCGCGCTGTTCGGCGTGCTGCAGGCGGGCGGCACGGTGGTCAACTACTCGCCGCTCGATGCCGCGAAGGTGCTCGAGCACAAGATCGAGGACAGCCAGACCGACTTCCTCATCACGCTCGACCTGGCCGCGCTGTACCCGCAGATGGCCGCCATGCTCGGCAAGACACGGCTCAAGAAGCTCATCGTCGGCAACCTCGCCGAGATGACGGGCGCGCCCGAGCAGGTGGCCGCGCAGATGAAGGCGAAGAACGAAACGGTCGAGATCTCCGGCGACGAGCACCACCTGCGTTTTTCCGAACTGCTCGACAACGACGGCCGCTACACGCCGCACCCCATCGGCGATCCGCGCGAGGCGCTGGCCATCCTGCAGTACACGGGCGGCACCACCGGCCTGCCCAAGGGCGCGATGCTCACGCACGCCAACCTGTCGTCGGCCTGCGAGCAGGTGGTGATCACGCAGTCGGGCACGCCGCCGGTGCTGCAGATGGGCACCGAGCGGCTGCTCGCGGTGCTGCCGCCGTTTCACATCTACGCGCTCACGGTCAACCTGCTGCTGGGCGTGCGCCTGGCGGCCGAGATCGTGCAGCACCTGCGCTTCGACCCCAAGGCCGCGCTGCGCGACATCGCCGAGAAGAAGCTCACCACCTTCTGCGGCGTGCCCACCATGTTCACCGCGGTGATCGGCGATCCCGACACGCCGCAGTACGACCTGCACTCGCTCAAGCTGTGCAACTCGGGCGGCGCGCCGCTGCCGATGGAGGTCGGCGAGCGCTTCCGCGCCATCACCGGCACCTGGCTGGCCGAGGGCTGGGGCATGACCGAGACCTCACCCACCGGCACCTTCTCGCCCGCGCACGGCCAGCGCAAGGCGGGCTCGTGCGGCATTCCGCACCCGGGCGTGGTCATCAAGATGCTCGACCTCGAAGATCCCACGCGCTACGTGCCGCTGGGCGAGAAGGGCGAGATGTGCATCCAGGGCCCCAACGTGATGAAGGGCTACTGGAACAAGCCCGAGGCCACGGCCGACAGCACCACCTTCGACGGCCTCTTTCGCACCGGCGACGTGGGCTACATGGACGAGGACGGCTTCGTCTTCATCGTCGACCGCTGCAAGGACATGCTGCTGTGCAGCGGCTACAACGTCTATCCGCGCGTGCTCGAAGAGGCCATCTACCAGCACCCGGCCGTGCATGAGGTGGCGGTGATCGGCGTGCCCGACGAATACCGCGGCCAGTCGCCCAAGGCCTTCGTCACGCTCAAGCCCGGCGCCGAGGCCTTCGACATCAAGGCCCTGCAAAGCTTTCTCAAGGAGCGCGTGGGCAAGCACGAGATGGTGCAGGCCCTGGAGATCCGCGCCGCGCTGCCCAAGACGGCGGTGGGCAAGCTCTCCAAGAAAGACCTCGTGGACGAAGAGCTGCGCAAGCAGGCCGTCGCCACGGCCACCGCCTGAGCGCGCGCATTCCCGAATTCCCACCGATCCCACCGACGAAAGAGGCCACGCCATGGACCACCTGAGCAGCATGGACGCGTCGTTCCTGCACCTTGAAACCCCCGAGACGCCGATGCACGTCGGCAGCCTCATGCTCCTGGACCTGCCCGAGGGCTACCGGGGCGACTACTACGAAGACGTGAAGGGCATGCTGGGCAAGCGCCTGCACCTGGCGTCGGTGCTCACGCGCAAGCTCGCGCAGATGCCCTTCGAGCTGGCCGAGCCGGTGTGGATCGACGACGACGACATCGACCTGGACTACCACGTGCGCAGCCTCACGCTGCGCCGCCCCGGCACCATGGAGCAGCTGCACCACCTCGTGGCGCGCCTGCATTCCAGCCTGCTCGACCGCAGCCGACCGCTGTGGGAGATGTACGTCATCGAAGGCCTGGAGAACGGCCAGGTGGCCTTCTACACCAAGGCCCACCACAGCGGCGTCGACGGCAAGGCCGGCACCGAGCTCGCCAAGGTGCTCTACGACACCACGGCGCAGATGCGCGAAGTGCCGCCCGCGCGCCGCAAGCGCGGCAGCGGCAGCCACTACCAGCTCGGCGTGGCCGAACTGCTGCAGGCGGCGGTGTCCAACTCGGCGCGCCAGTACCGCAAGCTCGCCGAGCTGCTGCCGGCAGCCGCGCGCGCGCTCACGGCGGCCGGCAGCGTGCTGGCGAGCCAGCAGACCGGCAAGGGCGAGCGCCGCCTGAGCCTGGGCATGGCGCCCAAGAGCATGTTCAACGACGCCATCACCAACCAGCGTTCGTACAGCACGATGTCGCTGCCCTTCGATGAACTCAAGGCGCTGGGCAAGCGCGTGGGCGGCACCGTCAACACCATCGTGATGGCGATGTGCAGCGAGGCGCTGGCCCGCTTCCTGAAGGAGCGCAACCTGCTGCCGAAAGAAGCGCTGATCGCCGGCGTGCCCGTGAGCCTGCGCGCGGAGGGCGACGACTCGATGAACAACCAGGTGTCGATGGTGCGCGTGGACCTGGCGACCGACATCGGCGACGCGGCCGAGCGCTTCAAGGCGATCCATGCCTCGTCGGAGGCGGCCAAGGCCGTGGTGCGCGAGCTCAAGCCCGTGCTCGGCGTGGACATGCCGATCACCGGCTCGCCCTGGCTCATGACCAGCCTGGCGTCGCTGTACGGCCGCTCCAACCTGGCGCGCCGCGTGCCGCCCGCGGCCAACGTGCTCATTTCGAACGTGCCGGGGCCGGGCGCCACGCTCTACGTGGCGGGCGCGCGGATGATGCACTTCTACCCCGTGTCGATCCCGTACCACGGCAGCGCGCTGAACATCACGGTGCAGAGCTACGCGGGCTCGCTCGACTTCGGCCTCACGGCCTGCCGCCGCATCCTGTCGCAGGAAGAGTCGTACGAGCTGATCGGCCACCTGCGCGCGGCGCTGCGGCAGATCGAGCGGCTGCCCAGCGTCGAGAGCGCGGCCAAGCCGGTAGTCGCGAAAGAGGTGCCAGCCGAGGCCGTGCCCGGCAAGGCCCCGCGCCGCGCGAAGGCGCCGGCCGCTGCCAAGCCGCGTGCGGCTGCCACTGCTGCCGCGCGCGCCAGCAAGAAGCCCCGCGCACCGCGCAAGACGGCCGCGCCTGCCAAGGGCAAGCGCACCGCCGCCGCTGCCTAGCCTTCCCGCCGATCACTTCACCGACCGACCCCAAAGGAAAGCAAGACCATGACCCCCACTTCTGCGCAGGCCCCCGCCCGCGCGCCGTACAACGCGGCGGACGAGGCTTTGTTTTCGAAGGTCAGCTGGCACCTGCTGCCGCTGTTGATCCTCTGCTACATCGTCGCCTTCATCGACCGCATCAACATCGGCTTCGCGCAGCTGCAGATGAAGCAGACGCTGGCCTTCAGCAACGAGGCCTATGCGCTGGGCGCGGGCATCTTCTTCATCGGCTACTTCCTCTTCGAGGTGCCCAGCAACCTCATGCTCGAGAAGATCGGCGCACGCAAGACGCTGCTGCGCATCATGTTCTGCTGGGGGCTCGTGGCCTCGGCCATGATGTTCGTGGAGACCACCACGCAGTTCTACGTGCTGCGCTTCCTGCTGGGCGCGTTCGAGGCGGGCTTCTTCCCGGGGATCATCCTGTACCTCACCTACTGGTACCCCTCGGCGCGGCGCTGCAAGGTGATCTCGATCTTCATGACGGCCACGGCCATCGGCTACCTGCTGGCCGGCCCGCTGTCGGGCTGGATCATGAAGTACATGAACGGCCTGGGCGGCCACCACGGCTGGCAGTGGCTGTTCGTGGTGCAGGGGCTGCCGGCCTCGGTGCTGGGCATCGTCGCGTTCTTCTACCTGAAGGACAAGCCCGAGCAGGCCAACTGGCTCTCGCCGTCCGAGAAGGTCGCGCTGCGCCATCACCTGGACAACGAGCCGCATGCGGTGGAGACCGCGTCGCACGGTTCGTTCTGGGCGCTGCTGCGCGACCCCAAGGTGTTCACGATGGCCTTCGTGTACTTCCTGTTCCTGGGCGCCAACTACACGCTGGTGTTCCTGGTGCCCACGCTCATCAAGAACTGGGGCGTGGGCGACGTGTTCATGGTCGGCCTGCTGTCGGCCATTCCGGCGGTCTTCGGCGCCGTGGGCATGGTGTTCGTGGGCCGCAGTTCCGACAAGCACCTGGAGCGGCGCAAGCATTTCTTCTTCTGCGTGGCGCTGGCCTCGGCGGGCCTGCTGGTGGCCGTCTTCAGCGGCGGCAACCTGGTGCTGGCGCTGGCGGGCCTCGCGGTCATGAGCATCGGCCAGTCGGCCAACACGCCGATCTTCTTTGCGGCCATCAGCGAGTACCTGCCGCGCAAGTCGGCGGCCGGCGGCATCGCGCTGATCAGCAGCCTGGGCAACCTCGGGCCCGCCGTGATGCCGGTGATCACCGCATGGATCACTACCGCCTCGGGCAGCTCGGACAACAGCATGTTCCTTGCGATCGGGCTGTGGCTGTCGTCCGGCGTGGTCCTGCTGCTCGTCATGCGGCCCGCCGCCGCGCGCCGCTCGCAGCTCGCGACGGCCTGATTTTCTGTGACCCGCTATTTCATTCACACAAGGAGATTCGATCCATGGCAACCAGCAAGAACGCAGCCAACGCCAACCCGCTCTTTCCCACGGCGATGCCGTCGATGGAAGATTTCAGCAAGCTGATCGAGCAGCTCAAGCTGCCCGGCGTGGACGTCGGCGCGCTCGTGGAGTGGCAGCGCAAGGACATGGAGGCGCTGGCCGAGGCCAACCGGCAGGCCTACGAAGGCATCCAGTCGCTGGCGCAGCGGCGCGGCGAGATCCTGCGCGACACGCTGGCCCAGTGGCAGGACGCACTGAAGGACGCCACCGGCAAGGACGCGATCTCCAAACAGGCCGAGGTCGCGCAGCGCGGCGTGCAGCAGGCCGTCGACAACTTCCGCGAACTGGCGCAACTGGAAGCGCAGGCGCGCAACAACAGCTGGAAGGTGGTGCAGGACCGCCTGAACGAGAACATGGCCAACCTGCAGCAGCTGCTGCAGCCGAAGAAATAGGGACGCTCCCGCGGACGCAATGTCCGCGCAACGACTGCTGGTAGCCTTGCCGGATTGTTCAGGCGCGCCTCGCCCCGCGAGGTCGCGCGATCCGGATGAATCAGAAAGGACTCAGCGCGTGGTTGTGACAGGGAGAAGATGGGGCGCGTGCGCCGCGTTGACGGCGGCATTGCTGGTGGGCGCATGCTCCACCACGCCCAGCACGCCGGTGGCGGGCCCCGGCGAGTACGTCGTGCAGACGGGCGACACGCTGTACCGCATCGCGCAGCGGCACGGCCGGACGACGGCCGAGATCGCCCGCTGGAACCAGATCAAGGACCCCGACCAGCTCGAAGCCGGCCAGGTGCTGCGCGTGGTGCCGCCCGGCGGCGCCGCGACGGGGGCTGCCACGCCGTCGCCGCGCAGCAGTGGCGGCAGCAGCGGGGCCGAAAAAGCCAAGCCCGCGCCCGCACCCCGCGAGCGCGACCCCGTGGTGCCGCCCGCCTCGCGGCGCAGCGACTGGGGTTGGCCGACGCAGGGCGCGGTCATCGCCGGCTTCAACGGCAACAGCAACAAGGGCCTGGACATCGGCGGCAGCAGCGGCGAGCCCGTGCACGCGATCGGCGCCGGCTCGGTGGCCGCGACGGAGACGATGCGCGGCTACGGCAGCGTGATCATGGTCGACCACGGCGGCTCCTACATGTCGATCTACACCAACGTGGGCACCGTGGGCGTGAAGCAGGGCCAGCGCGTGCAGCGCGGCCAGAAGATCGCCGAGATCGGCCCGGCGGAAGGCGGCCGCGCCAAGCTGCACTTCGAGATCCGCTACCGCGGCAAGGCCGTCGATCCGCGCCTGTACCTGCCGGCGAAGTAAGCGCAACGGGCCCTCAGCCCTGCGGCCGGGTGAGCAGGTCGAGCTCGGCCCGCAGGCGGCGCACCGCCACTTCATGGCGCCGCGTCTGCGGCCCGCGTCCGTGCGTGCCGGCTTTCAGGATGAGCCGCAGCTGCTCGCGCTGCAGCTGTGCCTTCAGGCGCCGGGCGCGCTTGCCGAATTCCTTGCCCATGTCGCGGCGCACGCGGTAGCGCAGCAGCGGTGCGCCCAGGCGCACCCATTCGTCGTCGCGGATCAGCTCGCGCTCGGGCACGAAGTAGGCGGCCAGCGCATGCAGGTAAGTGCCGTTCTCGCGCGCGGCGGCGCGCCAGACGAAGGCGGCGGCGATCACCACCGGAATGCCCTTGACGATCAGCAGCAGCGCGATGCCGACAAAGCCGTCGTCGAAGCGGTCTTCGAGCAGCGGCGAGTTCCAGATGAAGTGCATCGCCCACGCCAGCGCGAAGTAGAAGAGGGCGCAGCCGATGCGCGCCGCCATCGAACGCTGCGGGTTGAGCAGGAACCACGCCACGCCGAACGAGGCGATGGTCGTGTAGGCCGCGTGGCTCCACAGCCCGCTCAGCAGCCCGCGCATCAGCAGGTGGTAGAGCACCGGGTACACCTGGTTCTCGAGCGGGAAGTTCACGGCGCTGTTCACCGTGTAGCTCAGGTTCTCGATCACCTGGAAGCCCAGCCCGGCCATGGCGCCGACGATCAGCACCGACAGGTACGTTTCGAACTGGTTGCGCGCGATCAGCACCAGCAGGATCACGCCCGCGAGCTTCAGGAACTCTTCGGTGATCGGCCCCGCGATGGCCGGCCCCCACGCCGCCACGAACTCCGGCGACACCAGCTTGGCGCACAGGCTCTGGATGGCGATGTTGGCCGGTGCCGCGAAGTACACCGCGCCCAGCCCGCCCCACGCAAAGGCCAGCACGTAGGCCTCGGGCGGGTGCTGCTCCAGCAGGTCGAGCGTGCGGAAAAACAGCACGAAGGCCGCCGTGTAGCCGCCCCACACCAGCAGGCCCAGCAGCGCGGTGACGGGCACCACGCGAAAGCCCAGAGAGAACATCGAGACCGTGTAGAACAGCCCGTTGAGGATCAGCGCCGCCAGCAGCCAGAACGCGGCGCGTTGCGGCTGGAAGAACGAGTCGGTGCCGATGGGCCAGTCGGCGTCTTCCTGGGTCGCGACGGGCGCTTCGGTGGTCGTGCTCACAGCGGTGCCTCCAGGTCCATCGAGTCGAGCATCCTGCGGGCGTCGGCCAGCGCTTCGTTGAAGCCGTCGGTGGGGCCGTACACGTCGATCTGCACCAGCGAGCGGCGCGGCGTGTCGACCACCTGCCAGAAGCGGCCGGCGAGCTTGGCGCCGTAGTAGGCGAAGGTCTTGCCCTGCAGGCCCCAGCCGGTGACGAAGTCGGACACGTCGCCTTCGACGGTCAGGCCCTGGCCGCGCTCCATGAGCCGCTGCTGGCGCACCATCGGGCCGTCGGGCCCGCCCATCCACAGGCGCGTGGTCACGAGGAACTTGTGGCCGCCCTTGAAGAGCATGAGCGACTGGCCGGCCTTGGAGCGCGACACGTCCATCTGCCAGCCCGGCGCGGGCTCGAAGCGCGCGTGGGCGACCGACACGGTCTCGCCCGCGGGCAGCGGCCGGCTGCCGGGCGTGTGGTTGTTCCAGAAGGTGAGGCCGCCGACGTACGCGGCAATGGCCAGGAGGATCGCGAGCGCGCCCGGCCAGGTGCGGTACGGGATGCGGCGGGACGGTTGAAGCATCCGTGGATCGTGCCACACCGAAGCGACGGCGCGGGGGCGCCGCCGCTGTTTTCAGGCCGTCAGAAGGCCATGCGAATGCCAACGTCGTAGCCCAGCGCCCGGTGCGGCTGCATGCCGTTGGTGGTCGCGTAGGCCGGCTGCGGGAAGATCGCCGGCAGGCTCAGCACCAGCGGCGTCACGCCCATCACGGTCGGGTTGTTGCGGCCGTTGGCGATGTGGATGCGCGCCACCGAGGCATACAGCGCCGTGCGCTTGGAGAGGTTGTGCACGTAGCCCAGCGCCAGCTTGTTGACCGACGAATTGCCGTCGGGCAGGCCCAGCCCGTTGACGAAGCGCACGCGCGCGTACGAGGCGCGCACCACGCCCGCGCCCAGCGGCACGTTCACGCCGGCCATGAGGCCGTCGTAGCGGTCGCTCAGGTGCAGCGCGCCGTTGGCGAAGGGCGCGGCGCTATGGCGAACATCGCGCACGCGCGACCATTCGCCGAACACCTTCACCACGCCGAAGTCGTAGGAAGCGCCGAGGTTCAGGCTCTTGATCTTCTCGCTCTGCGCGGCGGCGCTGGCCAACGTGCTCTCGCCGTAGCCCAGCGCCACGTCGGCCGGGCCGCTGGCCCAGCCGATGCGCCCGCCCACGTAGCGCCCGCGCTGCGAGGGGCTGTCGGGCACGTTGCTGACCTTCGTGTTCTCGTGCAGCGCGTACTGCACCTGGCCGTAGAAGCCGCCCAGGTTCGGCGGCAGGAAGTAGCTGATGGCGTTGCTCGTGCGCAGGTAGCTGTCGGTGCCGGCCGAGAGCCCGCCGTTCAGCAGGCCACCCGTGGCCAGCGCGCGCGAGGCCGCGATGTTGCTGTTGACCACCGCGATCAGGTTGGTGCCCACGCCGTTGACGCTGAAGGGGTCGAACACCGCGTCGTTCCAGAACGAGGCCGTGTAGTCGCGGCCCAGGCGCACTTCGCCGAAGGGCCCGCTGAGGCTGAGCGTGGAGCGGCGTCCGAAGTTCGTGATGCCGCTGCCCGTGTCGTTGCTCAGCGGCGCCTCCAGCCAGAAGCTCGCGGCCAGCCCGCCGCCCAGGTCCTCGGTGCCGCGAAAGCCGATGCGGCTGGACGCATTGCCCGAGGGCGACAGCACGGTCTGGCTCTGGCGCAGCTCGGCCGGGCGCAGCGGGTTGTACGAACTGCTGGTGGTGCGGTAGTGGCTCACGCCCGCGTCCATCACGCCGAACAGCGTGAGCGAGGATTGGGCGAGGGCGCTGCCGGCCGCGAGGGTCGCGGCTGCGGCGGCGATGAGGGTCTTCTTCTTCATGGTCTTGTCTCCTGGTTGTTGTGTGTGTGGTCGTCTCTGTCGTCGTGGGGGCTGCGTGTCAGGGCGCCCAGCGCAGCAGCGCGAGCACCAGCGCGGCAATGAAGACGGTCTCGCCGACCATCAGCACCACCGGCTTGAGGCCCACGTCGACCAGCTCGCGCAGCTGCGTCTTCATGCCGATGCCGGCCATGGCCGCCACCAGGAACCAGCGCGACAGGTCGCTGCCCGCGGTGGCGAGGGACGGCGGCAGCCAGCCCGTGCTGTTGAGCGCCACCAGCGCGGCGAAGGCCACCGCGAACCACGGCAGCAGCGGCGGGCGCTGGCCGCCCACGGCCTTGCCGGTGGCGCGCGTGAACATCACGGCGAACAGGATCACCGGCAGCAGCGCCGCCACGCGCATCAGCTTGACCAGCGTGGCCGTGTCGCCCGTGGCCTGCGACATGCCGTAGCCCGCGCCCACCACCTGCGCCACGTCGTGGATGGTGGCGCCCAGGAACACGCCGGCCGTGTGCGCGTCCATGCCCAGGGCGCGCGCGATCAGGGGGTAGGCGATCATCGTGAGCGTCGACAGCGCCGACACGCCCACCACCGTGAACAGCGTGGCGCGTTCCTTCAGCGGATGCGGCGGCAGCGCCGCGGCCAGCGCCAGCGCGGCCGAGGCGCCGCAGATCGCGGTGGCGCCGCCGCTGAGCAGGCCGAACAGCACGTTGAAGCCCATCAGCCGCGCCACGACCATCGACACGCCGATGGTCAGCACCAGCGACACCGCCACCAGCAGCACCGGGTGCCAGCCCAGCGCCACCACCTGCGCGGCCGTGATGCGCAACCCCAGCAGCGCCACGCCCCAGCGCAGCACATGGCGCGCGGTGAACTCGATGCCGGGCTTGCACGGGCCTTCGGCCGAAAGAAAGTTCATCGCCATGCCGAGGATGAGCGCGAACAGCATCACCGGCGCTCCGTAGTGCTGCGACAGGAAGGTGGACGCGGCGGCGACCACCGCGCAGGCGAGCACGCCGGGAAAGAGCAGGCGGCCGCGCGCCGGCCATGCGGCGACAGACAAGGCGGTCATGGAAACCTCAGGGCACGAGCACGGTGGCGCCGGTGGTCTTGCGACCTTCGAGCGCGCGGTGCGCTTCGGCGGCATCGGCCAGCGCGAAGCTCTGCTGGGGCTCGCTCACGATGCGACCGGCCAGCACGTGGCCGAACAGCTCGTCGGCCATCGACAGCATGTGCGGGCGCGGGTGGATGTAGTGCACCATCGCCGGTCGCGTGAGCCAGATCGAGCCCTTGGCGGCCAGCACCTGCGAATCGACGACCACGGCGCCCGACGACGTGCCGTTGCTCACGAGCGTGCCGCGTGGTTGCAGGCAATCGAGCGAGGCTTCCAGCGTGTCTTTCCCCACCGAGTCGTAGACCACGGGCACGCCCTTGCCCTCGGTGATCTCGCGCACGCGCTGGGCGATGTTCTCGCGCGAGGTCACGATGGTGTGCGTGCAGCCGTTGGCTTTGGCGACCGCAGCCTTCTCGTCGGTGCTCACGGTGCCGATCATCGTGACGCCCATCGCGCGTGCCCACTGGCAGGCGATGAGGCCGACACCACCTGCGGCTGCGTGGTACAGGATCGTCTCGCCACCCTGGAGCGGATAGACCTGTCGGAACAGGTACTGCGCCGTCATGCCCTTCATCATCAGTGTGGCAGCGGTGCGATCGGAGATGCCATCGGGCAGCGGGATCAGAACGTCAGCCGGCATCACGCGCACTTGTGAATACGCCCCCTGCGGCCCGATGAGATAGCCCACGCGATCGCCCACGCGGATGTCGGTCACACCCGGCCCCACGGCCTCGACCACGCCCACGGCATCGGAGCCCAGGCCATTGGGCAGTGCGAGCGGATAGCGCCCGGTGCGGAAATAGATGTCGATGAAGTTGACGGCGATGAGGCTGTGGCGCACGCGCGCCTGCCCTGGGCCGGGTTCACCGACCTCGACGTGTTCGAGCTTGAGCACGTCGGCGCTGCCGGTCTCGTGGAAGCGGATGGCTTGGACCATGGGGAGTTTCTTTCGGTAGGAAGGGCAGGCGGGCAGAAAGGGCTCAGTCCGCCGAGAGTTCGTCGATGAAGGCCTGCGCGCCCGGCCATTCGCCGTAGCCCGAGGCGGGGTTGAGGTGGCCGACCTCGCCGAGGTCGACCAGGCGGCTGCCCCAGCCCTGCGCCATCTGCACCACGCGATCGAAGGGCGCCAGCGGGTCGTTGCGGCTGGCCGCCACGATGCTCGGGAACGGCAGCGGCCCGGTCGGCACCGGCAGCCAGCCGCCGGCGCGCAGGGCTTCCACGCTGGGGTAGCCCTCGGGCATCGGCCGCTCGAAGTCGGGCGGCGTGGCCAGCAGCGCGCCGCGCACGGGCCGGCGCGTGCGCTGCGCCCAGTGCGCCAGCATCACGACGCCGCCGCTGTGCGCCACGACGACCAGCGGCCCCTCGACCGCCTGCGCCTCGCGCTCGATGGCCGCCACGCGCGCGGCGCAGTCGAGGTCGTCGCGGCCCATGGGCGGCACCGCGCGCACGCGCGGCAGGCGTGCGGCGAGCAGGGTCTGCCAGTGGCTGGCGACGGCGTCGCGCAGGCCCGGAACGATGAGGACGGTGGGAGCAGTCATGTCGGCCTGCGCCCTCACTGGTTGAGCTGGATGTTGTAGGTCTTGACGATCCGCGCGTTGCGCTCGTACTCGTCGTGCGTGATCTTCGCGAGCTGCTCGGGGCTCTCGCTGGTCATCGGCACGAAGTTCTGCGCGATGAGCCGCTCCCGCACCTTCGGCGAGGAGGCGGCCTTCGTGAGGACCGCATTGATCCGCTTGACGAGGTCGTCGGGCATCCTGGCCGACACGATGGCGCCGGCCCAGTTCGAGAAGTCGATCTCGTCGAAGCCCTGTTCGGCCATCGTGGGCACCTCCGGCAGCTGGGCCAGCCGGGTCTTGGCCCCGACCCCGAAGACCTTCACCTTGCCGGCCTTGATCAGCGGCAGCGAGGTGACGATGCCGTCGAACAGGATGTCGACCTGGCTGCCCATCAGGTTCTGCAGCGCCGGCGGCGAGCCCGGGAACGGCACGTGCTGCAGGTCCAGCCCCGCCTTGCGGGCAAAGATGGCGCCGGCGTAGTGCGAGCTGGTTCCCGCGGAGTACGAGGCGTAGCTGCCCGGGCTGCCCTTGCCGGTCTTCAGGTAGGCGATGAGGCCCTTCAGGTCGTTGGCCGGCACCGACGGCGCGCTCACCAGCACCATCGCCGAGCGCGCCACCATGGTCACCGGCTTCACGTCCTTGACCGGGTCGAAGCTGGTCTTCATCACCAGGGGAATCTCGGTCAGGATGTTGCTGACCATGAACATGATGGTCTGCCCGTCGGGCGGCGCGCTGTTGAGCGCCTGCACCCCGATGGCGCCACCGGCGCCCGGCTTGTTGTCGACGATCACCGGCTGCCCGATCTCGGCCGAGATCGCATCGGACAACACGCGGGCCACGACGTCCATGGTGCCGCCCGCGGGCGCCGGCACCACGATCCGCACCGGCTTGGTGGTCCAGGCATGGGCGAGCAGGGGCGCGGCGGCCAGGGCGGCTGCCCAGGGCTTCAGGCGGCGAAGGATGTTGTGGGTTTTTTTCATCGCGATGTCTCCAGATGTTCCGGTGCCGGGGTGTGCGGTGCTCAGGCCGCCTTGCGCAGGAAGCCCTGCTGCGCGCCGTTGCGGTTCGGCGCGAAGCCGTTGGCGGCCAGCGATTCCTCGACGGTGTCGTAGAACACGCCGATCTTCGAAATCTCGCGCGCCTGCTTGGCGGTGGCGATGGGGCGCCCGAACTGGCGCGAGATGGCCACCAGCTGCTCGACCTGCGCCACCGTGCCCATCTTGGCGGAGCGCGACTGGTTCCAGAGGTTGTCCTCGATGCCGCAGCGCACATGCAGGCCCATGGCGATGCCCATCATGTTCACGGGCAGCACGTTGCGCATGGAGCTCTCCACCGTGAGCACGGCGCCGTCGGGCACGGCGCGCACGAAGTTGGCCAGGCTGTAGATGTTGGGCACGTCCATGCCGCCGCCGATGGCCACCCAGTTCATGACCAGCGGGCCCTTGTAGACGCCACGGCGCATCAGCCGCTCGACCGAGTCGAAGCTGTTGATGTTGTAGCATTGGAAGGCGCTCTGGATGCCCGCCTTGGTGAGGCGGCGGATGTGCTCCTCGGCCCAGCCCGGCTGCGCGGGCACGGTCATTTCCTTGTAGGCGCGGTAGACCTCGGGGTCTTCCATCGAGGTGCCCCGGGTGTCGGCGTCGTCCCAGTGCTCGACCACGTTCATCTGCGAGGTGTTGATGGTCACCGTCACCTGGTCGGGCGTGGGCTCCAGCTCGGCCAGCATGTGGCGCGTGTCGTCGCTCAGCCACTTGGCGGCAGCGCCGTCGCTCTCGGGCGCGAAGCTGATCGAGCCGCCGACCTGGATGATCATTTCGGGCACGGCCTTGCGCACGCCGGCGATCAGCTCGTTGAATTTCGACAGCCGCTTGCTGCCCTTGCCGTCGAGCTCGCGCACATGCAGGTGCAGCACCGTGGCGCCGGCGTTGTAGCAGTCGACCGCCTTCTGGATCTGCTGCGCCATCGTGACGGGAATGTCTTCCGGAAAGTCGGCAGGCACCCACGACGGTGCGTAGGGCGCGGCGGTGATGACCAGCGGCTGCTGGTTTTCGGGGAACAGATGGCCGTCGAGAAAGTTCATGGCAGGACCTCGGGAGAAAGGAAGAAGGAAGGGAGAGGGCGCAGGACGTGCCCGCTCAGAAGACCGCGTCGCCGACGATGCCGGCGCGTTCCATCTTTCGATGGCAGGGCGGGTAGTCCATGACCGCGTAGTGCTGGGTCGATCGGTTGTCCCACATGGCCACGTCGCCCGGCTGCCAGCGCCAGCGCACCTGGTACTCGGGGATCTGCACCTGGCTCACGAGGTAGGCCAGCAGCAGGGCGGCGCCGGGCTGGTAGTCCTGCCCGTAGCGCACGTTGGCCGGCGTGTGGAAGTTGGTGAAGTGGGTCGTGAAGCCGTTGACGAACAAAATCTTCTCGCCCGTGTCGGGGTGCGTGCGCACCACCGGGTGCTCGGCGTCGGGAAACTGGGCCTTCAGCGCCAGGCGCTTCTCGATCGGCATCGCGGCGCCGAAGGTGGCCTCGATGCTGTGGCGCGCGCGCAGCCCGGCGATCTGCTGTTGAATGTGCGCGGGCAGCTTCTCGAAGGCCAGCGCCATGTTGGCCCACATGGTGTCGCCGCCCACCGGCGGGCATTCGACGCAACGCAGCACGCAGCCGAAGGGCGGCTTCTCGCGCCAGGTGGCGTCGGTGTGCCAGCTGTTCTCGTAGCGGTCGACCGGCGTCTCGGGGTTCTTGTAGATGCGCACCAGGCCCGGGTGCTCGGGGTCGCTGCCGACCACGGGGTGGTCTTCCAGCTCGCCGAAGTGGCGGGCGAAGGTGACGTGCTCGGCGCGCGTGAGTTCCTGCTGGCGGAAGAACAGCACCTTGTGCTGGACCAGCAGCGCGCGGATCTCGGCCGCCAGGCCGGCGTCGCGCGAGGCTTCGGCCAGCGACACGTGGCGCAGCTCGGCGCCGATGGCGCAGGTCACGGGGTGGACCTGGATGCCGCGCGTGTGCACGGCGGGGGCCCCGTTCGAGAGGCCTGGCTGGATCGTGGAACCCATGTGTCTTGTCTCCTGTGCCGGTCGGGGAGTGCCGCTGTGCGGCGGTGACCGTGCTGGAAGCAAGAATAGGTCGGGGCCCCTGCGCGCGCCCCCTCCTCGCAGGAGGGGGAGGCGGCCCTGGAGGGGAGGGAGAAACCCTCAGTGCCTGGCGGCGAGCCCTCAGTGCCCCGCGGCGAGCAGCCCCAGGATGCGCGCGCGCTGCACCACCTGCGTGCGCGTGCCCGCGTCGAGCTTGGCGAACAGGTTCTTCACGTGCCACTTGACGGTGGTTTCGCCCACCTGCATGGCGCGCCCGATTTCCTTGTTCGACAGGTTGCGCGCCAGCAGCACCAGCACCTCGCCCTCCTTGGGCGTGAGCACGGCGCCGGGCGAGGCCGGTGCCGCAGGCGTGGGTGCAGGCGGCACGGCGGGTGCGAGAGGGGCGACCGCGATCTCGGCCTGCGCGCCCTCGGCCGCGAGCGTGCCGACCCAGGCGCCCAGCTCGGGGTGCGCGTCGGAGAACACGCGCTGCAACCCGTAGGCGCGCGCCAGGTCCATGGCCTCGCGCAGCAGCGCCTGCGCCGGCTGGCCGCAGCGCTCCAGCGCCAGCGCGCGCAGCCCCAGCAGCTCGATGTGCAGGCCGCCCTGCTTGCGCTGGCGCGCCTGTTCGTCGGCACGCGCCAGCTTCGCGAGGGCATCGGGCCAGTCGCGCGCGGCGATGGCCGCGTGGGCGCGCGCCACGTCGCGCAGCGCCTCCACGCTGCGCCGCCACAGCGGGCCCTGCGGCAGCGTGGGGTCGGCCAATTGCGCGTCGATGCGTTCGCACAGCTCGCGGCAGGTCTGGGCGCGGTGGCGCTGCGCATGCAGGCGCACCTGCTCGGCCAGGCTGGCGATGCGCAGCCGCGGCAGGCGCCGCGCGACGCCTGCCGCGTCCAGCGCGTCCAGCAGTTCCAGCGCGCGGTGCTCGGCGCCTTCGGCCGCCGCGATGCGCGCCGCCGTGCGGTAGGCCTGCAGCAGCGATTCGGGCAGGCCGCTGTGCTCCAGCACGTCGAGGCGGTCGGCCAGCAGCGTGGCGGCGTCGCCCGGCAGGTCGCGCTCCCAGGCCACCGACGCGAGCAGCGCGGCCAGGTTGCAGCTGAAGCGGTGGCGCCGGCCCATCTCGGCCTCGGCGCCGGCCACGGCGGGGCGCAGCAGCTGCTCGGCCAGCAGCACCTGGCCCTCCCACGCATAGCTCAGGCCGATGACCAGCTCGCTCCAGCGCCGGATGTAGTCGACGCCGTGGCCCGGATGCCCGCGCAGGGCCTGCTGCTGGCGCAGGCGCGCGAGCGCCGGCTCGCCCTCGAGCAGCGCGCGGTAGGCCTTGCGGTTGGCATGCGACTGCAGCAGCAGCGGGTCGGTCAGCGGCACGGCCTCGGTCCAGGGCGCATGCAGTTCGACGAAGAGGTCGGGGTCGTCCGCGAACACGGCGGCACCGCCGAGGATCAGCGCGCATTCGCAGCGCAGCGCATCGCTCACATCGGGCTGCGCCAGGATGCGCGCCACGAAGCGGCCGGCTTCTTCATGCCGCTCGCTCGATGCGAGCGTCCATGCCGCGGCCAGCAGCAGGCGCGGGCGGCGATCGAGTTCGTCGGCCGGCATCTGCGCCATCCATTCGAGCACCGTGGCCTGCCGGCCGCGCCGCATGAGCGATTCGTAGAGGCTGCGCTCCGCGAGCTCGTAGGCGGTCTGGTGCTGGCCCGCGCTCAGCGCGTGGTGGGCGGCCTCGTCGAGCAGCTCGTGCGCGGCCAGCCACTGCGCCGCGCGCGCATGCGCCGCCACCTGCTCGGCGGCGTCGAGCGCGGCAAAACGCTGGCGCAGCACGTCGCGCGCCAGCGCATGCATGCGCAGCCACTCGCCCCCTTCGGCGGCGGCGAACACCGGCGTGTCGTTGCTCAGCCGCGCCAGCCGCGCCGCGGCGTCGTCGACGCCGGAGACCGCGCGGCACAGCTCGGGGTGCAGCAGGTCGAGCACGGCGATGCGGGCCAGGAAGTCGCGGTCGTCGGGGTCGAGGTTGACCAGCAGCAGCCGCACCAGCTCGCCCTGCAGCTCGCCGGCGGCGGCCGTCATGTCGCCCAGCACCGTGTGCGCGGCGTGCGCGTCGGCCCCGCGCGCGATGATGGTCGTGGCCAGCTGCAGGCCCAGCGGCCAGCCTTCGGTCAGCTCGTGCAGCCGGGCGGCGGTGTTGCGGTCGACGCGCGCGCCGAAGCGCGCCTGCACCAGCTGCAGCGTCTCGTCGAGGCTGAACTTCAGCAGCGCCGGGCCGATCTCCACGCACTGCCCGTAGGCCACGAGGTCCTCGATGTCGAGCCGGCCGTCGGGGCGCGTGGCAATGAGCGTGCGCACGTTGGGCGGCGCGTTGCGCAGCAGGTAGGCCAGCGCCTCGCGCGAGGCGGGCGGCAGGCGGTCGGCTTCGTCGATGACCAGCACCACGTTCAAGGCCGCCTGCGCCAGTTCGGCCAGCAGCGCCGTGACGCTGCCGAGCGTGCCGGGCCGGTCGTCCTGGAACAGGCTGCGCCCGAACGCGGGGCGGCCCATGGCGACGCGCAGCGCCAGTGCCAGGCTCTGCACCAGCCGGCCCGGGTCGTCCTGGCTCTGCGCCGAGACCCAGCCGACCGGCACGCCCAGGCCCAGGTACTCCAGCCGCCACTGCGCCAGCAGCGAGGTCTTGCCGAAGCCCGAGGGCGCCTGCACCACGCACACGGCGTGGTCGCGCAGCGCGTCGGCGCTCGACAGGAGCCGCGCGCGCGAGACCAGGTGACGCGGGACACGGGGCGGCGTCACCTTGAGCAGCAGGTCGCGCGGGGCGCCGCTCGCATCGGGGGGCGGGAAAGTGGCCAAGGCTCGTTCGTGCTCGTGGAGGAAAGAACGGGCCCGATTCTCCACGTCAATCGCGCGAGGCCGAAGCGCGGCGCGGCGCCCCCCGCCGCGCGCGGCTGGCCTTCGCGCTGCAGCCGTACTGCGCATGGAACCAGCGCGACAGCCCGCTGGGCGCGCAGAAGCCCAGCAGGCCCGCGACCTCGGCCAGCGGGCGGTCGCCCTCCAGCACATGGCGCACGGCGAGTTCCTTGCGCACGTCGTTGACGATGGCCGAGAAGCTCCGCCCGTCGTCCGCCAGCCGGCGCTGGATCGTGCGGCATTCCACGCCCACGTGCGCCGACACCTGCGCGATGCTGCAGCGCCCGCTGGGCAGGAGCAGCAGCACCGCGCGCCGCACGTCGCCCGGCAGCGCGTCGCCGGGCGCAGGCGCCGCCGCGTCGAGCAGTTGCCGCGCATAGCGCGCCATGGCCGGGTCGGCCGAAGGGTTGGGCGCGTCCAGGTCGTCGCGCGCGCAGACGATGCCGTGGAAGTCCTGGTCGAAGGCGACGGCCGCGCCCAGCACGCGGTGGTGCGTGCGCAGGTCGCGCGGCGCGGGGTGCGCCAGGCACACGCGCCGGGGCTGCCAGTCGGCGCCGAGGAACTGGCGCAGCAGGCGCAGCATCACGCCCAACGCCAGCTCGATGCGCTGGCGCGTGGCGCGGTGCGCCTTGCCGGGCTGCACTTCCTCGCGGATGACCACCACCTGGCCGAAGGCCTCGACCATCAGCGACAGCGAGCCGTTGAGCAGCGGCTGGTAGCGCATCAGCACGTCGAGCGAATCGCGCAGCGTCGGCTGCTCGCGCACCAGCAGGCCGACGGCCCCGAGGTTCGACAGCCGCCGCCCCTCGGCCATGCACAGCCCGAAGCTGTCGTTGCCCGAGCGCTCGGCCGAGGCCTGCAGCAGCGCGGCGACGCGGTCGACCGGGATCATCAGGTCGGGCTCGTCCAGCACGCGGGGACTCAGGCCGGCGTCCAGGAGCATGCGCGCCGGGTCGAGGCCGCTGGCGCGGGCGACCTCGCTGTAGTGGGTGAGGCTTGCCGCGCGGACCAGGGAGGACATCGCAAGTCCGCACGTGGCAGTTCTCAGGGCACGAGCACGGTGGCGCCGGTGGTCTTGCGACCTTCGAGCGCGCGGTGCGCCTCGGCGGCATCGGCCAGTGCGAAGCTCTGCTGGGGCTCGCTCACGATGCGGCCGGCCAGCACGTGGCCGAAGAGTTCGTCGGCCATGGACAGCATGTGCGGGCGTGGATGGATGTAGTGCACCATCGCGGGCCGCGTGAGCCATATCGAGCCCTTCGCGGCCAGCAGCTTGGTGTCGAGGACCACGGCGCCTGACGACGTGCCGTTGCTCACCAGCGTGCCGCGCGGCTGCAGGCAATCGAGCGAGGCTTCCAGCGTGTCTTTCCCCACCGAGTCGTACACGACCGGCACGCCCTTGCCCTCGGTGATCTCGCGCACGCGCTGGGCGATGTTCTCGCGCGAAGTCACGATGGTGTGCGTGCAGCCGTTGGCCTTGGCGACCGCAGCCTTCTCGTCGGTGCTGACGGTGCCGATCATCGTGACACCCATCGCGCGTGCCCACTGGCAAGCGATGAGACCAACACCACCTGCGGCTGCGTGGTACAGGATCGTCTCGCCACCCTGGAGCGGATAGACCTGGCGGAACAGGTACTGCGCCGTCATGCCCTTCATCATCAGCGTGGCAGCGGTGCGATCGGAGATGCCATCGGGCAGCGGGATCAACACATCGGCCGGCATCACACGCACCTGCGAGTACGCACCTTGCGGCCCGATGAGGTAGCCCACGCGATCGCCCACGCGGATGTCGGTCACGCCCGGCCCCACGGCCTCGACCACGCCCACGGCATCGGAGCCGAGGCCATTGGGCAGTGCCAGCGGATAGCGCCCGGTGCGGAAATAGATGTCGATGAAGTTGACGGCGATGAGGCTGTGGCGCACGCGCGCCTGGCCCGGGCCGGGTTCGCCGACCTCGACGTGTTCGAGCTTGAGCACGTCGGCGCTGCCGGTTTCGTGGAAGCGGATGGCCTGGTTCATGGTGCGTCTCCTGGGGTGTGCGGGGCTGGGATGGAACGGATTCTTGCGGCGCGTGGCGGCGGCGGGAAGCGTGGTCTTGGCGATGTCCCAAATTGGCAAATCGATGCCCCAATAAAGCAAGAAATGCGGACGGGGTGCGCCGGATACTGGCGGCATCGGCCCACCGAGGCCTGCAAGACAACAACCGGAGACACCCCATGAAACTGCTGCAATTTGCACGCGCCGCCGCCGTGGCGCTGGTCGGATGCTCGATGGCCCTCGGGGCCTGGGCGCTGGGCGACAAGCCCGTCAAGCTCATCGTTCCCGCGCCGCCGGGCGGCACGATGGACATCGTGGCCCGCGTGGTCGGGCAGCAGATGGCGCTGGACATCGGCCGCCCCGTGATCGTCGAGAACCGCCCCGGCGCGGGCGGCTCCATCGGCCTGCAGGCCATGCTGCAGGCGCCGGCCGACGGCAACACCATCGTGATGGCCGCGAGCAACGTGCTGGCCGAGACACCGCAGGTCGTGAAGATGCCCTTCGATCCGCTGAAGGACGTGGTGCCCATCGGCTCGGTGGCGCGCTCGGGCGTGGTGCTCGTCACGGCCGCGAACTTTCCGGCCAAGGACTTCCAGGGCCTCGTCGCCGAGCTGAAGACGCGCAAGGGCAAGGCCAGCTTCGCCAGCTACAGCCCCGGCACCGTGTCGCAGTACGCGGGCCTCATCCTCAGCGACCGCGCCGGGCTCGACCTGCAGCACATCGGCTACCCCGGCTCGCCGCCCGCGCTGCAGGACCTGCTGGGCGGCCAGGTCGACCTGATGTTCGACGGCATGCTCACCTCGATGCCGCTCATCAAGGCCGGCAAGCTGCGCCCCTATGCCTTCACCGGCAAGACCCGCTCGCGCTTCCTGCCCGAGCTGCCCACCACCACCGAGTTGGGCTACCCCGACCTGCAGTTCCGCGGCTGGGTCGGCTTCATCGGCTCGGCCAAGCTGCCGGCCGACGTGATGGCAAAGCTCCATGCCGCGATCGAGAAGGCCGGCCAGGCGCCCGCCGTGCAGCAGAAGCTGCTCGACGTGGGCCTGGAGCCCGAGCTCAGCGTCGACACGCCCGCGCTCATCGCCGAGACCCGCGCGCTGTCCGAGCGCAACGCGGCCATCGTCAAGAAGTACCGCATCCAGGCGAACTGAGCGTCGCTCGCCATTCCATCGGAGACCTCTCATGAAGATCAGACCCCTCACGCCGTCCATCGGCGCCGAAATCTCGGACGTCCATTTGGGCGAGGCCTCGCGCGACCCCGAGTGCTTCGCGTCGATCCGCGCCGCGCTGCTCAAGCACAAGGTGCTTTTCTTCCGCGGCCAGGACATCGAGCGCGCCGAGCACGTCGCCTTCGCACGCTGCTTCGGCGAACTGGAAGACCACCCCGTGGTCGGCAGCGACCCCGAGCACCCCGGCCTCGTGCGCATCTACCGCAGCGACAACAAGCACAGCTACGAGAACACCTACCACTGCGACGGCCTGTGGCGCCAGAGCCCCGCGATGGGCGCGGTGCTGCGCTGCATCGAATGCCCCGAGGTCGGCGGCGACACCATCTGGGTGAACATGGTGCAGGCGCACGACGAGCTGCCCGACGAGATCAAACAGAAGATCGGCAAGCTGCGCGCCAAGGCCAGCATCGAGCATTCGTTCGGCGCCGTGATGCCGATGGAAGCGCGCCTCAAGCTGGGCCAGGACCATCCGCCCGTGGAGCACCCCGTGGTGCGCACGCACCCCGAGACCGGCGAGAAGGTGCTCTACGTGGGCAGCTTCACCACCCACTTCGTGAACTACAGCACCCCCGAGAACGTGCGCCACGGCATCGACAAGACACCGGGCGCGGCGCTGCTGCTGAACTACCTGCTCAGCCGCGCCACCATCCCCGAGTACCAGGTGCGCTGGTCGTGGCAGCCGGGCGACGTGGTCGTCTGGGACAACCGCAGCACGCAGCACTACGCGCTGAACGACTACTGGCCCGCGCCACGAAAGATGGAACGCGCCGGCATCGTCGGCGACGTGCCGTACTGAACATCGCCGCCGCATCCGCCCCCCGCCTCGCCACCTGACAGACGCACGCCATGAACTTCCTCGACGGCCACCTCTTTCCCGAAAACCAGCAGCCGCTGATCATCACCGCCGCGCCCTATGCACCGGGCTGGCTGCCTTCCGACTTCCCGGGCGAGATCCCGGTCACGATGGAAGAGCAGATCCAGAAGGCGGTCGATTGCTACAACGCCGGCGCCACGGTGCTGCACCTGCATGTGCGCGAACTCGACGGCAAGGGCAGCAAGCGCCTCTCGAAGTTCAACGAGCTGATCGCCGGCGTGCGTGCGCGCGTACCCGAGATGATCATCCAGGTGGGCGGCTCGATCAGCTTCGCGCCCGAGAGCGAAGGCGCCGCCGCCAAGTGGCTGAGCGACGACACGCGCCACATGCTGGCCGAACTCGAGCCCACGCCCGACCAGGTGACGGTGACGGTCAACACGTCGCAGATGAACGTCACGGAGCACGCCGAGCTGGCCGACTTCAAGGGCACCTCGCGCGAGATCCCGGCCATCTTCGAGGCCTACAAGGAGATGACGGTGCCGGCGCAGCCGGGCTGGGTCGAGGAGCACATCCGCCGCCTCACGAAGGCGGGCATCCAGAGCGCCTTCCAGTGCTACAACATCAACAGCTTCGAGTCGGTCGAACGGCTCATGCGGCGCGGTGTCTACAAGGGACCGCTGGTGATGAACTGGGTGGCCATCAGCGGCGGCATGGACGCGCCGAACATCTACAACCTGGCCAACTTCGTGCGCGCCGTGCCCGACGGCGCCGTGCTCACGGTGGAAAGCTCGGTGCGCAACGTGCTGCCCGTGAACATGATGGGCATCGCCATGGGCCTGCATGTGCGCTGCGGCACCGAGGACGTGCTGTGGAACCAGACGCGCACCGCCAAGATCGGCACCGTGGCGCAGATCGAGCAACTGGTGGCCATCTCGCGCCAGTTCGGCCGCCCCATCGCCACGGCGCAGCAGGCGCGCGAGATCTCGAAGATCGGCGTGTTCTACGAGACGGCCGAAGAGTCGCTCGCGGCCAACGGCTTCGCGCCGAACCGCAACGGAGGCAACCAGGGCTTCCTGCGCAAGGCGGCCTGAGAAGGACGATGGCGATGACGAGGCGTTTCACGCGCGCCGCCTGGCGCCTGCTGGAGGGCATCGCGCATGCCCTGCGCCACGAAGACCTGGTTCAGAACGCGCGCACTGCGCCCTGAGCCACCGCGCCGGCCGTCTGCTTGCTCCACTGCGAGGCGCTGCAGCCGAAGTGGTGGCGGAACCAGTGGCTGAAGCTGCTGGGCCCCGAAAACCCCAGCAGCTCGGCCACCTCGCTCAGCGGCAGGTCGCTGTCGCGCAGGTGGCGCTTCACGAGGTCGGAGCGCACGTCGTCGAGCAGGCGGCTGAAGGTGAGGCCTTCGGCCTCGAGCCGGCGGTGCAGCGTGCGGCGGTCCACGCGCAGGTGCCGCGCCACTTCCTGCGCCGTGCAACCGCCACCGGGCATGAGCGCCAGGATGAGTTCGCGGCAGGCTTCGCGCGTGCTCTCGCCGCGGTCTTTCAGCGCGGCCTCCAGGTACTCGCGCGCGAAACGCGCCACGCCCTGGTCGCCCGATTCGCGCGGCTTGCGCAGGTCGGCCGCCAGGCACACGAGGCCGTTGAAATCCTGGTTGAACTTGACGTTGCGACCGAAGAAGGCGCGGTGCGCCGCCATGTCGGCCGGCGGGCGGTGCGTGAAGCACACCTGCTGCGGGCGCCACTGCGGATCGATGAGCTCGCCGAGGATGCGGAACATGATGCCCACGGCCAGCTCCATCGACTGGCGCATCGGCAGCCCGGGGCTGGGCAGCAGGTCTTCCTGGATGATGACCATGTCGCCCGTGTCCTCCAGGCGAAAGCTCAGCGAGGCGTTCACCAGCTTGAGGTAGCGGCCCAGCGTGTCGAGCGCGTCGCGCGGCGTGGGCTCTTCCTTCAGCACGACGCTGATGGGGCCCAGCGCCGAGAGCTTGCGCTGCGCCGCCAGCCGCAGCGCGAAATCTTCGGTGCGCGTGGCGCGCGCGGTGATCTCGAGCAGCTCGCGCACCGCGTCGCCGGGGATCAGCGTCTCGGGGTGCTCGAGCAGCTGCGCCTTCAGCCCCACGGTGCGCATGAAGGCATGCGGGTCGCGGCCGAGCGATTGCACCAGCTCCACGTAGCCGCTGAGGCTCGCGCTGCGCATCAGTCGACCGAGGTGCTTCATGGTGGCTGTGGAAAGGGCCCCGTGTTCACTCGGGGCTGATCTTGAGTTGCAGTTTCTCGATGATGGCCCGATTGTGGGCGGTCGTGGCGTCCAGTGTCTGGCGCAGCTGCACCAGCGTCGCCTCGCGCGGCGGATCGTAATTCTGCGCGAGCAGCGCCTCGCGGAACTTCGGCGCCTGCACGGCCCGGGCCACCTCGGCGCGGATTTTCTCCTGCAGCGCCGGCGGCATGCTGCTGAGCACGAACACGCCCACGCTGGCGTCGGGCATCACGAAGTCGGGCAGGCCCAGCTCGCCGAAGGTGGGCACGTCGGGCAGGAAGCGCGAGCGTTTGGACGACGCCACGGCCAGCGCCTTGATCTTGCCGCTGCGGATCAGCGAAGTGACGTTGCTCACCACCTCGAAGGTCAGCTGCACCTGGTTGCCCATGAGGTCGACCAGCGCCGGCGCCGAGCCCTTGTACGGCACCACGAGGATGTCGTTGCCGCTGCGCGCGCGCAGCATTTCGCCCAGCAGGTTGGAGCGCGTGCCCGTGCTCAGGTTGGCCACGCTGACCGAGCGCGGGTGCGCCTTGGCATGCGCCAGCAGGTCGTTCACCGTGTTCGGCGGGAAGCCGGCGTTGGCCACCAGCACATGGAACATGCCCGTCACCTCGCCGACGTAGGTGAAGGTTTTCAGCGGGTCGAAGGGCGTCTTCACCGTGAGCGGAATGTCGGACAGCACGCTCGACGGCCCGACCATCAGCGTGTAGCCGTCGGCCGGCGCGGCCATCAGCGCGCGCTCGGCGATGACGGCGGAGCCGCCCGGCTTGTTGTCCACCAGCACGGTCTGGCCGAGGTTCGTGCGCAGCTGTTCGGCGAGCAGCCGCGCCGCCGCGTCGGAGATGCCGCCCGGCGGCGCGGGAACGATCAGCCGGAGGGGCTTGTCGGGCCAGGCCTGGGCCGACGCCGTGCCGCAGCACAGCGCGGCCAGGAAGAGGAGGGAGGCTCGCAGCAGATGCACACACATGGTTCGTCCTCAGGTGGAAGAGACAAAGGCGAGCGGATTCTGCGGCGCCACCTCCTGGGAATGCTTGGCGCCACGCGTCGGCCACTTACCGGATCGCGACAGCGACACCTGTCTTTGCACGCGCCGTTTCAATGCCCCAAAAAGACAAAACCGCGCCCCCGATGAGCAAGAAGTTTTCGCAGCTGCGCCAGAAACTTTGGCTGCAAGCGCAACCTTTTCACCGGAGACAACCCCATGAACTTCCTCGACGGCCACCTGTATCCCGAGAACCAGCAGCCCCTGATCATCACGGCCGCGCCCTATGCGCCGGGCTGGATTCCCGCCGACTTTCCGGAAGACATTCCGGTCACGATGGAAGAGCAGATCCAGAAGGCGGTCGACTGCTACGAGGCCGGCGCCACCGTGCTGCACCTGCATGTGCGCGAGGCCAACGGCAAGGGCAGCAAACGGCTGTCGATGTTCAACGAGCTGATCGCCGGCGTGCGCGCCCGCGTGCCCGAGATGATCATCCAGGTGGGCGGCTCCATCAGCTTCGCGCCCGAGGACGACGGCGCCGCCGCCAAGTGGCTCAGCGACGACACGCGCCACATGCTGGCCGAGCTCACGCCCAGGCCCGACCAGGTCACCGTGACCGTCAACACCACGCAGATGAACGTGACCGAGCACGCGGGGCTGGACGACTTCAAGGGCCTGTCGCGCGGCGACCCGCGGCTGTATTCGACCTACCGGGACATGATCGTGCCCTCGAACCCCAGCTGGGTGGAAGAGCACATCCGTCGCCTCACGGCCGCGGGCATCCAGAGCGAGTTCCAGTGCTACAACATCAACAGCTTCGAGACCATCGAACGCATGATCCGCCGCGGCGTCTACAAGGGCCCGCTGGTGATGAACTGGGTGGCCATCAGCGGCGGCATGGACCAGGCGAACATCTACAACCTGGCCAACTTCCTGCGCGCCGCACCCGACGGCGCGGTGGTCACGGTCGAGAGCTCGGTGCTCAACGTGCTGCCCGTGAACATGATCGGCATCGCCCTGGGCCTGCACGTGCGCTGCGGCATCGAGGACGTGCTGTGGAACCAGACCCGCACCGGCAAGATGAGCTCGGTCGAGCAGATCAAACAGCTCGTGCGCATCGCGACCGAGTTCGGCCGCCCCATCGCCACCGCGCAGCAGGCGCGCGAGATCATGCAGATCGGCGTGTTCTACGAGACCACCGAAGAGACGCTGCAGGCCAACGGCTTCGCGCCCAACCGCAACGGGGCGCAGCAGGGCTTCCTGCGCAAGCCGGCCTGATACCGCGTCCATCGCTTCCCGGGGGGCGGTTGACGTACCGACTGGTCAGTCGGTAGACTGGGCCGATCGCGCAGCTCACCGGGCTGCATCGCATCGAACCGAAAGCCCCCGATGAGCGAGAACTTCGCAGCCGAACTCCATCGCCGAGCGACCACGGCCCTGCAGGCCGGGCGCGCCGACGCGCAAGGGGAGGGCGACCGCGTGCCGGTCGGCCAGTACACCGACGAGGCCATCGCTCGCGACGAGCGGCGGCTGCTGCAGCGGCATCCGCAGCCGGTGGCGGCCAGCGCATCGCTCGCCTCGCCCGGCGCGTGGCTGTCGCTCACGCACACGGGCGTGCCGCTGTTGCTGGTGCGCCAGGAGAACGGGCAGGTGCAGGCGTTTCTCAACGTGTGCCGCCACCGCGGCGCGCGCGTGGTGCCCGAGGGCAGCGGCAGCGAGGCGCGTGCCTTCGTCTGCCCGTACCACGCGTGGACCTACAAGCCCGACGGCGCCTTGCGCGGCGTGCCCGAGTCCTTCGGTTTTCCCTGCCTGAAGCAGGACGAGTCGGGCCTGCGCCGGCTGGCGACGGTCGAGCGCGCGGGCGTGGTCTGGGTCGTGTGCGATCCGTCGCAGGCGGACAGCGACCCCAGCGCGCACCTGGGCGCGCTCATGGACAACCTCGAGTCGCTGGCCGGGCTGCGCGCGCCCGTGGCCTATGCGCCGCGCACGTACGAGGTCGAAGCCAACTGGAAGCTGCTGGTCGACGGGTCCTTCGAGGCCTACCACTTCAAGGTGGCGCACCGCGAGACCATCGCCCACATGTTCCTGCACAACCTGCAGGTCATCGACGAGTTCGACCTGAACCGGCGCCTGTACCTGCTCAAGGCGAAGTTCCAGGAACACCGGCCCGATGCCACCGGTTTCGATCCGCGCCGCTACGGCAACCTGACCTACTTCTTCTTTCCCAACACGACCATCCTCGTGCAGCCCGACCACGCGCAGCTCAGCATGCTGGAGCCGCTGGGCGCCACGCGCACGCGCGTGCACGAGCTCACGCTGATTCCCGAGGCACCGGCGTCGGAGAAGGCGACGGCGCACTGGGACGCGAACGTGGCGCTGTACCGGCGCACGCTCGCGGAAGACTACGCACTGGCCGAGTCGATCCAGGCCGGGCTGGCGTCGGGCGCGAACGACGCGCTCAGCTTCGGCACCTTCGAGTACAGCGCACCGCGTTTCCACGCGCAGCTCGCGCAGCAGGTGGCGGCGATGCCGGCCGCACGCTGACGCGCGAGGGTGTCGCGCGTGCAACAACCAGACCCCAAGACACAAGAAAGAATGGCGCGCATCGCGTCTGATCGCCGGTCGCGTCTTCGCGGCATGCGCTCTGCGTGACGCTTTCCAGAACCGCCCGATGGCCACCCTTGCCCCTTCCCGAAAAGAAACGATCCTCGCGCGCGCCGAGCAGCACTTTGCCGACCACGGCTTCCAGGGCGCATCGCTGTCGGCCATCGCGCGCGACTGCGAGGTGGGCAATCCGGGGCTGCTGCATCACTTTGCGAGCAAGGAGGTGCTGTACCGCGCCGTGCTCGAGAAGCAGGCCGAGGACCTGACGGCGCGCATCTGCAAGCGCGTCGAGGCGGCCCCCGACCTGCCTGCGCGGCTGCAGGCGTTCGTTGCGCTGCAGGTCGAGTGGATGCACGCGCGGCCCACGGGCTTCAAGCTCGTCACGCGCGAACTGCTCGACAACGCCGAGCGCATCCAGCACGCGCAGACCCGGCCGCTCGAAGGCTTTCTGCAAGCCAGCCTGGGCCTGGTGGCCGCGGCGCAGGCGGCCGGCCTCGTGCGCGACGACCTGTCGGCCGTGGTGGTGCTCACGCTCATCTTCGGCACGCTGAACTACGCCAAGATGGCACGGCCCACCTTCGCCAAGACCTTCGCCGAGCCTGCGCTGAAGAGCGACACGGCCTGGATGAAGGCGATGGCGCGCGACGTGTTGCGCATCATCTCGCCGCCCTGATTTTTTCTTTCTCTCTCTCTCTTTCCTTCCCAGCAACCCCGACCAAAGGACGTTCCCTTGAAAACCCGCATCACCGAACTCTTCGGCATCCGCCACCCCATCATCCAGGGCGGCATGCACTACGTCGGCTTCGCCGAGCTGGCCGCGGCCGTCTCCAACGCCGGCGGCCTGGGCATCATCACGGGCCTCACGCAGAAGACGCCCGAGCTGCTGGCCCGCGAGATCGCGCGCTGCCACGAGATGACCGACAAGCCCTTCGGCGTGAACCTCACCTTCCTGCCGACCTTCGCCTCGCCGCCGTACCCCGAGTACATCGCGGCCATCGTCGAGGGCGGCATCAAGGCCGTGGAAACCGCGGGCCGCAGCCCCGAGGCCTACATGCCGGCGCTGAAGGCCGCGGGCATCAAGGTGATCCACAAGTGCACCTCGGTGCGCCACGCGCTCAAGGCCGAGCGCATCGGCTGCGATGCGGTGAGCGTCGACGGCTTCGAGTGCGGCGGCCACCCCGGCGAGGACGACGTGCCCAACATGATCCTGCTGCCGCGCGCGGCAGAAGAACTGAAGATCCCGTTCGTCGCCTCGGGCGGCATGGCCGACGGCCGCAGCCTCGTGGCCGCGCTCGCGCTGGGCGCCGAGGGCATGAACATGGGCACGCGCTTCATCGCGACCAAGGAAGCGCCGGTGCACGCCAACGTGAAGCAGGCCATCGTCAACGCCTCGGAGCTCGACACGCGCCTGATCATGCGTTCGCTGCGCAACACCGAGCGCGTGATCAACAACGCGGGCGTGGAGCGCCTCATGGAGATCGAGCGCGCCAAGGGCGACGCGCTGAAGATCGACGACATCATGGACCAGGTCGCCGGCATCTACCCGAAGGTGATGACCGAGGGCCACATGGACGCCGGCGCCTGGAGCTGCGGCATGGTGGCTGGGTTGATCCACGACGTGCCGAGCTGCGCGGAGCTTATCGACCGCATCATGGCGCAGGCGGACGAGCTCATCGCGAAGCGCCTGGCGGGCATGCTGAGGGGTTGAGCCTCAGTAGGTCACCGTCACCGTGATCGTGCTGGCGTAGCCGCCCGGCACCACGTACTGAGCCGCGGGAATGCGGCCGTAAACGGTGTAGTTGCGCGTCACCGTCGTGCCCAGCACGGAGGCGGTGATGTTGTAGTTGTCCGAGACGCTGTTGAGTCCCCAGACGGCGGTTCGCGCGTTGTCGGTGTAGAGGTTGTAGCCCAGCGTGCCGCCGACCGGGCCCGTCATCTGCCGGTTGGCGATGCTGCCGGTCGGGCCCGCGTCGAGGCTGATCGTGTACGACACGCTGACCAGAAGCGCGATCAAACCGGAGACCTTGCCGACGACGGTGATGATCGTGGTGTTGTCCTTGGGCGCCGTGGCGGCGGGGTCGTAGTTGCCGAATGCCAACGGCGTTGCCGCGCTGACCGTGACGGTGCAGGTGAACGCGCCCGCACCCGTGCAGGCGGCCAGCGACGCACGCGGGGTGAGCAGCCCGGCCAACGCCAGGACGGCCGTCAGCGCGGGGACGAGGACACGGGTTCGCATCGGTAGGGCCCCATTGAAGGCAAGGCGCCGGCGGCGCGGTCGGGCGTGCCCAGCGTGAAGCGGCAATGCCCGCGCTTCCATCGCGCCTCGAAGCGCTCGTTCGGCTGCGGGTCGTCGACCGACACGAGGCCATGAAAGCCCGACAGCAGCGAGGTGCCGCGCGCCGGCCGCATCACGTCGATGCCCGGCGGCAGCGGGCTGCCGTCGGGCAGCAGCACGGTGACGTTCGCGATGGCGTCGCGCGCGATGTCGAAGCTGGCCTGCGCCACGCCCTTGTAGCGCGGCACCACGCGCAGCACGTCGCTGCGCACCTGCGCCTCGATCGGCAGGTCGCCGTTGTCGATGCTGATGTGGTTGGGCTCGTAGGCACGCAGGCCCGAGACGACGGCGCGGCCTTGGCTGTCAGTGGTGGTCCAGGGCTGGTTCTCGCGATAGACCTTCACGCCGGCGGCGCCGGGCACGGTCACGAGTGCGAAGGCGTCGTCCGACTGGCGCGTGGCAAAGCCCACGCCGCCCGCGAAGCCCACGGCGCCGCTGGCGCGCAGGCGCACCGCGGTCTGGCCTTGGGCGCGCGCGGCTTCGGCCGTCAGCATGCCGTAGCGACCGCGCCAATCGACCGCGGCTTCGCTGCGCGCGTTCTCGCCGTCGGCGGCGCGCAGCCGGTAGCCCCAGCCGGTGTCGTTGGGCGGCTGCTGCACCCACTCGGCCACGGCCGAGTGGCCGCCCGGCTTCTGATGCTGCACCGAGAGCGTGGCGTGCTGGCGCTCGCCGAGCGTGAAGCTGAGGCTGACGTTCACCGAGGTGATGGAACGCTTGCCGTCCTGGCGCGTGTGGGCCACCGAGGTGCCGAGCCAGGCGTTGCCGCCGAGGCCGATCGACCAGCTGGCGGTGGTCACGCCGATGTGCTCGCCGGTGTTGTAGCGCAGCCGCGTGTGGCTCGCGCCCAGCGTGCCGTAGCGGCCGAGCGAGCGGCCTGCGAAGAGCTGCGTCTGCGCGTCGGTGTGCACGGGGCTGTCGTGCCAGGCGATCTGCGTGAAGCCGCGGCTGGCCACCTGGCGGCTCACGGAGAAGTTCCACTCGTCGCTGGTGCGCGTGTAGGCGGCGCGCCAGAGGCGTCCGCTGTCGCCGTCCCTGCTGCGGCTGGCGGCGCCGTGCAGCGAGAGTTCGCCCAGCGTGCCCCAGACCCAGGTCACGCCGGCGCCCGCGGTCTGGCTGCGCGCACTGGCTTCGCCGCGTGTCTCGACGGTCACGCTGTCGTTCACGCCGTACCGCCACGTGCCGGCGACGAAGGGCGGGCCGTAGTCGAAGCTGCGCTCGCCGTAGCGCAGGCGCGTCCAGCCGGCTTCGAGCGAGTAGTCGGACAGGCCCGCGCGCAGCAGGTTGGAGCTCACGTAGTAGGGCGTGGTCACGGTGCGCTGCACGCCCAGCGCGTCGGTGACGGCAAAGCGCATCTCGCCCGCGCCGGTGAGCACGGGCACGTCGCTGAGCGCGAACGGGCCGGCATCGACACGGCGCTGGTAGCGCAGCGTGTCGTTCACATACACCTCCACCGCAGACGGCACGGCCGCGCCGCCGCGCAGGGTCGGCATCGGGTAGCTGATGAAGCCGGGCTGCAAGCCGAAACGGGTGCCGAACTGCACGCCACCGAAACGAAAGGGTGTCGACCACGCCGCAGCCTGCGTGATCGTGTCGCCCACCGTGAGGCGCGTGAGCCGCGCGGGGTCGTCACGGCGGAAGTAGCTGTCCAGTCGCGTCGTGCCGCGCCCGCCGAACGCGGACTGGCCGGCGACGAGGCTCGTGCCCACCAGGCCCCAGTCGCCCGAGGCCGCCGCATCGAAGTAGCCCGAGGCACGTGTGCCCTCGCGGTCGTGCTGCAAGGCCAGGTCGTAGTTGAGAAAAGCCCCGAAGGCCGAGGCCGACAGCGGCGGGCGGTCGCCCGCGTGCGCATGCACGGTGCCCAGCGTGAACGCCTCGGCGGGCACGCTCAGGTCCACGCTCTGGGCGCCTTCGTCGAGTTGCAGCTGCGCGCCGGGCAGCGCGCGCAGGTCGTAGTAGTCGGTGCCATCGCGCTGCAGCGCCGCGGTGGCGGGCCGCACCAGGCGCCAGGCCGCGAAGTCGGGCGCCGATGCCAGAAGTTGCGCACCGCGCCGCAAGAGCGGCCGCGGCGCGGGCTGGCTCAGGCCGTTGATGCGCACGTCGAGGATCGCGGGCTGCACCTCGCCCGCCATGTCAGCGGGTGACGTCTGTGCGCAGGCCACGCGCAGGCCCAGCCAGCCGCAGCAGACCCACAAGCTAGCGTGGCGTGGCGGGCGCACGGGGCACGCGCACGGTGGCGCTGGACGACGCCTCGGGGGCATCGGTGGCGGCCTCGACCTGCAGCCGGGTGTCGGGCGGCAGGGCGGGCAGTTCGATGTCGATGCCGGCCGACTGCCCGGCCAGCGCGTACTGCGACAGGCTCTTGCGCAGCAGCTCGGTGCCGTCCTCGCGGCGCACCACGAGCTGCGTGACCTGGATGTGCTCGCTGCCCTGGTTGTCGAACACCAGCCGCCAGGCCGTGCCTGCCGTGCCGGTGGCGCGCCCCGAAGGCTGCAGCGACCATTGCAGCGCGCGGCGCAGCTGCAGCGGCGGCACGAAGATCGGCACGCCGATGCGCAGCAGCGTCTGCACCTTCGCGCCCTCGGCACCGTCCGCCGGCAGGGCCTGGTCGCGCGGCAGCTGGCGCAGGAAGACGCGGTAGCTGCGCTCGCCGGCGTCGGCCGGCACCTGCAGCCCGAGGCGCACGATCTGTCGCCCGCCCGGCGGCAGGCGGAAGATGGCGGGGTTGACCAGCACGTCGCGTGTGGGTTCGTAGGCATCGCGTCCGTCCTGCTGCGACCACGCCACCACCTCGGCCTGCACGGCGACCTCGGTGTCCTCGGCGTTGCCCATGGTGAGCGAAGCGACCGGGCGCTGCGGCGTGAGCACGATGCGCAGCGGCGCCACGCTGAGGCTGGTGGCCGCGGCGGGAGCGGGGGCAAGGGCGGCCAGCAGCAGGCCGGCCCCCCATGCGACTGGCAGCAGGGCGCGACGCATGCCGTGGCGGCCTGCGGTGAAGGCGGTCAACGGCGCCCTCAATAGGTCAGCGAGACCGTGATCGTGTCCGTGTAGTCGATGGCCGGCGCCGCGGTGTACTGCCCCGTGGGGATCAGGCCGTAGATCGTCTGCGTCTGGGGCGTCCCGTTGCCGACGTAGCCGGTGCCGGCGACGCTGTTGTCCCAGTTGGTCTGGTGCGCGCTGTCCTTGAAGAGGCCGTAGCCCAGCGTGTTGTTGCCGGCGGCCGCCGTGGGGCTGGTCATCAGGCGGTTCGTGATCGTTGCGCCCGAGCCGCCGCCCGCGCTCAAGCCGAGCGAGTAGGGCGTGCCGAAGGTGCAGGTCACGTTGAGGCTGGTGGTGCCGGCCAGGGCGGTGGCTGACGCCGGGTCGTACGGCCCGAACGCCAGCGTGGCCGGCGTGGTCATCAGGCAGGCCTTGAGCACGGTGGCCGTGACCTGGAAGGTCGTGGTCGTCGTGACCGCCTGCGCGGGCAGCAATGTCAACAAGGCACCGACGGGCAGCACGGTACGGGCCAGTGTGCGAAGGAGGGAGCGAGGCTGGTGGCGCATCGGACGGGACCTTTCATCGGTGACTGGAAACCCAGGAACGACAGTGAAAACCCACCCACCGTTTCCAGTAGTGGGCGCCCCCTTTCTAACCAATCTCTCCCCGATGGGACATAGGACGCAGCCCTGTCGTCGACAGCTTGCTACAGATTTTTTCGAGGCCGGGAGAGCTCATGAGTGATTTCGGTCTACAGCCTGGGCCGGGCCTAGGTCGGATGTCTTCATGGGGCGCGACCTCTTGTCGGAGGGGGGTGGTGCGTGCGGTGTATAGAACCGTTTACATTTACGCTCTTGGGAGTCGCCATCCAACGCCATTGCAACCTTGCCCGCGAGGTCCATCCAACGTGATCGCCGAAATACATGCTGATGCCGCGCCTGCTGGCCTCGCCTCGGGGTTCACCATGGCGTTCCAGCCCATCGTGGACTTGGGCCGGCACGAGATCTATGCGCACGAGGCGCTGGTGCGCGGCCTCTCGGGCGAAGGCGCCGCCGAGGTGCTGGGGCGCGTCGATCCGGTCGACCGCTTCGCCTTCCACGAAGCCTGCCGCGTCAAGGCCATCGAGATCGCCTCGCGCCTGGGCATGAAGTCGCGCCTGAGCCTCAACGTCATGCCCAACGACGTCGCGGGACAGGCCGAGTGCTTCCGCACCGCCATGGCCGCCGCCAAACGCTGCAAATTCCCCGTGCGCCAGCTGATGTTCGAGATCACCGAAGGCGAGCGCGTGCGCGACCTGCACGGCCTGGCCGACACCTTCCGCGCCTTCAAGCGCCACGGCTTCACCTCGGCCATCGACGACTTCGGCGCGGCCTACGCGGGCTTCGAGCTGCTCGCCGCGTTCCAGCCCGACGTGGTGAAGATCGACCTGAGCCTGATCCGCGGCATCCATGCCGACCCGGTGCGGCTGACCATCGTGCGGGGCTTCGTCGCCACCTGCGACGAGCTGCGCATCCGCGTGATCGCCGAAGGCGTGGAGGCGCCCGAAGAGGTGCGCGCCCTGCGCGAGATCGGCGTGGAGCTGTTCCAGGGCTACCTGTTCGCGCGGCCGGCCATCGCCACGCTGCCGGCGGTGGCGTGGGACGCCGCCGCCTGAGCCTTCCCTGACCTCTGACCTTGTGCGTCAGACGTTGCTGGTCGCGCGCACTTCCTCGAGCGTGGTCCGGCCGGCCAGCACCTTCTCGATGCCGTCCTGACGCAGCGTGCGCATGCCCTCGCGCATCGCGGCGTCCTGCAGTTCCTCGGCGCGCGCGCCGCCCTGCACCAGCCGGCGCAGCTCCCTCGACATCACCATGAGTTCGTGGATGCCCACGCGGCCCCGGAAGCCGGTGTCGTTGCAGTGCTTGCAGCCGGTGCTGGTGTAGGTCTGCAGCTGGCCGTCGCGCCCGTGGCGCTGCACCCACTCGGCGCGCACGGCGTCGCGCGCGGCCGGCGTGTCCTGTGCGCCGAAGGCATGCATGTAGTCGGCCAGCAGCTCCTCGACCGCCTCGCTCGTCGCCGGGCGGCTTTGCACGCACTGCGGGCACAGGCAGCGCACCAGCCGCTGCGCCAGCACGGCCAGCAGCGAGTCGGCGAAGTTGAACGGGTCCATGCCCATGTCGAGCAGGCGCGTCACGGTTTCGGGCGCGCTGTTGGTGTGCAACGTCGACAGCACGAGGTGGCCGGTGAGCGAGGCCTCGATGGCGGTCCTGGCGGTCTCGGCGTCGCGGATCTCGCCGACCATGATCACGTCGGGGTCGGCGCGCACGAAGGCGCGCAGCGCCTTGGCAAAGGTCCAGTCGATGCGCGGGTTGACCTGCACCTGGCGCAGGCCCGGCTGCGTGATCTCGATCGGGTCTTCGGCGGTCCAGATCTTGCGCTCGGGCGTGTTGATGCGCATGAGCGCCGAGTGCAGCGTGGTGGTCTTGCCCGAGCCCGTCGGGCCCACGCACAGCACCATGCCGTAGGGCCGGTCGACCGCCTGCGAAAACTGCGCCAGGTTGCGCTCGGACAGGCCCAGCGCATCGAGCGCGATGGGCTTGGCCGAGGCCAGGATGCGCATCACCACGTCTTCCAGGCCGTTGTTGGTCGGGATGGTGGCCACGCGCAGCTCGATGCGGTGCTGCGGCGAGTACTTCGAGAAGTTGATCTTGCCGTCCTGCGGCTTGCGCTTCTCGCTGATGTCCAGGTCGCACATGATCTTCACGCGCGCGACCACCGCGTTGCGGTAGCTGGGCGGCAGCTCCAGGTAGGTGTAGAGCCGGCCGTCGCGGCGAAAGCGGATGCGCGTCTTTTCCTGCCCCGGGTCGCTCTCGATGTGGATGTCGGAGGCGCCCTCGCGGTGCGCTTCGAGGATCATGCTGTTGATCATGCGCACCAGCGAGTTGTCCGACTGCTCCACGGGCGGCTCGCCGGCGGCGGGCGCGGCGGCCGATTCTTCCTTCTCGAGCGTCTTCAGCAGCGTGCTGGTGCCCGTCATGTCGAACTCGAGCGGACGCATCGGGTCGTTCATGTCGACCACCGGGCGCTCGGCCGCCACCTGGCCGACCTTCTCGTAGGCCTTGTGCAGCACGCCGTCCAGGTCCAGGCACTGGCCCAGCACGGGGAGCACCTTCATCTGCGCGATGAACTCCACCTCGTCGATCACCGCGTGCCGGTTGACCGGGTCGTCGAGCGCCAGCACCAGGCGCCCGCCGTGCAGCATAAGCGGCATCACCTGCAGGCGCCGCGCGGCCTCATGGCCGACCTTGCGCAGCGCGTCGGCCGCGGCCGGGAACATATGCAGGTTCACCAGCGGGTAGCCCATCTTGCGCACCAGCGCGGTCTGCAGCTGGCCGCGGCTCACGACGCCCATGCGCACCAGCGTCTCGCCCAGCGGCACCGTGGGCTCGCGCTGCTGCTGCTGGAGCGCCGCGTCGAGTTGCGCCTGCGTGATCATGCCCAGCGACATCAGCGCCTGGCCGATGCGCGCGATCGGCATGCGGCTTTGCAGGTCGAGCTCCTGCACGAGCTGTTCGGGCATGACGACTTCGGTGGCTGCCATGGATCGATCTCCTGGTGGTTGTGGGGGCGCGGCGGGTGTGCCGACGCTAACGGTAGAACGCGAAACGGTTGCGGCCCTGCGACTTGGCCGCGTAGAGCGCCGTGTCCGCCCGCGCGAGCAGTTCGCCGGCACCGACGGTGGCATCGACCGTCTCGACGAACACGATGCCGATGCTGGTGGTGACGTCCAGCCGCCGGCCTTCCACGGGGAACGCCGGCGCCGCGATCTGCGAGACGATCTTGTGCGCCACGCCCGCCACCGCGTCCTGCGAGTGCACGTTCTCCAGCACGATCACGAACTCGTCGCCGGCCAGGCGCACCACGGTGTCGGTCTCGCGCACGCTGGCGCGCAGGCGGCGCGCGTACTCGGCCAGCACGCCGTCGCCGGTGGAATGGCCGAGGGTGTCGTTGATGGCCTTGAAGTGGTCGATGTCCAGGAACATCAGCGCCATGCCGCCTTCGGCGCGGCGCACGCGCGACATCGCCGCGGGCAACTGCTCGTTGAAGGCCAGGCGGTTCGGCAGGCCGGTCAGCACGTCCATGCGCGCCAGCTCGATGAGCTTGCGCTCGGCCTCCTTCAGCGCCGTGACGTTGAAGGTCATGAGGTAGAAGCCCGCCGTGTGGCCCGCCAGGTCCTTGTCGGGAATCAGGTTCACCTGGAAGTGCGCCTCCCGGTCGTCGATCGGCACCTGCACCGGGTACTGCGTCGCCCTGCCGGCGAGCACCGTGGGCAGGTGGGGCGTGTGCTGCACGTACACCGCCTCGCCCACGGCCGAGCGCAGCGTCACGCCCTCGAGCGGCGCGCGCTCGTCCAGGCCCGCCATGCGCCGCGCGCGGCTGTTGCCGTACAGGCAGTTCTCGTCGCGGTCGAAGTAGGCGACCAGCGCGGGGATGTTGTCGGTCACGTCGCGCAGGCGCTTTTCCTGCTGCGTGAGGGCGCGGCGGATGTTCACTTCGTCGGTGATGTCGAAGGTCATCGCGAACACGCCGTGCACCATGCCTTCGGCGTCCTGGTCGGGGATGTAGTGGGCCTTGAAGGTGCGGTCGCCGATGCCCAGCGCCGCGTCGCCGGCCTTCTCGACGATCACCGTCTCGCCCGCCAGCGCGCGCTCCATGTGGGGCCGCACCACCGCGAAATCGGCCGCGCCCCGCACGGCCGGCATCCACTGGCCCACCAGCGGCTGGCCGTGGTGCAGTGTGCGCACCTTGGCATTGACGAAGGTGTAGTACAGCGCGGCGTCGACGTGCGAGACCAGCGCGGGAATGTTGTCGGCGATGGTGCGGATCTGCGCCTCGCTGTGCGCCAGCTCGAGCTCGATGTGCTTGCGCTGCGTGATGTCGAAGGTCATCGCGTAGTAGCCGCACACCCGCCCCTGCGCGTCGAGCTCGGGGATGAAGTCGGTCTGGAAGAAGTGCTCTTCCTCGTCGCGGTGCGCGGCGCCGCGCCGCTCGAAGGACACGGCCTCCCCGGCCAGCACGCGCCGCAGGTTGTGCTCGAGCGTCGGGTCGTCGTGCAGGCCGCTCATGCTCTGCACGGGCTGGCCCACCAGCTCCTCGGCGCTGTAGCCCAGCTCCTCGCACAGCCGTGCATTCACGAAGGTGTAGCGGCCCTGCGCGTCGGCGTGCGAGATCATGGCCGGCAGGTTGTCGGTGATGTCGCGCAGGAACTTCTCGCTGGCCTGGTGCTGCTGCATGAGCCGGTCGAAGGTGCGCGAGAGGTCGCCGATCTCGTCGTCCGGGTAGGTGCGCGCCACGGCCGCCTGCGCGGGCGCCGCGTGGGCGTCGAGCATGTGGCGGTGCAGCCCGGTGAGCGGGCGCAGCTGCTGGCGCACCACGGCCAGCGCCAGCGCGCCGGCCAGCAGCGCCAGCACGATGGCGCCGATCCACGCGGTGCGCTCGATGGCTTCGATGCGGGCAAAGGCCTCGTGGCGCGGGTACATCGAGCCCATGATCCAGTCGGCCTGGCGGATGCGCTTGAAGGCGTACAGGCCGGGCACGCCCGCATGGTTCACGCCTTCGATGGTGCCTTCGAAGCCGCCGATCGCGCGGTCCAGGTCGGGCGCGTCGTCGGCCATGGCCATGTTGGCCTGCTTGAGCACGCGGTCGGCCAGCGGGTGGTCGATCACGATGCCGTCGGCGGTGGTGATGAACACGTAGCCCGTCTGGCCGAAGCGCACGTCGGCCAGCTCGCCCAGGATGTTGCGGTCCTTCAGGTTGATGGAGCCCGAGATCACGAACAGCACCCGGCCGGCCGCATCGAGCACCGGCTCGGTGATGGCGACCTGCGCCAGGCCGTTGAGCCGGTTGCGGTAAGGCTCGGAGATCACGCCCGTGCGCGCGGCGACCGTGTCCCTGAAGTACGCGCGGTCCTTCACGTTCACCTTGCCGATCTGTCGCGCGCCGTTCAGGTTGGCGACCAGCTCGCCGTCCGTGTCCAGGAAGGCGACGTTGTCGAACGCCGCCCGCAGGGACTGGTGCTTTTCCAGAAAGGCCTGCAGCGGCGCGGCGTTCGTGATGCCGTGCGAGCCCACGCTCTCGGCGATCGTCTTCAGCAGGATGCGCCGGCTGGCGAACTTCTGCTCCACCGCGCTCGCGATGGCCGACAGCCGCGCGAACTCCTCGTTGGCGATCGAGGCCTGCATGCGGCTCTTGACCAGGTGCAGCGCCACCGTGGCGATGATGAAGGTGGTGGCCAGCACGACGGCCGCAACGCCGACGCTGAGGCGCGTGTTCAGGCTGATGCGGCGTTTCGCGGTCGCGAAGAGTTTCATGGGCGTCGTGCAGGCGGTGCAGCGAAGCGGCGGGGACCACCGGCCGGGCCGGCCAGGGGGGCACGGCACACACCCTTCGCGCGTTGCGCAGCTAGTGTGTCAGAAAGTGCGAGAAATGCGCGCCATTGCGGTGCATCTCGCGGGGTTCCCGGGGGCCGGAGTGTTGCGCAGGTGCGCGAGGGAAACCAATCGTATTACTCGACGCGCGGCGGCGGCTCCGATCGGGCGGCCGCTGGCGAGCGGGCCGGCGCGATGAGCACCATCGCGCCGTCCTGCCCGCGCCGCACGCGCAGGCGCGTGCCGTCGAGCAGGCGCTCCAGCGCCGCGTCGGCGGCGACCTTTCCCCTGATGCCCCGGGTCGAGAGGTCCTTGACGTCTTCCATCTTGTAGATGAGCTGCACGCCCGACTGCGCGATGTAGGCGTCGAGCGCGGGCCGCAGCTCGCCGCCCTTCACGTCGAACTCCCGCGCGTGGGCGCAGGCCAGCCCCGTCGCCAGCAGGCCGGCGGCGGCCACGAGGGCAAGGCGGGGGCGGGTGAGCAAGAGGGCAAGGAAGGTGGGGGGCTGCCTCCGGATTCGAATCATGTCGGTCTGTTTTCCGCGAATTGGTTTTTCTTCTGCCCCCGGTGAGACGAGTTCGAGCGCACTTTCCGGTAACGGGGCAAGGGGGAAAAGCCCTCGGGCCCGGCCTTCTAGAATTTCCGGGTCCGCCGCCGGGCACGGGAATTCAAGGAAATTTCGCCGGCGGGCCTTCGCGCGTTACCGGAAATCTTCGGGCCGTTCGTCTCACTGTCTGTCGCCAATCCCGGCGACCTGCCGCTTTGTGTGTCGGCCCTTCAATTTCCAGGAGCGCTTCGTGGTTCTCAGTGACTTGGATGCCTGGTTCGTCAGCGAGGTGCTGCCGATGGAAGCCGCGCTCACGCGCTTCCTTCGCCGCAACTGGCGCGACGACGCCGAAGTGCCCGACCTGCGGCAGGACGTCTACGTGCGCATTTACGAGTCCGCCTCCAGATCCATGCCCGACCAGGTCAAGCCCTTCGTTTTTGCCACCGCGCGCAACCTGCTGATCGACCGCGCCCGGCGCGCGCAGATCGTTTCCATCGAGATCATTGCCGACCTCGACGCGCTCGATTTCTCGGCCGACGAGCTCACGCCCGAACGCCACGCCGCCGGCCGCGGCGAGCTGCGGCTGCTGCAGACGGCGCTCGACGCGCTGCCCTCCAAGTGCCGCCGCGTGGTCGAGATGCGCAAGATCGACGGGCTCTCGCAGCGCGAGGTCGCCACGCAGCTGGGCATCACCGAGGACACGGTCGAGCGCCAGGTCTCGCGCGGCGTGCGCGCCCTGGCCGACGCCTTGCTGTCGGGCGGCGTGCAGCTGGACACCAAGGCCTTCGGGCGAGCGCAGAACGAGCGGAGGCTCTCACCATGAGCGAAGCCCAGCGCATTGAATCCTTGGCCGCCGACTGGCTGGCCCGCCGCGACAGCGGCGACTGGACCGACACCGACCAGCAGCAGTTGGACGCCTGGATCGCCGCCTCCATCGCCCACCGCGTGGCCTGGCTGCGGCTGTCCAGCGCGTGGGAGCGCGGCGACCGGCTGGGCGCGCTGCGCACGCCGGCGATTCCCATTCCCCTGCCCACGCCGGCGCCGGCACCCACACCGCAGGCCGCACGTCCGGCCCCGCGCCTGTCGCGCTTCTCGCTGCAACGCATCGCCGCCGGCGTGCTCGTGGCCGCCGCCGGCACCGCCTGGCTCGGCTGGCAGTACACGCAGGAAGAACGCGGCCAGCACTACGCCACGGCCGTAGGTGCGCGCCAGTCGGTCGCGCTGTCCGACGGCTCGAAGCTCACGCTGAACACCGCCACGCAGGTGCGCACGGCCGTGAACGACAGCGGGCGCAAGGTGTGGCTGGACGCGGGCGAGGCCTACTTCGACATCGCGCACGACAAGAACCATCCCTTCGTCGTCATCGCCGGCGACCGCCGCATCACCGTGCTGGGCACGCGCTTTCTCGTGCGGCGCCAGGGCGAGCAGGTGAACGTGACGGTGGAGGAAGGGCGCGTGCAGATCGCCGCGGCCAAGCCCGATGCCCGAAGCGCCGAGCCCACCGTGCTCACGCGCAACCAGGCCGCGGTCACGCATGCCGACAACGTGCTCGTGATGTCCAAGGCACCCAAGCAGGTCGACGACGAACTCAGCTGGCGCGAAGGCAAGCTCGTGTTCGACCAGACCACGCTGGGCGACGCGGCCGCGCAGTTCAACCGCTACAACCTGCGCAAGCTGGTGATCGCCGACCCGGTCATTGCGCAGGTGCGCATCGGCGGCAGCTTCGATGCCAACAACATGAGCGGCTTCGTGGGGCTTCTCAAGCAGGGCTTCGGTCTTGCCGCGCATGAGAGCGGCAACGAAATCAGAATTTCGAATCCGTAAATTACCGGAATGTGACGGGGCATTCGTCTCAGTGGGTACCCAAACAAATAACCACGCTGGAGACACACACAATGAATCGCACCGCGCCCCGCACCGGCCTGCCGCCCCAGAAGAAGAAGCGAACGTACGGCGCACTGCGCCCCTGGGTCATCGGCGGCGCGTGGGCGCTGGCCAGCGGCATGGCCGCGCACGCACAGACGCAGGCCCCGCCGCAGGGCTTCGACGTGAGCGGTGGCGATCTCAAGACCGCACTCGACGCCTACATCGCGCAGGGCGGCGTGCAGCTGCTCTACAAGGTCGACGACGTGAAGGGCGTGGCCACGCGCGGCGTGAAGGGCGCGCTGTCGCCGCAGGACGCGCTGGCGCGGCTGCTCGAAGGCACGCCGCTGCAGACGCGCCGCGGTGACGACGGCGCCATCGTGATCTACACGGCCGCCGCTGCTGCCAAGCCGCAGGCCGACGAGGCGCCGCAGTCGCTCGACAGCGTCACCATCACCGCCACGCGCCGCCGCGAGCCGGTGCGCGAGATCCCGATGCAGGTCAACGTGATGAAGGCGCAGGCGCTGGAACGCGCGGGCGCCAAGAACCTGGCCGACTACGTGGCCGAGCAGCCGGGCGTGAACCTCACCAGCAGCGGCAGCGTCGGCGGCACGCTCACCATGCGCGGGCTGACCACCGGCCCGGTGCAGGGCATCGCGACCGTGGGCGTGTACGTGGACGACGTGGCCACCGGCCTGAGCTCGGCCGGCGCGAGCGGCGGCAACACGCCGCTGGACATGGGCATGCTCGACCTCAGCCACATCGAGGTGCTGCGCGGCCCGCAGGGCACGCTGTACGGCGCCGGCGCCATGAGCGGCGTGCTCAAGTACGTGACCAATCAGCCCGACACCATGGAGTTCGCGGGCTCGGTGAAGCTGGGCACCTCGTGGACGCAGGGCGGCGGCCCCGGCTTCACGACCGGCGCGGTGCTCAACGTGCCGCTCAAGGAAGACGTGGCGGCCGTGCGCTTCGCCGCCTTCACCGACCAGTTCGGCGGCAGCTACGACGCCACGGGCCTGGCGCGCGGGCGCAACATCGACCGCGGCCACACCGACGGCGGCCGGGTCTCGCTGCTGCTCACACCCACGCGCGAACTCACGGTGCGCCTCACGGGCACCGTGCAGGACGTGCATCGCAAGGGCCTGGGCTTCGAGGACATGGACCAGCGCACGCTGCGCCCCTGGACGCGGGAGCGCACGCGCCAGCTGTCGGCCAACGAGTCGTACAGCAACCTCACGCAGCTGTTCGGACTGGACGTGGAATACGACTTCGGCTGGGCCCGCCTGAACTCGATCACCTCCGCGCAGGACGTGAAGATCAACAACGTCGTCGACGTCACCGGCCGCTACGGGCCGCTGCTGAGCGCGCTGCGCGTGCCGGTGGCCTCGGTGCCGGTGAACAGCGCCGTGGAGCAGCACCGCGTCAGCCAGGAGTTCCGCCTGACCTCGCGCTCGGGCACCACCATCGAGTGGCTGGCGGGCCTGTACCTGAACCGCGAACGCGGCAGCAACAACGGCGTCATGGACGCCAACCTGATCGGGGGCCGCAGCCTCGGCCTGCTGACCTCGACGCAGTCCTCGCGCTACCGCGAGGAGGCGGCCTACGGCGACGTCACCTGGAACGTGACGCCCAGGTTCTCGCTCACCGGCGGCGTGCGCCTGGCGCGCAACAACCAGAAGTACGCCAGCCGCCAGACCGGCCAGCTCGTCGGGTCGGTCGCCGCCAGTGCCGCCGGCACCTCGTCGGAAAGCCCGACCACCTACCTGGCCGCCGCCAAGTACACGCTGTCGGAGACGAGCACCATGTACTTCCGCGCGGCCAGCGGCTACCGCCCCGGCGGTCCCAACGTGCTCAAGGCCGACACCGACCGCAACGTGGTGCAGCCGATGTACAACTCCGACTCGCTGTGGAGCTACGAGCTGGGCTACAAGGCCGACCTGCTGGACCGCACGCTGTCGCTGGAGGCGGCGCTGTACGACATCGAGTGGACCGGCGTGCAGCAGCCCACGCGCAGCGGCGCCTTCGTGTTCGTCACCAACGCGGGCGCGGCCCGCATCAAGGGCAGCGAGGTCACGCTCAACTGGAAGCCCAGCAAGGAATGGCGCTTCACCGCCAATGCCGCGGCCGTCGATGCGCGCCTGACCGAGGATGCCAAGGGCCTGGGCGCCAAGGCCGGCGCGCGCCTGCCGCACACGCCGCGCTTTGCCGCCACGCTGGGCGTGACGCGCAACTTCAGCCTCGCCGACCACCCGGCCTACGTCGGCATCAGCGCGCGCTACACCGGCAAGCGCGATGCGGGCTACCGCGGCAGCACGGCCATTCCGAGCATCAACATGCCGGCCTACACGCTGGTCGACCTGCAGGCGGGCATCGACTTCAAGCGCTTCAGCGTCTCGGCCTACGTGCGCAACCTGACGAACAAGCGCGGCATCGTGTCGATCGAAACCGGACTCAACGCGAACCCGAACCTGGTGACCGCGGCGCTCGTGCCGGCGCGCACCATCGGCGTGAACGTCAACGTTCCGTTCTGACATGTCGGGCCTCCCACCGTTCGCGGCACCGATGCCGCTGGATGCGGCCGCCCCTGCGGCCCTGGAAACGACCCGCAAGGCGCCCACCAGCGCCTGGTATGCGCTGGCGGTGCTCATCATCGCGACGGTGCTGGGCTCGATCGACAAGGTCATCCTCACGCTGCTGACGGAGCCGATCCGCCAGACGCTGTCGCTCTCTGACACGCAGCTCGGGCTGCTGCAGGGCGCGGGCATCGTGCTGTTCACCGGCATCGCCACCTTGCCGCTGGGCTGGCTCAGCGACCGCTACGACCGGCGCGTGGTGCTCGCGGCCTGCGTGGTGCTGTGGAGCGCCGCCACCGCCATGCGCGGCACGGCCATGGACTACGGCGTGCTGTTCGTCGCTTCCGTCGGCCTGGGCGTGGGCGAGGCGGGCCTCACGCCCATCACCAACAGCATGATCCCCGACCTGTTCCCGCGGGCGCAGCGGGTGCTGGCGAATGCGGTGTTCGCGCTGTCGGCCATCTTCGGCAGTGCGCTGGGCGCGCTGCTGGGCGGCACCATCGTGCACCTCACCGACGATCTGCGGCCCTGGCTGCCCGTCGCGATGCAGCAGCTCGAAGCCTGGCGCCTGACCTTCTTCGTGCTGGCCAGCGCCGGCATTCCGGTGACGCTGCTGGTGCTGTCGATCCGACGCACGCCGCGCGGCGGCGCACTGGAAGCCAAGGCAAAGCCCGGGGCACCGGCCGCCGACGCGCCGGGCGCCACGACCCTGCGCCAGCACCTGCGCCAGCACTGGCGCACCTTCGCGGGCCTGGTGGTCGGCGTGGGCCTGACCAGCGTGGGCCTGAGCTCGCTGGGCACCTGGCTGCCGATCCTCACGGCGCGCACCTACGGCGTCACGCCGGTGCAGATGGGGCAGGGCATGGGCCTGGCCTTCCTGTGCGGCACGGTGGCCGGCGGCCTGCTGGGCGTGCTGTCGATGCGCTACGTGCAGCCGCGCATGGGGCCGGCCGCGGCGCTGCGGCTGATCATGCTGGGCAATCTCTCGGCGGCGCTGATGTCGACGCTGCTGCTGTTCACGAGCTCGGCCAACCACAACTTCGCGCTGCTGGGCCTCTTGGTGGTGCCGCTCATCGGCAGCGCGGTGCTGCTGCCCAACGTGCTGCAGGACGCGGCGCCGCCGCACCTGCGCGCCCGCACCATCGCCATGCTCACGCTGGCCAGCCTGCCCTTCGGCGTGGTGGGGCCGCTCGTGGTCGGCATGTTGTCGGACGCCCTCAAGTCGATGCCCAACGGGCTGGCGGTGTCCATCGTCGTGACCACGCTGGTCGGTGGCAGCCTGGGCGCCATGGTGCTGCGCGCCGCCGAAGGCCCGTTCGTTCGCCTGATGCGCGAGGCGAAGCCGAACTGAGCCTGCTGCGTCGAGATTCCGCTCCCCCCTTTCATCGTTCGTTGTTCCTCCATGTCACAACCACACCCTTCAGCCTCTCTTCCTGACACCGCTTCCGCACTGGCCGCCATCGACGCGCTGGTGGCGCCCCTGAACCGCAGCGACGCGCCCGGCCTGGTGCTGGCCATCGCGCAGCATGGCCGCCTGCTGTACCGCCGCGCCGTCGGCATGGCCAGCCTGGAGATGGGCGTGGCGCTCACGCCGACCACGCGCATGCGCATCGCCTCCACCAGCAAGCACTTCACGGCCATGGCCGTGCTGCTGCTGGCCGAAGACGGCCTGCTCGACGTGGAAGACCCGGTGCAGAAATACCTGCCCGAGCTGCCGCAACTGAGCGCCAACGGCCCCACGCTGCGCCACCTGCTCACGCACACCAGCGGCTGGCGCGGCCACGACGAGCTGTGGGCCATTGCGCACGGCCTCACGTTCACGCTGCCCGGCCCGGGCCTGCCCGCCATGGCGCGCCAGAGCGAGCTGAACTTCGAGCCCGGCACGCACATGGTCTACAGCAACGGCGGCTACTTCCTGCTGGCCAAGATCGTCGAGCGCGTGAGCGGCAAGAGCTTCAACGACTTCCTGAAGGCGCGCCTGTTCGACCCGCTGGGCATGGCCGACACCTCGTCGGTGGTGACCGACCTGGACGTGGTCCCCGGCATGGCCGGCCTGTACATGCCCGCGCCCGGCGGCGGCTGGCGCCGCGGCCTGTACCCGTGCGAACTCGACGGCGGCGGCTCGCTGGTGTCGACGGCGGACGACATGCTGCGCTGGCTCGCCCACATGCACGGCAGCGAGAAGATCGTGGGCAGCGCCAAGAGCTGGGCCCTGCTGTCGGCGCCCACCACGCTGTCGTCGGGCTCGCAGGTGAACTACGGCTTCGGCCTCGCGCGCCACCCGTACCGCGGCGTCGAGATCGTCCACCACGCGGGCGCCGTGCTCGGCGCGCAGTCGCAGATGATCAGCGTGCCCAGCCACGGGCTGGACATCATCGCCATGGTGAACGGCGCGCCGGTCTCGCCGTCGGCGTTGGCCCTCAAGGTGATCGAGCTGCTGCTGGGCGACGCGCTCGCGCCGCCCGAGGTGCGCCCGCTGGCCAGCGCCTTCCCCGCGCTGCCCGGCCAGCGCTACCACGCCCCCTCCACCGGCGGCCTGCTGGGCTTTGCGGACGTGGCCGGCAAGCTGGCGCTGTCGTGGCAGGCCGGCGAGGCCAGGCCCCTGAACCAGGGCGACGGCAAGCTCTGGCTGGGCCTGCAGGACCTGCCGACGAACGACCTCGTGATCGACACCACCGACATCGACCCGCAACGCGCACCCGATGCCTTCGTGCTGCACGAAGGCGGCCAGCCGCGCCGCTTCGAGCGCCTGCCCGAGACCGCGCCCGATGCCGCGTCGCTCGCCGACGAACTGTGCGGCGACTACACCAGCCCCGACCTCGACGCCACCGCGCGGATGGTGCTGGTGGACGGCCGGTTGCAGCTCACGGTGCAGGGGCGCCACGGCCAGCACGCGTGCGTGCTGACGCCGCTGTCGGCCGACGTGGCCACGCTCGCCTCGGTCGACCCGGTGCTGGCCCAGCTGGGCAAATCGGTTCTCAACGTGGAGCGCAAGGGCGGCCGGGTCGTGGGACTGCTGTTTGCCACCACGCGCTCGCGAAACATCCACCTTGCCCGCCAGGAGCCCCGCGCATGAAGTTCTTCACCACCCTGTTCGCCACCGAGACCAACACCTTCGTCTCGGCCCCCACCGGCCTGGGCAGCTACGAGGAATACGGCATCTTCCGCGGCGACGCCAGCACGCGCGACGCCACCGGCTACGGCCTGTACGCGGTGGAGGTGCGCCGGCAGCTGGCCGCCGAAGGCCATGAAACGGTCGAGAGCCTGCTGGCCTTTGCGCAGCCGCTGGGGCGCACCGTGCGCAGCGTGTACGAGCGCCTGCGCGACGAGATCCTGGACGACCTGCGCAAGGCCGGCCCGGTCGACGGCGTGATCCTCGTGCTGCACGGCGCGATGGTGGCCGACGGCTACGACGACTGCGAAGGCGACGTGATCTCGCGCGTGCGCGAGATCGTCGGGCCGAACGTGCCCATCGGCGTGTCGCTCGACCTGCACTGCCACTTCACGCAGAAGATGGTGAACACGGCCGACGCCATCATTTGCTACAAGGAATATCCGCACACCGATGCCTTCGAGCGCCTGACCGAGCTGATCCGCATCGTGGTCGACACCGCGCAGGGCCGCGTGAAGCCCGTGACCGCCGTGCACGACTGCCGCATGGTCGGCAAGTGGCACACCACGCGCGAACCGATGGCCGGTTTCGTGCGCCGCATGCAGGACGCCGAGAAGCTGCCGGGCGTGCTCTCGGTGTCGCTGGGCCATGGCTTCCCCTGGGCCGACGTGCCCGAGTCGGGCGCCAAGCTGTGGGTGGTGACCGACAACGACCCCGCGCTGGCCGCCAAGCTCGCCGAAGAACTCGGCCGCGGCTTCTGGGACCTGCGCCACGAGACCGGCGTGCCCTCGCTCTCGATCGAGGAGACGCTCGCCAAAGCCATGGCCGTGCAGGGCGGCCCCGTCGTCATCGCCGACACCGCCGACAACCCCGGCGGCGGCGCCACCAGCGACAGCACCTTCATGCTGCGCGCCGTGGTCGAGCGCGGCATCGGCGACGTGGCCTTCGGCGGCGTGTGGGACCTGGGCGCGGTGCAGCTGTGCCGCGACGCGGGCGTGGGCGCGAGCTTCGAGCTGCGCCTGGGCGGCAAGTGCGGCCCGGCCTCGGGCGACCCGATCGACCTGCACGTGACCGTGATGAACGTGGTGGAGGCGCACTCGCAGGGCGGCCTGTCGGGCGTGCGCACGCCCATGGGCCCGTGCGTGTGGGTGCAGGCCGCCGACGGCGTGGACATCGTGCTCATCAGCAAGCGCAACCAGGTCATCGGCGCCGACCTCTTCACGGGCCTGGGCATCGACCTCACGGCCAAGAAGCTGGTCATCGTGAAGTCGGCGCAGCACTTCCACGCGGAGTTCGGGCCCCTGGCCAAGTCGGTGCTGTACGTGTCGACGCCGGCCTCGCTGAGCACCGACTTCGCCAACCTGCCGTACCGCGTGCGCGACCTGGACTACTGGCCGCGCGTGGAACAGCCCGGTCGCCCGCACCACATGGCCGCGCCCGGCGAGCTCTACACCATCGATGGCCGCGCCATGCACCTGCAGCGCAGCGGCCCCGTGCCGGCCAGCGCCGCGCAGGCCACGCTCGTCATCGAAGCCGGCGGCGGTTGCGCCTCGCCGACCTATGCGCGCCTGCAGCAGGCATTGGCGGCCAAGCACCCGGTGATCAGCTACGACCGCGCCGGCATGGGCTGGAGCGAAGCCGACGACGCGCCCTTCGACGGCGAGCGGACCGCGCACCGCCTGCACGCGCTGCTCGCAGCCGCCGGCGTGACGGGTCCGATCGTGCTCGTCGGCCATTCGCTCGGCGGCCTGCTGAACCGGGTCTACGCGGGCCTGTATCCGCAGCAGGTCGCCGGTGTCGTGATGCTCGATGCCAGCCACCCCGACCAGTTCGCGATGTACGAGTACCCGCCCGAATCGCAGTTCGCGGCCGAGCGCGTCAAGCGCGCGGACTTCCAGGCCGGCGGCCCGCCGCCGCCGGAGCAGGCGCCCATCGAGGCCCTGTTCGCCGACATGCCGCAGGTGCTGCGCCAGATGAAGGCGACCTACACGCCCGAAGCGCTCGACACCATGGTGGCCGAAGTGCGCGGCCTGCCGCACGTCGCGCGCCAGGCCGCGGCCTCGCCCGACTTCGGCGCGCGTCCGCTGGCCGTGCTGTGGGCGAAGCAGCAGCCGCTGCCGGCCGGCGCCGACCCGGCCATTGCGGCGGTGCAGCAGCGCTGGCCCGAGTTCCAGGAAGCGCATGCGGCGCTGTCGACGCAACGCCGCCTGGCCTGCATCGAAGGCGCTGCGCACATGACGCTGGTGCTGCTGCCGCCGCTCGTGCAGCGCGTGGCCGAGGAAATCGACGGCGTGATGGCGCAGATCGCCTCCGGAACCGGCCGATGACGCCCCTGGCCGAACTCACCACGCCCGCGCTGCTGCTCGACGTCGGCGTGCTCGAACGCAACTGCGAAGCGATGGCGCAGCGCGCGGCGCGCCACGGCGTGGCGCTGCGCCCGCACCTGAAGACCGCCAAGTCGGCGGAGGTGGCGCGGCGCGCCACGCGCGAGCAGCCCGGCGGGCTCACGGTGTCGACCGTGGCCGAGGCCGCCTACTTCGCGCGCCACGGCTTCACCGACCTGACCTATGCCGTGGGCATCGACGCGAACAAGATCGAGGCGCTGCACGACATCCAGCGCACGCACGGCGCGCGCGTGACGCTGCTGGCCGATTCGGTCGAGGCGGTGCAGGCCGCCGGTGCGCGCGCGCGAACGCTGGGCGCCAGCTTTCGCGTGCTGCTGGAGATCGACACGGGCGGCGGCCGCGGCGGCGTCGGTCCGCGCGACGACGGCCTGCTGTCGCTCGCGCGCGAGGTGCAGCGCAGCGAATCGCTGGCGCTGGCCGGCGTGCTCACGCATGCGGGCCACAGCTACCACGTGCAGGGTGGCACGGCGATCCGCGCCATCGCCGAGGCCGAGCGCGCCGGCGCCGTGCATGCGGCCGAGCGGCTGCGCGCGGTCGGCATCCCGGTCGAGGTGGTGAGCGTGGGCTCCACGCCCACGGCCGTGTGCGCGCAGACGCTCGAGGGCGTCACCGAGATGCGCCCCGGCGTCTACACCTTCTTCGACCTGGACCAGGCGGCGCGCGGCATCTGCGGCGTGGACGAGATCGCGCTGTCGGTGCTGGCCACCGTGATCGGCCACAACCCGCGCTCGCGCCGCGTGCTGATCGATGCCGGCGCGCTCGCGCTGTCGAAGGACCAGTCGGCGGCCGAGTTCCGCGCCGGCCTGGGCTTCGGGCTGGTGTGCCGGGCCGACGGCACGGTGCCGCTGCCCGGCCTGTGCGTGGCCGAACTGCACCAGGAGCACGGGCTGATCGCGTGCGAAGGCGACGACGACGCACAGGCCATGTTCCGCGCGCTGCCCCTGGGTGCCCGCGTGCGCGTGCTGCCGCACCACGCCTGCATGACGGCCGCGCCCTACGACCGCTACCACGTGGTGGACGGCGCGGGCAGCGGCGTGCAGGCGGTCTGGGACAAGGCGCACGGCTGGCAGGCCGGTGCCTGAAGCCAATCTATTTTTCTGGAGAAGACAACGATGACGAAGACATTCCTTGCACGGCTGACGGCCGTGGCCGCGCCCTTTGTTCTGGCCCTCGGCCTGGGCAGCGCGCCGCAACTCGCAGGCGCCCAGACGCCGGCCGCACCGCAGGCCGCGGCCAGTGCTGCTGCCGCCACGCCGGCGCCCGTGGCGGTGCCTGAAAAGCCCGCCGCCCCGGTTGCTGCGCCGGCCGCCACCGCCAAGGTCGACAACCCCTACGGCGTGGGCGCGCTCTGGTCGCAGAGCGATGCCGTCGCCAAGGCCGTGCTCGCCATCCTGGCGATCATGTCGATGGGCAGCTGGTACGTGATCGTCACCAAGCTGCTCGAGCAGATGCGCATGGGCCGCCAGGCGCGCGCGGTCGACAACGAGTTCTGGAACGCGGGCACCGTGCAGGCCGGCACCGCGCGGCTGGCCGAAGGCAGCCCGTTCCGCTTCATCGCCGACGCCGGCATGCAGGCCACGCAGAAGCACGACGGCCTGCGCGGCAAGGTCGATTTCGCCGACTTCGTGGACCTGTGCATCCACCGCGCCACCGAGCGCGTGCAGCGGCGCCTGGGCAACGGCATGTCGCTGCTGGCCACCGTGGGCTCCACCGCGCCCTTCGTCGGCCTGTTCGGCACCGTCTGGGGCATCTACCACGCGCTCACCGCCATCGGCGTGGCGGGGCAGGCGTCGATCGACAAGGTGGCCGGCCCGGTGGGCGAGGCGCTCATCATGACCGCCATCGGCCTGGCCGTGGCCGTGCCTGCCGTGCTGGGCTACAACTGGCTCCTGCGTCGCAACATCACCGTGATGGACGACGTGCGCGAGTTCAGCGGCGAGCTGCACTCCGTGATCCTGGCCGGCAGCGCCGCGGCCTGACGCGCGCGCACGCACGCAAGCGGATCGCGCCATGGCGATGAACATCCCGGCCTCCGGGGGAGACGAGGAACAGGCCATCGCGGCCATCAACACCACGCCGCTGGTCGACGTGATGCTGGTGCTGCTGATCATCTTCCTCATCACCATCCCGGTGGTCAATTACTCGGTGCCCGTCGCGGTGCCGAAGGAGCGCAACGAGGTGCGCGAGAGCAAGCCCGAGACCGTCGTGATCTCGGTGGACGCCGCCGGCCGCACCTACTGGTACGACACGCCGGTGCGTGACACGCCCGCGCTGGTGGCGCGGCTCACCAAGGTGGCGGCCCTGAACCCGCAGCCCGAGGTGCACATCCGCGGCGACTGGCATTCCGACTACGAGCCGGTGGGCCGGATCATCTACGCCTGCCAGGCGGCCGGGATCGCCAAGGTGGGCTTCATCACCGAGCCGCCCGCGCGCAACTGAGACGAGCAGACAGCGAGACAAGCAAGCCATGCCAAGAAAACAGAAGCAGGGGCGGCGCAGCAGCACGCCTTCCGACGAGCCGATGATGGACATCAACACCACGCCGCTCATCGACGTGATGCTGGTGCTGCTGATCATGCTGATCATCACCATCCCGATCCAGCTGCATTCGGTGAACCTGAACATGCCCACGGGCAACCCGCCGCCCAGCGACCTCAAGCCCGAGGTGCTGCGCATCGACATCGACGCGCTCAGCGTCGTGCAGTGGAACGGCGAACCGCTGGCCGACCGCAGCGAGATGGAACGGCGCTTCGAGCAGGTCGCCGCGCAGGCCGTGCAGCCCGAGGTGCACCTGCGGCCCGACCGGCGCGCGAAGTATGAAGTGGTGGCCGGCGTGATGGCCTCGGCGCAGCGCACGGGCGTGAGCAAGCTGGGCATCGTGGGCGCGGAGCAGTTCATCCCATGAAGCGCTCCCGCAAGGACTTCAACCCGAAATCACGCTTCGGCCCCGTGGGCATCGCCGTGATGGTGCTGTTCCACGTCGGCGTGGGCTATGCGCTCGTGTCGGGGCTGGCGCGCCAGACGGTCGAGCTGATCAAGAAGCCGATGGACGCGACCATCATCAGCGAGATCAAGCCGCCGCCGCCTCCACCCCCGCCGCCCCCGCCGCCGAAGAAGATCGTGCGCCAGGAAACGCCCAAGGCCCCGCCGCCGCCGCGCCCGGCCTACGTGCCGCCGCCGGCCGTGACACCGCCGGCCACGTCGGCGCCCGCGATCACCGCCGTGCAGAACACCGAGCCCGTGGCGCCGCCGCCGGCCGCACCGCCGGCGCCCCCCGCGCCGCCGGCCCCGCCGAAGGCGACCACCACCGACATCGCGGTGGCCTGCCCGCGGCAGGTCAAGCCCGAGATGCCGCGCAAGGCGATGGACGAAGGCATCGGCGGTGTGGTCAAGGCCGAGGTGCGCATCAAGGGCGGCCATGTGCAGGAGGTGCGCTTCCTGTCGGGGCCGCGCGTGTACCACTCGGCCGTGCGCGCCGCGGTGATGCGCTACGAATGCCAGACCACGGGCGATGCCGAGGTGCTGGCGACGCAGGAGTTCGTCTTCCGCATCGAATAGGGAGACGGAGCCGATCTCTCTTCTTCAGACAGATCGGCCCATGGCGAGCGCGCGCATCACGGCGGCCGTGCGCGTCTCCACGCCCAGCTTCACGTAGACATGCTCCAGGTGCTTGTGCACGGTGCGGGGGCTGATCGTCAGCAGGGCGGCGATCTCGGCATCGGTCTTGCCCTGCGAGAGCCAGTGCATGACATCGCCCTCGCGCGGCGTGAGGCCGGCGGGCTGTGCATCCGGCAACGGCGCGGGAGCGCGGCAGGCCAGCCGGTACAGGAAGGCCACCGCCATCGCATGCTCCAGCCCCACGCGCCGGCAGTAGTCGGCCTGCTGGGCGGCGCGGCGCAATTCGCGCCGGCCCGGCGCCTTGGCGATGCGGCGGGTGGTGCGCGTGGGATGCGCGTCGGCGCTGCGATGCCGCACGGGCACATGGCCGGACTCCAGTTTGTCCAGCAGGCGAAGTGCGCTCGCCCAATCGTTGCGCGACAGGTGCGTCATGGCATGCCCTTTCACGGTGCATACGCATTGCTGCGTATGGCGCCCGCACGCATCGAGAGACAGGATGCTCGCAGGCCCTTTGCCTCGAATTCAGTATAGGCAGGCAGCGGGCGCGCCAGTCGCTTGTCGACGAAGGGGATACACATGGCCATCGACGAAACACGGCTTAACGCGTTCATGGGTAACTTCGTCCACGACATCGGGGCCGTGATGCATGCGGCGACCATCGTCGTCGGCGACCAGCTCGGCCTGTACAAGGCGCTGGCCGAAGGCCCCGCCACCGCGGAGCAGCTCGCCCGCCGCACCGAGACCGACCCGCGCTACCTGCGCGAATGGCTCTCGGCCCAGGCCGCCAGCGGCTACGTCGAGTACGACCCGAAAGGCGAGCTGTTCTCGCTGACCGAGGAACAGGCCTTCGCGCTGGCCGAGGAAGGCAGCCCGGCCTTCGTGCCCGGCGCGTTCCAGATCGCCGTGGCGCAGTTCAAGATCATTCCCAAGATGGTCCAGGCCATGCGCACGGGCCTGGGCATCGGCTGGCACGAGCACGACGTGGCCCTGTTCCATGGCACCGAGCGCTTCTTCCGGCCCGGCTACGCGGCCAACCTGGTGAGCCAGTGGATTCCGGCGCTCGAAGGCATCGAGCCCTTGCTGAAAAGCGGCGCGCGCGTGGCGGACGTGGGCTGCGGGCACGGCGCCTCAACGCTGCTGATGGCGCAGGCCTATCCCCAATCCAGCTTCGTCGGCTTCGACTACCACGCGCCTTCGATCGAGCGCGCACGCGAAACCGCGCGCAAGGCCGGCGTCGACGATGAGAAGCGCCTGCGCTTCGAGGTCGCGAGCGCCAAGGATTTCCCCGGTGAAGACTACGACCTGGTCGCGGTCTTCGACTGCCTGCACGACATGGGCGACCCCGTCGGCGCGGCGGCGCACGTGCGGCGCACCCTCAAGCCGCAGGGCACGTGGATGATCGTCGAACCCTTTGCCAACGACCGGCTGGAAGACAACATCAACCCGGTGGGGCGCGTGTTCTATTCGGCCTCCAGCTTCATCTGCACGCCGGCCTCGCGTTCGCAGGAAGTGGGCCTGTGCCTGGGCGCGCAGGCCGGCGAAGCGCGCCTGCGCGATGTCGTTTCGCAGGGCGGCTTCTCGCATTTCCGCCGCGCCAGCGAGACGCCTTTCAACCTGATCTTCGAAGCACGTCCGTAAGGACAAAGGAGGCGCCATGTCCCGCCAATACATCGACTGCCGCGAGTATCCGAGCACGATGAACTGCAGTGTCGCGCTCTGCGCCGATTCCGAAGGCGAGCTGCTCGATGCTGCCGTCCAGCATGCCGTGGCCGTGCACGGCCACACCGACACGCCCGAACTGCGCAAGCAGCTGGCGAGCATGTTCAAGGCCGGCACACCGCCGGTGGAGCTGGAGTCCGCGAAGACACCTGCCTGACGGTGATGGTTGTGCGCGGCCCCGGCCGCCGCAACGAACCTTGATGCAGATCAAACGCTTGCATCGGCCCGGCATTTAGCCTGCCCCGATGCAAGCTTCCGCCGCGCTCGCGCCGTTTCCGTCCGTTCCATCGTCTGCGGGGGCCGATGCCCGCGCCGACGCCTGGCAGCTGCTCGACGACCCCGCCGAGTGGGCCGCGTTCGGCCGCCCGCTGGAGGCCGGTACGGGCCGCTGGGAATCGCAGGTGGCGGTCGAGGGCATGCACTGCGCGGGCTGCGCCTTCACCGTCGAGGCCGCGCTGGCGCAGGTGCCCGGCGTGGCCGAGGTGCAGGTGAATGCCGCGAGCCGGCGCGCGCGCGTCGTGTGGTCGGCCACGGCCACGCGGCCTTCGCGCTGGTTCGAAGCCAGCGCGCGCGCGGGCTACCCCTTGCTGCCGGCCGGCAGCCGCAGCGCGCGCGAGACGCGCACGCGCGAACTGCGCATGGCGCTGTGGCGCTGGCTGGTCGCGGGCTTTTGCATGATGCAGGTGATGATGTACGCCTACCCGGCCTACGTCGCGCGCCCCGGCGACATGACGGCCGATGCGGCGCAGCTGCTGCGCTGGGCCTCGTGGGTGCTCAGCCTGCCCGTGGTGCTGTTCTCGTGCGGGCCCTTCTTTCGCAGCGCCTGGCGCGACCTGCGCATCGGCCGTGTCGGCATGGACCTGCCCGTGACCTTCGGCGTGGTCATCACCTTCGTGGTGAGCACGGCCGCCACCTTCGACCCCACGGGGCCGCTGGGGCACGAGGTCTACTTCGACTCGCTGACGATGTTCGTCTTCTTCCTGCTCACCGGCCGCTGGCTCGAGGCGCGGCTGCGCGACCGCACGGCCGGCGCGCTCGAGGCGCTGATGCACCGGCTGCCCGACAGCGTGGAGCGCCTCGCGCCCGACGGCGCATGGACGCGCGTGGCGGTGCGCCGGCTCGGCGCGGGCGACGTGGTGCGCGTGCGCCCCGGCGAGGCCTTTCCGGCCGACGGCACGGTGATCGACGGCGACACCACCGCCGACGAGGCGCTGCTCACCGGCGAGTCGCGCCCCGTGCCGCGCCCCTGCGGCGACCGCGTGCTCGCGGGCAGCCACAACCTCTCGGCCGTGGTGCAGGTGCGCATCGCGTCGGTGGGCGAGGGCACGCGCTTCGCGCAGATCGTGCGCCTCATGGAAAACGCCGCGCTCGACAAGCCGCGCCTGGCCCGGCTCGCCGATCGCGTGGCGCGGCCCTTTCTCATCGCCGTGCTGGCCTGCGCGTTCGGCGCGGGCGCGCTGTGGTGGACGGTCGATCCCGGCAAGGCGCTGATGGTCGCGGTGGCGGTGCTGATCGTCACCTGCCCGTGCGCGTTGTCGCTGGCCACGCCGGCCGCGATGCTCGCGAGCGCGGGTGCGCTGGCGCGCGGCGGCGTGCTCACCTCGAACCTGCAGGCGCTCGAAGCGCTGGCCGGCGTCGACACCGTGGTGTTCGACAAGACCGGCACGCTCACGGGCGACACGCCGCGCCTGGAGCGCGTGTACTGCCGCCAGGGCCTGCGCCCCGGCGATGCGCTGGAGATCGGCGCGGCGCTCGCGGCGCTGTCGCTGCACCCGGCGGCGCGCGCGCTCGTGAACGCCTGGCAGGCGCAGTTCCGTGCGCCGCCGGCCTGGTCGGCGACGCAGCTGCGCGAGACGGTGGGGCAGGGCGTGGCGGCCTCGCTGCACCGGCGCGATGCGGTGGACGACCACGGTGCGCGCCCCGTGCGGCTGGGCTCCGCGGCCTTCTGCGAGGTGCCGCCGCTGCAGGTCGATGCGGCGCAGATCCACCTGAGCGACGACGAGGGCTGGCTCGCCAGCTTCGTGCTCGCCGAGGAGCTGCGCCCCGACGCCACGCAGGCCGTGACGGCGCTGCAGGCGCAGGGGCTGTCGGTGCGGCTGCTCTCGGGCGACCGCGAGAACGCGGCGCGTGCCATCGGCGCGCAGGCCGGCATCGCGGCGGTGCAGGGCGACTGCGCACCGGAAGACAAGCTCGAGGTGCTGTGGCAATTGCAGGCGGCCGGGCGCGAGGTGGCGATGGTCGGCGACGGGCTGAACGACGGCCCGAGCCTGGCGCGCGCCAACGCCTCGTTCGCCTTCGGCCAGGCCGTGCCGCTGTCGCGTGCACGGGCCGACTTCGTGGTGCTTGGCGATGCGCTGCAGGCCATTCCCGCGGCCGTGGCGCAGGCGCGCCGCACGCTGCGCGTGGTGCGCCAGAACCTGTTCTGGGCCGCGGCCTACAACGCCGTGTGCGTGCCGCTGGCCGTGGCCGGCTGGCTGCCGCCCTGGCTCGCGGGGCTGGGCATGGCGGCGAGCTCGCTGCTGGTGGTGCTCAACGCGGCGCGGCTCGCTGCGCCAGGCAAGGCGGCGGTGGCCTGATGGACGTCCTGTTCCTGCTCGTGCCGCTGTCGGTGGTGCTCGTTCTGGCGATCCTCGGGGGGCTCTGGTGGGCCATCGAGCGCGGCCAGTTCGAGGACATCGAGGTCGAAGGCGACCGCATCCTGAACAACGACTGACACAGCGATTGATGGCTTGATCTGCATCAAGCCTGCCCGGGCGACGCGGGCAGACACTGCCCGCAAACCACATCTACGGGCACCACGATGCAGCAGACCACGCACCCTCCCGCGGCCATCTACGACGACACCGTCGTGCGGCAGTTCGCACTCATGTCGGTGGTCTGGGGGGTGGTCGGCATGCTGGTCGGCGTGATCATCGCCTCGCAGCTGACCTGGCCCGAACTCAACCTCGGCATTCCCTGGCTCAGCTACGGCCGCCTGCGCCCGCTGCACACCAACGCGGTGATCTTCGCCTTCGGCGGCTGCGCGCTCATGGCCACGAGCTTTCACGTCGTGCAGCGCACCTGCCAGGTGCGGCTGTTCGCACCGGCGCTGGCCTCGTTCGTGTTCTGGGGCTGGCAGCTGGTGATCGTCGCCGCCGCCATCAGCCTGCCGCTGGGCTACACCAGCGGCAAGGAATACGCCGAGCTCGAATGGCCCATCGACATCCTGATCGCGGTGGTCTGGGTGGCCTACGCCATCGTGTTCTTCGGCACCATCGGCCTGCGCAAGGTGCGCCACATCTACGTGGCCAACTGGTTCTACGGCGCCTTCATCATCGCGGTGGCGCTGCTGCACATCGTCAACAGCGCGGCCGTTCCGGCCGGCTGGATGAAGAGCTACTCGGCCTACGCCGGCGTGCAGGACGCGATGGTGCAGTGGTGGTACGGCCACAACGCCGTGGGCTTCTTCCTCACGGCCGGCTTCCTGGGAATGATGTACTACTACATCCCCAAGCAGGCGGGGCGCCCGGTGTACTCGTACCGGCTGTCGATCGTGCACTTCTGGGCGCTGATCTTCACCTACATGTGGGCCGGCCCGCACCATCTGCACTACACCGCGCTGCCCGACTGGACGCAGTCGCTGGGCATGGTGTTCTCGCTCATCCTTCTCGCGCCCAGCTGGGGCGGCATGATCAACGGCGTGATGACGCTCTCGGGCGCCTGGCACAAGCTGCGCACCGACCCGATCCTGCGCTTCCTGATCGTTGCGCTGTCGTTCTACGGCATGTCGACCTTCGAGGGCCCGATGATGTCCATCAAGACCGTCAACGCCCTGAGCCACTACACCGACTGGACCGTGGGCCACGTGCACTCCGGCGCGCTGGGCTGGGTGGGCTTCATCACCATGGGGTCGCTGTACTACCTGATCCCGCGCATGTACGGCCGCCTCGCCATGTACAGCGTGCGCGCCATCGACGTGCACTTCTGGATGGCCACCATCGGCATCGTGCTGTACATCGCCGCGATGTGGATCGCCGGCGTGATGCAGGGCCTCATGTGGCGCGAGATCAATGACGACGGCACGCTGACCTACACCTTCGTCGAAAGCGTGAAGGCCACCTTCCCCTACTACCTGGTGCGCGTGATCGGCGGCGTGCTCTACCTGGGCGGCATGCTGGTCATGGCCTGGAACGTCTGGATGACCGTGATCACCGGACGCTCGGTGCGCGCCGAGATCCCGGCCGTTGCCGCCGCCCACGCTTGAAGCCCCCGAGGACGCACGATGAACGCACCTGACAACCAGAACTCCGCACCCGCCGCCACCGGCTTCACGCACGAGAAGGTCGAGACCAACAACCTGCTGATGATCGTTCTGATCCTGCTGGTGGTGGCCATCGGCGGCCTCGTGGAGATCGTGCCGCTGTTCTTCCAGAAGTCGACCACCGAGGCCGTGGAGGGCGTGAAGCCGCTCACGCCGCTGCAGCTGGCCGGCCGCGACGTGTACCTGCGCGAGGGTTGCTACAACTGCCACTCGCAGATGATCCGCCCCTTCCGCTCGGAGACGCTGCGCTACGGCCACTACTCGGTGGCCGGCGAGTTCGTGTACGACCACCCCTTCCAGTGGGGCAGCAAGCGCACCGGCCCCGACCTGCACCGCGTGGGTGGCAAGTACAGCGACGAGTGGCACCGCATCCACCTGAACAACCCGCGCGACCTCGTGCCCGAGTCGAACATGCCGGCCTACCCGTGGCTGGAGAAGGGGCTGGTCGACGCCGGCAGCATCGCCACCCGCATGCGCGCGCTGCGCACGGTGGGCGTGCCCTACACCGACGAAGAGATTGCCAAGGCCGCCGACGAGGTTGCCGGCAAGACCGACATGGACGCCACCGTGGCCTACCTGCAGTCGCTGGGCCTGGCGCTCAAGTAAGAAGAAAGAACAGGCAACGCCCCATGACCGACATCACCACCCTGCGCATCGCCGCCACCATCGCCTGCTTCGTCGTCTTCATCGGCATCGTGGCCTGGGCCTGCTCGCGCCGCAACACGCAGCGCTTCGCCGAAGCGGCGCGCCTGCCCTTCGAGCAAGACTGACGCGGAGCCCCACGATGAGCGACTTCATCAACAACTTCTGGTCCAGCTACGTGGCCGTGGCCTCGCTGCTGAGCATCCTGGGCTGCGTGCTGCTCCTGTGGCTCACGGCGCGCAAGCGCGTGCCTTCCGACGCCGACAACACCACCGGCCACGTGTGGGACGAAGACCTGCGCGAAGCCAACAACCCGCTGCCGCTGTGGTGGGTGGGCCTGTTCGTGTTGACCATCGTCTTCTCGCTCGGCTACCTGGCCGTGTTCCCGGGCCTGGGCAGCTTCCGCGGCACGAACGACTGGAGCTCGCGCGCCGAGTACCAGCAGGACGTGGCCAAGGCCACGCAGGCGCTGGCGCCGGTGTACGCGCGCTACGCGCCCATGCCCCTGGAGGAGGTCGCGCGCGACCCGCAGGCCCGCGCCATCGGCGAGCGCCTGTTCATGAACAACTGCGCCCAGTGCCACGGCTCCGACGCGCGCGGCAGCAAGGGCTTTCCCAACCTCACCGATGCCGACTGGCTGCACGGCGGCACGCCCGACAAGATCGTCGAATCGATCACCAAGGGCCGCATCGGCACCATGCCGCCGGCCGCCGCGATGGTCGGCACGCCCGACGACGTGAAGAACGTTGCCAACTACGTGCTGAGCCTGTCGGGCGAGCCGCACGACTCGCTGCGCGCGGGCCTGGGCAAGCCCAAGTTCGCCGCCTGCGCGGCCTGCCACGGCATCGGCGGCGTGGGCAACCCGGCGCTGGGCGCCCCGCGCCTGAACGACCGCATCTGGCTGCACGGCTACGGCGAGGCCGCCATCGTGCAGATCATCAACGAGGGCAAGCACAGCGCCATGCCCGCGCAGGAAGGCCGCCTGACCGAGGCGCAGATCAAGCTGCTGGCCTCCTACGTGTGGGGCATGTCCAACCCTGCGACCGGGACGCCATGACGCGAAAGACGGTCATCCCGATCGTCAGTGCGCCGCCCGCCGCCGCGCCGGAGGTCGGCCTGTACGAGGCGACGAAGAAGATCTACCCGCGCAGCGTGCAGGGCCTGTTCGCGCGCTGGCGCTGGGCCATGGTCTTTCTCACGCAGCTGGTGTTCTACGGCATGCCCTGGGTGGAATGGGGCGAGCGGCAGATGGTGCTGTTCGACCTGGCCGCGCGGCGCTTCTACATCTTCGGGCTGGTGCTGTACCCGCAGGACCTGATCTACCTGTCGGGGCTGCTGGTGATCAGCGCGCTCTCGCTGTTCCTCTTCACCGCCGTGGCCGGGCGCCTGTGGTGCGGCTACGCCTGCCCGCAGACCGTCTACACCGAGATGTTCCTGTGGGTGGAGCAGCGCATCGAAGGCAACCGCAGCGCGCGCATCCGGCTCGACGCCGGCGCGTTCTCGCTCGAGAAGCTGGTGAAGAAGGCCTTCAAGCACCTCGTCTGGATCGGCATCGCGCTGTGGACCGGCTTCACCTTCGTGGGCTACTTCACGCCCATCCGCGAGCTGGGCATGGCCTTCCTGCAGACGCAGATGGGCTCGTGGGAGGTGTTCTGGGTGTTCTTCTACGGCTTTGCCACGTACGGCAACGCCGGCTTCATGCGCGAGCAGGTGTGCAAGTACATGTGCCCCTACGCGCGCTTCCAGAGCGCGATGTTCGACCGCGACACGCTCATCGTCAGCTACGACCCGCGGCGCGGCGAGCCGCGCGCACCGCGCCGCAAGAACGTCGACCCGCGCAGCGCCGCCTTGGGCGACTGCATCGACTGCAGCCTGTGCGTGCAGGTGTGCCCCACCGGCATCGACATCCGCCAGGGCCTGCAGTACGAGTGCATCGGCTGCGGCCTGTGCGTGGACGCCTGCGACAGCGTGATGGACAAGATGGGCTACGCGCCGCGCCTCATCCGCTACGACACGCAGAACGGCATGGAGGCCGGCTGGTCGCGCCGCCAGCTGTGGCGCCGCGTGCTGCGCCCGCGCGTGCTGGTCTACACCGCGTTGCTCGCGCTGCTGGTGGTGGGCCTGCTCGCCAGCCTGGTCGCGCGCACGCCGCTGAAGGTCGACGTGGTGCGCGACCGCGCCTCGCTGGCGCGCATCGTCGAGGGCGGGCGGCTGGAGAACGTCTACCGGCTGCAGATCATGAATGCGACCGAACGCACGCAGCACTACCGCATCGCCGCGCGCGGCATCGACGGGTTGAGCGTGGCGTCGCCCGACGACGCCGTCGAGGTCGAGCCCGCGCAGGCGCGCTGGGTCGCGGTGCGGCTGCAGGTGCCTTATGGCGCCGCGCCGGCCGGTTCGCACACGGTGCACTTCGACATCCGGCAAGCGGATGGCGCGGCGCAGGTTTCCGAAAAAGCGGTCTTCCTGGTGCCGCGCTGAAAGGTCTTCCCATGAACGATGCCCTGCCGATGAACGCGCCCGCGACCTCCGGCCCCTGGTGGCGCTACCCGCTGGTCTGGCTGGTGATCGCGGGGCCCGCCGCCGTGGTGCTCGCGAGCATCGCGACCGTGTGGCTGGCGCTGCGCACGCCCGAAGTGCTGGTGTCGGAGGACTACTACCGCGAAGGCATCGAGATCAACCGCACGCTGGCCGACAAGAAGCGCATGCCGGCGCAGGCCGGGCGCAACCACGCGGCGACGCCCGAGGACGATGTGCCGGTGCCCCGGAGGGGCGCGCAGTGAGTGCCATGCGCCGCATCGCCGGCATCCTGTGGCCGTCGTTCCTCGTGGCCTGCGGCATGGAGGTGCTGGTGTTCGCGATGATCGATCCGATCCATTCGTACTGCGGCGCGGATGCGCTGCGCATGTCGCGCCAGGGCATCTACACCGTGTCCTTCTTCGTGTTCTGGCTGATGGCGGCGGCCTCGAGCGCGTGCACCACGCTGCTGGCGCTGCCGTCCGAGAAAGAGACTGCGTCATGAGCTTGCCCCTGGCCTGCGTTGCCGAGACCCCGTCCGTGTTGCCCGTCGAGCTGCTGCGCCGCTTCGACGTGCCCGGCCCGCGCTACACCTCGTACCCGACGGCCGATCGCTTCGTCGAGACTTTCTGTGCCGGCGACTATGCGCAGGCGCTGCACTTGCGGCGCGACGCGGACACGGTCGGCGAGCCGCTGTCGCTGTACGTGCACATCCCGTTCTGCGAATCGCTGTGCTACTACTGCGCCTGCAACAAGGTCGTGACCAAGCACCGCGAGCGCGGACGGCAATACCTCGACTACCTCGCGCGCGAAGTGGCGCTGCAGGTCGCGCAGCTCGGGCCCGGTGCGCCGGTCGGCCAGCTGCACCTGGGCGGCGGCACGCCGACCTTTCTCGACGATGAGGAACTGGGCGAACTGGTGACCCTGCTGCGCCGCGCGTTCGCCTTCGTGCCGGGCGGCGAGCAGTCGATCGAGATCGATCCGCGCACCGTGGACGCGAAGCGCCTCGCGGCGCTGGCCGCGCTCGGCTTCAACCGCCTGAGCTTCGGCGTGCAGGACTTCGATCCCGCCGTGCAGCAGGCCGTGCACCGCATTCAGCCGGCGGCGCAGGTCTTCGCGCTGATGGACGCGGCGCGCGCGTTGGGTTTCAAATCGATCAACGTCGATCTGATCTACGGCCTGCCACGCCAGAACGACGCTTCGTTCGAACGCACGCTCGCGCAGATCCGCGAACTGCGGCCCGACCGCATCGCGCTGTATGCCTACGCCCACCTGCCGGAGCGCTTCAAGCCACAGCGGCGCATCGCGGCCGACGAACTGCCCGATGCGCCCACGCGCGTGCGCATGCTCGGGCGCGCGATTGCGGCGCTCAGCGAGGCCGGCTACGTCTACATCGGCATGGACCACTTCGCGCTGCCCGACGACCCACTGGCCGTGGCCAAGCGCGAAGGCCGGCTGCACCGCGACTTCCAGGGCTACAGCACGCAACCCGACGGCGACCTCGTCGCGCTCGGCGTGTCGGCCATCGGCCGCGTGGGCGCGACCTACAGCCAGAACGCGAAGACGCTGGAAGACTATTACGCGCTGCTCGACCAGGGCCGCCTGCCCGTGGTCAAGGGGCTCGCACTGTCGGACGACGACCTGCTGCGCCGCGAGGTCATCATGGCGCTGATGTGCCGGGGGCGCGTGGACTTCGACGCCGTCGAGGCCGCGCACGGCATCGCCTTCGCGGATTACTTCGCCCCCGAGCGTGCCGCGCTGGTGCCGATGGCCGAGCAGGGGCTGGTGCGCCTGTCGCCACGCGCCATCGAGGTCACCGAGGCCGGCTGGTTCCTCGTGCGCGCGGTGGCGATGGTGTTCGACCGTTATTGCGCAGCGACGCGCACGCGCTTTTCGCGCGTGGTTTAGGACGGTATGGACTCACCCGCACTCGCCGGCGCCGCATTGCTGATGGGGCTCGCGGGCGGGCCGCATTGCGTGGCCATGTGCGGCGCGGTGTCGACTGCGGTGATCCGCATCGTGCCGGCGGGCGGTCCCTCGCAGGCCGTGCATCCCATGGCACCGGTCGCCTTCCATCTCGGCCGCATGGCGAGCTACGCCGCCGCCGGCGCCATCGCCGCCGCGAGCCTGCACGGCCTGGGCGCAGCGAGCGCGCAGGTCGTGGCCTGGCGGCCGCTGTGGGTGATGCTGCATGTGTTCGTGCTTGCCTGGGGCGTGGTGCTCGCCGTCGCGGGCCGCCAGCCGTTGTGGGCGCAGCGCGCCGGGCGCGCCCTCGAAGCGCGTCTGCGGCCCATGGCCGGCGGCTCGCTGCTGGGCGTGCTCGCCACCGGCACGCTGTGGGTCGCCATGCCCTGCGGCTTGCTTTATTCGGCGCTCATGCTGGCCGCGCTGGGCAACGGGCCGCTGCAGGGTGCATCGACGATGGCGCTGTTCGCGCTGGGCAGCAGCGTCTCGCTGCTCGCCGCGCCGTGGTTGTGGCAGCGCTTGCGCGGGTGGGGCGACAGCGGCACGCGCCAGGCCTGGGGCGCGCGGCTGGCGGGGGTGTTGCTGGCAGCGGTGGCGCTGCAGGCGCTGTGGATGGACCTGAGCCACCGCATCGCCGACTGGTGCGGCTGACGCGCTATCTCGTCAGGCGATGCTCTCGATCAGCAACGCCTGCAGCACGAACCTCCGGTTGTCCGCCGCCGCCGTGCGCTCGCCGAGCAGGCCTGCGAGCGCGGCCGTGGGGTGGCTGTCGGCCGCTGCGCCGTCGTGCACCGGAATGCCCGCGTGCTGGCCGATCTGGCGCACCAGCGCCGCATCGATGCCCTCGCAGGCCACGGCGTCGTAGAGCCGCCCGAGCATGCGCGCCGTGTGCTGCAGCTCTTGCACCGGCGTGTCGGTCGACAGGCTGGAGCGCATGGTCGCGACCTGCGCGCCCAGTTCCTCGGCGGCCTGGCGCAGCAGGGCGAGCGCGGCGCTGTCGCCGGTCTCGCTGAGCAGGCCGAGGTTCTTGCCGCGCAGCAGCCGCGGCGGCGCGGTGCCGTCGAGCGCGGCGCGCTGGAGCAGCCGGGCGCGGCCCAGCAGGCTGGCCTCTCTCTGGGGCGACAGCGCGGCGGTGGAAGGGTGCATGGCAAGGTTCGACATGTGTCTCGCGGAGGCTAGCCACCGATGCCGCGCCGGCCTTGACGCACATCAAGGAGCGCCCCGCTGTTACACGCCGGACACAGAGCATTCACCCGACGTTACGCACCGATGCGGGCCGTTGTCACTGCGGGGCCTCGCGCTTCCTAGCATCGAGACATCGCCTGATCGCAGGCAACGCCACACAAGACAGACAGAACGCCGAGGAATCCCCATGCTCACGAGTGCCCGCCCCAACCCCATCCTCCCCCTTCGGCCGCTGCCGGCTGCGGTGCACAAGGAAGACGCGGGCCGCCGCACGGCCGAGCGCCTGCGCCTGCTGGCCGAGCAGCTGCAACCGCAGCGCCGCATGGTGCACACGGGCGACGTGATCTACCAGGCCGGCGAACGCTTCGGCAACCTCTACATCCTGAACTCGGGCTTCTTCAAGATCGTCAACCTCTCGGCCGACGGCCGCGAGCAGGTGGTGGGCCTGAAGTTTCGCGGCGACTGGCTCGGCTTCGACGGCATCGCGGGTCAGCGCTACGTGTGCGACGCGGTGGCGATGGACACCGGCGAGGTCTGGGTCGTGCCCTACGAATCGCTGCTGGCCGCCTGCGCCACGCACCCCGCGCTGCTGCAGATGCTGCACGCCGCGATGAGCCGCGAGATCGCGCACGACCGCGATTCGCTGATGTCGGTGTGCACTTTGCCGGCCGACGCGCGCGTGGCCGACTTCCTGCGCTACTGGGCCGAGTCGCTGGCCGACCGCGGCATGCGCACCGACGAGATCACGCTGCGCATGACGCGCGCCGAGATCGGCAACTACCTGGGCATGACGCTCGAAAGCGTGAGCCGTGCGCTCTCGCGGCTGGCGCGCGACAAGGTCATCGGCTTTGCCACCAAGGGGCGGCGCGAGGTGCAGATTCCCGACGTGGGCGCGCTCTCGGCTTTCGTGCAGCGCTGCCTGGCGCCGGCGCCCGCGATGCTTCAGTAAGAAGCGACGTTGAGCAGCGCCCGCGCCATCGCCCGCGCGAGTTCGCTGCGCGAATAGGGCTTGCGCAGCAGCTCCCAGCCCGGAGGCGCTTCGCGGTCGGCGTCGAGCAGCTCGGCCGAGAAGCCCGACATCAGCAGCACCGCCAGCCGGGGCTGGCGTTGCACCGCCTCGGCGGCCAGCCGCGTGCCGCGCATGCCGGGGCCGAGCGCGATGTCGCTCAGCAGCAGGTCGAAGGGCGTGGCCTCGGCGGCCATGGCAGGCAGTGCCTGTTCGGCGTTGGCGGCGGTCGCGACCTCGCAGCCCAGCGTGGTCAGGAAGGTGTGGACCACCTGGCGCACCTCGGCGTCGTCTTCGACCAGCATCACGCGCAGGCCCGGGGCCAGCGTGGCTTCGGCTTCAACTTCTATCGGGTCTTCATCGGCAGGTGTTGCAGCGCTCGCCACCTCGGCCTCGACCTGCGGCAGGTAGAGCGTCACGGTGGTGCCGGCGTTGAGCTTGCTGTCGATGGCGATGGCGCCGCGCGATTGCTTCACGAAGCCGTACACCGTGCTCAGGCCCAGGCCGGTGCCGCGCCCGGCCTCCTTGGTGGTGAAGAAGGGCTCGAAGAGGTGTTCCATGACCGCATCGGTCATGCCGGTGCCGCTGTCGGCGATGGAGAGCGCCACGAAGCGGCGGCCGGCGTCGGCGTCGCTCAGTTCCTGGCGCACGGTGGCGGGCAGGGTGTCGCAGGCCTCGGCGCGAAAGTGCAGCCGGCCGCCCTCGGGCATGGCGTCGCGTGCGTTGATGGCGATGTTCAGCAGCGCCGATTCGAGCTGGCCCGGGTCGGCGCGCACGGCGGGGCAGGGGTCGTCGGCGTCGATCTCGATCTGGATGCGCTGGTCGAGCGTGCGGCGCAGCATGTCGGTGAGCGAGTGCAGCATCTGCCGCACGTCGACCGCGTCGGGCTGCAGCATCTGGCGCCGCGAGAAGGCCAGCAGCTTGCCCGTGAGTTCGGCGCCGCGCCGGCTGGCGCGCGCGGCGGCGGCCACGAGTTGCTGCGCGTAGCCGTCGGCAGCCAGCTGCGGCAGCTCCTCGAGCACCTGCAGGTTGCCCTGGATGATGGTCAGCAGGTTGTTGAAGTCGTGCGCGATGCCGCCGGTGAGCTGGCCCACGCTCTCCAGGCGCTGCGCGTGGTTCAGCGCCTCCTCGGTCTGCACGCGCTGCAGGCTGGTGGCCAGCAGGCTGGCCACCGATTCGAGAAAGCGGATTTCCTCGTCGCCGAAGCGCCGCGCGGCGGTGGCGCGCACCGACAGCATGCCGGTCACGCGGCCCCGGTCGGACAGCGGCACGGCCAGCGCGCTGACCAGCCCGGCCTCGAGGTAGGCGGGCGGCACGGTGAAGCGGCGCTCTTCGCGGTAGTCCGTGACCACGACCGGACAGCCTTGCGAGAGCACGTAGCCGGGCTGCGTGTCGGGCCGGTTGGCGATGCGCAGGCCCACGCTCTCGTCGGCGACCAGGCCCACGCCGCTGGCCAGGCGGAACTCGCGCTGGCTGCCGTCGAGCAGCCACACCATCGCCACCTCGACCTGCAAGGCGGTCGCAACGATGTCGGGCACCTGCGCCAGCACCACCTGCAGGTCGCGCGTGTCGACGGCCAGCCGGCCCAGCTGCGCCAGGTGTTCGCTGTAGCGCGCGCGCTGCAGCGCCTGCTTCACGCGCGGGTAGGCGCCGATGTCGCGGATCGCCGCCACCACGAAGGGCAGGCCCTGGTTCTGCAGCGGGCTCAGCGCGATCTCGACCATCACCTCGCTGCCGTCCTTGCGCTTGGCGACCAGCTCCATGTCGGTGCCCATCGGGCGCGGGCGCGGTGCGCGGCCGTAGGCTTCGCGGAACGCCGCGTGGCGCGGGCGGATGCTGTCGGGCACCAGCGCTTCCACGCTCAGGCCCACGAGCTCGTCGGCCGCGTAGCCGAGCATGGCGGCGGCCGAGGGGTTGGCCAGCACGATGCGGCCCGACTGGTCGACCACCAGCAGCGAATCGGGGTAGGCGGCGAACAGCGAGCGGAACACGCTGCCTTCCTCGACGCCCGAGGGCAGGCCGGGAATCGAGGGTGCGTTGCCGTCAGCCATGGGTGACCGGCGGCACCAGGATGTAGCCCGCGCCGCGCACCGACTTGATGAGCTGCGGATCGTCGGCGTTGGCCTCGATCTTCTTGCGCAGCCGGCCGACCTGCACGTCGATCGTGCGGTCGAAGGGGGCCGCTTCGCGACCGCGCGTCTGCTCGAGCAGGAAGTCGCGCGAGAGCACGCGGCCCGGGTGCCGCGCGAAGGCGCACAGCAGGTCGAACTCGCCGGTGGTCAGCGCCACGGCCTCGCCCTGCGCGTTGCTGAGGCTGCGCGCGGCGGTGTCCAGGTGCCAGCCGGCGAAGCGCAGGCGCTCGGGCGGGGTGGGCGCGGCGGCCGCCGCCGACGCGTCGGGCGTCAGGCGCCGCAGCACGGCCTTGACGCGCGCCGCCAGCTCGCGCAGGTCGAAGGGCTTGGTCACGTAGTCGTCGGCGCCTACTTCGAGGCCCACCACCTTGTCCACCGGGTCGCCGCGGCCGGTGACGATCACGAGGCCGCAGCGCCAGTTCTCGCGCATGTGGCGGGCGATGGAAAAGCCGTCTTCGCCGGGCAGGCCGAGGTCCAGCAGCACGAGGTCGGCCGGGTCGGCGGCCATGAGCGAGCGCAGCGCCGCGCCGTCGTGGATCTGGGTGACGCGGTAGCCGTGGCCCTGGAGGTAGTTGGCCAGCAGCAGCGTGATGTCGACCTCGTCGTCGAGCACCGCGATGTGGGGGGCAGAAGTCATGCGGGGGTGGGAGAAAAAACGCCGGCGCCACGGGGAAGGGTGCAGGGAGCCGGGAAGCGTAGCACGCAAGGCGCCGCTCTGGCAGCCGCAGCGCCCGCCGTTGATCTGGCGCAAGGCCCGCGGGCGGGGCGCTTCCGAGAATCGCGCCCGTTGTCCACAGGGTCCAGAAGGTACGAACGAATGGCATCTTTTCTTTTCTCGGGCGCGCTCGATCTCCCGTGGTGGGGCGTGCTGCTGGCCGCGCTGGCGCTGACGCACGTCACCATCGCCTCGGTCACCATCTTCCTGCACCGCCACCAGGCGCACCGCGCGCTCGACCTGCATCCCATCGCCAGCCACTTCTTCCGCTTCTGGCTCTGGATGACCACGGGCATGGTCACCAAGCAATGGGCCGCGGTGCACCGCAAGCACCACGCCAAGTGCGACACGCCCGACGACCCGCACAGCCCGCAGGTGGTGGGCCTGAAGCGCGTGCTGTGGGGCGGCGTGCTGCTGTACGTGGCCGAGGCACGCAACCCCGAGACGCTGAGCCGCTACGGCCACGGCACGCCCGACGACTGGCTCGAGCGCCGGCTGTACACGCGCTACCAGACGCTGGGCATCACCTGCATGGGCCTGATCGACATGGCGCTGTTCGGCGTGCTGCCGGGCGCGCTGGTGCTGCTCGTGCAGATCGCGTGGATTCCGTTCTGGGCCGCCGGCGTGGTCAACGGCATCGGCCACTTCTGGGGCTACCGCAACTGGCCCGCGTCGGACGCGAGCACGAACATCTTTCCCATCGGCCTTTTGATCGGCGGCGAGGAGCTGCACAACAACCACCACGCGTTCCCGACCTCGGCCAAGCTGTCGAACAAGTGGTTCGAGTTCGACATCGGCTGGGTCTACATCCGCGCGCTGCAGGCGCTGGGGCTGGCGAAGGTGAAGCACCTGGCGCCGAAGCCGCGCCTCACCACGCCGCGTGCCACCGTCGACCTGCTCACGGTGCAGGCGGTGATCCGGCACCACTACGACGTGCTGTCGAGCTACTCGCGCTCGCTGAAGCAGGCCTGCACCGAGGAGCTGGCCCGGGTGCATGCGCTCGCGCCGAACAAGGCCCGTGCGCTGCGCGCCGCGCGGCCCTGGCTCGGCAAGGAAGAAAAAGCGCTCGACGCCACGCGCCATGCGCAGCTCACGCAGGCGCTGGTGGCTTCGCAGGCGCTGGAAACGATGTACGCCATGCGGCGCGAGCTGACCGCGCTGTGGAGCCGATCGGGCGCCACCGGCGAACAGCTCGTGAAGCGGCTGCAGGACTGGTGCGAGCGCGCCGAAGCCAGCGGCATCGCGCCGCTGGCGGCCTTTGCGGTGCGGCTGCGTTCCTACGCCTGAGGACGGCCTTCGCGGGTGCCGTCAGGCCGGCCCGACCTGCACCGCCACCTCGAGCGGCACGGCCCGGCGCAGCGCACTGCCCACCGGGGAGTGGGCCTCGGCCCAGTGCACGAGGTCGCGCAGCGCCTGCTCGGGCACGCCCTGCGCGGCGATCCGCACCGCGACGTGCATGCGGCTGGGGCCGGCGGGCACGGAGGCCGGCTCGCCGAGCAGGCCGCGGCTGTCCGACTGGCTGCCGACGACCACTTCGAGGGTCGTCAACGCGATGCCGAGCTGCGCCGCCCGCATGGCGATCACGGTCGTTTCGCAACTGGCCAGGGCGGCACGCATGAACCAGCCGGGGGATGGCGCTTCAGCCTTGCCTCCGATGGCCTTCGGCATGTCGGTCGCGATGGATTCCCCCGTGGGCCCGGTCACGCGAAAGTGCAGGCCCGACACCAGCGTGGCCGTGGCCGGCTTGTCCTGGGTCAGGGCGTCCTGCGGATGCGCCGCGAAGTGGCTCGCGAGGGTGTCCATGGACTGCCGGATGTGCTGGGGTGAGCTCATGGCGCTGCTCCTTGAAACGGGGAACGGGCGGGCGGTTCTTGCGCGAAAGAAGCCGCGAGCGGAGCAGGCCATTCTGGGCGCGGTGCCGGGCCCCGTCAAACCGGCGGCGGGTGGCCGGCCTACTGGTTCGCGACCAGCCCGTCCGGCAGGCTGAAGCGCTCGGACTCCACCTTGGCCGCGGCTTCGGGCGCGCGGATCAGCAGCACCGGCACGGGCGCCACCCGCAGGATGTGCTCCGCGCTGCTGCCCATGGCCCAGCGGCTCAGGCCGCGCCGGCCGTGCGTGCCGAGCACGATCAGGTCGGCCTTCGAATCGACGGCTTCGGTCACCACCTGGTCGTGGACCGCGCCGGCCTTGAAGCCGTCGCGCAGCACGACCTCGGCCTCGACGCCTGCTTCCTGCGCCTGGGCGCGGGCCTTCTCGAGCAGCGTCACGGCGTTGGCGCGCAGCGCCCCGAGCCAGTCGCCCGAATGGCCGACGTAGACGTCCATGCCGAGCGCGAACGAGAGCTCGTCGAGGATGTGAACGATGCGCAGGCGGCCACCGGTGAGCTTTGCCAGGCGGATGGCTTCGGCCAAGCCTTCGGCGGAGGTGGAACTGCCGTCGACGGGAACCAGGATGCGTTGGTACATGGTGTGGAACCTCCAGGGTGGGTTGATGAGAAAGAGGAGATGCCGTGCCAGTCTGTGCCTGGCTGCATGCGCGGGCCTTGATCTGGAACAAGCCTGGGCCGCCTCGGGCTTGCGACCCTTGGGGCCTTCGAAAGAAGGAGACCCCGCCATGACACACGCCGCCGTCCGGATCATTCGCCAGGAGCACGCCGCGCTGGCGGCCATGCTGCGTTCCATCGTGATGCTGCTCGAGCAGCACCGCCGCAAGGGCACGATGCCCGACTTCGCGACGCTGCGCGCCATGCTGTTCTACGTGGACGAGTTTCCCGAGAAGCGCCACCACCCGAAGGAGACCGAGCTGCTCTTTCCCCGGCTGCGCGCGTGCACGCCGATCTCGCGCGACCTGATGGACAAGCTCGACAACGACCATGCCTGGGGCGAGCGCAAGATCCGCCACGTCGAGCACGCGCTGCTCGCCTTCGAGATGCTCGGCGAGCCGCGCCGCCTGGCCTTCGAACAGGCGATGAACGAGTACGTGAGCTTCTACCTGGACCACATGGCGCACGAGGAGCGCGAGATCCTGCCGCTGGCCGAGCGCGTGCTCAGCGCCGACGACTGGCGCGAGCTCGATGCGGCCTTCGGCGAGAACCGCGACCTGTTCTCCAACCACCCCGCGCCCGACGAGGTGTATGCGTCGCTCTTCACGCGCATCGTCAACGCGGTGCCCGCGCCGATCGGGCTGGGGCCGGCGCTGTAACGACGGCCTCTGTCCGGATCGCTTAGGCTCGGCCTGAACTCATTCAGGACCAACGAGACTGCGAGATGGACATCGATCAGATCAGGGGAAGGCTGGACTTCCTTCGCGAGGCCGAGCGCCTCAAGAGCGTGCTGCGCAGCGCGCACACCGCCTCGGGCCGCACCGAGAGCACGGCCGAGCACAGCTGGCGCCTGTGCCTGATGGCCATGGCCTTCGAGGACGAGCTGGCCGACCTGGACCTGCTCAAGGTGCTGAAGATGTGCGTGGTGCACGACCTGGGCGAGGCGATCCACGGTGACATTCCCGCCATCGTGCAAGGCGCGCATCCCGACAAGAGCGCGCAGGAGCGCGAAGACCTGCAGGTGCTCACGCGCACGCTCGACGCGCCGCTGCGCGCCGGCATCCTGGCGCTGTGGGACGAGTACGAAAAGGCCGAGACGCCCGAAGCGCAGGCGGTCAAGGCGCTGGACAAGCTCGAGACGCTGCTGCAGCACAACCAGGGCGCGAACCCGCCGGACTTCGACTACGAATTCAACCTCGGCTACGGCCAGAAGCACACCGGCAGCCGGCCGCTGTTTCGCGCCATGCGGGCGCTGGTGGATGCCGACACGCAGAAGAAGGTGGAGGCTGCGCGACGGGCGGAGTCGGGGCCGGTGGTTCGCCCCGAGCAACCGGGCGACGAGACCGCCATCCGGCAACTGACGGTGGCGGCGTTTGCCGAGGCACCGCATGCCGACGGCACCGAACACCTCATCGTCGACGCCTTGCGCGCGGCCGGGCAGCTCACGCTGTCGCTCGTGGCCGAAGACGGCGGCGAGATCGTTGGCCATGTGGCGCTGTCGCCCGTGGCGATCTCGGACGGTACGACTGGCTGGCATGGCCTGGGCCCGATCTCGGTGGCGCCCGCGCGCCAGGGGCAGGGCATCGGCCGGCTGCTGATGGACGCGGCGCTGGCGGGCCTGCGCGACGCTGGTGCGCAGGGCTGCGTGCTGCTGGGCGACCCGGCCTTCTATGGCCGCTTTGGCTTCGTCGTGCGGCCCGGGCTGGTGTTGCCGGGCGTTCCGCCGGAATACTTTCAGGCCGTGTCGTTCCACGGCGCGTGGCCGGTTGGCGAGGTGCGGTACCACGCGGCGTTCGGCGTCGGTGCCTGACGCACGGACCGGGGGCGCAAGGCGTTCATAATCGCCCCCGTCATGCCTGCCCGCCACCTGCCTTCGGACACTGCCCATGCGCCGCGCGTGAAGCGCGCGCAGACCTCGGTGTCCGCGCGTTCCGCGACCCCCGAACCACCCCGCCGCCGCATCCATGACGGTGGTGCGTCCCGCAGCCTTGCGGGCTTCACCGCGATGGAGAGCAGCGCACCGGCCCGCGCGCCGTCTGCGGCGCGACCGCGCAACTGGCGCACGACCCTGCTGGGTGTGGCGCTCGGGCTGGTGATCGCGATGCTGTTGCTCATGAAGTGGCTGCTCGACTACCAGGTCGATGCCGCGCAAGCGCGCCACGCGCAGGAAGCCCAGGCGCGCACGCAGGCCGCGCGCTGCTTCGGCCGCGATGCCGGGCCGTCGTGCCCGCCGGCCGGCCGCACGGTGGTCGAGACCGTCGAGTCCGCCGCGACGAGATAACCCCGCGCACCGCGTGCGCGGTGCCTCATTCGTTCGGTTCAGCGCAGCACCAGCACCGGAATGTGCGAATGCGTCAGCACGTGCAGCGTCTCGCTGCCGAGCAGCAGCCGTGCGAGGCTGCGGCGCCCGTGCGAGGCCATCACGATCAGGTCGCAGTCCTGGTTCTTGGCAGCGTGGATGATGGCTTCGGCCACCTGGTTCGACTTCATGACCACCGCGTCGGCGCGGCGCACGCCCTTGGCCAGGGCGGTGTCGCGCACCGCATCGGCCACGCGCTGGGCCGCCTGCTCGACGTGTTTCTGGTTGGCCTCGAAATCCGTCTGGTTCAGCAGCATCGAGCCTTCGAAGTAGCCATAGGGCTGGATGTGCGCGACGTTGACGCTCACCAGCTCGGCGCCGGTCAGCAACGCGAGATCGATGGCCGCGGCCACCGCCTTGTCCGACAGCGAAGAGCCGTCGGTTGCGACGAGAACACGCTTGTACATGGCAGGCTCCTTGGCCCCCGGCACCGCGGGTGCCCTCACTGCTCAGTCTAGGTCGCGCGGCCCGGTCTTTCAAGGCGCGGCGCAGCGGCCGCGCCGATCGCCGTCAGCTGCTCGTGCTGTGGCGCCGACCCAGCGCGAACACCGAGTTCGGCGCGTCGACCACGAAGGGCTTGCGCACCGGTGAGCCGACGACGGCCGTGGTGCGGCGGGCGGCCGCGCTGGTGGCGGGCTGCACGCCCTTGGCCTTCTGTTCGTCGACCAGGCTCTGCAGCGAGATCGAGCGCAGGAACTCGACGGCGCGCAGGTTCACGGAGGCCCACAGGTCGTCGATCTCGCAGCGGCCGGGTTCGTCGGCCGAGCCGGCGGCGCGCGGGCGGATCTTGCTGGCACCCAGGTCTTCGATGGTGAGCACGATGTCGGCCACCGTGATCTCCGCGGCCTTGCGGCTGAGCGAGTAGCCGCCGCCGGGGCCGCGGGTGGATTCGACCAGCCCGTTGCGGCGCAGCTTGGCGAACAGCAGTTCCAGGTACGACAGCGAGACCTGCTGGCGCAGGCTGATCGAGGCCAGCGTGACGGGGCCCGAGCGGCCGTGCAGGGCGATGTCGATCATCGCGGTGACCGCGAAGCGGCCCTTGGTGGTGAGGCGCATGGTGTTTCCTTCCTTGCTTGTCGTTCTGTGTGCGCTTACTCGTCGCGGCCGCCGGCGATGCCCAGCAGGGCCAGCAGCGACTGGAACACGTTGTAGAGGCTCAGGTACACGCCCAGCGTGGCCGAGATGTAGTTGGTCTCGAGGCCGTCCTTCACGCGCTTCAGGTCGTGCAGGATGAAGGCCGAGAAGATGCCGATGGCGGCGACCGACAGCGTCATCATCAGCGCGCTCGACTGGATGAAGACGTTGGCGATGCCCACCACGAGCAGGCCGATGGCGCCCACGAAGAGCCACTTGCCCATGGCCGAGATGTCGCGCTTGATGACCGTCGAGAGCATGGCCATGCCCAGGAAGATGCCGCCGGTGCCGGCGAAGGCGGTCATGACCAGGCTGGCGCCGTTGGACAGGCCGAGCACGCTGCCGACCAGGCGCGACAGCATCAGACCCATGAAGAAGGTGAAGGCCAGCAGCACGGGCACGCCGGCGGCGGAGTTCTTGGTCTTCTCGATGGCGTACATGAAGCCGAAGGCGCCGCCGAGGAACACCATGATGCCGATGCCCGGCGACATGGCGCGCGTGAGGCCGGTGGCCACGCCGAGCCAGGCGCCCAGCACGGTGGGCACCATCGACAGCGCGAGCAGCCAGTAGGTGTTGCGCAGAACGCGGTTGCGTTCCTGGACCGAGGCCAACGGTGCGCCGAAGCTGGAGGGGTAGGCCGATTGGCTGGAGTTCATCGAAAAATCCTGAAAAAGAGAGAAGGCCGGACGGGTCGCATGACACGTGCGGCGGGGCCGTCAGACGGCTGAAAAAGAAGGGGCAGGGGCGTCGCGCGAAAAGGGCGACGGGCCGGATCGGATGAGCGCAAACGCCCGGACTGTTTCAGTCCTCAGGCGTTCGCTCGCCGCCGCGCGGCCTCAGGCGGCGAGGAGGGCGTGGGGCCGGGGTGGCCGCTTGGGCCGGTCGAGCAGCGGCGAGAGCACCGAGGTGGAGCCCAGCCGCGGCGGTTGCGCGGACAGCACCAGCAGGTTGCGTGCGTGGGGACGCGCATCGACCAGTTCGGCGTGCTCGGAGCCGGCTTCGTCCATGGCGGACGGGTCTTCGGACGACGTCTTGCCGATGTCCTTGTCACCGCCATCGGCCAGCGAGGCGGCGAGCGTCGCGACGGTCTGGCGTTCGCCGGACGACGACGTCACATGGTGGCCGCCGACCAGCCCGTGCGCGAGCACGGCGAAGCCGTAGCAGGACAGCATGAAAGCGAGGACGGTAGCGGCAAACCAGCGGGACATGTAGGGGTATTTTACCCGCCGCCACGGATCGGCTCCGGCGGGCGCGAATTCATCCGACCTGCGCGCACGGGTGTTGCCATCGTCCATCGGGTGGAACGCTGCAGGCAAATTTCGCCGACTACCGGACTTTCGGGCGCGCTTTTACGCTGACGGACATGCATCGGGGGCCATTTTTCCCCGGCATTCAACCTCGCAAAGGAAGCCTCTCATGTCCAAGCCTTACACCCGTCTCGACAAGAACGATGTCGCCGTGCTGCTGGTCGACCACCAGACCGGCCTGCTCTCGCTGGTGCGCGACATCGACCCCGACAAGTTCAAGAACAACGTGCTGGCCCTGGCCGACATCGCCAGCTACTTCAAGCTGCCCACGGTGCTGACCACCAGCTTCGAGAACGGCCCCAACGGCCCGCTGGTGCCCGAGCTGAAGGCCCAGTTTCCCGACGCGCCCTACATTCCCCGCCCCGGCCAGATCAACGCCTGGGACAACGAGGACTTCGTCAAGGCCGTGAAGGCCACGGGCAAGAAGCAACTGCTGATCGCCGGCGTGGTCACCGAGGTCTGCGTGGCTTTCCCGGCGCTGTCGGCGCTGGCCGAGGGCTTCGACGTGTTCGTCGTCACCGATGCGTCGGGCACCTTCAACGACGTGACGCGCCAGGCCGCGTGGGACCGCATGTCGGCCGCCGGCGCGCAGCTGATGTCGTGGTTCGGCGTGGCCTGCGAGCTGCACCGCGACTGGCGCAACGACATCGAAGGGCTGGGGACGCTGTTCTCCAACCACATCCCCGACTACCGCAACCTCATCACCAGCTACACCCAGCTGACCCAGGGAAAGTGAGCACCCCATGACCACACCGAACACCGTCGCCAACTTCAACGGCGCCAAGCCCGTCATCGACCCCGACGACGCCGTGATGCTGCTCATCGACCACCAGAGCGGGCTGTTCCAGACCGTGAAGGACATGCCGATGACCGAGCTGCGTTCCAACGTCACCACGCTGGCCAAGGTCGCGACGCTGGCGAAGATCCCGGTCATCACCACCGCTTCGGTGCCGCAGGGTCCCAACGGGCCGCTGATTCCCGAAGTGCACAAGTACGCGCCGCATGCGCAGTACGTGGCGCGCAAGGGCGAGATCAACGCCTGGGACAACCCCGAGTTCGTGGCCGCCGTGAAGGCCACCGGGCGCGGCACGCTGATCATCGCGGGCACCATCACCAGCGTGTGCATGGCCTTCCCGAGCATCGCGGCGGTGCACGAGGGCTACCGCGTGTTCGCGGTGATCGACGCCTCGGGCACCTACTCGAAGATGGCGCAGGAGATCACGCTGGCGCGCGTGGTGCAGGCCGGCGTGGTGCCGATCGACACCGCGGGCGTGTGCTCCGAAGTGCAGAAGACCTGGCACCGCGACGACGCCGCGCAATGGGCCGAGGCCTACAGCGCCGTGTTCCCGCCCTACCAGCTGCTCATCGAGAGCTACATGAAGGCGCAGGAGGTCGTGACCAACAGCGAGCAGCTGGATTCGCAGCGCAGCTGATCGCCTCGATGCGACACTGACGAACGCCGCGCCGCACGCGAAACGTGCGGCGCGGCGTTCCTTCTTCTTTCAACGCACGGCAAGGAGCCCCGCATGGACAGTCCCCGCATCCTGATCATTCCCGGCAGCGCCCGCGACGGCTCGCTCAACCGCCGGCTGGCGGCCGTGGCCGCGGCCACCGCGCGCGCGGCGGGCCTGCAGGTGACGGAGATGGACCTGCGCGCGCTGGCGCTGCCCGTGTACGACGGCGACCTCGAGGCCGCCTCGGGCGTGCCGGCCGGCGCGCACGAACTGCGCAGCGCCATCGCGGCGAGCGACGGCGTGCTGATCGTCACGCCCGAGTACAACGGCTTTCCCACGCCGCTGGTCATCAACGCCTTCAGCTGGCTGTCGCGCATTCCGCCGGGCGAGGGCCACGCGGGCGGGCTGGCCGCCACGGCCAACAAGCCGGCCGCGCTGCTGTCGGCCTCGCCCGGGCCGCTGGGCGCGCTGCGCTCGATGAACTTCCTGCGCCAGTACCTGCAGATGGCCTTCGCCATGCTGGTGGCGCCGCAGCAGTTCGCGCTCGGGCGCGCGAACGAGGCCTTCGAGGCCGACGGCACGCTGAAGGACGCGCGTGCCGCCCAGTCGGTGCAGAAGGTGGTGGCGGCGCTGGCCGCGCTCGCGACCGCGCTGCCGACGCCGCGCTGACCCACACAGGGCGGTGTTCGTGCTGTCGCGCGAACGACCGTCCCGATCCGCATCGCGACGTATCTTCGACCGCACATTGGAAGAAGGACGAGACGACATGCAATTCGAATTCACGCCCCGGGTGCTCGCGCTGCGCGCCGAGCTGCTCAAGTTCATGGACGAGCACGTCTACCCGAACGAGAAGCGCCGCGAGGAAGAGCTGGCCGCCAACGCCCGCGCCGGCCGGCCCTACGCCGAGCTGCCGATGATGGCCGGCCTCAAGGCCAAGGCGCGCGAGCGCGGCCTGTGGAACCTGTTCCTGCCGGAGTCGGAGCACGGCCCGGGCCTGACGAACGTCGAGTACGCGCCGCTGTGCGAGATCATGGGCCGGCGCTACTGGTGCGCGGAAATCTTCAACTGCTCCGCACCCGACACCGGCAACATGGAAGTGCTGGCGCGCTACGGCACGAAGGCGCAGCAGGAACGCTGGCTCACGCCGCTGCTGGCCGGCGAGATCCGTTCGTCGTTCGCCATGACCGAGCCCGAGGTGGCCTCCAGCGATGCCACCAACATCCGCTGCAGCATCCGCCGCGAGGGCGACGAGTACGTCATCAACGGGCGCAAGTGGTACATCACCGGCGCCATGAACGAGCGCTGCGAAATCTTCGTGCTGATGGGCAAGACCGACCCCGACAACGCCGACCGCCACAAGCAGCAGTCGATGGTGCTCGTGCCCAAGAACACGCCCGGCATCACCATCGTGCGCGACATGCAGCTGCTGGGCATGTACGACCCGCCCTTCGGCCATCCCGAGATCGTGTTCGACAACGTGCGCGTGCCGGTCGAGAACATCTTGCTGGGCGAGGGCCGCGGCTTCGAGATCGCGCAGGGCCGTCTCGGCCCCGGCCGCATCCACCACTGCATGCGCGCCATCGGCATGGCCGAGGCCGCGCTGGAGATGATGTGCCAGCGCCTCGTGTCGCGCGTGGCCTTCCACAAGCCACTGTCGGAGCAGGGCGTGTGGCGCGAGCGCATTGCCGAGTCGCGCATGCTCATCGAGCAATCGCGCTGGATGGTGCTGAATGCGGCCTACCGCATGGACACCGTGGGCAACAAGGTGGCGGCCAAGGAGATCGCCATGATCAAGGTGCTCACGCCCAACAACTGCGTGAAGGTGATCGACTGGGCCATGCAGGCCTTCGGCGCGATGGGCCTGAGCCAGGACACGCTGCTCACGCACTTCTACGCCTACGAGCGCCACCTGCGCGTGGCCGACGGCCCCGACGAGGTGCATCGCAACGCGATCGCCAAGCAGGAGCTGGCGGCGTACCAGTAACGGCAGCGCCGCCGCGAGCGTATGGGCGTCAGTCCACGCGCTTCGCTCGTTCGAGCATCGCGTGCAGCAGCACGTTGCAGCCGGCCGTCAGATGGTCGGGCTGCGCGTCCTCGATCTCGTTGTGGCTGATGCCGTCCTTGCAGGGCACGAAGATCATGCCGGCCGGTGCCAGCCGCGCCGCATAGATCGCGTCGTGGCCCGCGCCCGAGACCACGTCCATGGTCGAGTAGCCGAGCCGTTCGGTCGCGCGGCGCACCGCATCCACGCAATCGGGGTGAAACGGGCAGGGCGGAAAGTACGACACGCGCTCGATCGTCACGCCCAACCCGGTCTCGCGCCCCGTGCGTTCGACGAAGGCGAGGATCTCGCCGTGCATGCGGTCGAGCAGTTCGCCGCTCACGTTGCGCAGGTCGATCGAGAACTTCACCTCGCCCGGAATCACGTTGCGGCTGTTCGGATGCACCTGCACCATGCCGACCGTGCCACGCCCGTAGGGCGGGTAGCGCAGCCCGATGGCCACCACCTCCTGCATGATCCGTGTCGCCACCTGCAGCGCATCGCGGCGCAGGTGCATTGGCGTGGGGCCCGCATGCGCCTCCATGCCGGTGACGACGCAGTCGTACCACGAGAGGCCGAGCACCGCCGGCACCACGCCGATGACCTTGTCCGCATCTTCCAGCACCGGCCCCTGCTCGATGTGCGCCTCGAAGTAGGCGCCGATGGGGTGGTCGCCCGGCGTCTGGTCGCCGATGTAGCCGATGCGCTCCAGCTCTTCGCGCACCGTCTTGCCCTCGGTGTCCTTCGCGGCGTAGGCGTGCTCCAGGCTGAAGGCGCCGCAGAACACGCCCGAGCCCATCATCACCGGCACGAAGCGCGAGCCTTCCTCATTCGTCCAGAACGCGACTTCGATGGGCGCCTCGGTGCGAATGCCCTGGTCGTTCAGCGTGCGCACCACTTCCAGTGCCGACAGCACGCCGTAGTTGCCATCGAACTTGCCGCCGGTGGGCTGGGTGTCGATGTGGCTGCCCGAGACGATGGGCGGCAGCGCGGGGTTGGTGCCTTCGCGGCGCATGAAGACGTTGCCGATCTTGTCGACCGTGATGCTCAGGCCGGCCGCCTTGCCCCACGACACCACGAGGTCGCGGCCCTGTTTGTCGAGGTCGGTCAGCGCCAGCCGCTTGACGCCGCCCTTGGGGGTGGCGCCGATGCGGGCCAGTTCCATCAGCGAGTTCCACAGGCGCTCGCCGTTGATCGTCAGCACCTGCGTGTCCACTGCTGCATTCATGTATGACTCCTTGGGGGTTCAGCGCGCCACGGCCGTGGGCGCGTGCTGCTGCTTGAAGCGTTCGAGCGCGGTGAACATCGGCGCGAAGGCTGGGCGCTTCAGATAGCGGCCGGTGCCCGGCTCGGCGCGCAGGTCGCCGTCGCGCCAGACCCAGCGGCCGGCACTGACCGTGTGCCTGGGAACGCCCGTCACTTGCCGGCCTTCGAAGATGTTGAAGTCGCTCTTCGAGTGCTGCGTCTTCACCGACAGCGTCTTGGTGGCCTTCGGGTCCCACACCACGATGTCGGCGTCGGCGCCGGCCTGGATCACACCCTTGCGCGGGTACAGGTTGAACAGCTGCGCCGCGTTGGTCGAGGTGACGCGCACGAACTCCGACGGTGTGAGGCGGCCCGCGTTGACGCCGGCATCCCACAGCACGGCCATGCGCTCTTCGACGCCGCCGCAGCCGTTGGGGATCTTCGTGAAGTCGTTGCGGCCGGCCGCTTTCTGCTCGGCGCAGAAGGTGCAGTGGTCGGTGGCCGTGGTGTGCAGGTTGCCGCCCTGCAGACCGCGCCACAGCATGGCCTGGTTCTCGCGCGAGCGGAAGGGCGGGCTCATCACGTGGGCGGCGGCGCGCGCAAAGTCGGGGTCGCGGTAGGCGCTCTCGTCGACCACGAGGTGGCCGGCCAGCACTTCGCCGTACACGCGCTGGCCGCGGGCGCGGGCGCGGGTGATGGCGTCGAGCGCTTCGCCGCACGACACGTGCACCACGTAGATCGGCACGCCCAGCACGTCGGCGATGGCGATGGCGCGGTTGGCCGCCTCGGCCTCGACCATCGGCGGGCGCGACAGCGGATGGCCTTCAGGCCCGCGAATGCCCTGCGCCAGCAACTGCTGTTGAAGCATCGCGACCAGCTCGCCGTTTTCCGCATGCACCGTGGGCATGGCGCCGAGTTCCAGCGAACGCTGGAAGCTCTTCACCAGGATCTCGTCGTCGGCCATGATCGCGTTCTTGTAGGCCATGAAGTGCTTGAAGCTGTTCACGCCGTGCTCGTGCACCAGCGTGCCCATGTCCTTGTGCACGCTGTCGTTCCACCAGGTCACGGCCACATGAAAGCTGTAGTCGCCGGCGGATTTTTCGGCCCAGCCGCGCCACATGCGAAAGGCGTCCATCAGCGACTGCTGCGGGTCGGGAATCACGAAGTCGATGATGCTGGTGGTGCCACCGGCCAGGCCGGCCGCCGTGCCGCTGAAGAAGTCGTCGGCCGCCACGGTGCCCATGAAGGGCAGCTGCATGTGGGTGTGCGGGTCGATGCCGCCGGGCATCACGTAGGCGCCGCCGGCATCGATCACCTCGGCGCCCGCCGGCACCTGCAGGTCGGTGCCGACCTGGAGGATCTTGTCCCCCTGGCAGAGCACGTCGGCACGGTGCTCGGCATCGGCGTTGACCACCGTGCCACCGCGAATGAGAACGGTCATGGCGTGGGTTCCTTTTCTTTCTTGCTTCAGCTGGGGTTCTTGAGGGGTGGGACCAGGCCCTGAAGCTGCGGTGCGCGCGCCTTCATCAGCCCCATGTAGACCACGGCCGACAGCACCACGCCGACAAACCAGGCGTAGGTGTAGATCGTCTTGAAGAACTCGGGCATCGACGGCACGGCCGACGGAAAGGCGGCGTTGAGGAAGCCGGGGATGTTCGGCAGCACGCCGACGACGAAGGCGACGATGGCCGCCATGTTCCAGCCGTTGCCGTAGCTGTAGGCGCCGGTCTCGCGGTAGAGCGCCTCGACGTCCAGCTCCTTGCGGCGGATGAGGTAGTAGTCGGCAATCAGGATGCCGGCCACCGGCCCCAGCAGCGCCGAGTAGCCGATGAGCCAGGTGAAGATGTAGCCCTGCGTGGTCTCCAGCACCTTCCACGGCATCATCACGATGGCGATGCCGGCCGTGATGTAGCCGCCCGTGCGGTACGAGATCTTCTTCGGGTTGAGGGCAGAGAAGTCGTAGGCCGGGCCCACGAGGTTGGCCGCCAGGTTCACGCTCACGGTGTCGATCAGCAGGATGATGAGCGCGAGCAGCACCGCGGCGCCGGTCATGCGGCTGGCCAGGTCCACCGGGTCCCACAGCGCCTTGCCGTAGATGACCACGGTGGCCGAGGTGACCATCACGGCCATCATCGCGAGCAGGCCCATGGGCGCGGGCAGGCCGATGACCTGGCCCACCACCTGGTCGCGCTGCGAACGCGAGAAGCGCGTGAAGTCGGGAATGTTCAATGCCAGCGTGGCCCAGAAGCCCACCATGGCCGTGAGCGATGGCCAGAACACGGCCCAGAACATGCCGGCCTTCTTTCCGCCCGCTTCGAACTGCGAGGGCTGGTCGAAGATCGGGCCCAGGCCGCCCGCGCGCTGCACGGCCCAGTAGAGCAGGGCGATGCACACGATGATCTTCAGCGGCGCGGTGTAGGTCTCGAGCCGGCGGATCGATTCGATGCCGTGCACCACGAAGTACAGCTGTATGGCCCAGAAGATCAGGAAGCACACCAGCTGCGCGCCATTGATGCCGAGCATCGGCAGCTTGTCGCCGCCCAGCGGCTGGCCCATGAGCACGCCGACCAGCGTGTAGATCATCTGGCCGCCGAACCAGGTCTGGATGCCGTACCAGCCGCAGGCCACGATGGCGCGCAGCAGCGCAGGCAGCCGCGCCCCGCGCGTGCCGAACGAGGCGCGCGCCATCACCGCGTAGGGAATGCCGTACTTCGCGCCGGCGTGGCCGATGAGCAGCATCGGCACCAGCACGATGGCGTTGCCGAGGAACACGGTCAGCACCGCCTGCCCCCACGACATGCCGCCTTCGATCAGGCTGGCCGCCAGCATGTAGGCGGGGATGCACATCACCATGCCCACCCAGAGCGCGGCGAAGTGGTACCAGCGCCACGTTCGCTGCGCCAGCGTGGTGGGCGCCAGGTCCTCGTTCCAGAGGTTTGCGGCGGGTGCGCCGCCGTGCTGTGGGGTCGTCATGTGGGTTTTCTCCTGCACGTGTGTCGTGCGTCTGGCCGTGTGGTCGTTCCCCTCCCGCCGCCGCCCGGTCTGCGCCGGGCTTGGTCATTCACTTGCTCACTCACTCACTCGCTTGTTCGATATCCCGTTCAGGCGGGACTGCCGGTGCGCATCGGGTTGTTGGGGTGCGTGGTCCAGTTGGCGTAGTGGCCGACCACCGGGTGGCCAGTGCGCGCGTCCGTCTCACCGGCCTTCAGCGTGCGCATCGACAGCGCGCCGGGCACCGGGCAGATCGACACGCACAGGTTGCAGCCGACGCACTCTTCTTCCTTCACTTCGAAGAAGCGCATGCCGTCTTTCGTGGCGCTGATGGCCTGGTGCGAGGTGTCTTCGCACACCACGTGACAGCGGCCGCACTGGATGCACAGGTCCTGGTGGATCACGGCCTTGTCGACGTGGTTCAGGTTGAGCTGCTGCCAGTCGGTGATGCTGCCGACCGCACGGCCGCGCAGCTGCTCCAGGTTGGCGTAGCCCTTCTGGTCCATGAAGTTCGAAAGGCCGTCGCACAGGTCCTGCACGATCTTGAAGCCGTAGACCATGGCAGCAGTGCACACCTGCACCGAGCCGCTGCCCAGCGCGATGAACTCGGCCGCGTCGCGCCAGGTCGAGACACCGCCGATGCCCGAGATGGGCAGGCCGGCGGTCTGCGGGTCGCGCGCGATCTCGGCCACCATGTGCAGCGCGATGGGCTTGGCGCCGGGGCCGCAGTAGCCGCCGTGCGAGCCCTTGCCGTCGGTGTGCGGAAACATCGCCATCGCGTCCAGGTCGACACCCATGATCGAGTTGATGGTGTTGATGAGGCTCACCGCGTCGGCGCCGCCTTTCTTCGCGGCGCGCGCGGCGGGCCGGATATCGGCCACGTTGGGCGTGAGCTTCACGATCACCGGCAGCTTGGAGTAGTGCTTGCACCACTCGGCCACCATCTGGATGTACTCGGGCACCTGGCCCACGGCCGCGCCCATGCCGCGTTCGCTCATGCCGTGCGGGCAGCCGAAGTTCAGCTCGATGCCGTCGCAGCCCGTGTCTTCGACCCTCGGCAGGATGTTCTTCCAGGCCTCTTCGGTGCACGGCACCATGATCGACGCCACCAGTGCGCGGTCGGGCCAGTTGCGCTTCACGCGCGCCATCTCTTCGAGGTTGGTGCGCAGCGGCCGGTCGGAGATCAGCTCGATGTTGTTGAAGCCCGTCACGCGGCGGTCGGCCGCGTACGACACGGCGTAGCGCGGGCCGTGCACGTTGACGACGTTCGGGTCTTCGCCCACGGTCTTCCAGACCACGCCGCCCCAGCCGGCCTCGAAGGCGCGGACCACGTTGATCTCCTTGTCGGTCGGTGGCGCCGAGGCCAGCCAGAAAGGGTTGGGGCTGCGGATGCCCACGAAGTCGATGCTGAGGTCTGCCATGTGAATTGCTCCTGTCGCGCCGCGGCGCGCACGGATGAATGGAGTGAAGGGAAGGGAGGGCGCTGTCGCGTCAGGCGGCGCGCAGGTGGCGGTCGATGGACAGCGCGGCCTGCTTGCCGTCTTCCACCGCCTCGACCGTGAGGTCGCGCCCGCCGAAGCGCGCGTCGCCGCCGGCCCAGACCTTCGGGAGCGAGCTGCGGCACTCGGCGTCGGTGTCGATGCGCCCGCCTTGCAAGCGCACGCCGCTGTCTTCCAGCGCGGTTGCGACAAAGCTCTGGCCGATGGCGCACAGCACCATGTCGGCCTGCAGCGCGAGCGCTTCGCCGGTCTCGACCAGCTTGCCGTCGACCAGCGCGGTGCGCGCGAAGTCGATGCCGCGCAGCACGCCGCCCTTGGCGCGCAGGGCCTTGGGCGCGGCCCAGTGGATGATGCGCACGCCGTTCTCCTTGGCCCAGCTCTGTTCGTCGACCGAAGCGCCCATGGCTTCCGCGCCGCGCCGGTAGACGATGCTCACGTCTTCCGCGCCGAGCTTGCGCGACTGCACGGCCGCATCCACCGCGGTCATGCCGCCGCCGATCACTACCACGTGGCGGCCGATGGCCACATCGGCCGGCGAGGCCGCCTGGCGCAGCTCGGCGATGAAGTCCACCGCATCGCGCACGCCGGTCTGCTCGCCCAGGCCCAGCGTGTTCACGCCGGCCAGGCCCAGGCCCAGGAACACCGCGTCGTAGTCGGCGGCGAGCGCATCCAGGTGCAGCTCGCGGCCCAGCGCCTGGTTGTTGCGCACCTCGATGCCGCCGACCGACAGCAGCCACTCGATCTCGCGTTGCGCGAAGTCGTTCACCGTCTTGTAGCTGGCCAGGCCGTACTCGTTCAGGCCGCCGAGCTTGGGGCGCGCATCGAACAGCGTCACCTGGTGGCCCAGCACCGCCAGGCGGTGCGCGCAGGCCAGGCCGGCCGGGCCCGCGCCGACGACGGCAATGCGCTTGCCCGTGTCGGCCGCGCGCACGAACAGCGGCGCGCCGGGCGCGTCGAAGAAGGCATCGGTCGCGTGGCGCTGCAGCAGGCCGATCTCCACCGGCTTGCTCTCGTTGCTGTTGCGCACGCAGGCCTGCTCGCACAGCACCTCGGTCGGGCAGACGCGGGCGCACATGCCGCCCAGCGGGTTCTCTTCGAGGATGGTGCGCGCCGCGCCGCGCAGGTTGCCGTCAGCGATGCGGCGGATGAAGGTCGGGATGTCGATGCCCGTGGGGCAGGCCGTCTGGCAGGGCGCGTCGAAGCAGTAGTAGCAGCGCTCGGCCTCGATGTTGGCCTGCACCACGTTCAGCGGCGGGTGGGCGTCGCAGAAGTTCTTGGCGTACTGCGCGGGGTCGAGACGGCCGGCGCACACATCGGAGGCAATGTGCGCGCTGGGCGCGACGGGATTCATCGTGCTGCTCATGGGCTTTCAAGCTCCAGGTCGTGGTGGGGTAACCGTGTGCGACATGAGAGATCGAGCTCTCATGAAGTTTGACCAAGTGGTCGAATGTCGCGATGATTCAGCAAACGAGGGGTGCCGCCCATACACAGTTGGCGCGGCGCACGAGAAAGTGTTTGCCGCTGTCGACCATGCTGTTTGGTGCACTCCCCAGCACAGTTGCCCAGGGCAAACCCTGTCCAGACAGGCCGCATGCGTTTCTCAAGGAGACCCGGTGATGCAGAGTTCAAGCAACGCGTCGGCGCTGCGCCAGCCGGCGCAGGCCGGTGCCGGTTGGATGCAGGGCCTGATGGGCGACATGGACGAAGCCGCGCCCGGCCTCGGGCTGGCGCAGCGCCTCGTGGTGGGCGTCGAGTTGCGCGTCATCGACGGGCGCCTCGCACCCGGCACCAAGATGCCTTCGGTGCGCGCGCTGGCCGGCAAGCTGGGCATCAGCACCTTCACCGTCACCGAGTCGTACAGCGCCTTGCGCGCGCGCTCGGTGCTGGCCTCGCGGCCAGGCAGCGGCTACTACGTGCTGCATCGGCCTTCGCGCGTGGCACCCGACGACGCCGATGCGGTGCCGCGCATGACCGACACCGCCACGGCCGACGACCGCCCGCCACCCGCCGAATACCGGGGCGACGACCTGGTGCGCGAAGCCATGCGCCGCGTGGCGCGCTCGGCCCCCGAATGGGACAGCGGCACGCGACATGGTTTCGGCCTGCCGCGCCTGCGCGAACTGATCGCCGCGCGCCATCGCGCCGAGCTGCCCGCGTTGGGCCCGCAACAAGTCATGACGGCCGCCGGCAGCCTCGGCGCCACGATGTGCCTGCTGCAGGCCTGGACCGAACCCGGTGACGCGGTGCTGGTCGAGTCGCCCGCGCCGCGCCAGCTGCGCAGCCTGATCCGCACGCTGGGCCGTCGCATGCTCGAAGTGCCACGGCGCGGCGGCTGCCTCGACATCGCCGCGCTCGACGGCCATGCCGCGATGTTGCCTGCGGCAAGCCGCCAGCGCCTGCTGTTCCTGTCGACGGCAGTTTCCAATCCGCTGGGCATCTGCATGAGCCCGCAGGGCGCGCACCAGGCGCTGCAGGCGGCCGAGCGGCACGACCTGCGCGTGATCGAGCTCGACACCTGGCGCGGGCTGTCGCCGCTGCAGGCGCCCAGCCTTGCCGCGATGGACGGGCTGCAGCGCGTGGCGCAGGTCGGTGGCGTGTCGACCACGCTCTCGGCCAAGCTGCGGCTTGCACATGTGCTGCTGCCGCAGCATTGGGTCGAGGATGCGGCCTTGCGCTGCCTGCACACCACGCTCGGCCCGAGCGAGTTCGAGGAGCGCGTGGCCTGCGAGGTGCTGGCCGATGCCGGCTATCCGCGCTTCCTGCAGAAGCTCAATACCGCGCTGAAGATCGCCGGCGAGCGCACGCTGTCGCTGCTGACCGGCGCGGGCCTGCAGGCGCTGTGCGTGCCCGATGGCGGTCCCTTTCTCTGCGCAGGCTGGCCGCCCGGCAGCGAGCCTCGTCCATCGAGCGATGCGGTGCTGCAGGAGGCGCGCAAGCAGGGCTTGCCGCTCGCGGCCGCGACCGATTTCGGCGACATGCCGCAGCCTTTTGCCTGGTATCGCTTCAACGTCGCGCATTGCGGCGACGAGCGACTGGTGCGCTTCCTGGCGCGGATGAAGAACCCATGAGTGCTGCGCCACCCCTGCGAACTGCGGCGCGTCCTCCCGCCGTGAAGCGCCAGGCCCGCCGCCAGAACCTCGAGAGCGCCATCCTCGCGGTGGCGCAGGAGCGATTCGCGCTGCACGGCTACGGCGGCGTGTCGGTCGACGACATCGCGGCCGACGCGGGCATCTCCAAGCAGAGCCTGCTGTACTACTTCCCCTCGAAGAAGGCGCTGTACAGCCGCGTGTTCAACGACGTGCTCGACTCGTGGCTGTCGAACCTCAACAGCCTGGCCGACGCCGACCTCGACCCGCATGCCGCGCTGGAGCGCTACGTCACGCAGAAGCTGCAGTTCTCGTACGACCACCCTTCGGGCTCGCGGCTGTTCGCGCAGGAAATCATTTCGCAGGCGCCGCAATGCGCCGACGACATCGAGGCCAAGCTGGTGCCCGCCTTCCGCGCCGAAGCGGCCGTGCTGAACCGCTGGATGGCGAACGGCGACGTGGCGCCGCTGCCGGTGCCGCACCTGCTGTTCACGCTGTGGGCCATGACGCAGACCTACGCCGACTTCGCCTGGCAGATGCGGATGCTGCTCGGCAAGCAGGCGCTGGAGCCGGCGGATTTCGATCTGGCCCGCGAGACCATCCTGCGGATGCTCGAAGGCGCGCTGGGGCTGAAGCGGCCCGCTACCTCGGCGGTGGTGACGAGCGGGCACGCTGCGCTGCCTCCCGTGGAAAAAGCCGGGAAGGAGCGGACCTAGTCGCGCGTCTCGAGCACCATCGACACCTCGACCACGCCGCCGCGAGGCAGCGACGCGACGCCCACGGTGGTGCGAACCGGCAGTGGGGCATCGGGGAAGATCCGTTGAAGGGCCGCCGAGACCGCGTCCATCACCTGGGCGTGGTCCTTGAAGTCGCCGCAAGCCTGGAGGTAGCCGTTCAGTGCCACGACGCGCACGACGCGCGAGAGGCTGCCGAGCTCGTCCTGTGCCGCGCGCAGCAGGGCGCTGACAGCCGCCACTGCGGCCCGCTGGCCGCGCGGCACATCGTCGGGGCCTTCGAGCCGGCCTGTGATCACCTGGCCGTTCTCGCGCGCCACCACGCCGCTCGTGTGCAGCAGACTGCCGGCCCTCGCGAATGTGGCGTAAGTACCCGATGGCTTGGCCTGCGCCACTTCAGGTGGGCACAGCTGGTCGAGCAGAAAGTCTTCGGGTTGCGCATCGCAGGCCTCGCCGCCGACCCAGCAGCCTTCCTGCGTGTTCGCATCCCATGGCAATCCCACGTGGATCGCGGAGGGCGAACCCATTGCTTCTCCCTGCCGCACGGTCACCGACAGCGCCTCGTGGCCGACCAGCCCAAGGCGGCGCAGGCCCCAGGCCAGCGCCGCGGCGGCGATGCCCGTGGCGGCGTCTTCCGGGTAGCCGGAAGATTTCGGAAATTGCCGTGCGCTGACCGCTTCGGCCTCGTTCTGCGACATCGCATAGGGATACAGCCCGGTGGACCCGAGGCGTTCGCACAGCGATTCGACGCGTGCGAAGTCGACGCGCAAGGCGTGCAGCTGCGCGGTGTCGGCCAGGCGAACCAGCGTCTTGACCCGGCTGGTGGCGGCGTTGAGCACCGGCCCCACGATCTGCCCGACCTCGATGCCCAGGCACTGCGCGATGTCTTCGACCAGCCGCTGTTGCGTCACCTCTTCCACCGTGGCGCGCGGCTGGCTGATCTGCACCGTGCCATCGACGCGCCGGCCCGTGACGGTGCCGCTGAGCGTTTCGATCGCGACGGGCGCACCGTCCCATTCGCCGCGCCGGTGCAGCAGCCACAGCGCGCCGACCGTGGCGTGGCCGCACATTTCCATCTCGTGCTTCGGCACGAAGTAGCGCATGCGCAGCCGGTGCGCCGGTGTGCTCGGCTTCAGCACGAAGACGGACTCATGGCCGCTGAGCCGGGTGTGCTCCTGCATCTGTGCGGTGGAGAGCGCGTCGGCATCGAGCCAAACGGGCGCGGGGTTGCCGCCGACGGATGGATCGGGGCCGACGAACACGCGGATGTTCCGGCAACCGGGCGCAGAAAAAATCGCAGTCATCGTCAATCAGCCCTCGCGTTGACCGAGCGCGCAATGCCGCCCCAGAGCTTGATGTCGCCGCGGATGTGCTCCTCGAACACCTCGGGCCGCACGTTCCACGGCGTCACGCCCTTGGCCAGCATGTCGGCGCGCAGTGCCGGGTCTTTCATCGCGGTGTCGAGCGCGGCGCGCAGGCGCTGCACCACCGGCTGCGGCGTGGCGGCCGGTGCCATCAGGCCATACCAGAGCTGCGGCTTGAAGTCCTTGATGCCGGCTGCCTCGAAAGTCGGCAGGTCGGCGAAACCCGCTGACGGTTCACTGATGGCCAGCGCCCGCATGCGGCCGCCGCGCACCTGCGCGAGCAGCGCGGGCGGGTTGTCGAACAGCGCCTGGATCTGGCCTGCCATCAGGTCGGCCTGCGCGGGCGCGGCGCCGCGGTAGGGCACGTGCGTCATCTCGATGCCGGTGCGCTGCTTGAACAGTTCGCCCGCCAGGTGGCTCAGGCTGCCGTTGCCGATGCTGCCGTAGTTGAGCGCCTGCGGGTTGGCCTTGGCGTAGCCGACGAAGTCCCTCACCGTGCGCGCCGCCAGCGCGGGCGTGACCACCAGCACGAAAGGCGTGGTGCCGATGGTGCCGATCGGCACCAGGTCCTTGAGGGGGTCGTACGGGAGCTTGGGGTACACCGCATCGGCCGAGGCGATGGTGGTCGTGGTACTGGCCACCAGCGTGTAGCCGTCGGGGCTCGCCTTCGCGCCGAAGCCGGTGCCCACGGTGCCGCCCGCGCCCGAGCGGTTGTCGATGATGACCGACACACCGAGCGCGGCCTGCAGCCGCAGCTGCACCGAACGGAAGATCACGTCCGTTCCGCCGCCGGCGGGGAAGGGTACGATGATGGTGATCGGCTTCACCGGGTAGGCCGGATCGGAGGCCGGCCACGAGGCGGTCGGCCCGTACAGGGCACCGGCGGCGGCCAGGCCCAGGAGCGCGCGGCGCAGAGGTTGAGTAGTCATGGGGTCTTCTTGCAGGAGTGGTCCTTCCGATTCTGTGGAGCGCGCGCCAACGCGTGCGCCCGATTGCGACATGCGCGGCTTCGAATGCGACAAGGAACGGCCATGCCACTGACTTCCAGCCACCCGCCGCCCCGCCAATCGCTGTTCGTCGAACGGCTGTCTCACCAGGCGACGATGGTCGCCAACACCCGCGACCGCTACGCCACCGACGCGCACGTGCACGATTGCGACATGCTGTTCGTGCCCATCGCAGGCCGCTTCAGCGTGGGCGATGCGCAGGGTGAGGCGCAGCGCCTCGGGCCCGGCCACTTCGTCTGGTTCGCGGCGGGCAGCGCGCATTCGACGACCACGCTCACCGCCGGCCAGAGCCATGTCGCGGTCTACGTCGATCCGGCGCTGTGGGCCACGGCCTTGCAGGCGCAGGGCGTCGTGCGGCCCCCGCAAGGCATGCGCGCGGGCAGCACCGCGCTGGGCGCCCTGTCGCAGCGGATGTTCGAATCGACCCGCGCGGGCGACAGCGAGAACTACGTGCTGTGCGGCGCGCTCGTGATGGAGGCCGCGCGCCTGAGCGCCAACCCGTTGTCGGAGGGCGACGCCTCGCCGGCGTTGTGGGTCGCCGAGCTGCTGGCCGAAACGATGCTGCGCGATCTGGCGCAACCCCTGTCGCTCGACGCCTTCGCGCAACAGCACCGGCTGTCGCGCCGGCAGGTGGAGCGGGTCTTCCGCGCGAAGCACGGCATCTCGCCGCTGGAGTTCCTGCAGCGCCAGCGCATCGAACGGGCCGTGTACCTGTTGCAGACCACGCGGGACTCGGTGCTGTCCATCGCGCTGCAGGTCGGCTGGGAGTCGGCGTCCTATCTTTCGCGGATGCTGGAGAAGACCTGGGCGAAGACGGCGACGCAAATTCGCGCGGCAGCCCCTCGACAAAACTAGCCTGGCCGCTCAGGCCGGCGGCGGCGCTTCCCACGCGAAGCCCACGCCATACACCGACCGAATCCAGTCGTGCGCGGGCGTCACCGCGCCGAGCTTGCGGCGCAGGTTCTTCACGTGGCTGTCGATGGCGCGTTCGGTCACGTCCACCGTGTCGTCGTAGGCCAGCTCCAGCAGTCGGGCGCGCGAGAAGATGCGGCCCGGGTGCCGCGACAGCACCTGCAGCAGCCCGAACTCGCGGCGCGTGAGGTTCAGCGGCGTGCCGTCGAGCGAGGCGCGCCAGTGCACGTCGTCGAGCACGAGGCCCGGTGCGTCGCCCGGCGTGGCCTGCGCCGCCACGGCCGGCGCGGTGCGGCGCAGCACGGCGCGCACGCGTGCCACCAGCTCGCGCGGTGAGAAGGGCTTGCACACGTAGTCGTCGGCGCCCAGCTCCAGACCGAGCAGGCGGTCGACCTCCTCGATGCGCGCGGTGAGCATGATGATCGGATGGGCGGTGTGCTCCCGCGCGCGGCGCAGCACCTCGATGCCATCGAGGCGCGGCAGCATGATGTCGAGCAGCGTCAGGTCGGGCGGCGCGGCGACGATGCGCTCGAGCGCGCTCTGCCCGTCGGCGAAATGTTCGGTGTCGTAGCCGGCGTGGCGCAGGTAGTCCTGCACCACGGAGGCGATGTCGAGTTCGTCCTCGACGATCACGATGCGTGTCATGCGGAAGCCGCCAGCGGAAGGGTGATGGTCATGCGCAGCCCGCCCAGCGGCGAGGGCGCCGCCTCGATGCTGCCGCCGTGCGCCTCGAGGGTCGCGCGGCAGATCGACAGGCCCAGGCCGGAGCCGCCCAGCGCGCGGCTGCGCGAGGTCTCGCCGCGGAACAGGCGGTCGAAGAGGCGCGGAATCTCTTCCTCGGGCACGCCCGGTGCGCTGTCGTCGAACACCAGCGTGAGGCAATTGCCGGTCCATGCGCCTTCGACGGTCACGCCGATGCGCAGCAGGCCGCCGGCGTCGGTATAGGCCAGCGTGTTCTCCAGCAGGTTCATGAAGACCTGGTGCAGCCGGTGCGCGTCGCCGTCGATCACCGGCTGGGCCGAAGCGGCGATGCGGTCGAGGGCGTCGCGGTCGAGCACGATGCCGCGCTGCGCGAAGCGGTCGCGCGTGTGGTCGAGCGCCTCCTTCAGCAGCGACAGCGGGTACACCGGTGCCTTCAGCAGGTCGCTCTGGGGCTCGCGCATGCTGCTGCGCAGGTCGTCGACCAGCTGGCCGAGGCGGATCACCTGCCGGTGCATGCGCAGCGCGGTGCGTTCGTCGAAGCTGCGCACGCCGTCCTGCAGCGCCTCGATCTCCGCGCGCATGGCGGCCAGCGGCGTGCGCAGCTCGTGCGCCGCATCGGCCAGCCAGGCGCGGCGCGAGGCCTCGGCCGTGTCCAGGCGCTGCGCCATGTCGTTGAAGGTCTTGCCCAGCAGCGCGAGCTCGTCCGAGCCGTGGACTGCGACGCGCGTCGAGAGCCGCCCGCGCGCCACGTCCTGCGCGGCCTGCGTGAGCGCGTCGATCGGCTGGAACCAGCGGCGCGCCAGCAGCCACGACAGCACGAGCGCAAAGGCCAGGCCGCACAGCCCGGTGAGCGCGATCACGCCGGACTGCCGGGCGAGGAAGGCGCGGTCGGCCTCGCTCTCCAGGCCCTGCATCGGCGCGAGCGCGAGGTAGCCGACGACGGTGCGCCCGTGGCGGATCGGCCGGCGCGCGGCGTTCTCCGGGTCGATGGTCGCGCCGACCACGAGCGCGCCGTGGGCGTCGAGCACGGCGAGGCGGCGGAAGATCGAGTCGGGCGGGCCGGCCAGGCCGGGAAAGAAGCCCGGGGGCGGCATCAGGAAGCGGCGGGGCAGCAGGTCGAGCTGCGGCGGCGGGGGCGAGGCGGTGGGTGAGAGCCCGCTGGACGGCTCCGCCTGCGGCGCACCGTCGCCCTGTGTGCCGGGCGCACGGCGCTCGTACCAGGGCGGCAGCCGCCGGTCGTCGGGCGTGGCGGCGCCGTCGATCACCATGGCCGACTGGCCCAGCTGCAGGCGGTGCCAGGCGTCGTCGTTGTCGCGCAGTTTCTTCCAGTCGCCGTTGGCGGTGTAGTGCTTCAGCAGGAGCTGCGAGAGCCAGTCCATGCGGCGGATCTCGATCTCGGCCACATAGGCGCCCAGGCCCCGTTGCAGCGCGACGATCGAAAAGCCCACGAAGCTCAGCAGCAGCACGATCAGCAGGGCGGCCAGGGCCAGGAAGATCTTGCGGGAGAGGGTCAGGCGCGGCATGGGCTCGGCAGCGGAGGCATGGCCGCATTCTGCGACATGCGTTTCGGGGGCGGGGATGGCATGGGCAAGCCGCCGATCATGGCGCCCGATTGGGGAGGAATCTGGGAGACGCGTCCTTGCGTGCCTCTCCCACATTTCTCCCGATTCGGATCGCACGATGCCCGGCATGACACCGGACACGCATCGCGCCTCTTCCACTTCCGCCTTCCGCGCACTGGCCGCCGCCGCGCTCGCCTGGGCCCCGCCGGGGCACGCCGCGCCGCCGTCCACGCCCCCGGGCGACACCGACATCGACCTGCTGCTGTTCCTGCTGGCGGCGCTGTTCTGGGGCGTCGCGCATGTGTGGACGCTGCTCGTGGTCTGGGCCGAGGCGCGGGCCTCCGGCGTGCGCGCACCTGCCAGAAAGGAGGCTGCCCATGGCCGGTGAAGCGATCGGGCGCCGGGGCCTGCTGGCTGCGATCGGTGCGGCGGGCCTGGCCGCGTCCGCCCCCGGGGCCGCTGCAGCAGCGCAGAAGCTCCCGCTGACCGCCCAGACCACCGAGGGCCCGTACTACCTGGACCTCGCGAACTTCCGCACCGACCTGACCGACGGCCGCGAGGGCGTGCCGCTCGACGTGCGCCTGCGCGTGCTCGATGCCGCCGGGCGTCCGCTGCGCGGCCTGCGCACCGACCTGTGGCACTGCGACGCGCAGGGCAACTACTCGGGCTTCGGCGGGCAGGGTGACGACCGCACGCGCGGCTTCGAAGGCCAGGCTTTCCTGCGCGGCAGCCAGCGCACCGACCGCGACGGCCAGGCCGTGTTCGCCACGCTGTACCCGGGCTGGTACGCGGGGCGCACCACCCACATCCACGTCAAGGTGCACCACCGCGAGCGCGCCGTGCTCACGACGCAGTTCTTCTTGCCCGATGCGCTCAGCGAGTTCCTCTACACGCAGGTCCCCAGCTACCAGCGCGCGCGGCTGCGCGACACGCTCAACAGCGCCGACGGCATCGCGCTGCGGGCCGGCGACACGGTGCTGGGCGCAGTGCGCGAGGAGGGCCGGCGCTATGTCGCGCTGCTCACGCTGGTGGTCGACCCCGCCGCACGCCCGCTGACCGAACGCCCGCCGCCGCCCGGCAGCGGCCCCATGCCGGCGGGCGGCGTGCGGCCGATGCGGCCGCGCACGCCCGAGGGCCTTGCCCGCATCCGCGCGCTGGTGCCGCCGCGCACGGAAGGCTGAGCGGTGTTGCGCATGCCGATCCCGCCCGCCGCGTCCGCTGCGCCTGCCGATTGGCGGATGACGCCGCGCGCCGCGGTGCGCGCGCTGGCCCACGCCTGCGCGGGCGGCCTGGCCTTGTGCAGCCTGGCGCTGGGCATCGGCGTCGCGGCACGCGGCGCCTGCGCGGAGGCACGGCAGGCGGCCGTGCGCCACGCCAGCCTGTCGACGCTGGCGCCGATCATGCAAAGGGGCAGCGAAGGCCGCGGGCCGCGCGGCCACGGCGCGTGCAAGGCCGGGCCCGCCCTCAGCCCGGTCGCTGCGCGAAGCTGAACCCCACGCCGTAGACCGAGCGGATCCAGCCGTGCGAGGGCGACACGGCCGCGAGCTTGCGCCGCAGGTTCTTGATGTGCCCGTCGACCGCGCGCTCGTTCACGTCGAGCGCCTCGGGGAAGGCCGCTTCGAGCAGCCTGGCGCGCGTGAACACCCGGCCCGGTTCGCGCGACAGCGCACGCAGCAACAGCAGCTCGCGGCGCGTGAGCGCCAGGGCCCGCCCCTCCAGCCAGGCATGGCCCAGCGCGCTGTCGAAGGCCACGGCCGGCGAGGCCATGCCCACGCTCAGGTCGGGCGGCGCGCGCCGGCGCAGCACCGTGTGCACGCGCGCCACCACCTCGCGCGGCGAGAAGGGCTTGCAGACATAGTCGTCGGCGCCCAGGTCGAAGCCGCGCAGCCGGTCGGCCTCGTGCGCGCGCGCCGTCAGCACGATGATCGGGTGGTCGCTGCGCGCGCGCACCTGCGCGATCACCTGCAACCCGTCGATGCGCGGCAGCACCACGTCGAGCAGCGTGAGCGCCGGCGGTGCGTGCAGGATGCGCTCGAGCGCGGCGGCGCCGTCGCCCAACTGCTCCACCTCGTGGCCCGCGCGTTGCAGCGGGCCCAGCAGCAGCGACGCAATGTCGCGTCCGTCTTCCACCAGCAGGATGCGGCTCATGGCGCGTGCGGGCCGGTTCAGAAGGACGTGCCGATCTGGAACTGGAAGCGCTGCGTGCGGTCGGCCGCGATGCCGTTGGCCGTGTCTTCCTTCTGGTAGACGATCGGCACCGCATACGCCAGGCGCAGCGGGCCCAGCGGCGAGATCCAGCTGATGCCCAGGCCGGCCGAGGCGCGCAGGCGGTTCTGCGCCTTCCACTGCGCGTCGGTCATGCTGGCCGTGCGTTCGGCGAACACATTGCCCGCGTCGAAGAAGGTGTACAGGCGCAGCGACTTGTCGTTGCCTGCGCCGGGGAAGGGCGTGGTCAGCTCCATGTTGAAGATCGCCTTGCGCGTGCCGCCCAGCGAACCGCCGGTGACCGCGTCGGTCGGGCCCAGCGAGTTCTGCTCGAAGCCGCGGATCGAGCCCAACCCGCCCGCATAGAAGTTCTTGAAGATCGGGAAGCTGCTGCCGCCCAGCGCCTTCGCATAGCCGAGCTGGCCGTTGAAGGCCAGCGTGTACTGCTTGGACAGCGGCACGTACTGCTGGTACTGGTAGTTGGTCTTCAGGTAGCGCAACTCGCTGCCCACGCCCAGCTCGAGGTTGGCGCTCTGCAGGCGCCCGCGCGTGGGCACCAGGGCGCTGTCGCGGTCGTCGCGCGACCAGCCCACGGTCGCCGGGATGCCCACCACGTTCCTGCCCGCGCACACCACGCTCGGCGCGGTGCCCGTGCACTGGAAGTAGTCGAGGTAGGCCTGCGGCGTGGCCGTGTAGACGTACGAGCCGTTGACCAGCGTGTACGAACCGTTGGTGCCCGGCGTGAACGAGTAACGCTCCACGCCGATGCCCAGGTACACCGTGTCCAGCTCGTTCACCGGCAGCCCGAAGCGCACCGAGCCGCCGTCGCTCGCGAGCTTGTAGTTGCCGTCGGCCTCGTAGTAGGGCCGCGTGGTGGTGTGAAAGAGGTTGAAGGTGCGCGAGATGCCGTCCTTCGTGAAGTACGGGTCGGTCGCCGTGAGCGACACCGAGCGGTTGTACGAGCTGGTGTTGACCTGCAGCCCGAGGTAGTTGCCCGAGCCGAACACGTTCTCCTGCGTGATGCCGAAGCTCAGCGAGATCTTGTCGGTCGACGAGTAGCCCGCGCCCAGCTGCAGCGAGCCCGTGGGCTTCTCGGCCACGGTGACGTTCAGGTCGACCTGGTCGTTGCTGCCCGGCACTTCGGCGGTCTCGACGTTCACGTCGGTGAAGAAGCCCAGCCGGTCGACGCGGTCGCGCGAGAGCCTGATCTTCGTGCCGTCGTACCAGGCGCCTTCGTACTGGCGGAACTCGCGCCGGATCACCTCGTCGCGCGTGCGCGCGTTGCCGCCGATGTTCAGCCGCCGCACATAGGCGCGCCGCCCGGGCTCGGCGTTCAGCACCATCACGACGCGGCGTTGGGCCCGGTCGATCTCGGGCTCGGCTTTCACGCGCGCGAAGGCGTAGCCGAAGGTGCCGAAGTGGTCAGCGAAGGCCTTGGTGGTGGCCGCCACGTCCTCGCCGTTGTAGGGCGCACCGGAGCGCACGGTGACGAGCGACTTGAACTCGTCCTCGCGCCCCAGGTAGTTGCCCGCCAGCTTCACGCCGGCCACCGCGAACTTCTCGCCCTCGCTGATGTTCACCGTGAGCTCCAGCGTCTGCCGGTCGGGCGAGATCGCGACCTGCGTCGACTCGATGCGGAACTCGAGGTAGCCGCGCGTCAGGTAGAACGAGCGCAGCGTTTCCAGGTCGGCGTCGAACTTGCTGCGCGCGTACTGGTTCGACTTCGTGTACCAGGCCAGCCAGCCGCCGCTGTCCTGGTCGAACAGGTCGAGCAGCGTGCGTTCGTCGAAAGCCTGCTGCCCGACCACGCGCACCCGCGTGATGCGCGCCGGCTCGCCCTCGGTCACGCTGAACGTCAGGTTGACGCGGTTGCGCTCCAGCGGCGTGACGGTGGTGACCACCTGCGCGTTGTAGAGGCTGCGGCCGATGTACTGCCGCTTGAGCTCCTGCTCCGCGCGGTCGGCCAGCGCCTTGTCGAACGGCCGGCCTTCGGCCAGCCCGATGTCGCGCAGCGCCTTCTGCAGTGCCGCCTTGTCGAACTCCTTGGTGCCCGCGAAGTCGACATCGGCCACGGTGGGGCGCTCTTCGACGATGACCACGAGCACCCGGCCGTTCACGTCGATGCGTACGTCCTTGAACAGTCCGAGGTCGAACAGCGCACGGATGGCCGCGCTGCCGCGGTCGTCGCTGTACGTGTCGCCGGCCTTCAGGCCCAAGGTTGCGAACACCGTGCCCGCTTCGACGCGCTGCAGGCCTTCGAGGTGGATGTCTTGCACGGTGAACGGGTCGGCGGCCTGTGCCGGGCAGGCCACCATCGCGAGGCACAGCGCGGCAAGGGCCGCGAGGGACTTGGGAGGAATCATCATCACCGCATGGTCTTCACCAATGTCGGAGGAATGTGGGACGCCCTCCCGCGCGCAGGGCTGGTTGGTGAGCAGTCGTTACTGCAACCCCATCGCGTTCACCGCCGGCCACGCCACCGCAGGCCGTTCGATGCGTTCGCGGCAGTTCTGCGCATGCGTCTCCAGCGACAGGTCGCCCTGGATCTCCAGCAGCCGCTGCACCGTGCGATCGACCGCCTGCGCGTCCAGCAGCGGGTACGTGCGCGCCGTGCGCCCGTTGTTGCGCACCAGGCGCGCGATGTACGGCAGGTCCTGCTGCGTGATCACGGCCGCAGGCATCACGCCCTCCAGCTCCACGCCTTCGCAGGGCAGCAGCACGAAGTACTGCAGCCGCAGGTCGTCCGGCAGCAGGCTGCGCAGCTGCGTCGTCTTGCGCCCGCCCTGCCAGGCCGGGTCTTTCACCTCACGCGCTCGCGTGCAGCCATGCAGTCGAAGAAACCAGCGCGGCGGCGCCTCGTCGGATTTCTTGCGATAGACGAACGCGTTGCGCCAGGCCTTGATCTCGAACAGGTAGACGCCCGTCTCGCACACGATCACCGCATCGATGCGCGCCGTGGACACCGCGCAACCGGAGGGCATCGGAATGATGAGGTTGCGAAGAATGCGCAGATGCGAAAACGCCGGGCTGAACGCGGTGGCGAGTTGCTGCACCCCGAGCGACGCGGCGACCGCGCTTTGCGGCAGAACAATGGTCATGTCGAACTCCTTCGAAGCCCCGAGCATTGCCGGCCTTTTAGGAGATTTCTGGTACGAGGCCATAGCCAAAACCACCCCACCGTCCCCAGGCCGAGCGAAGCAAAGGCCTGTGAGGTTCCCCACCCCTTCTGTATGCGCCGAGGAGCGCAGCGTTTCGCGGATCAGGGCTCGCCCTTGTTTGAGCGAAGCGAGTTTGGGCGAGACCCCGCGAAACGTGAGCACCGCAGGTTGCCCGCAGCGAAGCGGAGGGACGCAGACAGCAGGGTCGCCTTTTCTTTGCTTACTTTCTTTTGGCGAAGCAAAAGAAAGTGAGTCGCCCGCCGGGGCGAGACCCGGCCTCGGGAAACAAAACGATCAGCCTTCGATTTTCCCGAGCCGAGATTCACGAAGCCGGCTCGGCGCCAAGGCCCCGGCAGATTCAAGAATCGGATAAGCAATCGAACAGATATGCGAATTGATCCGCTTCAAATCACTGATCAGATCAATGTGCAGCGAACTCGTCTCGATGCTCAAAGTAGTCCGATCCGACAACCGATCCAGATGGGTTGTTGCATAGGCCCGCTCCAGATCGCGGAACCGCGCCTTCTCTTCAAGCAGCTTCTGCGCGTCACGAACATTGCCGTTCAGGAACACGCTCATGCTCAACCGCAGATTGGCAACCAGCCGCTGATGCAACTCGACGATCTCCGCCATCCCCGCAGCTGAAAAGTTGCGCTGCGGCTTGATCTTCTTGTCCTCGATATCAATGATCACCCGCTCGATGATGTCCCCGATCTGCTCCATGTTGATCGTGAAGCTGATGATGTCCGTCCAGCGCCGGCTTTCCTCCTCGCCCAGCGCCTCGCGCGAGATGCGCGTCATGTAGTACTTGATCGCCGAGTACAGCTCGTCCACCGTGTCATCGAGTTGCCGCAGCTCCTGCGCCAGCCGCAGGTCGTTGTTGCGGATCACGTCGAGCGTGCCGATGAGCATCGTCTCCACGATGTCCGCCTGGTGCAGCGCCTCGCGCGCCGCGTTCGAAATGGCCAGCGAAGGCGTCGACAGCGCCGAAGGATCGAGGTGGTGCGGCCGGCTCGTGCCCACGGGCTGCGGCGGCACGGGCAGCATGCGCGTCACCAGCTTGGCGACCCACTGCGTGAGACCGATGAAGCCGATGCTGATCACGATGTTGAAGGCCAGGTGGAACAGCACCACGCCGTGCGTCTGGTTCGGCAGCTGCGGCTGCACGTAGCGCACCCACAGCCCCACGAACGGCGTGACCAGCGCCACGCCCAGCGCCTTGAACAGCAGGTTGCCCACCGTCACCTGCCGCACCGACACCGCCGAGCGCGCGGTGGTCAGCACCGCCAGCAGGCCGCTGCCCAGGTTGGCGCCGAGCACCAGGCCCAACGCCACGTCGAGCGGCACCACGTTCGAGCTCGCCATGGCCGCCACCAGCAGCACCACCGCCAGGCTCGAGTACGCCACGATGGCCAGCGCGGCACCGAGCGTGATCTCCAGCAGCACATCGCTGGTGATGGACGCCAGCAGCGCCCGCACGGCCGGCGACGAGAACAGCGGCTCGGTGGCCGCGACCACCAGCTGCAGCGCCAGCAGCATCAGCCCCAGCCCGATCAGCACCCGCCCCACGCGCCCCGCCACGGTGGCCGAGCGCGTGATGAACAGCACCACCCCCACGAAGATGAACATCGGCGAGAGCCACGAGAGGTCGGCCGAGAAGAGCACCGAGATCAGCGCCGTGCCCACGTCGGCGCCCCGCATCACCGCCAGCGCGGCCGGCAGCGTGACCAGGCCCTGCCCCACGAAGGAGGAGGTCATGAGCGAGGTGGCCGTGCTCGACTGCACGAGCGCCGTGACGCCGATGCCCGAGAGCGCGGCCGTGAAGCGGTTGCGCATGCTCTGCACGAGGATCTTGCGCAGGTTGGCGCCGAAGACGCGCAGCACGCCGGTGCGCACGAGGTGCGTGCCCCACACCAGCAGGGCGACGGCCGCAAGCAGATTCAGAAGGTGCTTCATGGAGGGCGGGGTCTGACCTTTCTCTTGTTTTCGTTTTGATTCGTTTCAGCCCCATTTTCCACAAGTAGACGCTTCAGTCGATCAGGGCTCCGTTCTCGTGGAAAGGATAAGGCCCTTCGAAGCTGCCGGAGGCCGCCAGGTGGGTGACGAGCCGGCGCCCGGCCGCGGACCAGGCGTGCACCCGGAACGAAGGCGGCTCCAGCGTCCAGGCCGAGGCAGCGTCGGGCGCGAGGTCGAGGCAGACCTGGTGCGCCTGCGCCGGCGAGGTCGAGGCGATGGTGCCGCCGAAGCGCACGTCGATGGCGCGGTGCAGGTGGCCGCAGATCACGCGCTCGACGTTCGTGTAGCGGCGCAGCAGGGCCTCGAGCGCGTCGGCGCCTTCGAGCAGGCCGATCTCGTCCATGTGGCCGATCAGCGTCGCGAAGGGCGGGTGGTGCATGGCGACCACCACGGGCTCGTGGCGGCAGGCGTCGAGCTGGGCTTCGAGCCAGGCCAGGCGTTTGTCGCACAGCGTGCCGTGGCTGGCGCCGGGCACGCAGGTGTCGAGCGTGAGCAGCCGCAGGTCGCCGACGCGCACCGAGTACTGGACGAAGCCGTGCGTGTCGGCGCCCGTGCCCAGGTAGGCGTGGCCGGGGAAGCTGCGGCGCAGCTGGTCGCGGTCGTCGTGGTTGCCGGGCAGCAGGTAGACGGGCATCGTCAGCGGCGCGAGCAGGGCGGCCAGGTGCTCGTACTCGGCGGCGCGGCCGAAGTCGGTCAGGTCGCCGGTGATCACGACCGCGTCGGGCGGCTGGCGCAGCGCGAGCACCGACTGCACGGCGCGCGCGAGGTAGGGCGCGGTGTCGATGCGGCCATAGGCCAGCCGGCCGGGCTCGCGGATGTGCAGGTCGGTCAGCTGGACCAGGAAGGTGTTGGGGGTCGTTGTCGTCGTGGTCATGCGCGGGTTTCCTGCGAGGTCATCAGGCGGTCGGCCGGGATGCGCAGGCCCACCGCGTCGCCCGGTCCGAAGGGGTTGTCGCGGCCCACGTCGGCCACCAGCACGGGCTGGTCCTGCAGGCGCAGGTGCAGCTGCACGCGGTCGCCGAGGAAGGTGCGGCGTTCGACCGTGGCGCGGCCCCAGCCGGGCGCCTCGCCGGGCGGGGGCGCGCCGACCTCGATGTCTTCGGGCCGCACCAGCAGCGTCGCATGCTGCTGCCAGGGTGCGGGGCAGGGCAGCGACGACCCTCCGAGTCGGACAACGCCCTGTGCGATGGCGTCGGCCGCGCGCTCCAGCCGGTTGACCCGGCCCAGGAACTCGGCCACGAAGGGGTGCGCGGGCGCGCGGTACAGGTCTTCGCCGCGCCCCACCTGCACGATGCGCCCGGCGCGCATCACCGCGAGCCGGTCGGCGATGGCCAGCGCCTCCTGCTGGTCGTGCGTGACGTGGATGGCCGTGATGTGCAGGCGGCGCAGCAGCTCGGCCAGTTCGTCGCGCAGCGATTCCTTGAGCTTGGCGTCGAGCGCGGCCAGCGGCTCGTCGAGCAGCAGCACGCGCGGGCGCACGGCCACGGCGCGCGCCAGGGCCACGCGCTGGCGCTGGCCGCCCGAGAGTTCGGCGGGGCGTTTGTTCTCCAGGCCGCCCAGGCGCACGAGGTCGACCAGTTCGCCCACGGCGCGTTTCTCTTCCTCGGGCGACACGCCGCGGATGCGCAGGCCGTAGCCGATGTTGGCCGCCACCGTCATCTGCGGAAAGAGGGCGTAGCTCTGGAACACCATGCCCACGCCGCGGTGCTCGACCGGGCGCTGCGTGACGTCCTGGTCGCCGAAGACGATGCGGCTGCCGTCGTCGGGTGCTTCCAGCCCGGCGATGAGACGCAGCAGCGTGGTCTTGCCGCAACCCGAGGGGCCGAGCAGCGCGAGCACTTCGCCGGCCTCGACCTTGAGGTTGGTGGGCTGCAAGCCGCGCGTGCCATCGGCATACGTCTTTGCGCAGTTCGAAATGTCGACGGGGATGCGTTCAAGTTCCATGGCGTTTCTGCATCAGGTTGGCAAGGTACTGCAGGCCCCACAGCACCGGAAGAATGACGGCGAAAAAGACCAGCGTGTAGGCCGATCCGATCTCGATGCGCATCGAGGCGTAGCTGTCGGCCAGGCCCACGGGCAGCGTGCGCGTGAGCGGCGTGTGCAGCATCCAGGTGAGGTTGAATTCGCCCACCGACAGCGTGAACACCATCAGGCTGCCGGCCACGATGGCGGGGAACACGGCCGGCACCAGGATGCCCATGAAGCGCTGGCGGAAGTTCGCGCCCAGCGAGCGCGCGGCCTCTTCGAGCGCGAGCAGGTCGTCGCGCTGGAAGGCCGAGCTCACGGTGCGCACCATGAAGGGCAGCGTGAAGACGATGTGGCCCACGAGGATGAAGGCGAAGCTCTGGCGGAAGGCCGTGAGCTGGCCGTAGGCGAGGATGAGCGCGAGCGCCGTCGCCAGGCCCGGCACCGCGACCGGCAAGGTCAGCAGCTCCTCGAAGATGCGCGCCGCGCGCGAGCGGCTGCGCGCCAGCGTGTAGGCGCAGGGCACGCCGATCAGCACGGTGCACACGACGCAGGCCACGGCCAGCGCGAGCGACCAGCCGACGGTGCCGCCGTAGTTCTCCCACACCTCGCCCAGCCAGCGCAGCGTGAGGCCGCTCTTGAGGCCCGCGCTGTAGTTGTTGACGAGGCCGGCCATCACCGACAGCAGCATCGGCGCGATCATGAAGAGGCTCACGATCACCGTGATGGCGAGCAGGAACGGGGCGCGGGGTTGCGAAGGGGTCTTCATCATCATCGGGCGACCGGGTTGGCGCCGAAGCGGCGCGCCACGAAGAGCACCAGCCAGGTCACGACACCCAGCGAGATCGACAGCGACGCGGCGAGCGCGAAGTTGGCGTAGTTGGTGAACTCGTTGTAGATGGTGATGGGGATCACCTCGAACTTGCTGGCCAGCGTGAAGGCCGTGCCGAAGGCGCCCATCGAGGTGGCGAACAGGATGGCGCCGCAGGCCAGCGTGGTGGGCGCGAGCTCGGGCATCCACACGTCGCGCGCCACGCGCAGCTTCGAGGCGCCGAGCGAGCGCGCGGCTTCCTCGAGTTGCGTGTTCATCGACTCGGCCGCCGCGGCATAGGTGGCGATGGCGCGCGGCAGCGAGAAATACAGGTACGCCAGGAAGAGGCCGAGCAGGCCGTAGGCGAAGGTGATGCGCTCGCCGACCAGCGCGTCGCTCAGGTCGGCCACCACGCCCTGGCGCCCGCCCAGCAGGATCACGAAGAAGCCGATGATCACGCCCGGGAACGACAGCGGCAGCGTGAGCAGCGACAGCAGCATGCGCTTGCCCGGGAAGGCATGGCGCGCGAGGTAGATGCCCACCGCCGCGCCCAGCACCAGCGTGGCCAGCGTCACCGCCACCGACAGCGCGACGGTGTTGGCCATGCTTTGCAGGTAGCGTGCATCGGTCAGCACCGCGAAGTAGGTGGCGGCGCCCTTGTCGGCCGGCAGCGCGAGCAGGCGCACCACCGGCAGCAGCCAGAAGGCCGCGAAGAAGACGGCCGCCGGCGCGACGCAGGCCAGCAATCGCCAGCGCGGGTTCCAGGCGTTGGAGGAGGTGGTGCTGCTGCGTGTCATCGCGCGCGGCGCCGGATCAGCGCACTTCCTTCAGGTACTGGTCGGAGAAGGCGCGCTGCGCGTCGGCCATGCGGGCGTAGTCGACGGTTTTTGCACGCGCGTAGTCGCTGGCGGGCAGGAACTGCGCCTCGATCTCCTTGGGCATGGCGCTGGCGCGCACCGGGCGCAGGTAGGCCTTGGCCCAGATCGCCTGGCCTTCGTCGGACAGCGTGAAGTCGAGCACCTTCTTCGCATCGGCCGCGTGCGGCGCCTTGGCGACCAGGCTCATCACGTAGGGCACGGCCAGCGTGCCTTCGCTGGGGATGACGAAGGCGACGTTGGCCTTGTCCTTGTACTTGGCGCGGTAGGCGTTGAAGTCGTAGTCGAGCAGGATCGCGATCTCGCCCGACAGCACGCGCGCGTACGAGGTCTGCTTGGGCACGATGGGCTCGTTCTTCTGCAGCGCCTTGAAGTAGTCGATGGCCGGCTTGAAGTTGTCGAGCGTGCCGCCGCGTGCCTGGTTCACGGCCACGGCGCCCACGTAGCCCACGAAGGCCGAGGCGGGGTCGAGATAACCGATGAGGCCCTTGTATTCGGGCTTGAGCAGGTCGGCCCACGACTTGGGCACCGGCTTGCCCTTGAGCGCGTCGACGTTGACCATGAAGCCGAGCGTGCCCGAGTGGATGGTGAACCAGTTGCCGGCCGGGTCCTTCAGGCCGTCGGGAATGTCTTTCCAGGCGGCCGGCTTGTAGGGCTCGACCACGCCGTCTTTCGCGGCCTGCACCGCGAAGGTCACGCCGAGGTAGGTGACGTCGGCCACGGGGCTGGCCTTTTCGGCGACCAGCTGCGCGAGCGACTGGCCCGAGTTCTTGTTGTCGGCCGGCACGGTGATGCCGGTCTTGGCCTTGATGGCCTTGAGCTGGGTGCCCCAGTCGGCCCATTCGGTCGGGCAGTTGTAGCAGATGGCGGTCTGGGCCATGGCGCCGCCAGCGGCGACGAGGGCGGCGGCCAGCACGCCGAGGCGGGCGAGGCGGTGAAAGCGAAGGGACATGGAAGAACTCCTGGGAGGGGTGGTGAGGTCAGGACAGTGCGGCGTCGTTGTCTTCGCGCGCATTCGCGCACGACTCGCCGTCTCGGAAGGCATGGGGCAGCAGCAGGCTCGCGTCGGCCTGCAGCGCGCGGCCGCCGGCGATCGCCTGCGCCAGCAGCTCGACGCTGTGGCGGCCGATGTCGCTGTTGGGCTGCGCGACGGTGGTGAGCGCGGGCGTGAGGTCTTCGCCGAGCGCGATGCCGTCGAAGCCGACCACGCTGAGGTCGTCGGGCACCACCAGGCCGCTCAAATGCGCGGCGCGGATGCTGCGGATGGCGAGCAGGTCGTTCGAGCAGACCAGCGCTGTGGGGCGGCGGTGCGGGCGCAACTCGGCGCACAGCGCATCGACGGCGGTCTCGACGAAGGGCACTTCGACGAGCGGCGGCGCCGCGAGGCCGGCCTCGGCCATGCCGCGCTGGTAGCCGCGGTAGCGCTGCTGCGCGCGGTCCGACGCGGCCAGCGTGCCGCTGACCATCGCGATGCGCCGGTGGCCCAGCAGCACGAGCCGCGTGACCGCATCGGCCACCGCGCCTTCGCTGTCGACCGACACGCAGGGATGGTCGGCGTGCCGGTTGTAGGCCAGCACGTAGGGCACGCCGGCGGCCTGCAGGCGCTGCAGCGCGGCCGAGGTGGACGGGTTCGACACCACGAGGATCAGCCCGTCGACGTTGCCCGCCAGCAGCAGCTGGACGGCACGCTCTTCCTCGTCGAGCCGGTAGCCCGTGGTGACCGGCAGGATCGCGTAGCCGCCCGCGACGGCCGCGCGCGCGATGCCCTGCAGGCATTCGGCAAAGGTCGGGTTCAGCAGCGTGGGCAGCACCACGCCGAGCGTGCGGCTGCGCTGGGTGCGCAAGGTGCGGGCGCTGGCGTTGGGCAGGTAGTTGAGCTCGCGCGCCACCCGCTCCACCAGCTCGCGCGTGGCCGGCGTCACCTTGTCGGGGAAATTGAAGGCGCGCGAGACCGTGGCCACGGAGACCCCGGCCTGGGCGGCTACTGCTTGGATGCTCATCGTGCGGGGTCCGTGGTGGGGTTCATGTAATCGATTACATTGGACCGGCGCAGTATGACTTCGCGATGACAGGACAGGGAAGTGGGGAGAACCCCGGGGCCGCTGGCGCAGCACGCGGCCCAAAGAAAAAGGGGCCCGTGGGCCCCTTTGGTCGAGAACTGGCTTACTTGCCCCGGCGCACCCGCCGGATCTCGTCGACGATCAGGCAGATCGCCCCGAGCGTGATGGCGCTGTCCGCCGCGTTGAACGCCGGGAAGTACCAGTTGCCCCAGTGGAAGCTCAGGAAGTCGACCACGTAGCCGTGCATCATGCGGTCGACCACGTTGCCGATGGCGCCGCCCAGAATGCAGGCCATCGCGAACGAGAAGAGCTTCTGGCCCGCGTGCGACCGCAGCATCCAGACGATGAAGATCGCCGCCGCCACGCCGATGGCCGTGAAGAACCAGCGCTGCCAGCCCGAATGGTCGGCGAGGAACGAGAAGGCGGCGCCCGTGTTGTGCGCGCGCACGACGTTGAAGAAGCTCGTCACGTAGGTCGCGTCACCGAGCTTGTAGTAGCCCAGGATCAGCGTCTTGGTGAACTGGTCGATGATCACGATGATCGTCGCCAGCCCGAGCCAGGGCCAGATGCTGGCGCCGCGCGAACGCGAGGCCGACGAGGCGGAACGTGCGGTCGCCATCAGGCCACGCTGCGCGATTCGCCCGCGCCGAACAGGTTGCTCGTGCAGCGGCCGCAGATGGTCGGGTGCGCCGGGTCGTGGCCCACGTCCTCGCGGTAGTGCCAGCAGCGTTCGCACTTCTGTGCGGTGCTGGGCGTGACCACGGTCGACAGCGTGTCGCCCGCCGCCAGCGCCACGGCCGAGGCGATGAACACGAACTTCAGGTCGTCGCCCAGCGAGCCCAGCAGCGCGAGGTCGTCGGCCGGCGCGTTCAGCTGCAGGTTGGCCTGCAGCGACGAGCCGACCTTGCCTTCGGCGCGCACCGCCTCGATGTCCTTGTTGACGCCGTCGCGGATCTCGCGGATGCGGCCCCACTTGGCGAGCAGTGCCTCGTCGGGCGCGGCGAACTGGCTGTAGGTCTGCGTGAAGATCGACTCGCCCGGCTTGCCGGTGCCCACGATCTTCCAGGCCTCTTCGGCCGTGAAGCTCAGGAACGGCGCCATCCAGCGCAGCATGGCTTGCGAGATGTGCCACAGCGCGGTCTGTGCGCTGCGGCGCGCGAGCGAGCCCGGGGCCGTCGTGTAGAGGCGGTCCTTCAGGATGTCGAGGTAGAAGCCGCCCAGGTCTTCCGAGCAGTAGATCTGCAGCTTGGCCACCACCGGATGGAACTCGTACACCTGGTAGTGCGCGAGGATCTCGGCCTGGAACTGCGCCGCGCGCGACAGCGCGTAGCGGTCGATCTCGAACAGCTGGTCGAGCGGCACCGCGTCTTTCGCGATGTCGAAGTCGCTGGTGTTCGCGAGCAGGAAGCGCAGCGTGTTGCGGATGCGGCGGTAGGCGTCGACGACGCGCGCGAGGATCTTGTCGTCGCCCGCGATGTCGCCCGAGTAGTCGCTCGCGGCCACCCACAGGCGGATGATTTCCGAGCCCAGCTTGTTGCTGATTTCCTGCGGGTCGATGCCGTTCTTGAGCGACTTGCTCATCTTGATGCCCTTGGCATCCACCGTGAAGCCGTGCGTGAGCAGGCCCTTGTACGGTGCGCGGTCTTCCAGCATGCAGGCGATCAGCAGCGACGAGTGGAACCACCCGCGGTGCTGGTCGTGGCCTTCGAGGTACAGGTCGGCCTCGGGCCCGGTCTCGTGGTGCACGTTGGGGTGCGTGCCGCGCAGCACGTGCGAGAAGGTCGAGCCCGAGTCGAACCACACCTCGAGGATGTCGGTGCTCTTGGTGTAGCTCGGTGCGTCTGCGGCGCCCAGGATGTCTTCGACCGTGACGCGGCTCCAGGCCTCGATGCCGCCCTTCTCGACGATGTCGGCGGCCTGGTCGAGGATTTCCATGGTGCGCGGGTGCAGCTCGCCCGAATCCTTGTGCAGGAAGAACGGGATCGGCACGCCCCAGCTGCGCTGGCGGCTGATGCACCAGTCGGGCCGGCCGGCGATCATGTCGTGCAGGCGGGCCTTGCCGTTCTCGGGGTAGAAGCTGGTCTGTTCGATGGCGTCGAGCGCGGTCTGGCGCAGCGTCTTGGGCGCCTTGTCCTTGGTGAACACGCCTTCGCCTTCGTCCATGCGCACGAACCACTGGGCCGCCGCGCGGTAGATCACCGGCGTCTTGTGGCGCCAGCAGTGCGGGTAGCTGTGGGTGATGGTCTCGGTGGTCAGCAGCCGGTTGGCGTCGCGCAGCGCGGCGATGATGACCGGCACGGCCTTCCAGATGTTCTGGCCGCCGAAGAGCGGGAAGTCGGGCGCGTAGCTGCCGTTGCCCTGCACCGGGTTCAGGATGTCGTCGTACGCCACGCCGTGGGCGATGCAGGAGTTGAAGTCGTCCACGCCGTAGGCAGGCGACGAGTGCACGAGGCCGGTGCCGTCGGTGGCGGTGGCGTAGTCGGCCAGGTACACGGGCGACAGGCGCTGGTAGCCCGCGTCGACGTCGTACAGCGGGTGCTCGAACTCGAGCCCGCCGAGCGCCTCGCCCTTGACCGTGGCCAGCACCTTGCCGTCGAGCGCGTAGCGCGTCATGCACATCTCGACCAGCGAGTTGGCCAGGATCAGCAGGCCGCGCTCGGTATCGACCAGCGAGTACTCGAGCTCGGGGTTGAGGTTGATCGCCTGGTTGGCGGGGATGGTCCACGCGGTGGTGGTCCAGATCACGGCAAAGATGTCGCCCAGGATCGTGTGGTCGGTGCCGAAGGCCTTGAGCACCTTCTCGCGCTCGTGCGCCTTGAAGGCCACGTCGATGGTCTGGCTCTTCTTGTCGGCGTACTCGATCTCGAACTCGGCCAGCGAGGAACCGCAGTCGAAGCACCAGTACACGGGCTTGAGGCCCCGGTACACGAAGCCGCGCTCGATCACGCGCTTGAACGCGCGCAGCTCGCCGGCTTCGTTGGCGAAGTCCATCGTCTTGTAGGGATGGTCCCATTCGCCCAGCACGCCCAGGCGCTGGAAGTCGACCATCTGCTGGGCGATCTGCTCGGTGGCGTAGGCGCGGCTCTTGGCCTGCATCTCGTCGCGGCTCAGGTTGCGGCCGAACTGCTTTTCGATGGCGTTTTCGATCGGCAGGCCGTGGCAGTCCCAGCCGGGCACGTACAGCGCGTCGAAGCCTTCGAGCTGGCGCGCCTTGGTGATCATGTCCTTGAGGATCTTGTTCACCGCGTGGCCCATGTGGATCTGGCCGTTGGCGTACGGCGGGCCGTCGTGCAGGATGAACTTGGGCGCGCCGTGGCGGGCGTCGCGCAGGCGGTGGTAGCGGCCTTCGTCGTTCCATTCCTTCACCCAGCCCGGTTCGCGCTTGGGCAGGTCGCCGCGCATCGGGAAGGGGGTGTCGGGCAGGTTCAGCGTGGAACGGTAATCTTTGGGGGAAGCAGCGTCAGACATGGTGGGGTGCGGCGAAACAGAGGGGCTTCGACAGGCTCAGCCCGAACTGCATTGAGCGGTCGGTGCGGAAGATATAGCCGTTCGCCCTGAGCTTGTCGAAGGGCGGCAGCACGGGGCGTGCAGGGCTAAATTCGATCGCGCGTGGTCTGGCGATGGGTCTCGGCGTGGGTCGATGCGAAGAACGCGCGTGCGTCGCGGCCATCCTTCGCGATGCCCGCAGTGAGGGCTTCGAGGCTGGTGTAGCGCAATTCGTCGTGCAGTTTGTGCAGGAGTTCCACGCGCACGATTTTACCGTAGGCCCCTTCGGCCCCCAGATGCGAGGGCCACTCCAGGCAATGCGTCTCCAGCAGCACGCGCCCGGCGTTGACGTCGTTGGCGTCCAGCGAGGGCCGCACGCCGAGGTTCGCGACACCCGGCAGCGGCTGGTCGGCCAGGCCGTGCACCAGCACCGCGAAGATGCCGCTGGCGGCCGGTTTCCAGTGCTTGAAGCGCAGGTTGAGGGTGCGAAAGCCGTCGTCCTTGCCCGGCGACGAAGCGCCCAGCGCCCGGCCCAGCTTGCGGCCGTGGACCACGTGGCCCGAGATCGTGTACGGGCGCCCCAGCAGCGTGTGGGCATCGGCCATGCGGCCTTCGGCCAGCGCCTCGCGCACGGCCGAGCTGGACACCCGCAGGCCGTGCACCTCGTAGCTGTTCATGCGCGCGACGTCGAAACCGTGGGTTTCACCGGCCGCATCGAGCATGGCGTAGTCGCCGGCACGTTTGGCGCCGAAGCGGAAGTCGTCGCCCACCAGCACGTAGCGCGCGCCCAGGCCGTCGATCAGCACGTTCTGGATGAAGGCCTCGGGCGACTGGGACGCCAGCCGGCCATCGAAGGGCAGCACGATGGTCTGGTCCACGCCGCAGGCCGCCAGTTCGGTCAGCTTGTCGCGCAGCGTGCCGATGCGGGCCGGGGCCAGGTCGGGTTTCTTGGTGACGGCGGCGAAGTAGTCGCGCGGGTGCGGCTCGAAGGTCAGCACGCAGCTGGGCAGCCCGCGATGGCGGGCCTCGGTCTGCAACAGCGCCAGCATGGCCTGGTGGCCGCGGTGGACGCCGTCGAAATTGCCGATCGTGAGGGCGCAGGCCGGAGCTACGCCCGGGTGTCGGAAGCCGCGGAAAACCTGCATGGGAGAGTATCTTTTTGATAGCGCCTGATGCCCGTCGTATGGGCAAATCAGGCCGATTTGTCACAAAGCCGGTATATTGTGACGCAGTGGGTGGGTTGGCGTGAGTCGCCAACGCATTCCGAGTCTCTGGTCTCTGCGTGTTTTTCTCGTTTCGAGGAGGCGTGTGTGAAGGTCTTGAAGCTGTCGGCCCAAGGGCTGCCCCAGTCATGGATATCGCTGGAACAGGCGGTGATCCACTACGCAGCGGACGAAGTCCGCTGGGAAGTGGGCGCGCAGGTGGCCGTGTTCCGTGGCGGCCACAACGCGATCACGGGCGAGCAGTCGCAGATCGCGATCAACAGCATCATCGGCACCAAGGGCGTGCCGCGCATCAATCCCTTCGCGCAGCGCCCGGGCCTGACCAACAGCAAGCTGTTCTCGCGCGACCGCAACATCTGCGCCTATTGCGGCGGCCATTTCCACGAAGACGAACTCACGCGCGAGCACATCATTCCGTTCGCGCAGCGCGGCATCGACACCTGGATGAACGTGGTCACGGCCTGCAAGCCCTGCAACCACCGCAAGAGCAGCCGCACGCCCGAGCAGGCGAACATGCCGCTGCTGTACGCGCCCTATGTGCCCAGCCTGTGGGAAGACTTCATCCTGCGCAACCGCCGCATCCTGGCGGACCAGATGGAGTTTTTGATGGCGCACCTGCCGCAGTCGTCCCGGTTGCACGACATCTGACACCCGACGCGCAAGAAAAAAGGAGGCCTCGGCCTCCTTTTTTCTTTCAGCCCTTCCAGGCCGGCGGCCGCTTCTCGATGAAGGCCTGCACGCCTTCCAGCGCGCTCTCGTCCATCATGTTGCAGGCCATGGTCCGGCTGGCGTCGGCCAGCGCGGCCTCGATGCCGGTCTCGAGCTGGCGATAGAACAGCGCCTTGCCCAGCGCGAGCGCCGTGCGGGGCTTGGCGACGATGCTGGCGACCAGTGCCTCGACGGCGGCATCGAGCGCTTCGGGCGGCGCGACCCGGTTGACCAGGCCTTTTTCGCGCGCTTCCTCGGCGCCGATGAATTCGCCCGTCACCAGCATCTCGAAGGCTTCCTTGCGTCCCAGGTTGCGCGACAGCGTGACGCCGGGCGTGGCGCAAAAGAGGCCGACGTTGACGCCGCTGACCGCAAAGCGCGCGTCGCTGGCGGCCACCGCCAGATCGCAGACCGCCACCAGCTGGCAGCCCGCCGCGGTCGCGATGCCGTGGACACGCGCGATCACCGGTACGGGCAGCCGCTGGATCGACAGCATCATCGCGCCGCACCGGTCGAACAGCTGCTGGTAGTAGCCGAGCGACGGCTCGGCGCGCATCTCCTTCAGGTCGTGGCCCGCGCAGAAGGCCTTGCCCGCCGCGGCGATGACGACGGCGCGCACCGTGTCATCGGCGGCGATGGTGCCGAGCGCCTGCTCGAGCGCGCCCAGCATGCCCTCGGACAGCGCATTGAAGGCGGCGGGGCGGTTCAGCGTGAGCGTGACCACGCCGCGCGCGTCACGCGCCGTCAGGACAAAGGGGACGGTGTCGTTCATGGCCGTTCAGTACGTCAGCTCGAGCACCGTCGCGTGCCCTTGCGCGGCGGGCCAGCTCTGGCCGGTGAGGCGCTCGCCGTTGAATTCGGCGCTGACCGTGCGCTGCGGCGCGCCGGCCGCGATGCGCAGCCGCGAGCTCGACTGCCCCGCGCCCTGGGCCGGCACGCCGGGCGGCGGGCTCTGGCCGTCGAAGTTCATCGTGTCGCGCTGCACATCGAAGTAGCCGCGCGGGCGCGTGAAGACGACCACCGCACCCGCGCCGCTCTCGGCCGGCGCCAGGCGCTCGGTCCGCAGGTTGACGACGCCGCTGCTGCGCACGAACGGGCTGCGGTAGATGTGCGTCGTGCCCTGGCCGGGCACGTCGAGCACGAACTCGTAGCGCGCCGTGGGCTGCGCGCTGAACGGACCCCAGCGGCCGTCGGCGCCGACCGTCTGCTGGTGCGCCGCCTCGCCGCGCCGCGTGCCCGAGGCCGGGTCGACCGCAAAGACCGTGACGCGCGCGCCGGCCAGCGCCAGGTTGTCCGCGCCGGTCGCGCGGCCGTCGAGCACGACCTTCGATTCCGGCGCCACCGCCGTGCTGGCCGGCGCCTGGCCGGTCAGGAAGCGCCAGGTCGCCGCGAAGGCAGAGGGCGAAAACGAGGTCTCGCGGTGGTCCACGCGCGGCAGCACGAGGTTGGTGGCGCCCTTGAGGGCCGGCCCGTCGAAGCCGATGTTCGTCGGCTGGCCCGGCGCGCCGATCCACAGGCCGTCGGGCTGGGCGTACTTGTCGTTGGTGTCCGAGCGCAGCGTGAGCCACTGCACGCCGGGCGTGACCTCGTCGCCGTTGGGTCCCTTGGGCGCATTGAGCTGCTGCATGAAGGCCGAGAGCCCCGAGAACTCGTTGTTCTCGCGCAGGCCCTTCACCTTCCAGATGCCGTGCGCCGGGTTGCCGCCCAGCACCACATGGCTCACCACGGCCGCGCCGCCGCCGTTCTGCACGTAGTTGCGGATGGTGTTGCCGCCGCGCGAATTGCCGATGAGCACGACCTTGGGCGCGCCCGTGGCCTTCAGCACTTTTTCGACCTCGGCGCGCAGGAACGCGGCCGAGTCGGCGGTGGAACTGCGCCCCGGCTGGGCCACGGCGTCGTCGTCGCGGGCCAGGGGATTCGGCTGGTCGATGGCGAAGAGTCGCTCGCGCGGCCAGCCGTTCGATTCGAAGCGCCAGATCGTGGTCTGCCACAGCGCGGCCGAGTCGCCGTTGCCGTGCATGAAGACGATGGGCGGACGCTCGGTGGAAGAGGGCGCGGAGGTGGCGCAGCCGGTCAGCAAGGTGACGGCGGTGCTTCCGGCAAGGGCCAAGGCAAGCAGGGTGCGGCGGGAAGGCATGTCTGTCTCTCTCCTGGCAGGGGGCTGGGGCCCCGCAAGTGAAAACGCCCGCCGGCGCAAGGCGGGCGGGCGTTGGATGCTATCGACAAACAGTCGTCAGGCGAAGACGCCGGCCGTGTCCTGCATGCGGGCAGAAACCTCACCCAGGTGGTGCAGCGTGTCGCCGAAGGTGAGCTCGAGCTGCGTGAGCTTGCGGAAGTAGTGGCTGCCGATGTATTCGTCGGTCACGCCGATGCCGCCATGCAGCTGCACCGAGTTCGCGGCCACGTAGCGCATCGACGTGCCCAGCTGGTACTTGGCGCGGGCCAGCGCCTGGCGGCGCTCGTCGGCCGGGGCGTTGAGCTTGAGCGTCGCGTAGTAGCTCATCGAGCGTGCCAGTTCCAGCTGCATCTTCATGTCGGCGACGCGGTGGCGCAGCGCCTGGAAGCTGGAGATGACCACGCCGAACTGCTTGCGCTGATTCATGTAGTCGATGGTGACGTCGAGCGTCTTGTCGAGCACGCCGACCGCTTCGGCGCAGGTGGCGGCAATGCCGACATCCACCGCGTATTCGAGCGCGGCCAGGCCGTCGGCCGTGACCAGCGTGGCGTCGGCCTTGTCGAACACGACTTCGGCCGCACGGCCGCCGTCCTGCGTGCCGTAGCCGCGGGCTTCGACGCCGCTGGCGCTGCGCTCGACCAGGAAGAGGGCGATCTTGCCGTCGACCTTGGCGGGCACGATGAAGGCATCGGCCTCGTCACCCACGGGCACCACGCTCTTGGCGCCGGTCAGCGAGTAGCCGTTGCCCGACTTGGTGGCCGTGGCCTCGCACACGTCGAGGCGGTAGCGCGCCTTGCGCTCCTGGTAGGCCAGCACCACGAGGGCCTGGCCGCCGGCGATGCGCGGCAGCCAGTTTTCCTTGGTGGCCGCGTCGGCGTAGCCGCCGAGCACGGCGCCGGCGATCAGCGTCTGCGCGAAGGGCTCCAGCACGATGCCGCGGCCCAGTTCTTCCATCACGACCATGCCGGCCACCGGGCCCATGCCCAGGCCGCCGTCGTCTTCGCTGATGTACAGGCCGCCCAGGCCGAGCTCGGCAAGTTCGTCCCAGGCCTCGCGCGAGAAGCCGCCCTTGGCCTCGATGCCGCGACGGCGTTCGAAGTCATAGCCCTTGTCGACCCACTTGCGAACGGCGTCGCGCAGCTGGTCCTGGTCTTCCGAAAAATTGAAATCCATGTTGGTGTCTCCTCAGCCCAGGACGGTTTGCGCCACGATGTTGCGCTGGACTTCGTTCGAGCCGCCGTAGATCGTGGTCTTGCGCATGTTGAAGAAGGTCGATGCCAGCGGTGCCAGCGCCGGGTTGCCGCCGGGGAAGTTGCCTTGCCAGCCGGCTTCCATGGCTTCGCGGATCAGCGGCAGCGAGTAGGGGCCGCCGGCCAGCATCATCAGCTCGGCGTAGCGCTGCTGGATCTCGCTGCCGCGGATCTTGAGCAGGCCGGCCACGTCCAGCGAGTTCTTGCCCGAGGTGGCGGCCGACAGCACGCGCAGCACCATCATCTCGAGGGCGACGATGTCGACTTCGAGCTTGGCGATCTCGTCGCGGAAGCGCAGGTCGTCGTACACGCCTTCGCTCTTGGCGATGCGCTTCAGGCGCTCGAGTTCGCGCTTGGCGCGGTTCACGTCGGCGATGTTGGTGCGCTCGTGCGAGAGCAGGTGCTTGGCGTAGGTCCAGCCCTTGTTCTCTTCGCCGATCAGGTTCTCGGCGGGCACTTCGACGTTGTCGAAGAACACCTCGTTCACCTCGACGCCGCCGTCGATCAGCTTGATCGGGCGCACGGTGACGCCGGGCGACTTCATGTCCAGCAGCAGGAAGCTGATGCCCGTTTGCGGCTTGCCCTCGTTGCTGGTGCGCACGAGGTTGAACATCCAGTCGCCGTGCTGGCCGAGCGTGGTCCAGGTCTTCTGGCCGTTGACGATGTACTTGTCGCCCTTGCGCTCGGCCTTGGTCTTGACCGAGGCCAGGTCGGAGCCCGAGCCGGGTTCGCTGTAGCCCTGGCTCCACCAGACTTCGCCGCTGGCGATGCCGGGCAGGAAGCGCTTTTGCTGCTCGGCGTTGCCGAAGGCCATGATCACCGGGGCCACCATGACGGGGCCGAAGGGGATGATGCGCGGCGCGCCGGCCAGGGCGGTTTCTTCCTCGAACAGGTGGCGCTGCACGGCGGTCCAGCCGGGGCCGCCGAATTCCTTGGGCCAGCCGTAGCCCAGCCAGCCCTTCTTGCCGAGGATCTTGGCCCAGCCTTGCAGATCGTCGCGCGTCAGTTCGAGCGCGTTGTGCACCTTGTGCGAAATCTCCTGGGGGAGGTTGTCCTTGACCCATGCGCGAACTTCTTCGCGGAACTTCTGTTCTTCGGGTGTGAAGCTCAAATCCATGCGTGCCTCGCTGTGTTGATCGGTCCACCGCAGACGCGGGGTGTCTCCGGAACTGCGAGTTTTAGCACGGTCGTGCTGCGATCCGGTGTCCGCGTCGCGACAAGCCCGCCGGCGCCTGGGTTGACGGGAGGCGTCGGCGGGGCACGGATAATCCCGGCCTCCCATGAAGAACATCGTGATCCTGATCTCCGGCGGCGGCTCGAACATGGCCGCCATCGTGCGCGCCGCCGAGCGCGACCGCTGGGCCGAGCGCTTCGGCGCGCGCATTGCCGCCGTCATCAGCAACAAGGCAGAGGCCGGCGGGCTGGCGCTGGCCGCATCGCACGGCATCGCGACCGCCGTGGTGCCGCATCAGGCCTTCGACAGCCGGGAGGCCTTCGACGCGGCGCTGGCCGAGGCGGTCGACGCCCACGCGCCGGCGCTCGTGGTGCTGGCGGGCTTCATGCGCATCCTGACGCCCGGCTTCGTGGCCCGCTACGCCGGGCGGCTGGTGAACATCCACCCCTCGCTGCTGCCGGCTTTTCCGGGGTTGCACACGCACCAGCGCGCCATCGAGGCGGGCTGCAAGGTGGCCGGGGTGACGGTGCACCAGGTCACGGCCGAGCTCGACCACGGGCCGATCCTGGCGCAGGCCGTGGTGCCGGTGCTGCCGGACGACACGGCCGCCACGCTGGCCGCCCGGGTGCTGTCCCAGGAGCACCTGCTGTACCCGCGCGCCATCGCTGGATGGCTGTTGGATACATTGAGTCACAAAGCTTAAAGTTGTTTATATTGTTGGGTTTTCGGGAGCACAGAACTTTGAAAACCCAATCGCTGCTGTTGACGTTGGCCACCGCGGCCCTTCTGGCCGCCTGCGCCGCTCCGGCCCCCGCGCCCGCACCGGGCGCCGCTGCGCCCGCACCCGCCGCGCCGGCCGAACCCGTCTTCCAGTGCAACGCCGAAGGCGCCCGCTTTGCCGTGGGCCAGCAGGTGACGCCCCAGCTCGAAGCCGCGGCACGTGCGCGCGCCGGCGCCGGCACGGCGCGGGTGCTCAAGCCCAACCAGGCGGTCACCATGGAACTCAACCCCGGACGGCTCAACATCAGCGTCGACGCGCGTGGCCGCGTCAAGGACGTTCACTGCGGCTGAGCGTCGATCGGGGTGAAGCGGGGCTGCGGGCGGCCGTCGATCTCGATGGTTTCCTCGAACATCGCGGCCGGCCGGACCCACAGGCCGCGGGCACCGTAGAGGGCGCGGTACAGCGTCATCGGCTCCAGCGTCTCGCTGTGGCGGACGGTGCCGATCACGTCGTACTCGCCGCCCTTGTAGTGGCGGTAGCGGCCAGGGGGCGTTTCGATCAGGGGAGGGAGGTCTTCGTCGTTCAACGGGGGCTTCTTTCTTCGGTAACAACTGTCGGATGAGTCTTTGACGGGAGTCGGATGGACCGTGCGGATTTTGTTCACCTGGTTCGCCTGAGCGAGCACGCGAGTGCGGACGACAGCGCGCGCTACCGGCGTGGCGTCGCGGCGTTCGCCGCGCTCGGCTACCTCTGGGTGCTGGCCTGCCTCGGGCTGGCGGTGGGCATTGTGGCCTGGGTGGTCGTCTCGGTGGCCGAGGGGCGTTTCAACTTCACCCGCGGCTGGCTGCTCGTGTTCGCGCTGGGCCTGTTCTGGGCGACTCTGCGTGCGCTCTGGGTGCATTTCGACGAGCCCGACGGCGAGCCGCTCACGCGCGCCGACGCGCCCGGGTTGTTCGAGGCGCTGGACCGCATCCGCGAGCGCATCAAGGGGCCGCCGGTGCACCGCGTCTACCTGGACGACAACTTCAACGCCAGCATCAGCCAGGTGCCGCGCTTCGGCCTGTTCGGCGGCGCGCTCAACTCGCTGAGCATCGGCCTGCCGCTGCTGATGATGCTGGACCGCCAGCGCTTGCTGTCGGTGCTGGCCCACGAATACGGGCACCTGCGCGGCAACCACGGCCGGTTGAGCGCCTGGATCTACCGCACGCGGCTGTCGTGGCTGCGGCTCGATGCCAGCCTGCAGCGCGACGAGGGCGTGATGGCGCTGGTGTCCCAGGCCTTCTTCCGCTGGTACTTTCCGCGCTTCGCCGCCAAGACCTTCGCACTGGCCCGCCAGGACGAATACGAGGCCGACCGCATCTCGGGCCGGCTGCTCGGCACCGCGGTGGCCGCGGCCGCGCTCACCGAAGTGGCCATCAAGGGCAACTGGTATGCCAGCGAGTTCTGGCCTTGGCACTGGGCGCGCGCCGAGCGCGAGCCGCTGCCGCCCGGCCCGTTCGCCGCCCTGCGGCAGCGCGCCCGCACGCCGCCGAGCGAGGAGTTCGCGCGCCAGGCGCTGCGCGAGGCGATGCGGCGCGTGAGCGACCTGGACGACACCCATCCCGTGCTGCGCGACCGGCTGGAAGCCTTGAACCAGAAGGCGGCGCTGCCGGCCTGGTCGCAGCGGCCCGCGCTGGACATGCTGGCTGACAAGCACAAGTGGATCGCGCATTTCGACAATGCCTGGCGCCGCGCCCACGCGGCCGACTGGAAGCAGCACCACGCGCACCGCTCGCGCATCCGCGAGCGCATCGCGGTGCTGGCGGCCCGCGGTGAGCGCAACACGCCCGACGAGATGGTCGAATGGGCCGACGCCGAGCGCCGGCTCGACCCGGCGGCGCCGGTGCGTGCGCGCTACGAAAGCGCGCTGCGGATCGCGCCGGACCACCCGGGCGCGCTGCGCGGGCTGGCCCAGATGCTGCCCGTGCGCGAGCGCGCCGAGCGCCTGGTGGTGCTCGAGCGGCTGCACCAGTCGGGCGTGGCCAGCCGCTGGTGGGCGGCCAAGAACGCCGTCGCGTCCCTCGAAGATTCCGAAGCCGGGCCGCACGACGAGCAGGGGCTCAAGCTGTGGCGCGCGCGGCTCAAGGAGGCGGAGGAGGCCGAGGCGCGCGCCTGGGAAGAGATCACCGACACGCCGTTCTTCAGCCAGATTTCGCGCCACGACCTGAACGACCACGAGCTGGGCGAACTGCGCGCCGACATCGCGCGCTGCCTGCCGGTGTCGCGGCTGTGGGTGGTGCGCAAGAACCTGCGCGAGTTCGCCTGGCGGCGGGCGTACATCGTGTTCGTCGAGGTGCCGGGGCTCGACGACGAGGATCGCTGGCACCTGTGCCGCGAACTCGAGCAGACCCTGACCCTGCCGGGGGCGGCGCTGGTGCTCTGGGCGGGGCATTCGCCCACGCTGGAAGACATCGAGCGGCAGGCCTTCGGAACCGTCTGGGTGCGCGGCGCCTGAGGCGTTTCGGCCGCGAGGCCGGCCGGCTGAGACAATCGGGGCTATGCATCCCAAAGCCCTGTTGGAGGCCACCGCCGATCTGGTCGGCCTTGTCCTGAAATTCGATCACCCGGCCGACCAGGTCGTTTCGCGCTTTTTCCGCGACCACCGCGAGTTCGGCCCGCGCGAGCGCGCGACGCTCGCCGAGACCGTCTACACCGTGCTTCGCAAGAAGCTGCTGTTCGATCACCTGTCGCCCTCGGGCAGCGGTTCGAAGGAGCGCCGCATGGCGATCCTGGGCTTTCACGGCCCGCGCGACTTCCTGAAGAGCGCGCTCAACGACACCGAAAAGCGCTGGCTCGACAACTGCGACGCCGTCAAGCCCGACGACCTGCTCGAACGCCATCGCCACAACCTGCCCGAATGGCTGGTCGCGCCGCTCAAGGCGCAGCTGGGCGACGGTTTCTGGCCGATGGTCGAGAGCCTGCAGCAGCCGGCGCCGCTCGACCTGCGCGTCAATGCATTCACCGACAAGCGGGCGGAAGTGAAGGCGGAGCTTGCGAAGGCTGCTATCAAATCGGAAGTGACGCCTTTCTCGCCCTGGGGTTTGCGCATCGACGGCAAGCCGGCGCTGACCAAGCTCGACGCGTTCGTGCGCGGCGCCATCGAGGTGCAGGACGAAGGCTCGCAGCTGCTCGCGCTGCTGCTGGACGCCAAGCGCGGCGAGATGGTGGTCGATTTCTGCGCCGGCGCGGGCGGCAAGACCCTGGCCATCGGCGCGACCATGCGCAACACCGGCCGGCTCTACGCCTTCGACACCTCGGCCCACCGCCTGGACGCGCTCAAGCCGCGGCTGGCGCGCAGCAAGCTCTCGAACGTGCACCCGGCCGCGATCGCCCATGAGCGTGACGACCGGATCAAGCGCCTGGCCGGCAAGATCGACCGCGTGCTGGTCGACGCGCCCTGTTCGGGGCTCGGCACGCTGCGCCGCAATCCGGACCTCAAATGGCGGCAATCGGCCAAGTCGGTGGCCGAACTGACGGCCAAGCAGACCGCCATCCTGCAAAGCGCGGCGCGGCTCGTGAAGTCGGGCGGCCGGCTGGTGTACGCCACCTGCAGCGTGCTGCCGGAGGAAAACGAGGCCATCGCCGAGGCTTTTGCCGCCGCGAACCCCGATTTCGTGCCCATGGATGCGGCGGAATTGCTCCAGGCGCTCAAGGTGGAGGGCGCCGAGGCCCTGTGCGCGGGCGGGAAAGACGGCCGGCGCTACCTGCGGCTGTGGCCGCATCGCCACGCCACAGACGGCTTTTTTGCCGCCGTGTGGAACCGGAAATAGGCGCGGGGCTCCAAACTAGGGTAAATCTGCGGTGTGACAGAAGGACAAAAGGCCTCGTTTTGGCCCTGACATCCTAAAATCGCGGGTTACCTGAAGGCTGCACCTTCGTGTGGCCATGGAGTACCTGACTCAATGATGCTTCCTGACTCCGCCGTTCTGAACGCGGTCATCCAATGGCTCGGACACGGCCTGTGGGACATTGCCTGGTGGCAAGTCGTGCTGTACACGCTCGTCACCACGCACATCACCATCGCAGCGGTCACGATCTTTCTGCACCGCACGCAGACGCACAAGGCGATGGACCTCGGTCCGATCCCCTCGCACTTCTTCCGTTTCTGGCTCTGGCTCGGCACCGGCATGGTGACGAAGGAGTGGGTCGCCATTCACCGCAAGCACCACGCGAAGTGCGAAACCGCCGACGACCCGCACAGCCCGCAGGTCAAGGGCATCGACGAAGTCTTCTGGCGCGGCGCTGAGCTGTACCGCAAGGAATCGAAGAACAAGGAAACGATGGAGCGCTACGGTCACGGCACGCCCGATGACTGGATCGAGCGCAACCTGTACACGCGCTACAGCTGGCAAGGCGTGGGCCTGATGCTGGTGATCAACCTGGCGCTGTTCGGCGCGCTCGGCCTGACCGTGTGGGCGGTCCAGATGCTCTGGATCCCGATCACCGCCGCCGGCATCATCAACGGCATCGGCCACTACTGGGGCTACCGCAACTTCGAGGCGTCCGACGCCAGCCGCAACATCATGCCCTGGGGCCTGATCATCGGCGGCGAAGAGCTGCACAACAACCACCACACCTACCCGACCTCGGCCAAGTTCTCGGTCAAGAAGTACGAGTTCGACATCGGCTGGGTCTACATCCAGGTGTTCCAGAAGCTCGGCTGGGCCAAGGTCAAGAAGGTGCCGCCGAAGATGCAGATGGGCGACATCCAACCCGTGGCCAACGAGAAGACGCTCGAGGCCGTCATCGCCAACCGCTACGAAGTGATGGCCGGCTACGCCCGCGAAATGCGCCGTGCGACCAGCGAGGAAATCGACGTGCTGAAGGCCAAGGGCGCCGACCTGTCGGTGCTCAAGGCGGCCAAGCGCTGGCTGCATCGCGACGACGACAAGGTGCCTGCCTCGGCGCGCACCCATCTGGTGCAGGCTCGTGCCGCGCACCCGGTGCTCGACAAGATGGTCACGATGCGCGAAGAGCTGCGCCAGCTCTGGCTGAACACCTCGCAATCGCGCGAGCAACTGGCGGCCGACCTGGCGGCCTGGTGTCACCGTGCGGAAGCCAGTGGCATCGCCGGCCTGCGCGAGTTCTCGACCCGCCTGCGCGCTGCGCGCGCCTGACGAGCCAAAGGGCCGGCGCCTCCCGCGCTGTTGCCCTCGCTCAGTGAAGAAGCCGACCTGCGGGTCGGCTTTTTTGTGTCCGCCTTTTTCTGCTTTCGCAAAAATGACAGGCAATAAAAAACCCGCTGGGTGAGCAGCGGGTTTTTTGGGAAGAGCAGGCTGAATTACTTCAGCTTGATTTCCTTGTACTCGACGTGCTTGCGTGCCTTGGGGTCGAACTTCATGATCGACATCTTTTCAGGCATCGTCTTCTTGTTCTTGCTCGTCGTGTAGAAGTGGCCGGTACCCGCGGTGGATTCCAGCTTGATCTTTTCGCGTCCGCCTTTGCTCGTTGCCATGATTCAGCTCCTTAAGCTTGGCCGCGGGCACGCAGGTCTGCGAGCACGGCATCGATACCGTTCTTGTCGATCAGGCGCAGTGCAGCGCTCGAAACGCGCAGGCGAACCCAACGGTTTTCGGTCTCGACCCAGAAACGGCGGTATTGCAGGTTCGGCAGGAACCGGCGCTTGGTTTTGTTGTTGGCGTGGGAAACGTTGTTTCCGACCATCGGGCCTTTGCCCGTTACGTCGCATACGCGTGCCATGTGGACACTCTTTCTTGAACAGCTGGCACCGGCGCAATCAGGGCGATTGCAGGGTGTTTTACAGCTTGACCTCGCCAGAAACGGGTGGCGGTACCCCGGATTTGCCGCAACCGACTCCCGGTGGGAGGTAGGCCCTATTTCGGCAAAGCCTCGGATTATAGCCCTTTCGGGCTCAGCGAGGCCGGGGACCGTCGCAGATACGGGAAATCCGGTCGCGCTGGCCGGTCGCCGGCGCCCCGTTCCCCGTGGGGATAGGCCTCAGTGCTCTTCGAGGAAGCGTTGCGCGTCCAGGGCGGCCATGCAGCCCGTGCCGGCGCTGGTGATGGCCTGGCGGTAGATGTTGTCCTGCACGTCGCCGGCCGCGAACACGCCGGGCACGCTGGTCATCGTCGCGAAGCCCTTCAGGCCCGAGCGGGTCAGGATGTAGTTGTCCTTCATTTCCAGCTGGCCCTGGAAGATGTCGGTGTTCGGGTGGTGGCCAATCGCGATGAAGCAGCCCTTGAGCGTGATCTCTTCGGTCGCGCCGGTCTGCGTGTTCTTGATGCGGATGCCCGTCACGCCCGTGCCGTCACCGAGCACCTCGTCGAGCTGGCTGTGCAGCTTCAGCACGATCTTGCCTTCGGCCACCTTCTCCATGACCTTGTCGATCAGGATCGGCTCGGCGCGGAACTTGTCGCGGCGATGCACGAGTGTGACTTTGTTTGCAATGTTGGAGAGGTACAGCGCCTCTTCGACGGCCGTGTTGCCGCCGCCGATCACGCAGACCTCTTGCTCACGGTAGAAGAAGCCGTCGCAGGTCGCGCAGGCGGAGACGCCGCGGCCCATGAACTTCTCTTCGGAATCCAGGCCCAGGTACTTGGCCGATGCGCCCGTGGCGATGATCAGCGAGTCGCAGGTGTAGGTGCCGCTGTCGCCCTTGAGCGTGAACGGGCGCTTGCTCAGGTCGACCTTGTTGATGTGGTCGAACACGATCTGCGTCTTGAAGCGTTCGGCGTGCTCGAGAAAGCGCTGCATCAGCTCGGGGCCTTGCACGCCGTGCACGTCGGCCGGCCAGTTGTCGACCTCGGTGGTGGTCATGAGTTGACCGCCTTGCGCGATGCCCGTGATGAGCAAAGGCTGGAGGTTGGCGCGTGCGGCGTAGACGGCGGCGGTGTAGCCGGCCGGGCCGGAGCCCAGAATGAGAACCTTGGCGTGTTGGGGTGCGGACATGAGTAGAAAACCTAGGATGGACGCTGCGGCAGCGTGTACATTTTCAGGGTGGTAGCGATACGTGGGGAGTATCACCGCCCGGTTCAACACCGGGTGCACGGTGTTTTCAATGCGCGCGATTGTAGTAATCCATGGGCTCAGCATCAGGATCACATCGCGCGCTGTTTCAGGGATTGATTAATGTCGATGCTGTCCAACCTTGAATTGCTTCGGCGCGTTCCATTGTTCGCGTCGTTGACGGCCTCGCAGTCCGCAAGCATTGCGGATGCGATCATCAAGAAGCGCTTCAAACGCGCCGAGGTCGTCGTGGAGCAGGGCAAGAAATCCGATGCGCTGTACATCATCCTGACCGGCCGCGCCCGCGTCACGAGCGCCGACAGCCGTGGCCGCGAGGTGATCCTGGCCACGCTGCACCCCGGCGACTACCTCGGCGAGATGAGCCTGATCGACGACGAGCCGCACTCGGCCACCGTGCGCACCGAAATCCAGTGCGACGTGCTCATGCTGGGCCGCGACGCCTTCGCGCGCTGCCTGCCCGAGAACTCCTCGATGGCCTACAACATCATGCGCGGCCTGGTGCAGCGCCTGCGCCATGCCGACCGCAAGATCGAGTCGCTGGCGCTGATGGACGTGTACGGCCGCGTCGCCCGTGCGCTGCTCGAGTTCGCCAGCCAGGACGGCATGGGGAACCTCAAGGTCCGCGACAAGATCTCCCGCCAGGACCTGGCCAAGATGGTCGGCGCGTCGCGCGAAATGGTGAGCCGCGTCATGAAGGACCTGGAAGAGCGCGGTTTCGTCCAGTCCCAGGAAGACGGCTCGGTGATCATCAAGGACCGGCTCCTGACGCTGACCTGAGCCCATAGGCCGGGCGCTTTCGGCGTCCACGGCCTTTTGTTGTAGTGTTCGGGGCGGCCGGCCTGCGTTTTTTCGGGCCGGGCGCCGTGCTTTTCATGACCTATTCGCTCCATACGCTTCAATCGTCCTCCTCTTCTTCCGCTGCCGAAGGGCAACCCGTGCGCCTGCGCGCCCTGCGCTTCGCCCACGAAATCACCTTGATCGCCGGGTTCGCAGCCCTCCTGTTCTGGCTGCTGGCGATGCTGAGCTTCACCCCGTCCGATGCCGCCTGGTCGACCTCGGGCACGGGCGGTGAGATCAAGAACTGGGGCGGCCGCATCGGCGCCTGGCTGGCCGATGGCAGCTACTTCCTTGCCGGCTATTCCGTCTGGTGGTGCCTCGCGGCCGGTTTGCGCGCGTGGCTCTCGTCGCTGGCCGGCTGGCTGCGCGGCGGCGAACCGACGCCGGCGGTCGAACAGCCCCCGCGCGGCCGCTTCAATCGCAGCCGCCTCGCTTTCTGGTTCGGCCTGGTCCTGCTGCTGTGCGCGAGCGCAGTGCTCGAATGGTCGCGCCTGTACCGCCTCGAATCGCACCTGCCGGGTTCGGGCGGTGGCGCCCTGGGCTACCTCGTGGGGCCGGCGAGCGTGCGCTGGCTGGGCTTCACGGGCTCGGCGCTGGTCGCCATCGCCGGCGGCGTGATCGGCTCGGCGCTGGTGTTCCGTTTCTCCTGGAGCCTGATCGCGGAGCGCATCGGTGCCCGTGCGTACTCGCTGTTCGAGTCGCGCCGTGAAAAGCGCGAAATGGCGGCCGACATCGCCATGGGCAAGCAGGCCGCGCGCGAACGCGCCGGTGACGAGGAAGAGCTGGCGCCCGCGCCGCGCGCCAAAAAAATGCGCCCCAGCAAGGAGGCCGCGTTCGGCGACGCCGGCCCTCTCGAGCCGAGCTTCGACGACGAAGAGGAAGAAGTCGCGCCCAAGCGCCGACCTGCATCGCCGCCGGTGCAGATCGAACCGGCGATGACCGAGGTCCCCCGCAGCGACCGCGTCGTCAAGGAGCGCCAGAAGCCGCTCTTCAAGGAACTGCCCGACAGCAAGCTGCCGCAGGTCGACCTGCTCGACGCCGCGCTGGTGCGCCAGGAAACGGTGTCCTCCGACACGCTCGAGATGACCTCGCGCATGATCGAGAAGAAGCTCAAGGACTTCGGTGTCGAGGTGCGCGTGGTGCTCGCTTCGCCGGGCCCCGTCATCACGCGCTACGAGATCGAGCCCGCCACCGGCGTCAAGGGCTCGCAGATCCTGGGCCTGGCCAAGGACCTGGCGCGTTCGCTCTCGCTGGTGTCGATCCGCGTGGTCGAAACGATCCCCGGCAAGAACTACATGGCGCTCGAACTGCCGAACGCCAAGCGCCAGTCGATCAAGCTCAGCGAAATCCTGGGCTCGCAGGTCTACAACGAGGGCAAGTCGATGCTCACGATGGGCCTGGGCAAGGACATCATCGGCAACCCCGTGGTGGCCGACCTCGCGAAGATGCCGCACGTGCTGGTGGCCGGTACCACCGGCTCGGGCAAGTCGGTCGGTATCAACGCGATGATTCTGTCGCTGCTCTACAAGGCCGAGGCACGCGACGTCCGCCTGCTCATGATCGACCCGAAGATGCTCGAAATGTCGGTCTACGAAGGCATCCCGCACCTGCTGGCGCCCGTGGTCACCGACATGCGCCAGGCCGCACACGGCCTGAACTGGTGCGTGGCCGAGATGGAGCGCCGCTACAAGCTCATGAGCAAGCTCGGCGTGCGCAACCTGGCCGGTTACAACACCAAGATCGACGAAGCCAAGGCGCGCGAGGAGTTCATCTACAACCCCTTCAGCCTCACGCCCGACGATCCCGAGCCGCTCAAGCGCGAGCCGCACATCGTGGTCATCATCGACGAGCTGGCCGACCTGATGATGGTCGTTGGCAAGAAGATCGAAGAACTCATTGCTCGCCTTGCGCAGAAGGCCCGTGCCGCCGGCATCCACCTGATCCTGGCCACGCAGCGGCCCAGCGTGGACGTGATCACCGGCCTCATCAAGGCCAACATCCCCACGCGCATCGCGTTCTCGGTGGGCTCCAAGATCGACAGCCGCACCATCCTTGACCAGATGGGCGCCGAGGCGCTGCTGGGCATGGGCGACATGCTCTACATGGCCAGCGGCACCGGTCTGCCGATCCGCGTGCATGGTGCCTTCGTGAGCGACGAGGAAGTGCATCGCGTGGTGGCCTACCTCAAGAGCCAGGGCGAGCCCGACTACATCGAAGGCGTGCTCGAAGGCGGCACGGTCGATGGCGACGGTGACGGCGACCTGCTCGGCGGTGGCGACGGCGAAAAGGACCCGATGTACGACCAGGCGGTCGAGGTCGTGCTCAAGAACCGCAAGGCCAGCATCTCGCTGGTGCAGCGCCACCTGAAGATCGGCTACAACCGCGCCGCCCGCCTGGTCGAGGACATGGAAAAGGCCGGCCTCGTGAGCGCCATGAGCGGCAGCGGCCAGCGCGAGATCCTCGTGCCCGCGCGCCAGGCGGAGTGACCCGCCGGCGCACCATCGACGACGACCCCCATCACCACCGCGCCAGGACTGGTTACGTGCTGAGAGGCAATTTGCAAACGCGCACCGGCGCTGCTGCAAATCTTCATGAAAGCCTACAGAAGCCGGCACCTGCGGCGGGTAGTGTCGATGGGCATCGCAGCAACGTTTTTCCGAGGAACCTCCCATGAAGAAAACCCGCCTCTGGCTGTTGGCCGGCCTGATCTGCACGGTGGCCGGCAGTGCCTGGGCCGACGGGCTCGAAAGCCTCGAAGCCTTCGTGAAGACGGTCAAGTCCGGCCGCGCCGAGTTCACCCAGACCGTGACGGCCCCGCCGCGCGAGGGCCAGCCGGGGCGCGTGAAGACCTCGACCGGCACCTTCGAATTCCATCGCCCCGGCAAATTCAAGTTCGACTATCGCAAGCCCTTTGCCCAGAGCATCGTGGCTGACGGCAAGACGCTGTGGCTCTACGACGCCGACCTGAACCAGGTCACGCAGCGCACCCAGGCCCAGGCGCTGGGTTCGACGCCCGCCGCGCTGATTGCCTCCGCCGCCGACCTGCGCGCCCTGCAGGCCGACTTCGCGCTGGAAGCCGCGCCCGAGCGCGACGGCCTGCAGTGGGTCAAGGCCACGCCGAAGAACAAGGACGGCCAGCTGCAGAGCGTGATGGTCGGCTTCCAGGGTGACGCGCTCGCAGCCCTCGAGATCCTGGACAGCTTCGGCCAGCGCTCGGTGCTCAAGTTCAGCAAGGTGGAAGTGAACCCTGCCTTGCCCGCCAGCACCTTCGAGTTCAAGGCGCCCGCGGGCGCCGACGTGCTCAAGCAGTAATCACCCACAGCAGGACAGTCCCCGGTTTGGCCCCGCGCACCCACCAGCCCCTCGCCGAGCGCCTGCGTCCCAAGACGCTCGGCGAAGTGATCGGCCAGCAGCACCTGCTCGGTCCGGGCATGTCGCTGCGCATCGCCTTCGAGTCGGGTCAGCCGCACTCCTGCATCCTCTGGGGCCCGCCGGGCACCGGCAAGACGACCATCGCGCGGCTCATGGCCGACGCCTTCGACGCGCAGTTCCTGAGCATCAGCGCGGTGCTGGGCGGCGTGAAGGACATCCGCGAGGCGGTCGAGCAGGCCACGGCCGCGCGCGACGGGCTCACGCAGCAGCGCACCATCGTCTTCGTCGACGAGGTGCACCGCTTCAACAAGAGCCAGCAGGACGCGTTCCTGCCGCACGTCGAGTCGGGCCTGTTCACGTTCATCGGCGCGACCACCGAGAACCCGTCGTTCGAAGTCAATTCGGCCTTGCTGTCGCGGGCGGCGGTGTACGTGCTGCAGTCGCTCAACGAAGGCGACCTGAAGCAGATCGTTGCCAAGGCGCAATCGATCCAGGCGGTTCCGGCCATCGACGAGGCGGCCATCGACCGCCTGGTCGCCTACGCGGACGGCGACGCACGCCGCCTGCTCAACACGCTCGAGACCCTGGCGGTTGCGGCCGGCGCCGAGAAGCTCACGAACATCACCGATGAGTGGCTGCTGCGCGTGCTCGGCGAGCGCATGCGCCGCTACGACAAGGGCGGCGAGCAGTTCTACGACACCATCAGCGCGCTGCACAAATCGGTGCGCGGCAGCGACCCCGACGCCGCACTCTACTGGTTCGTGCGCATGCTCGACGGTGGCGCCGACCCGCGCTACATGGCGCGCCGCCTGGTGCGCATGGCCAGCGAAGACATCGGCCTGGCCGACCCGCGCGCGCTGCGCCTGGCGCTCGATGCGGCCGAGGTCTACGAGCGCCTGGGTACCCCCGAAGGCGAGCTGGCGCTGGCGGAATGCGTGGTCTACCTGGCCATCGCGCCCAAGTCGAACGCGGTCTACAAGGCCTACAACGCGGTGCGCGCGCTGGTGAAGAAAGACAGCACGCGCCCGGTCCCGATGCACCTGCGCAATGCACCGACCAAGCTCATGAAGGAGCTCGACTACGGCAAAGGGTACCGCTACGCGCACGACGAGGAGGGCGGTTTCGCCGCCGGCGAGCGCTACCTGCCCGAGGGCCTGGAAGGCCAGGTGTTCTACGAACCGGTCGAGCGTGGACTCGAAATCCGCATCGCGGAAAAGCTGCGCGAACTGCGTCGCCTCAACACAAATTCAGATCGCTGATACAGGTTTGCGCATCTGCATGACTTCACGCGCATACAGCATGAAGTGAGCGGGTAAACCCCGGTCATCCCGCCCCAAAACAGCGCCGGGGCGTGTCTACAATCCCGCCCACCAAATCTGCCGGCGACACATGTTGGCTGGTTTTTTGCTTGTCAAGCCAGTGGCGCCAAACCGGTGCCTCGGTAGGTGAATGGCACCCGCAAGGTGCAACACATAGGGAATCGCGTTATGGAAATATTGCTGCAGCAGATCATCAACGGTCTGGTTCTCGGCAGCATGTATGCCTTGATAGCCTTGGGCTACACCATGGTGTACGGCATCATCAATCTGATCAATTTTGCGCACGGTGAAGTGCTGATGGTGGGGGCGCTCACAAGCTGGACCATCATCGGGCTCATGAAGGACGGAATGCCCAACACACCGGGCTGGCTGATCCTCTTCGTTGCGCTGATCATTGCCTGCGTCGTCGCGGCAAGCCTCAACTTCGTGATCGAGAAAGTGGCCTACCGGCCGCTGCGCAACAGCCCCAAGCTCGCACCGCTCATCACCGCCATCGGCGTGTCGATCCTGCTGCAGACGCTGGCCATGATCATCTGGAAGCCCACCAACAAGGCGTATCCCAACCTGCTGCCGACCGACCCCATCCACGTGGGCGGCGCCGTGATCTCGCCGACGCAGGTCATGATCCTCAGCGTCACGGCGTTCTCGCTCGTGATCCTGATGTGGCTGGTCAACTACACCAAGCTCGGCCGCGCGATGCGCGCCACCGCCGAGAACCCGCGCGTCGCGGCGCTCATGGGCATCCGGCCCGACATGGTCATCTCGGCCACCTTCATCATTGGCGCCGTGCTCGCGGCCATCGCCGGCGTGATGTACGCCTCCAACTACGGCATCGCGCAACACGCGATGGGCTTCCTGCCCGGCCTGAAGGCCTTCACCGCGGCCGTGTTCGGCGGCATCGGCAACCTGGCCGGCGCGGTGGTCGGCGGCATTCTGCTCGGCCTTATCGAGGCCATCGGCTCCGGCTACATCGGCACCCTCACGGGTGGCGTGCTGGGCAGCAACTACAGCGACATCTTCGCTTTCATCGTGCTGATCGTGATGCTCACGCTGCGGCCTTCGGGTCTGCTCGGCGAGCGCGTGGCGGACCGGGCCTGAGGAGCAGCACACCATGAAGAACAGCAAGAACCTCGCGCTCTACATCCTCGGCGTGGTCGCCGTGCTGGCGCTGCCGATCCTGTTGCAGACCCAGGGCAACGCCTGGGTGCGCATCGCCGACATCGCATTGCTCTACGTGATGCTCGCGCTCGGCCTGAACATCGTGGTCGGCTACGCCGGCCTGCTCGACCTGGGCTACGTGGCCTTCTTTGCGGTCGGCGCGTACCTCTACGCGCTGATGGGTTCGTCGCACCTCTCGGACACCTTTCCGTGGTTCAAGGCGATGTTCCCGAACGGGCTGCACACCTCGCTCTTGATCGTGGTTCCACTCGCGCTGGTGGTGGCCGGGGTGCTCGGCGCGATGCTGGGGGCGCCCACGCTGAAGCTGCGCGGCGACTACCTGGCGATCGTCACGCTCGGCTTCGGTGAAATCATCCGGGTGTTCCTGAACAACCTCGACCAGCCGATCAACATCACCAACGGGCCGAAGGGCATCACGGCGATCGACTCCATCAAGTTCTGGGGTCTCGACCTGGGCAAGGCGTGGAAGTTCGACGGCTTCACGATCTCCTCGGTCACGCTGTACTACTACCTGTTCCTGGCGCTGGTGGTGGCCACCATCATCATCTCGCACCGCCTGCAGATCTCGCGCATCGGCCGCGCCTGGATGGCCATCCGCGAAGACGAAATCGCTGCCAAGGCGATGGGCATCAACACCCGCAACATGAAGCTGCTGGCCTTCGGCATGGGCGCCAGCTTCGGCGGCGTGTCGGGCGCGATGTTCGCGGCCTTCCAGGGCTTCGTGTCGCCCGAGTCCTTCAGCCTGATGGAGTCGGTGATGATCGTCGCCATGGTCGTGCTCGGCGGCCTCGGGCACCTGCCCGGCGTCATCCTGGGTGCCGTGCTGCTGGCCGCGCTGCCCGAAGTGCTGCGCTACGTGGCCGGCCCGCTGCAGGCGATGACCGACGGCCGCCTCGACGCGTCCATCCTGCGCCAGCTGTTCATCGCGCTGGCCATGATCGTCATCATGCTGATGCGCCCGCGCGGCCTGTGGCCGTCGCCCGAACACGGCAAGACGCTGACGAAGAAGAACGGCGCGCCCGTCGACCCGACCCATGCGGCCGTGGCGCCCGGAACGCTGCAGACCCATGCACCGGGCATCGACAGCCCCGCTGACGAAGTGCCGGGTGCGGCATCGCGTCCCATGTCCATCAATCCGTGAGCCAAGGACACACAGACATGACGACAGACACCATCCTCGACGTTCGCGGCATCTCCAAGCGCTTCGGCGGGCTGCAGGCCCTCTCGGACGTGGGCATCACCATCAAGCGCGGCCAGGTCTACGGCCTGATCGGGCCCAACGGCGCCGGCAAGACGACCTTCTTCAACGTGATCACCGGGCTGTACACGCCCGACAGCGGCACCTTCGAACTGGCCGGCAAGCCCTACCAGCCGACGGCCGTGCACGAAGTGGCCAAGGCCGGCATCGCGCGCACCTTCCAGAACATCCGCCTCTTCGCCGAAATGACGGCACTGGAGAACGTGATGGTCGGGCGCCACATCCGCACGCACTCGGGTGTGTTCGGCGCCATGCTGCGCACCAAGGGCTTCAAGGCCGAAGAGGCCGCCATCGCCAAGCGCGCGCAGGAACTGCTCGACTACGTGGGCATCGGCAAGTTCGCCGACTACAAGGCGCGCACGCTGAGCTACGGCGACCAGCGCCGCCTCGAGATCGCGCGCGCCCTGGCCACCGATCCCCAGCTCATCGCGCTGGACGAACCGGCCGCCGGCATGAACTCGACCGAGAAGGTCCTGCTGCGCGAGCTCATCGACCGCATCCGCAAGGACAACCGCACGATCCTGATCATCGAACACGACGTGAAGCTCATCATGGGCCTGTGCGACCGCGTCACCGTGCTCGACTACGGCAAGCAGATTGCCGAGGGCAACCCGGTCGAGGTACAGAAGAACGAAAAGGTGATCGAGGCCTACCTCGGCACCGGAGGACACTGAGATGAGCACCGCAGAAGCAACGATGGCAACCGCGACGGCACCGGCCGCCACCACCAAGGCAGCGGGCAAGAACCTGCTCAAGGTCCGCGGCCTGAAGGTCGGCTACGGCGGCATCCAGGCCGTGAAGGGCGTGGACTTCGACGTGTTCGAGGGCGAGCTGGTCTCGCTCATCGGCTCCAACGGCGCCGGCAAGACCACCACCATGAAGGCCATCACCGGCACGCTGCCGGCCGGCGCGGGCGACATCGAGTTCCTGGGCCGCAGCATCAAGGGCCGCGGCGCCTGGGACCTGGTAGGCGAGGGCCTCGTGATGGTGCCCGAGGGCCGCGGCGTGTTCACGCGCATGACGATCACCGAGAACCTGCAGATCGGCGCCTACATCCGCAACGACAAGGCCGAGATCGCCAGCGACATGGAGCGCGTGTTCGTGACCTTCCCGCGCCTGCGCGAGCGCAAGGACCAGCTGGCCGGCACGATGTCGGGCGGCGAACAGCAGATGCTGGCCATGGGCCGTGCGCTCATGGCGCGTCCGAAGGTGCTGCTGCTCGACGAGCCCACCATGGGCCTGTCGCCGATCATGTGCGACAAGATCTTCGAGGTGGTGCAGACCGTAGCCGCGCAAGGCGTCACGATCCTGCTGGTCGAGCAGAACGCCAACCGTGCGCTGCAACTGGCCGACCGTGGCTACGTCATGGAGTCGGGCCTCATCACGATGAACGGCGACGCCAAGGAACTGCTGCGCGACCCGCGCGTGCGCGCCGCCTACCTCGGCGAGTAAGCACCGCCAGCGCCAACCGGCCAGCACCGCAGAGCGCGGTGGCTGGCCGTTTTTCCGTCTGTCCCTATCCCATCATCGCGGCGGCGGCCTTGATCGCCTCGCGGATGCGGCCGTAGGTGCCGCAGCGGCACACGTTCTCGATGGCATCGATGTCGGCATCGGTCGGATTGCGGGTGCGCCGCAGCAGGTCGACCGCCGCCATGATCTGCCCCGGCTGGCAGAAGCCGCACTGCGGCACGTCCAGGTTCATCCAGGCCTGCTGCACCGGGTGCAGCGTGTTGCCGTTGGCCAGGCCCTCGATGGTTGTCACCTGGCGGCCGCGCACGTCGGACACGCGCACCGAGCAGGTCGTCACGGCCTTGCCGTCGACGTGGCAGGTGCAGGCCTTGCAGACGTTGATGCCGCAGCCGTACTTCGGGCCAGTGATGCCGAGCTTGTCACGCAGCACCCACAGCAGCGCCAGGTCGTCGGGCGCCTCGACGTCGACGTTCTGGCCGTTCACCTTGAAAGATTGCACAGGCATGGTGGGTCTCCTCAGGCGGGGATCGGAACGTTGACGGGCGTGGGCAGCTTGCCCGGCGGGATCGGCGTGAAGTCGACCGGAAAGTTCAGCGGGAAGCTGCGCGGCTTGATGCCGGTGGCGCGCCCATAAGCGTTGGCGATCGCGCCCGAGCTCGCCGACAGGCCGACCTCGCCCAGGCCGCCGATGGCCTCGCCATTGGCTGGCATGATGATGATCTTCACGTCCTTCGGGTAGTGCTTCATGCGCGAGAAGTGGTACTGCGAGTAGCTGCCTTCCAGCGGCAGGCCGTTCTGGATGTGCAGCCCCGCCGACAGCACGAGTGCGATCGACTCGCACAGGCCGCCCTGCAGTTGCGCCTCGATGCCCGAGGGGTTGATCGGCGTGCCGACATCGATGGCGATGGTCGCGCGCACCACGCGGGCCTGCGCCGGCACGCGCGCGTCGATCTCGACGATGCAGGCCGTGAAGGACTTCGACTCCTGGTGCACGGCCACGCCCTGCGCAAAGCCCGCCGGCATCGCCTTGCCCCACTGCGCGGCCTCCGCCACGGCCTTCAGCACCGCGCGGGCGCGCGGCAGGCGCAGGTACTCGAGCCGGAAGGCGATCGGGTCCTTGCGCGCCGCACGGGCCATCTCGTCGACCAGGATCTCTTCCACCAGCCGCGCGGGCTGGATGTGCACCGAGCGGTAGGAGCAGGTGTTCATGTCCATCGGCACCGGCGTCAGCAGCTTGGTCGTGACGCCGAAGTTGTACGGCGAGGTCACCATGGTCTTGAACATCACCTGCTCGATCGCGAAGTTGCCCACCGTCTGCGGGAAGGCGTTGGGCAGCGCGATGGCGGCGGCCTCGAGCATGTTGCCGAAGCCGTGGCGCGTGTCCAGGCGCACGCTGGCGATGCGCTGCTCGAAGGCGATGACCTGGCCCAGCAGCATCGTGGCGCGCGCCTTCTGGTAGATCGGCGGGCGGATGCGCGTGTGGCGCATGTCGTCGGTGCGGTGGTACATCAGGCGGCAGGGGCGCCCCAGCGCCTTCGACACCTGGATCGCCTGCAGCACCGGGTCCCAGAACAGGCGCCGCCCGAAGGAGCCGCCCGAGGGCACCGCATGCACGACGACCTTGTTCAGCGGCAGGCCCAGCTCGGCGGCCACCGCCTGCTGGGTGACGATGGGGCTCTGCAGCCCGGCCCAGATCTCGGCGCGATCCGCTCGCACGTCGGCAATCGCACATTCGACTTCCATCGGGCAGTGCGCGGCCGGCGCGAACTCGAACTCGGCCTCGACCGTCAGCGCGCCCAGCGGCGGCAGCGCAAAGGGCAGCAGCGACGACTTCAGCTTGCGCATGATGGTGGCGTTCGACTCGCCGTCGAGCGGGCCGGCGGCCCAGGTCACGTCGAGCGCGTTCACCGCGGCCCAGGCCTGGCCGAAGGTCTCGGCCATCACCGCCACGCCGGGCGGCGTCGGCGTGATGCCGTTGGTGGCGGGAATCGGCACCACGCCGATCACGCCCGGCATGCCCATCACCGTGTTCAGGTTGTTGATGCCGACGAACTTGCCGTTGATGGTCGGCGGGCGTCGCACCATCGTCGGCTTGGCGCCGGGCACCGCCTGATCGAGCGTGAACTTCTTGCGCCCGGTGACGATGTCCAGCGCATCGAGCCGCGTCACGCGCTGGCCGACCACCGAGGGCGTCGAACCCGAGAGCAGGCCGCCGAGGCCGCCCAGCATTGGCATGCCGGCGTGCATCGAGCGCACGCTCGACGAGCCGCCCGTGAGCTGGTTCCAGATCAGCTCGGGGCTCGCATCGGCCGAGGTGACCTCGATGGCGCTCAGCGGCAGGCGCAGCTTGTCGGCCAGCATCATCGCGCTGGCCGTGGCGATGCCCTGGCCCACTTCGAGGCGCGGCAGCGCCAGGCGCACGCGGCCGTCGCCGGTGTTCGTCACCTTCACCAGCGGCATGGTCGGCAGCGACGTCAGCGTGACCGCGTCGCCGATGTCGATCAGGTCGGTGGTGTCGGGCGGGGTCATGGGCAGCAGCGCGGCCACCGCGGAGGCGGGCGCCGTGAGGGCGCCGAGCCCCGCGATGCCGGCCGCCGCCGATGCCAGCGGCGCGGCCGTGGCGTAGCCGAGCACGTCGCGTCGGCGCAGGCCGTGCGCATCCCCGCCGTCCGGCCCGCGCGCGGGGCGCGGGTCCTTGTTCGAACGCTTCATCGTTGTCTCCTTGTTGTTTGGCGAACGCGGATGACTGTGGCACCATCGCCGCGCCGAAGATGTCGTTGCAACGACATTTCTTACGGACCCCGCCGACCGGCGCCTGCGACGGATCGGCCGATGCGATGTCACGAGGGACGACAGCAGGAGGCGCGATGTCGAACGCGTTGGAGAACATGCTTCGCGAGAGCCTGTGGGCGCGCGCGCTCACGGACGACGAACTCGACCGCGTCGTCCAGGAGTCGCACGAGCGCGTGGTGCCGGCCGGCGGCTTCGTCGTGCGGCGCGGCGAGCCGGCCGATCACTGGATCGGCGTGATCGACGGCCTCATGAAGATGTCGGTGTCGCTGCCCGACGGCCGCGTGTCCACCTTCACCGGCGTGACCGCCGGCGGCTGGGGTGGCGAAGGCTCGCTGCTCACCCCCGGATGCTGGCGCTACGACGGCGTGGCGCTGCGGCCCACGCGCGTGGCCTGCGTGCCGCGGCACAGCTTCGAGCGGCTGATGTCCACCAGCATCGACTTCAATCGGTTTCTGTTGTTACACATCAATGCGCGACTGAGCCTGTTCATCGGCCTCATGGAATTCGATCGGTTGCTCGGCCCCGACGCGCGCGTGGCGCGTTGCCTGGCCAGCCTGTTCGACCCCATCCTCTATCCGCGTGCCACCCGCTTCGTGCGGCTGAGCCAGGACGAGATCGGCCTCTTGTCGGCGGTGTCGCGCCAGCGTGCCAACCGCGCGCTGCATGCGCTGCAGCGCGACGGCCTGTTGCGTATCGAGCACGGGGGTGTGGAAGTGCTCGACCTCGCAGGCCTGCGCACCTACCAGAGCGGGGCGGCCGAAGCGGCGGCGGCCGTGGCTGCGGCCACCGACACGCAGGCCGCAGCGCCCCTGGACGACCTCGTCAGTCCACCTTCGCCCCGGTGGCCTTGACCACCTTCTCGTACTTGGCGAGTTCGCTCTTCATGAAGCTGCCGAACTGCTCGGACGAGTTGCCGACCGGCTCGGCCAGCATCGAGGCGAAGCGGGTCTTCGTTTCCGGCGCGTTCAGCGCGGCGACGAAGGCTTGATTCAGCTTCGCGACCACCTCGGGCGGCGTGCCGGCCGGCGCGACCAGGCCCCACCAGGTGTCGATCGAGAAGCCCTTGAGCGTGTCGGCCACGGGCGGCACGTCGGGCAGGGCGCTGCTGCGCTTGAGCGTCGTGACCGCGATCGCCTTCAGCTTGCCCGAGCGGATGTTCGGCGCGGCCGTGGCGAGGTTGTCGAAGTTGAAGTCGACCTGGCCCGACAGCAGCGCGAGCTGCGCCGGGTTCCCGCCGTTGTACGGAATGTGTACCGCGAAGATGCCCGCTTCCTTCTTGAACAGCTCGCCCGCCAGGTGGCCGGCGCTGCCGTTGCCGCCGCTGGCGTAGTTGAGCTTGGCCGGGTTGGCCTTGGCGTAGCGGATCAGGTCGGCCAGCGTGCGGATGTTCAGGCGGTTGGCCGTCTCGGCGTTCATCACCAGCACGTTGGGCACGCGCACCATCTGCGTGATCGGCGCGAAGTCGGTCGCGGCGTTGAACGGCATCTTGCTGTACAGCCACGGGTTCACCGCGTTCGTGGCCGTGGCCGCGATGCCGATCGTGAGGCCGTCCGCCGGCGCCTTGGCGACGAAGTCGGCGCCGATGTTGCCGCCCGCGCCGGGCTTGTTGTCGATGATGACGGGGCCGCCCAGCGTGTCTTTCACCTGCTCGGCCAGGATGCGCGCCGTGTTGTCGATCGGGCCGCCGGCCGCGTAGGGGACGACGAGGCGGATCGGGCGGTGTTGTTGTGCGACCGCGTGGCTGGCGGCAAGCACCGTGGCGCCGGCGATCAGGGTCAGGAGGAAGTGTCTCGTCTTCATGTTGTTCTGCGCAAAGGAAAAAGGGGAACGCGAAGGCTCAGGGCAGGGCCTTGTCGGCTTCGGTGGTGAAGGCGTCGGCGAAGAATTCTTCTTCGGGCAGGCCCGCGAGCGCCACGTAGTCGCGCTTGGCCGAGTCGACCACGATCGGCGCGCCGCAGGCATACACCTGGTGGCCCGACAGGTCCGTGAAGTCTTCCAGCACCGCCTGGTGGACGAAGCCGGTGCGGCCGGTCCAGTTGTCTTCCGGCGTGGCGTTCGACACCACAGGCACGTAGCGCAGGTTCGGCATCGCGGCCAGCTGCTCGCGCAGCCAGGCGTCCATGTAGAGGTCTTCGGGGCGGCGCCCGCCCCAGTAGATCGCGGCGGGCCGCTCGATGCCCTTGAACTTCATGTGCTCGAGCAGCGCCTTGATGGGCGCGAAGCCCGTGCCCGAGGCCAGCAGGATCATCGGCTTGTCGGAGTCTTCGCGCAGGAAGAAGCTGCCGAACGGGCCTTCGATGCGCAGAATCTCTTTTTCCTTCATCGCGCCGAAGACGTGGTCGGTGAACTTGCCGCCCGGCAGGTGGCGCAGGTGCAGCTCCAGGCCCGTGCCCGGCACGGCCACCGTGTGCGGCGCGTTGGCCATCGAGTAGCTGCGGCGCGCACCGTCGCGCAGGATGAACTCCACGTACTGGCCCGCATAGAACTGCAGCGGCTCGCCGGCCGGCAGCTGCAGGCGCAGCATCATCACGTCGTGCGACTGGCGCGTGAGCGCCATCACGCGCACCGGCATCTTGCGGATCGGCAGCGCGCCGGCCTCGGTGACCTGGCGCGACTCGAGCACCACGTCGCTCGTCGGGTGGGCGCAGCAGGTCAGCACGTAGCCGGCCAGCTGCTCCTCGGCGCTCAGCGCCTTGCTCTGGTGCGGGCCGAGCGTGACCTCGCCCGACAGCTTCTTGCACTTGCAGGAACCGCAGGCGCCGTCCTTGCAGCCGTAGGGGAGGCCGATGCCCTGGCGGATGCCGGCCGCGAGGATGGTTTCGTCGCCCTGGACCACGAAGTGGCGCCCGCTGGGCTCGACGGTGATGGAAAAGCCCGCTTCGTGCGGCGCTGTAGCAGTCATCGGTATTCTTCGGGGGTGAACTTTCCCGGCTGTGTGCGGCCGGGACAACTGAATTGAGACAGGAAACCCGGATTTTGCCTTCAATCAATAGTCCCTCCGGCGCACTGCCGGCCCGGTTCCGGCGCGAGCGCCTGCTGATCGTCGGCTGCGGCGACGTCGGCCAGCGCGTGGCGCGCAACCTGCGCGGGCGCATGCAGCTGGTGGCGCTCACGTCCTCGGCCGACCGCGTCGCGGCGCTGCGCGCGGCCGGCATCCGGCCGCTGGTGGGCAACCTGGACGACAGCGCCACCCTGCGCCGCCTGGCAGGCATCGCCACCCGCGTGGTGCACCTGGCGCCGCCCGCGCGCGAAGGCGGCGCGGCCTGGTGGCGCGACCAGCGCACCGTGTCGCTGGCGCAGGCGCTGCGGCTGCGCTCGCTGCCCTCGGCGCTGGTCTACGGCTCCACCAGCGGCGTGTACGGCGACTGCGGCGGCGCGCGCGTGAGCGAAACGCGCGGCGTGCGCCCCGACACCCCGCGCTCCCACCGGCGCGTCGACGCCGAGCGCGCCGTGCGCTGGTTCGGCCGCAGCACCGGCGTGCGCACCAGCATCCTGCGCATCCCGGGCATCTACGCGCCCGACCGCGAGAACGGCACGCCGCGCGGCCGCCTGGAGCGCGGCACGCCCGTGCTGCGCCGCGAGGACGACGTCTACACCAGCCACATCCACGCCGACGACCTCGCGCGCGCCTGCGTGGCGGCGCTGTTCCGCGGCAAGCCCCAGCGCGTGGTGCACGCGTCCGACGACACCGAGCTGCGCATGGGCGACTACTTCGACCTGGCCGCCGACCTCTACGGCATGCCCCGCCCGCCGCGCGTGGCGCGCGGCGAGGCCGAGCGGCAGTTGCCGCTGCAACTGCTGAGCTTCATGGGCGAATCGCGCCGCCTCGACAACACGCGGCTCAAGCGCGAGCTGCGCGTGCGGCTCGCGCATCCGACGGTGCATACCGGCCTGCAGCCCGCAGAAGCTTGACAGGACGCAACCCGTGAGCAAACAGAGCGTCCGCATCCCCGACGGCCATCCGACCTTCGGCTCGACCGTCGTCTTCGACACCTTCAAGTACGCGCCCGGCGTCAAGGCCGGCGGCCTGCTGTTCGTGGCGGGGCAGGTCGGCCTGCGTGCCGACGGCAGCGTGCCCGTGAGCGCTTCGGAACAGGCCGACTGGGCCTTCCGGCGGCTGGGCGTGGTGCTCGAGAGCGCGGGGCTCGGCTTTGCCGACCTGGTGGAGATCGTGAGCTACCACGTCGATGTCGAGCGCGAACTGGCGAGCTTTCGCGAGGTGAAGGATCGCTACATCACCGAGGATTTTCCGGCATGGACCATCCTTGGCGTGGCGGCGCTGGCGCGGCCGGCGCTGCGGGTGGAGATTCGCGCCGTGGCGGCGTTGAGGGCTGTGTAGGCGGGCTTGCACAGGAGAGAGGGAGTGGCGCTAGCCACCAGCGAAACACAACGAAGGGAAGACGCGACGCGGTGTTGGTTCCGGTGATCTCAAGGGTGTAGTTCGGTTTTTCTTGAGGCCTAATTCGCTCCATGATCTTCATCAAAGCCCGCCTTTCTGCGACTGCCCTCGCCCTTGTTGCTGCCTTCGTGATGGCGCCTGCCGCCAATGCGTCGGACACATACGGTGCAGGTGTCGGCGTCCGTGATGACAGCTGCAGTTTGTGGCTCGCTGCTCGAGCAGCGTCCCCAACTGATCCAAATGCCATTGCGGCGCATCTGATGACTTCCTGGGTTCTGGGCTTTCTGACAGGCTTGAACACAACAACCAACAAGGACGACATGGTCCGACTGCTGTCCGCTGACACGATCAACGCCTATCTGGACAAGGCCTGCAAGGAAGAGCCGGGCACGATGGTCATGTTCCACGCCGTGGCGCTCAGAGGCGCTGTACAGAGGCAAGATCGACGGTGATTCACTCAAGCCGTGGACGGGCAGGGATTGTCGGGGGCGTGGTCCTGCCATATTGGACCGCCAGGACGCAGCCCTGTCAGGCGGCTCGACTGAAGCGGGTGACCGGGGCCGCTCTCACAGATCGGTCCGGGCGTACCATGGCAGGGCAGGTTCCAGATCGAACCGATCGAAGCGAAGCGGACGAAACGAATGCCCCAAACGATTGAAGCGTTGCTTGCCGATCAAGGCGCACAGGCTGTCCTCGCCTACCTGAACGCGCGCGTGCCGCATCGGTACACCGGGATCTACAGGATTCGCGCCGACCTGGTCACGAGCCTCTACCTGCACGACAAGCAAGGCGAGCTGATCCCCGAGAACATCGCCATCGTGCCCTTCGAGGCGAGCATCTGTCCCTTTGTCCTGCGTGACGGATGGTTCCGCACCGACGACTCGAGCGTCGACGAGCGCTTTGCCACGCATCCCGGGCGGGACTACACCATCAGCTACCACGGCGTTCCGCTGTTGAACCCCTCGGGCGCGGTCGCCGGCACCTTGTGCCACTTCAACTTCACGGCCGTGCCGCTGCCGGACGACGAGTTCGAGCTGCTGCACCAGGCCGCCTTGTCGCTGCAGGTGAAGCTCGCCGACGTGCTTGGCTAGGGCGGGGCGATGCCCGGTCTGGAAGGCCCCGAGGCAAAGAAAAACCCGCTGCGCCAGTGAAGCGAGCGGGTTTCTTGATGTGGGGTGAGACGGCGTCGTCTCGTGGTGCCCGGGGCCGGAATCGAACCGGCACACCTTTCGGTGGGGGATTTTGAGTCCCCTGCGTCTACCAATTTCACCACCCGGGCACATCCGGAAGGAAGCCCAAAATTATGGCACAGTGGCTGGCATGAATTATCCGACGATCGAAGACGCCATCGGCAAGACCCCCCTGGTTGCCCTGCAACGCATCCACGCCGCGGAAAACGCCAAGCGCGGCAACGTGATCCTGGGCAAGCTCGAAGGCAACAACCCGGCGGGTTCGGTCAAGGACCGACCGGCGCTGTCGATGATCAAGCGGGCCGAGGAGCGCGGTGAAATCAAGCCCGGCGACACGCTGATCGAGGCCACCTCGGGCAACACCGGCATCGCGCTGGCGATGGCCGCGGCCATCAAGGGCTACCGCATGGTGCTGATCATGCCGGAGGACCTCTCGGTGGAACGCGCCCAGACCATGAAGGCCTTCGGCGCCGAGCTGGTGCTCACGCCCAAGAGCGGCGGCATGGAATACGCGCGCGACCTGGCCGAGCAGATGGTCGCCCAGGGCAAGGGCCGCGTGCTCGACCAGTTCGCCAACCCCGACAACCCGCGCATCCACTACGAGACCACGGGCCCCGAGATCTGGACCGACACGCACGGCAAGATCACCCACTTCGTGAGCGCCATGGGCACCACGGGCACCATCACCGGCGTCTCGCGCTACCTGAAGGAAAAGAACCCGGCGGTGCGCATCGTCGGCGCGCAGCCGGCCGAAGGCTCGCGCATTCCGGGCATCCGCAAGTGGCCGGTCGAGTACCTGCCGAAGATCTACGACCCGAGCCGCGTCGACGAGGAAATCAGCGTGAGCCAGGACGACGCCGAGGAGATGTGCCGGCGCCTGGCGCGCGAAGAGGGCATCTTCGGCGGCATCTCGGCGGCCGGCGCGCTGTGGGCGGCCATCGAGGTGTCGAAGAAGGTCGAGAACGCCACCATCGTGTTCGTGGTCTGCGACCGCGGCGACCGCTACCTGTCGACGGGCGTTTTCCCCGCCTGATCCCTTCACACCGCGGCGGCGCCCACCGGGCGCCGCACGCCCGAGAAAAAGAACAGAGACTTCCCATGCCCCACCCCAAGTTCTGCCAGGCCTGCGCCACCCCGCTCGAATG